>JAEWQP010000030.1 GCA_023399155.1 Verrucomicrobiota bacterium | reverse complement strand
GCCCTGGGTGGGGCGTGGCCCCGGGCCGCGCCGCGTTCGCACCACGCATCCGGCAGCGGCGCGGCCGGAGGCCTCGCCCTACCTTCGGAGCTTCGCACGTCGGTTCTCGGATGTCCGACCTCCCCCTCTGGATTTGGTTGACCCAAGGGCAGCGGTCGCCGAACTCGTTGCCTTTCCAGCCATGGCCTTCGACCTCGTTCGTGTCTTGCGCTCGCTGCTTTTCGCCTCCCCGGGCTCACTGTCCGTGAAGGATATCCAGGCAGTGTTTACGCGCTTTCACGAGGAGGCGGCGACCCTCCCGTCTCCGAATGCCGAGGCAGCCGAAGGTGTCGAACCGCCCGCAGAGGTGCCCGAGGTGGCTGTCGATCCCCTCGCAGTCACGCCGAGCGAAGTCCCGTCCCTGATCACCGCCACGCAGATTCGCGAGGCCATGGATGCCATCCGCGCGCAGCTCGAGTCATCCAATGAGGTTTTCTGTCTGCAGGAGACGCATCAGGGCTGGCGTCTGGTCACCACGCCGGATTGCGCCGAATGGGTGCGCCTGCTGCGCAATCAGCCGCGACCGATGAAGCTTTCCCAATCGGCGCTCGAGACCCTTGCGATCATCGCCTACCGGCAGCCCGTCGTGCGTTCCGAGATCGAGAGCATCCGTGGTGTCTCGGTCGAGAGCGCGATCAACCGCCTGACCGAACGTGAACTGATCAAGATCGTCGGGCGGGCCGATCTTCCCGGACGCCCCATCCAGTATGGCACGACCGAGCAGTTCCTGGAGTTCGTCGGCGTGAAATCGCTGGAAGAGCTTCCGGCCTCCGACGTCCTGTCCGCGCGCGAGATCGATTCCTGGCTGCAGAAGGCAAACACCCCGCAGCATGTTTCGGATTCGGAGGTGGGCCTCGACACCGACTCCGGGGACGAGCAGGCCGACCTCCAACTTGGCGCCGGTCCGGAGGCCGAGCAACCGGTCGCCTGGAGCGCGCCGCCCACGGAACTCGGCAAGGCCAAGGCACCCGTCGAGGACACGCCCGCGCCGGATCATGCCGCCGAGGCCGGCGAGGCCGACGCATCCAAGGAGACCGCCCCATGAACCTCGACGAGCTGCGCAGCAAGATTGACTCGATCGACAAGGAAATCCTCACGCTGCTCAACGAGCGCGTGCGGCTCGCCGCCGACATCGGGCGGGTGAAACGCACGAAGGGCGACGAGATCTACGTCGCCAAACGCGAGGAGGAGGTTTTCCAGCGGCTCCAGGCGCTGAACGGCGGCCCGCTGGAGATGGCCGCGATCCGTTCGATCTTCCGCGAGATCATGTCCGCCGCGATCGCCCTGGAGAAGCCGATGATCATCGCTTACCTCGGACCGGAGGCGACGTTCACCCACCAGGCGGCGATCAAGAAGTTCGGGTCGAGCGTGAACTACCGGCCGCTCGCCACCATCACCGACGTATTCAACGCGGTGGAAAAGGGCGACAGCGATTACGGCGTCATCCCGATCGAGAACTCCACCGAGGGGGCCGTGTTTCATTCGCTCGACATGCTCGTGGAGACCGACCTCAAGATCGTGGCGCAGGTCTACCTCGAGATCGTGCAAAACCTGATCTCCAACTCGCCGGTCTCGGAGATCAAGAAAGTGTATTCAAAAGATCAGGCGCTCGGCCAGTGCCGCCGCTGGCTGCACCGCTACCTGCCGCACGCGATGTGCCTGGAGGCCGACAGCACCTCGCGGGCAGTCGAGATCGCGCGCGACAACGCCGGCACCGCGGCCATCGCGAGCACGCTCGCGGCCGAGATGTTCGGCGTGCCGATCGTCGCACCCGGCATCCAGGACAAGGCGGACAACACCACGCGCTTCCTCGTCATCGGACGGAAATCCTCCGGCGCGCTCGGCGAAGGTCGCGACAAGAGCAGCTACGTCTTCTCGCTCAGCGATCAGCCCGGTGCGTTGCTCAACGCGCTCGAGCCTTTCAGCAAACGCGGCATCAACCTCTCGAAGATCGAGTCGCGTCCGAGCAAGAAGAAGGCGTGGGATTACTTCTTCTTCGCCGACATCACCGGGCACAACGACGACCCGACGGTGCGCGAGGCCATCACCGAACTCGAGGCCCGCTGCCCGTTCGTGCGATGGCTGGGCAGCTACCCGAACGTGCGGGTGTGACGCGGCGCGCCCCGCGCGCCGCGAGCGTTAAGCTGCAAGCTTTAAGCCGAAAGCCTCAGGCCGTGAGTGTCGGCCGTCCGCCGGGAAGGATCCACTCTCTCTGCCTCGGCCGGCCTTCCAGCATTCGGCTTATCTCTTTCGGCTTATAGCTTACAGCTTACAGCTTTCAGCTACACCTTCCCCTGCGCGCGCGCGTCGACGAGGTTGTAGAAATCCACGAAGAGCGGATCGGCGTCGTTCGGGCCCGGGGCCGCTTCCGGATGGTACTGCACGGAAAACACGGGGAGCTCCTTGTGCCGGAGGCCTTCCACGGTCTCGTCGTTCAGATTGATCTCGGTCACGCGCGCGCCGCATCTCTCGAGTTCCTCGGGACTGGAGGCGAAGCCGTGGTTCTGCGAGGTGATCGACACGCGGCCGGTCTCGAGATTCTTGACCGGCTGGTTTCCACCGCGATGGCCGAACTTGAGCTTGTAGGTCGAGGCGCCCAGCGCGTGGGTGATCATCTGGTGCCCGAGGCAGATGCCGAAGGTCGGAAACTCCGGGAGCAGCGCGGCGATGGTCTTGTGGACGTAGGGAAGGGCGGCCGGATCACCGGGACCGTTGGAAAGAAAAAGTCCATCGGGCTTGATCGCGCGCACGGCATCCGGGTCGGCGTCGGCCGGCAGCACGTGCACCTCGAAGCCGTGTCGGACGAGCTTGCGAAAGATCGTGTGCTTGGCTCCGAAATCGAACGCCGCCACGCGATAGATCCGCGCCGGCTGGCTTCCGACGCCCAAGGTCGTGCCGACGGGAAGGTAGGGCGCGTTCGTCGGATCGTCCGCGCGCCAGATGAACGTTTTCCCACAGGTGACTTCCTTGACGTAGTCGAACCCGACAAGGCCGTCCGACGCACGGGCGCGCTGGACCGCCTCCGCATCGCTCAGGTCCTCAGTCGAAAGACACGCCTTCATCGCCCCGTGGACGCGCAGCTTCTTGGTGATCGCGCGCGTATCGACCTCGTGCAGCCCCGGGATGTTGGCCTTGCGCAGGTACTCGTCCAATGTGCTCTGCGAACGCCAGTTGCTCGCGATGCTGCTGAGCTCGCGCACGACGAAGCCGGAAACCTTGGGTCCGCTGGACTCGGTGTCTTCGAGGTTGATGCCGTAGTTGCCGATCTGCACGGCGGTCATCGTCACGATCTGACCGAAGTAGGAGGGATCTGTCAGAACTTCCTGATAACCAGTCATGGAGGTGTTGAACACCGCCTCGCCGGTCACCGTGCGTGTCCCGCCAAAGGCGAGACCGCGGAACACACTGCCATCCTCCAGGGCCAGAACGCCCTCTTTGCGCGTACTCATTAAAGGAACGAGCGAAGGGTGTTTTCAGGACCGAGCAAGGGGAAACTCGTTAGAAAGTGACGAGTCGCGAGTGACGAGTGACGAGTCGCTCGAACGAGCCGGGAGCCGCCCCCGGCGCCCCCAATCGTTCTCTTACTCTTACTCTTTCTCGTTCTCATCCTCATCCCACTGCGCTTCACCCTCGCGACACCTCGCCCGGCCCACGGTGGTTTCCCGGCGGCCGAGTCCGGGGATTGGTAAGGCGGGAGGGACGGCTGGGAGCGAGGAAGAGGCTGCCTCGGGCAGGAGACCTGACTCGATCAGGAGAACGAGAACGAGAAAGAGAAAGAGTAAGAGTAAAAGCGGGGGGGAGGGGCGGACCGCCGACTGCTCGTTGCCGACCTACTCGCTACTCACTCCTCGCTGCCTGTCCGCTAGGCCAGCGCTTCCACCGAGTCGTGGTGGATCTGCTTGAAGCGCTCAAGGATGCGGCGTGCGTTGTCGTCGGGTGAGATCCCGTGGGCGGCCCGCAGCGTTTCGGCGCTGCTCGCGTGCTCGACGAAGACATCAGGCCAGCCGATGCGTTCGAGCGGGACGGCGACGCCGGCTTCCTGCAGTGCCTCGAGCACGGCGGAGCCGAACCCGCCGCTGATGACGTGGTCCTCCATCGTCACGAGCATCGCGTGCGAGCGGGCATGCTGGAGAAGAAGGTCGCGATCCAGCGGCTTGGCGAAACGTGCGTTGATCACGCCGACCGAGAGATCGGCGTCGATCAGGAGGCGGTCGCTCAGCGCCAGCGCCTCCTGCACCATCGGGCCGAGCGCCCAGATCACGATGTCGGTTCCGCTGCGCACCTCCTCGGCGCGGCCGATCGGCAGCATCGCAGGCTGCGGCTTGACGGGAACGCCCACGCCGGCGCCGCGCGGGTAGCGGATGAACGTCGCGGCTTTTGTGTTCACCGACGTGTACAGCATGTCGACGAGTTCATCCTCGTCCTTCGGCTGCATCACGATCGCGCCCGGCACGCAGCGCAGGTAGGCGATGTCAAAGAGGCCGTGGTGGGTCGGACCATCGTTGGGCGAAAGCCCGGCGCGGTCCATGCAGAACGTGACCGGCAGGTTCTGCAGGCACACGTCGTGCACCACGCAGTCAAACGCGCGCTGCAGGAACGTGGAGTATATCGCGCAAACCGGGTGCATCCCCTTGGTGGCGAGCCCGGCGGCGAAGAGCACCGCATGTTCCTCGGCGATGCCGACATCGAAAAACTGCTTGGGCAGTGCGTCGGCGAGGTGGCAGAGGCCGGTGCCCGAGGGCATCGCGCCGGTGATCCCCACGATGTTGGGATTGGCCCGCGCGAACCGCACGAGCGCGTGGCCCATCACGTCCTGGAAGTTTGGTGGCGTGCCCGGCGTGCCCGCCTTCGGTTCGCCCGAATCGGGCTCGAACGGGCTCGTGCCGTGGAAGCGCTCGGGATGGCTCAGCGCCGCGGGGTAACCCTTGCCCTTGACCGTGAGCACATGCAGCACAATCGGCTGCTCGGAGTGCTTGGCGAACTCGAGGTTCTTCACCAGCAGCTCAATGTTGTGACCATCGACCGGTCCAATATAGCGGAGCCCGTACTTCTCGAACAGCACGGAAGGCACCACCATGTTTTTCGCCCCTTCCTTGGCGAGCGAGCCGATGCGCAGGATCGAATCGCCGCCCGGCACGCGCTTGAGGAACGACTCCATGTCGTCGTGCAGGCGATTGTAGGTGGGGTTGGTGATGATCTCGTTGAGGTAGCGCGACATCGCGCCGACGTTGCGCGCGATCGACCACTTATTGTCGTTGAGGACAACGATCAGACGCTTGGTGGAGTGCGCGACGTTGTTGAGCGCCTCCATCGTGATCCCGCAGGAGAACGCGGCGTCGCCGAGCACGGCCACGACGTGTTCCTTCGTGCCGCGCTGGTCGCGCGCCACCGCCATGCCGAGCGCAGCCGACAGCGCCGTGCCGGCGTGACCCGCGCCGTAGCAATCGTGCGGGCTCTCCGGACGGGTGAGGAACCCGCTGTAGCCACCGGTCCTGCGGATCAGGTCGAAGCGCGCGTCGTTGCGCCCGGTGAGAAGCTTGTGCACGTAGCCCTGGTGGGCCACGTCGAAGACGAAGTTGTCCTCGGGTGTCTCGAAGACCAGGTGCATCGCGACCGTGAGCTCGACCACGCCGAGGTTCGGGCCGAGATGGCCGCCGTTGACTGAGGTGACCTGAACGAGGCGCTCGCGGATCTCGCGACAGAGCTGCGGCAGCAATTCGCGCGGCAGCTGGCGCACGTCCGCGGGCGACGTCAGGGTGGGAAGGATGGGCGGGTGAACCGGGGAGGCGGGCGCACCACTCGGCGCACCGTGCTGGCCGTCACCACCGGGGGGCGGTGTACTCACGATTGGTCCGGATCAAAATTCTCGAGGGAGATCGCCTTGCTTTCGCGATCCTGGCGCAGGAGCTCGATCTTTCGTCCTGCATCCTGCAGACGCTTGCTGCACAGGCCCAGCAATCGGTTGCCTTCCTCAAAGCGGTCGATCATCTCCGCGAGCGGGAGTTCCCCGGATTCCATGCGCGCGACGAGCTGCTCGAGCTGCTCGAGCGCGTCTTCAAAGGAAAGTTCGTTTTCCGGGGGAGACTTCACGCCGCAAACATGGTCCGCCGGAAGCTGTTTTCAAACCAATCTTTCCGGGCCTTCGCGCGCGCACTCAGTAGCGCCAGTAGATGAATGCGACGATCAGTCCGAGGGCGAGGCAGGCCAGGCCGAAGTAGAGCAGGCACCCGGTCCGCACCTCGCTGTGGATGCCGCGCACATTGGGTTCGGATAACTCCGCGGCTCGCACCTCAGGTGTGGGGTTGGCGGCGCGCGGGTTGGCGCTCTCTTGCTGCGGATCCGGCGGCGAGAGCTTGGAGCCCGACTCGGCCGCGATCTCGCCCTCCAGCCAGCGCAAATGCTCCTGCACGAGTGCGCGCTGACGCAGCAGTTTCTCCATGCGGGGATTCATGGGTGAGTGTGGCAAGGGACCATGAGGCGTCGGACGGCGGATTGCACTTTCCTAATCGGCACGGTGTCTCGCGGGCGAAGCCGGTCTCGCCGACGAGGGGGGCAACCGGTTGGCTGCGCCTGCCGAGGCGCAGAGCGGTTTAGGGGCCGCGGTAGCCACGCGCGGGGCAGAAACAAAAAACCCTCCGTCACGACGACGGAGGGTTTTGAAAATTCGGCAGGCGGGCTGAGCGACAACTCAGGCGTTGGCCTGAACGGAGACGGAGCTGTGCTGGCGGTCGAACTTCACCACGCCGTCCGAGAGGGCGAACAGGGTGAAATCGCGGCCCAGGCCGACGTTCGTGCCGGGGTGAAACTTCGTGCCGCGCTGACGGACGATGATCGTGCCGGCGAGGACGGACTCGCCGCCGTAGCGCTTCACGCCGAGGCGCTTCGAGTGGCTGTCGCGGCCGTTCTTGGAGGTCCCTTGACCTTTCTTGTGAGCCATGGTGGGTGGTTGCTTTGAAGGTGGTGGATCAGGCGGTGATCGAGTCGATCTTGATCACGGAGAGCTCCTGGCGGTGGCCCTGCGTGCGCTCGTAACCCTTGCGCTTCTTCTTCTTGAATACGATGATCTTGTCGCCGCGGCGGTTCTCGATCACGGTCGCCTTCACGGAGGCGCCGGCCAGTTTCGGTGTGCCCACGCGCAGATCGGCGCCTTCGCCGGCTGTGAGCACCTCATTGATCTCCACGGTCGAGCCCGCTTCGGTGTTGGGGAAGCGATCGACCACGAGGACGTCGCCCTCGCTGACCGTGAATTGCTTCCCTTGGGTGAGAATCGTCGCTTTCATTCGGAAAAAGTGAAACGGTCAGTGAGCCCTGTGCATGAACGGAATGCAAGCTGGATTTTATAAGAACCCGCAAGGCCCTGTGAAAGCTGACCTTGTTCGGGCGTGGCTAGCCGAACCTGTTGCCGTCGAGCACTATGCGCGTGCGGCAGCGTCGCTCGGCCTCTGGAGGTCGGAGGAGCGCCTCTTCTCCCAGGCCTTTCACAAGACCGACCGGCTGCTCGATGTCGGCTGTGGCGCCGGTCGGGTGGCCTTGGGGCTCGCGCGCCTGGGCTTTCCGGGGGTGGTGGGCGTGGATACCTGCGCGCCCATGGTTGCGGAGGCCCGCCGCCTGGCCGACGCCATGGGACTCGCCGTGGAATTCTGGGACGGCGATGCCCTGGCCCTGCCGTTTTCGTCCGGCTCGTTCACGGGCGCCATCTTTGCCTTCAACGGCCTGATGCAGATTCCCGGGCGCGAGAACCGGCGTCGGGCATTGGGCGAGATTCGCCGCGTCGTGGCGCCGGGCGGCGCCCTCGTTTTCACCACGCATGACCGCGACATGGCCGGCCAGATGGATTACTGGCGCGACGAACGGGAGCGCTGGCGGGCGGGGCGGCGGGATCCCGCGCTTCTGGAGTTCGGCGACCGGCTGATCGACAATCCGGAGGGGCGGATCTTCATCCACGTACCGGACCGATCCGAGGTGATCGAGGACCTCGCCTCCGCGGGATGGAGGCATGTCGACGACCGGGCCCGCGCCCTCATCGCCAACGAGCCGCCGGACGTGCGGGAGTTCGCCGACGAGTGCCGCTTCTGGGTGGCGCAACGGCGGGACTGAGCCGCCCTCGCCGCGCGGGCGGGGACGGCGTTCGTAGGTGCCAACCGAATACTACTCCTCGCTCGAGCGCAGGAGCGGCAGGTTGTAGTGGCTCGAGCGCTTGTAGTCCTGCGGCATGATGAAGCGCCGCGGGGCCGGGCCCTTTTCCTTGCCTTCGGCCGAGGCGGCGGCGAGCGCCGGCTGGCGGCTGTAGGAGGCGATGAGCGCGGCCTGGCGCTCGATCTCGGCGTTCTTGACGCGCTCGGTCTCGGCGAGGGCCTTCTGGGCATCGGCCAGCTTGCGCTGCGCCTCGGCGGCCTCCTGGGCGCGGAGCTCGGCCAGCTTGCGTGATTCGGACTCGAGCCGTGCGCGCTCCATCCGGATGCGCTCGATTTCACTGGCGGCCTTCGCCGCTTCCTCCTCGGCGCGTTTCAGGGCGGCTTCCTGTTCCTGGCGCTCGGCCTGAACCTGGGCGAGGCGGCGGGCCTCGGCTTCCGCGCGCTGCTTGGCGGCCTCTTCGGCCATCAGGCGGGCTTCGGCCTCCTGATCGGCCCGTCGGGCGGCATCCTTGGTGGCGCGCCGACTCTGTTCGAGCTCGCGTTCGATGGCCGCCGCCTGCTCGCGTTCGGCCTGGGACAACTTCCCGCTGTTCAAGCCGCGGACGCCGAAGAAGGCGGCTAGGGCGAGAGCGATGACGGTGATGATGATCCAGACGGTGCGTTCCATAATGATAAACGGCTGAAGTTTCTCGGCGGAAACGAGTCGATCAACGCCGAATTGGGTCCGATCAGGGTAATCCAGGTTGGCGAAAGAGCAACGACCCGCCGTGTTGTATGGGGTTCCCCAAAGTCGGTTTCGACAACGATTTGACCTTGTCAGGGCAACGATCGCGAGCATCGTGCGCGGGAGTTTCGCTTTCTGACCTCGGAGAGATGGCTGAGTGGTCTAAAGCACTGGTTTGCTAAACCGGCATACGGCCAAAAGCCGTATCGGGGGTTCGAATCCCCCTCTCTCCGCCACTTTTGTCGAGGGACGAGCGTCGAGAAACGAGGGCGGGCGGATGTTTCGGCAGCGCGGGGGATGAGAACCCACGACGGGGTTCGACGCAGGCCCGCGGTAGCGGGCCGGAGAAGGGTGCACCGCAGGTGCAGGGCGAAGCCCCGAGCGCAGCGAGCCAATCCCCCTCTCTCCGCCACTTTTGTCGAGGGACGAGCGTCGAGAAACGAGGGCCGGCGGATGTTTCGGCAGCGCGGGGGATGAGAACCCACGACGGGGTTCGACGCAGGCCCGCGGCAGCGGGCCGGAGAAGGGTGCACCGCAGGTGCAGGGCGAAGCCCCGAGCGCAGCGAGCCAATCCCCCTCTCTCCGCCATTTTTGTCGAGGGACGAGCGTCGAGAAACGAGGGCCGGCGGATGTTTCGGCAGCGCGGGGGATGAGAACCCACGACGGGGTTCGACGCAGGCCCGCTGCAGAGCGGGCCGGAGAAGGGTGCACCGCAGGTGCAGGGCGAAGCCCCGACGGTCGTGGGCAGGACACTCGTCGAGATCAACTGCTTGCCCTTGAGCACGGCGCCGACCGGGTCTCATCAGGTAGGCACCTCACACGCCGAGCGCACCCGGCCGGGTCCACCACACGGTCGGGGCGGGCAGCATGAAAGCGGACTCGACGCAGCTTCGGATCGCGCGGTCTGTGCGCTCAGTTCTCCTCTTCGGAGACGCGGCGGTCGAGTTCTTCGCGGCAGTCGCGCATCACCCGCAGCCAGATCTCGCGGATGTCGAAGATGCGCGTGAGCGCCTGGTGGCGGAACTGCGCCACCGCGGGATGGATGCCATCCCCGATCATCTGCAACGTGCGCAACGCGGTGTTGAGTTCGGTCATCCCGCGCTTGATCTGACAGACGACGAGCGAGAAATCGCCCATGTCGAGCGAGTGCGTCGCGAGCAGGCCGTAGTGTTCCGCCCGTGACAGGCTGCGGGCGAAGCCGAGGGCGGTGCGCATCGGGACCTTGGGCCCGCACGCCGGCGCGAGGAATTCCCAGGCGCGGTGCAGCCAGAAATACAGCGCGTGGGTGGAGATGTAGACGGGGTGCTTCTGGATGGTGTAGGGATCGAAGGCCGGCGAACCCGTCTGGTCGTCGTCCTCCCCATCGGCCGCCTCGCCGCCGCTGCTGGAATCCCCGTCGTCGTTGGTCCAGTCCTCCTGGTCCCAGCCCATCAAGTGGGCCACCTCGTCGATCCGATCCGCGCGCTCGATCACCTTCTCGTAGTGCGCGAGATAGCGATGGAGCGTCTTGTCCTGCTCCTGCAGGTGTTTCTCCCAGTCAAACTCGGTCCAGGCGAAGTCCCACGACTCGTCCCAGTCGTTGTCCGAGAGACCGTCGAATTCGTTTTCGTTCATGGGCGGGGGAGCAGCCGTGCGGTGCGGCGGACGAGGAAGAAGGTTGTTTGCGGGGTAGTAAAACTCAAATGAAATCCCGGAACCGCTGCGAAACAGTTGAGGAATCTTCCCCGTAGCGCTTTGCGGGGAGCGCGGTTGTTTGGATTGACCCTGCGGCCGCCTATCCTTTTCTACGTGAATACCTTCGATCTCGCCTGAGCACTCCAGCTGCAGGCGCCATGAAGGATACACCCCAGTCTCGCCGCGCGAATCTACGGATCTTTTCCCACGTATGAGCAGCTCTTCCCCAGTGGCGCGTGCCGAGGTGCATTTCGCGGGACATGTCCAGGGGGTGGGCTTTCGCTATTCGGTCATGCAGGTCGCCCGGGGCTACGAGGTGACCGGCGTGGTGGAGAATCTGGCCGATGGGCGGGTGCGGCTGGTCGCGGAAGGGGACGCGGACGAGGTGGATGCCTTTGTCGAAGCCGTGGGCGAGCGTCTGCATGGCTACATCCGCAAGACCGAGCGCACCGACAGTCGCGGGCCTCGGATGCATTCGGATTTCGGCATCTCATGAACGCCGCTGCCGTCCCCGCGATCGCGATCGAGGGCCTGACCAAGGATTATCCGATCTCCATCCGCGGCCTCCGCGTTCGTGCGGTCGACCGGCTGTCGCTCACCATCCCCGCGGGCCAGGTCTTCGGCCTTCTCGGCCCCAACGGCTCGGGCAAGAGCACGACGATCAAGGTGGTGCTCGGGCTGGCGGAGCCCACGCAGGGCGCGACATCCCTCTTTGGCGTGCCCAGCCGCGAGGTGCGCTCGCGCCTGGCGGTCGGGTATCTGCCGGAGAACCCGAATTTCCATCGATTCCTGACCGGGCGCGAACTCGTGGCGTTTTACGCGCGCATCTGCGGTGTCGCGCGGGACCGGATACGCGACCGTGTCGAGGAGGTGATCGCGTGGGTGGGACTCGGGGACGCGGCCGGGCGCCGGCTGTCCACGTACTCGAAGGGCATGCTCCAGCGCATCGGCCTGGCCCAGGCTGTGGTGCACGATCCGCGGTTGCTGATCCTCGACGAACCCACCGCCGGGGTGGACCCCGTCGGCTCGGGCGAGATCGGGGAACTCATCCTGCGGCTGAAGGCGCAGGGAAAGACGATCGTCCTTTCCTCGCATCTGCTGGCGCAGGTCGAGGGACTGTGCGACCGGATCGCCATCCTCGATCGCGGCCGGCTCGTGCTGGAAGGGCGTGTTGATGAACTGGTGACAGACAAGGGGCGCGACGCCGTGATCGTCCGGGGATTGCGCCCGGAGCATGCGCCGGAGTTGCGCGCCTGGCTGGCCCAGCGCGGGGTGGACCTGGTCGGCATCGAACAGCCGCGCACGACGCTCGATCGCGTGTTTCGCGAGCACGTGACGGGGGCTTCGCCATCGCGGGTGGACCGGGAGGGCGGGACATGAGCGCGCGCGTGCCTTTCTCGCCGGGCCGCTGTGTCGCGATCGCCGAACTCACGCTCCTCGAGGCCATCCGGCAACGGCTGTTCTCCGTGCTGCTCGTGCTTTCGGCCGGTATGATCGCGGGCGCGCTGTTCCTGCGGGAGTTCAACTTCGGATCCTCCGAGCTGAAGTTCATCGCCGACTTCGGGTTCGGCGCGATCACGCTCTTTGGGACCGTCCTCGCGGTGGTAGCGACCGCCCAGCTCTTCTTCTCCGAGATCGAGAATCGGACCGCGCTGACCTTGCTGGCCAAGCCGGTCTGGCGCACCGAGTTCGTGCTGGGCAAGTTCCTGGGCATCGCCTTCGTGCTGCTGGCGTTCACCGCGGTCACGACCGGCGTCCTCGTCGCCGTACTCTGGATGCGTGAATCGGCGCTCATGGAGCGAGCGCCGGAGGCCTTTGCCGAGGGCCGGCTCGTCCGCTACGGAAGTGTGGCGGGGTTTGCCGTCCTGCAGTGGCTGAGGTTCAGCCTCGTGGCCGCGATCACCCTGGTCATCGCCGGCTTTGCAAACAGCAATCTCTACTCGGTGATCCTCAGCTTCCTCGTGGTCCTGATCTGCCATCTGCAGTACCTGGCCCACGACTCGTGGCGACGGCTCGGGATGGGGCTGGCGCGGGTGGGCGCGATGCTGGTCGCACTCGTGTTTCCGAACTTCCAGATGTTCAACGTCGGCGACCGGATCGCAGCGGGCCGGAGCCTGGAACTGGATGTGTTCGGCGGCAGCGCAGGGTATGCCGCGCTCTACCTCGCGGTCTTTCTCGGGCTCGCTGTATTCGTTTTTCGACGTCGTGAGATCTAGAGCGTGTCAGGCAGGGTGCGTCTGTGTTCCCGCTGGCGGGACGGCCGCCAGCGCGGTCCGCGTTCATCGTGTCGGCGAGCGGAGCGCCCGCGTGATTCACGGCATTTCGGAGGGACGGGCATGACAGGCTCCAGGATGACCACCGGGGGCGTCGTGATCGCCGTGCTTCTGGCTGCCGGGTGGCTCGGCGCGCGGGTGGGGGAGCGGGCGTGGGGGGCGATTCGAAGCGACATGCCGGCGCTCACGGGGGGGGATCTCGAGGCGGCGGCGGGCGAGGGATTGATGATCGGGCTCTTCGGCGGCTTTCGCGCCATCACAGCCGACATGCTTTGGGTGCGAACAAATGCGGTCTGGGAAGCCCAGGACGTTCCGGGCACCCAGGCTCTGATTCGGATGGTCACGATCGTCGATCCGCGCCCGATCCTGTTCTGGATCAACGGCGCGCGCATGATCGCCTACGACATGCCGGTATGGAGGGCGGATTCGGCCCGAGGCGCCGGTCGGGATGTGCCCCGGGCCGTCCAGGCGCGAATTGTCGAGGAGCAGGCTGAGGTGGCGCTGGCTTTGCTGCACCGGGCGGAGGTGTTTCATCCGGAGGAGCCGCTCCTCGTCATCGAGCGCGCCAATATCGTGCAGCGCAAACTCGGCGACCTCGGGCGCGCGGCCGCCTTGTACCGCCAGGCCGCACAGATGCCGGGTGCGCCGTACTACGCCGCGCGTATCCATGCGGAACTGCTGCGCCGGATCGGCCGCGAGCACGACGCGCTGGCGTGGCTCGTCGAGGTGCACCAGCAGCTGCCGGCGGACGATCCGATGGCCATGCGCGACCTCGTTCTGGGCCGGATTCGTGACCTGGAGGAGACACTGCAAGTGCCCGTGCAACAGAGGTATGCCCCGATCGAGGCATCCGGCGGCGACCGGTAAGGTTATTTGTTTAGTAAAGATAGCAAGATAAAGATTGTCTTCGCCGTCTGTCTTCCTTTTCTGACAGGCTCTTGGCCTCCACGGCATATCCACTTGTGACCACACCGGCAGAAAACCTCTTTCCCACCGATCACCTCCTGCGTCCCCGCGCCGAGCGGGAAACGCTCCTGCGCCAGAGATCCGTGGCCGTGTGGCTCTGCGGCCTGTCGGGTTCCGGCAAGACAACCCTTGCGAATGCCCTCGATCGTCGTCTGGCGGATGCGGGTCTGGTTTCCGTCGTGCTGGACGGCGACAATGTTCGCCAGGGGCTGAATCGCGGGCTCGGGTTTTCCGATGCCGACCGCCGCGAGAACATCCGGCGCATCGCCGAGGTCTCGCGACTCTTCGTGCAGGCCGGCATGATCGTGATCAACTCGTTCATCACCCCGCGCCAGGAATTGCGCGACATGGCGCGCGAGATCGTCGGTCCCGAGGACCTGCTCGAGGTTTACGTGGAGGCTTCCTTTGAAACCTGCGCCAGGCGCGACCCGAAGGGGCTCTACGCCAAGGCCGGAACCGGTGCAGTGGCGTCGTTCACCGGACGCGATTCGAGCTTCGAGCCGCCGACGCGGCTCGACCTCCTGCTGCACACCGAACACGAGTCGCCGGCCGAGAGCCTCGAACGGCTCTGGTCACTCGTTCACCCGCGCGTCGTACGCTCCTGATTTTTCAAGACATGAGTCAATACAACCTCAGTCACCTCGACCAACTCGAGGCCGAGTCGATCTACGTCATGCGCGAGGTCGCGGCCCAATTTGAAAAAGCCACGCTGCTGTTCTCGGGAGGCAAGGACTCGATCGTCCTTGTGCGCCTGGCGCAGAAGGCGTTTCACCCGGCGAGGATCCCGTTCACGCTGCTCCACGTCGACACCGGTCACAATTTTCCGGAGACAATCGAGTTTCGCGACCACCTCGTGAGCCAGGTGGGCGCGCGGCTCGTCGTGCGCCTGGTGCAGGACTCGATCGACCAGGGCCGCTGCGCCGAGGAGAAGGGCATCAACGCCAGCCGCAACACGCTCCAGACGGTCACGCTGCTCGACGCGCTGACGGAGTTTCAGTTCGACGCGGCCATCGGCGGGGCCCGCCGCGACGAGGAGAAGGCGCGCGCGAAGGAGCGGTTCTTCTCGCACCGCGACGAGTTCGGCCAGTGGGATCCGAAGAACCAGCGGCCCGAGTTGTGGAACCTGTTCAACGGCCGCAAGGCCCAGGGCGAGCACTTCCGCGTGTTCCCGCTGAGCAACTGGACGGAGATGGACGTCTGGCAGTACATCGCCCGCGAGAAGCTCGAGATCCCGAACATCTATTTCGCCCACGAGCGCGAGGTCTTCGAGCGCAACGGCACGATCTACGCGGTCTCGTCGTTCATGCAGCGCCTGCCGGAGGAGAAGGTGGAGAAGCGCGTGGTGCGCTTCCGCACCGTCGGCGACATGACCTGTACCGGCGCGGTGGATTCACGGGCCGCGACCCTCGACGAGATCATCGCGGAGGTCGCCGCCGCCCGCAAGACCGAGCGCGGCACCCGCGCCGACGACCGCCGTTCCGAGACCGCGATGGAGGACCGCAAGAAAGCGGGCTACTTCTGAACGCTCCGGACGCGTCCGGAGGCTGAACGACCGGAGCATCCCGCAGGCGGAGATGCCGGGTCGCCGGAGCATCGCGTTCATCAGTTCCTTCAACGTCCGGCCTCCGTCCCTTTTCCGACCGACCGTCCTTCCCACCTTTCCCTTTCCACTTTTGACCATGGACCTACTTCGTTTCACGACCGCGGGCAGCGTTGACGACGGCAAGAGCACGCTCATCGGGCGGCTGCTCTACGACTCGAAAGCGATCTTCGAGGACCAGCTCGACGCGATCGAGCGCGTCAGCAACCAGCGGGGCGCCGGATACGTCGACCTTTCGCTCCTGACCGACGGCCTGCGCGCCGAGCGTGAACAGGGCATCACGATCGACGTCGCCTACCGCTACTTCGCCACGCCGCGGCGCAAGTTCATCATCGCCGACACGCCGGGCCACACCCAGTACACGCGCAACATGGTGACCGGCGCCTCGACGGCCAACCTCGCCATCATACTCGTCGACGCCCGCAAGGGCGTGATCGAGCAGACGCGCCGCCACTCGTTCATCGCATCGCTTCTGCGCATCCAGCACATCGTCGTCTGCGTGAACAAGATGGACCTCGTGGGCCACGACGAGGCGGTGTTCAACAGGATCGTCGAGGACTACAGCGAGTTCGCGTCGCGCCTCGAGGTCTCGGACATCAAGTTCATTCCGATCAGCGCCCTGCTCGGCGACAACGTCGTGGACAAGTCCCCGAACATGCCCTGGTACCAGGGCGCCTCGCTGCTCTACACCCTGGAGAGCGTCTACATCGGCAGCGACAGCAACCACGTGGACCCGCGTTTTCCCGTGCAGTATGTGATCCGCCCCCACACGGCGGAGCACCACGATTTCCGCGGGTTCGCCGGGCGCGTGGCGGGAGGGGTGTTCAAGCCCGGCGACGAGGTCGTCGCGCTCCCGAGCGGGTTCACGACCCGTATCAAAGCGATCCATACGCTGGACGGCGAGGTGGAGGAGGCATTCTTCCCCATGTCGGTGACGATGACGCTCGAGAACGAGATCGACATCAGCCGCGGCGACATGATCGCCAAGCCGAACAACATGCCGGTCTCGAGTCAGGATCTCGAGGTGATGCTCTGCTGGTTCTCCGAGCAGAAGCTCCGTCCCAACGGCCGCTACATCATCCGGCAGACGTCCCGCGAGGCGAAATGCCTGGTCAAGACCGTCCGCTACAAGGTCGACATCAACACGCTGCACAAGCTCGAGGACGATCTCGAGATCGGCATGAACGACATCGCGCGTGTCCAGATCCGCACCACGGCCCCGATCCAGCACGACCCGTATCGGCGCAACCGACACACCGGAAGCATCATTCTGGTGGACGAGTTCACGAACAGCACCGTCGGCGCCGGCATGATCCTGTAGGCGGAGGACAGAGGGCAGAAGACGGAGGGCCGAGGAGGGACGCCAGAGGCCGGAGGTCAGGGCGGGCGGGGAGTGCGCTCCTGGAACCGCATGTGAGCAAACGCGGCTACGCCTCTGGGCGTGGTGCCGGCAGCTGCATGTGCCGCATGTGCTGGCTCTCTCAGTGCCGGGGTTGGCGGCCACCTGCACCGGGTGTGAATCGGCCTTCTCGGCGCGCTCGGTTCCGAGGCCGCGCCTGCGGCCGACAAGACCGGTCGCGTCGCGAACCGGAACAAGCGCGCCCTACCTGCGAGGTCGTCTTCGAGAGTTCATGACAGCTTCCAGCGTGCACGACACCAGGCGACCGCGGGCGAACGCGTTTTTTCTTACCTTACTTCTTCGTCTGTGCTGACCTCGGACCTCCGACTCTGATCTCCGATTTCTGACCTCCGACTTCTGCTCTCGGACCTCCGCCTTCTGTCCTCCGACCTCCGTCCACCGTCCTCCGTTTCCCTCTGGCTCGAGGCCGCGCGTCCCAAGACGCTCCCGGCTGCGGTGATCCCCGTGCTTGTCGGGTCCGCGCTGGCCTGGAGCGCGGGCGTGTTTTCCTGGGCGCCGGCCGTGATCTGCCTGGTATTCGCGTTGCTGGTGCAGATCGGGACGAATTTTGCGAACGACTATTCCGATTTCATCAAGGGTGCCGACCGCGAGGACCGGCTCGGGCCGCGCCGCGCCGTCGCATCCGGCCTGATTCTCGCCCGGACGATGGCGCGGGCGACCGTGCTGACGTTCGCCGCGGCATTTCTGGCCGGGCTGTCGCTCATCCCCTGGGGCGGGTGGTGGCTGCTGCCGATCGGTATCGCGAGCCTGGTGTTCGGCTGGGCCTACACCGGCGGCCCGTATCCGCTCGCCTACCACGGGCTGGGCGATGTGTTCGTCTTCGTCTTCTTCGGCCTGGTGGCCGTCGGCGGGACCTTCTTCGTCATGGCCCGCCACATCGACGGCACGGTTATCCTCGCGGCCGTCCCGGTCGGGTTGCTTGCGACCAATATCCTCGTCGTGAACAACTATCGCGACATGGAGACCGACGCACGCGCCGGCAAGCGCACGACGGTGGTGCGCTTCGGTCGCGGGTATGCCCGGGCGCAGTACGTCGGTTCGTGGATCGTCGCCTTCGGGCTGCCTCTGATCCTGGCGATCATCCGCCAGCGCCCGATCCTTGCGCTGCCGGTGCTCGCCGTGCCCCTCGCGCTTCCGCTCGTGCGCCAGCTCGCGCACGGAACCGGCGGCCCGGCGCTCAATGCCCTGCTGGGCAGGACCGCGCGCGCCTTGTTTGCCTTCGGTGTGCTCTGGGCGGCTGCCCTCGCGCTCGTGCGCTGACGCGCGGAGCGAACACACGCGCGTGGCACGAGCGGAGAAGCTTCCCAGCCTGGCCGCTGTCGGGGAACCCGGGGTTCAGGCGCGCTGGGCGCCGGACCGGCGCAGCACGAGAGTCCGCGTCGTGCCGCGGAAGAACTCGTAGTCGACATCGATGAGCTCAGTCGTGATGCCGTGCACGGCGAGCACCTCGCGCAACGGTGCAAGATGCGCCGACGGCTCGCCCTTCAGGTTCACCACCGGGTGGATACGCACCTCGGCATCCGGGTCCGCAACGCGGACGAGTTCGCGGCAGGCTGCGATGTGGAAGTCGAGGTCCAGCCGGTCGTCATAGACGAAGAGGAGGTGTCCGCAGAGGACGAGATCGAAGCCCGCCTCGGCGAAGGGCAGGCCCGGCAGCGTACCGGAGACGTAGCGGCCCACCGCCACGCCGGTGTAGTAGTCGGCCAGGAAGCGCTCGGCCGCGCGGCGGCGGTCCGCGTGGGCGGCGTCGAGTGACTCGAACGAACGAAGCCGGAACATCTCGGGTCGCGCCCGCATGGTGGCTTCCATGCGGTGCAGGCCGGCGGACGCTCGCATCCGCAGGGCGTGCTCGTTGCAGCGGTAGAGCGGGTCCACGGCGGTGACGTCGACGCCGCAGCACGCCGCTTCGACCGCGAACGACGAGGGGCCTGCGGCGACGTCGAGCACGCGGCGTCCTGCAAAGTTGGCGACACGGATGCCGAAGAAGACCTGGTATTCAGCGAGGCTGCGCCCGAAAAACGCGATGTCGGGCACGGGAAGTGCGGTGGTAGTCATGGTATGAATGCGAAGGATGCACGGTGCGAATCCCGGGGATCGCGGTGCGATGCAGACGTGAGGAGGGCGGACACGAAAAAGGCCCGATCAAGGACCGGGCCCGGGGGCGCGACTCATGCGTCGCGCGGGTGCTGCTGGTCTGTCACGTCAGCGACACCATCGCCGGGGCCTGCGAGGCGACCACCACCACAGCGACGCGTGGGAAAACGGGCGCTGCATGCAGGCTGCATGACGGTGGCTGGCGAAGTGCATCGAAAATGGGATGACGTTCCGGTGCGCTGCGCGCAAGCGCATCCTGTCGCGTGGTCGCGCATGGTTTGTTTCCTTGGGCAAACGATGCGGAAAACGCGCGTTTCGCCCCCCGAATATTCACCCGGAACGAGATGCGCGCGAAACGCGCCGCTCGCCACAGCGTCATTTGGACCGTGAAGCCCAGTCCGACCATGGAGGATGTCGCACGTGCTGCAGGCGTCCACCAAACCACCGTTTCCCGCGCGCTGCGCAATGACCGGCGTCTGCCGGAGTCCACGCGCACGCGCATCAAGGCCATCGCCGAGCAGATGGGGTATCGACCCAATCCGCTGCTTTCGGCCCTCGGCGCCAACCTGCGCCAGCGACGCACCGGAGAGTTCTCCGCCACGCTGGCCTACTTGATCCGCGCCGATTCGCCCGCGGAGCGACAGCGCGAGCACCTCGCGGGCGCGACCGAGGCGGCGGCCGCGCAGGGCTATCGGCTCGAGGAGTTCGTGGTCGGCGACGCGGGATTCTCGCCCGAGCGGCTCAACGACATCCTGCTTGCCCGGAATGTCCAGGGCGTCGTGATCGGCCCGCTGCCGGAGCCGCGGGGCACGATCACGCTGCGCTGGGAGGAGTTCTGTGCGGTTTCGATCGAGCTTTCCGTGATGGAGCCGCGTTTTGATCGCGTGGCCCACGATTCCTACTCGGGCATGCGCATGATCCTGAACGAGTGTCGAGCGCGTGGATACCGTCGCCCGGGAGTGGTCCTGACCGAGGGCGTGCACGAGCGCACCCGCGGCCTCAATCTCGGCGCCTATTACCTCGAGGTGCACAGCGGCGGACTGGATCTGGTGCAGCCATTCATCGTCCCCGCCTGGACCGACGAGGCCTTTGACGCGTGGTTTCGGGAGCAGCGTCCGGATGCCCTCATCACGTCGAACGTGTTGCGCGAGTCGGTCAGCGGCTGGCTCGAGCGCACCGGCGTGCGCGCCGGAGCCGATCTCGGCCTGGCCAACGTGAACGCACTCGCCGACCAGGCGATCTCCGGCGTGCAGCAGGAATGGAACGCCATCGGCGCGATCGCCGTGCAGCTGCTGATCGACAAGATCAACCGCAACGATCGGGGAGCGCCTCCGCTCTATCGCACGATCGTGACGCCGGGGCGCTGGCTCGAAGGCACCACACTGCCGCGGCGTGTTTGACGGTAAAGTTGCGGAAATGGCGTCGCGCCCCGGGTTTGAACTCGTCGGCCGCGAAATGAGCTGCGATGTAGAGCCGCAGGGTGTTCTCCGGGATCTCTCCAGATTCCGGCGGGCGCTCTAATGTAATAAGCTCTTTCCTCTCGAAGCGCGTCGGGCCGTCGGGGAGAACCCGTCGTTCCCCGATGTCCGGCCTGCAGCCCCCGATGCGAGCCATGGAGTCTGTTCCGTGTTCACGACCCCAGTGTCCGGCACCTGTCCCATTCACCCACGTCTCCCGAGCGCTCTTGAGCCCCGGGACGCCTCTCCGGCGTCGCTGTGTTCGCGCGCGACCCACCCATGACCCCGTTCACTCCTGAAGGAAACCCGTCTCCCAGCACCATGCATACTGTTCGCGAATGGACCCTGATCGCCGGCGTGGCTGCCAGTGCCGCCGGTTTTGCCGGCAGCGCGATGGCTGCCGTCGAGGT
Source organism: Verrucomicrobiota bacterium (assembly GCA_023399155.1). Classification (GTDB taxonomy): domain Bacteria; phylum Verrucomicrobiota; class Verrucomicrobiia; order Opitutales; family Opitutaceae; genus JAEWQP01. Next base: position 402,588 of record JAEWQP010000030.1, on the reverse strand, counting down.
CACGAAGAAACCGTGGGGCAAGACTCCCGACGGTGCGACCGTGGACCTCTTCACCCTGCGCAACGCGCGCGGCGCCGAGGCCACGATCACCACCTACGGCGGCATCGTCGTGACGCTCCTCATGCCGGATCGGAACGGCAAGATGGGCGACGTCGTCCTGGGCTATGACAATCTCCAGGGCTACATCGACAAGACGCCGTACTTCGGCTGCCTCGTCGGCCGCTACGGCAACCGCATCGGCAACGCCCAGTTCACTCTCGACGGCACGACCTACACGCTCGCGAAGAACGACGGTCCCAATTCGCTGCACGGCGGCGTGAAGGGCTTTGACAAGGTCGTCTGGTCCGGCCGCGCGGTCGAGTCGAAGGACGGCGCGGCGCTCGAGCTCACCTACCTGAGCAAGGATGGCGAGGAGGGCTTCCCCGGCAACCTGCAGGTGACCGCCGTCTACACGCTCACCAACAACAACGAGCTGAAGCTCGATTTCAGCGCGACCACGGACAAGCCGACGGTCTGCAATCTCACCCACCATTCCTATTTCAACCTGCGCGGGCAGGGCGACGGCGACATCCTCGGGCACGAGCTGATGATCCACGCCTCGCGGATCACGCCGATCGACAAGACGCTCATCACGACGGGCGAGTACATGCCGGTCGAGGGCACGCCGTTCGACTTCCGCAAGCCGACCGCGATCGGCTCGCGTATCAACGAACCGGACACGCAGCTGCAGTACGGCCCGGGCTACGACCACAATTGGGTGATCGACAAGCCGGCGGGCCAGCTGGGCGTCCAGGCGACCGTCTACGAGGCGTCCACCGGCCGTGTCCTGGACGTGCTCAGCGACGAACCGGGACTTCAGTTTTACTCGGGCAACTTCCTCGACGGCACGATCACGGGGAAGGGCGGGGTGGTCTACCAGCAGCGGACGGGCTTCTGCCTCGAGCCGCAGCATTACCCCGATTCGCCGAACAAGCCGCAGTTCCCCTCCGTGGTCCTCAGCCCCGGCGAGGTTTACCAGAACACCATCATCTATCGCTTCAGCACGCGCTGAGCGGCTGAGTTTTCCCCAAGGACACATATGCACTGGATAGACTGGATTGTCATCTTCCTCTACTTCGGCCTGATCGGCTGGGTCGCCTGGTGGTACGGGCGTCACCAGAAAGATACGACCGACTACTTCCTCGCCGGGCGAAACGCCGGCTGGGTGGTGATCGGCGCCTCGATCTTCACCTCGAACATCGGCTCCGAGCACATCGTGGGCCTGGCGGGACAGGGCGCCTCGACCGGCATGGCCATGGCGCACTGGGAACTGCACGCCTGGGTGCTGATCATGCTCTCGGCGTTCTTCGTCCCATTCTACTACAAGTCCGGGGTGCAGACGATCCCAGAGTTCCTCGAGCGCCGCTTCGGCCCGCGGGCCCGCTGGATCCTCTCGTGCGTGTCGCTCGTCGCGTACGTGATCACCAAGGTGAGCGTGACGGTCTTTGCCGGCGCCATCGTATTTCAGGCCCTGCTGCCAGACACGTTTGGCTCGCCCGAGGCCGCCTTCTGGGTCGGTGCATTCTCGACCGTGCTGATCACCGGCGTCTACACCGTGTTCGGCGGCATGCGCGCGATCATGTCCACGGCAACCCCGCAGGCCGTGATCATCCTCCTCGGCTCCGCCCTGATCACCTACATCGGCCTCGACAAGCTCGGCGGCTGGGGAGAATTGGTCACGATGTCGAAGGCCAACGCGGACAACTTCGCGCTCTGGCGTCCGTTGTCCGATCCGACCTTCCCGTGGCTGGGCGTGCTCATCGCCTCGCCCATCATCGGCATCTGGTACTGGTGCACCGACCAGTATATCGTGCAGCGCGCGCTCTCAGCCAAGAATCTCGCCACCGCACGCCGCGGCGCGCTCTTCGGTGGTCTGCTCAAGGTCTGGCCGGTGCTGATCTTCCTGGTTCCCGGGATGATCGGCTGGGCGCTGCACCAGAAGGGCATCATCAGCATCCCGATGAAGTTGGTCGAGGGCGTCTCGGTCATCGATGGCGACCGTGTGTTTCCCACGCTCGTGACGGCCCTATTGCCCACGGGCGTCCGCGGTTTGATCGTGGCCTGTCTGCTCGCGGCGCTGATGAGTTCCCTGGCTTCGCTCTTCAACTCCAGCGCCTCGCTCTTCACGGTGGATATCTACGAGAAGCTCCGCCCCGGCAAGTCGGCGAAGCATCTCCTCATGGTCGGGCGTGTTGCCACGACGTTCGTGGTCGGTGTCGGCATGCTCTGGATACCCGTGATGGCAATGATCTCGCAGGGCGGACTTTACCAGTATCTGCAAAGCGTGCAGGGCTACCTGGCTCCGCCCATCACCGCGGTGTTCCTCATTGGCCTGCTCTGGCCGCGCATGAACTCCGCGGGCGCCACCTGGGGTCTCGGCGGCGGATTCATCCTGGGGATGATCAAGCTCACCATCCAGACCTTCTACGGGACCACGGGAGGCAAGATCAGCGATCCCGCATTCCTCGCGGCCATCGGCGACTTCAACTTCCTCTACGCCACCGGCATCCTGCTCGTTGCCTCGGCGATCCTGATCGTGGTGGCCTCGCTGGCCACCCCCGCTCCTGACCCGGAGAAGATCCGCGGACTGACGTTCGCCTCGATCCGCGCGGAAGCGGGTGAGGATATCGAGTCGAGTTGGGACTTCTGGAACAAGGCGATGGCATTCGGCATCCTCGGCCTGGTCGGCGGTCTCTACCTCTACTTCAGCTTCTGGCTCAACTGAGGCGACACCCCAGTCTGGTCTCACTTGTCGAAAGCCCCGGAATTTTCCGGGGCTTTTTTTTGGTGCGGGTCGGCGCTCGTGGGCGAACGCGCGAAACGCGCAGCCTGCCCGCTCGCCTACGGCTCTCCGAGAATCGGTTTCGGGTAGGGCGAACGACTCGCCCTTCGCCAAGGCTTCGGTGGGCGCGGTGGCCGGCCGCGGCTCACCGGGGACGGTTCGCCCTACCTTCAGAGCATCGGCGACGGAAGGTTCCAGCTTATCGGATATCGGACTCCGCGGGTGGCCCCAGGGTTGCGGAGGTGAGGGGGTGAAGGCGCCGGGCGCCAGTCGTGTACTCGGAAATCGCGCGCCAGGAAGTGGCTGGCCGGATGCCGACCCTTGAGAGAGAGCGCCCGGCTCAGACGGGAGTCCGGCCTTCGGCGAGCCTATCGGCAATCTCCTCGAGCGGGTAGGTGATGATTTCCGCCAGGGTGGGATGATACCACGGGGCGCGCAGCATGTCGTGGACCGTGAGTTTGGCCGACAGGGCGACGGAGAAAATGTGGATCAGCTCGCCAGCGTCCCGGCCGACGATCTCCGCACCCAGCAGCCGTCCCGATCCGGGTTCGGCCAGCACCTTGACGTGGCCGATGCTGGCTTCCATCAGGATCGACTTGCCGTGGTCGTCGAATGGATACGAGGCGGCGAGGTAGGACGTCCCCGCGAGATCGAGCTGCGGCTGCGTCGGCCCGACGGTCGCGAGCTGCGGGTCGGTGAAGACCACGGAGAGCAGGGTCGAATAGTCGACGGGTTCGGACGGCTGGCCGAAGGCATGGCGCACCGCGACCTCCGCCTGCTGGATGGCCACGTGGACGATTTCGTGCGGCCCGGCACAGTCACCGGCGGCGTAGACGGCCGGATTTGTCGTTTGCTGAAACTCGTTGGTGCGGATGTGGCCGGTCGGCTTGCACTCGATGCCGGCCGCCGCCAGGCCCAGCGCGGAGGTGTCCGGATCGCGGCCCAGCGCATTGAGGCAGTGCCGGGCACGGCGCTCGACCTCGGCACCCTCGTGCCGGAAGGTGACGGTAAACTCCGAGCCGTCGAAGGCCACCTGGTCCAGCCGGGTGCACGAGAACAGTTCGATGCCGTCGGCGCGCAGCGCGCGCGCGACCGCGGTCGATGCCTCCGCGCTGTTTTCCTTGAGGATGTGTTCGCTCCGCTGGATCTGAGTCACGCGCGTGCCCATGCGGGCGAGAAACTGCGCGAGTTCGCAGGCGACGACGCCGCCGCCGAGCACGATCACCGACTCGGGCACGAAATCGAGCTCCAGCACGTCGTCGCTCGTCCACGGCTTTGATTCGCGCAGGCCCGGCACGAGCGGCCAGCTCACGCGCGAGCCGGTCCCGATCAGGATCCTGTCGGCCGTCACAAGCGATCCGTCGGAAAGTTCGAGGCGATTGGGACCCACGAAATGCGCGTTGGCCCGCAACACGGCGAACTTGCCCGACTCGAGTTGCTGGCGTCGGTAGTCGGCAAACTCGCCGATGATGCGACGCTTGCGCGCATGGACCGCCGGCATGTTCGCCGCAGCGCTTGGAATATCCAGGCCGAGCGTCGCGCCATGTCGGGCGTGGTGCAGCACGTCCGCGACGTAAATGAGCGTCTTGGACGGCATGCAGCCGCGCAGGATGCAGAGCCCGCCGAGTTCCTTTGCGCCATCGATGAGCGCGACCCGCTGGGCGAACCGTGTCGCCGCGCGCGCGGCATTGAACCCGGCGCTACCGCCGCCGATCGCGATGAAGTCGTAGTGGGTTTGCATGACAGTCGAGGGGGTCGGAATCGAAGTTAACCACAGAGGGCACGGGGGGCGCAGAGAGCGAAGGGAAAGCTACGAATGAGGCGCAGGCGTCGGAGCCGTTCACTCGGCGCCTCAAGACAGTGGTGAACCCTGGACTTGCCGCTCCATGGGTGGGGCACTCTCCGAGGGCACGCGTTGGTTTGTTGGCGTTCGCGGCGGTTTCGGAGAAACCGCCCTACCTTGAAAGGGGGCGCATCCGAGTTCACGAGGAGTGTCGGTACGCTTCTTCGCGGCTAGCCCTTCTCCGGACTTCCTCTGTGCTCTCTGTGTCCTCTGTGGTTAATGAATCGGTTTCAGTGCGGGTAGCAGATTGAGTCCGCGACCTTCTTCGCGGTGGCATCGTCCACCAGGGCGCTGATCAGCGCGAGACCGAAGGGCACGGCCGTGCCGGCGCCGCGTGAGGTGATGATGTTGCCCTGTCGCACCACCGGCACGTCCTTCCGGATCGCCGGGAGTTCGTCCTCGACGGAGAAGTGCGCGGTGTGGTCGACGCCCTCGAGCAGACCAGCGTCCTTGAGCACGGTAGGCGCGGCGCAAATCGCGCCAACGAGCCGGCCGGCGGCGGCGTGGCGTTGGGTGATGCCGATCACCGCGGCACTCGCGCGCAGGTGGCGGACTCCCGGGCCGCCGGGAAGAACGAGCAGGTCGAAGAGGCGGTCGGCTACGGAACTCAGATCGGTGTCCGTCCCGAGCAGGATGGCCGTCCGGCCCGTGACGCGCGGCTCGGCGCTCAAGCTCGCGATGGTCACCTCGACGCCGGCGCGACGGAGGAGGTCGATCGGTGTGATGGCTTCAATCTCCTCCACACCTTCGGTCATGATGATCAGCGCCGTCTTTGTGGGATTTGCCATGCCGCTTTTTGACACGGCGCCCGATTCATCACAAGGCTAGTGCACCGGCAGGTCTCGCCGACCGGCGGACGTCTCCGTCGGGACGCGCCAACCCCACCATCGCTCACACGTATGCTTGAGGAACCCATTCCACCACGTCTCGCCATCTTCGGCTGTGGGTATGTCGGCACCGCCGTCGCCCGCGAGGCGCGGACCCGCGGCTGGAGCGTGATCGCACTGACGCGCAACCCCGCTCGCGGCGCCGAGCTGCGCGCGCTCGGCGTCGAGATCGTCGCGGCCGATCTGGCCACCGACGTCTGGCACGCGGCCGTGCCGCGCGATCAAGATCATATCGTGAACTGCGTGAGCTCCGGAGGCGGCGGATTGCCGGGGTATTGGCATTCCTATGTCGAGGGCACGCAAAGCATCCTGCGCTGGGCGGGAGCCGCCTTGCCGGCCAACTACGTCTATACGAGCAGCACAAGCGTGTATGCCCAGGGTGGGGGGGAAACCGTGAGCGAGGACTCACCCACCGGCGGCGGTTCGGAGGCCTCGGAACCGCTCCTCGCGGCCGAGAAACTCGTGCTCGAGTCAGGTGTCTTTCGCCGATCCTTTGTGTTGCGACTGGCCGGCATCTACGGGCCCGAGCGGCACTACCTCCTCGATCAGCTCCGCGGGGGCGCCACGCACTTCCCCGGCACCGGAACGCATCGGCTCAACCTCGTGCATCGCGACGATATCGTGGCAGCGATATTTGCGTGCCTCGACGCGCCGGATACGGTCCGCGGCGGCATATTCAATGTCGCGGACGACGCGGCGAGCGCGAAGGGCGAAGTTGCCGGCTGGCTCGCGCGACGCCTGGGCGTCGCGTCCCCGGAGTTCGCCCACGACCGTTCCGAACCAGCCTCCGCCCCAGTCTCGCCCGTGCGGGGACGAAGCGGTCCGGTGCCCGACCGGATCATCAGCAACGCGCACCTGAAGGACGTGCTGCACTGGGCTCCACGGTATCCAGATTATCGTGCCGGATACGAGGCGATCCTCGGCGCCTGATCGCGGCAGGGCGCTGCCGCGGGTAGGGCGAGGCCTCCGGCCGAGCCGCAGAGGTCGCGTGCGCCGCCGGGTACGAGGCGATCCCGGACTTGAGCGGGGCAGGAGTTTGCAGGTCGCAGGTAGGGCGAGGCCTCCGGCCGAGCCGCAGAGGTCGCGTGCGGTGCGCGGCTCGGCCGGAGGCCTCGCCCTACCTGGCGGTGGCTTTGGGCAGTCGCTGAGTATCGGGATGGGGGCCGTGGAGCGCGCCGGGGGCCGGAGACCGGCCGGATGCCGACGAGACCTCAGGTTGCAGGGAACTCCCGTGGCAGACTGGACCACCGGCCCGGCGATGGCCGCGCGTGGGTCCGATGGAGCCTCGCATGCTCGGTGCCGTGTCACTATCATGCAGGTGCGTCTGGCTTTGTTCCCTTCGTTGCCTCCGTTCAATCCGACTGTGGAAGTTGGGGTTGTGCGGGACGAGGCGTGCAATCCCGCGCTTGCCTTGGTCGGGATCACTCCGCCACGATGCGTCCTGCGATGCGGATACGCCGGCGTCAGACCCCCGCCGAGGAGTTCCAGATGGCACCCATGATCGACATGGTGTTCCTGCTGCTGGTTTTCTTCATGTGCGTGAGCTCGCTCTCGCAGGCGGAACGCGCCATGCCGGTCGATCTCCCGGTGTCGACGGAGAGCAAGGTCCCGGAGGACCTTGCGGATCGCGCCACGATTTCGATCCTGGCCGACGGGCGGCTCTATGTGGGCGCGGAGGCTGCCGACGAACAGGGATTGGGCGAACGCATCCGGCGCGCCCTGGCCGCAAACCCGCGGACGCGATTGCACGTGCGCGCCGATGCGGACGTGCGCTTCGAGACAATCCGGCGTGTCCTGCGCGTGTGCGCCGAGGCAGGCGCCTACGATGTCATCTATTCCACCCACCAGGAGAGCTGAGGCGCAAAGCGGGTTGACTGAATTCCGATTGCCGTCCCTGCCTCCAATCCACCGTCTCCCATGGCCATTCGTCTGAAACCGCGCGAGCCGATGCCGCCGACCTTCCAGATCGCGCCGATGATCGACGTGGTTTTCCTGCTGCTCATCTACTTCATGGTTGGAACGACGCTCCACAAGCAGGAGGCGGACATCCGCTTCACCTTGCCGGGCGTGGCGGAAACGAATGAGGCGATCGACTTCCCCGACGAGCAGATCATCGAGATCCGCGCGGACGGGCAGGTGGTGGTCAACGATTACGCCTACGACAGCCCGGCAGCCCGGCGCTTGACGCAGTTGACCGCCATGCTGACGCGTTTCCGCCAGGCCTCCGAAGCGAGCCAATCCACGGTCGCCGTCACCCTGGCGCCGGATCCCGCGACACCGCACCAGCGGATCGTCCGCGTGATGGATGCCTGCGCGGCGGCGGGAATCACGCAGGTCGACTTCGCACTCGGGGACGACGAGTAGGTCGATCCGGACGGGTTGAACCACAGAGGGCGCAGCGGACACAGAGGGCAGGAGGAAGACCGGCGGACCGCGCGAGGCACAGAACGCGCCGCATGCGGATCCTTTTTTGCGACTTCTGCGCTTCTTTGCGGCCACCAGATCGCATCGGGCGATGGTTTAGGCAGCGCGGCATGCCGATCGGACGGATGCCGCGGCAGCGGCTGGAGGCCTCGCCCGTGCGCTTGGTGCTCTCCTCCGTCCTCTGTGCCCTCTGTGTCCTCTGTGGTTCAAATCCGGTCTTCCGTCTTTCGCGTTGCCAAGCCCGGGGGCGGGCAAAACCCTGCCGGGATGGCCAAGGCCAAAACGCATGCGTCGCCGACCCAGGCCACCTGGGGTGGCCGTTTCTCCACCGGACCCGCCGAGCTCATGCTGCGGTTCAGCGAATCCGTGTCCTTCGACAAGCGTCTGGCGCCCTTCGACATTGCGGTGAACAAGGCGCATTCGGCGATGCTCGCGCACGTCGGCCTGCTCACGCCGCCGGAACGCGACGCGATTCATCGGGGACTCGACGAGATCGGCGCCGAGATCGAGGCCGGGACGTTCGTCTGGGAGATGAAGTTCGAGGACGTGCACATGAACATCGAGCAGGCGCTCACCAAGCGCGTGCCCGCCGCCGCACGGCTTCACACGGCGCGCTCGCGCAACGACCAGATCGCGACCGACGTGCGCCTGTTCTTCCGCCACGCCTGTGAACAGCTCGTCGCGCGCGTGCGCCGGTTGCAGACGACCTTCGTGCACCTCGCCGAGGCCAACGTCGATGTGCTGATACCGGGCTACACGCACTTGCAGCGCGCCCAGCCGGTCTCCATCGCGCATCATCTGCTCGCCTACGTCGAGATGCTCGAACGCGACGCCGGACGACTCAACGTCGTGCGTGAGCATGCCAACGTCTGCCCGCTCGGGGCCGGTGCGATCGCCGGCACGACGCTGCCGATCGACCGCGAATTCACGGCGCGCGCACTCGGCTTCGTCGACGATCGCGGACGCGTGCACGTCGCCACCAACAGCATGGACGCCGTGTCGGACCGCGATGTGTTCATCGAATTTGCCTCCGCCTGTGCGCTCGTCGGGGTCCACCTTTCGCGGCTGGCCGAGGACATGATCCTCTGGAGCAGCATGGAGTTTGGCTATGCCGACCTGTCCGACGCGTTCTGCACCGGCTCGAGCCTGATGCCCCAGAAGAGAAACCCCGACGCCATGGAGCTGATCCGCGGCAAGTCCGCCCGCCTGCAGGGCAACCTGCAGACGCTGCTCGCGATGGTGAAGGCCCTGCCGCTGACCTACAACCGCGACCTGCAGGAGGACAAGGTGCCGGTCTTCGACAGCTTCGACCAGCTTGCCCTCTGCCTGGAGGTCGCGGAGGGCGCGATGGCGGGGATGCGGGTGAAACGCGAGCGTTGCGCCGCTGCTGTGGCCGACCCGGCGCTGCTGGCGACGGACGTGGCGGATTGGCTCGTGTTGCGCGGCGTGCCGTTTCGCGAGGCCCATCACGCTGTCGGCGGGCTGGTCGCCGTGGCCGAGAAACTTGGCTGCCCACTGCCCGCCGTGCCGCAGGAGGAGGCGGTGAAGGTCCATCCCGGCTTCAAGGAGGGCTGGCGCGAGGTGTTCGACCTCGACCGTGCCATGGCCCGCCGCGACGGGGTCGGAATGCCCGGCCCGGCCCGCGTCAAGACCGAGCTGCGCCGGTGGCGGCGCAAGCTGGGTCTCGATGAAAAACGCTGAGCGGCTTGGCCCCCGGGATTGAGCCACAGCCTGCACAGAGGAGGCACGGAATCCGCTCACGCGGCAGGGTGTGCCGCCTCGGTGTTCGGCCGGCCATCCTGAATCCACGATCTGAATTCCTCGCTCGGCGAAGCACTGCTCGACGTTGTGACCTCTGAGTCCCGATCTGCACCGGTGGAAGGCGGCACCTCGCTCAGGCGGGTGCGTGCCGCGATCGCGTTCAGTTTCTTCAACGCGATGACCTGGCAGGTCGCGCTCGGCACGCCCATGGTGCTTTTCGCCGAACAGCTGGGCGCGTCGGCCGCCGCGGTCGGGCTGGCCTACTCGTTTGTGTTTGTGCTCACACCGATCCAGGTGCTGTCGACGGCGTTTCTGCCCAGGTTTGGATTCAAGGGCATGATGCTCTCGGGCTGGGGTGCGCGCAGCCTGTTCCTGCTGCCTCCCGTGGTGATCGCGTGGATGAACCCGAGGCCGGGCACCACGGTGGTGTGGTTCTTCATCAGCAGCCTGTTCCTCTTCACCTTCTTCCGCTCGATCGGCGCCTGCTCGTGGCTGCCCTGGATGAATGCGCTGCTCAGCGCCGAGAACCGCGGGCGTTACTTCGCCCTGGAGCAGGTCGCCTCGGGTACCGCCGGAGTGGGTACGCTTTTTGTCTGCTGGTATTCGCTGCGCGTCATGCCGCTGCACCAGGCGTTCCTGCTGCAATACGCGTTCGCGTTCGTCGGGTCGTGGCTGGCCTACTACGCCCTGACGCGGCTGCCCGACGCGCCGCGGCCCTCGGCCCTGCCGCTGGCGACGGTGCTCCGAGAGTCGCCGCGCATCGTCGCCCAGCCGGGGCCGTTTCGCCGCTACCTCATGATCGGGATGGTCAACGGCGTGGCGATCGCGGCCATTCCGCCTTTTTGTGCCTATTACCTGAAGGTCGTGCCGCAGCTCTCGGCCTCGCAGGTCGTCGGGTTCACGCTCATCCAGTACCTCGGCGTGATTTTCGGGGCGTTCTCCATCCGCAACCAGATCGATCATCTGGGCGCGCGCCCCTTCTTCCAGATATCGCTCATGCTCTATATCGGGATCGCCGTGTTCTGGATCGGGGTGCTGCGCGGCTGGATCGAGGGCCTCGCGCCGATTGGCGTGGCTTATTTCGCCGTGGGGGTGGCCGCGTCGTGCTGGTCGAGCGCGTCGAACAAATACCTGCCGCTCGTGGTCGGGTCCGAGAATCGCACCCTGGCGTTTTCCGTGCAGGCGGCGGTCACGGCGGTCGTGAGCGGCTTCTCACCGGCTCTTTGGGGTCTTTTCATCAAGGGGCCGACGGACACGCCCTCGGTCGACGTCGTGGCTTTCCAGGTGTTCTTTGTCGTCACGATCCTGTGCGCGATGCTGGTGAGCATCCGCGTGTCACACCTTCCGGCCATCGCCGGCGCCGGGCAGGGGCAGGCGCTCCTCGGCGGGGTCAACCTCCGGGTCTTCCGCGGCTTCACCTCGCTCGCCAGCCTGGTGCAAGCGCCCGCCGACGAGCGCAAGAAGGACGACACCCGGAGTGATGAACACTGAGTGGAAGCAGAGACGCCGGAAGGAAGAGACGCGTCCCTGAGGCTTTCGCCCGAGCGGTCGGAGCCGTGGTAATCTTTCTTCTTACTCGTTCTCTTTCCTCTTTCTCTGATCGGGCGAGGCCACTGCAATGGCGGGACCGATGAGGCGGACGGGGAGCATGAGAACGAGAACGATAGAAGAGAAGGAATCGGGCGGGTCCGAGCGGGACCCGGCCCGCCGCTGAGCCATGTCCGCCATTCGCATCCTGTCCGATCGGGTCGCCAACCAGATCGCCGCCGGCGAGGTGGTGGAACGGCCTGCGTCGATCGTGAAGGAACTCGTCGAGAACTCACTCGATGCCGGTGCCACCCGCGTCGAGGTGGAGTTTCAGAACGGCGGCCGCTCGTTCATCCGCGTCGAGGACAACGGCTGCGGCATGTCCCGCGACGATGCGCTCCTCTGCCTCGAGCGGCATGCGACGAGCAAGATCCGGGAGGCCGCTGACCTGGACCGCGTGCTCACGTTTGGTTTTCGCGGCGAGGCCATGCCGTCGATCGCGAGCGTGTCGCGGTTCGTGCTGCAGTCGCGCGACGCCGCCTCCGAAAACGGGACGGAGATCCTGATCAACGGCGGAAAAATCGTGCACGTGCGTGACTGCGGCATGCCGGTGGGCACACGCATCACCGTCTCGCACCTGTTCAATTCGGTGCCGGCCCGCCGCAAGTTTCTCAAGAGCGACGCCACCGAGGCGGCGCACCTGATTCATCACACGCGGCTCTACGCCCTGGCCAGCCCGCAAGTGTCGTTCACGCTCATCGAGGACGGCCGTACGATCTTTCGCTCGCCGGAGTGCGCCTCCCTCGCGGAGCGTGTGTCCGAGGTGTTCGGCCGGCAGATCGCGGCGGATCTCATCCCGATCGAGTCAACGGAGGACGGGCTGACGCTCTCCGGCCTGATCAGCCGGCCCGGCGTGGCCCGCGCGACCCGGCACGAGATGATCACGTTCGTGAATCGCCGGCCGGTGGACAGTCGCACCCTCGCTTACGCGCTGCTCGAGTCCTACCACACCCTGATTCCGAAGGGGCGCTACCCGATCGCCTTCGCCTTCCTGGAACTCAATCCCGCGTGGGTCGACGTGAACGTGCACCCCGCCAAGCGCGAGGTCCGCTTCCGCGACGAGTCGCGCGTGCGGGGATTCACCATCCGCACCGTGCTCGCCGCGCTGCGGCAAGGGCAGGAGAGCGCGACGACGGAGGACAGCGGACGGAGGACCGAGGACAGAGGAGCGAGGACAGAGAGCGAAATCGCGCGCTCGAACGCCGACTCGGGCTCACCGGCCCGTCTCCCCACGCCCGCTCCTGCTCCTGTTCTTGCTCCAACTCCCGCTCCGTCCCCGGCCCACGCAATCCCCGCGAAGCCGCCTCCATCGTCGAGCCCCGCCGTCCCGGTCCCCGGGATGGCACCTCGCGCGCCGGCGCTCACATCGCCCCTGGCCTCCTGCCCCGTGCCTGCCGCGGCGCCCCGCGCCGCGGCCTGGCGGCACCTCGGGACGCTCGAGGGCGGGTATTCACTCTTTGAAGTCACCTCGGGCGGCCTGATCGTGCTGGACCGGCGCGCGGCGTCGGAGCGCGTCTGGTTCGAACGCTTGCTCGGGCAGTACCGTAGCGGTCGCGTAGAGACGCAGCGGCTGCTTCTTCCGCTGCCGCTCGAGCTCGATCCGATCGGGGCCGCCACGCTGCGCGATTCGCTCGCGCACCTGCGGGCCCACGGCGTGGAGATCGAACCGTTCGGCCGCGATTTCTTCCGCATCGAGGGCGTGCCCGCGTTCCTCGCGCCAGGAGAGGCGGAGGTGTTTGTCCGCGATATCCTGGGCCTGCTCCGCGGCGGTCAGGCAGGTGGGCGCGGCACGTCCATGGCCGACGACGATCTCGCCCGCGCGGCGGCGTCGCGGGCCGCGGCCGCCGCCGCCGCGCCCATGCCGAACCACGCGCTCGACACGCTCGTCGTCGATCTGCTGCGCTGCCAGACACCGCACACCAGCCCGGCCGGGCGCCCGACCTTCATCGAGATCTCCCCCGGCGAACTCCTGCGCCGCTTCCATAAGACCACGCAGGCGGCACCGCACGACTTCGGTCCGGCGCGCTGACGTGCCGCGGATTTTGCAGGCCCAAGATCACGCCCTCACCGAGTCACCCACGAGGTGATGACCTGAAGCGGCCGAGTCCTGAGCAACGCCCTGCGCGCTCGGCTCCATCCTCCGTGATCTCTCTGTCCAACGGCTCTTCTCGCTACAAGATGAGTCGGGCTCAGGTCCCGCAGGTTGTGAGCGACTCCACGGCGGCGGTCAGGTCGCGGCCGCTCGGTGCCTGGAAGACGCGCAACCCGAACTCGCCGACCACGGAGAGCAGGTGGTCGAAAATGTCGGCCTGGATCGCCTCGTAGTTTGCCCAGCGGATGTCGTTCGTGAAGACGTAGATTTCAAGGGGCAGGCCGTGCTCGGTCGGCGCCAGCTGGCGGACGAGGAACGTCATGTTCTGGTGGATATGCGGATGCTGCCTCAGGTAGGCGATGCAGTAGGCGCGGAACGTACCCAGGTTTGTGAGACGCCGGCCGTTGGCCAGGACCGAGAGGTCGGCGTCGGCCTCGACGAGGTTGGCGGCCTTCACCTCCTCGAGCTGGGCCTCGAGGTAGGGGCGCAGGCGCTTGATGCGCCGCCAGCGCTCCAGCAGCCCGTCGTCCGCGAAACGCACGGAGTTCATGTCGATCGGGATCGCGCGCTTGATCCGGCGACCGCCGGTCTCCTGCATGCCGCGCCAGTTCTTGAACGAATCGGAGATGAGCGAGTAGGCGGGGATGGTGGTGATCGTCTTGTCCCAGTTGCGCACCTTCACCGTCGTGAGCGTCACGTCGATGACGTCGCCGTCGGCGCCTGCCTTGGGCATCTCGATCCAGTCGCCGATGCGGACCATCTGGTTGGCCGAGAGCATGATCCCCGCGGTGAAGCCGAGGAGCGCGTCGCGAAACACGAGCAGGAGCACGGCCGTGAGCGCACCCAGCCCGGACAGCAGGTAGAGGGGCGTCTTCCCGAGGATCGTCGCCAGGATGAAGATGCCGCCGACGAGGAAGGCGACCAGTTTGATAGCCTGGCCAAACCCCTTGACCGGCACATTCGAGCCAAACGCCTGGGTGCTCGCCACGGCCGTCGTCGCGTTCACGAAGGCCGAGAACACGGCCAGCCCGATGGCGATGAGATAGACGTCGACGACCGTCTGGAGCAGGCCGAGCTGGCGCGCCTCGGGTCCGAGCAGCGCCGCGCCGAAGGCGTTGACCACGATCGCGGGTGCGAGGTGCGAGAGCCGCGTGAAGAATCCGGCCTGAAGGAGCGCGTCGTCCCAGTTCATGGGCGTGCGGCGGATGACCGCGCGGATCCCCCGCAGGATCACGGCCTTCGCCAGCCAGTTGGCTGCGACCGCCAGGATGATCAGCAGCACCGCTCCGACCGATTGGGCCAGCCATTCGGGGAAGGCCGACCGGCCGAGCCAGGGCGCGACGTGTTCGTTCAGGAAGTCGTGAAACGCGTAGACGGGTTCCATGGCGTGCCCGCCATTGAAGACGCGAGCCGATCAGTGGCAACGCTGCAGATCCGACGGCGCGCGGCGTCAGAGGGCTTCGGCAGGCGATCGCCGTGCCGGCTCATGCCTCCCCCTGCAAGAGCGGAGGTGAAGACGCGTGCGGGCCAGCCGGAAACGGGGTCAACGACGTCTGCAGGAAGGCGAGCCACGTGTCGCGCGGACTCGGGCGCGCCAGATCCGGCGTGCGATCGCGGGCGCCCGTTGGCCGATCGTTTCGCGGCGCAGGCCGGGAAAAGCGAAAGCCCCGCGCCGTCGAGGCGCGGGGCTTGAAGCAGGAGCGTATCAGGACAGGCGAGACGCGGCTCAGCGCATCTTGCCGCCGTAGATCGCCGTGGCACCGAGCTCTTCCTCGATGCGGAGGAGCTGGTTGTACTTGGCGACGCGGTCGGTGCGGCAGAGCGAACCGGTCTTGATCTGGCCGGCGTTGGTCGCGACGGCGATGTCGGAGATCGTCACGTCCTCGGTCTCACCCGAGCGGTGCGAGATGACGGCGGTGTAGTTGGCCTCCTTGGCCATCTCGACGGCGTCGAGCGTCTCGGTGAGCGAGCCGATCTGGTTGACCTTGACCAGGATCGAGTTGGCCGTGCCGGTATCGATGCCCTTCTTGAGGAAGGCGGTGTTGGTGACGAAGAGATCGTCGCCGACGAGCTGCACCTTGTCGCCGATCGCGTCGGTGAGCTTCTTCCACGTCGTCCAGTCACCCTCGGCGCAGCCGTCCTCGATCGAGACGATCGGGTACTTGGCCGTGAGCTCCTTGTAGAAGGCGACCATCTCGTCGCCCGAGCGCACGGACTTGTCGGACTTCTTGAAGATGTAATTGCCCGACTTCTTGTCGTAGAACTCCGACGACGCGACGTCGAGGGCGAGGAAGATCTCCTTGCCGAGCTTGTAACCGGCGTTCTTCACCGCCAAGGCGATGGCGTCGAGCGCGGCCGTGGTCGATTCGAGCTTCGGGGCGAAACCGCCCTCGTCGCCCACCGCCGTGGCGAGGCCCTTGTCCTTGAGGACCTTCTTGAGCGAGTGGAAGATCTCGGCACCCATGCGCAGGGCCTCGCGGAAGCTCGAGGCGCCCTTCGGCATGATCATGAACTCCTGGAAATCGATCGGGGCATCCGAGTGGGCGCCGCCGTTCATGATGTTCATCATCGGCACCGGCAGCACCTTGGCGTTCGGTCCACCGAGATACTTGTAGAGCGGAAGCCCGCAGGCCTCGGCCGCGGCCTTGGCGTTGGCGAGCGAGACGGCGAGGATCGCGTTGGCGCCGAGGTTTGACTTGGTCGAGGTGCCATCGAGCGCGAGCATGCTCTTGTCCACGAGCACCTGGTCGCAGGCGTCGATGCCTTCAAGCTCGGGCAGGATCAGGCGGTGCACGTTCTCGACGGCTTTGAGCACACCCTTGCCGAGGTAACGCTTCTTGCCATCCACGCCCTTCGGCAGGGACTTGGCGGCGACGGCACCGTCGCGAAGCTCGAGAGCTTCGTGCTCGCCGGTGCTGGCACCGGACGGCACGGCTGCACGGCCGATCACGCCACAGGAAAGCTCGACGTCGACTTCGACCGTCGGGTTGCCGCGCGAATCGAGAATCTCACGCGCTTTGATATCAACGATGGTGGTACTCATGAGAGAAAAAGATGATTGAAACTCGCCGACATTAGGGGCGCTTGGCCTCTCGGCCATCGGAAAATGGCGTCGGATCCTGACTTCTGCTCCGCCTGGCTTGCGCATCCAAGCGATCCCCCGGTCTTCGCCGCCCGCCGCCGGGGCCGCTGCATCCCACCCCGCAGCGTCCACTCGTCGCCGACCGCAACCGTGTAACGACCGTTACACGGTAATGGTCGGCGGAGGCTGGGGCGCGGGCTGGCGCGCCGTTCGGCTTCGGGCCGGGAAGCGGCGACGAGGCTCAACCGCCGGAACGGGTGGTGAAGACCACTTGCGTGTAACGCCCGTTACACGCGAGCGGTCGGAGGGTACGCGGGTGCCTTTGGAGCGTGCTGGAACGTGTCCTGCACTCGCGAAGACGACTTCGCAGCTAGGGCACGCGCTCCGAGCGCGCCGAGTAGGCCGATACGCACTCGCGTCGCGTTCGGAGACCCCGCCCTACCTGGGAGACAGCGCGCAGCGAAGTTCATGACAGCTGTTAGGTCGCTGGCCGGCGGCCTCAGGGCGTCGGGGCGGGGAACCGGATAGCGAGTCCATTCGTGTGTAACGACCGTTACACGGAAATGGTCGGCGGGGCACGGGTGGGGATGGGCGGGTGCTGGGGGCGGCGGCGGTCCCAGGTGGGGCGACTGGGGACTGCGGCGCACGTTGAGCGCGCGGGAGTTGCGCAACGGTTGACCGGCGGCTCGCCAGCCTTTGACATTCCGCCGGGGTGCCCCGAGGCTGTCGGGCTCTGATTGAGCGCCCGCCGGCTGCTGTCGCCGTGTGCGCCCGAACACCAGCCGCTACCGTCCGTGTCCACGTCGTCCACTTCCCACCTCTCGCGCACCTTGACCGCCACGCCGGCTCCTGCTCCGGCGGCGCACGCGGCCGGCTACACGCGGGAGCCCGTCTGGGATCCGCGCCGCTGGCTGCCGACGACGCGCGAGGAGGTCGAGGCCCGCGGGTGGAACGAACTCGATGTCATCATCATCTCCGGCGACGCCTACGTCGATCATCCGGCCTTTGGCACGGCCGTGATCGGCCGGATCCTGGAGCGCGAGGGCCTGCGCGTCGCCATCATCGCCCAGCCGAACTGGCGCGACGACCTTCGCGACTTCAGGAAACTCAGCGTGCCGCGGCTGTTTTTTGGCGTCACCGGCGGCTGCATGGATTCGATGGTCAACCGCTACACCGCGGCCAAGAAGCTGCGCAGCGAGGACGCCTACACCCCCGGCGGCGAACACGGCTTCCGGCCAGACTACGCGGCCAGCGTGTATGCGCGGACGCTCAAGGAGCTTTTTCCAGAGGTGCCGGTGATGATCGGTGGCATCGAGGCCAGCCTGCGCCGCGTGACGCACTACGACTATTGGTCGGACACGATCAAACCCTCGATCCTGGCCGACAGCGGCGCCGATCTGCTCGTCTACGGCATGGGCGAGCAGCCGCTCAAGGAAGCTGTGCGCCTGCTCAAGCAGGGCGTGCCGTTCGCGTCGCTCAAGACAATCCCGCAGACCGCGGTCCTGCTCGCGCCGGGCTCCACGCCGCCGAAGAACAAGCACTGGGACGACTTCACGCTCCACGCGCACGAGGAGTGCCTGGCCGACCGCGCGCTCTACGCGAAGAATTTCAAGGACATCGAGACCGAATCCAACCGCGTGAAAGCCCGCCGGCTCCTGCAGCCCACCGGCGACCGGCTCCTCGTGATCAATCCGCCGTATCCGACGATGGCGGAGACGGAGATCGATGCGTCCTTTGATCTTCCCTACACGCGTCTGCCGCACCCGAAGTACCGCAAGCGCGGGCCGATCCCCGCGTATGAGATGATCAAGCACTCGATCAACATGCATCGCGGGTGCTTCGGCGGATGCAGCTTCTGCACGATCTCCGCGCACCAGGGAAAGTTCGTCGCCAGCCGCTCCAAGGCGTCGATCCTGCGCGAGGTCGAATCAATCAAGCAGATGCCCGACTTTCGCGGCACGATCAGCGACCTCGGCGGGCCGTCCGCGAACATGTACCGGATGAAGGGCAAGGAACAGTGGATCTGCGATGAATGCGTCCGGCCGTCCTGCATCTGGCCGGATGTATGCCGGAATCTGGATACCGACCACACCGCGCTGCTGGATGTCTACCGGGCCGTGCGCGAGACGGAGGGCGTGAAACATGCCTTCGTCACCAGCGGCATCCGCTACGACCTGTTTCTGCACGAGAAGGGCGCGACGCCGCAGGCGAAGGCGAGCCACGAGCGCTACGTCGACGAACTGGCGAAGCATCATGTGTCGGGCCGGCTGAAGGTCGCGCCGGAGCACACGAGCGACCACGTGCTCAAGGTCATGCGCAAGCCGAGCTTCAACCTGTTCTACAAGTTCAAGGAAAAGTTCGACCGCGCGGCGAAGAAGGCCGGCAAGGAGCAGACGCAAATCATCCCGTACTTCATCAGCTCGCATCCCGGCTCGCGCCCCGAGGACATGGCTGAGCTTGCGCTCAAGACCAAGGACCTCGGGTTCCGCCTCGAGCAGGTGCAGGACTTCACGCCCACGCCGATGACGGTCGCCACGGAGATCTACGCCACCGGCGTGCACCCCTACGACCAGCAGCCCGTCTGCGTCGCCCGCACGCCCGAGGAGAAGCAGGAGCAGCGCAGTTTCTTTTTCTGGTACAAGCCCGAGATGAAGGCGGCCCTCCGTGCCTCCATGCAGCGGCTCGGCCTCGGCGACCTCGCCGCGCGCCTGCTCGACGGGCGCAAGAAGACGGTGGACGTCACGCCGCCGCCCCACATCACGCCCTGCGGCCGCCGTGCCGTCGACGAGGGAGAGGGAAGGGCGGCCTCGCCCGCCCACAACCGCGCAAAGGCACCCGCGCCGCCCGCCGCGCGTGCACGGAAGCGCACGCAGGGCCAGGGAGGCGCGTCACCACGGAGCGGCGACACGAAGGAGCCGCATCCGTTCAGCCGCTTCTTCCGCGGCAAACGGTAGGCCTGGCACCGACCTGGACGGCGGCATGGCCCGCGAACGGGTCTGCCCGCAGCTTCGAGAACCCCGGTCTGCGTCGCGCCGCTCAGGCAGGCACATCGGAGCTTGGATACACTTTCCGCACCCGTTCGCGGTAGAGGAGGTAGAGGCCCGAGCCGATCACGATCGCGCCGCCCACGACCGTCCAATGGTCGGGCGTCTCACCGAACACCAGGCGTCCGATCGCGATCGCGCCCAGCAGCTGCATGTAGTTGAAGGGCGCCAGCACGGAGGCGGGCGCGACCTTGTGCGCGAGGATCATCAGCCAATGCCCGAGCGCCCCGGCGATGCACATCACGGCGATCGCAACATAGTTGGTCCACGACTCGGGGTTGTGCCACACGAACGGAAGCACGGGCGCCATGATCAGCGCACCGACGCCTCCGGTGTAGAACATCGTGGTCTCGGGCCGGTCGTGCGCCGAGATCATGCGCGTGAGAATGGCGTAGAAGGCCCCGGCGGCGGCCATGATGCAGACCAGAATGACCGCGGGATGGGCCGGTGCGCCAAAGGGTCGCGTGACGACGAGCACGCCGCCGAGACCGACGACGACTGCCGCCAGGCGCCTCGGCCCGATACGCTCTTTCAGCATCGGGCCGGCGAGCAGCGCGACAAGCAGCGGCGAGGCGAAATTGATCGCCGTGAACTGGGCGAGGGGAAGGTAACGCAACGCGACGAACGACAGCCCTGTCATCAGCACCAGGCAGAGCGAGCGCACGGCCTGGCGACGCAGGTTGGCTGTGCGAAGCAGCCCGGGTCTCGTCCACGGATTCATGAACACCGCGACGAGCAGGAAGGCGCCGAGGTAGCGGATCGCCGCGATCTGCAGCGTGGGTAGCGACCGGCTGAGCCACTTCGCCGACGCGTCGATGCATGAGAAAACGAGCACCGCAGCGATGATCAGGGCGATGCCGGTGAGATTGCGCGACGCGTTCGCGGAGGCTGCAGGAGCGATGGTCCGTTGCGACATCGGCGGGACTGTGGTGGATTTCCGGTCGCGTGGGAAATGCGTTTCGCGTGCTCGCCCGGGCGCCTGCGCACGTCGCGGCCTGGAGCGCTTTTGCGCAACCTTTGCCGGGCGCTCCGTGTTGTTGCGAGGTGCACCTGTGTCGACCGCTGTTGTCCCCGATCCGCCAGATCCTGCGCCGCCTGGGCCGCGAGCGCGGCTTTACGGCCACCGTTCTGTTTACGCTCGCGCTGTGTATCGGCGCCAACGTGGCGATCTTCGCGGTCGTGGACGCGATCCTCGTGCGCTCGTTGCCCTTTCCTGCGCCCGAGCGTCTGGTCACGGTGCGCAACTCCTATCCCGGCGCCGGTGCGGAGCGGAGCCAGAGCTCGCTTCCCAATTACTACGATCGTCGCGAGCACGTCGCTGCCTTCGCCTCGACGTCCATCCATCAGCGCGGCAGCGCGATCGTCGGCGCCGCCGGATCGCCGCAACGCGTGGAGCGCGACCGGGTCTCGCCGGAGTTTTTCGCCACGCTTGGCGTGCCGCTCGCGAAGGGACGCACGTTCACCGAGGACGAGATGCTCTACGCAAACGCCCAGCTGATCATCCTCACGCACGAGTTCTGGCGCGACCGGTTCAGCGGCGATCCCGACATCCTCGACCGGACGATCACGATTGACGGCCTCACCCACACGGTGATCGGCGTGCTGCCTCCCGGCTTCCGGTTTCTCGACAGTCGCGCCCGCTTCTTTGCCCCGCTGGCATCGAACCTCGAGGACCGCGCCCCCAACCGCCGGCACAGCAACAACCATCAGATGGTCGTGCGGCTGAAACCGGGCGTGAGCCTGGCTGAGGCCCAGGCTCAGATGGATGCGTTCAACGAGGCGCAGCTCCAGGACGATCCCTACGCCGAACTCGTCCGCGCGGCCGGCTACCGCACCTACGTGAGGTCGCTCCACGCCGACACGGTGCGCGACGTCAGGCCGATGCTGCTGCTCCTGCAGGTGGGTGTGCTCGCGCTGCTGCTGATCGGGGGCGTGAACCTCGTGAACCTGCTTCTCATCCGGGTGCACGGACGAGCCAAGGAACTGGCGGTGCGCCAGGCCCTCGGCGCCGGCCGCTGGCACCTGGCGCGCGAGGCGGTTCTCGAGACGGTCGTGCTGGCACTCGGCGGCGGCTTGCTCGGACTCGGGCTGGGGGCGCTCGGTATCCAGCTTATGGACGCACTGGGGACCGATCGGCTGCCGCTCGGGGCCAGGGTCGTCTTCGACGGGCGGATTGCCGTGGCGGCGCTCGCGATGTCGCTCGCCGTGGGCCTGGTGCTGGCGGTGCCCGTGGTGTTGCTCTCGTTGAAGCGCGACCTGACCCCGGCTCTACAGGCGGAGACGCGCGGGGGCACGGCGTCGCGTGCCGCCCAGCGCGTGCGGCATGGCTTCATCGTGGCCCAGATCGCGCTGGCATTCGTGCTTCTTTCGGGAGCCGGTCTGCTCGGCCTGAGCCTGAGAAAGGTACTGTCAACACCACCCGGGTTTGAGACGGACCACGTGCTTACCGCGCGCCTCAGCCTTCCCTGGAAAAACTACCCGGAACCGGGACCGCGACTGGCATTTCTCGAGCGCCTGCTGGGCGAGCTTCGGGCCCAGCCCGGTGTGGCCCACGCCGGGTTCAGCGGCGGGCTGCCCTTTGGCGGGACCACGAGCGACAGTGCCACAGTCGTGGAGGGCCTCGAACGCGCGCCCGGAGAGTCCTTGCGCACGCACTACATCTCGTTTGCGATGGGCGACTACTGGCAGGCCCTTGGCATCCCGCTCATCGAGGGGCGCTACCTCGAAGATGCCGACAACCACCGCGACCAGCGCGTGTGCGTGGTCGACCAGGCCTTCGCCCGGCGCTACTGGCCCGGTCAGAGCGCGCTTGGCCGCCGCATCGCCGACGACGTGGCGATCACCGAGGAGAACGCCATCACGGTCGTGGGCGTGGTCGGCACGGTCAAACAGCAGGACCTCGCGGACACCGCGCCGCTTGGCGCGTTCTACAAACCGTACCAGCTCCGTCCCTACGGAGACATTTCCATCGTGCTTCGTTCGCAGCTCGCGCCGGAGTCGCTCGGTCCGATGCTGCAGCGACTCGTACTTTCACTCGATCCCGAGCTTCCGGTGGACGACATCCGTGTGTATCAGGACCTCGTCGACGACAGCCTGGTGGCGCGGCGCTCACCCGCGATGCTCGCCGGGATCTTCGCCTCGGTGGCATTGCTTCTCGCTGCGGTCGGCACCTACGGCGTCCTGGCCTATGCGGTCAACCAGCGCCGCCGGGAAATCGGCGTGCGCATGGCGCTTGGCGCCAGCCCCGGCGGGGTGTTGCGGCAGTTTCTGGGACTTGGCGCACGACTGCTGATTGCCGGTACGGTGCTCGGCGGTGCCGGCGCTTGGGCAACCGGCGCGCTCATGCGCGGGATGCTTTTCGGCATGTCGGGGTTTCATGCCGGTGTGGCCGCCGGGACGGCAGGATTGATGGCGGCCGTGGTGCTGGCGGCGACGCTCGTGCCCTCGCAGCGCGCCGCCCGGGTCTCCCCGATCGAGGCGCTGCGCGATGATTGACCCGCGGGCCGCACGGCGGCGGGCCTGATCCTGGATTCCACAGATGGATTCCACAGAAGGTAACGAAGAGAACGAAGGCTGAAGATGTCGCGCGACAATCAAACCGCCAGTGAAGCTCACCTCGCAGGTGCATCTCATACGACGCACATTTCGCTGCGCGATCGTTTGGAGACGACGCCTTGGTTACCTTGGTTATCTTCTGTGAACGGAGTTGTCTATAACGTGTGATGCACTCCCGAAGACTTCCCAGGTAGGGCGCGCGCTCCGAGCGCGCCGAGGAGGGCCGATTCGCACGCGCGGCGGGTTCGGAGAACCCGCCCTACCTACGAGATGCCGCGCAGCGGAGCTCATGACGAGTTCTGGGCTGATCGGGATCGGTGGGTTCGCGGGCCGCGAGTTTGCGATCCCGGGCCGTGTTCCGGCGGGGAACTGGCCCCGTCTCGTCGTCAGGCGGCGCGTGCGCCATCGGCGCCTCGTGTGTCGCGCGAGACGAAACTGTAGACGGCCGGAATGACAAACAGGGTCAGCAGGGTGCCCCCGACGAGGCCGCCAATCACGGCGATGCCCATCGACACGCGGCTCTCCGAGCCGGCGCCCAGCGCGAGGGCGATGGGAAGGATGCCGAGGATCGTCGACAGGCTGGTCATGAGGATCGGCCGAAACCGCGCCTCCGCCGCATCGGCGATCGCCTCCAGGACCGGCAGGCCCGCCGCCTTGCGCTGGTTCGCGAACTCGACGATCAGGATGCCGTTTTTCGTCACCAGGCCGATGAGCATGATCAGGCCGATCTGGCTGAAAATGTTCAACGTCTCGCCGGCGAGCGCCAGCGCGACGAGTGCGCCCACGAGCGCCAGCGGCACGGTCAGCATGATCACGAAAGGGTCGCGAAAGCTTTCGAACTGGGCGGCCAGCACCAGGTAGACGAGCACGAGCGCAAACGCGAAGGTGAAGAGCAGGCTGCTCGCGCTCTCGCGGAACTCCCGCGATTCGCCGGCCAGCGCCCGGCTGAAGGTCTCGTCGAGCACGCGGTCGGCGATCGCGTCCATCGCATCGATGCCCTCGCCCAGCGTGCGGCCGTCCGTCAGCTGGGCCGAGATCGTCGCCGACGCGTATCGATCGTAGCGGTACAAAGTCGGCGGGCTGCTCGTCTCGCTCACGCGGATGAGGTTGTCGAGCGGGATGGGCTCGCCGTCGGTGGTTCCGATGTTGATCTGGCGCAGGTCAATGGTCTCACGGCGATACGGCCGTTCGAGCTGCCCGATGACCTCGTACTGGCGGCCCTCGTGGATGAAGTAGCCGAACCGCTGCCCGCTGAGCGCGGCCTGCAGTGTCTGGGCGACGTCCAGCACGGATAGCCCGAGCACTTGCGCGCGCGATCGATCGATGTCGATCGTGAGCTCGGGCTTGTTGAATTTCAGGTTGACGTCGACGAACGAGAAGGCGGGGTCGCGCTGCGCCTCCTCGAGAAACCGCGGCAGCACTGCCTGCAATCGCTCGATCGTCCGGGCCTGGATGACATACTGCACCGGGAGGCCGCCGCGTCCGCCGCCGATGGTGGCGGGCTGGATCACCACGGCGCGGCCCTCGGAGAGCTGCGAGAGGCGGGCTCCCAGGGCGCGCGCGATCTCCTGCTGGGTTCGTTCCCGATCCGCCTGCGGCACGAGCAGGAGGTTCACGAAGCCGGAGTTCACGCCCAGCGTGCCAAAGCCCGGGGATGTGACGGTGATGACGGCCTCCGCCTCGGGCACCGCCTCGCGCACCGTCGCGTCCACGCGGTCCATGTAGGCGGTCATGTACTCGTACGTGACACCCTCCGGCGCGGACACCTGCACCCGCAAGCTGGAGCGGTCCTCCAGCGGCGCGACCTCCTTCGGAAGCTGCCCGAAGAGGAGGACGATCAGGGCACTGGCGCCCAGCAGCACGGGGATGGCCAGCCAGCGAGCGCGCAGGAATCCGCCGAGAAGCCGACGGTAGCCGCGCGACAACCCGGTATAGAAAGGTTCGGTACGGCGGTAGAACCATGAATCGTGCGCACCGTGCCTGAGCAGGCGGCTGCTCAGCATCGGCGTGAGCGTGAGGGCGACAAAGGACGAGAAGATCACGGCCGAGGCCAGCACCACGCCGAACTCGCGAAAGAGCCGCCCGGTGACGCCGCCGAGGAACAGGATCGGGAGAAACACGGCGGTCAGAGCCGCCGTGGTGGCGATGACCGCGAGGAAGATCTCGCGTGTCCCGGTGATGCCCGCCTCCACCGCATCCATGCCGCCCTCGATCTTGGCGTAGATGTTCTCCAGGACGACGATCGCGTCGTCCACCACCAGCCCGATCGCGAGGACGAGGGCCAGCATCGTGAGCACGTTGATCGAGAACCCCGCGAGGTACATGACGAAGAACGTCGCGGTGAGCGAAATCGGGATGACGATCGCCGGGATGAACGTGCTGCGCCACTCGCGCAGGAAGAGGAAGATGATCAACACCACGAGCCCGAGCGCCAGGAAGATGGTCTGGCGCACCTCGGCGAGCGACTCGCGGATGTAGGTGCTGACGTCGAAGCCGACGTCGATCCGGATGTCCGAAGGCAGCTCGCGGCGGAGTTGCTCCACGCGGTTGCGAAACTCGTCGACGATGGCGATGTAGTTGGCGCCCGGCTGCGGGCGCAGGACCACGCCGACCATCGGCACGCCGTCGCGCTTGAGCACCGTGCGCTCGTTGAGCGCGCCGAGCTCGGCGTAGCCGACGTCACGGAAGGACACGAGCTGGTCGCCGTTGCGCTTGATCACCAGCGCGTCGAACTCCTCCGGGGTGGAGATGCGGCTGAGCGTGCGCACCGTGAGCTCGACGAGTTCGCCCTCGATGCGACCCGACGGCAGCTCCACGTTGGCCCCGGTGAGCGCCCGGCGGACATCGAGCGGAGTCAACTGGTAGGCGGCCAGCCGGCCCGGGTCCATCCACAGGCGCATGGCGTACTCCTTCGCACCCCAGATGTCCACCTCGCTCACCCCGGGAATTGTCTGCAGGCGGACCTTCACCAGGTTGTCGGCGAGATCGGTGAGATCGAGCAGGTTGCGCCGGCCGCTTTCCACCCCGAGAAACACGATGGGCTGCGAGTCGGCGTCGGCCTTGGCCACGCGCGGCGGGTCGGCCTCGGGCGGGAGCTGGCCCACGGCGCCGGCGACCTTGTCGCGCACATCGTTCGCCGCCACCTCGAGGTCGACACCGAGCTCAAACTCCGCGGTGATCGTGCTTCGGCCATCGGTGCTGACCGATGTGAGCGCGCGTATACCCGCGACCGAGTTGATCTCCTCCTCCAGCGGGGTGGTGATCTGCGACTCGATCACCTGCGCGTTTGCGCCGGGGTAGTTGGTGGAGACGGACACGATCGCGGGGTCGACGGAGGGAAACTCGCGCACGCCAAGGAAGCTCGTGCTGACCGCTCCGAAGATCACCAGCAGGAGCGACATCACGATCGCGAGCACCGGCCGCCGGATGCTGACCGAGGAGAGGCTCATCGTTCGGGCGGTCCGCCGGTGGCCGAGAGCGCGGTGCCATCGTCGGCGACGGGAGCAACCGGCATGCCGGGGCGAAGTTGCAGCAGGCCCGACGTGATCACCAGCGCGCCGGGCTCGAGGCCGCTCACGATCTGGATCTCACGACTCTGCCGGATGCCGGTCTCGACGCGCCGGGGTTGCGCCTTGCCGTCCTCGACCACGTAGATCGTCCGTTCCGTCGCACCGGGCGCGAGGGCGGGCGTCGGGACCATGAGGGCATCGCGGATCTCCTCGAGCTGCACCTCCACGCTGGCGTAGGCGCCCGGGCGGAGGCGGCGGTCGGGGTTCGCCGCCTGCGCGCGCAGGAATAATGTGCGCGTGGATACATCGATGGCCGGCTCGATCGCATACACGTTTCCGGCAAAGGCCTCCGGACGGCCCGCGACGCGGAATCGGATCGCGGTGCCGGGG
Source organism: Verrucomicrobiota bacterium (assembly GCA_023399155.1). Classification (GTDB taxonomy): domain Bacteria; phylum Verrucomicrobiota; class Verrucomicrobiia; order Opitutales; family Opitutaceae; genus JAEWQP01. The sequence goes on along the minus strand of JAEWQP010000030.1, from coordinate 375,593 downwards.
TGCACGCGGTCCATGTGGCGCTCGCTGATGGAGAAATCGATCTTGAGCTGATCGAGGTTGGTCAGCGTGCCGATCGGCGTGGTCGGGGAGAGGTAGGCGCCCAGGCTGACATAGCGCAGGCCGATGATGCCGGCGAACGGCGCGCGCACCTCGGTCTTGGCGAGTTGCGCGCGGATCAGATCGGCCTCGGCCTGGAGCACGCGGGCCTCGTTGACCGACTCGTCGAGCGCCTCGCGCGTCGTGCTCTGCGTGTCGAAGAGCTGCCGTTGCCGCTGCTCCTGGATGCGCGCCAGTTCGATGCGCGTCAGCACCTGACGCAATTGCGCCTGAAGCTCCGCGTCGTTGATTCGCAGGAGCACCTCGCCCTCCTGGACGGCACGTCCCTCCTCGAAATGAAGTTCCACCACGCGTCCGGTGATCTCGCTGCGCAGCTCGACCGCCTCATGCGCCCGCAGCGTGCCGTTGGCCGTGATCGTCTCGGCCAGGTCTCTGGGCTGGACCCGATGCACGAACACCGTCAGCGCACCGGGCGACGTCCGCGCGCGCGTTGTTTCGGAGGCCGCGGGTGTTTCCCCGGGCGTGGCACGACCCCAGCGCATGAATACAACCAGCGCGAGCAGCGCCACGCCGAGCGCGGAAACCATGAATGCGGTTCGTTTTCGTTTCATCGGAGCGGGAGGGCATGTGAGTGGGTAGCGCCACACGAACACGGCTCAACGGCGTCGTGCCGCGCTCGCATGATGCTGCGTTTCCTGACGAACGGTGCAGCTCATCGTTACCGAAGGGGCGGAAAACCGGCTGGGGCCCGATAGCCGGCTCGGGAAACAGCCCTGATCAGCCGGCCCGCCCGGGCCTGTGGCGCCGCGGACGGCCGCCACCCGGCGCGAGACCGCCAGGTCCGGCCGGGACGTGGGTGCTGGGATGTATCTTGCCCACGCGCTCGTGGCAGAGGACGCCCAGTTCCGGTCCGATCACGATCGCGTCGCCGACCAGCGTCCACTGATCGGACCTCCCACCCAACACGTCGCGGACCCCCACGATGGCACCGAGGGACTGCACGGAGTTGAAGGGCGCCAGTACGGATGCGGGGCGATGCGGTGCGCGTGGGTCATCGGCGCGGCGATGTCGCGCGCTGGGCCGTGCGCCGGCGGTCGCGGCTGACGGCGTCGATCAGCCCGTCCCCTCGTATCGGAGTGCTGCGTATCATGCCGCTGAGAGACGGCCTGGCGAACAATCGGTGGCGTTGGCGTGTTCCCACGCCAAGACGGTGGACGAACGACCGAGCGAGATGTGCCGCGCGTTTACTCGGACGTCCCGTGCTGGAGTGAATCTCTCAGGTTCGCGTTAATGGAATCTACTCAACCGAGAGTCCACTCCTTGTTATCGACGAGAGCGCAGCGTTGGCCGTTGTGACGGCATCGCGGAGGTTGCAGGCTGCTCGCTGCCGCCCTCCCTGTGCCCCCGGGTCGCTGGCATTTTGTGCGTTCACCTGTCGCGCGTCTTGCGCTGCGGACGAGCTCGCAGCCACGCCGGCTTGCTGCCGATGGATCGATCCGAGGTCGCCGGGGGAGATGTGCCTGGTCACCCCCTCCCTCAGCCTCGAAAGGTCGCCATGATCGCGCGTATCCCTGTGTTTCGTACGGTTTCTGTCTCCGGTGCATCCATCCTCTGCCTCGCATCGGTCTTCCTTGCCGGCCGCCTGGTGGCAGCAGAACCGATCCGACAGGTGGATACGCAGGGCGGTGACGTCATCTATCCGCGCCCCGGATCGACACCCCCGGATGCAATCCAGTCGACGAATACGGCTGCGATCCGCGCCGAAAGCTCGGGAACCCCGCCGTCGTCGCCGCCGCCCGACCCGTTTCTCGGCGTGGCCGTCCCGGGGGGCGCGAGCGTGGGCGGTGGACGCGTGCTCGTGACCAACGCGAGCACCCTCACCACCACGAGCACGGCCGGGCCCGGTGGCGGCCACATCGCGGCGATCGAGGCGCACGCGAGCTCAGCCGGATACCCGGCGAGCGTCGTCACCGCTCTGAGAAATTTCACGGGCGCAGGCATCACGTTCGAGATCGATGTGGCGACGCTCCTCGATCCCGACGGCGCGCCGGCGGCGTTTGATGCCTGGATCCCGGGCACCCTCGTGGACGCGAATGGCAACGTCATCCTGGATGCGGACGGCCGGAAGATCACGCTCGGCGGGTTCCGGATCAGCCCGGCCGGGGTTGCCGCCTTCGAACGCGGCGACGACGTCGACTACGACTTCCTCGCGAACGGCGCCGCTGCGTACGTGGCTCTCGGATACGAAGTCCTCGGGACGAACTCCGCGAACGGTGTGCAACGTCGCGACCAGGCGGCGCTCGTGGCCCGGGTGCAACGCAGCGACTCAGGTGCGCTGGCGGAGACCTGGGGGGCGGTCTTCGAGACCTTTGGCTCCAGCGAGATCCCTGGAAGCTCGGCGTTGCCCGACCTGCAGAGCTACGCCCGGGGCCTCGCCGAGATCGCCTCCGCCGGCGGCGACGGAAATAGCGCGACGGTGGACAACGATGGCGAGATCACCACGACGGGCCGCCGGAGTTTCGGCATCCTCGCCGTGAGCACCGGCAACTCCGGGGCCTCGGGGCGCAACGGAAACATGTTTCGCAGTGCGGGGGGCGGCGGCCCGGGTTCCGCGGGCGGTCGTGCTGAAATCATCGCCGACGGGACGGTGGAGACGTTCGGGAACGATTCGCCCGCGATCGTGGCGGAGAGCCTCGGTGGCAAGGGCGGACGCGGCGGCGACGGCGGATGGTTCCGCTGGGGAGGGCGCGGCGGCATCGGTGGCGCGAGCGGCACCGCGGAGGTCTCGGGTGGGGGAACGATCACGACGCATGGTGCAAACGCCAGTGGCATCATCGCGGTGAGCGCAGGCGGCGATGGCGGCGACGGCGGGGAAGCGGATCTCGTCACGCCCGGCGGCAGCGGCGGCCCGGGATCGCGCAGCGGTCCTGCGCCCGTGGACGGCGCCCGCGGGGAACCCGCGGTGAACGTGCACGGGAACTGGACGATTACGACCGAGGGCGACTCTGCCTTTGGCATCTGGGCCAAGAGCGTCGGCGGCGACGCAGGCTCCGGCGGCAGCGGTGGCTGGATCGCGGGTGACGGAGGGGCCGGCGGGACGGCCGCGGATGGCGGACTCGTCATCGTGGAAAGCGGCGGCTCGATCACGACCGCGGGAGACAGCGCGCACGGCATCTACGCCGAGAGTGTCGGCGGATTCGGCGGCCAGGGAGCGGGGCAGTTCTCATTGTTCGCCTCGCACGGCGGCAGCGGTGGAAGCGCCGGCAGCGGAGGTACTGTATCCGTTACCCAACTTCAATCGGGCGCGATCCGCACGGAGAACTCCGGCGCGCACGGCATCTTCGCGCAGAGCGTGGGCGGCGGCGGCGGCAGCGGGGGGAGCGGCACGGCCTTCTGGGGCAGCGGTGGAGACGCCGGCTTCGGCGGACACGGCGGCGCGGTCACAGTGGTCAACGACGGCAGGATCGACGCGGGGATCCCGTTCGTCCCGCCCGACGCCGATCGTGACGGCAAGCCCGACGCACCCGCCTCCCCGGAAAATGGCACGTGGGCCCGCGGCATTTTCGCACAAAGCGTCGGCGGCAAGGGCGGCGATGGCGGAGCCGGCTCCGGTGTGGTCGGTCTCGGCGGCGCCGGCAGCGTGGCAAGCAACGGCGGTTCGGTCGCCGTGACCAACCGCGGCACGATCCATTCACTCGGACATGCCATCTACGCGCAGAGTGTGGGCGGTGGCGGTGGCAGCGGCGGCGCGGCCGGCGGCTGGGCTTCGATCGGCGGTACGGCCGGCGGCGGCGGTGCTGGAGCCGGCGTGACCGTCGTCAACGAAGGTTCGCTCAGCACAAGCGAGGACGATTCCGCGGGGATCTTCGCCCAGAGCGTCGGCGGTGGCGGCGGCGACGGAGGCGGCAGTTCGGGAAGCTTCGTCATCGGCGGCACGGGCGGCTCAGCCGGAATGGTGAACGTGAGGCAGGCGGGTTCGATCACGACCCGCGGCGACGACGCGTTCGGAGTGTTTGCCCAGGCCGTGGGAGGCGGGGGCGGAAATGGCGGTTCCGTCTACTCGGGATCCGCCTTCGAGAGTCTCGCGATCGGGGGCAAGGGAGCGAGTGGCGGCGACGGTGGCGACGTGGTGATCGTGCTGGATTCGTATCAGGCTGTCGGAGACGAGCGCGACTCGCTGATCTCAACCAGTGGCGACCGGGCTTTCGGCATACTTGCCCAGAGCATCGGAGGTGGGGGCGGCAATGGCGGGTCCGCGATCGCGGCGGCCGGTGGCGTGTTCGGGGCCGCCTCGACGTCGCTCGGCGGGGCCGGAGCCGGCGGCGGCGACGGCGGCACGGTCAGGATGAGCGGTATCGGAAGCGTGGAGACGACCGGCGCGGGCGCGGTCGGCGTGATGCTGCAGAGCGTGGGTGGCGGCGGCGGCAACGGCGGCGTGACGGTGAGTTCAAGCGGCAGCGGCGGGCTGGTGGGCGGATCCGCCAGTGTTTCCCTGGGCGGTTCAGCCGGCGCCGGCGGTATCGGAGGAAAGGTGTCGAGCGAGGACTTCACCACCCGGATCTCGACTACCGGCGACCTCGCCACGGGCTTTGTCGCGCAGAGCGTGGGCGGCGGCGGCGGCAATGGCGGCACGGCCGTCGCGGCTTCCGCTTCGGGCGGTGCCCTCGCGGGCGGAGCCGTGTCCGTTGCGGTTGGTGGCGCAGGCGGCACGGCAGGACAGGGCGGTGAGGTCGATATCGCGTTGAACGGATCTGTGACGACATCGGGCCAGCAGGCGGATGCGATCCTGGTCCAGAGTGTCGGCGGGAGCGGCGGAAACGGCGGTATGGCCATCGCGGGTACAACGTCGGTCGGCGGCGTGGCCTCGGTGAGCGTCTCCACCAGCATCGGCGGCACCGGGGGCGGGGGCGGCGATGCCGGGGCCGTGGAGGCCGCAATCACAGCCGGCGGCCGTTGGTTGGAAGACGGGTCCCTCGAAGGCGGGATTCAGACGGTCGGCGACGGCGCCGACGGCGTCGTCGTCCAGGCGGTGGGCGGCGGCGGCGGCAACGGCGGTTTGAGCGTGGCCGGCTCGATCTCCGCGGCGGGTGTGGCGAGCGGCTCGGTGAGCGTGGGTATCGGTGGTTCGGGCGCCAAGGGCGGCTTTGGCGGACGCGTCGACGCCGATTTCGAGGGCGACATCCTGACGCGTGGCGACAACGCCACAGGGGTCCTTGTCCAAAGCGTCGGAGGCGGTGGCGGCAACGGCGGCGGCACCATCTCCGCCTCGCTGGCGGGCGCTGGCGTCGGCGGCCTGGCCGTGTCTGTCGGGCTCGGCGGCGGCGGCGATGAAGGAGGCGCAGGCGGGATGCGCGACGACCCCACGACCACGGTGAATGAGGCCGGACTGCGCGCGGTCGACGCGACTGTCGGGGGCACGATCGTGACACGGGGTGCACAATCCGCCGGAGTGGTCGTGCAGAGTGTCGGAGGCGGCGGCGGCAACGGCGGCTATACGGTCGCTGCAGCGGGTGCTCTCGGAGGCGTGGGAAGCCTTGGTGTCGCCGTGGGCATCGGCGGTAGCGGTGCCGGCGGCGGCGAGGGTCGGGAAGTTGGCGCGGAACTCTCCGCGGATGTGACGACGCACGGCGAATCGTCCAGTGCGATCGTGGTGCAGAGCATCGGTGGCGGCGGCGGAAACGGTGGATACACGGTTTCAGGTGCTGCGGCGGCCGCAGGCGGCGGTAGCGGTGCCGTATCGGTCGGACTCGGGGGCGCGGCCGGTGCGGGTAGCAATGGCGGTTCGGTCAACGCACACTCCACCGGAACTCTGTCTACACAGCGCGACAACTCAGCCGCGTTTGTCGTCCAGAGCATCGGCGGCGGCGGTGGCAACGGCGGTTTCGCCGTGGCCGGTTCAGCTTCGGCCGCGGGAATCGGCAGCGGCGCGATTTCGGTCGGGCTCGGCGGGTCGGGTGGTGGCGGCGGCGCAGGTGGCGACGTCGTGGCGGTGAGCGAGTCGGGCGCCATCTCGACCCAGGGCGCAAACTCGATCGGCTTCCTCGCCCAAAGTGTCGGCGGCGGCGGCGGCAACGGTGGTTTCAGCGTCACCGGTGCAGTGTCGGCCGCCGGCGAAGGCAGCGGCTCGGTCACCGTGGGTCTGGGCGGCGCCGGCGGCCCGGGTGGTGCAGGAGAGACCGTGACGGCCACGTCGAGGAGCCGGATCAGGACGGAGGGCGACTTTTCCAGCGGTTTTGTGGCGCAAAGCATCGGCGGCGGCGGCGGAACGGGAGGCTACTCCGTGACGCTCGCGGCCTCCGGCGCGGGCACCGGCAGCGGCGCCATCTCCGTCGGGCTCGGTGGCGCGGGTGGAGACGCCGTGAACGGAGGTAACGTCGATGCGGATACACATGCGAGGATCACGACCTCGGGTCGCGGCTCCACGGGCGTGCTGGCGCAGAGCGTGGGCGGCGGCGGCGGCAGCGGAGGCTTCAATGTGAGCGTCGCCGCCTCGGGCGCAGGTACGGGGAGTGGTGCCGTCAGCGTGGGACTGGGCGGCGACGGCGGGGCCGGCGGTGACGGAGGAGAGGTCACGCTCGACGTGAACAACGACGTGGTCACCTTCGGCGACGACGCCGCAGGCGTGATCGCACAGAGCGTGGGCGGCGGCGGCGGAAGCGGGAGCTTCAGCGTGAGCGGCTCGGCCTCCGCTGCTGGGACCGGGAGCGGCGCGGTGGGGGTGAACATCGGCGGAAGTGGCGACTCGGGGGGACATGGCCTGAAGGTCGACTCGGAGGTCACGGGAGCGATCGAGACGCATGGCGCCAACGCGATCGGTGTGCTGGTGCAGAGCGTCGGCGGCGGTGGCGGGAGCGGCGGCACGTCGGTCGCCGCGGCGATCTCCGGTGCGAAGTCCGGCAGCGCGGCGCTCGTGGTGGGCGTCGGTGGATCGGGCGGTGGCGGCGGCAACGGCGGCGAGGTGATCAGTGTCGTGACCGGCCGCGTATCCACGGGACAACCACTCGCGGAGGCGTCGACCGCAGGCAGGGAGGATCCGGCCAACGCGCACGCGGTCGTCGCGCAGAGCATCGGCGGCGGGGGTGGCAACGGTGGCACGAACATCTCGGCAGCGGTATCCGTCGCGAAGGAGGGGAGCGGTGCGCTTGCGGTCGGTGTCGGCGGATTCGGCGGCCGCGGCGGCAATGGCGGCGCGGTGAACAGCACGGTCACCGGCGTCGGCCCGGCCGATATCGCGCATTTCAGCACACGCGGTGGTGATGCGACCGCCATCATCGCGCAGAGCATCGGCGGCGGCGGCGGCAACGGAGGCACGAACGTGGCGCTGGGCGTGAACCTCACGGGCAAGAATGGCGCAGCCGTCGGCGTCGGGGTCGGAGGTTTCGGCGACGGCGGTGGCGACGCCTCGACGGTTGACCTGACGGTGACCGGCAATGTGATGACGGTCGGTTCCGGCTCGCACGGCCTGCTCGCGCAAAGCGTGGGCGGCGGCGGTGGCAACGGCGGCACAAACGTGAGCGGTGCGCTCAGTGTCGTCACCCAGGGCAAGGGCCTGGGCGGCTCGGCCTCGATCGGCGTCGGGGGCTTCGGCGGAACCGGCGGTATTGGAGAAGCGGTGACGGCGACGTTCCGGGAAGGGAGTATCATCGCCCTGCGTCCGGAGACGGGCCCGGAGCAGCCGGCCGGCTCGGATAAGCCGGTCGGCGCGTCCGCCATGGTCGTGCAGAGCATCGGCGGCGGCGGCGGGAGCGGCGGTGTGAATGTCAGCGGTGCGCTCTCTTACGCGGCTGCGGACGAGGGCGATGGCCACGCCCTGGTCGTCGGTGTGGGCGGCTTCGGCGGCGCCGGCAGCCGCAGTGGCGCGGTCACGGCCAACGTGATCGACGCCGACACGCTCGCTGCCTGGGGCGACGGCCATGCGGCCATCGTCGCCCAGAGCGTCGGCGGGGGCGGAGGCTCGGGCGGGGTCAACGTGAGCGGCGGGATCGCCAGCGACTCGCCCATCGTGGTCGGCATCGGCGGCTTCGGTGGAGACGGCGGCGTGGCCGGCGCGGTCCAGGTCGAGGCGACCGCGAAGTGGATTATCACCGACGGCGACGCCGCGGCGGGCATCTTCGCCCAGAGCGTCGGCGGCGGTGGCGGCAATGGCGGGCTCAACATCAGCGGCGCTGTAAGCCTGGCCAAGGACAACGACGCGCCGGCAATCACCTTCGGCATGGGAGGCTTCGGCGGTGCCGGCGCGGTCAGCGACACCGTGGATGTGACGCATGACAGCGCGATCAGGACCACGGGCGAGTGGTCGCATGGCATACTCGCGCAGGGCATTGCGGGCGGCGGCGGCAATGGCGGCGTGAATATCGCCGGCACCGCGACGCGCACGGACGCGGAAGAATCCGACAGCAAGGGCAGCTTCTCGGTCAACGTCGGCATGGTGGTTTTGCCGGCGAGGGTGCAAATGCCGGCGCAGTCGACGTGCAGTCGAACGGCGCGATCGTGACCGCGGGCGATTATGCGCGCGGCATCCTTGCCCAGAGCGTGGGCGGCGGCGGTGGCACCGGCGGCGTCAATGTCTCCGGTGTGCTCGCGAAGAACCGTTCTGCGGCCGTGATCGGCGTCGGCGGTTTCGGTGGAGACGGCGGGAACGCCGGCTCGGTCAGCGTGCAGCGCGGCTCGGCCGACGAGCTCGCCGGTGTGATCGTAACCAGCGGCGCCGCGGCCTTCGGGATCGAGGCCTCGAGCATCGGCGGTGGCGGCGGCGACGCCGGCGCCAACCTCGTACTGATGTATGCCAAGGCCGACGCGCCAGCCGGGGAAACACCGACCGAGCGCAAACACCCGAAGCACACCGGCGTGGACGAGGATGTATTCAAGAAGTATGACAACGTGCTCGACGAACTCGAGGCGCGCCAGAATCCGGCACGCAAGAAGCCAGGGACCTCGACACCGAAGAGCACCTATGCCGCGCAGATCGCGATCGGCGGCTCCGGCGGCTCCGCCGGAAACGGGGGCACTGCCACGGTCGACAACTACGGCGATATCGTCACGACCGGCGGAGACAGCCACGGCATCATCGCACAGAGCGTGGGCGGCGGGGGCGGCAACGCGCGTTTGAACCTTGCCATGGGCACCACCGGGGACAGCCGGCAGAGCCGGTCCCTCAACGTGGCGATCGGCGGCGGCACCGGCGAGGGCGGCACGGGCGGTGAAGTCGAGGTGCGCAATCACGGTCAGATCGACACCTTCGGCCGCGATGCCTTCGGCATCGTGGCGCAGAGCATCGGCGGCGGTGGTGGCAACGCCGGTACCGACGTGGCCAACGCCGACGGCAAGGGCGGCTCGATCGACATCAAACTCGGGCGCCAGGGTGGAAGCGGCGGTGAAGGTGGTGACGTCACGGTGGTCACGGATGGAGACATCCACACCCGCGGTGAACATGCGCACGCCGTGATGGCGCAGAGCGTTGGCAACGGTGGTGGCTCCAGTTCGTCCTATGCGTTTTCGCTGCAGGAGCCCGCGCCCGACAGCCCGAAGGATGCCGAGGGCACCGAATACGATTTCGAACTCGGCATCGAAGGCGGCCCGGGAGGTGCGGCGGGGGACGTCACCGTCACCGCGGGCGGAACCATCGTCACCGACGGCGAGCGCTCGCATGGCATTTTTGCCCAGAGCGTGGGCGGCGGTGGCGGCGAGGCTGGCGGTGCCGGTGGCGGCGAGATGGCGGTATCGTCCGTCTCTTTCATGATGGGCGGATCCGGCGGAACGGGTGGATCAGGCGGCGACGTGGCGGTGACGACGTCCGCAGCTATTCATACGCATGCGGATTCAGCGATCGGGGTCCTCGCGCAGAGCGTGGGCGGCGGCGGCGGCAGCGGTGGCGAAGTGATCGGAGTCGGCAGACGCAACGAGACCGGCGGGTTCTACATCGGCGTCGGCGGCCTGGGCGGAAATGCCTCGGGCGGAGGCGTCGTCGATGTGATCAATTCGGGGACGATCGTGACCGAGGGCGTCGATTCGTACGGCGTGCTTGCGCAAAGCATCGCCGGCGGCGGTGGCAATGCCGGCAGCATCATTCGCGGGCTCCTGAACCAGGAGGCCGAGAAGGACATGGATGTCGACATCTCGATGGGTGGCGCCGGGGGGACCGGCGGCATCGCGGATCGTGTGGACGTGCTGAATACAGGCACGATCGTCACGAACGGACGCAATGCCGTCGGGATCTTCGCCCAGAGCGTCGGAGGCGGCGGCGGGGTGGGCAGCCGTGTGGTCAGCGGTTCCGTTTCGACCAAGGGCGCGGGCACGAAGATCAACATCGGCCTGGGCGGCGACGGCGGCGACGGCGGCGAGGGCGGCGACGTCGAGGTCACCAACGGATTGTTCGAGGACGAGGCTCGGGACGACGAGTTGCCGCGTGGCATCTTCACCTTCGGAGACAGCGCGCACGGCATACTCGCCATGAGTGTCGGCGGAGGCGGCGGCAGCGGCGGCACGGCGATCACCGCAAATATCTCGAGCGTGAATGGAGGCGAGATCGCGGCGAACTCCTTCGCGTTCAGCATCGGCGGATCTGGCGGCGAGGGCGGCGAGGCCGGCACGGTGCGCGTGACAAACAACACGCGGATCGAGACGCACGGCGCCGCGGCCCACGCCATCATCGCGCAGAGCGTGGGTGGCGGCGGCGGCTCCGGTGGCCTCAGTCTCGCCGGCAATCTGATGCTCGGCAGCACGAACGCGGCGGATCCCAATCCTCAGGGCTCGCTCGCGATTGGTGGATCGGGCGGCTCAGGCAACGCTGCGGCGGATGTCAGCGTGGCCAATCACGGCACGATCGCGGTCTTCGGCAACGGATCGCACGGCATCCTTGCGCAGAGCGTGGGCGGCGGCGGCGGCAACGGTGGTTTTGCCGCCGCACTCTCGGGCAACCTGCGCACCAATCCTGCCTCCAAGGCCTTGCCCTACCAGGCGGGCATCGGGCTCGGCGGATGCGGCGGGTCGGGCGGCGACAGCGGTGACGTGGTGGTGAACAACACCGGCTCGATCTTCGTGCATGGCGACAACGCGGACGGCATCTTTGCGCAGAGCGTGAGCGGCGGCGGTGGCACGGCGGGATTTTCGCTCTCGAGCCCGACATGGATGCTCCCGACGCTCGCGCTGGATTTCGCCCTCGGCGTGGAAGGGGCGAGCGGGACGGCCGGTTCGGTGGAGGTGCACCAGAACGGCACGATCGTGACCACGGGTGCCAACAGCCGACCGTTCTTCCGGCAATCGGTGAACGGCGGCGGCGGCGACGTGAATGTGTTCCTCGACCTGAAGACGAAGGCGACGGACTGGGTGCCGGAGACCGAGGACGGTGCGGACGCGATCAATGCCATCGCACGCGAGGCCCGCACGAACCTTCAGGCGGAGGCGACCTTCGGGGTGCGCGATGCCATCGAGGTCGCCGGGGGAATCATCTCCTGGAATTACGTAGGTGATCTGGTTTCCTCCGGCGTCGATTCCTGCGCCGATCTCGTCGAGTCCATCGGCGGCGGCGGCGGCAGCGGGACGTTCACGCTCGAGGTGGGGGACGATTCACTGTCGCGGTTGTGGGTGGCGCTCGGATCGCTGTGGACGAAGATCGCCGGGGGCGGCGATCTCACTGCGGATCGTGACGGCGACGTGGCGACACTGGGGGATCGTTCCGCCGGCTCGTTGATCCAGACGATCGGCGGGGGCGGCGGTTTGGTGAACCTCGTGGTCAACTCGGTCCCGCAGAGTGCTTCCGCGGCGAACGGTGCGCTCGGCCACGATACCATGCTTCGGGCGTGGCCCGTCCTGTCGTCTGCCGCGGCGGCGTCGGACGACCCCGTGGCCGGTCAGCCGGTGGCGACACTCGAACTCGGAGCCACGGGCAGCACGCAGACCGACGGCGGCTCGGTCGGAATGGAGTATTCGGGCGACTACTACACGGAGGGGGACCGGGCGCAGGGCCTGATGGTGCAGTCGATCGGTGGCGGCGGTGGCATGGGCTTCGTGACGGGCATCCACGCGCTGGGAGTCTTGATCGGCGGGACCGACCAGTCCGCGGGCGACGGCGGCACGCTCACGCTGGCCAACTCCGGCGCCATCCAGACACGCGGGCGACTCGCTCATGGCATCGTGCTCCAGAGCATCGGCGGCGGCGGCGGGGCTGTCTTCACGGACATGCCGGCCGACGCGGTGCAGGTGACCACGCGCGACGGAAATATCGGTGACGGCGGTGTGATCGACCTGAACCAAACGGGCAACGTGCTCGTGACCGGTGAGGGCTCGATCGGCATTCTCGCCCAGAGCCTCGGCGGCGGTGGCGGCCTCGTGGACCGCCAGTTCGCGGATGCGGCTGGCGGCGCGGGTCGTTCCGGCGAGGTCACGCTCACAATCGATGGTACCGTGGCGGCACTCGGCGCGGGCGGCGTCGGGATCTTCGCCCAGTCGCGCGGTCGCGATGGGCAGGGCGCCATCACGATCGACGTGGCGCAGGGGCGCACCGTGTATGCAGGTTCTGGAGGCACCGCGATCTGGATCGACGGTGGCTCGAGCAATCACGTCACCGTGCGCGGCGGCGTGGGCACGGACGACGGGCTGACCGGCATGGCGTTCCGCGGCGGCGAAGGCGACGATGTTTTCGACTCGTACGGCATGGTGGTCGGCGAAGTTGACCTTGGCGGTGGGGTCAATCGCTTGGTCTCGCATGGCGGAGCCACGTTCGTCGCCGGTCCGACGCTCCGGGTCGGCGGTCCCGAAAGCGTGTTCGTGAACCACGGCACGCTTTCATCGGGCGGATCGATGCTCCCGCAGACGGTTGCGCTCGCGGGAAGCTTCGAGCAGGCCGCGGGCGGCGAGTCGTTGGTCGAACTCGACTGGGAGTCGGGCCGGATCGACGAGATCCATGCAACGGGGCGGGCCGATGTCGCCGGCCGTGTCTCGCTCTCGCTCATCAACCCCCACCGGATCCGGGCAGGCACCTTTTCCATGCCGATCTTCAGCGGCGACGCCGGTGCGAGTGCGACGGCCGCGATGCTGGTGGCGCCGGAATCCGTGGTCATGGTCTCGGCGCTCAACAACGCGTCCGGGCGTGCGGTGACCCTCGACGCGACCGTGGATTTCGCGCCGGACGACCTGAGCGCCAATCTCGTCGTGGTCGGCAGCTACCTTAACGAGGTGCAGAATGCCGGAAGCTCGCCGCACCTGGCCGACACCATTGTCCGGCTGCTGTATGAATCGGACCTGGAGAGTTACCGGACCGCGTTGACGAGCCTGTCGCCGGAGTTCTTTGGCGAACACCAGGCTGCGTTGATCCGGGGCAACCAGCGGTTCATGGAGATCCTCCTCGACCGGCTGCCCTCGGGCGGCGAAGGCGCGGAGGAGGCGTCGTGGACCACCTGGATGCAGCACGAGCGCGAGGCGGACTCTCGCGCCCGTCGCGGAGACTACCAGGCGACGCGCCGCACGACCGACCGCACGTCGTTCGGCGTGCAGCGCGTCGGAGGCGATTGGACCTGCAATGTGGGTGTGTCACTGGACAGCGCCAACGTGCGGGGCTCCAGACGCAACTGGCACGGACGGGCGGATACGCAGCAGGTCGGTGCCGCGGTTCGCCGCATCTTGGGGCAGACGGCTCTGAGCGCCAGCGTCGGCTACGCCTGGGACAAGACCGAGACCCGCAGGGCGATCGCCGTGACCGAGCCGTATGAGGCGAGGTCGAAGCGTTACCTGGAGATCGCGGGCGGCTTGCTCGGCATCTCGCACCAGCTTGCGGTACCAGGCATCGCCGACGGGCGCTTCTGGCTGCGGCCCGCGCTCGACCTCGGTTTCGCACAGGTATCCGCAAGCCTGGAGCACGAGACCGGCGCGGGTTCCCAGAATCTCGTCCTGCTCGACGGCAATGAGACGCACGCGTGGACGACACCCCGCCTGGAGATGGGCTACCGCTACACGACCGGCTCGGGCCTCACGATCGAGCCCTGCCTTGATCTCGGCCTGCAGTACTACCTGAGCGGGCCTGCTACCGAGGTCCGGGCCCGACTCGAAGTCGCGCCAGAGTCGGTCGCGGGCATGCGGCTTCCCGTTCCGCTTGGACAGGGTGCACGTCACGCGTCCCTCGGCGTGGAACTGGGCGGCGTGGCACCGTGGAGCGTGCGGTTGAGCTACCACCGGACCGAGTCGAGTCACGGGCGGTCCGACGCCGGCGAACTTCGGGGAACGTTCACGTTCTGAGGTGGAGCTTCGTCCTTGCGCGGGGGGAGGCCCGCCTTCGCGCGCGCTCCGCGGCGCGCGGGGCGGGTGTCCCCGGTTGCAGATCGCACTGCGGCGCCAATCGAGGAGTGAACGTACCCGGGGTGATAATACATGGTGATCGAGTTCGCCGGCCAGATACGCTCGCGGATCCGGACGGGCCGTGCCCCCGGTGTCCAACTCCTCCTTTCAGGAAAACACCAGCACGGCTGCGGCGATCAGACAGCTCCGGCCCGGAGCGCATGGGCGGGCGACGGGGTCAGGGCGCCGGTGCTCGACCAGCGTCGGGCGTCAGCGAAATCCCGTTTCCACGTGCCGTGCCCAGTCGTGCCATCCCGCCGCGCGGGCGGCATTCGCGGCCGCGTGTGCGTCGTAGGGCAGGCAGACGAACTCCACCCGCCAGCGATCACCCGCGCGTTCGACACACGCGTATCGAGCATCCGGTGACCCCGCCTCCACCGCGTGGGGAACAGGAACGTCGTCGGTGTAGGCAGGGAGCCCGACGCTGCCGGGGTTGACGACCAGCCGGCCGTCCGGCAACTGCACCAACCGTGCGAGATGGGTGTGGCCGCACAGGAGGAGGGGCGCGTCGGCATCGCCCAGCCGCGTGGCGATCTCGTGTGCACTGGCCGGGATGACGCTGCCTGCCACTGGATTTTCCAGCAGGTATTCGGAGTCGCTGCGTGGCGTGGCATGGAATGCGAGCCATCCGTCTCCGCGGGCCTGCACCGGGAGTTCGCGCAACCAGCGGAGCGCATCCGCGTCGAGCCTTTCGCGGGCGTAGCGCACAGAACCGGGCATCGGCTCGCTGCCGTCGCCTGTCATGCGATCACCGTTGCCGCGCACGTGAATCGCTCGGGATGCCCGCAGGAGAGCCACCGCTCGCACCGGATCCAGCGGTCCGTTGGCGTTGTCGCCCAGGTTGACGATCGTGCGGATGCCGCGGGCCGCTATGTCGGCAAGAACCGCTTCCAAGGCCCACGCGTTGCCATGGACATCGGCGATTACCGCGAAGGCGCGTGCATGCATGCGCTCGTAGGCAAAGCCGCGGGTGTCCGCCCGTCACCCTAAATCGGATGAGTCGACGTGGCGTGCAGCCGAGTTTCTCCGCCCTGCGGCCAGTATCGCGGCCACGGCTGAAATGACGTCGTCGTCCCGGCCGGGTCAGATCGACCCGCGGCCGGCTACGTGAGCAGATCGCGTATCGTGCGTTCGAGCGCTTCGCGTGTGACTGCACCCTCGAGATACGCGCGCAATGCGCGCCCCAGCCGTGCGCCGGTTAGGTTGCCCGCGACCTCCGCGCGCGCCTCGCGGCGATTGCCGCGGACGAGCCCCTGTATCCAGTCCAGCACGTTGGCTGCCCAGACCAGGGGCGTGCGGCGGGCCAGCACGGCCGCCGCACCGGCGGCGATATGGCGGAGGGCTTCCGCTCCCTGGCCGCCCGCGATCAGTTCGGGCGGGAACCGACGCACGTCCCACGACTCCGCGAGGTCCTCGGGGGGCCGGGCTTTCGGCTCCACGCCGGGTACGATCCAGCGGCGGAGGTCGTATCCGAAAACCTGCACGTCGGGCACGAACTCCGCCACCAGCCAGCGGGCGAGCTTCGTGCGCCGTGTTGCCGGCTCGTGAAGCATCGCTTCGTCCGCTGCGGCAACCAGGCGCTCGATGAACTCGCGACGTCCGGGCATGCTACCCTGCCTGCCCGAGGGTGGTGCCGATGGCCAGCGCAGTTTTTTGCATGCGCGTCGGAACAGCAGGATGTGCCAACGACCCACCCGGCGCGATCTATTCGTCCTTGAGGTCCGGCTCCACGAGCCGCGCCAGGAGACCGAGGGACTCCTGCCATCCAAGATAGCAGGCCTCGGCTGGAATGGCTTCCGGCACTCCCTCCTGCAGAACATGCAGCTCGGTCCCGAACGCGACTGGCCTGAGCGTAACCGTGACCTGGATCACGCCCGGGAGGTTCGGATCGTCGAACCTGTCGGTGTAGCGAATCCGCGTGTGCGGGACGAGTTCCAGGTATTCGCCCCCGAACGTGTGGCTCTTGCCGGTGGTGAAGTTGGTGAACGACATCTTGAACGTACCTCCGACGCGGACGTCGGCGTGATGCACGCGCCCCGTGAAGCCGTGGGGCGGGAGCCATTTGGCGGTCGCTTCCGGTTCGAGGAAGGCGCGGTAGACTTTCTCCGGCGAGGCGCGAAGGACGCGGTGAAGGCGGATGGTGTGCGAGGGCATGGTGGGTGTTCCTTGGTTGTTCAGGATGGACGGTGGTGTTTCATCCCTCCAACGAACGAGGAGAGCCTGGACGGACAAGCGGGCGCACGAACCCCGGCGGCGGGACGTCCCACACTCGCGTGTTGCACCGACCCCGGGCCATGGTGTGCGCACCGGCGCGGCGGTGGGGAGCGCCGTTGGCGACAACGAAGCGAGGCAGAGGAACCGGGACTTCCGTGCGAGGACTCCCGCGGACGCCGATCGCCCGCCGCGCGCCTGTTCGGGACGCCGTGATGAAACCGCGGGGCGCTCCGCGACGTCACCACCGCTTGCGCCCGACGACGGGGAGGCTCGATTTAGCGATGAACCGCGGCCTTTCGGCCGCAAAACCCGGCGGTTTCGCAGCCATCTCGCGCGATCCGGCCGTTCGGTGCCCGCAGAGTACGTGTAGTTGAAGTCTGGCTACTCCTGGCCTGCAGGGGCGCGACTACCGCCGCCGGCTTCCGCGTAGGGGGCTGTTTTCCGGTGGGATCGGCCCGGCGAACGGTGTTCGGTGGGGACGATGCACCTCACTTCCCGTGTTCGCACCATGATTCTTGCCGGCCTTGTCGTTGCCTCGCTTGCCAGTCTGCCGACCGTGTCGGCTGCCGGGGAGGCGCGCGTGGACCCCGCGCTCAGCGAGGTCGCGCGCACGGTGACCCGCGCGCTCGAAGCCATCTACGTGACCGGCGACGAAGAGGCGATCCGCTCGGTGGTCCATCCTGAATACGTCGTGCTCCTCGCGGAGAACGACGGCCTCGTCAAATACGAGGCCGCGCAGCTTCTCGCCGACATCGCCCGCAGCAAAGCGGGCGGGCGTTTTCCGATCTTCCCGGATCTGCGTTTCACGCTGACCTCGGTCGACGTGGTGGGCGACACCGCGGCCGTGAAGGTGCTCGTGCACCAATCGGGTGTCCACACCTGCAGCGACTTCATCCTGCTCTACCGCTTTGCCGGGGGATGGAAGTTCGTTTCGCTCACCACCCATCACCATGCGGACCTGAAGCGATCCTGGTGATCCTGCCCTGCACCGAGAAACGGGAACTGACCGGTTGACTGGCGCCCGCGGGTCTGCCGCCCGGGGGCGCCGTGCGGGCGCGCTCCGATGGTTGCGGAACGCCGGGTCCGGTAGAATGGTGGAGAGAACATCGCACCATGCCAAAGCCCAGCACCGTCAAGCGTGCGAAACAGGACGCGCGCGAAGGCAAGAAACCAACCACGCAGGCTGGCGAATTCGTGCGCGAGGAAATGAAGAAGCTCGAGCGCGGCAGCGGCACCGTGCGTTCGCGCAAGCAGGCGATCGCCATCGGCCTATCGGAGGCCCGTCGCGCCGGCGTTCCTCTTGGCACGCCCAAGCCCGGCAAGGCCTCGGCGGCCACGCGCAAGAAGGCGCGCCGGGATGCCGAGATCGGCCAGGGTCGGCGCAAGCCGTCGCCCACGCGTTCTCGCGGTGCGAAGAAGGCTGCCGGCACCCGCGCCCGCCGCTACAGTCGCCGCACATCCTGAGCGCCCGCGCGGCGTGACAATCGATTCGACGGGCGCGCCTCGCCGATCCGATAGTGGTTTCCATGGCGAAGCCACCACGGTCATCTGCATCCGTCCCTCGAGCCACCTCGAAGAGACGGGGATGGTGGCTGGCGCTCGGGCTGGCGCTGAGCTTCGTTGTCTGGGAGGCGGTCCAGACGGTCCACTATTACACGCGGATCAGTGGTGTCTACGGCGTCGCTGTGCACGCGCCCGAACCGGATACGCGGTCGCCGACCGGTCTCGAGGACGGCCGTCGCACCGTCGCGTATCCCGGCGCCTCGATCGACGGACTACACTGGCTGATGCAGACACAGCAGATGCTGGCGGCCGGCACTCCGCGTGTTCGACATGTCGATGAGGACAACGCCCCCGCAGGCCGCAGTTCCCACTGGGGATCGCCATTTCGCTGGTGGCTGGCCCTGTGCGCGTGGGTGGATCACATCGCCACGGGCCGGCCGGCGTCGCTGGCGGTCGAATACGCCGGCCTCTGGGCCAACCCCGCGCTGCTCGTGGTCGCACTTCTGTCGTTCGTGCCGTGGACGGCGCGCCGGTTCGGCGGGGTGCCTGCGGCTTGGCTGGCGTTTGTCATGGTGGCCACCCCGGCGTTCACCGCCCTGTTCGCCGGCGACAACCCCGATCATCACGGCCTGATTCAGGCCTGCGCCATGGCGGCGGTGTTCGGCGTGATGGCCGGCGGTGCCGGCTGGGTGCGCTCGATCGGCGGACCGGTGCCGTCCGCGTGGTCCTGGGTGGGCGATACGGTCGCGGCGCGCCGGGCGCTCACGATTTCGGCTCTTGCGGGCGCGGCCGGCATGTGGGTGAGCGCCGCCAGCACGATACCCGTGCTGGTGGGCATCGGCCTGGGCGGGCTCTGGAGCGCCTGGCTCGGCCGGCGGTCCGCGTCATGGCTCAGCCATGACGCCGTGTTGTGGCGGCATTGGGGCAGGGTGGGGGCGGGCGCAACGCTGCTCGCCTACCTAGTCGAGTACGCACCGGGGGACATGGGATGGCGATTGGAAGTGAATCACCCGCTCCACGCGCTGGCTTGGTTCGGAGCCGGCGAGGTGCTCGCGACGCTCTCGGCTGCGCTGAGCCGCGGTCGGCTGCTGCCGTCACCCGCAGCGTGGCGCAGGCTCATTCCGGCTCTGATCGTCGTGCTCGCCCCAGCCGCCGTGGTCGCTGGATGGGGTTCGCGCGTCTTTGCGGTCGGCGATGCCTTTTTGTGGTCGTTTGCCCACGATTACGTGCCCGAGGGGCGCGGCCTGTTCACGGCGATCGGGATCGCAGGCCTGAGCGGGAATACGGTCGCGCTGTGCCTTCCACTGCTCGTCGTCCCCCTCGCGGGGGCATGGATCGTGCGGAAAACCACGCCGGCCGCGGTGCGTGCCATGATGGTCGTGCCGTTCGCCGCGGCGGCGCTGTTCCTGGCCCTGTCGATTGGCGAGCTCCGCTGGTGGACGCTCGCCTACGGTTTCCTCTTCGGCCTCGTCGTGGTCATGGCGCGCGTCCTCGCGGCGGAAGAAGCGCCACGGCGTCTCATGATCGCCGCGACGCTCGGCGTGATCCTGTTTGCGCCCGGCCTCGCCGTCTCGCTGCACGAGATGGGCGCGCGTCCCGCTATCCGTGCCGATGATGTCCTCAGCCTTGCCGAGCGCGATCTTGCGCACGCGCTGCGTCGACGAGCCGGCGGCGGGGAACCGCTCGTGATCCTGAGCTCGCCCGCCACGACGACCCGGCTGATCTATTTCGGAGGCGTGCGCGGTCTCGGCACGCCGTATTGGGAAAATCGCGACGGCATGAAGCGCGCGGCCGGGATCTTTGCGGCGCGCAGCGCGGCGGAGGCCCGCGACCTGGTGGAGGCCGCGGGTGTGACGCACCTCGTGCTGCTCTCGTGGGACGATTTTGTCGCTCCGTACGTGCGCCTGGCGCGTGGGCTGGCGGCGGATGAGGCGATCGTTGAACCGGCGTTCGGGCCCGATCTGGTGGCGGGTGGGGAGCTGCCTCCCTGGCTGCGCCGGCTCGATCACCGCCTGCCGGCGCATCCGGCGCTCGAGGGCAGGGACGTGCTCGTCCTTGAGGTGACCGAGCGCACGCGTCCCGAGCATGTGCTCGTGCGGCGGACCAACGCCTGGCTGCGACACGGGCGGCGGGGCGAAGCGGCGACAATCATCACGGAGTTGCAGCGCCATCCCGACGACCTCGCGGCGCAGACCGCCCTCGCGCGGGTGGCGCACGCGATGGATGACACCGCCCGGTTCACGGCCGCGCTTGATCGTATTGAACGGCTCCGGACGCAGATTGCGACGCTCGAGGCGGAGGATCAGGTCAATCTCGCCCGGGTCCTTGCCGCGGCGGGCCTTGCAACGCGCGCGCGAGCGGTGCTTGCGGACGCGTGGCCGTTCCTGGACGAGCGTGCCCTGCGCCGCCTGCCGCCGGACTCGCTGGTCGTGTTGCTCGGGCTCACCGAGTCCCTGCGGGTGTCCTGGCCCACGGCCGAGCTGCGCGAAAGCGCCATCGCCCTCGTTCCACCCGGCCTGGGGCTGTGACCCGGTCCCCGGGCGGGGGCTGCCGTGACGGGGCGGCCATTGACAGCGCAGCGCGGGTGGATTGCTTGCGGAATGAGCGGCAAGCCCATGGAAACGACCGAAATCGACGAGGCGCTGAGCGGCCTTCCCGGATGGGTCCACCGCGATGGCGCGCTCGAGCGCACATTCACCTTCGATGACTTTCCAGCCGCGCTCGCATTCATCGTGCGCGTCGGGATCGAGGCGGAGAAGCGCGACCACCACCCCGACCTGCACAACGTCTATTCCCGCGTCACCCTGCGGCTGAGCAGCCACGACGCCGGCGGACGGGTCACCGCGCGCGATCTCGACCTGGCCCGCGCGATCCAAGCATTCGCGGCCTGAGGCACCTGCGACAGCGTCACCGGGAAATGGATACCTCGGCCGGCCGTTGTGGCCGGACGGTGGTGCCCTCCACCCAGCTGGCGCCGATGAGCGTGGCGCGCGGAAACTCCTGCACGCCGGTCTCGTTGTTGTGGACCTGGCTGACCACCATGTCGACGGCGGCCTCGCCCGTGACGAAGTTGTGCTGGTTCATGCCCGCGATCTCCGGGCGCGAGCTGCGCCATTCCATCTGGATGACGCCGATATCCCCGGGGATGTCGAATCCGGCGGCGCGCAGCCAGGTGAGCACATTGTTGTAGAGCGTGAACACGACGTCGGGCCGGTGTTTCTCGAGCCATCCGCGAAAGAGCCGGGGCTCCTTCTCGGCGCGGCCGACCTCGCTGAAGATGGGCAGGCGCTGCGCCTTCGGCAGCGTCCGCTGGCCGGTTAAAAAGCCGGCGGAGAAGCGGTTCTCCACCAGCGAGTCGATCACGTCGTCGAGCACGAGGCCGGGGCGGCGATAGCCGAGCGCCAGGGCGCGCTCGATGGCCAGGAGCGAGAGATTGTGGTGATCGACGCAGCAGAATGAGAGCGCGGGATCGCGCGTGCGGACGCCGGTGACCACGCAGGGCAGCTGCTCCCAGACCGGCCGGAGATGGCCGGGCAGGCGGTTTGTATCCATCAGGCCGACAAGAACGAGCCCCTTGATCCCGCGTGCCTGCAGGATGCGAAGCCAGCTCTGGGCGTTGAGCGTGGGATCATGGAGCCAGAAACGGTTGAGCGCATAGCCGAGGCGGGCGGCACGGCTCTCGCATCCCTCGACGTACGTCGGGATCGTCGGGTGCTTCGAAAACGCATGGGGATCACTGTTGGCGTTCACCAGCGCGAGCGTCGCCTGCAGCCGCGAGGTGCGGCTCGCGCGCAGCTGCGCCATGAGGTGCGAGACCACGGCGTTGGGTTGGTAGCCGAGGCGATCCGCGACCTTGCAGATGCGCTCGCGCGTGGCCGCGGGGATCTGCGGATCGCCGCGCAGCGCGAGCGAGACGGTGTTCTTGGAGTAGCCGACCTGACGGGCGATATCGGAAAGGGTGGGACGAGCCATGGATGGGGACCGCGGAGCTTCTCGGGGTGTGCACCTAACCGTAAAGCGATCTGCATTCCGAGGGCAACGTTACCGTCATGCTTGCCGTCGATTGCTCTCGTCGGCTCCCGAGGCGAGGAGTGGTATTCCTCCATGTTTACCCTTGGCATCGACTACGGCACGAACTCGGTGCGCGCGCTGATCGTGCGCTGCTCCGACGGGCGCGAATTCGGATCCGCCGTCGTGAACTATCCCAGTGGCACACAGGGTGTGCTGCTCGACCCTCGCGATCACAACCTCGCACGCCAGCACCCCGGCGACTATGTCGCCGGTCTCGAGAAGGCGGTGAAGGGCGCCCTCGCGCAGGCCAGGCGCCAGCGCGGCTTCGCCGCCGCCAAGGTCGCCGGCATCGGCGTCGATTCCACCGGCTCCTCACCCATCCCGGTCGACCGGCACAACGTGCCGCTCGCGATGAGCAGGCGCTTTGCGAAGAACCTCCACGCCCAGTGCTGGCTCTGGAAGGACCACACGAGCTGGCGCGAGGCCGCGCGCATCACCGAGCTCGCCGCGAAACATCGTCCGCACTTCATCGCGAAGTGCGGAAACACCTACTCCTCGGAGTGGTGGTGGTCCAAGCTCTGGCACTGCCGCACCGTCGCGCCCGACGTCTTCAAGGCGGCCTGGTCGTGGGTGGAATTGTGCGACTGGGTGCCGTCGATGCTCGCCGGGGTCACGGATCCGCGCGAGGTGAAGCGCGGCGTTTGCGCCGCCGGCCACAAGGCCCTGTATTCGGACGAGTGGGGCGGCCTGCCCGACAAGGAGTTCCTTGCCATGCTCGATCCCGGGCTCGCCGACCTGCGCGACCGGTTGTATGAGAAAGCCTACGACGCCAGCGCCTCCGCGGGCGGCCTGTGCGAGGCCTGGGCGAAGCGGCTCGGGCTGCCGGCAGGCATCCCCATCGCGATCGGCGAGTTCGACGTGCACTACGGTGCGATCGGCTGCGGTGTGCGCGAGGGCACGCTGGTCAAGGTGATCGGCACGTCGACGTGCGACTGTGGCGTGGTGGCGGCGAACAAGAAGGTTCGCGACGTCCCCGGGATCTGCGGCATCGTCAAGGGCGCGATCCTCCCGGGCTTCTACGGCATCGAGGCCGGGCAGTCCGCGGTGGGCGACATCTTCAAGTGGTGGGTGGAGGGCGTATGCGGGGGAGACGCGGCCCGGCACGGCGCGTTGACCGCGGAGGCCTCGAAACTCCGGCCCGGCCAGAGCGGCCTCCTCGCGCTCGACTGGAACAACGGCAACCGCACCATCCTCGTCGACCAGCGCCTGACCGGCCTGCTGCTCGGCACCACGCTGCACACGACGCAGGCGGAGATCTACCGCGCGCTCATCGAGGCCACGGCCTTCGGTGCGCGCGCCATCATCGAGCGGCTGCGCGAATACGGCGTGCCCATCGACCGGATCGTCTGCGCCGGCGGCATCGCGGAGAAGAATCCGATGCTCATGCAGATCTACGCCGACGTGACCGGGTGCACCATGCTTGTCGCCGGCTCGTCGCAGGCGTGCGCGCTTGGCGCCGCCGTCTCCGCGGCCGTGCTGGCCGGCGCCCATGCGGATTTCCAGAAGGCCGAGCAGGCGATGACCTCGCTCAAGAAGATCGCCTACCGGCCCAAGGCCGCCTCACGGAAGAGCTACGACAAACTCTACGCCTTGTATCGACAAGTGCACGACGCGTTTGGCGGTCTCGACCGCTCCGCCGACCTTTCCCGCGTGATGAAGGACCTCCTGGATATCAAGGAGGCCACGCGCGCCTGACGGCCCGACGTCCGCGGCAACACTTCGCCAGCCACCATTCTCCATGAAACTCCTCGCTTCACCCCAGATCTGGTTCGTCTGCGGCTCGCAGCATCTCTACGGCCCAGGCCCGCTCCAGCAGGTCGCCGCCAATGCCCGCGCCGTCGCCGAGGGCCTCGCGACTTCGCCAAAGATCCCGCTCAAGGTCATCTATAAGGCGCTGCTCACGACGCCCGACGAAATTGCCCGCCTTTGCCGCGAGGCGGATGCCGACGAGTCGTGCGCGGGATTGATCCTGTGGATGCACACGTTCTCGCCCGCCAAGATGTGGATACGCGGGCTCTCCTCGCTGAAGAAGCCGTTCTGCCACCTTCACACGCAGGCCAATCGCGATCTGCCCTGGGGCGAGATCGACATGGACTTCATGAACCTCAACCAGGCCGCGCACGGCGACCGCGAGGCCGGATTCCTGCACACGCGGCTGAGGCTCAATCGCAAGGTGGTCGTCGGACATTGGAGCGATCCCGAGGTGCAGGAGCGACTGGGTTCGTGGGTGCGCGCTGCGCGTGCGTGGCACGACTGGCAGGGCGCGAAGTTTGCGCGCTTCGGCGACAACATGCGCCAGGTCGCGGTCACCGAGGGCGACAAGGTCGCGGCCGAGCTGCGCTTTGGTTTCGCCGTCAACGGCTACGGCATCGGCGACCTCGTCGCGAAGGTCTCGGCCGCCGCGATCGACGACGCGCAGATCGACGCACTCTGTGCCGAGTATGAGAAGCGCTACGTCGTCGCGCAGGATCTTCGCGCGGGTGGTTCACGTCACGATTCACTCCGCTACGGCGCGCGCATCGAGCTGGGCCTGCGTGCCTTCCTCGAGGAGGGCGGCTTCAAGGGGTTCACCACCACGTTCGAGGATCTGCATGGGCTGCGTCAGCTCCCGGGACTCGCCGTGCAACGGCTCATGGCGGACGGCTACGGCTTCGGAGCCGAGGGCGACTGGAAGACCGCGGCGCTCCTGCGCGCGATGAAGGTGATGGGCGAGGGCCTTTCCGGCGGCACGTCGTTCATGGAAGACTACACCTACCATCTCGCCCCCGGCGCGCATCAGGTGCTCGGCGCGCACATGCTCGAGATCTGTGAGACCATCGCGGCCGGAAAGCCGACGCTGGAGATCCACCCGCTCGGCATCGGCGGCAAGGAGGATCCGGTGCGCCTGGTCTTCGATGCGCCCGCGGGACCCGCGCTCAACGCCTCGCTGATCGACCTCGGCAACCGCTTCCGCCTGCTCGTCAACGAGGTCACCGCGGTGGCGACGCCGCCGCTGCCCAAGCTCCCGGTCGCGCGTGCGGTCTGGGAGTGCAAGCCGGACTTCAAGACCGCGTGCGCCGCATGGATCCTTGCCGGCGGCGCCCACCACACCGGTTACAGCTACAGCGTGACGACCGAGATGCTTGAGGACTTTGCCACCATCGCGGGCATCGAACTCGTGACGATCGACGCCGGCACGAGGCTGCAGGAGTTCAAGCAGACGCTGCGCAACAACGAGGTCTACTACCACCTCGCGCAGGGCATCCGGCTCTAGCCGGTCCTCGAACGACGATCGCGTCCCGCGCCTGAGCGCGCGGGACGCAACGAAGGTCGTGGTGCGACGTGGTCCGGATTTGTGAGAGGTCCACGGACGCGCTGCTTCGCGCCCGGTCATGCGCTTCTCGCAACCCCGTCGGCTTCTTGGGACCGTTATCGCGAGTGCTGCGTCGGCCTGCATTGGCTGCCCGCACGACGTGCTGACTGCCTCGGATCGCGCGGGGCCCGTTGTGATCGAGTGCCCTGGTGCTGCGGATGGCACTTGGATTGACGCGGTGGGACGCGCGTTCAGCGTGGCGGGTTGCCCGCCCTCATGGTTTTCCCCGGATCCGTTATCGCTGGAATCGTTCGCAGCCGCCTCCTGCTCGGCGCCATCCTGGCGGCCGGGGTGGGCATGTTGTTCCTGCCGACAGTCCAGCACGAATTTCTTACCTACGATGATCCCGCCTACGTGACGCAGAACGCCCATGTCACCTCGGGACTGACATGGGCGGGTGTGCGCTGGGCGTTCACGAGCATCGACGCTTCGAACTGGCATCCGCTCACCTGGCTGTCGCACATGCTCGATTGCGAGCTCTTCGGCCTGTGGCCAGGCGGTCACCACCTGACGAATACGATCCTGCACGCCCTGAACACGGCGTTGCTCTTTCTCGCCTTCGCCCGCCTTACCGGCCGCATCGGGCCCAGCCTGTTCGTGGCCGCGTTGTTCGGCATCCACCCGCTGCATGTCGAGTCGGTGGCGTGGATCGCCGAGCGCAAGGACGTGCTGAGCACGACTCTGTTCCTTCTCGTCCTCTGGGTCTACGCGATCCGGGCCGAGCGCGAGCGGAGAGGACTTGGTGGGCGCGGGGCGCTCTTCGCCGCGGCCCTGGTGCTTTTTGCGTTCGGCCTGATGGCTAAGCCCATGCTCGTGACGGTTCCGTTCGTGCTGGCCCTGCTCGATGTGTGGCCGCTGCGTCGCTGGCAGGACGCGGGCGGCCCGGGACGCTGGCGCCTGGCGTGGGAGAAGGTTCCATTTCTGCTCCTGTCCGCCGCATCCAGCGTGCTCACGATGATCGCGCAGCGTGGCGGCGGAGCGGTTGGCTCGATCGAGGAGTTTACCCTTCCCGTGCGCCTGGCCAATGCCGTGCTCGCCTATGCGCGCTACCTGGGGAAGTGCTTCTTTCCCGACGACCTGGCGGTCTTCTATCCCAGCTTCGCGCAGATGCCGCCGCTCGCCTCCGTCTTCGGCGCGGGTCTGCTCCTGGCGGTTCTCACCGTGCTCGCGGTCGCCTCGCTGCGCCGCCATCCCTGGGGATTTGTGGGATGGTTCTGGTTCACGGGCATGCTCGTGCCGGTGATCGGTCTCGTTCAGGTCGGGGGCCAGACAATCGCGGACCGCTACACCTACGTCCCCCTGATCGGCGTGTTCGTCATCGTGGCGTGGTCGGTGGATACTTGGGCCCGCGGCCGGGTGCGTTGGCGGTTCGGGACGTGGGTCGCGGGCAGCCTGGTGGTGGCCGTCCTCGCCGCGCTCACCTCTCGTCAGCTTGGGCTCTGGAGGACGAACGAGGTGCTGTTCCGGCACACCGCGGCCGTGACAAAGGACAACTGGGTGGCGCACTACAACCTGTTCCTCGCCTTGCGCGACGAATCGCCGGAGGAAGCGCAGGCGGAGCTTCGCGAGATGGTGCGGATCCTGTCGGATTTCGCGCGTCGCTACGACCATCGAGGCGTGGAACTCGCGCGCGAGCCGGGTCGCGAGGAGGAGGCGATCCTGCAGTTTCGCACCGCGATCCGGATCATGCGCGACCTTCCGGAGCCGCACTACCATCTCGGGATGCTCTTGGCCCGTCAGCCGGAGAACAGGCGTGAGGCGGCGCAGGCCTTGGTTGCGGCTGCGCGGCTCAAACCGGACTGGCCAGAGCCGCACTTCGCCCTCGGCAGCCTGCTCGCGCGCCATTCCGACAACGTGGTGGCTGCCGAGAAGGCGTTGCGCCGTGCCATCGAGCTTCGTTCAGGTTTCGCGGAGGCACGTCACGAGCTCGGTCTGCTCCTGATGAGTCAGCCCGGCCGTGCGGGCGAGGCGATCGAGCAATTCGAGCGCGTCCTGGAACTGGATCCGCGGGCGAGCGGCGTGCGTGAGCAGATCGACCGTCTTCGGACCAGGGTGCCGTAGGCGATGCCATCCCGGCAGGCGTGGCGCGTCCACGGAGGCCGGGCCGGGAACGACGTTGTCCGGACGGCTGTCGCTCGTTCGTCGAGAGAGCAGACGGTGACGTCCACGTTCACCTCGAAGACCACCACACCCATGGAAAACACAACCCCCGCATCCCGCCCGACAAAACCACGGAGCCGCCACCTCGTTACAGCCGCACGCATCCTTCTGGGCCTTCCGCTGACGGTGTTCGGACTCAATGGCTTCCTCAACTTCATCCCGCCCCCATCGGCGCCGCTGCCCGAGGGAGCCGCTGCCTTCGCTGGAGCGTTGGTGCAGAGTGGATACATGATGCAGCTGATCGGTGCCACGCAGCTCATCGTCGGCGTTCTTCTTCTGGTCAACCGCTACGTCCCGCTGGCGCTCATCCTGTTCGCGCCGTTCATCGTCAACAGCATCGCGTTTCACCTCGTGCTCGAGCGTTCCGGGCTCCCGATGGCGGCAATCTTTCTCGGACTCGAGCTCTACCTTGCGTGGGTGTATCGGGCCGCCTACCGCCCGTTGTTTCGCGCACGCACGCCGTCGGATCTGACGCCCTGATCTCACCATACGCGCCGTGCACCGCGTTGCGGTGGACGACGACGGGCCAGCGGGCGACGCTGCGGCGGCCCTCGTCTCCGGCCTGGAGATCGGGTGCGATCCCGCTGGCATACGTCCGGCGCCGGGTGGCGACGTGCGAAAACCGTACGGGCGCTTGCGGTCGGGCCGGGATTGCGCCGATTGCCCGCGATCATGGCCGAGTGGGTGACAGAACTCGTCGAAACGTGGGGGTATTGGGGCGTCGCGCTCCTGATGTTCCTTGAGAACGTGTTTCCACCGATACCCTCGGAGGTAATCATGCCTCTGGCGGGCTTCGGGGCGCGCCGGGGCGACCTTTCGTTTCTAGGCGTGTGTCTCGCCGGCACGATCGGGTCCGTGGCCGGGCAGATTCCCCTTTATTACTTGGGCCGGGCGTGGGGAGAGGCGCGCTTCCGGCAGTTCGTGGAGCGTTACGGACGCTGGTTTCTCCTTGATGTGGACGATGTGGATCGGGCGTCCGCGTGGTTCGACCGGCACGGCATGCGCGCCGTGCTGATCTGTCGTCTCGTGCCCGGCGTGCGGTCGCTCATCTCCATCCCCGCGGGCATACGCGGACTGCCGCTGCCTGGGTTCCTCGCCTGGTCGGCGCTCGGGATGGGAGTGTGGGCCACCGCGCTGGCCGCCATGGGCAACCTGCTGGGCCGCCACTACGAACGCGTCGAGCGCTATCTCGGCCCGGTCTCGTACGTCGTTATCGTGGCGATCGTCGGCGCGCTCGTGGTGCGTGCGGTGCGCAAGCGTCACCGGCGTCGCGCTGCGTAGCAGGTCGCGGAGCGATGAGGCTGGAATGTTCGGGCATGGTGGTCACCGAGATCGCCGCGGGGAGCGGTCGGCGTTTGCCTGACCCGAAGTTCTGAGGAAAGTCCGGGGCATGTGGGCGTACGTGGCGATCTTCGCGAGCACGGTCTTCTTCGACTCGCTGCCGGTGATTGGTCTGCCCGCATGGATGGTGATGGTGCTCTTCTGGACGCAGTTCGACCTCAACCCCTGGGTGGTGCTCGGCGCGGGTGTGAGCGGATCGACTCTCGGGCGGGTTCTCTTCAGCCTGTATGCACCGCGGATCTCCAAGCGCCTTCTCAGGCGCGACAAGACCGATGAACTCGCCTTCGTTGGCCGCAAACTCGAGGGCAGTCTGCCGCGCAGCTGGCTCTTCGTCTTTGGCTACGCCCTCACGCCTCTTTCGACCACCGCGCTCTTTCTGGCCACGGGCCTGGGACGCGTGCACCTGCGCCAGGTCGTGCCCCCGTTTTTCGCGGGAAAGTTCGTGATCGATGCGGTCATGCTGTTTTCCGGGCGCTACGCGGTGAACAGCGTGGACGATCTCCTGCACGGGACCGTCTCCTGGAAGGGACTCGGCACGACCGCCGCGGGTCTCGCGGTGGTGGCGCTGCTGCTGTTCATCGACTGGCGCCGCCTCCTGGAGCACCGGCGGTTGCGATTCGGTTTTCGGATACTGAAATAGGTCCGGTGCGGCGATCGCCGCCCGCGGTGTCAGGGTGCGGTGCTGAAGTGCAGCCTGGGGCCGGAATCCGTGCCCTGTTCGGTGGCGAGGAACGAGGCGGATATCGCGCCGAGCGGACGCAACACCAGGCCCTTCGTGGTTCCATTGAGGAGACGCTGCATCACGGGGCGCGAAAGCGTGAACCACGTTTTCCCGCCCGGCTGCGTCGCGACGTCCAGATCGATGATCATCTGGCCGTTTATCACCTCGTCGACCGGTTGGCCGGCCAGCAGGCTCTCCAGCGTGACCGTGCCCTGGTCCCAGCCCGCATCGCCCCCGAGGATCTCGAAGACGCGGACCTTGCCGAACTCGATGCCGAGATCCCCGCCCAG
The DNA here is from genome assembly GCA_023399155.1 of Verrucomicrobiota bacterium. Lineage (GTDB taxonomy): Bacteria > Verrucomicrobiota > Verrucomicrobiia > Opitutales > Opitutaceae > JAEWQP01. Next base: position 345,556 of record JAEWQP010000030.1, on the reverse strand, counting down.
GGCCGCGACATAGTCGCCGCCAAGCGCCGCCGCGGCCGTGGTCACCTCGAGCAGCCCCGAACCGGCTGCTGTCGCGCCCGAGAGATCGCCGAAATCCCAGCGAAGCACGACCCACTGGTTGTCCATCACGGTGAGCGCACGCACCGGCCCGGTCGCCGTTTCCAGGCGCCAGTCGTTGAAGTTGACGCGTGGATACGAGGCGTGGACCACGCTGTCGTGCGACGCGCCGGGATGGTGCATGAACGACGCTGGATCGGCCACCGGTGGATGGTAGACGAGGGGCTCGCCCACGTCGGGTGCCGCGGCGTCGCGCCGGACCACGTCGGCGCGGTAGTAATCGATGTCGACGTCGTATTCGCCGGGGCCGAAGTCGGTCACGGCCAGCTGCACGAAGACGGAGTCGCCGGGAACTGCGTCGAAGTCGTGCGTGGTCATGCTGATCGTGTGCCAGCCGGTCGTGTCCGCGAGGTCGTACTCGCGCAGGTGCTCATGAAAGTCGGTTGTCCGCTGGGTGTTCAGCATGAAATTCACGCGCCGCGGAGCGGCACTGGTGCGAACCCGCGCCTCGACGCGCAACTCGTAGGCCGGATCCGCGAGTTTCTCCAGGTCGATGGAGCCGGAGATGTCGCGCTTGATCAGGACCCACCAGACGTTGTACGGATCCGTCGTACCGTCAGCGTGGATACGGGCAAAGCCGCCCATGGGCGTGAACGTCATGCGGGGCGTGCCATCGCCGGTCATGGGGAACCAGCCGTCGATCCCGTCCTGGTCGAACGAGTCGAGGAACTGCGCGGGTGCGGCCGCACACGCGACGAGGCCGGCGGCCGTGAGGAGGAGTGCCTTGGGTGAGGGGAGCATGGGAGTCGTCCCGCGAGGCGGAGCCTGGGTGCTGGCCTGGCAGGGGAGGGCGCGAGGATCGCCCCGGCGCGGGCCGCGGGCAACGGCCCCCCCGGTTACACAGTAGACCGGCGCCGCCGCGGCGTTCCGTCGCGCAGGGAGAACTGCGTGGGAGCGTCGGCGGGAGCAGCGTCGACTGCACCGCCACCCGGAGTGCCGACGGCAGCCGCGGGACGTGCGGTCGGTGCGGACGGATCGGCAGCCGTTCCCAGGGTGGCCGATCCGCCCGCGGGCAACTACTTCCTGCGCCGATAGTGGGCCACCATGAAGCGCTGCCAGGAGCCATCCGCTGCCTGGATGTGTGAACTCAGGATGCGGTGATCCTGGTTTTTGATCTCGATCACGTCCTTGTATTTCGCGGTCTTGCCCGGGTCGCTCATGTTCGGCCCGTCGGCGAGCAGTGCGAGGGTCTTCAGGTCGGATTCGAGCCCGCCTTCGTAAATCCAGAGGGTCGGCATCATCGAGGCGATGAACGTGCCGACGAACCGTTTCTTCTCGGGATCGAACCCGAGGGTGAACTGCATCTGCATCGAACCGCCGCCCGGCATCTCGCCCTGGCCGTCGCCCTGTACCCAGAATTCACCGATGGCCCGCACCGTCTCGCTCCCCTGGTGTTTCACCGGCGGCTGATCCGGGCCCATGAGCGACTCGCCCTCGAAAGTCCAATCGCCCACCATCTGCTGCAGCCAGCGGTGCTCATCCTGTGGCGCCGCGTTCATCCCCATGTCCTGCTTGGTCTCGGTTGTGGTTTCCATGCTGGTTCTCCGTGTGGTGTTTGCCGTCGCCGAGGCGCGACGATTCGCGGCAGGGCCTAGATGCAGCTAATGGGAGTGGCAAGGCCAACTAATGGGGCGGCGCGCGAGCGTCGCCGAACGGTCGGGGCGCGTTCGGCCAGGACAGTCTCGCCTAACGTGCGTGCGGGGCGGCGGACTCGGTGGGCGCACCGCCGGAGGTTTTCCACGCGAGGGCGGCGTTCAGGCCTTCACGCAATTGCGCGATGCGGAACGGCTTGGTGATGAATCCGTTCATGCCAGCGGCGCGGCAGACCTGCTCGTTCACTTCGGCGACACCGGCGGTGAGCGCGATGATCCAGGGCTGCCTATCCGCGGGCAGGTCCGCCCGGATGCGACGGGTGGTCTCAAGGCCGTCGAGTTCGGGCATCTGTACGTCCATGAGGACGAGATCGTAGGTCTGGCGGTGGACCGCCTCGAGGACCTCGAGCCCGTTGGCGGCGATGTCCGCGACGATTCCCAGCCGGCGCAGGGTGAGCAGGGCCATCTTCTGGTTCACCATGTGGTCTTCCGCGAGCAGCACGCGCAGCCCCGAGAACGACTCGCCGCTCTCGATGGGGGCGAGGCGCTGCGGGCCGCGTGCCGTCGCATCGGCATCGCCGCCTCCGATCAGGCGCGCGAGCGTGTCCAGCAACTGGGTACGGCGCACCGGCTTGCGAAGGAAGGCGTTCCGGCCGGCCGCCGTTGCCAGCGCGGACGGTGGACACCCCGAGCCGAGGACCAGGACGCAGGCGGACGCCGGGCGCATCAGGCGCTGTAGCAGCGCACCCAGGGCGTCACCTGCATCGTCGGCGTCCACCACGACCGCCGCGGGTGCGTCCTCGCGCCCGAGCAGTCGCAACGCGGCCTCAGGTTCGCTCGTGGACGTCACCGCGACACCGGCGGTGCGCAGCGCCTCGTCGATGGATTGACTGTAGGCACCGGCACGAGCGATCCATACCACCCGCGCCCCCGCGAGCGCAGGACGCGCGGGTCGGACGAACTCCGGGTCCGGCGGCAGGCGCAGCGCGATGCTGAAGGTCGTGCCGCGCCCGGGGACGCTCTCGCACCGCATCGCGCCGCCCATCCGGATGATGAGCTGGCGTGAGATCACGAGTCCGAGACCGGTGCCGCCGAAGCGCCGGGTGGTGGAGGCATCGACCTGCGAGAAGGGCTTGAAGAGCAGCTCCTGCTTCTCCGGCGCGATGCCGATGCCGGTATCGCTGATTGCGATCTCGAGTGCGTCGTCGTGTTCGGGCGCGGCCTTGATCGTGACGGCCACCTCGCCACGCGGCGTGAACTTCACGGCGTTGGCGATCAGGTTGGTCAACACCTGCCGCAAACGGGTGGGATCGCCGAGCCGGCCGGTTGCGAGTCCACCGTCGAGCCGCAGGATCAGGGCGAGACGCTTCTGGGCGGCCTCCGGTGCGACGATATCGAATACGTCCTCGACCAGCGTGGCGACGTCCAGCGGGATGCATTCCAGCACGACATGGCCCTCCTCGATCTTGGAGAAGTCGAGAATCTCGTTGATGACGCCGAGAAGGTTCTCCCCCGAGGCGCGGATGGTGCGCACGTAGTCCTGTTGCTCCGGTGTGAGCGGCGTGTCCGCGAGCAGCGAACTCATCCCGATGACGCCGTTCATCGGGGTGCGGATCTCGTGGCTCATGTTGGCCACAAAGCGGCTCTTGGCCTCGGCGGCCGCGCGTGCCTCGCCGGTCAGCCGTTCGGCGCGCGTGAGCGCCTCGGTCAGTTCCGTGTTGCGCTGCTCGAGCAGGGCGGCGTGGTGCTGCACCTCGGCCGTGCGCCGGTCGACCTCGCGGACGAGTTCCGCGTTGTGGTGCCGGAGGCGTTGCGTGCGCCAGCGTGCGACGAGGACGAAGCTCCCGACCAGCGCGGCGCCGTAATGGCCGTAAGCCCACCAGGTGCGGTAGACGGGCGGCTTGATCACCAGGCGTGCTCCCGCCTGCCGGCCGCGCCGGCCGAAGCCATCCTCGGCCTCGGCCAGGAACTGGTAGCTGCCCTCCGGCAGATTGGTGAAATGCCGCTCAGCCATCGGCGACCACGCCGTCCATTCGCTTTCGTAGCCCACGAGCCGTGTGCGGTAGCGTCCCGCGCCCTCGCGGCCGAGCATCGGCGCAGAGAAATAGAAGGACAGGTCGCGCTGCGCATACGGGACCCGCACGGTCCCATGCATGGACGCCCGGAGCTCGGAACCGTCCGACGCATGTATGCGTCGAATCATGACGTCGGGTGCGGGGCCGGCGGGCGGTGGCCGGGCGGGATCGAGCCGGACCAGGTGCCGCTTGTGGATCATCCAGAAACGGCCGCTGGAATCCGCGAGCGTGTGCCATGTCCGGTCGCCGCTCAGGGGCGCGGTGGTGGCGTCGTCGATGGTGAAGCCGCCATCGGCATCGCGGCGCAGAAGGCGGGCCTCGTTGTTGACCAGGAGGAGGATGTCGCCCCGCGGTGATTCGGTCACGCGCCCGATGCCCGAGTAGAGGCGCCCGGCAAGGTCGTCCAGGCGCGCGGTTTCGATGAACTGTCCGGTCGCTTCGTCGAAGCGCAGGCAGCGTCCCGTGGTGGCGAAGAGCGGACCACCCCAAAGCGTTTCCACCCCGACCCACGAGTCGGGGGCAAGGCCCGCCTCGCTCCCGAATCGCTCGACCGCGCCGCCGCCGCCGCGTGTGCGCCACACCATGCCCATGCCGGCCTCGCCCCAGATCGTGCCGTCCGGTTGATCGCGGATCAGGTAGGTGTGGGGGAGTGCGGTGGCTTCGCGGCTGAAACTCCAACCCGCGGCTGTCGCCTGCGCGACCCACAGGTCGGTGCCTGAGATCAGGAAGAACCGCCCCGGCGTCAGGTAGGCGGCCATCGTGAGGCTGCCGAGTGGCACCGGCGCACGGGCGATCTCCACGCCGTCGGTCCACCCCTCGACGTGATCCTCGAAGACTCGAAATTCGTGCGGCCCGCTGCGCGCGACACCGCGCGTACCCGGCTGGGGCGGATTGGCGCGCATCGCGCCGAGTGTCCCGCCCGGTTGGTCGAGCGCGTAGAGCACGTGCACGGCTGCCAGGCTCACGCGCGTCGTGCCAGGCTGGACCCGCGAGAAATCATCGACCGCGGCCCCGGAAAACGCGCGGTAAGGCCAGTCGAAGTGAAGGCGCGTGAGAGTGCCCTCGGATGCGATCCAGAGCCCGCCGCGTGCATCGCGCGCCATGTGGCGTGCCGATCCGATGCCGAGGGACTCGAGGGGATTGATCGTCCACCAGCGTTGCGGATCCCTGGCGTCGAACAGGATCAGGCGGCCGGCATCGTCGTTGAAGATCCAACGCTCGCAGTCGGAAAGAGCCACGGGCGCCACCGCATTGCTGAACTGCGCCTCGAGGCCGGTCGCGAGCGGCGTCACGGTCGCGCCGTCAAACAGCCCCAGGCCGAGATTGGCCGACGCGAGAACCACGCCGTGCTCGAGCGGCAGCGCCTGGAAGATGCCGAGGCCGAGCGGGTTGTCACCATGCGGCACGATCAGTTCCCAGCCGCCGTCACGCGTCCAGCGCTGGAGCCCCTGGCCGTCGACAGCGGCGTAGAGTTCCTCGCGCCAGAGAAACGAGGTGAAGATGGGGCCGGGCAGGCTCGCGCGTGTCGCCGGGTGCATGCGGTCCCAATACAGCATTTCCTGCTCGCAGCGCACATACACGGCTTCGCGCGCGGGATGGATCGCGCGGATCTTCGAGAGCGGCGCGGAGGTCTCGACCGGCACGGGGACGACCACGACATCGCCGTTCGCGAAGCGCACGATCCGCTTGAACTCATCGGCCGCGCCGGAAAGCACGGCGCCATCGATGTCGCGGGCGAGCACCCGTGCCTCCACGCGTGTGCTCGTCTCGACCAGACGGGTACGAGCTCCGTCAAACTCCCAGAGCTTGCCGCGGTCGCCGATGAGGAGGAAACCGCTCGGATCCTCCACGACGCTGTCGAGCGTTCCCAGACCAGGCAGCGCGTCGAGGTGATAGACTTCATTCAGAGGCATGCCTTCCTCCACCTCGGCGGCCGGCACCGGCTGGGGAGGACGGTCCTGTGCCTGGGCTGATGCGACGCCGAGGACGACAGCGGCGACAGCAAAACCCAGCGTGCGTCCGGCTCGCATGGCGAAGCGGCGCAGCGTTGTCCCGTCGCGCGTAAATTCGGCGTAAGCGCCCACCATCAGTTCACTTATCGGCGAACAGACGCCTCGCTGGAAGTCCTTCAGTGCCAGTCGTCCGGAATTCAGGTGAGCGAGACGAGGGTATACGGTTTCCGCTCTAGTGTGTTCTTAAACCCGATGGTCTGGTTGAAGACGATCGACCCGCCTCTGAAATGAAGGGCTGGGCTCCCGCCCAGCCGCGGTAGTCTCATGGCACGCGCGCACTGTGGCGCATGTGCGGCGGAGCGGGAGCTCCTGCCCTCCAGGGGCCCGGTCAGAGGGTCTGAGAAACACGCCGTGGAGTTCATCCGCCGCTCGGGCCTGGAAGTCGAACCCCTGAGACTCACACCACGGGCATGGGTGATGCAGCTGAACGGAGCCCGGTGGACGCGGCTCACCTTTCGACCGGCGCCAATCGAGGATCCGCCGTGTCTGCGCGGATCGACTGCTTCGCGGATACCGCAGGATCCGCGCGCGTCTGCGGCTCTTCCGTCCGTCTAGGCGGCGCTCAGTGAGTCTCCGGTGGTTCGCCTTCCGGAAGCTTTCGTGTGACCCGCAGGACCGCGATCTTTGTCGCGTGGTTGAACGGGGCCGGATCGGTGGGAGGCGAACCCACCCGGGTGTCTTCGAAACCGGCGAAATCCTCCGGCACCCCGATGGTTGATTCAACCGCAAGGTAGCCATCAGCGCAGAGGGCGTCCAGCTCGGTCATGAACGCCGCACCACTCACGTAGAGCGCGTTGTTCACGACGACCAGCCAGCCCTGGTGGTTGACCAGCGGGCGGACCTTGTTGATGAGCCGGCCGAAACTGTTCTCGAGATCGACTGTGCCGCGCCTTGAGGCGGCGAAGAACGGAGGGTCGAGGAACACGCAATCAAACGAGCGCCCGGCCCGCTTGAGCTGGCTGATCCGGGGAAAGAAATCACCGGCAATGATCTCATGCCGGTTCATGTCGTACCCATTCAGTGAACACGATCGACGGGCGAGATCGAGGAAGCGCCGGTTGAGATCGAGCTGCACGACGTGCGCCGCCCCGCCGCCCAGCGCGGCCACCCCGAGGCTTCCGGTGTAGGCGAACGTATTGAGCACCGACCTGCCCGCGAGATGCTCGATCGCCCAGCGTCTCAGGGCCCGGGTGTCGAGATAGAGCGAGGCATCGCGGTTCATGGTGAGGTCCACCGCGTAGGCGACACCGTGCTCGCGCACCTGCGTGTCGGGTGTGGCTCCGAAACACAGCTCGCCCGACCGCGCCTGCTGGGTGTCACCGGCGCGCACCTTGACGAGCGCGCAACGCAGCCAGGGCAGGGTGGCCCGCAGGACGCCCACCGCCGCCTCGACGTTGCGCGCGCCCTTGTCCCGGGCCTCGGCGTAATCGTGGACCACCGCAGTCGCGGCATAGATGTCGATCGCGAGCTCCGGTTCCCCCTCGAGAAACCCGTTGAAGAGCCGGAAGGCCGCCTCATGTCCCTCGTCGATGAAGGCTCGCCGCGCGTCGATCGCGCGGGTGAGCAGGTCGGTCAGTGGCGTGCCGGGCATGGAGCGAGGCATACCTCGCGTGGGCGTCAGCGCCAGCTGCGAGTGCGCCTCGCCCCGCGGAGGGCCGATTACCACGCCAGGCGCACTCCGCCGCGCATGCTTCGCGGCTGGTCGTAGGAGATGAGTCCCGCCGCCGTCCGGCTTGTCTGCGCGCGGTCGTTGAACACGTCGTGGAGATCGAGAAAGGCGGTGGCGGTGTCGCTCAGGCGCTGGTCGAGACGCAGGCTCATGCCGAGGGCGGAGGCGAGCGGCAGGGCGTTTTCATCGTCCTCGAACTGCCGTCCGGTCGCGCGGAGCTTGACGGCGACCCGCGTGCGCGGCACGATCCGCCAGGACGTGGTCAGGATGAGAACGTACTCGGGAACCTGGGCCAGCGTCCGGCCGACGAGGTCTGGCTGTGCGCGGGCTCGCGTCACCTCCGCATCCACGGCGAGCCAGGCGACGCCCATGCTGAAGGATTCGGCCGGGGTCCATCGCGCTGCGAGCTCGAGCCCGCGGATCCGGGCCTCGCCGAGATTCTGCCGCTGGCGTGTCGTGCCGGCGGGGGAGCTGGAGAGTGTGACATTGCCCACGCCGTCGTGCATCCAGTTCAGGAATACGCCGGCGCTGAGCCGGAGATCGCCCAGGCGCTGGTCCACGCTGATGTCGACGCCGTCGAGGGTCTCGATGTCGAGCGCCGGATTGGCGAGCGTGCTGGTGTTGCCAACCCGGAACGGGCGGTAGTACTCGTTGAGCGTGGGCTGCCTGAATGCATGGTAGACCGCGGCGCGCACGATGGTATCGCGTGAGGCGTCGATGGATACGCCAAGGCGCGGGCTGAGCGCGAATCCGCTGTCGTCGGCATGCCGCTCATCGCGGGAGAGGAGCCCGGTCGCGAGCGACGACTCGCGGGTGCGGCCGTCGCGATTGGCCCAATAGTCGAGGCGGAGCGCGCCGGAAAGATGCATCGCCGGGGAAAGCGGGCGGTCGTGGTGCATGAATGCGCCCGTCGCATGCTGCGTGCCTCCGGCGATGCGGCGCTGGGTAAACGCGCCCTCGCGAAACAAGTAGTGCTCCCGCGTCTCACCGTCGACCCACCGCCCATCGAGGCCGAGGACGGTGCGGCCCGACTCGTCGCCAAGGATGCGGCTGGCGTGGAATCCGCCGGCCTTCGACGGCACTGAATACTGGTTGTTCGCCGGGGTTTCCTGCATCCGGTCGCTGGAGACAGCGGTGAAGAAGCTCGAGTAGTCCTGCCACTGGCCCCAGGCGGCGGCTTTCCATTCGATCCGGCCCGCAGCGCGGCGCTGGACAGTGGCCGAGGCGTGGAGGATTTCCGTGGCATTGTTCTGAAGTCGGGTGCCGTTCACGCGATCCTCGTCGAAGCCGCGGATCGCAAGGATCGCCTCCGTATCATCGGCGATGGGATGGAGCCAGGTCACCTGGCCGACGCGGTGACGCTGCTCAAGGGGCCGATCGACGGCGCCGCGGTCCTGCCGGCGCAGCGGATGGAAGCCTCCGTAGTCCAGGAATCGGGCGTCCACGCGCAGCGTATCACCACCGACGCGGGTTGTCTGTGTGATCTCGGCACGGCGGAACGCGTCGCTTCCCAGTTCCAGCGAGGCGGCGCCGCGCGATCCTTCGAGCGGCTCGGTGGCAAGGGCGACCGTTCCGCCGAGCGCGGTGCTGCCCCACATCCCGGAGCCACCGCCGTGGGCGATCTCGGCGCGGGCGAGGGATAGGGTGGGGACCTGAGACCACGCCACCCAGCCACCGAACGGATCGTTGAGCGGGAGATCATCGAGCATGACAGCCGTGCGACTCGCGCCGCTCGGGCCGACACCGCGCAGGGACACACCCTGCGCGGTCGGGTTGGCGCTCAGGCTCGAGTTGCGGCGGAACAGGCCGAAGGCGGGATCCAGGCGCAGGGCCGTGTCGACTGTCGTGGCGGTGCCGAGCTGTTCCGCGGACACCACGTGCACCGCGATCGGGAGCGTGGCGGCGTCCTGGGGAGCGCGCGCGACCGAGATCACCAGCTCCGGCAACGCGATCGGATCCTCGGCCAGCGTCGTCAGCGCTGCGGCTGGGACGAGGAGTCCGAGCGCGACGCGGCGCAGACAGCGGGGCACGGGGTGGACTGGAAAGCGTATCGAACGTGGCGGCATCGGAGAGGTGGGTGGGTCGACGGGTCGAAGGATGCCAAGGAAACCGGCGAATCGTTCGGGCGCAAACGCCCCGGGTCAATGCCTGCGGGACCGCGTCGTGCACAGCGTGGCGACGCTCTCGGCCGGAGGGATCTGTCGGGGTCGACCAACGGCGCGACGCGGCGACGAGTGACGTGGCCCGCGCGGAGTGGCGGGCGCCCGAGGTGCTGTGTTTTGCGCGAAATAGCGCGTTCGAAGACGTGAGCCGGACCTAGGGTGTCTTGAAAAGACGGATACCAAAGTGCCAGGGCGGAAGCGGAATAACAGGGCCGTCGGGAGCGAGCAGGCCCGTCTCGGTCGCCCAGGTGACGATCTGTTCCGCGCGCGGGCGGATGCTCAGGTCCGGCCCGCGCGGCGTGGTGATGTCGCTTCGCCAGTGGATCACGGCGACAAACCCGCCCGGCCGCACGACGCGGGCGGCCTCGCGCAACATCGTCACGGGTGACTCGCCGTGCAGAATGTTGAAAAGCAGGCACGCATCGCAGGTGCCGGAGTCGAGTCCGAAACCGGTGGCGAACACATCGCGCACGGTTGTTCTCACCGCCGCGGCGCCCGCAGCCCGGGCACGCTCGCGCGTGGCCTCGACCATCGCTGGCTCGATGTCGAAGGCGTGCACCTCGCCGCCTGTTCGCGTCGCGAGCGGGATCGTGAACGTGCCATAGCCGCAACCCAGTTCCGCGACGCTCCGCGTGTCCGGACCAAACCGGAAGCGTTCCAGGATCAGCGGCACGTCAAAGAGACTTTCCCAGAAATCGCGGTCGGGCATGCCGCTGTCACGATACTTCATGGTTCCTGGTGTATGGGGAGAACGGGGGTTGACGGCGAGGATCGGCGGAATTGACCCGTCTCAAAGCGCGCGGCGATTGGACTGGAGCATGCAACGGGGCGATCGTTGCTTTCGTCAATGCCAACGCCACCGCACGACCCGCTCCCTCCGCCGGAGCCCACACTTTACGACCGGATCGGCGGCCGCGCCGGACTCGCATTGCTGCTGCGTCGCTTCTATGCGGACGTGCGACAACACCACCTCATCGGCCCGATCTTCAATCGCACCATCCACGACTGGCCCGCGCATCTCGAGAAGATCGCCGACTTCTGGTCCAATGTGACCGGCGGTCCGGTTCGCTATTCCGGACCGATGCCCTTGAAGCACGTGCCGCTTGGGCTCGCTCCGGAGCACTTTGGTGCGTGGCTCGACCTGTGGCGACGCCATTGCCGCACGCACCTGCCGGCCGACGCGGCCACAGACCTGATCGCCGCTGCGGAATCGATCGGCGAACGTATCCGTTTCGTCATTGACGCACATGGTGGCCTTGCTGCGGACGCGCGAGTGGGCGACCCGAGAAGGAACGAGCCGGGTTCACGGTAGGGACGGGCACCCGCGCGGCCGAGCCGGCGTACCGCGGCCGTTCAGCTGGTTCCGTTTCGGCCGGGATGCCCGGTCCGCGGGTAATCACTCCTGCGAATCCGCCTGGAGGCTATTCGGAAGTCGGGTTCCGGGTAGGTCGAGGCCTCCCACCTTCGACAAGGCGGCGCCTATCGAAGGCTTGAGAACGGCCCTAGTATCGAAAATCCACGCGCATCCAGGCGGTGCGGCCGGGTTCGTTGACGCGGGTGGTGGGTGGCGGGAAACCCGCGACGACGGCGCCGCCGCGACTGAGGTGTTCGGCGTAGTCGCGGTCGAAGACGTTGTCCACTCCGGTGGAGAGTTGCAGCCTTTCCCCAAGGTGTATGGCTGCGTGGAGCGAGAATACGGCGAAACCCGGCGTCGGTCCGAGATCCTGACCCACGATGCTGCCCTGACGGATCGCGACGCGATCCTGGCGCCCGACGAATCGGGCCAGGCCGCCCACCGACCATCGTGGGGCTGCATAGCCGAGGCCCAGGCGCCCCTCGAACGGCGGCTGCTGACCGAGGGGGCGTTTCTCGATACGGTTGGTCCCGTGTACCCAGGCGATGGATGCGTCGGCGCGCCAGCCGGATTCGTGCTCCCAGGCCGCGGAGGCTTCCGCGCCCCAGGTACGTGCGTCGACCGAACGCGTGACGGTGGCGGCCCGCGATCCCATCGCAGTCGCCGGCTTGCGAAAGCCGCTTTCGATCAGCAGAAAGTCGTCGATCTGCGCGCCAAAGAGCGCGACCGATGCGGTCAGTGGCTTTGCCCGATACACGAGGCCGACATCCACCTGTGTGGTGTGCTCCGGTTCGGATCCGAATGCACTCAGGGTGGTGGTGCTCTCCTTGCTGAACAGTTCCCAGTAGTCGGGAAACCGCGCCGCATGGCCCACTCCGGCGTAGGCCGTTGTGGCGGGAACCGGCTTCCATTCGTATCGGATAAATGCTGACGGCAGGGTGGCGTGTCGCCTTCGACCCGCCGTGGGATTGGGCATCGCCCCGGACATGCCGGCGGAGAGGCGTTCGCGGTGATCGGTCGCGCTCCAGAGATCCGCCCGGGCGCCGGCGACCAACCGGCGATCGTCGGCGATGTCGCGGCTGGCCTCGGCGAAGACGCCGATGGTGTCGAACGAGGCGTCCCGGATGCGTCGTTTCGCGCGGACGGGGTCGGCCGCCTCATCCGACGTGGTGCGCAGGGCGTGGCGATTGCCCTGATAATCGGCGCCGAGTTTGATCTCGAGTCCACCCGCCGGCACCAGCGTGGCGAACGCGCGCGCGCCGAAGGTCTCGCGGGAGGGATTTGAGACGGCACGGCCTGGCATCATCGAAGTGGGGGTGAAGGTTCGCAGCGAGAAGTTGTCCATCACGTGGTCGACGTCGTTGTGAAACAGCTGTGCCTCGATGGCGGCCACGTGCGGCGTGAGGTGCGTGCGCCGCGCGCGGAGCCCGAGATTCTGTCGCTCGAAGGCGACCCCGTCCATCGCGCGATCGGCGTAGGCGGCCTCGCCATCGCTGAGCACGCCGGAGATTTCGACAAACGTGTCCCGGTCGGGAGTCCAGGCTGCGCTCGCATGCGTGCTCCAGCGTTCGTAGCGGGAGTGGATGAGCCGGCGGCTTCCATCGCGGTAGTCGTCGCTGGCGGTGCGCGTCGCTGCGAGCCGGGCCTGCATGCGGGGCCCGCCGGCAACCGCCTCGAGGAACTCGTCATTCCGGCCGGCCGATCCGAGTGTCATCGACGCGTGGATACGCGCCGTGTCCGACGTGAGTGAACGCGGGATCCGCTCGAGCAGCACCACGCCGGCCGGGGAGGCGGGCCCGTGGACGACGGACTGGGGGCCCTTGATCACGGTCACGCGATCAAACGCAGCGGGAAAGACATACGCCGTCGGCGGGTCCATGCGGTTGCCGCAGCCGCCGAGGATGTTCTCTCCGTCGAGCAGCACACTCAGCCGCGAGCCCGCCATCCCGCGGAACACCGGGTCCCCATCAGTGCCGCCCTTGCGCACGACCGAGAACCCGGGCACCGCGTGAAGGACGCCGGCACCGTCGTGGGCGGGCACGGGTTGGGCGGGCGCGCGCGGATCGAGCACGACGTGGAGGCCGTGTGAATCCGCGTGAGCCACGACGACGATCGGCTCGAGGGCGACAACCGCTTCGGGCGGCGACGCGGGTGCTGCGGTCTGGGCCGGCAAAGCGGGCGCGGTGGATGCCAGCGCGGCCGCGAGGACGGCTGTGCGCGAGGGACGGGGACGGATGCGGGCGAAAAGGTGCATGGCAGAGGCTGCAGGGCGCTGGAACGTGCACGCATGGCGTGCGTAGGTGAGCTTCGGGTACGCAGCTTCGGCGGGACGAGCACGGCGGTCCGAAGGGCGGCAGCGCCGGCCGGGGTCTTGGGGGCGGAGGCCAGTCAGGCCACCCGCGGGGGTGGCAGCGGCGGCGCGTCGCGTCGTGCGCTGGACCGGCTCTCGATACCTGGCAGGGGGCCACACCTCGCCGGTACCGGCACCACGGCGACGCTGGCGCCCGGTGCGATCAGCGGGGGTTTGTCTATCAGGCCGCTCGCGAGCGGCGAGGCCTGCCGCTGTTCGCGGCGGCCCTCCTCGATGGCATGGCAAAGGGTGCATCGGCCTTCCGGCGAGAAGGTGCGTGCGATCGCGGCTGCCGGCGCCAGCGTGCGGGCATTGTCGCGCAGCATCGAGGTCCAGGCGATGACCTGCAGGGCGTCCCAGTGAATACCGGCGGCGAGGCACCCAAGACAGAGCGCGGCGACCCGGAACGCCTGGTGCATGTGCAGCCGCCAGATCAGCTCTGGTCGTCGGCCCCGTTTCTGGGGCCGGACTCTGCGACGAACATGGCGGGGGTGGCGCACGTCAGGCGATGGGGACGATACACCGGAACCGGTGCAGTTCGCATGCACCGGCGTCAAGCATCATGAAGCTGCTTCGACGGGCACCCGGAAGCGGTGGGGCGTCGTCCGGGCGCGGAAGTTCGAGGGGGTGACGGACCACGACGTGTTTTCAAACCCTCGGATAGGCCCCCTGGCGGGGGGCCGCTCCGCCGCGCATGCGCCACGGTGGGGGCTTGTCTTCAGACGATCGCGAACGGGCAGGAGCCCAGCCCTCCATTTCAGAGGCGGGTCGATCGGTTTGCACCACGGGGTTGAACACGCGCTTTAGTGCGCGTGAGTTGAGGATGCAGGCTGCGCCGCTTGCGCGTGGGGTTTGCGAAGCACGGACTCGGCATAGTGAACGAAGTCAACATACGCTTCCACATAGGCGCGTCCCGCTTCAGGCGTGTGATCCTTGTGGGCCGCAGCGGCGTGGACGCGTTCGAAGCGCGTGCGCAATTCGGACGAGATGTGGCGTGAGGCAAGATCGAGCAGCGCGCGTGCATCCCCGGATGCGATGGCCTGGTCCGCGTAGGCGACGGCGGCATCGACGGCGGCGTCCTTCAGCCCGTCGTAGGGAGCACCTTCACCGGCGCGATGGATGCGCACGAGGTTCTCGAAGAACCAGCGCTCGGCCAGCTCTGCTGCATCGGGAGCCCGCCGGCGCACCGTGAGCATCTCCTGGAACGCGGCCAGCACCTCCGCCTCATCGCTGGAGCGTATCCATTTCAGGACGGCGTCGGGCTTTTCCTCGGCGATGGCGATCCGGGCATCCGACACAACGGGGCCGTCGAGCGTATCACAGTGCGCGGATGCTTCGGACACGAGACCACCGGCGGGCACCAGGAGCATCAGCCCGGCGAAAGCGGGCGAGAGAATCTTCATGGGTGCAGAGTAAACCTCATTCCCGCCGGATGCCTTGATGCGGATCAAGCTTGTGCGAAGGTGCCGCGCCCGGACTGCGCGGCGGCAGGACTGTGCGCGGCGACAGACGCTAGTCCGCGATTTCCGGCATGTCGCACGGGGGACTGGCGAGCGACCGAGGCGTGGCAGGCGTGCGCCAGTCGGCGCCGGGGCGAAGGTGCAGCGTCGGCTCGGCTTGCGTGACCAGCGCGCGCAGGATGGAGCGATGGCAGCGCGCAGGATCGGCGCAGACGCAGCCAAGGTTGATCGGCTGCACGCGGGCGAGCGCGGCGAGGAACTCGATGAGGTGACGCGCTGCGGGCGTGCGCATTTCCGCGCGGTAGCGGGCGGCGAAGGTCGCGAAACTCATGCGACCACCGCGGACGGCGGCGACCAGCTCGCGGCTCGGCGCGAGATTGGGCAGCCATACATCGCAGAAACCGCGTTCCGACCAGGTGTCGCGCGCGACGCCTCGGGGCGGAAATCGTGTAACCCCGAGGTTCAGTCCGGGAAGGTGGGCGGCCTCTCCGTAGCGGTAGATCTGGACGGGCATGATGATGCGGCGAGTTCGGGCTCAACGTGGCGGCATCGATTCTCCGGGCAACTGCCGGGCTGCCTTTTGCAGGATCGCCGCGAGGCCCGTCGTGTCCGGCTCGACGCAGTGTAATCGATAGAGTTTGTCGAACACGCGCGTCCCGAGCGGGTGAGGCACACCGGATGGAAGCACACAACCGCGACGGGATCGCCGTCGCGGAGTGGCTCAGAGCGCGCCGTGACGCGGTTCGCCGCTCGCGCTCTACTCCTCCACGCGCCGTGAGCGGGCGCGGAACAGGCTCACGAGGGAGATGAGAAACGCGCCGCCCGCCAGCGGCACCAGCCAGCCGGCGTCGAAGATGCCTCCGCCCGAGGCGAGCTTGGCGAAGTCGAGCGAGGGCTGCTTCACGATCACCTTGCCCACCATGTAGGGATGCGGCTGGCAGACGTACTCGAAATCGCCCTCGGTGGTGAACGTGTGCGTGGCCGACTCACCGTGGGCGAGCAGCGGCAGGGAGAAACCGAGGTCATCGTCGCGCCCGACTGTCTGGGCATTGTGAATACCCGCAAACTCTCCAGCCAGATAGGTGAAGACGTCCTCGTTGACCCAGCGCACGGTGGTGCCGGGTTCGACCTCGACCACCTTCGGCCAGTAGGAATTGCCGATGATCGAGACCGTGACCTCGCGGGTACCCGTGGGATACCGCACCACCTCGTCGTAACTCGTCGGCTTGAACGGCGAGATCGTTCGCTTCGCCTTGGGCTCGATCTCGGCCATCTCCTCGGCCGTGTACTTTATTCCCTCGGCCGAGATGACCGCCGGAGTCTGGGCGTCCTTCTCCGCTACGAGCAGGCCGATCGCGCCGCGCGAGGCCGAACCGACGGCATGCGTGAGCATCGTGTAGGCGCCTTCATCCGGCGGAATGCGGAAATCGATCACCCACGAATCGGTCGGGCCCGCGAGCACGCTTTGCCCGCCCGGCAGCGGTGCCCCGGGATGGCCCTGCCAGTAGACGTAGTCCCAGCAGAGGCCGACGATGTGGAACGTGGAGATGTTGTTCGGGCCGACATTGAGGAAGTAGATGCGCACGAAATCGCCCGGGCGGACCTTGATCGGCTCCTCCACGTAGCGGAAAAGCTTTCCGTTGAACGTGGTGTAGAGCGCGCGGCTTTCCACCGCGTCCTTGCCGCTGGCATAGAATTCGTGCTGCACGAGGTACAGCTCGAGGTCGGGTTTGCGGCCCATCACCTCATCCATCTTGTAGGCCTGCTTCTTCGGCTTCACCACCATCATGCCGTACTGGCCGAACAGGACGTGCATCGGGATCGCATGACCGCCGGGTGCGCAGTGGTAAAGGTAGACGCCCGGTAGGGTGCAGCGGAAGACCACGCGGCCGGAGGCACCCGGCTGGATCTTGCCAAGGTATTTCGAGGTCTGCGTGTAGGCGGAATGGATCGAGGCGCCGTGCGGGATCGTGCCCTTGTTCACGATCGTCATCTCGACGATGTCCCCCTCATCCACGATGATCGTGGGCCCCGGTATCGTGCCGTTGGTGAGAAACCCGTCGTAGACCACGCCGTTGCCAATGTAGGTTTTTCCCTCCGACAACTCGATGGTGAAGGATTTGTCGGGTTTGGTGTCCTGCGGGACGTAGGAGGTCGCGGGGATCGGAAGGCCGTAATCGCGCTCGATCACGTCGATGAACGGATCGTTTTTCCAGGCCTCAGGCACGACGTCGTAGCGCGAGAGTGCGCCAGCCGCCTGGGCCACCGATTGTGAGGTGACGGCACGTGATGGAGTGGTCGATACAGCGTTGTCCTCCGCCGCGAGCGTCCCTCCGGCGGCTTCGGGACGCACTGGGGCGTTCTGCGCCAGGACCGTGGCCTCGATGGCTTGCGTGAGTGACGACGACCCCATGCCCTGGAGCGGGAGGCCCTGTTGGTTGGCCATGGCGGCCTGAAGGTCCATCGCCTCGAGCGAGCCCGCGCGCGATTCCTTGAGTTGCTGCGCGAACTTGACGTTGCAGGCGTCGCAGGCGTGCAGCGCTGGCACGAGCAGGACAAATGCCGGGAGAAACAGCAGGGCGAGGCGGGGCTGGCGTGGGGGGATGATCATGGCGTGAAACGGGACTGAAGACTGAGGGTAGGGCGAGGCCTCTGGCCGAGCCGCAGGGACGGGATGGGTTTCGGTGGGTTGATCCGTGGCGACGGGGTGGGTGGGGTTGTTATCCGGAAGACGAGGACCGGCGGGGCTCCTCCTGCGTCTCGTTCGCGATGCCGAGGTCCGCGGGCGTCACACCGAGCACGAGGCGCACGATCGCCGGGGCGATCGACACGATGAACCACGCGAAGCCGAGGAGCAGGAGCACGGCACCGACGCGCAGCGCGTGTTGGTTGCCATGCCACTGGCCAAGGGCGAAGTAGACCCAGGCCATGAGCAGCGAAAAGTAGGCGGGCGCCGCCGCCGCGTCGCGAGCCAGTGACGACGGGTGCGGCACGCGACCGTGGCGCGACCAGGGCGCGAACCGCAGGGCCCAGACCAGCCGCGGGACCACGCGCTCGGCCGTGCCGATGATCGCGAAGGAGAACGGTCCAAGCAGGGCCAGCGAGATGTAGAAACGCATCCACTCCCGGGTCTGCTCGAGCGTGCCGGACGCCACCTGGGGCAGCCGCCAGAGCGCCGCGGCGGCGATCGCAACGAGCAGCGCGATTCCCGTGGCGTGCGTCGCCGCACCCCAGGAGAGGCGCTGGCGAAACATCCACAGGATGCATCCGATGTCGACGGCGAAGAGCGCCACGCCCAGCGCGATGATTCCCCCGACCGCCACCACGAATCCATGCGCACTCCCCAGCGACGCCGGCACAAGGAGCATCAGCCCGGTGTTGAGCACGGCCCACGCGGTCCAGGCTAGCGTATCCAGGCTTTTGGGATGCGACAGCTGACCGAGCGAGAGCGGAACCACGCGCAGTGACACGGCGAGCAGCGCCTGGGCGAGAAACCCGAAGAGGGCAAAATGGGCGTGCAGCGCGATGAGCGTCTCCGGCGAGGCAAGCCACGGCGAGGCGAGCCGCCCGCGCACCATCAAGAGCGCGAGCGTACCGGTCGCGGCCAGCCAGAACATTGCCGATTGAAACGCGATGTTGGCCGGGATCCAGCGCGACTGCCGCGATCCGGTGACCATCAGGTTGACAATCAACAAGGCCAACCCAGCCACGAGGGTGCCGGCCCCGAACGCGGCCACGTCGTAGCGCAGGAGGAAGAGCCCGCCGATAAGCAGCGCGAGCCCGATGACGTGGAGCGCGAGATGGGCGGTCGCAAGGCGGCGGCTCCAGAGTTCGCTCTCCGCGAGCATCGGTCCGACCAGGTAGGCCGCGCCAAAGAGAAGTGAACCGATCCAACCCAGCGTCACAAGGTGCGTGAGCGCGAGCACCGGTCCGCGGACGGGATCGCCGGCCAGGCTGTCCGGGGCGGCGAGCAGCACGACGCAGGTCAGGCCGAAGCAAAACAGGCCCACGGCTGCGAAGCCGAGGATCGTGATGACGGGGGGGCGGGGGGATGGTCGCATGGTTGGGGGTGTGCGGTCTGGGGGAGACGATCGAGGAGCCGGGCGGGGAAAACCCGCGGCAGGTGCGCGCTTGACGCGGCAAAATGGGGGCGGGCGCCGCGATGACGGTCGCCTGTAACGCGGCGAAACCTAAGTGCGATCTTGAGAAACGCCACGGATCCGGTCACCGGACGGTTCCCCAAAAGAGCATCGGTGGAGCCGACGGACCGGGGAACTTCGGGACCCGGGACGAGTCTCGTCGCATCGGCGGACGACGTTCCGGCGATGTGCCTCTCTGCGCGCTCGTCAGCCGGGCGCGCGCAGCTCGCCGCGGCGCGGTGTTTCACGGCAAGCGTCGAATCGTTGGCGAGAACGGGCGGCATCGTGTAAGGGGGGCCGGACGGTGCCGCTCAGGACGCGATCTTCAGTTGATCCAGGTGTTGGAGGTTCACGCCCGCGTCCCGCCGCAGGACACCCTGGGATAGGATCCGGCACCGCAGCCCGCCGCGGCCTTTCAACCACGATTCGGCGCCGGCGCCGATGGCTTGGTCCATCCAATAACACGGGCGGCATTCCTCTGTTCCGTGCAGCCGCACACCCTGCAGCTCGAACTCCGTGCCGATGAGTGCGTTGAGATCGATACCTTCGACGATGACATTGCGCCGGAGTCGGGCCGGGGAGGCATCGGTGTCGCCGCGCGTCGCGCACAACTCCAGATAGACCTCCCAGGAGAAGAGCGTCACCTGGCCCTTGTAGTCGCTCCTGTATCCGAAAAACCTATCGCCGCGCAAACCATGCCCGGCCACGCACTCCACGGCCTCCACTTCCTCGATGGGATGCCTCCCCGCCGGCCCGCCGTGGTGGCCGAAATAGTTGTGTCCGGGAGAGATGAAGAGGTGACGAATGCGCACGGGAAAAGTGTCCTAGGGAGCGGTCGACGCATGGACCTCATCGGTGCAGATGCGCACGAGGCGTGCGGCACCGGCGGGAAGGGGCATGAGCGTATCGCACCATTCGCGTTCGTCGTATCGGTAGCGGATCTGCACGGCCCGGAACGAACCGTCGCGCAACCCGCGTTCGGCGGAGGCGAGGTCGACGGGCGCCTCATCGATCATTGTCCGTGCGGAGCGCCGGGGCACGACGGAGAGCACGCGTGCGCATGTGGCGAGGTCGCTGAAAAGCGTCCCGACCATGGTTGCATCGAGCGCGGCTTGCTGGAGCGGCGGGAGTTTCAGCGGCGAATCAGGCATGTGCGGCGGGAAGGCTGGGTTTCCTGGCCATCAGGATCGCGTTCGTCGGCGCAGGGCAGAGGTCGTGACAGATCCCGCAGCCATCGCAGAGCGCGGGCATCACGCGTGGCAGGCCGCGCTCGATCACGATCGCGCCTTCAATCGGACAGCGTTCGCGGCAGGTGGAGCAGAAGGACCCCTGATAGGCGAGGCAGTGTCTGCCGGCGATCACGGCGACCTGGGGCAAAGCGGCGGCGGTGCCGACGACGGCGTTCTCCGCCGACATCGCGCGACCGCTCCAGCGGTTCGGGATGAGGCTCGAGAGGAAATCGCGGCGGTTCATCGTGCGGACCCGATCTCGCGTTGTGCCGAGGGAGGCAGCGGCGGCGGCACGTCATTCGAGCCGATGCTCGCGCGGGCGAGCATCGGGCTCTGCTCGGCGCGCGCATCGGTGGCGTGACACTGGAGGCAGTTCTGCCGCTCGGGATGACTGGTGCGAAACGCCGCAGTCCCGCCCGGACCGTGGCAGGTGATGCAGCTCTGGCGCATCCATGTGGTGTGTGAGACGACCGGTGGCGCGCCGACGTAGGCGCGGCTGCCATACCCCGACGCGAGGGTGCCCCGGAAGCGATTGCCGTCGGAGAGCGCGACCTCGCGGGACCGCCAGGTGCTCGTCGGCCCCGAGGACGACACGTGGCACTGCAGGCAGTTGGCGTGGAGCTTGTGGCTCATCTGCGGGACCATCACGCCGGAGATCGCGGTCGGTTTGCCGTGGCATTCCAGGCAGGCGGCGGGGTTGAGTTGATCGAGCGGGTGGGGCGCCGTGGGCGGGGCACCATCGTAGAGTCGACGCGAGGTGCGCTGCCGTCGCACGAGCTCCTGCTCGTCGGCCGAGAGGAAGGCGTATCCTGCCTTCGGTGACGGAGGAGGAGCGAGCTTGTCGAGCGAGTTCACCCAGGCGCGGTTCGCGTGGAGCGAGCCCTCGCCGAGCCGCGTGTAGTCAACGATCGGTGACACGGCCCCGGCGTCCTCGACGATGTCCCCGGGGGCGGAAGGCTGCGACGCGCCGGCAACCCAGGCCTCGCGTTGCTCGGTCGTGGCGCGTCCGGTCTGGCGGAGGCCCATGAAGAAGCCGCTCAGCCCGACGGTGAGCGCCACCACGAGCGCCAGCGCGGCGCCGTGCCAGCCGGCACCCTGTCGGCGCGGCGGCGGTGAGGATGGCGCGGGTGACGTCATGGCGTGGGGACGAGGGGCGAGCGATCGCTCAGCCCGGGCTGGCGCGCGGGCTCCGCGCCCTTGGCATAGACGCGCACGGCGCACTTCTTGTAATCGGGCTCCTTCGAGATCGGGCAGGGCTCGCCGAGCGTGACGTCGTTGATGAGCAGCCGCTCGTCGAAGAATGGCACGAACACCGTTCCGCGCGGGGGCGTGGCGCGGCCGTTGATCCAGACGGGAAGCTCGATCCGGCCGCGACGCGACTCGACGACGGCGATGTCGCCGTTGGCCAGGCCGCTGGCGGCGGCGTCCTCGGGATTCATCTCCACGTAGGCGTTTGGCATGGCGTTGCGCAGCTGCGGCACGCGCATGGTCATCGTCCCGCTATGCCAGTGCTCGAGCACGCGCCCGGTGTTGAGCCAGGTCGGGTAGTCGGCGTCGGGCGATTCGGCTGCGGGCTCGTAGGGGCAGAACCAGATCAGCGCCCGATCGTCCTTGGTCACCGAATGGTAGAATTGGATACCACGTCCCTGGGTCACGTACGGATCCGAGAATTCCATGAAACGGAAGGGAGTCTCATGCCAGGACCCGTCGGCCTTCTGCACGACGGGCCAGCGCAAGCCGCGCGCCTGGGCGAGCACGTCGTAGGGGGCGAGGTCCTTGTGCTTCATGCGGGTGAACTGCCGGTACTCCTCGTAGAGGGCGCGGTCGACGTTGACGTCGTAGTAGTGCTCCCACTGCCACACGGGTCTCTCGCCTCCGGCGTCATCGCGGACGGAGAAGAGGAAGTTCCCGTCCCTGTCCTTCATGCCAGGATGGCCGAGTTCGAAGAGGCGCCGGGCCACGGCGATGATCTGCCAGGTGTCATCGCGAGCCTCGCCAGGCGGTTGCACCTGCTTGAACCACTGCTGCGTGCGGCGCTCGGAGTTGCCGTAGATCCCGTTCTTCTCGACCCACATCGCGGAGGGAAGGACGAGGTCCGCGAGTTCGGTGGTGGCGGTCGGATAAACCTCGGAGACGATGAGAAACTTGTCCTCGAGGCCCTGTTTGCCGCGGAAGAGCTTGTGCAGGTTCGGAAGCGTCTGGCCGGGATTGGTGACCTGTACCCAGATCGTGGAGATGTCGCCTCCCTTGTCCGCGGGCGTGCAGAACTTCTCCCACATCAGCACCGTGTGGTGGCCGGGCTTCGGGTTGATGCGGCCCTCCGGGATGTTCCAGAACTTTTCGGACTCCCGGCGGTGCGCCTCGTTGGCCACGAGCCGGCCTCCGGGAAGAAAATGGCACATCGTGCCGACTTCGCGGGCGGTGCCGCAGGCCGAGGGCTGGCCGGTGAGGGAGGTCGGGGCGTCGCCCGGGCGGCCGAAGTGCCCGCTGAGCAGGTGAATCGAGTGCACGAGCCGATTGATAGCCGTGCCGCGGGTGTGCTGGTTCATGCCCATGCACCAGAGGCTCGTGATGCGCAGGTCGCGGCGACCGAACAAATCCGCGAGCAGACGGAGCTTGGCCGCCGGCACGCCGGAGATCTTCTCGACGAACTCCGGCGTGTAGGGGGCGAGCATCGTCCTGTACTCATCGAAGGAGATCGGCCGGCCCAGAAGATCGAGCGGCTGGTTGTCGCCGCGGAAATTGCAGTGTTTCTCGACGAACGCCTTGTCCCAGGAATCGTTGGCCAGGAGCAGGTGCGCGATACCGTTGGCGATGGCAAGGTCGCTCTGGGGCTGGAACTCGAGGTATTCGTCGGCGTATTCGGTCGAGCGGGTGCGGCGTGTGCCGATGTCGATGATCGTCACCTTCTCGCCGCGGGTGCGCCGGTCGATGATGCGCGAGAAGAGGATGGGGTGCATCTCGGCTGGGTTGTTTCCCCAGAGGATCACGACGTCGGCGTGGTCGAGATCGTCGTAGCAACCGGCCGGTTCATCCACACCGTAGACCGAGAGGTATCCAGTCACGGCCGACGCCATGCAGAGGCGGGCGTTTGGCTCGATGTGGTTGTTGCCCAGGCCGCCCTTCATGAGCTTCTGGGCGGCGTAACCCTCGGGGATCGTCCACTGGCCGCTGCCGTAGATCGCAAAAGTTTCGGGCTTGGCGAGGATGCGCTGGGCGATGATCTCGATCGCCTCACTCCAGGCGATCGGCTCGAGCACGCCATTGCGGCGCAGCAGCGGCTGGGTGAGGCGGTCGCGCCCGTAGAGAATGCCGCCGACATGGTAGCCCTTGACGCAAAGCAGCCCCTTGTTCACCTCGGCGAGGCGCTCACCCTGGATCGCGACGACCCGCCCGTCGCGCACGCCCACGCGCACGTGGCAACCGGTGCCGCAGAAGCGACAGGGCGCCTTGTCCCAGCGAATACCATCCGGCGTGGTCGTCGGGCCGGCGGCTTCCGCGGCCGCGGCAGTGGTCGCATCGAGGCGTTGGGAAATGACAGCGGAGGCCGCTGCTAGCGCGGAGGTGCGGAGAAAATCGCGGCGGTCGAAGGACATGACGAGGCGGGAAAGTGCTGGGGATCGTGAGGCGGAAGCGGGGCTGGGAGAGCCGGTGTCCTTTTGCAGGGAGCGCGGAATGCCTCAGGAGGTGGAGGCGCCGGCGCACGAGGCAGCGGGATGCGTGACACCCGGCAGGGGCGAATCGTCGAGTGGGTCGCGCGAGCGGCGGCGCGTGCGCGCTATGCCCGTCTCCGGTTCGGCGAGCACCTCGATGAAGACCACGTCGACGGCGATCACGGCGGGCAGCGATTCGAGCCACGCGTGATCGCGTCGGGTGTCGTCGGATTCGAGCGCGAGCGCGGCAAAGGGCATCCGGGGCTCCCGGAGCGTGAGTCCGGGACGCGCACGCAGGGTTTCCAGGGTGGCCGGAAGCGCCGGGGACGTTGGGTCAAGCGTCAGCGTCAAGCCAACGACCGACGGGGGCGGGATGGAACGCGGGGCCGGCATCCCCTCGATCATCGCCGCGGGACTTCCTGACTCAAGAATAAAAGAAGGTTTATTCTTGAATAGCGACGTGCGAGTCCGATTGAGTGCAGCAGTGACGCCCCGCAAGCACCTCGTCCTCCGATCGAGCCTCACCGTGCTGGCGCTGGCGGCTGTCCTGTTCACAACGTCGTGGATCGTGCGCGCCACCCCGGCGCAGGAAGGCCTGCCGCGTCATGATTCGGGTGCCGGCTCGAATCCCGCGACCGGTCCCGACCCTGCGCTGCACGCCGTGCGCATCCGTCCGGGGCCACAGACGCCGAAGGTGATGGCCACGCTCCCGCAGACGGGCGGTGTGCCGGCCATGGTGTCGTGCTCAACCTGTCACGCGACGCGCCGTCCCGACATCGCCAATGCGAGCGCCGAGGCTCTCGATGAGTTTCACCAGGGCTTGAAGTACCGACACGGCGGCCTGAGCTGCCTGAGCTGCCACAACGCCGCCAACTACGACACGCTCCGACGGGCCGACGGCGCGGCGATCGCGTATCCGAACACGATCCAACTCTGCGCCCAGTGTCATGGGCCGCAGTACCGGGATTATCAGAACGGCTCGCACGGCGGGATGACCGGCCACTGGGACCTGCGCGTGGGCGAGCGCGTGCGCAACACCTGCACGGACTGCCACGACGTCCATGCACCCGCCTATCCGCGCGTCCGGCCCGTCTTCCCGCCTCAGGATCGCGGCGCGCGCCAGCAGCGTGATCGCGCGGCAGCCCACGAGGTTTCCCCCCATGGCACCGGACACTGAGAAACTTCCATCCTCGGACGACGATTCGACGGAAGGGGGCATGACCCGCCGCACGGCGCTCAAGATGGCCGGCGCCACGCTCGGCGCGGCCGCATTCGCCAAGGCGATCGCCCCGATTGTCAGCTGGACGTCCGACCTCTCCCTCGACGAATTTCTGCAGAGGCATTACCGCGAACTCTCGAAGGACGAGCTCGACCGCGTCATGGCCCGCCTCGAGGCCGAGGCAAAGCGCGACTACGGCGCCGACGTCGAGATATCCGATGTGCGGCCGCAGGCCGGTGTGAAGTTCGGCTACGCGCTCAATCTTTCGATCTGCATCGGCTGCCGCAAATGTGCGCAGGCCTGTCACGAGGAGAACAATCACGACCGGCCTTCGGGCAACTCCTACATCCGCGTGGTCGAGATGCAGAAGGGATCACTCGATCTGGAGAAGGGAAACGTGAACTACACGCATCCCGTGCCGCATCCGGACAAGTTCTACATGCCGGTGCAGTGCCAGCAGTGCGACCGTCCGCCCTGTGTCGACGTCTGCCCGGTCGAGGCCACATGGAAGGAGCCGGATGGCATCGTCGTGGTGGACTACAACTGGTGCATCGGCTGCCGCTATTGCGAGGCGGCCTGCCCGTATCACGCGCGCCGATTCAACTGGACCAAGCCGCAGATCCCGGCCGAGGAGGTCAACCCGGTGCAGGCCTATCTCTCGAACCGCATTCGCCCGCAGGGTGTGATGGAGAAGTGCACGTTCTGCCTGCACCGCACCCGCAACGGCAAGCTGCCTGCCTGCCTCGAAGCCTGCCCGACCGGTGCGCGCGTTTTCGGCAACCTCCTCGACCCGGACTCCGAGATCCGCCGCGTGCTCGCGAACAAGCGCGTGTTCGTGCTCAAGGAGGAACTCGGCACCCGTCCCAGCTTCTTCTACTTTTTCGATGAGTAGTGTCACGTCCTCCCCAGCGGTCGCATCGGAGGGCCATCTCCGCCGCTATCCGCGCTTTCTCTGGCGGGCCGTCGTCGATGCGACCGATGGCTCGGGATGGTTCTACGCGTGGATGACGCTGCTCACCGCCGTGGGTCTGGTCGGGCTCAACGCCTGGGCCATCCAGGTGAGCGAGGGCATGATCGTCACGTCCATGAACGATCACGTCTCGTGGGGCCTCTACATCGCAAACTTCACCTTCATGGTGGGCCTCGCGGCGGGCGGCGTGATGATGGTGATCCCGGCGTATTTGTATCATGATGACGACATGCACGATGTCGTGATCGTCGGGGAGATGCTCGCCATCGCCGCGATCGTCATGTGCATCGCGTTTGTCGTGGTGGACCTGGGACGGCCCGACCGGTGGTGGCATCTCATTCCCGGGCTGGGCGAGTTCAACTGGCCGGTCTCGATGCTGACCTGGGACGTGCTGGTGCTCAACGGCTACCTCCTGCTCAACCTGCACATCTGCGGCTATCTGCTCTACATGCGGTTCATTGGACGGCGGCCGAATCCACGATGGTACGTGCCGTTCGTGTTCATCTCCATCGTCTGGGCGATCTCCATCCACACGGTCACTGCGTTCCTCTACTGCGGCCTGGGCGGGCGGCCGTTCTGGAACACCGCGCTGCTCGCGCCGCGTTTTCTCGCGTCGGCGTTCGTGAGCGGTCCGGCCTTCATCATCATCGCGCTGCAGCTGTTGCGTCGATTCGGCGGCGTGGGTTTCGGCGACCGGCCGATCTCGGTGCTCGCCAACATCATGCGCGTGACCCTGCTGATCAACCTGCTCATGGTCGCCTCGGAGATCTTCACGGAGTTCTACAGCGGTTCGAGCCACACGGCGGCGGCGCGCTACCTCTACTTCGGCCTGCACGGCGCGCATGGCCTGGTTCCCTGGATCTGGACCTCGGTCGCCTGTGGCGTCGTCGCGGCCGTGCTGCTCCTGCGGCCCGGCGTGGTGGCGCACAAGGCGCAGCTGACGGTGGCCTGCGTGCTCGCTTTTGTCGGGATCTGGATCGAGAAGGGAATGGGCCTGATCATCCCCGGATTCATCCCATCGACCCTGCATGAAGTCGTTGAATACAGCCCGAGCGTGGTGGAGTGGCAGATCAGCGCCGGGATCTGGGCGCTCGGTTTGCTCGTCTATACGGTCGCGCTGAAGATCGCGCTGCCAGTCCTGCGCACGGCACGGCTCCCGCAGGCCGCCCACGCCGCGCCGAAGTCGCATTGACCGAACCCGCCGGTCCGCTCATCCCTTCCTCCTGAACATGCTTCGCTGTGGAAAGACCGCCCAGACCGCCATATCGGCGATGAGCCTGCTCGCCGAGCGTTACGACGCCGGCAAGACGCGGCTCAGCTCCGAGGATGTGGCCACGGTGCGGAAACTTCCGCAGCCGCTCGTGGCGAAGGTGCTCTCAATCCTCTCCACGGCGGGGCTCGTCAACGGCACGCGCGGCCCGGGCGGCGGCTACTGGCTCGCGCGACCGCCCCGCGGCATCTCGCTCGCCGACATTTCCGCGCGCTTTGAGAAGGAGTCCGAGGGCATGATGTGCCCGTTCGGACCGGAATGGTGCGGCAACGGTGAACCATGCCCGATGCATGAGGACATCGTGGAGATGGCGCGTCATTGGGATGACTACATGCGTAATACGACCCTCGCGGTGTTTGCCCGCCGGAAACGGGCGGTCGCCCCGGGCGGGTAGAGGCGATCCGAACTCCGGTCCTGGGTAGGGCGAGGCCTCGGGCCAAGCCGCGGCTTCGGTCGGCAGGCCGGCCAGTCGGCGATGGTGGAGCGCGACCCCCGGGCGCTTTTCGCTCTCGCGTGAGTAACAACCCCCCTTGCTCCCGTGCAGTGGCCGCGGCAGCCGGGGAGGTCGGGTTTCACCGCCGAAATACCAGGTTTCCGGATAGTTTCTAGCGAGAAGGCGTGACGTGTATCCGAATATCTGCGACGTCTCGCAGCTCCGAGATGCGGCCGTCCATCCAGTGCACCCGGACGAGATCGGCCTGCGGGGAGTCGCCGAGGCCGAAGACCAGCTCGGCGGCATGTGCGCTGAGGTAGGAAACATCCGCGGCCCACCAGCGCACCTGCCGGCGCGAACCGTGCACCACCTCCACCCGCGACCCGCGGGCGAGCGCCTCCGGGGCCTCAAGCACGACAGCCAGCGAGCGTCGTCCGTCCCGGGGCGTGTCGTTGCGCAAAAGGACCGGGGACCCCTGGTTGACCGAGACCGCCAGGTCGACATCGCCGTCGCGA
Source organism: Verrucomicrobiota bacterium (assembly GCA_023399155.1). GTDB lineage: Bacteria > Verrucomicrobiota > Verrucomicrobiia > Opitutales > Opitutaceae > JAEWQP01. Next base: position 317,337 of record JAEWQP010000030.1, on the reverse strand, counting down.
TCGTAATCGGCGGCCGCGAGGCCGCGTGCGCCCCGCGCCGCCGCGGTGGCTTCACCGGCGATCGGAGCGACGTCGAGAAATCCCGCGCCGTCATTGAGGAAGAGGAACATGGTCTCGGGCCTGAGCCCGTAATCCTCGTCCGGCTGCTCCAGCGTGCTGCCATTGACGACGGCGATATCGGGGTGGCCGTCGAGATCGAGGTCGACGACGGCGCTGCCCCAGCCGACACGGTCGATGGATATCTCGCCGAGATGAAGCGCACGCGCCCGGTCGCGGTATTCAATGAGCCGCGACGTCGTGCGGAGGCTGAGATAGAGCGCGTTCTCCTGGGTGAGCCAGTTCGCCAGGAAGATGTCGGGAAGCCCGTCGGACCCGCCCGCGAGGCCGCCGAACTCCGCCACCGATAGGCCCATCGACCCGCGCGAGTCGGCCGTGCCTGTGACCGAGGAGATGTCGATGAAGGTGATGGGAAACGCCTCGTCCTCCGCAGCGGGCTCCTCCTCGGTCACGAAGTCTCCTCCCGTGTTGCGGAAGAGGCGGTTCGGCGAGACGTCGTTGGCCACATAGAGGTCGAGCCAGCCGTCCTGGTCGAAATCGCAGAACGTGGCCGAGAGGCTGCGTCCGCCCGCATCGGCCACGCGGGCCTGGTCGGTCACATCCGCGAAGGTGCCATCCCCGCGATTGCGGTAGAGTCGATTGGGTTCCGGGTCGAAGGCGTTGGGGTTGATCGAGTAGGGCGCCTCGTACGGTTCGCCTGCGACGGGTTGCGGCTCGCGTCCGGCGGCGGTGTAGGCGACGTAGTTGCAGACGTAGAGGTCGACGTGGCCGTCGCGGTCATAATCGCCCCAGGCCGCACCCGTGCTCCAGAGGGGACAGTCGACGCCGGCGCGCGCCGCGATGTCGGTGAATGTGCCGTCACCGTGATTCAGATACAGGCGATTGGGACCGCGGTTGGTGACGTAGAGGTCGAGGTCGCCATCGGCGTCGAAATCGACGAAGGTCGCTCCCATCCCGAACCCATCCGGGTCGGAGACCCCGGCCGCTGCTGTGACATCCGCAAAGGTGCCATCGCCGCGATTGCGGTAGAGACGGTTGCCGCGCGCCGTATCCGTGGGATCACGTGCGATCCCCGGGTGGTCGACGAGATAGAGGTCGGGCCAGCCATCGCCGTCGTAGTCGCCCCACGCGAGCCCGGACCCGTTGTCCTCCGGCAATGCGCGGCGGCGTTTTGGGGCGCCGTGGCGCATCGCTATCCCGGCGATGCCCGTGGCGTCAGTGAATCGCACAGCCGTGGTGGCCGCGCGTGCCTGCTGCAGGGCGTCCTGGGTGACTCCGGTGCGGGCGTCGGCGAGATCCGTGCTGCGGCTGGACTCCACCCACCACACCGCGAGCCCGAGGGCAACCGTGCCGGCCGCGGTTGCGAGTCCTGCGCTGATGAGCCGGCGCTGGCGCGGCGTCAGACGTGAGCCTGCAGGCGTCACCGCGGAGATGCCGGAAGGGATGCGACATCCACGGGCGCGGTCACGGGGACCTCGCGGATGGCGGAATCCTTCGTGATCGTCGGCTGATAGACGCCGGAGTCGCGTTCCATGGTCGGGAGCACGAGGTTGAGAAACTCCTGGCGGTAGCGGCGAAAGTTGAGATCGGCTCGGATGCGCAGCGGTCCCCGGGCGTCGGGCGGCAGCGTCAACCGGTAGACCTGACGATCGGTGTAACGCGCGAAAACCACGCGCGTCGCGGAGGCGCCGGCCTTGCGCCAGAGTTCGTGCTTGAGGATCGGCTCGCCCTGTTCGTCCACCGGGATGCTCTCGAGCACGAGTGTTCCGGCATCGCGCGGTCGACCCGCCTGGTGGATCGAACCGGGCTCGTCGAAGATCTCGCGCGTCTCGGGGTCGATCGCGCCCCATTCGGCGAGCCGCCGGCCGTCGGCGTCGTCGACCGTGACGTGAAGCCAGGCGCGAAGGAAATCCAGCGGCCCGGTGACGAAGTTGTGGCCGGCCTTGCGGTTGCGTATCGAGGCGGCGAATTCAAACGGTTGTCCCGGTGCTGCGGCCGCGGGCGTGTCGAGTTCGACGGCCACCACCGGACCCTCGGGCCAGAGGTGTGCGATCTCGGGAATGACGGTTTTGCCCTGGATCCACTCCTCGGTCAGGCGCACATGCGTCTCGCGGCCGGGCAGGTCGAGGACCTCGGGCATGAAGAGATTCGTCGCGATCGTTCCGTGGTGCCGGTGCGCCCCGTCGTCGGCGCTGCGGCGAAGATCGCCGCCTTCGCCCGCGCCGGGATCGCTCGAGCCCTGAACCAGCCGCATGTGGCAGTCGCGGCAGCTCAGCGACTTGTCGGGCTCGGTCGTGTTGTGCCAGTGGCTCTTGCGCCATTCGTCGAACTGGTTCTGGGCCGGGCTGGCACCGAACCGATTGAGCGCCTCGGGGATGAACTGCTTGTGGCAGGCCCCGCAGAACTCGGGCGTGCGCAGGATGTTCCGGTCGTAATCGGCGAGATGCTGACGCGGGTAGGCGCGTATCAGGAAGTCGGAGATGCGTTTGACGATCCCGGTCGCACCCTCCCCGAGGTAGCGCGCCGGCGGCGTGAGCACGTAATCGGCGTTTCCGCGCTCGTCCACGTGCGAGATCGTATGGCACACGATGCACGAGATGCCCTCCTGCATGCCGGGCGCGGAAAGGCTGAGGTTGTGGATGTCCTTGGCGCCCGCGAAGAGCGAGATGGGGTCGTGGCAACCGGCGCAGTAGCGCGTTTCCGCGGGGTGGCGATCGTTTGCGAAGCTTTTCTGCACCGCCTGGAACGGCGGGTTCATGGCGGAGAACCGGTGCGCACTCGGCAGCCATTCGTGATGGACCTCCTCGTGGCAGCCGGATGTCCCGCACGAGTCGGACCCGGCGAGCACGTCGGGATTGACCAGCCCGCCCGTGGAGGTGCGGGCGAAGCTCGGGGCGAAGAGATTGCCGCGGTACTCGGCGAAATTCTGCGCGTATTCAGGCAGGCTGTAGTCGGCCGGGGTGGGCAGACTGGGATCCACGCGCGGGAGAAGCGACGCGAGCGCAATGAGCAGGCCATAGCTGCACGCGAGAGCCACGGCAACCACCGCGCCGCGTCGACGCATCCCGCGGGCGAAGGCCGCGACGCGTTCCAGGCCGTCGCGCCGGCGGATCCACGCCATCGCAAGGTGGATCAACACCAGGATTCCGGTCGCAAGGCCGGTCGTGAGATGAATCCGGTCCCACACGAGCGGGAGGCGCCGCCCGGCGAGGGCATGGAGCGTCACGATGCCACCGCTCACCATGCAGGTCAATGTCACGACCATGGCGGCGTAGCCAATGAGCTTCACCACCGAGAGCGTCTGGTCGCGCCAGTCGAGCCAATGGCGCACCTGGTAGACGAGATAGGGGCCCAGCAGAAGAAGGCCTCCCAGCGTGTGCAGGAGCACCTGCAGCTGGGCGGCGACGGAAAAGGGTGCCAGCAGTGTCCACAGTCCGGTGGCCGTCTCGAGGACGAGGCCGGCCATGACCGTGACGGCAAGCGGAGAGGTCCAGCCGTGCGCGGCTTGGCGCACGGGTGACGCGGGTGCGGCCGCGGGCGTGTGAGGCAGGTGGGGAGTCATCGGCGGTAAGTCGGAGAGCCGGGGCGGGCCGGTCCGACGCTACACGCCGCCTGGGGACTCGGGAGGCTCTTCGGCGGCGGAATTGATCTCGGTCAATCCAACCGCATCTTCGCCACGCGAAGCGATGCGCAGTCGGGGCGCGCGAATCGCGCCGCGCGCAGAAAACTCACGCCGAAACCGTGGGCCGCCCAAACCTCGCCTGCAGCCGCAGCGCGACGTGCACGAGGCCGATGAGCACGGGCACCTCGATGAGCGGGCCGACCACGGTGGCGAAGGCAACCGGTGAGTTCAGGCCGAACACGGCGATGGCGACGGCGATCGCCAGCTCGAAGTTGTTGCCCGCCGAGGTGAACGCCAGGGTCGTGGACCGCGGATAATCGGCGCCCAGTTTCTTCGCCATGAAGAAACTCACGAAGAACATCAGCACGAAGTAGAGCGTGAGCGGCAGGGCGATGCGCAGCACGTCGACGGGCAACTCGACGATCGCCTCGCCCTGGAACGTGAACATCACCACGATCGTGAAAAGCAGCGCCGTGAGCGTGAGCGGCGAGATGCGCGGGATGAAGGTCCGCTCATACCACGCCTCGCCCTTGAGGGGCACCAGGATCACACGGCTGAGCACGCCCGCGGCAAACGGGATGCCGAGGTACACCATCACGCTCCAGAACACATCGCTCATCGCGACCTGCACCACCCGGCCCTCCAGTCCGAAGTAGGGGGGCAGCACGGTGATGAACACCCAGGCGAAGACGCTGTAGAAGAGGATCTGGGCGATGCTGTTGAGCGCGACGAGGCCCGCCGCGTATTCACGACTCCCCTTCGCGAGATCGTTCCAGACCAGGACCATCGCGATGCAGCGCGCGATCCCGACGAGGATGAGGCCGACCATGTAATCGGGGTGATCGCGCAACAGCACGACCGCCAGGAGGAACATCAGGATCGGGCCGACGATCCAGTTCTGGACCAGGGAGAGGCCGAGGATGCGGGTATTCGCAAAGACCTTCGGGAGCTGCGAGTATTTCACCTTCGCAAGCGGCGGGTACATCATGAGGATGAGGCCGATGGCGATGGGCAGGTTTGTCGTCCCGACGGTCATGGGCTCGAAGAACCCCGCCGGGTCGGTGACGACGAAGTGGCCCAGGGCCACACCCAGCCCCATGGCCGCAAAGATCCAGACCGTGAGATAACGGTCGAGGAAGGACATATTCCTGGCGACGGAATTGGACATGTCGTGCAAGCCTCCGTCGTTATCGTGCGGGCACTCCCAAGGTCGGCGCACCACCTCGGGTTGGCGCGGCCCGAAGGGCATCGCGGCGTCCGTCGGCGTAGGCGCCGAAAACTCTCTGGATCTCGTCGCGCACCCGGCGGAAGGCGCTCATGATCTCCTCGTCCGTCCCGGTGGAGTGTGCAGGATCGTCGAACGGCCAGTGGTGACGATTGACCCGGCCGGGGAATGCCGGGCACGCCTGGTCGGCGTTTCCGCACACGGTGATCACCGTCTCGATTTCCTGGCTGAGGAACTCGTCGAGGTGCTTGGAGCGGTGCTCCGAGATGTCGAGGCCGAGCTCCCGCATCACGGCGATGGCGCGGGGATGCACGTGGCCCGCCGGCTTTGAGCCGGCGCTTTCGATGCGGAATAGATCCCCGGCCGCGGCCCGAAGGATGCCCTCGGCCAGCTGGCTGCGGCAGGAGTTGCCTGTGCAGAGGATGAGAATCGTCGGCTTGGTATCCGGCATGTGGAGATGGGATGTTTGGACTCAGGCACAGAACGGAGCCGCGCCCTTCAGTTGGATGCGAAGTCTGGCCGCGCGCCGTGCGTCACGGGCAAATGAAGCGTCCTCGCGCACGCAATCCTGTAGGCAGGCGAGGTTGGCCTGAAGCTGCGTGGGCCGCTTCGCCGGGAGCCGGTAGATCATCCAGTTGGCCTCCCGCTCGGCTTCGACCATGCCGTGCTCCTTGAGGTAGGCGAGGTGCCTGGACACCTTCACCTGCGGCTCCCCGAGGATCTGCTGGAGATGACAGACGCACAACGGCCCGTCCATGAGCGCCGCAAGGATGCGCAACCGCGTCCGGTCGCACAGGCACTGATAGATCGAGACAAGGTCCATCGCGGGACACCCTGGCATCGCTGCTATATACGTCAAGGCGTATATGCGCGTAAACGGATGGGAGCGGCTCTGATGTGCCGCCGGTTCAGGGGGTCGCAGTGACGAGAAGCCACACGCCGCCAGCGATGACGAGAAGCCCGCACAGGCGGCGCAGCCACTGCGCCCCGGGGTGGTCGCCCTGCCAGCTCAGCCAGCGCTGCACCCACTGGCTCGAGGCTCCGGCCGAGGCGATGACCGCGCAGTGCCCGAGCGCGAAGAGGCCGAGCACCCCGAAGGCGAAGAACGGAGCTGTGCTCGCCGCGTTGAACGTCACACCGAGCACCGGTGCCATGAATCCGAATGTGCAAGGCCCGAGCGCCACGCCAAAGATCAATCCGAACAGCAGCGCACCGATGGGGCCGCGGCGCGGCTGGTGCGGAGCCGGTCGCCAGCTCTCCGGCAAGGGAAGCACGTCGAGCAGGTGCAGCCCGAAGACGAAGAACACCAGCGCCACCGCGTAGTTGCCCCACGGGCCGAGGTCGCCCAGCATGCGTCCCGCGGCCGCGGTCGCCGCGCCAATGAGCGCGATCGAACCGAGAATGCCGATGGCAAACACTGTGGAGAGCCCCATCGCGCGACCTTGCGAGACGCGATCCTTGCCCTGCAGAAACCCGACGATGAGCGGGATGCTGGCAAGATGGCACGGGCTGAGGATGATACTGAGCACCCCCCAGGCGAACGCGGCAGCCAGCGCGATGGCCGGTGCTCCCGCCATCGCGTCCGTGAGGGTGATGAACAGCGTATCCATCGGCTCAGGCCTGCGGTCCTGTGGCGGAAGCGGCTGCGTCCCCGACGTCGACGCCGAGTTCCTTCCACTTGGCCAGGATGTCCTTCTTGGCCATGAAGCCTTCGTGGCGGAAGAGTTCCTTGCCCGAGGCATCGTAGAAGATCTGCGTCGGGATCATGCGGATACCATAGCGCCGGCCTTCGTCGCGGTTTTCCCACACGTCGATGAATACGGTCTCGAACGCCGTCGCGTAGTTGAGCGCGAGGTCGTCCAGGATCGGTTTCATTTGCTTGCAGGGGATGCACTTGCCGGCCCCGAGGTCGACGAGGCGCGGCAGGGCCTTCCCGGCAGGCGCGGGAGCGGTCTCGTCGGCGGGCAGCGGCCCGGCGACGAGCGCGAGGAGCGCGGCGGCGGCGAGGGAACGAAGCGAGGTCATGGAGATCATGGGGATATTGGGGCGGAGGGCTTGGATGGTGCGGACGATGGTGCGAGGCGTGCGGCAGCTGCATCAGCGACGCGGCGCACGGCGGATTCGGTTGCCGGGGACTTGCCTTTCATCAGGTCGAGGTCGGTCACGCGCAGGTGGCGTATCCCCGTGAAGCCGGCGAGTTCGAGCGTCTTGCGGGCGCAGTCCTGCGGGCAGCCGTCGATCGCAAGCAGCGCCGGGGCGCCGGCCGCGCTGGCGAGCAGCCCGCTCACGCGGCCGCCGATGCCGGCGAGACACGACATCCAGGCCTTGTCCTCGGCGTCGAGCAGATGCGCGGCGCGATCCGAGATCTCGCCGACGTCAGCGGCTCCAGAACACGGATACACAAGCGCAGGCGGACCGGAATTGTCGTTGCAGCTGCAGGAGCATTTCGGAGTGGTGGAACTCATGGTAGATCGTGTTTCGCACCACAGAGGGCACGGCGAGCGCAGGGGCGGAGGATCCTCACAGAAGAAAACGAAGGGAATGAGGACGCTGGGTCAGTCCCCGGTTGCCGTCGCCTCCCGCTGTTCATGTCGATTCGGCTCCGTGTTCTCCGTGCGCTTGTGGTGAAATGGGTTCGGTTCAGGTTCGGCTGGTCAGCTGAGCATTCGCTTCACCTCGTCGATCGACGGCACTTTGCCGGCGACCTTGACCGCGCCGTCGACCACGAGGGCGGGTGTGAACATGACGCCGAACGAGGAGATCTCGTTGATGTCGGTGACCTTCTCGAGGGAGTAGTTGAGGTGGAGCGCCTGGGCGGCGTTCTCCGCGTTTTCGGCGAGCAGGGCGCACTTCCGGCAACCCGTACCGAGAATCTGGATCTTTTTCATGGCTGTGGTGGTGGGGATGGTGTGGAGAAGAGGAGGCTTTGGGTTGCGGCCGGACGTCGTGTCAGGCCAGGAAGCCATAGGTCCAGCCGACGAGCGTGGAGAGCGCGACGACCAGACCGACGTAGGTCGCGGTCTTTCGCGGTCCGATGACGGAGTTGATCACGAGGATGCTCGGGAGGCTCAGCGCCGGGCCGGCGAGCAGCAGGGTGAGCGAGGGACCCGCACCCATGCCGCTTCCGATCAGGCCCTGCAGGATGGGCACCTCGGTCAACGTGGCGAAATACATCAGCGCACCGGCGACGGCGGCGAAGGCATTGGCGGCGAGTGAGTTTCCGCCCACCGCGCGCGCGATCCATTCACCGGGAATCAGGCCCTCGTTTCCTGGGCGACCGAGCAGGAGACCGGCCACGAGCACGCCGCCGATGAGCAGCGGAAAGATCTGCTTGGCGTTGTCCCACGATTCGGCGAACCACTCTCCGGCCTCGCCTTTGCGCCCGGCCGTGGCCCAGGTCAATCCGGCGACGGCGACCAGCACCGCCAGCGAAGGATGCGCGGGGACGAGCATGGCTGAGCCGGCTGTCGCCGCGGCCGAGATCCCGAGGCGAACCGCCGACAGGCCGAACCAGCGCCACAGCACGAGGGCAAACAGTGTCGCAAACGCTGCGGTGAGCCGCCACTTCACGGCAAACACGGCGGCAAAGAACCCGGTCGTCCCTTCGGCCCGTCCCCAGTTGGCAACGACGAGGATCGCCACCATGAGGCCGAAGAACACGCCGGTCTGCCAGAGCGGCCGGGCGGGAGACGGTTCCGGCATCGCGGCCATCCGGACCGCCTTCGCTTTCTCCTCGCGCCTGAAAATCACGTGCATCAGCGCGCCGATCACGATGGAGAAGACGATCGCACCGATCGCGCGCGCCATGCCTAGCTGCAGGCCGAGCACCTTCGCGGTCAGGATGATGGCGAGGGCATTGATCGCCGGCCCGGAGTAAAGGAAAGCCGTGGCCGGGCCGAGGCCCGCACCCATGCGATAGATTCCGGAAAAGAGCGGCAGCACCGTGCAGGAACAGACCGCGAGGATCGTCCCCGAAACCGACGCCACGCCGTAGCTCGCGAGCCTGGGTGCATTCGGGCCGAAGTAGCGCATCACTGACTGCTTCGAGACAAACGCGCCGATCGCACCCGCGATCCAGAACGCAGGCAGCAGGCACAGGATCACATGCTCGCGCATGTACCATTGGGTCAAGGCAAGCGCCTCCGTCACGGCGCCGTCAAAGCGCGGTGAGCCCAGCGGAAGATAGTAGAACGCAGCGAACGCCGCCGCCATCCAGGCGAAGGTCTTGAGTTCCAGGCGAAGGCTCATGGTGCGCTGATTCGCGAAAGAGCGAAACGAATGGCGGCCAGGGAGGGGGCGGGGCGGGGGAGATGGGGCCTCGTGTCAGCGCGCCTTCTCGCTGCAGCAACCCACGGTGAAGGTGACGTCCTGGCCTTCGGCGACGGCCTCGAGGCACGAGGCGAAGCGCACCACGCACGGCATCCGAAGCCGGTAAAACACCTGCAGGCCGCGTTTGTCGTCCTCGATCACGCCCACCGATTTGAGCACCGCGAGATGGCGGGAGACCGTGGACCACCCGAGTCCGGTCAGGTCGACGAGGTCGCACACGCAGCGCTCGCCGTCCGCGAGTTCCTTCACCACCTGGAGTCGCGCCGGATGCCCGAGCGCCTTGAAGACGTCGGCCTGCCGGCGATTGGCGGCGCGCGCCTTGATCGAAGCCATGCCCGCGCATGTTTCGCAGAATAGCGAAATAATCAAGCGCGTTTCCGTTCAGTCCTCAATACTCCGATGCCGAAGGTCGTGGCGCCCTGTGCGTAGGCGCAGATTTGCGGGAGCGACGCCATCGGCCACGGAGACCGATTTCTGCTTGCCGGAGGCGGCGAAGCGCCCGTAGTAAACGCCGCTCGTCGTGTTCCGATACGAGTTAGCGCGTCTGTTCTTTGCCCGAAGGCCGGCTCCCGCACCACGAATTCAGCGTGGGATGTGGATTCCGTCTTGATCCGGGTTGGGATAAGCCTCGAGACTCAGGAGCAACGATTTACGCCAGAGTAGCTCAGTGGTAGAGCAGGGGACTCATAAGCCCTTGGTCGGCGGTTCAATCCCGCCCTCTGGCACCAGCCGTTTGCGCAGCAAACGGCGACCCGCGCCAGCGCTTTCGCGGAGCGAAAGGCGCGGAAGCGGCGATCGAAAGAGGCAACGGGTGTCTAGCCAGCCGTTTGCTACGCAAACGGCGACCCGCGCCAGCGCTTTCGCGGAGCGAAAGGCGCGGAAGCGGCGATCGAAAGAGGCAACGGGTGTCCAACCAGCCGTTTGCGCAGCAAACGGCGACCCGCGCCAGCGCTTACGCGGAGCGAAAGGCGCGGAAGCGGCGATCGAAAGAGGCAACGGGTGTCCAACCAGCCGTTTGCGCAGCAAACGGCGACCCGCGCCAGCGCTTGCGCGAAGCGAAAGGCGCGGAAGCGGCGATCGGACGAACTGCGGAGCAAAAGCTGAGTGGTGGTCGCGAAGCGATCCGCGCCGCCGGCTCAGGCGGGTGGGCAAGTCTCGCAGACAAGGGCAACAGTCGGCAGTCGCGACACCACCGCTTCGGCTCGGACCACCGTCTTCTGTTCTCTCGACTCCAAGGCGCCCCGAGGTATTTGTGCGGATCTTCCCATGAAACTCCTGACGGCTGTACTCGTTGCTGGCTTGGCGAGCCTCGCGCCCTTTGCCCTCGGTCAAGACGCGGCGCCAACCCCCGCGCAGAAGACCGCCAGCGCGCCTCCGGATATGAGCCGCTTTTTTCCGCCGCCGATGCAGAGTTTCCCGCTCTACGGCGACGGCAGGATCCCCAACTCCAAACCGACGCCGGACGAGGAGTCCGGAGCGGACCGCGGTTTCGTGCGAAACGTATCCCGCCCGCAGATCGAGGTCTACCTGCCGGCGCCGAGCAAGGCCAACGGTGCCAGCCTGCTCATCTTCCCCGGCGGAGGTTACGCCGGGCTCACGTTCGAGTATGAGGGAACGCAACAGGCACGCTTTTTCATCGACCACGGTTTTTCGGCCTTCGTCGTCAAATACCGGATACCGAGCGACCGCACGATGGAGAACAAGGCGATCGGTCCTCTGCAGGATGCGCAGCAGGCGTTGCGCTTCGTCCGTCTGCACGCGAAGGTGTGGAACCTCGATCCGGCCCGCATCGGCGCGATCGGATTTTCCGCGGGAGGGCATCTCGCCTCAACCCTGGCGACGCACTTCGACAAAGCGTATGTCGAAAATCCCGAGCAGGTCAGCCTGCGGCCTGACTTCCTCATCCTGGTCTATCCCGTGATCAGCATGGACGCGCAGATCACCCATCTGGATTCGCGCAAGGCGTTGCTCGGCCCCGATCCGACGGAGGACGACGTGCGCCTTTTCTCGAACGAGCTTCAGGTGCCTAAGGACGCACCTCCGACCCTGATCCTCCATGCGGCCGATGACCGGCTCGTCGACGTCGACAACAGCATCATGTTCTTCCAGGCGCTTCGGCACGCCGGCGTCCCGGTGGAGGCCCGCCTTTTCGAAAAGGGCCAACACGGCTTCTTCCTCATCCCGCGCGACACGTGGCAGACGGTGATCGTCGAGTGGCTGACTTCGAACGGGTGGCCCTTTGCACGGTCGAAGTGATTCACAGGGCGCGCCACGCGACTTCGATTTCTGAGCGGCGTGTGACCCTGCATTTCAGGTGGTCCTGCTTCGCTCAAAGCGCTGCTCCAGATCGATCCCGGCCCTTGTGACATCTGACGACGTTGTTCGAGAGGCTCTGCGCGATGCGATTCAGCGCATCGAAGCCGACGTGGCCTCCTAGCCAACCGCATGGCCGCGATGGCTATCGATCGGCGGCGACGTGCGCCTAGGGTAGGGGGACGCGCCTGAAGGCACGCTCGTGCTCTGGTCCGCAGGTGAGCGCCATGCTGGGGCCTCCCGGGAAATGGTGCCGCGACACTGCGCCTCACCCTTGAAGGTGAACCGCGTGCCCGCAGCGGCGCTCTCACAGCGGTCGCCGAACGAATTGAAGAAGGCGATCGTCGCGCGTGATCCCGTGCAATGCAGCGGGCCGATCCGCCGCACGTGGTACTGGCGAAACCCGACGAAGGTCTGTGCCATGCGGCGCGGCGAGGCGTGCTCGAGGTGCATGCCGCCGAGCACGGCGTGAATACGATCGCGGCCGGTCAGGCGCGAGACGTAGGCGAGCGTATTGATCACGCCAGCGTGGGCGCACCCGAGCACGACCACCACGCCCTCCTCGCAAGTGAAGAATACCGCCTGGTCGTCCAGCAGCGGGTCCACATGGCGCAGGGCCGCATCGAGGAAGAAACGTCCGCCCGTATCCTCAAAATCGTTGGTCCGGGGAATCTCGCCGGTCATCCAGACACCGGGTACGACCTCGCGCGGCTCAACCGATTGCACGACCGCACGTCCTGGCGCGCGAAAACGCTCCTGTTCAACAAAAGCCTGGCTGACCGACCGGCCTGTGGCGCCGCCGCCGGATCCCGAGAACTTGGCCTCGATCGCGCGCGGATGCATGTAGATCGCGGCTCGTGGCATCACGGTCAGGGCCGACTCCAACCCGCCGACGTGGTCGTAGTGCCCATGACTGAGCACGACTGCATCGGCGCGCGCGAGATCCACGCCCAAGGCGAGGGCGTTGTGCTGCAGCGCAAGTCCCTGCCCGGTGTCGAAGAGCACGCGATGGCAGCCGGTGTCGATCCACCAAGCGAGGCCATGCTCGCCAAGGACACCGGCACCGCGGGCCGTGTTTTCCACAAGAACGGTCACCGAGATCATGACTTGAAGTTGTGAGCATATGCTCTTTACTCACTGGGTCAATCGCTTCCCATGTCTTTCCGCCCCCTTCCCGTCACGATCCTTTCGGGATTCCACGGCGCCGGCAAAACGACGCTCCTTCAGCACCTGCTCGCCTCGGAGGACGAGTCGCGGGTGGTCGCAACCTCGATCGTACTGCGATCGAACTCGCGGTCGAGGCGTGCCGGGCGATGGGCGCGGCTGCGGTGCTTGCGAACGCGGCCGTGCACCTGTCGGCACCCCATGAACGCGGCGGATACGCTTGCGGACATGCTCGCATCGCCCCGGCCGGCCATAGGCGAGCCTGCACCCATGCTGGCGCCCGAGCGCGATACCGGCCGGGGTCTCAGCCCGTCGGTCGTCGACTATCTTTCTTCGAGCAAGGACGAGCCCGCGTGGCTGTGTGGCGCGCACGGGTCAGTACCACGACTCGGGCGCGAAGATGATCCATCGCGCGGCGAACACGACGAGCACGATCATATCCAAGAGCGTGAGCGCGGGAACGGACCGGGCTGACTATCGCGGCCCGGTCGACATGCCCGCCGCCGTGGTCTCAGGCGATTCTCACCGCGCCGCTGTAGACCTGCGCTACCCGGAGCGCCGCGGCCGCCACGCCCGGATGCTTCGTCGGATTCCATCCCTTCATTGCCTCGAATACCGGACCGGACGTGTGGTATTCGAAATGCCCTTTCAGCTGGTAGGACTTTCGCTCCTTCGTGATGAAGAGCAGCGCACCCGGACTGCCCGAGGCGATGTTGGCGCGCGTCTTGTTGAAGTAGTTGTCGGCGATCACGATCATGTCGTCGCCGTAGGCGCCGACGCTGCTCGCGTAGATCGCGTTCGGGACGCCGCTCGTGTCGACGGTTACAAGAACGATGGGTCCTTCGCGATCGGCCCAAGCGTTACGAACACCTTCCGGGAGTTTATTCATGGGATGTTTTCGGGGTTGAATGCTTCACCACGTAGCCGCGTCGGCCACGTGCCTGCGCGATGGCCTCGTCTATGCCGTCGGTCCAGCCGCCGCGCGGAGACTCGATCGCGTCGTAACGCGGCGCATAGGGCTTGATGTCGAGTAGAGGCGTGCCATCGAGCACGTCGACTCCCGAGATGTGCAGGATGGCGCGCTCGCGCCGCACCAGCCGGACGAGGCTGAGGCCGATGGGGTTGGGTCGACAGGGCGCGCGCGTGGCGAAGATCCCGCGCTCAACCGTGTCGAGAAAGGGGCGCACGTGCAGCCGTACCCCGTCGGTGCGGTGCAGCCAGTAAACCAAGTAGATGTGCGAGAAACCCTCGATGTCGTCGAGACCCGCCGCGAACTCGGGGAGCACGTCAACCCGGCCGATGCAGCCCTCGGCGTAACGCGGCTGTATGGGCGTATCCTCGGCCCGCACATGCGGGCTGCGTATCCAACCGATCGACACGGCCCTCAGTGGCTCGCTGCTCATGCCGGGACCTCCCCTCGGCGCTTGCGCGCGGCCCGCTCCGCGACACCCGGGTGTAGGGTGTCCATCGACTGACGAGCCAGGCGCGGGGGACGGTCCGGTGGAGCCTTCATCGTGCCGCTGCCTCCCGCGCCCTCGCTGCCAGCGCCGGTGCGTGACTGGACTCCAGCGCCATGAACTTCGCCGTCGCCCGGGTGCAGACGACGCCGTCCTGCAGGATTTCCGCCTCGAGGCGAAAGAGGGGTCGAAGTGCGTCGCATAGTCGCGCGGTCACGCGGGCGGGTGTGCCGGTGCGCACCGAACGCCGGTAACGAACGCGTAGCTCACCCGTGCGCGCGATGATGCCGGAGGCAAACAACACGTGCACCATCGCGCTGTCGAGCGCGGTGGCGAGGATGCCGCCGTGGACGATGCCCGCGTAGCTTTCCACGCCCGATGGGCAGCTCCACTCGGATCTCACCGTGCCGTCCGCCTGCACCTCGAACTCCAGACCGAGCCCGCCTTCTGCGACCGGGCGACAGGCGAAGCATCTGGCGTGTTCGCGGGCGCAGAACTCGCGCAACGCCTCGTCAGTGGGAACAGCCACAGCCGCCCGCATGGTGGGAGTGCGCATGCTCGCCGTGATGAGTGTGACCATGATGATGGCCCTCCTCGCAGGGGCTTGCTCCGGCGACGACAGCGCCGTCGAGCCAGTTCTGGACGAGCGCGCGAGGCGCGCCAGCAGCGACGCCGACGAGCACCGCGATGCCGGCCGCCGCCATGCGCTGCTGCGCACCACGGCCCATGCCCGAGGCGATGAACAGCTGTACGCGCTGCGACGCAAGCCATCCGGCCCAGTGACACGGCTCCGACTCCGAGGGGCGGGCGACGTGCGCCGCCGCAATCGTTCGGTTCGCGGGGTCGACCTCAAAGAGGCCCACCTTCGCGGCCGCGCCGAAATGCGGCGAGAACTCGTCCTGTTCGGTCAAAGGGACTGCGATGATCATGCGTGTGGATGGTTCCGGCGACCAGGTCGCAAAACGCTCGCCGCGCCCCCGTGGCGCCGGCACTGAAGCGGGTCCTGCATGTCCTGGCTCATGCGAGTAATGAGCCTATGCTCAATACGCGTCGCGCACAAGCTTTCCTTGAGTTCCACCCGCGCATGCTCGGCCCGCGGCACGCGTCCATCGGCTGCCTGCGACCGCCTGCAATGCGGCGTTGATCACCGCAGGCGGCGGGCCCTGCGCTCACGTCTTATCCTCGACCGGCGCATCCTCGATCGCACCCACAAGGCGTCCGAGAAACTTCTTCGCATACCAGGCGCTGCGCTCGCGCACGATGGCCGGGCTCATTTCGCCGCGCAGGCCCAGTTCTGGGGCGGCGATGACGACGTCCCCCGCCTCGGGGTGCAGGATCACCCACGCGAGCGCGCGGCGCAGATCGCGTTCCTCGAACTGGCTGCGAAGCCGGGTGAACACCGCTCGCGCGATGTCGGGCTCGGCCATCTCCTGGCCGATGTCGGCGATGGCCGCGACGCTCAGGAGATTGCGCACATTCTGCCCGATGTCGTCGGTGCGGGCCTTCGGCCACGTGTCGAGATGGCGAACCAGTTCCTGGATACGCGCGGTCAGCCGCACCTGGCGGCCCGCTGGAGCGAGCGGTGCGTAGATGCCGTCGTCGGGCGGCAGACCCTCGAAGCTGATCCGCTCGATCGCGGCCTCATCGATCCCGGCGAAAGCCGCATCGCCGATCAGCGTGACGGGGCGGATGTGACCGACGGACACAGCCACCGCGCCCGCCGCGATCCAGGCGGCGAAGGCCGACGCCGTCCAGCCGAGGTCGCGCCGACCCAGCCGTTGGGCGGCATCCCAGCGGAAGAGACGGACGCCGGCGACCGCCGACGCCGCGCCGATGAAGCCAAGCATGGCGATGGAAAATCCCGCCTGCTGCAAACCATAGGGGTGATTGAAACACGGCTGCAGCACCTCGACGGCGTAGCGACCGGGCATGAAGCTGGCGAGCCGTTGCGCCCACTCCGGCAAGGCGACGAGCGGTACGCCGACGCCGCCGATCATGATCATCGGGAGGAACAGGCATTGCCCGATCGCCTGCACGGCCGGCACGTCGCGGGCCAGCCCGGCCACAACCAACCCGAGTCCGAGAAACGCCCCCGCCACGAGCAGAAACGCGCCTGCCAGTTGTAGCCCGTGCCGCGGCCACGGCGTGCCGTAGATCCAGTGGGCGAGCACGATCTGCAACAGCACCGCACCGGCCACGATCACCACGCGAGCGACCAGTGTGCCGGCGAGCAGCGCCGGCAGGGGCATGGGCGTGAGCCGGTAGTGGCGCCACATGCCGCGCTCGCGTTCGGCGACGAGCCCGGTGGGAAGACCGAAGCAAGCGCCGCCCAGGATGGTGATGGTGAGCAACTGCCCCATCTGCCCGAGCAGCAGCGGTTCGCCCCCGCGAAAGACACTGCCGAAGGCCAGCAGGAAGAACAGCGGAACGAGGTAACCGTAGACGATCGCCTGGCGGCTCCGGAAATTGAGGCGCAGCGAGAGCAGCGTGTAGCGAAGAAGCCCGCCGATCATGCGCGAACCTCCTCTGCGTCATGCAGCGGCCTGCCCGTGAGGCGGAGAAAGGCGTCCTCGAGCGTCGGCGCGGTAACACGCAGCTCCTGGACAGCGAACCCGCCGGAGGCGAGGACACGCGTCACGGCCGCGAGCGTGCCGGATGTATCCGACGTGTGGATCACGAGTTCGTCGCCGGAAAGCGTGCAGGCGCTCACGCCGGCGATGTCGGCAAAGCATTCCGGCCCGGGGCGCGGCACCGCCCTGAGTCGAACCGATGCCAGCGCACCGGACTGCGTGATCAGGTCGCCGGGTTGTCCGCAGGCGACGATCCGTCCGCGATCGAGGATCGCGAGCCGATCGCAGAGTCGCTGGGCTTCCGCCATGTCGTGCGTGCTCAGAAGCACGGCGCAGCCCGCCTCGCGCCGGCGCAGGATGCGGTCGTGAAGATCGCGGCGGGCCGCCGGATCCAGGCCGGCGGTGGGCTCGTCGAGCACGAGGACGCGGGGCTCGTGCACGAAGGCAAGCGCGAGTGCGAGGCGCTGTCGTTGCCCGCCGGAGAGCGTTTGGAACGGCGCGTCCGCCTTGTCGACCAGTGCGACCTCCGCGATGAGTTGGTCGGCCCGGCCGGGCGCGCAGCCGTGGAGCGACGCAAAAAGCCGCAGGGCCTCGCGCGGCGTGATGCGATCCTGGAGCGTCGTGGTTTGGAGGACCGCGCCGAGGTGCCGGCGGGCACGGGCGGGATGACGCCGCACATCGACGCCGTGAATCTCGATGTCTCCGGCCTCGGCCTGCCGCAAGCCGAGCAGGCATTCGAGCGTGCTGGTCTTGCCAGCCCCGTTCGGGCCGAGCAGGCCGAACACTTCTCCGCGGGCCACCTCGAACGAGATACCGCTCACGGCGACGGTTGTGCCGTAGCGTTTCTCAAGATCGCGCACGAGCACCGCGTTCATTTCCGTCTGATTCCGCCGTGCGACGCGCGTTTCGCGAGTGGATTATGCAGCAGGATCGGTATGGCCGGAAGGGCGGGATGGACCCGCCCGGTTGGACGGGAAAGCCTCGAAGAGACGCCAGAACAAATACGAGCTGCCGATGGTGGCGACGAAGGCGATGCTGGCCGTCAGGATCGAATCGCTTGCGGCGACGGCATACACCGTCGCGATGGCGATGTTCGGGAAGAGGGTCGCAAGAAAGATCCGCCACGTCGATACGCCCGCAGCGGCGGCGATCATGACGGAGGTTTCCGCAAGCACCGGAACACTGCGCATGCATGCCAGCGTCAGCGTTGTGTGCCGGAGGATCGACTCCCGGAGCCTCGTGATCTCCGCTTCGGGCACGAAGCGAGGCGCAAGGCGTCCGATGGCGGCGCGTCCGATCCACGTCGAGACCAGCACGCCTGCACACAGGCCGAAGGAGCCGCCGATGATCCCGAGCGGCAATCCGCCCTCGAGTGCGAGAAGAATGAGCACCCACGCGGATGGCACGGGGAGGATCGCGTCGAGGGCGAGCAGGGCGATCGCGGCCGCGGCCAGCCAGGCCGTGTGTTGGCGCAGATGCTCGAGCACCGGTGTGAACGCCTCCTCGCCAAACACCAGGAACGGAAGGCACACGAGGACGCTTACGGCGAAGACCAGCAGGCTGAGGCGGAGGACGCGGCGGAGATTCATGAAGACCTGTCCGGCACTGAAACGCGTGGGCCTCGCGCGGGCGAGCCTGATGCCTCGCCGCCGACGCACCGGGGCGAACCTCGCCCGCTCGCATCCTGCGATTCGTGCCCGGGCCCCCGGCCGGGCCTCCCGTGCGCGCTGTCGATGGATCGGCGACGTCTCCTCAACGTCCGGCCGGGCCGTGCGGCTCTGACAAATCGCTGACAAACTCTTACATCGCCATGACCCATGGGAACGGTGTTTGGTGTAGAAACGTGGTGTTGCACCTGATGTCCTGCGTGATTCCACAATCAGCCCTCCCGTCGCGGCGGCCCGGCCTGCGTCCCGTCCGCACCTGGGGCTTTCTGGCGGTGTGGGCGTTTTTCGCTATCCGACTCGTTGCCGCGGCATCCATCGAGCTCGAGGCTGAGGCTGCGCAGCGTTTCTACCGCGAAGGTGCGGACAACGAAATCTTCGTTGAGGCAAGAATCTCCACGGCGACGCACTCGGAGCCGGGAGTGACGCCGGCGGCTCCGGCGGGCACGAGCACGCCCTCGGTGCCCTTGCGCAACATCGTTTTCGTTCTCGATCGCTCCGGCTCCATGGACGGCGACCGGATCAACGCGTTGCGCGAGGCAGTCGCCGGCGCGCTCGGGACCCTGGGAGAACGCGACATTGTCTCGATCGTCCTGTTCGGCTCGGAAGTCGAGACGGTGCTCGAGGCTCAACGCGTTGAGCAGGCGCGTGCGGCCCTGGCGGCGCTGTCGCCGTTCGAGGCGGTGGGTGGCGCGGCGCTCTACGAGGGACTCAGCCAGGGCGCGGCCCAGGGGCGGCGTTTCGCCGACGCCGGCTCGATCAACCAGTTGATCCTGGTCACCGACGGCCCCTCCACAAAGGGGCCGCGGGAGCGGGAGGATTTCGTTCGCCTGGTGGAGTCGTTCGTGCGGGATGGCCTGACCGTGTCGACGATCGGCCTCGGCGACGAGTTCGAGGAGGATGTGCTCGCGGAGATCGCGCGAGCGGGTAGCGGACGCTTTCGGTTCGCGACCAGTCCGGAGGAACTGGACGAGATGGTGCGCGCGGAAGTCGCGCCGGCGCGGGCCATCGTCGCGCGCGATGCGATCCTGACCATTGAGTTCCGGCCGGTGTGCGACCGGGTCGCGGCCTACGGTGCGCCCGCCGCCCGTGTGCACCGCAACACCGTCACGGCCCGTTACCCACGGCTGCTCGAGGGACAGAGCCTCAGCGTGGTCGCCTCGGGCGAACTCTCCGCCTTCGCCACGATCGGGATCCAGCGCGATCTCGTGCGCGCCCGGCTGCGCTGGACGGACCCGGTCAGCGGCGAGCCGCGTGAGCTCAGCCAGGGAATCACGATTCGATTCAGTCTCGATTCCCGCGATGTCGTGGAGACGTTCAACCTCCGTGTCTACCAGGCCGCTGCCGCCGCGCTGGCAACCGAGGGGTTGCAGGATGCGATCGAGAAACTTGACTCCGGCGATCCCCGCCGGGCCGTGCGCGAACTGCGGCGCGCGCGCGCGCAGTTGCTCGACATCAACAACGTGCCCCGCGATCCGCAGATCGCTACGATGGCTGCGCAGTTCGACGCCTACCTCGCCGAGGTCCAGGTGCGCGGGATGTCGGCCGTCGATCGCAAGATCCTGCGGTCGGGGCTCTTCAACCGGTTTGAGATGCCGGTGCCCGGGGAGGAGCCGCCGGTCGCGCGCCCGTGATCTCGTTCACCCGCAGCAGTCGCATACGCCTCGCGGTCTTCTGGTCGCTCTTCGCGGCTGCCGCGGCAGCGACGGCACTGGCGGTGGGCGTGCTCCATGCGACCGTGCAGGCCGGACTCGTCGACCAGGAACAGCGGGTGTTGCGCGATGAGATGGCGCGTGCCCGCACCCAGGTGACGGAGATCGCAGATCGTATCCGTCGATCGATTACGGTCGCGCTCGCGGGCTTTCACGCCGACGGACTCGCACGCACGCTGCGCCGGTGGGACGAGGGCGAACCCGCGATCTCGGGGACATTCCAGTGGGATCCGGTCCGGGGTCTGGAGATTTTCGGGTCCGGTTCGCAGCCGCTGCCCGCGGAGGAGGCGCTCGTGAGCCTCTGGGAACAGTTTTCGGCCTGGCGTGGCGAGCATCCAGCCTCGATTCAGGGCCAGATGGACGCCGTGGGTTCCTGGCGCGCGTCGTATGTGCGCACGCAGGACAATCCTGATTTCCCGGAACGCGAAGCGCGCTACCAGGCGGAAAATCTCGATGTGCTGGCGTATGCGGGACGGCCCGTGGATCCATGGGCGGGCTGGGCGGCCCGGCGGGACGATGCCCGTGCGCCGTGGGTGATCTGGTATCGGCCCGGGCCCGACGCACCCGTGCGGGGATGCTTCGTGGACGTGGCCGTCCTGGCCGCCGAGATGCAGCCGGCATTTTCCGACACGGAACTCGTGAGCGTGGCGTTCGAGCCTGTAGCGTCGGGTGCGTCGAACGGACCGGGGCTGCAGGCGGAGCTCGAGGATTTCCCGGCGCATCGGTTGTCCGTGACGCCCGGGACAGCACTGGCGGCGCGCCAGACGCGCGTGCAGCTCTCCATCACCGCCGTCGCGCTCCTTGCGGCACTGTTCGTGATCGGCGCCGGTCTGCTCGGGATCTACTCGCGCCGCGAGGCGCGCGACGCGGAGCGCAAGACCACGTTCGTCTCGCAGGTGTCCCACGAGTTGAGGACACCGCTCACCTCCATCCGCATGTTTGCCGACATGCTCGCCGCGCCCGGGCTCGCGGAGGAGAAGCGTCTGAAGTTTGCGGGTACGATCAGCCGGGAGAGCCAGCGTCTCGCCGGTCTTATCGAGCGCCTGCTCGCATTCAACGCCCTGGCCCGTGGCAAGGCGGCTGTCACGGTCGAGGTGGTGGATGTCTCGGCGGTCGTGCGCGAGACGCTGGAGGAGCAGGCGGGGCTCCTTCGCGACGCGCACATGCGGCTCGAGGTGGATATCCCGCCCGGCGATTGCCCGGGCATGACCGATGTCGGCGCCCTTAAGCAGGCTTTGATCAACCTGCTCGACAACGCGGCCAAGTATGCCCGCGAGGGCGGGGTCGTGAGAGTCTCGGTTGCTCAAGCCGGAGGCGCGGTGCTCGTGCGCGTGTCGGACGACGGACCGGGCATAGCCGCCGGCCAGCGCGGCTCGGTGTTTGAGCCGTTCACCCAGGGCGGCGACCGCGCGCTCACCTCCAAGGCGCCTGGGCTCGGGCTCGGGCTGAGCATCGCCCGCGGGATGATGCGCAGCGCCGGCTGCGACCTGCGGCTGACCTCCGCCGGTCCGGGCTGCAATTTTGAGTTCCGAATCCCTGTACCCCGAAATCCATGACACTCCACAAGCGAAAGGTCCTGATCGTCGAGGACGATGCCGCCATCCGCGAGGCGCTCATCGAGGCCATCGAGGCGGACGGCCACGCCGCGATGCCGGCGGCCGACGGCGCGGAAGCGGTGCGCCTGTTCACGGCGGGTTCCTATGATCTGGTGCTGCTGGACATCATGCTCCCGGTGATGAACGGCTACGACGTGTGTCGGCGCATCCGGGACAAGGACCGGCGCGTGCCGGTCGTGATGCTCACTGCAAAGGGCGAGGAGATCGACAAGGTGCTCGGGCTCGAGCTCGGTGCGGACGATTACGTGACCAAGCCGTTCGGCCAGCGCGAACTGCTGGCACGGATCCACGCTGCTTTTCGCCGCGCGGATATCGCGGGATCAGCGCTCGAGGGTCACCTCGACGCAAAGCCGGCGACGGACACGTTCCCGTTCGGCACGGCGGTGATTGACCGGAAACGGTTCACCGCCACGCGCGACGGCAGGGTCCAGGTGCTCTCGGCGAAGGAGCTGCATCTTCTGGAGGTCTTCCACCGCCGGAAGGGCGAGGTCCTCTCGCGCGACGCGCTGCTCAACGAGGTCTGGGGTATCGACTACCTGGGTACCACCCGCACACTCGACCAGCATGTCGCTCAGGTGCGCAAGAAGGTCGAATCCGATCGTTCCCCGCAGGTGATCAAGACGATCCACGGCGTCGGGTATCAGTACGTGGGGTAGGACGGGCGCAGCGCCCGTCAGGCGAGAGGCAAGAGGCTAGGGGCTAGAGACGAGATGGGATCGGGCGGGGATGCCGCCCTCTTTCTCCTGCTCGTTTTCTTTCTCGTAATCGTTCTCGTTCTCTTACTCTTTCTCCTTCTCCACAGGCTCGTGCGCTCTCCCTGCCGTGATCTCGGCGGGGCCCACCGTCGAGAGTCGAAGGTAGGACGGGCGAAGCGCCCGTCAGGCGAGAGGTGAGAGCAGCCGGGCGAAGCGCCCGTCAGGCGAGAGGCGAGAGGCTGGGGGCTAGAGACGAGAAGTGATCGGGCGGGGATGCCGCCCTCTTTCTCCCGCTCGTTCTCGTTCTCCCGCTTCACGGCCCACGCTCGTTGTTCTTCTCGCGCGGGTTTGCCTGACCCACAGCCGCAACCCCGAGCATGCGCGTACCAGAACGATCTCGGGGGCCGGGTCCTGACAACGTCGTGACGAACGCCTGACAACGTTTTACCCGGTCGTGACGACATCGGATTCGCGGGCTGGTAGAGTCGTTGCGTTCAACCCGCCGAACCAACCCCAGCTGAGAAAGGAACCGTAGCCGTCATGAAATCCGCGTTCGTCCGCAGCCTCGTCATCCTCGTTGTCAGTGTCGGAGCCTTCGTGCGAACGCACGGCCAGAACGGAGCCGCGCCGCAGGCGGCGGGAACTTATGCCTGCGGCGCGTGCTTCGCGCTGGATGATGCCGGCACGCCGGTGTTCGTTCCGCTGGAGTCGACCGAAGTGGTGCTCGACGTGAAGCCCGGTCTGCTCGAGGCCGAGGTGATCCAAACGTTCACCAACGATGGCGACTCCGCCCTCGAGGCGATCTATCGCTACCCCCTGCCGCCCGGGGCGACGTTGACGCACTTCGAGGTGCGATTCCCGGACCGGGTGCTCATCAGCGTCGTGCGTGAGAAGTACGCCGCCCGCGCGGAGTACGTGGCGGCTCGGAACGAGGGTCGTCGCACGGCACTTCTTGAGAAGCAGGACCCGACGGTATTCTCCACTTCGGTGGCGAACTTCCTGCCCGGACAGACGGTTCACGCGGTCTTGCGCTTCATCCAGCCACTTGAGATCCGCGACGATGCCATCGAGATCCGCTTTCCCATGGTGACCGGAATGAAATACCTTCCGGCTGGGAGTGCGCCATCTGCGGATTCCAATCTGCCAACACATAGCGGAGACGCGATTGTCGGTGCGGGCCACGTGTATGCGTTCGATATCGAGGTGACCGGTCTCCCCATCGGGACCGTATCCTCGGACAGCCATCGCGTGCGATGCCAACGCGACGCAGACGGTGGGTGCCGCGTGGCGCTTGAAGATGAGATCACCATTCCTGATCGCGATTTTGTCCTGCGAATCGTGCCACAGCTGGGCGCGGACCCGGTACCGACGTGGGTCACCCAGAGCACGCAGACGGGAAACTACGGCATGCTCACGGTTTTTCCGCCCTCGGCGGCGCAGTCATCGGACCGCGCGGGGCCGCGCGATATACTTTTCCTCGTCGATCAAAGCGGTTCGATGTCCGGGCAGCGGCTCGAAAATGCCAAGCTCGGTCTGGCTGAGTGCCTCTCGCGATTGCGCCCCCAGGATCGTTTCCAAGTCGTGCGATTCTCGACGGGGTACACCTTCTACAGCGAACGTTGGATGCCGGCCACGCATGCCGAGATCGCGGCAGCACGGACGTGGGTGCTCGCCCTCGGAATCGACGGTGGTACCGAGCTTCAGAAGGCGCTGCGTGCGTGCCTCGATGCATTCGAGCGCGTCGATCGCGAGCAAATACTCATCGTGCTCACCGACGGCGATGTCGGGGAGGAGAAGGCGCTCGTCACCATGGTCGAGCGCAGGCGCCGCAAGGTGCGCGTGTTTCCAATCGGGATCGGTGATGCGCCGAACCCGTTCCTGATCACCAAGCTCGCCGCCTGCGGCCAGGGTCAGGCGCGCTTCGTCGCCGATGATCGGCAGATCCGAAGGGAACTGACCGGCATGTTCACGGCACTCGATGCTCCGGTCATGTCCGATGTGAGTATCCAGTTCTTGGATGGAAATGGCGTGGAAGTTCCCTACCAGGCGTTTCCGGAGACAATCCCCGACGTCTTTCCGCGCGCGCCCGTTCAGACGATCGTGCGGATCCCGGAAGGCACGCACCACCGGCTCGTCCTGCGCGGACGCGTGGGGCAACGCGATGTGACGCATATGATCGGCCTCGCGCCCCGGCCATTGAAGGGTGACGGGCTCGAGAAACTGTTCGGTGCGCGTGTGATCGGCGACCTTGAAGATCTCCTGCGCCGCGCGGAAACGCCGGAGGAGACGGATCTGATTCGCGCCGAACTCCTCGAATCGGCCCTTCAGTTCCAACTCGTGACGGAACTGACCAGCCGCGTCGCCGTGGATCGTGCGAAGCTCGATGAACCGGCGGTGCGTCTCGTGACAGTGACTGTGCCCCAGGCGCCCGTCGGCGACCAGTCGGCCACGATCGATCCGAACAATCCTGACGTGATCGTGCTTTCGCCGTTCGAGGTGAGCGCGGCGGAGGATACCGGCTACACCTCGACCAGTTCTCTTGCCGGCTCCCGCCTGCGTACGAACCTGCGCGACGTCGGAGCCTGTGTTCAAGTGGTGAATCGCCAGTTCCTCGAAGACATCGCCGCCTCGTCCATGGAGGAGGCGCTGCCCTACATGATGGATCTTGTTTCGCAGCCAGCGGCACAAGGCGGGCAGGATTCCGGGCTGCTCGACGGTCTGCCCATCGCCAGCGTGGTGGCTCCGGTCACCGTGGAGCGGATCTCGGACAAGTCGTTCGGTCTGGCCTGGAGTGGGGTGCAACAGCGTTCGGCGGCCTTCTCGCCGCGTCGCGTGGTCGCCGGACGGGTGGATACGGCCGGGTTCGCCTCGGGAAGCATCGAGGTTTCCGGCGCCTTCGGTTCCGATCGGTCCGCCGCTGCCACGGCGCTCGTGTCCTGGGACCGCGCGCGCGACGACCGCTGGGGCGCGATGCTCGCGGGCAGGAAAACGTGGGACCGGCATCAGGTTCGGGCGAGAGCCCAGGCGCGCGAACTGGCCGGCTACGGACGGATCCGTGGGGCGAGCGTGAACCTCGGGACCGAACTTGCGGACGGTACCGCCGTCGAACTCACACTCGTCGCGCACCGGCTCGACCGCGACGACCCCCGACAGTTCAGGCTTGCGTCACAGTCCAGTGAATACGACGGGCTTGGTTTCTTAAACCTGGACCTTCTCACCGCCGAAGTGCGGTCCATCGATGATGTTGCCCTTCAGATGCTCGTTGCGGGACGATTCCAGACCGTCGGCGTCGACCATGCGTGGTCGGCCGGGGGGATGTGGCATCGCCGGGATGCCGCTTGGGAGGCAGAGACTGCTGCGGCGGGTGCGGCTGCCCGCAGGGATCAGCGCCGTCTCGAGGCGAGCGATCGCATGGAGCTCATCGACGGCGTGCTGGATCTTTCGCTCACTTTTGGCGCGACCGAGTACCTGATGCCGGAACAGACGCGCGCGCGTCGCAGCGCCTTGCGGGGTTCAAGCGAGCTTTCCCTCCACCTGACGCGGGAGTTCGCGTTATTCGGAGTGGTCGCCCAGGACGAGGTCCTCGCGGCGGGGCCGACAGGTCGATACGCGGTGCACGGCGCGTCGCTGGTTCCCGTCACGGGCGGCCTCGAGCAGCATCGAGGTGGCCAGATCGGACTGCGCGTCGATGTGCTTGAGAATCGCGTGATCGGGCACACCGCTTGGTTTAGCGAAGCAGTTCGCGGACAGTCGTTCCGCGAATGGGCCTGGGAGCGCGACCATGCCGCGTCCGGTCCGCTCTGGTCGGACGACGGCCGGATGGTTCGGGATCCCGTGAGCCTGGCGACTTGGCGCGACTATGTCCGACAGGGATGGATCGGCGCCGTTGACTTGAATCTGCTGCGCGAACTCACCGCGACCGCGTCATGGTGCGTGGAAAGATCGAACGATGGACCCCACCGCGGAGGCAACCGCCGCGCGTCACTGCTCGCGCGCTACACATTCGCGGCGGGCGCGCTGCGCGGTCTGGAACTCGGCTTGGGCGTGGCCTATCGCAACACGATGACGTTCGACGACTCCTATGAACTGCGAGGCGGCGTGCGCTGGGACGCCATGATCGGCTACACGTACGATCGTCACGCTCCAGGGGCCACGCGTGTGCAGATCAACGTGATTGACCTGACCGACAACCGCCTTCGGCCCACGCGTTTCTCTGTCGATAGGGGCCGCCGTATCGCGCTGAGCGCTTCCCGAGACCTCTGAAGCCGCGTCGGGCCGTTGACCAGCATAGGGTGGTGCGCACGCCGTAGGTCGCTTGCGGCGACTGACCACTGGTGCGACAGCGCCGTGGGCAAGAGACAGGGAATGGTGCCGATACTTTGCTGACCATCCGCCGTTTGTCGGCGGGCGGCCGAACCGTCCCCGCGGGGGCGAGCCAACCCCTGCGCACCTCCGGCCAACGTGCGATTATCCATGCCGGCCAGTGCCGATTTAGTCTTTGCGTCCGCGCCCTTCCAGCATCGACTCGCCTCTCGCCTTTAGCCTTTAGCCTCTAGCCTCCTTTCCCATGTCCACGAAACGCGTCGCCATTCCCACGACGGCCATGGCCGTGGTGCGCCTCGCCAGCGTTCCTGCGAAGCAGGAATCGCGAGAGATGAACGCGCAGCGTTCTTCCTGATTGAATCCACCTCACGCCTCTCGCCTTTAGCCTCTAGCCTCTAGCCTCCTTTCCCATGTCCTCCAAACGCGTCGCCATTCTCACCGCCGGGGGCCTTGCCCCCTGCCTGTCCTCCGCCATCGGCGGACTCATCGAGCGCTACACGGAGCTCCATCCCTCCGTGGAGATCCTCTGCTACATGGAAGGCTACAAGGGCCTCCTGCAGGGCAACAGCGTGGTCGTCACCCCTGCCATGCGTTCGAAGGCCGGCCTGCTCCATCTCTTCGGCGGCAGCCCCATCGGCAACAGCCGCGTGAAGCTCACCAACGTGAAGGACTGCCTCAAGCGCGGTCTCGTCAAGGAAGGCCAGGACCCGCAGAAGGTGGCGGCCGACCAGCTGGTGAAGGACGGCGTGAGCGTGCTGCACACGATCGGTGGTGACGATACGAATACAGCCGCCGCCGACCTCGCAAGATTCCTCAAGCAAAACGGCTACGGCCTCACGGTCGTCGGCCTGCCCAAGACGATCGACAACGACGTCTTCCCCATCCGCCAGAGCCTCGGCGCCTGGACCGCGGCCGAGGAGGGAGCCCGGTATTTCACCAATGTCGTGGCCGAGCAGGGGGCGAACCCGCGCATGCTCATCGTGCATGAGGTGATGGGCCGAAACTGCGGCTGGCTCACCGCCGCCACTGCGGCGAAATACCGCCGCCACCTGTCGCGCATGGACTTTGTCGACGAGCTTCCAGTCAACCGCGCCCGCTACGATGTCCATGGCATCTTCGTGCCGGAGATGGCAGTCGACCTCGCGGCTGAGGCGGTCCGGCTCAAGGCCGTGATGGACCGCGTCGGCGGCGTGAACCTCTTCATCAGCGAGGGTGCCGGCGTGGAGAGCATCGTCAAGGAGATGGAGGCGAAGGGCGAGGCCGTCCCGCGCGACGCGTTTGGCCACATCAAGCTCGATGCCGTCAACCCGGGAGCCTGGTTCGGCAAGCAGTTTGGCGCGATGATCGGGGCGGAGAAGACGCTTGTTCAGAAAAGTGGATACTTCGCGCGCTCGGCGCCGGCCAACGTGGAGGACATCCGCCTGATCAAGAGCTGCACCGACCTCGCGGTCGATTGCGCGATGCGCGGCGAGGGCGGCGTGATCGGCCACGACGAGGACCAGGGTGGCGTGCTTCGCGCCATCGAGTTCGAGCGCATCAAGGGCGGCAAACCGTTCGACCTGGATGCGCCGTGGTTCGTCGAGTTGCTGCAAGCGATCGGCCAACCCAAGGGCGCCCGGCTCGCCGGCGGCCATCACTAACCGACGGCGGCGGGGGAGAACCGCTGATCTGCGTGATCGACGCTGATCCTGCGCAGGTCGGCGGTTGCCCCGGAATTCGTGCCCCCGGAGTGTCCATCCGTCGTTTCCAGGGTTTCGTCCGGCGTCGGTCGAGGGGTGAGTAGTTTCCTCCAGCCGCCTGAGCGATTTCAACATCGATCTCCTCGGCGGATTGCCTGAAGGTCGCCGCCGTTGCGCCGATCCATGAGTTCCCGCCCTGGCCGACATTCCGGTTGAGGCAGACCTCTTGTCCGCCGCGCACGACGCCACACTTCGCCTGCCATCCCGATCCGCGATGTCCACCCGAACGGCACACGCAGTTTCCCATGCCTCATCCGGCCGCGCCCAGGACGGCGCCTTCCGATGAGGCGTGCGACATGGATCCTTGTGGCGCTGGTCGTCGTGGCCGGAGGCGTGCTTTGGCATCTGCGAAGCGGGCTTCAGGCGCCGGGGACGGCGGCTTCGGGACGCGATAGCACCGTGACCCAGACGGGCGCTCCAGGCTCGAACGCCGCGCGCGTATTGCCTGGGGAAGCGCGGCGCAGCTCGACGGCGAGTTTGCGCGCACGGGAGCAGCAGGCCGAGGTCTTCGGTCGCTTCGATGCGTGGGCGGCGGGCTATCTAGCCGAGCGCGATGCCGAAGGCCGGCTCGCCGCGGAGGCCCAGGGCCTGCGCCTGGCCGCCGAGCGGCGCGCCCTGCTGCACGAGATGATCGCGAACGATCCGCAGCGCGCGATCGAGAGCGCAGTGCCTTGGGCGGTTCGGCGGTCGCTGCCGGCCGGAGTCGCGGCGCTTCTCGAGGAACGCGTCGACGGCATGGGGAGCCTGCATGCGCTGGCCGCCATCGGCCCGGATCCGTTGTCGGTACACTTCCGCGCCACCCGCCGGGAGGTCGTGATCGGCGGGCGGACGTATGATGCCTACACCTACGGGAAACGGCTTGAGTCCGGCTCGCGCTCGAGACTCGCCATTCACGGCATCGCCGTCGACGGCCGCCTGGCCCTCCTCGACAGTCCTGTCCGGCGGCTCGATGCCGGCGAGCCGGTCCCGGCCGGGCGACGCATCGAGACCGTGTGCGCCGTGTCCGGCGAATCGACCGATCCCGCCACCGCCACGGCGGCCGACACGGGCGATCGCGTCGTGTACCTTTGTTCAGCGGCACACCTCCCGGTGCTCGCCTCGGAGCTGGAGGAGGCGGAGGCCGGACTGCCGGAAGGTGGCGAGATTCACCTGGAAGGTACGGACGGAAGCGACGACGATGCGGCTGCCGCACCCGGGGCGCGTCGTGTGCTCATGATCCGGATACGCTTTGCAGACCAGCCTTCCGGCTTCGAGCCGGAGAGTGCCACCTCGGCCGCCCGGATGTTTGCAGCAACGGATGGTTTTATCCACGAAAACTCCTTCGGCCGGCTGCGCATCGAGGGGACGGTGTCGCCCGTCTACACGCTGCCGGAATCGGCGGCATGGTATGCAGCGAACGATGTTTCCGGATACGCGCTGAACGTGCTGCAGGCGGCGCGGGCCGTGGCGGCGGCTCCGCAATCCGTTCCGGGAAATGCCGGGCTGCCGGCGTTCGACTATCTCGACTACGATTTCGAGGCCGTGCGCTACACGGGAGGGCCGGGGACGTTCTCCGGCCAGGGCTATGTGGCGATGCGCGGCTGCTGGATCAAGTCGCCTGAAGCGGGCGTGCTCATTCATGAGTTGGGACACAACCTCGGACTCTGGCATGCCAACGCCTGGAAGCCGTCCGAGGTGCTCGCGCCCCTCGGCGTCGGCGCCAACGAGGAGTACGGCGACACGCTCGACACCATGGGGCCCGCCCGCGGCGGCGCCTGGCATTTCAATGCCTGGGAGAAGCAGCGCCTGGGCTGGCTCGCCTCGGCCGACGTGGGCGTCGCGGCGGGCAGCGCGACATTCGCCCTCGCCCCCCTCGACGTGTCCGGGCCCGTGACGGACGGCGCGGTGCGTGCGATTCGCCTCCGGCGCGACGACGACCGCGATTACTGGTTCGAATTGCGTCGCCATCCCGCGTGGGCCGGGACGCGCCCGGGTGTCCATCAGGGAATCGGCGTGCGGTGGGATCCCTGGCTGCGTTCCGGAGGCGGTACCCAACTCATAGATACGACGCCGGGCTCGCCGGACCGGTTCGACGATGCCACGCTTGCGATCGGGCGGACGTTCTCGGATCTCGCCGCGGGCATTCACGTGACCCCGCTCGGGCCGAGCGGCGTCGATTCCGCGGCCGTGGACGTGGCCGTGTTTGTGGGTGAGTTTCCGGGGAATCGGCCACCGGTGGTCGCGGTGACGGCCAGCGCATCCGATGCGGGCGTCGGCCAGCCGGTGTGGTTCGCCGCCTCGGCCAGCGATCCGGATGGCGATCCGCTTTCTTTCGCGTGGGCCTTCGACGACAGCGGAGCGGTCTACCCCGGCGCCGAGATCGTTCATGCCTGGCCTGTTGGCGGCGACAGGCGGGCGCGCGTCAGCGTTTCGGACCGGCGGGGTGGCACGGCATCAGCGAGCGTGCTCGTGCGCGTGGGCGCCGTGACCGGGTCACGCATCACCGGGCGGGTTGCCGATCTGGGCGGGCGGCCGATTCCCGGCGTGTTTGTGCATAATTCGACCGAGCCGGGCGCCGATGGCTATCGCTCCGCGTGGTCGGATGCCGACGGCAGCTTCACGCTGCTCGGCGTGCCCGGAGGGCGCTGGGACCTGGAGGCGCGTGCGCCAGGATGGATTTTCGCCGTGGAGGGCTTCAGCCATGCCGTATCCACGCCGCAGGACACCGGGGACGTGACGATACTCGGGTACTGGCAGGGCTTTTCCGTCGGCGGGACCGTGCGTCGCGCCGACGGGAGCGCACTGCCCGGCGCTCGTGTCAGGATCGGCGATCGTGTTGAGCCTACGGACCAGTACGGCGAGTACACGCTGCCGGGGCTTTCGCCCGGACGCCACGTGATCACGGTCGAGGCGGGTGATGCCGTCTTCGAGCCGCGGATCGTCGAGGTGGGGCTTTCCGACGTGGACGACGTCTTCATGCGCGAGCGCACGTTCACGATCGCCGGCACCCTCGTCGGCGGCGCGGACATCTCGGCGGTGACCGTCACCAACGGCTGGCAGTCCACCACAGTCGCGAGCACGTTCGAGGATGGTGGCGAGGGTCGGTTCGAACTGCCAGGTGTGCCCGGCGGTTCCTGGCTGCTCCGCGCGGTTTCGGACGATCAAGCCTTTGAGCCGCAGACGCTGACCCCGCCGATGCTGGTCGCGGACGACATGGCTGGGATCACGCTGGCGGCCGGGGAGGGTGCGTCCTTCGGGATCGCCGGCGTCGTTCGCGATCGGGGCTTCGGACTGGCCGGAGCGATCGTCACATCCGGGAATCGCCGCACGGTCACCGACAGCCGCGGGGGTTACTGGCTGGCAGGGTTCGAATCCGGCAGCCACGAGGTGGCGGTATCGGCTCCGGGCGCCTCGTTCTCGCCTGCCATCCGCCGGGTCGAGATCGACGGCGCCCACATCAGCGGCATGGATTTTCGGACCACTCGGGTCAACCAGGCGCCGGTGCTGAGTCTCGCGCCGCATGTGCTCGGGTCTGTGAACCAGCCATTCGTCACGGTCGCTGCGGAGGCGAGCGATGACGAGGACGAGACCCTGATCCGCTACTGGTGGAGTGTGGAGGAGGGCGCGGCTGGGGTG
Organism: Verrucomicrobiota bacterium; assembly: GCA_023399155.1. Taxonomy (GTDB): domain Bacteria; phylum Verrucomicrobiota; class Verrucomicrobiia; order Opitutales; family Opitutaceae; genus JAEWQP01. The sequence goes on along the minus strand of JAEWQP010000030.1, from coordinate 285,236 downwards.
GCTTTCGCCGCCAACGGCGCGCACGCGGCGCGACAGACGATTGTCCGGTTCACCCGCCCGGGCGAGTATCGGCTGCGCGTCACGGCGGTGGATCGCCACGGCGCGGAGCAGACGGGCACGCTCGCACTCATGGTCGGCGGCGTCGTGGCGGCACCCGTCATCACGGAGCCTGCGCGGGCGACTCCTGCGGTTGTCGGTGGCAGCCTTGAAACGCAGCTGTCCGTGCGCGCCGTGAGCGAGGCGGGCGACGAGCAGCTGACCTACACCTGGTCGCTGCTGGGTCCCGACGGTACCCCGGATCTCACGCATGTGGCGGGTCCGGTCGGATTCAGTGTCAACAGGTCGTACGCCGCCCGCGAAACCCAGGTAAGGTTCCGGAATCCCGGCAACTACCTTTTTCACGTCACGGCGGAGGATCCCTACGGGCAGACGGCAGAGTCAACCGTGGCCGTCCACGTGGAAGTGACCTACGATTCATGGCTGTCGTCTTATTTCGACTACGCCACGATGGCCGAGCCCGCCTTGCGGGCCGGAACTTGGGGCGAACTCGCGGATCCCGATGGCGATGGAATCGTCAACCTCCTCGAGTATGCATTCGGCAGCGATCCGGGCGCGGCTTCACCGGAGAACCGGCCGCAGACGCATTTCGTGACCGAGGGGGGCGCGGAGTATCTCGCCGTCACGTTCCGGCCGAATCCGCGGGCGGTGGATCTGGTTTTCGAACCTCAGGTCTCGAGCGATCTGGAGAGCTGGCAGGGCGGCCTTGTTTTCATGCCGGGTCCGGACGAGCGGGCGCTGACCTACCGTGATCCCGAGCCGGCCGCGGCGCATCAACGCCGGTTCATCCGGGTCCACGTCTCGCGCACCGGTTCAAGTTCGCCGTGACGATCGGCGGGATCGTATCAACAAGGTGGACACAGAAGTCACGGGGCCTTGAGGCTATCCGCAAACCTGGAAGCCCCTGGGGAGTTGCGCTGTAGGCAGGACGAATCGTCCTCAGCGACCCGCGGCCCGGCCAGAGGCCCCGACCTGCCCGCGACCGGTTTCCGGATGCCCTGTAGAGCCGAGGGCACCGAGCGTTGCAGGCGATTCGGCCGCGTCAGCGCATCACCTCGTGGGTGGATCGGTGAAGGCGTGATCCTGGTTCTGCAGAGACCGCTGGGTGGACGCCATGATCGTCCTCGACCCGCGAAGCCGAAGCCCTGGCGAAGTCCGGTGCCCGCTGTGACCAGATTCAAGCGAGGGAATCAGGATCAGGCGTGTCGATTCGCTGGCTGGTCAGCCCGCCAGTGCGCGCTTGACCAGTTCCTCGGTCGTCGTGGTGGCGCTGCCGCTGGCCGCCGCGGCCTTGCGCACGGCCTTCTCCGCGTCGGGAAGTTTGTAACCGAGCGCAGTCAACGCCAGCACGGCGTCGTGCATGCGTGTGTCGAGCGCGGCGGCCCCGACGGCGGGCGAGGCTCCGGCGGGCGTCCCAGGCAGGGCGACGTGCACGGTGCCGCCGCCGACGAGCCCGATCTTGTCCTTGAGCTCCACCACGAGGCGTTCGGCCGTCTTCTTGCCGATGCCCGGACACTTCGAGAGCAGGCCGATGTCGGCGCTGGCGATGGCGCTGCGCAACACCGGCAGCGAGAGGCGGCTCATGATCGTCAGGGCGACTTTCGGTCCGACGCCCGAGACGTGCTCGATCAGAAGCTTGAACAGATCGCGCTCGTCGTGGGTCGCGAACCCGTAGAGCGCCTGGGAGTCCTCGCGGTAGATCGCGACCGTGTGCAGCTTCGCGGTCGAACCGATCTGCGGGAGTTTCTCCGCCGTGGTGATCGGAACGTGGACCTCGTAGCCCAGGCCATGCGTTTCGATGACGGCGAGTAGTGGGGTGGCCGATACAAGCGTGCCCTGGATGCTGACGATCATGGAGGAAGCGGTAAGCTAGAAGCTTTAAGCCCTAAGCGATGAGGAGCGGTGGAAGGAGCATGAGAGGCGCCACCTTATGAACGGTGAACTCGGCTGGGGTGGACGAGAAGATGAAGGACCGCGACAGCCTCGGCTCAAAGCTAATCGCTTACAGCTTACCGCTTACAGCTTCCCGCTACCTCAGCCCCAGCGCATCCTGCATGTCGTAGAGCCCGGGCTGCTGCGTCGCGATCCACTGGGCGGCATGCACCGCGCCGCGCGCGAAGATCGTGCGATCCGAGGCCTTGTGCGCGAGTTCCAGGCGTTCGCCCAGCGCGGCGAAGATGACGTTGTGATCGCCGACGACATCGCCACCCCGGAGCGCGTGCATGCCGATCTGGCCGCGGGGCCGTTCGCCGGTGATGCCCTCGCGCCCGTGCACGAGCGCTTCGGGTCCGAGTTGGCGTGCCTCGAGGGCGATTTCGGCCAGGCGTGCGGCCGTGCCGCTGGGGGCGTCCTTCTTGAAGCGGTGGTGCATCTCCACGATCTCGATGTCGAAATCGGCGGCGGGTAGGATCTTCGCGGCGCGACCGACGAGGTGGAACAGCAGGTTCACGCCCATTGAATAGTTCCCCGCCCAGACGGTCGGGATCTTCGCGGTGAGGGTGCGCAGTGCGTCGCGCTCAGCACCCGCATGGCCGGTCGTACCGATCACCAGCGGCTTGCCCGCGGCGACGGCGGCCTCGATCACGCCGCGGGTGGCGGTGTGAGCGCTGAAATCAATCACCACCTCGCACGAGCCGATCGCCGCCCGGATGTCATCGCCGGCATCGACTTCGGCGACGACGGTGTGGCCGGCATCGCGCGCCGCGGCGATGATAGCTTGTCCCATGCGCCCGCGGGCGCCGTTGACGAGGATCTTGAGTGCCATGGAAGAAAGGGGGAGGCCGTCTCGGGTGGTTCGCAGAGCTCGGTCCCTAAGCGCGTGGGGTGATCCAATTCGAGGTCGGGCGAGGCCTCAGGCCGAGCCGCGCGAAACCCGCCGTGTTGAAGCGGCTCAGCCTGAGGCCTCGCCCTACCTCGAGCGCGGGTAAATCCATCGCTCAGGAGATCCCGGCGGAGGCGAGGGCGCCCAGCAGGGTCTGACGGCTCGCCGGCGCGAGTTCGCACAGCGGAGGACGCACGTCGGCGGAGGAGATCAGGCCCGTCTGCACCATGGCCGCCTTCACCGGGACGGGATTGGGCTCGATGAAGAGAGCCTTGAAAACTGGATACAGCCGCTGGTGGACCGAGAGCGCCCGGGCGAAGTCGCCCGCGAGCGCGGCGTTGACCATGGCGACCATGTCGGCGGGGATCAGGTTCGAGGCCACGCTGACCACGCCCCTTGCCCCGACGGAAATGAAGGGCAGGGTGAGCGAATCGTCGCCGCTGAGGATCGTGATGTCCGCCCCGAGTGCCTGGCGCAGCTGGTCCACGCGGTCGACGCTGCCGCCGGCCTCCTTGATGTGGTTCACGTGCGGGTAGGCCTTGCGCAGGCGCTCGACCGTCGCGACGCCGATCTCGATCACACAGCGTCCAGGAATTGAATACAGCACCACCGGCTTGTCCGTGACGTCGGCCACGGCGGAGAAATGGCGGAACAAACCCTCCTGGGTGGGCTTGTTGTAGTAGGGCGCGACCTGCAGGAAGCCGTCGGCGCCGGCTTCGTGGGCGCGCTTGGTGAGGCTGACGGCCTCGGAGGTCGAGTTTGAGCCCGTGCCGGCGATCACCGGGACGCGACCGCGCGAGGCTTCGACCACGGCGCGGATCACCTCCAGGTGCTCACCGTGGTCCAGGGTCGGGGACTCGCCGGTCGTGCCGACCGGCACGAGGGCATGGACGCCGCCGGCGATCTGTTTCTCCACCAAGGCCCTCAGGTCGTCGAAGGCCACGTGGCCATGGCGGAAGGGCGTGACGAGGGCGGTGATGACCCCGGTGAATGGTTTTACAGACATTTGTCAGGTGGGCTGGGACGTCCCGCGTTTTTCAACGGCGGAAAGCGTCACGAAAGCAAGGTGTGGCGGGGAAATGACAATCCAAAACTCGGTTAAGGAAACCTCCCCGGACGCCGGCGCGTTCAAGCCGCTGTGCCGACCGGTCGATCTACCCCATGAATGAGCGACCAGATCATCAACGACCTGCTCCGCCTCGCCGTGGAGAATCAGGCAAGTGACATCGTCTGCAAGACCGGGAAACCGGCGCTCCTCCGGCTCGCCGGCCGCCTCAAGCCGGTGGACATGGAGCCCCTGACCTTCGACGTGCTCGCCGGATTCGTGGAGCATCACGTGCCGGAGTTTCTGCGCGAGCAGATGGAGGTCGAGGGGCAGATCGACTTCGCCTACGAGATCGAGGAGCTCGGCCGCTTCCGCGTCAACGGCTTCAAGCAGCGTGGCACGATCAGCGTGGTCTTCCGCTACGTGAAGAGCCACATCCCGACCTTCGAGGAACTCAACCTCCAGCCCGACACGCTGATCAAGCTGTCCCAGAGCAAGGACGGCATCCTTCTCCTTTGTGGCCCGACCGGGTCCGGCAAGAGCTCGACGATCGCGGCGATGCTCAACTGGATCAACGTCAACCTCGATCGTCACATCGTGACGATGGAGGACCCGATCGAATACAATTTCTCCGACAACAAGTCCGTTTTCAACCAGCGCGAGATCGGCATCGACGTGCCGACGTTCGAACTCGGGCTGAAAGCGGTCCTGCGCCAGAACCCCGACATCATCTACATCGGTGAGATGCGCGACCGCACGACGTTCGAGACTGCGATCACCGCGGCCGAGACGGGTCACCTCGTGGTGTCGACGCTGCACGCCTCCACCTCGCACCAGGCGGTGTTGCGTCTCTTCGAGTTCTTCCCGCCCGAACAGCAACTCCAGGCCCGTCGCCAGCTCGCGCTCGCCTTGCGCGGCGTGATCGTGCAACGCCTGATTCCGGCCCTCGAAGGCGGCGGCCGCATCCCGGCGCTCGAGATTCTCGTGGCCGATCCGGTGGTGAAGAACCTGATCAACGAGGGCCAGTTCGAAAAACTCCCGGCCTGCCTCGAAGCCGGCATGGAGTCGGGCTCACTGCCGTTCAACAAGGACCTCTTCCGCCTGGTCAAGGCCGGCCGGATCTCGAAGGGCGACGCCCTCAAGGTCTCGCCGAACCCGCAGGCCCTCGAGATGAACCTCAAGGGCATCTTCCTGAGCGAGGGCCGGCGGATCCTGGGGTGACCCGGGAGGATCGAGGCCGATCGGCGGCTCAGAGTTCGGACTCTTTCTCTTCCCCCTCTCTCTTAACTTTCTCGACCGCGGTTGTTCGGTCGTCCGGCCGTCGTAGGCGAGCCCATCGAACCGGGTAGAAAGAGGAACGAGAACGAGGAAAGAGAAAGACGGGGTGGGGCCCCCGGCGGCGCGACTGACCAGACTTGGTCATTCGCACCCGCCGATTCCTCCGTGTCTCCGTGCCTCCGTGGCCCACCAGTGGGGGCGTGTGGCGTCGCGATTTTCCTGCTCGACCAGCCCCGCGGGCAGCCGCATGGTTCGGGATTCGTACCATGAGTACCGCCGTCATGTTTTCCGGTCAGGGTGCCCAGAAAGTGGGCATGGGCCGCAGTCTTTATGAGAACGCTCCTGCCGCCCGCGAATTGTACGATGCGGCAGACAAGGTCCTGGGCTGGTCGCTGACGAAGGTCTCCTTCGACGGACCCGACGCCGACCTCACCCAGACAAAGGTCTGCCAGGTCGCGCTTTACGTCCACGGCTACGCGCTGTTTCACCTCCTGCAACAGGCCGGCAAGACCACCGACGTGCGCGTCGCCCTCGGCCTCAGTCTCGGTGAAGTGACGGCGCTGACGGCCGCCGGGGTCTTTGATTTCGCCACCGGCCTGAAGGTCGTGGCCGAGCGCGCCCGCCTCATGCAGCAGGCGTGCGAGCAGACCACCGGGACGATGGCCTCCATCATCGGCGAGGAACCGGCCAAGGTGGCCGAACTCTGCAAGGAGTTCGACATCGAGATGGCCAACCTGAACTGCCCCGGCCAGATCGTCGTGTCCGGCGAGAAGTCGAAGGTTGGCGCCGCCGTCGAGGCGGCCAAGGCCCGCGGCATGAAAAAGGTCATCCCGCTCAACGTGGCTGGCGCCTACCACTCGCGCCTGATGGAGCCGGCCCGCGCGCAGTTCGAGACGTTCCTGGCCGGCGTCGATTTCCGGCAGCCGCGCTTCACGGTCCTGACCAACACCACCGGCAAGGCCGTGACCGAGCCCGCCGCGATGCGCGAGGCGTTGGTGAAGCAGGTCGTATCGCCGGTGCTCTGGGAGGCCTGCCTGCGCGAGGCGGCAACCCTCGGCGCCACGCAGTTCATCGAGCTTGGCATGGGCGGCGTGCTCGCCGGCCTCGCCCGCCGCACCGACAAGGCGTGGCCTGTGAAAAGCTACGCTGAGTTTTCCGACCTTCAGTCGTCGCCCGCCTGATGTCCATCGAGCTTATCCGCAATTTCTGCATCATCGCGCACGTCGATCACGGCAAGACGACGCTGTCCGATCGCCTGCTGCAGGTCACCTCGACCGTGGCCAACCGCGTGCTGCAAGAGCAGCATCTCGACTCGATGGATCTCGAGCGCGAGCGGGGCATCACGATCAAGTCGCACCCCGTCACGATGCTCTACACGGCAAAGGACGGGAAGACCTACCGGCTCAATTTGATGGATACGCCGGGTCACGTGGATTTCTCCTACGAGGTCTCGCGCTCCCTGGCCGCCTGCGAGGGCGTGTGCCTGCTGATCGACGCCTCCCAGGGCGTGGAGGCGCAGACCGTGGCCAACGCCTCGCTCGCACATCAGCAGAACCTGACGATCATCCCGGTCATCAACAAAATCGACCTGCCCACGGCCAACCTCGAGCTCGTGACCAAGCAGCTGGAGGACATCCTCCAGATCCATGCGGAAGAGGCGATCCTCGCCAGCGGCAAGGCCGGCATCGGCATCGAGGACATCCTCGAGGCCGTCGTGCAGCGCATCCCGCCGCCGCGCTGGTCCGAGTATCCCGCGCTGCGCGGCCTCGTCTTCGACTCGGTCTACGACAGTTACCGCGGCGTGATCACGTTTGTGCGCGTGTTTTCCGGGAGCCTGAAGAAGGGCGACCCGATCATGTTCATGAGCGACGGGCGCAAGACCGAGATCATGGAGGTCGGCGTCTTCCGTCCGAAGATGGACGAGACCCCCTGCCTCGAGACCGGCCAGGTCGGGTACATCGTGACCAAGATCCGGGACGTGACCGACATCAAGATCGGCGACACGATCACCTCCGCGGCCCGGCCCGCGACGGAGATGGTGCCGGGTTTCAAGGCCGTCCGACCGATGGTCTTCAGCGGTCTCTATCCGGTCGACACCGGCGATTACGAGAAACTCAAGACCGCCCTCTCGAAGCTCCGCCTCAACGACGCCGCCCTGGTCTACACGGCCGAGAGCTCGGTCGCGCTCGGTTTCGGCTTTCGCTGCGGCTTCCTCGGCCTGCTCCACATGGAAATCGTGCAAGAGCGCGTCCGGCGAGAGTACGACGTGGAGATCATCAACACCCACCCGTCGGTCGTCTACCGCGTGCAGCTTCAGTCCGGCGAGGTCATCGACGTGGACAACCCCGTCAACCTGCCCGAGCCCGGCACGTTCACCGAGATCTTCGAGCCGACGATCAAGGCCCGCATCCACGTTCCGAATACGTCCTTGGGCGACATGCTTTCGCTCATCATGGACAAGCGCGGGGTGGTCGAGCACACCGATACGCTCGACGGCAACCGCGTGATGCTCACCTGCCAGCTTCCGCTCAACGAGGTCCTCGTCGACTTCAACGACAAGCTGAAGTCCATCACCCGCGGCTACGGTTCGATGGATTACGAGCTGGGCGACTACGTGCCTTCCGACCTCGTGCGCATGGACATCCTCGTGCACGCCGATCCGGTCGACGCGTTCTCCACCATCGTGCACCGGGACAAGGCCGCGGTCCGTGGCCGCGAGCTTTGCGCCCGGCTCAAGGACATCATCCCGCCGCACATGTTCTCCGTGCCGATCCAGGCGGCGATCGGCGGCAAGATCATCGCCCGCGAGACCGTGTCCGCCATGCGCAAGGACGTCACCGCGAAGTGTTACGGCGGCGACATCACCCGCAAGCGCAAGCTCCTCGAGAAGCAGAAGGAGGGTAAGAAGAAGATGAAGCAGATCGGCCGCGTCTCGATCCCTCCCGACGCCTTCATCAAGGTGCTGAAGAACGGGTGATCCGCGCGCCGACGGCGCGCGGATCAGGCTAGAGGCTAGGGGCTAGAGGCTAGAGGGCGGGTCGCTCCGACCTTCGCCATCTTTATCTTTCTCTTTCTCGTTCTCGTTCTCGTTTTCGTTCTCCCCCCGCTCGCGAGGCGGGCGTTCGAGAGGGCGCGGGATCCGGCGGCTCGACACCCGGGCGTTTGTGGCCGAGGGAGAGCGCCGCCGATCAGCCGCGTTTCCGAGCGGAGAAAGAGAACGAGAACGAGAAAGAGAACGATTTGGGAAGAGTGGGAGGTTGGGAGACTGGCGCACTAGTCCTCAGCCATTCAGTCCTTCAGCCGGTCAGCTCTCTCCACCCCTGCTCGCCGCTCGACTCCAGGCGGACTTTCCCGCTCACTCGTTCCTTACTCCCTCCGCCCTTTCACCTTTCCCTCATGTTTGGCATTTTCTTCTCGGAGCAGAGCAAGGCACGGCACGACGCCAAGAACTGGCTGCATCTCGCAGCCAAGGTGATCCACTACCGGCGCGATCAGATCCCTGCCCAGGAACTGCACGCGATTCTGCAGGCCGAGAACGACCTGCGCAACCGGCTCTCCGAGAAGGCCGACGCCGCGAAGCTGAAGATCGCCATCGAGCGGCTCGAGGGATGCCTGCGTCGCTCGGGTGGCTCGCACTACCCGAAGTCCGGGACGGCCGACAACGTGGAGTTCGCGCTTGTCGCGCTGATCCTGTTCCTCGGCATCCGGGCGTTTCTGGTGCAGCCCTTCAAGATCCCGACCAACTCGATGTGGCCGACGTATTTCGGGATGACGGCTGAATCATACATGCCGGAGGAGGAGGAGCCGGGCAAGGTCGTGGAACTCGCGCGTTTCCTCGCCTTCGGCGCGAAGACCTACCGCGTCGACGCGCCTGCCGACGGCGAGCTCTTCATCGCCCTCCCGCTCGATCGTGGTCAACCGCAGAACTTCCGCCCGGTGCGCGGCCGGCGCTGGGGCATTTTCCCCACGACACTGGCCGAGCACATCTTCGTGGTGAACAACCAGGCGGTGTCCGTCACCGTCCCGGTCGAGTTCGAGATCGGGCGCGTGTATCGCGAGGCCCTGCAACGCGCCGATGGCGGCGGTGCGGCGGCTCCGCTCGGGCACGGCACCCAGGGGTATGTTTCCACCAAATACGGCGGCACCACCGTGCGCCTGATGCCGACCGGTCGCCGCGTGCGGGCCGGCGAGCGGATCGTCTCGTTCGATCTGCTCACGGGAGACCAGCTCTTCGTGGACCGTGTCAGTTACCATTTCACACCGCCCACGGTGGGCGACGCGTTCGTCTTCCGTACCGACAACATCCCCGGGATCGGCGGAACGAATGCGAACAGCTATTACATCAAGCGCCTGGTCGGCACGCCGGGCGACGTGCTGGAGGTGCGTGCGCCCGAACTCTGGCGCAACGGCGCGCCCATCACCGGAGCGGCTGCGTTCGAGAAGAACGCCGGACGCATCGATAGGTACCCGGGCTACACCTACGGCGACGAGCGCCTCTCCCCGGGCGACACGGTCACCGTGCCGGACGACGCCTTCTTCGCCATGGGCGACAACTCCCCCAACAGCGCGGACAGCCGCCGCTGGGGTTTTGTCCCCGCCGAGGACGTGGTCGGCCGGCCGCTCTTCATCTACTACCCGTTCACGCGCCGCTGGGGCCCGGCGCGCTGAGCACGCCTCGCTTCCATCGGCCCAGCGCCTTCGGACGCTCCATGGGTCGGGACGGGGGTGACGGCCGGCCACTGGCGACTCGGCGCTGGCCTGTGGCGCAAAACCGCTCACGTTGTGCGGCCAGGCCATGAACAACCCAAAGAACAACAAACGAACACTGCCACCCCCGCAGCGCGATGAGTTCCTCCAACTCCTGCGGAAACGATTCGAGACGCACATGGACCGCCACCCCGGGCTTCAGTGGTCCGGGGTCCAGGCGAAGCTGGAAAGGAGTCCCGCGAAGTTGTGGTCGCTCCACGAGATGGAAACCACCGGCGGCGAGCCGGATGTCGTGACGCTCGATTCCAAGTCCGACGGGTTCCTCTTCGTCGATTGCTCGCCGCAGAGCCCGAAGGGACGCCAGAGCCTGTGCTACGACGAGGACGCGCTGGCTTCGCGGAAGGAACACAAGCCGAAGGGCTCCGCCATGGGGCTGGCCGCCGCGATGGGCGTCGAACTGCTGAACGAGGATGAGTATCTCGCGCTCCAGAAAGTCGGGGAGTTCGATACGAAAACCTCCAGCTGGCTGCGCACGCCGGCCGGGTTGCGAAAGCTCGGCGGCGCGATCTTTGGCGATCGACGCTTCGGCCGCGTCTTCATCTACCACAACGGGGCGGAGTCGTACTACACCGGGCGCGGGTTTCGGGCCTCGCTGCGGATCTGAGCGCCCGCCGGCTCCGCCTGCGCTTCTCCCGCAGCTCCTTGCACAACGCGTGCCGGACTGCGGGCGTCGGGGAACCCGTCGACCCGAGCGGATCGCTTCTGGAAGCGGTCCTGCGCTTCGCTGCGCGGTGACTCCTAGGTAGGGCAGGTTCTCCGAACCCGCCGCGAGTGCGAATCGGCCTCCTCGGCGCGCTCGGTTCCGAGGCCGCGCCAGCGGCCGACAAGACCGGTCGCGCCGCGAACCGGACCAAGCGCACCCTACCTGTGAAGCCGTCCTCGCAGGTGCATGACACGTTCTAGCGACCGCCCGCTGGCGCGAAGGAAACGGCGGCGGCGCTGAAGATCTTCTTGTAGGTGTCGTACACTGACGCGGGTGCGCTTGAGCCCACGAGATACACCCGCTCGCCATGTCGCGACAGCGTGAACCGCGCCGCCATCAGGCCGAGGTCGCCGGCATCCACGGTCATCAGCACGTCGAGTGCGCTGCGTCCGTTGTAATCCCCCTGCTGTTGCGCGACGACGGTGAACCCGCCCTCACGGGCGTAGTGATCGACGATGGCCTGCAGGGGAACCTCCCCGGGCAGGCGGATGTAGCGCACCTCGACGAGCACGTTGTCTGCATCCGGCGGCACGATTTCGGCGAGCGGCACGAACTGCTCCTGATCCGCGGCGCGCTCCTCGGCGCTGATCGTCAGTGGGCGCGACTCCCAGGTTTTGGGCACAAGGATCTCGAAGCGCAGGTTCGCGTCGTCGAAAGGCGTGATGCCGAGGCGTACGAAATCACTTCGTATCGTCTCCGGCGCAAAGAGGTTGGCGGTAGGCAGGGGATCGACGAATGAAGGCCGCCGGGCAGCCGGGTCATCGCCAGCGCGTATCGAAACGGTCACGACGAGCGCAAGCGCAAGGGAGAGGAGCGGGATCCGGCTGAAGCCGGGGCGCACGGTGGGGCATACGGTGCGGTGCATCGGGCCTGATGCTTGATGGTCCCCGCATCAGAGTCAAAGGTCTAGAGGCGGCCCGAAATCAGTTCTGGCAGGGCAAAGCCTCCCACCTTCGCAAAGGCTTCCGGGGGGCGGGCTGGCCAAGCCGCAGATCACAGCGGGACGGTGCCAAGCTGTCGCTCCGCGGGGTGCCCCTGCCTCGACTTTATAGCCGGCGAATCTCCGGATCATCGGAGCGCCTGCCGCCGTCCCAGCGCGTTCACAGCCGGCCAATCAGGGCTAGAACATGAGCAGGCGTAGCCGCTCGTAGTTCAGCCGTTGCGATGTGCTGAGGCGATCCACGGCCTCGCGTCCGAGTCCATCGATGATGCGCAGGTGGGCGGCGGCGACATCCGGATGGCGGCGATGCAGTGTCTCCGCACCTTCGAGCAGGGCCAGGACGGAAGGCCGGTCGCCGATGGCGGCAAACAGCCGGGCGAAGGCGAGCACCCCGGATTTGCCGCGCATGGAGAGATCGGTGGTGCCGGGGGTATTGGCGAAACCCGCGAATGGTTCCAGCACCTTGGCGTAGTTCGAGCGGAGGATCTCGGAAACAGGAGATCCCATCCGCGTGAGGATGCGGACGGCACGCTCCTGGGCCGCGAAGTCATCGCCGAGGAGGGCCGGGATCAAGACGGGCACGACGGTGTTGCTCATACCGATCAGGCACGATGTCGCGGCGGCCTGGGTATCGCCCTCGGTTTCGAGCACGGTCGTGAAGAGCGGTTCGTAGGCGGGCGGCCCGATTGCCACCAGCGCTCGGCCGGCCTCCAGGCGGGAGGGCGGCTCCCGCAGCGCGGCGGCCGCGAGTCTGGCCGCCCGCTCGAGCAGGACACTTCGGCCGGGCGCGTCGTGCGGATACTCGGCGAGCGCGGCGCGCAGCTGGATACACGCCTCCGATTTGCGCCTGGCACTGGCGTCCGACTGCAGCACGTTCAGCGCGTCGTCCATGCGGCTGCGGGGGTCCTGCGGTGAACACGCGGAAGTCGCGAGGAGCGCGAGGCAGAAGATGCAGCCGAGGAGGTTTCGAGACAGGGTCATGGGGTCGATCGCGCGATGCCCGCCGGGGCTGCGACACTGTCGTGACGTCCGAGTCCGTCGGCAAGGTCGATGCACGCCGGCCTGCAGCCGCGTCGCGTGCGCGGCGCGGCATTCACAGGGTTTTGAGGCGCGCGAGTTCGTCCTCGCCCAGGGGCTCCGGGCTCTTCACGCGCAGGCTGTCGACAAACTCGCGGGCGAAGTCCCGGTGATAGCGGGCGTTGATGGCTGCGGTGACCAGCATGGCGATCATGGCGCCGATCGTCGCCAGGAGCATGTCCTTGTGCGCGTCCCAGATGTCGCCCTGCGTTCCGAGATAGGCGGCGCCGAGTTCGCCGCCGAAGGCCTCGGCCGCCATCCATTCGATCAGCTCGTAGAGCATCGAGGTGGACATGGCGACATCCAGCGGCAGGAAGTAGCCCCAGAAGCCGCGCGCGTTCGCCACGCGCACGAAGACCTCGCGGATCGGATACGCGAGGAGCAACCCGTAGGAAAAGTGCACGAGCCGGTCGAAGTGGTTGCGTTCCCAGCCCATCGCCTCGTTGAGCGACCGGCCGAAGAGTGCGCGCGTCCATGCGTCGTAGGGGACTTCGGAGTACGTCCAGTGCGCGCCGATCTCGTGCAGGCACAGGAAGCAGAAGATCAGCGTGTAGCTCACGCGCGAAAGCGGCATGCGCCGGTAGCTGGCACCGAGGAATGCCAGGAATCCGAGCACCAGGGCGTTTTCCAGCCACCAGTCGTGGGGGTAATGGGCGCCGACGCCGGAAAACACCACCACGATGGCGAGCAGCACGGCCAGGGCGCCCAGAAAGCGTCCGCGGGGTAAGCGGGATAGCAGCATCGCTTCAGTCAACAGGCATCCATCCGCGGCACGAGGCAAAATCAGCGGCGCCCCGGCCGCGCTCCAGGCGCCGGGCTGGCCGAGACTCAGCCGGCGCGCATGCCGGTCGGTGGGCCCGCGATCACGGCCGGCCGGTGCCGCCCGCGTGGGGACCCGCATGCCGGGGCCTGCGCGATTGACTCGAGGGCATGGCATGGGCAGCTTCAGGAAAACAACGCTCTATGAAAAAAGGTCTCCTGGGTTGCCTGATTGTTTTCGTGTTGATCGTGGTCGGCGGTGGTTATGCCGCCTACCGCTTCCTCTACCTGCCGGGCAAGGCCTACGTGCAGGGATTTGCCCAGCTGAAGGTCGTGCCGGAACTCAACGCCCAGGTCCGCAACCAGGCGACGTTCACGCCGCCCGCGGGCAACGTACTGACGACCCCCACCGTGGAGCGATTCGTGCGGACGCAGCGCGCAATTCGCACGGCTCTCGGCGCGCGCGCGACGGAACTCCAGGCCAAGTACCAGACGCTGGGCGAGCGCCACAAGAGCTCGTCAGAGAAGCCGTCGCTGGGTGAGGCCCTCGATGCTTTCAAGGACCTGGCCGCGCTCTATGTCGACGCCAAGCGGGCGCAGGTCGACGCGCTCAACGCCGAGGGACTCTCGCTCGCCGAATACGAGTGGACGCGCGCCCGAGTTTACGAAGCCGCGGGGATGCCCGTCGATGCCTCCCTTCAGCAGGTGCTCAACGACGTCGCGGCCGGGCAGATGCCGAATGCCGACGCGGTGGAGCGGCCGGCCGAGACGCAGCCCGTGCCAGCGGAAAACCGCAAGGTGGTGGAGCCGTTTGCCAAGGAGCTGGCGGAAGGCGTGTCACTCGTGTTCTTCGCGCTGTAGAGCGGGTGGTTTGCCAGCCAGCGAGCGGCTTCGCGGCAGGGCGGGCTTGGTCCGGTTCGCTGCGCGACCGGTCTTGTCGGCCGTACGTGCGGCTTCGGAAGCGAGCCCGCCGCGAACGTCGATGGATGAAGCGGCGAGCTCGGAGCGCGTGCCGTGCCTATGACGGAAGGTTTGCGAGGGCAGGCGCGGTTCTTGTGGTCTTTTCGTTGAGAACGCGGCGCCGGGTCTCACGGCCCTGAAGCATCTTCGCCCATTCAGCGGCGATGCGGGGCGTGCATGGCCGTGCGCGCCCGCGTCTGCTTGCGGGAGCCGGCCGGGCGCGCACGGTGAGGCGATGAACACACGCGCTGAGTTTCCCGAGGAGCAATCGACGGACGGCGAGTTCGTCCGCCAGGGCGACGCCTTCCGCCTGTGGGTTCGCGCGGACGGAAGCACGCCGTATCGCCCGGAGCCTCACCGCTATCATCTCTACGTCTCGCTCGCCTGCCCATGGGCGCATCGCACGCTGATCGTACGCCAGCTCAAGGGACTCGATGACGTGATCGGCGTAACCGTGGTGGATCCCATCCGGGATGAGCGCGGCTGGGCCTTTCGAGCGGGACCCGGGCACACGCCCGATCCGATCAACGGCTTCCGGTTTCTGTCGGAAGCTTATGCTGCGTCAGTTCCCGATTATCGCGGCCGATGGACCGTGCCGGTGCTCTGGGACACCCGGACCCGTCGCATCATCAACAATTCCGAGGACGACTTGTGTCGGATGTTCCACGACGAGTTCGCGGCGTTCGGCCGACCGGGAGTCGACCTCTTTCCGCGCGGCCTCGAGGATGAGCAGGCTGCGTTGAGCGCCCGGATCTACCATAAAGTGAACAACGGCGTGTATCGCGCGGGTTTTGCCACCTCGCAAGCTGCCTATGAACATGCGGTGACCGGCGTGTTTGCCACGCTCGACGAACTCGAGGAGCGCCTTGCGGCGTCGCGCTTTCTTTTCGGTAGTCGCCCTGTGGAGACGGACTGGCGCCTGTTCTGCACGCTCGTGCGTTTCGATGCGGTCTACCACGGGCACTTCAAATGCAACCTGCGCCGGATCATCGATTATTCAAACCTGCACGGCTATCTCTGCGACCTCTACCAGCAACCGGGCATCGCGGAGACCGTGAACCTCGACCACATCAAGGCGCATTACTACGCCACGCACGGCACCATCAACCCCTCGCGCATCGTCCCACTCGGCCCAGTACTGAATCTCGCCGCGCCACACGGCCGCGAGACGATCGCTTCATCGGCTTCGCAGGTGTCGTAGCGCGTCACGACGACGTGCGGGTTCCGAGTGGCGTTTCCTGGAGGCGACGGGAAGGGAACCGCCGCAACGGCGTTGGCCCCGGGGCATCGCAGCGGGTCCCTTCGGCCCAGGATCCGAAAGCTGCGCTCTGGTCGGGCGAGGCGCTCCCACTTTCGCCAGGGCTACGGACTCATCCCGGCGCAGCGCTGCGCCGCGCGGGGACGCGACGCCATCGGCATCATTTCTCTCCCGCCCAGATCGCCGCACTCGTCTGCTGAATCTGGATGCTTCGCGCGCTGTATTCGTCGTAATGGCCGTCGATCCATCCCTGGAAGGCGGCGGTGTTGCGCGAGAAAGGGTTGGCGTAGCCGGGAACGTGCTCCTTGGCAGCATGCCGGCCCTCGGCGTACCCGGCCGCGTAGGTGGTGGGTGCTGATGTCAGGGTCTTCATGGCGGTTGCTTCAGTGTTATGACGCCCGCTTTGCCACGACTATTCAGGCATTCGCAGCGTCGTTGTGTCGTTTTCACCATGCAACATCCGTGCCGGCTTCGGGGGCGGCACGCAGAATGCAACCCTGTGGGAACCCGCGGTGCGACTTGGGCGGACGGCCCGGTAAAGCCGTGGGGTTACGCGGCCCGCCTCGCAATCGGGCGGCGCGGCACGTGCGCTCGCGCACCTCGTCGTCACGATGAACTGTCAGGCAGCGGGTTAAGTTCACCTCAGGACGAGCAGGCTGCCGTCCAGTTCCGTCGTGAGGACTACATGGCGTAAGGTGCAACCCTAGAATCAAATCAGCCATGGCCCTATCGGCCCTGTATTGATGCTGTAGCTACGTTCTGGCTCGCTGGCACCAGACCGCCCCGCTGCGGCCGCGTCCCGCCGCCG
Source organism: Verrucomicrobiota bacterium (assembly GCA_023399155.1). GTDB lineage: Bacteria > Verrucomicrobiota > Verrucomicrobiia > Opitutales > Opitutaceae > JAEWQP01. The sequence continues at coordinate 268,763 of JAEWQP010000030.1, read as the reverse complement.
CACGTTCGAACCGAACCCAATCCCCATGCGTTTTGCGCCGTCTTGTCCCTGCTGTCCGGCGCCGAGCCGCAGGCGATCAACTCCAGCCGCGCCCGGCGCAGATCCCTCCCGGTCCGCAGCGGACCCCCTTCCATGAATGACGCGATCTCCGCCCTGAACGACCCGCGACTCAACGACCTCAGTGCAGGCCTGCACCTGCTCCTCGCGAAGGTGGTCGAGCCCGGGTGGGCGGCGCGCCTCACCTCAAACGAGCCGCTGGACGCCTCGGTGGGAGGGCCGCTTGTCGTGTCATTTGAGCGGGGAAGCGACGGCGGCCCGGTGACGCTGAACGGGCCCGATGGTCTCGGCCTCATACTGGCGGGGGATGCTGCGGTCTCCGCCTCGCTCGCGGTGGTCGGGCCCGGCGGGGAACTGCCCGCGCATCTCGCCGGGCTTCGCGATGCCGGGGTGGTGCAGGCTGTGGATGACGGAACGGGCTGTTGTCTTGTGCTCGACCTCGGTGGGCGAACCGGCGCGCGTCTGAGCGGCAGCGGGAAGGTTTCGCCGCTGCTCAATGCGAGCTTCGGCCTGAGCGCCGATGGACGCGCCCGGATGGTTCGCATCCTGCGCCTTCCACCCGGCGAACCTTCGCGGCAGTCGCTGAGCCGCATGTTCACGTCGCTGCGGTGGCCCCTGCAGGTGCCGCGCGCCTCGCTCGCATGGCCCGCGGACGAAAGCTGGTGGATTGAGACGAGCGGCGACCTGAAGGTCACCCTCGGACTTACCGGGGGCTATTCATGGACCGGGGTCGCCGATCTGCAGCTCGGTGCCCTCGCGATGGTCTCGAGTTCACGTCTCGCGGCGGCCGTGCAGGTCGCGTTCGACTTCACGTTGAGCGGCTCGTTTCAACTCGCGCTCACGCGCGGTCGCGAGTCCGGGTGGATGCGCGTGCGGGTGCGCCGCGGCTCAAGTCGCGGTACGGCGTTCAGCCTCGGCCTCGACATCGCGGCCGAGACGACCACCGCCGGCGTTCCCGAGGATCCCTGCGCCGTGGTGAAGGCGGCACTCGGAATCGATCTCTCGGACTTCAAGCGCTGGCTCGATCTGGTCGCCGCACACCCCACGCTCGAGGACGTGGCGCAGGCCGCCACCGGTGTGCTGACGGAGGCCGCGAGCCGGATCATCGCTGAAGCGACCAGCGATCTTGCGGGGCAGCTCGCCGCGCAAGAGGGGTATCGGAAATTCCAAGCCGCGATCGCCGATCTCAAGCGACGACTGGAGGGTTTGCCCGATGAGGCGGCCGCGCTCGTCGCGCGCCATGCCGGAGACCTGCCCGTGCTTGCCGCGCGCCTGCGCGCGGTGCTGGACAAGCTCGATCCAGCGGCGGTCCGGCGCGCGCTCGACGATGCCGACCTCGGCATCCTTTGGGCGTTGTTTGGCGACGACCTCCATGAGCGCCTGGCGGAACGCACGAAGGTGGACGAACTCATCGCCACGCTCCGGAGGCTGGTGGTCGTGGTCGAGGCGGACCTTCCCAGTGCCGTGCAGGATTGGGTCGAGGAAATTCTCGAGCGCACGGACGTGGCGCGCGCCCTCGAGCTGCTCGATCTGCTGGGCTCGCCGGAGGAACTGACGGCGCTCGCGCAGACGAAGCTCGCCAGCCTGATGGAAATCCTGGTCGGCAGGACGTGGCGCGCCGTGAGCGACGCCCGCGCGCTGCGCACGATCCATCACGACGTGTCACGGGCCGCGGCCACCCTCAACCTCGCGCTCGTCCGACTCGGTGAGCTGCTCGAACAGGCGCGTCACGCGCAGGCGAGCTTCGCGCTCGCGGCGTCGATCCGGCGCTGTGAGTCCAACCGTGCGATCCTGGACGTGGATCTCGACCTCCGTGAGCCGGGAGCGGCGCACCTCGCCGAGCAGGTGTTTTCCGGTGATTTCACCGGAGTGCTCCAGGCTGCGGATCGCCGCGACCCGGCGGTGCGGCTCCAGGCCTGCGCACTCACCGAGACGCGCGAGCATGCGCTCTCGGTGAACGTCGCGGCGCTGGGGTGGAAACGCGGAAGCGAGTCCAGGCTCGTGCGCGCGATCACGCGGGAATTCGTCGCCTCGGACAATGGCGTGGTGGCGCTCTGCACGGGCGAAACCTCGCGCATTCGCACCCAGACCGAGGAAACGCGCTCGGGCACCGAGGTGCTGCACACCTCGCTCCTGCTGCAGCGACTGGGACGCGGCCAGCTCGGGGCACCGGCAGCCCTCGCGCAGATGGACGTGCGCATGGAGGTGACGCGGAGCCGCAAGCCGGCTTCGGCGCACGACGTCGCGCGCGTGCTCGGGTTCGCCGTCGATCTCGGCATCATCGACGACGGCGCCGCGTATGCGCGCGTGCTGGCCGAGGACTTCGGTGATCCGGTGGGGGAGATCGTCGCATGCTATCGCGTCAGTTACGATCCGGAGGCGTTGCGCGAGGCGATCTGCACCGTGGAGCCCGCGGAGATCGCGCGAATCACCATCGCCAGCATCCGGGCCTATGTGCGCGCCCGCTGGGGCGGGGCGTTCAATTTCGATGCGGAAGCAGCCGAGACGTATGCGCATTACGACTACTTCACGGGCCCTCCGTTCCTGCCCGTGGCCGACCGCGAGTTTGAGGCGCTCGAGAATCACCTCGAGCGGAAGTTCCGGCGCGTGCACCGCGGACCGGGAGGCAGGCGCCCGGGCGAGCCTATCGCGGTGGGCATGCGCAACGTCCGGCTGGAATGGTACCGCGCGGAACTCGAGTTTCTCCGCCTGCTCGGCACGCTGCGTCTGGAACTCCTCAAGGATCCCGGCGACTTCGACGCGCTCGGGCGGTTGAGCGCGAGGATCCTGAGCATCCGCGCGCCCTGGCTGGATCTCTACGGCAGCCATGTCGCCTTCCTCATCCTCGATCAGATCATCCGCGCCGGCCGTCCCGAGGCCCGCCGCGGCCGTGCCGCCCTGGAACTGCGTTTGACCCACGGGCAGTCCGGCCTCGTCTCGAATCGCCTGCTCATCTGCTGACTCCCGCACACCTGGAAATTTTCGACATGGACCTGCCTGATATCCTGAACGTCGCGATCGGCCTGATCGTGCTCTACCTTCTGCTCAGCACGGTCGCGAGCGCGCTGGCGGATCTCATCGCGCGCCTGCTCCGCTACCGGGAGGAGTTGCTCATCGTCACGATCAACCGGCTCCTGACCGGACTGGAGGACGTCCCCTGGAGCAAACGGCGCCTGCTCTGGACCCGCATGCTGGAAGGACTCGAGCGCGTCGTGCCCGGTCGTGCCACCAAAGCGTGGATACGCCGTCGCCGGCCGGGACCCACGCCCCTGCCTGCGGTCGCGGGCGACGCCGACGCCACCATGGTCCACGCCGTTTTCGTCCATGCCTTCTGGCGGCACGCCAAGATTGCGAATCTCGTTCCGGAGAACGCCAGTGCGCCCGCGTGGATCGAACCGCCCACGTTTGCGCAAGTGGTGGTGGATCTGGCCGTTCCCCGCGATTCCTCCGGCGCCCTGCCGCATGGGCGGGTCGGGCTCGAGCGCCGGCTGAACGGACGCCAGCCCCGCCCGGTCGTCACCGCGGGTGAAACGGGTTCGACCCCGTCACCCCAGGCACATGGACTCCCGAGCGCGCTGGATCTGGACGACGCGATCGCGCGGGGCTACATGACCGCCGACGGCCGGCCCACGCGCGCGCCCGAGGCGTTGCGCGCCACGCTACGCACACTGGGTCTCTCGAGTACGATTCCCGCGGATGCCGCTGGCGAGACGCTCTGGAGCCTCTTCGAGACCAACGTTGCCGCATGGTTCAAGGAAGCGATGGGGCTGGCGACGGACCGCTACCGGCAGATCATGCGCTCCTGGCTCATGGGCCTGGGTCTGTTGCTGGCGATCGGGCTCAACGCCGACACCATCCGCGTCGTTTACGTGCTCGCGCAGGACAAGGACCTCGCCGGCCGGGTCGCCGCCTACGCGGAGACCATCGCAGTACCGCCGGAGTCGGTCGCCGCAGGCGATCGGACCGGGCTCGACGAGCAGAAACGCGTCCTGCGCGAATCCCTCGAGCGCGTGCAGATGCTCGATCGTATGGGGTTTCCGCTCGGCTGGCACCATCGCCCTGCCGAGGACTTCCTCCCGTCGCGAACCACCGATGACGGCGGCCAGCTGCCACCGTTGTCCGGAAACTGGAGCGCGTGGCTGCTGAAGTTGCTCGGCCTTGTCATCACGGCCGCCGCCGTGGCGCAGGGCGCACCCTTCTGGTACGACCTGCTCAACAAACTCGTCGCGCTGCGGCGACCCGCGGCCGGGATCGTGAACACGCCGCCGCCCGGGCTCGCGGCCGCTGCGGGAGCGGTGACGAGCTCGGTGCGGTCGGCGATCACCTCGACCGTTCCGCTGGAGATCGGGCATGACCTCGCCCGGGCGGGTGAGGGTTTCGATCCGCGCAAGGCCTACTGGTTGGCGCGCGCCGCCTCGCTGGCCTACGCGTCGGCCGCGGAGGTGGAGCGGATGGCCCGGCGCGAATGGTTCTTCGCGGACGTGGCGTGCTGGGACATTCGTCGCGAGCGGGCGGATACGCAGGCGTTCGCCTTCTGCGATGACGACGTGGCGGTGGTGGCGTTTCGCGGAACGGAAGCCAAGGTGCTCAACGACATCCTCACCGATGCGCGCTTCCGCCAGAATCCGTTCTCACCCGATCCCGCGCTCGCCGACCTGGGAGCGGTCCACCGCGGCTTTGCCGGCGCGCTCGAGGTCGTTCACGCGGACATGCTCGCCTGGCTGCAAACACGCTGGCTGGATGGGGCACGGCCGAGCGAGCGCGCGCTCTACATCACGGGGCACAGCCTGGGCGGCGCCCTCGCGACGCTTTTCGCGGCCCGCCTCGCGACCGACGCACGCACGCGCGACTGGCGCTTTCAGGTCTACACGTTCGGTTCTCCCCTGGTCGGAAACCGCGCATTTGCCGAGGCGTTCGACCGCCTCACGCTCGGACGCGTTTTCCGGTGCGTGCACGGCGCGGACGCGGTCACCCAGGTGCCTCCACGCGCGCTCGGGTTCAGTCATGTCGGTGAGATGCTGCACTTCGTCAAACCCGACGGGCTTCTTCGTGAAGTGACCTCCCTGGATCGCTTGCTCGACCTGGCGGTCGCCGGGCTCGAAGATCTTGGCCAGGCGGCCAGGAGCGCTATCGACGATCACGGCTGCGATTTCTATGTGCAGCGATGCAGGCAACTCGCCGAATGCGCCGAACTCGCCGTCCCGTCGAATCCAGCGTGACCGGACCAGGCGGGCGGCACGGAATTGAACCACAGAGGACACAGAGGGCACAGAGGTAGTGAAAGAGACCGTTGTTTGCCGAAGGTCCGCAGACTTGATATCTCCTCTGTGACTGGATCAGACGGATCCTACTGCCGGCCGCGGAGGAAACAGGGAAGACCAAGCGGATAAGCCAGTCTGGTATTCAACCTTCTCTGCTCGCTTTGCGATCTCCGTGAGCCTCGGGCTCGTGCGGAGAGAGTCCAGCGAGGAGACGACAGGTGAACGCCTGCGTCGGCGCGCTCGGTTCCGAGGCCGCACGTGCGGCCGATAAGACTGGTCGCGTCGCGAACCGGACCAAGCGCGCCCTGCCTGCGAGGTCGTCGTCGGGAGTGCATGACAGGTTCTATAACGTCCACACCATGTACTTCGCGGTCGAGCCGTAGTGTGCGAGTTTTTCAGGAAGGTCCGGGCGGCTGACCACCCGAAATCCGAACCGCGACCAATGCGCGTCGGTCCCGTAAACGGAAACCCCGGTGATCGCGCGCAGGCCGAGCCCAAGTGCGATCTCCTTCCAGTAGGCGAGGCAGTGCGCGGAGGCGCTGGCACCGCGCGCCGCAGGCGCCACGACCATGTCATGCGCGTGGAGACAATCCGGGTGCGCGGGGAGCTGCTCGAGGAAACCATCCAGGGCCGGGATCGAGAACAACGTCCACGGATGGGCGATCGCGTAGCCCAGGAAGGCAGCTCCATCCGTCAGCTTGCGCGCACCATCTGGAAACAGCGCAAGTTTCTCCGTGAAGATCTCCACGCGTTCGGGAAGGGCGGAATGGATACGACCGGCCAGGTCGACGAGCCTGGGAAGATCCTCCGGCAGCAGCGGCTCCCATGTGGGTGGATGCGGCATCGACAGGATTGTTTGGTGCTGGCAGCCAAATGCGCAGGGCCGTGCGATCGTCGCCGCGCCCTCGCGCCCTCGCAGCGCCCGTAGCGCCGGGACCGGGCGGCAGTTCCGCGCCGGTGCTCGATCAGAGCCGGTACGTCACCGTGCCCTTCTCGGAAATCGAGATGAGCCCCGTCGTCGCGAGGGTGGCGATCAGGCCGGTGGCCTCCTGGTCCGAAATGTGGCCGCCTTGCCACGACTTGAGATGGCGCGTGAGCGTGCTCTGGCGCGCGGGACGGCTCTTGGGATGGAGGCGCAGGTTCTCGACAAAATCCGCCAGCTCCTCGGGGAGGCGGGCCGCCGCCGGCCTGGCCTCGACCGGACGAGGTTCCGTCCGCGCGAGGAAGGGAAGGGTGTCGATCGAGGGGAAACGCGCCACCGCGACACCCGTGCGCCGCATGTGGGCGATCATCGGGTCGTAGTCGGTATCCTTGGAAATGATATACAGCGAGGCGCCGGGCGCGGAGACAGCCGCCCGCCCGAGGTAGTAGGCGAGCGTGAGGTCCAGCGCATTGCGGCCGCTCGCGCCGACGCGCACCAGATGCGTGCTTGCCCCGCCGAGGAGGAGGTTTTCGACCAGATCCACGTCGAGCCGCTTGTTCTTCTCCCCGACGAGCAGGGTGACCTCGATCTCGTGGCCGCGGATCGCATCGAGCGTGGTGCCGGGAACGTTCTCGAAATCGATGAAGATGTGGCGGACGTTGGGGATCGAGGACATGGTCAGGAAGCGTTGGATACGAGCCGGGTCGCCCCGTGGGGGACGCGGCGGACGCCACACTAGACGGCATCTGCGCCTGCGCTGCGAGAGAATTGGATGGGCAGGCGCCGCACAACCCGTCGCTCCCCGGATCCGCGGAGCCGGGGGTCCGCTCCGCCGCGGCCGGTGTTTCCTCAGATCTTGGGCACTCGAATCGTGCTGATCATCGCGCTGCCACTGAGCAGGTAGATCAGGGAGAACGGCCGCCAGTCGAGTCCTGCCACCTTCCAGTGGCCGAGCCACATGTCGGGTCCGATGCGGCCGAGTGCATACAGCACGGCGATGACCGCGACGATCGCGACACTCGTCGGAATCGGGGTGCCCTCGAAATGCGTCACCTTGCCGCTTTCGTCCGAGAGCGCCGTGGCAGTGGCGTTGAAGCGCGCGAGACGACTGATGCCGCAGACCACGAAGTAGAGCAGGATCGCCACGTCGAGTTCGCCACGCAATCCGATGGCAAAGCCGAGCGCGGCCGGCGCCAGGCCAAAGGAGATCACGTCGGCCAGGGAGTCGAGGTCGGCACCGAGCTGCGAGGATCGTCGCCGCCAGCGCGCCACACGCCCGTCCGCAAAATCAAAGACGAGTGCGACCGGCAGCAGCACCATCGCCAGGATCAGCCACCGATCCCCGCCGCTGACGAGGTACTGCATAAGCGCCAGGACCGCGCCGCTTCCGCAGAAGCCGTTGCCCAGCGTGAGCCAGTCCGCCGGGACAAACGAGCGAATCATCGTGAAGCGCTTCCTGCGCGGACTGGAAACGGCGTCGGAGTCCATGCCCGTAGTCTCGGCCATGCCGGCCGAACTGGCTACCGGGTTCACTCCCGATGCCGGCCCCGAGGATGTGCGCTGCGGTAGGCGGATGGCGCCAGCGCGCGCATCGCTCTGGAAGCGGGCGCATGGCTCCCTTTGCCTGGCGGCTCAGCCTTCTTTCGGTGGCGGCATCCCGCCGGTGCGAAGGTAGTGGTCCAGCATCCGGCCCAGCCACGCGATACGATCCCCTTCTGCGGACAGGTCGATGCGGTCAATCGCATCGGCGCCGGCGGCAGCTGTCGCGATCCAGTGCCGGCGCCATCGCAGGGACGTGGACCGCCCGGCGATCGGCTGGAGTTCGATGCCCAGCCGCATGATGAGCGCGCTTCCGGGATTGAAGCAGGTGAACTCGATGCGCCGCGGCGGTTCGTAACGGGAGACCACCCAGGTCATGCGGTCCTCCGGGGACTCGCCCGTCTGGAAGACGCACTCGAGCTCCGCGACCCCGCTCGTCGAGCGTAGCAGCCCGCACCGCCAGCCTGGCAGCCAGGCATACTCGAGCACCGGGCAGAGCAAGGGAAACACGGCCTCCGGCTCCCATGGCACGGTGCACGTTGCGTCGTGGAGCTGCGAGCGGGGTTCCACCGGCGGGTTGAGCGTCTGTCCGTCCTCCAGGCCGACGGCCCGCTCCAGCCACGCGATCGCCGCCGCGCGCATTTCGGGAGTGACGTTGTGTGCCACTCCTGGATACGAGCGGAAGGCGAGGCGGTCCGGCAGGTGGCGGTAGTGCGCCGCGGCCTCGCGGCAAAACGCGTCCACGCGCGCGATGTCGAAGTGTGTGTCTTCCGCGCCGACCTGCACGAACAGCGCGCGCGGGGCGAATCGCCCGGCGTGCACGCCGGGATGGCGGGATGCGGCAAAGGCGGAGGCGGCCTCGGCGTTGAGGAAGGTCAGCCCGGTGCCGCGCGGGGTTTCATCCCAGAACGGCGACGCGATCATGGGGGCGGCGGCACGGATGCGTGAGTCGCGCTCGGTCGCCGCGAAGGTGATGAACCCGCCCATCGAGATCCCGGACATCGCGATACGGCCCGCATCGACGCGCGCATCGAGCGTCAGCTCGTCGAGCATCAAGGTGACGTCCGCGGCTGTATCCGAGATCGCCTGACGAAGCTCGAGCAGGTCGATCGACCCCGGGTGCGCGGCCCCGTCCCCGAGCAGGCGCTTTCCAGGACGCCCGCCGTGCATGCGATTGTCGAGGGCGGCGACGAGCCAGCCGCGGCGGGCCAGGCTGTCGGCGTCGAACTCCGCGGCGATGCCGGCCTTGTCGCCGGAAAAACCGTGGCTGAGCAGGAGCAGGGGATGAGGCCGCGGTTGGTCGCACCAGACCAGCAGGGTGGGGACTCCGGCGACGATCCGCTGCTCACGCTGAATCGCGGGCGCGTCATCCGCCGCCGCGGCGGCGGGCAGGAAGAGACCCGCCATGGCGGCAAGGCCGAGGGCGCGAACTCGTGCGGATCGGAAGAGGCGAGGGAAGGGGAGGTGTTTCATGAATCGATGGCGTCCGAGCATCCGCTATGAAGCGGTAGTCACCTCAAGCATGGACACACCGGCGGCAGCCTGCGCTCGGGGGCGTCACGCACGCAACCGGTTCGCCGGCGCTGCGTGTGCCTGCGGGTGTGGATCAGGCGCCGGCCGTTGGGTGGTCAGCGACGAATCGGAGTCCGCTTCGGGCGCTGCGCCCTCCGTTCGCAGCGCCGTTCTCCTGCGCCGGGTGCCCGCTTGGTGACGCGGCGCCACCGCGTCCGGCACCGACGATGTTCAGGACTGTGGCCGGGAGATTTCGTCACCGGACGGGCCACCCAGGGCGGCGCTGGTGCGCGGCTTCGGGCTCCGTTCCTCGGGGTGGGGACGCCTTGGGGCGGGCTACCCGGTGCGGTGTGCACCTTCGCGGCTTCCCGATACAAGAATCGGTGTTCTTCTCGGTGTCATCGTGGCACCCGGAGTGCTGACACAGGTCGCAACGAACAACTGCTTCACGGACGGCGGAATTGAACCGTTATTCAAGGTGTCGGAACGCGCTTATCATGACCACCACCAAAGAATCCCTCTTCCCGCAACTCCAGGCCGTCATCGCCCGTACCCTCGACACGCGTCCAAGTGTCATCGAGCTCGATGCGCAACTCCACGACGACCTCGGCGCCGATTCGCTCGATCTGATCGAGCTGAGCATCGCCCTCGAGGAGAAATTCCTGCCGAAGCAGAACATCCCGACGGCGGACTTGGGCGCCTTCCAGACTGTGGGCGACGTGCTCGCCTATATCGAGAAGAACGCCGCCTAGCCGGGATCCATCCAGAGACGGGTTGCGGGTCGGGCGAGGCCTTCCGGCTTCGGCGGCAGGCTGGCCGAGCCGCGGTTCACCGGGGACGATGTCACGCTGTCGCCTCGATCGGTACGCGCTACGTGCGGAGCATCACCGACGAGGTTTTAGGTTTTCGGCTAGGATCCAGGGCCGGCACCCTTTCCAGAGAAAGGCTCCTTGGTTGGGCGGGCTTGGTCGGGTTGGCTGCGCGACCGGTCTCGCCGGCCGCACGTGCGGCCTCGAAACAGAGCCGCCCGCGAACATCGATCGGCCCCACGCGGCGCGCTGGAGGAGAGCGTTCCACCGATGACGCGAAGTTGGAAAAGGCATCACGGGCGCTGACCGCGTTGCGGCTGTGTTTCACGAGTTCGCACACTGCGCGGACCCGGCCTGACGCGGCTGCGGTTCTCGATGCGGGTGCTACGCCTGCTTTTCCGTGCGGTTGAGCTGATCGGCCAGAGAGACCGTCTCGATGTTACCGCTGCGGTATCGCTTCAGCACCTTTTGGAAGAACATATTGTTCGGAATCTGGAGCGTCGCGCCATCAGGGCTGCGCAGCGTGGTGTAGATGAAATTGAGGTCGACGACGCGGCCCTTCACCTGCTCGCCGACGAACTCCACCTCGTCGCCGATCGCAAACGGGCGCGTGAGCAGGATGACGAACGTGCACAACCAGTTTGAGAGCACGCTCCACACGGCGATGAAGCCCACGGCGATCATCGCGCCCACGCCGGTGATCATAGTCCACATGCCGCCGAGGTTGAACCCGAACACGCTGAGCAGGGCGACGACCGTGCCGACGAAGACAAACCACGAGGCGACCTTGGCGAACGGGACCACATCGCCGGGCGTCAGGCTGGTCTTGTCGGCGAGCAGCTTCACACCGCGCTTGATGAAGAAGTTCAGGATGAGTCCGCCGGCGGTCACGGCGAGAGCGGCGGGCAGGGCGGCGAGGAAGCTGGCGAAGTACGGCTCGAGATTGGATAGTGTCATGGTGTGAGTGCGGCGACGTGCGTGTGGGCCCGTCAGAGGGCGGGCGGCCTGGACGGTGCTTCGCCAGGCGAAGCCCGTTTCCTCCGCTGCCGCCGCGGTTCCGGCCGCACGTCGAATCGGCCGGGCAGGGCGTTGAGAAAGCGGCCAGATCGCATCCCGCAAGGGGTCGACGATCGGCGCGCGGGTCAAATGCCGCGGCGGGAACCAGGCGACACCGCCTCACTGAGGCGGCCCCGTGGACCCGGGAGCGGCGCAGTCAGTGTGCGGTGGACGGCGGGTGTGGCAACCCTGCTTTTCGTGTCAACGGTCGGGGCGGGGGAGAGGTGGAACAGCCGAGCGTCTCACGGCCGCAGGTCTGCAATTCGGAGAAAAAGTCCTTGATCCGGACCCTCAGGTCCGAAAACTCGGCCGCTTCATTCTTGTTGGTGGGATACTCAAGTGGCCAACGAGGGCAGACTGTAAATCTGCTGGCTTACGCCTACGGTGGTTCGAATCCACCTCCCACCACCACTTTCCCTCGTAGTTTTGTCATGGCGCACGGCTATGCCGTGCCTAGGGGAGGTCAAGCCGAGTTAACGAAACTGCCCCCAAAACTGCCCCTATTTCCACCCGTCAGTTGAGGGCTTCGGGGGCGCTCAGCCCGGCTGGTTGAACCACTTTCGGGTAGGCCGGCCACGCGCGATCTCCGGGGGCCCGGCTTGGCGGCACGGACCCCCGGACGCCCGCCGCTGCCGAACGCAATCGCGATGCGACGCGACAGCGGTCCGCCAGCCCTCTCATCTTTCCGCCCACGCACGCCTCATGGCATGCCCTGACGCTCGGTTCACGTTCGCGCCTTGCCGAGGGTAGTCTCGATCGCCAACGTAGCGCCGCGCGCTTCGAGCGCCGCGGCTACTGCACGGGGCTCCCTTACGCGCAATCTACCGAACCACCTTCTTGGACGCGCCCCCTCGCGTCACCACACCTGCTTTGCCACTCCCTGATCCTGTCCGTTTTCAGCGTTGTTTCTCAAGCACGGGCGCAAGCGTCTGTCCAACGCACGCATCGGATCGCTCTAGCCCACGACGCTCCCGTCCGTCACGATTACTGGGCGCGCTATCGGACCTCTGGCAGCCCGTTCGCCGGCGGCCACGCTCCCACCCGTGATACAGAACGCCATCCAGACTCATGAGTGACGGCAATCAACCAAGCTCCCTCTTCATTGTCGATAACAGCGACTCCGATTGGAAGGTTCGATCCTACCTGCGCGATTGGTGCGACCTTTCGAAGGCAATCGACATCGCCACCGGGTATTTTGAGATCGGTTCCCTTCTCGCACTCGACGAGAAATGGCAGTCAGTAGACCGCATCCGCATCCTGATGGGTGACGAGGTGTCCATGCGCACGAAGCGCGCGTTCGCGGATGGCCTGCGAAACATCACTGCCAGACTCGACGGCAGCTTGGAGGCCGAGAAAGCAAAGGACGACTTTCTGAAAGGCGTTCCAGCGATCGTCGAAGCCATCCGTTCCGGCAAGATTCAGTGCCGCGTTTACCGTCGCGACAAGTTTCACGCAAAGGCCTACATCACCCACGGCCGCGCGGCCGTGGTAGGTTCTTTCGGGCTCGTCGGCTCGTCGAACTTCACGTTTCCGGGGCTCTGCGACAACGTCGAACTAAACGTTCAGATCCGCGGCTCCGAAGTCAGCCTGCTCCAGGAGTGGTATGAGCGGCACTGGGAACAGGCCGAGGACATCACGCCCGACATCCTGCGCGCCATCGAACGGCACACGAATCCACGCACGCCATTCGAGGTATGGTTCAAGTCGCTCGACGAGTTCTTTCGCGGCGAGGCACTCACGCCTGACCTCTGGGATCAGCAGGAGTCCCGCGTGTTTCGCCTTCTCGATAAGTACCAGCGTGACGCATACAAAAACCTTGTCTCTATCGCCAACACCTACACTGGCGCGTTTCTCTGCGACGGCGTTGGTCTCGGCAAGACGTTCGTCGGACTGATGCTCCTCGAACGGATGGTCGCCCGCGAGGGTCGCCGTGTCGTTCTGCTCGCCCCAAAGGCCACACGCGAGGATGTGTGGGAACGGGTGATCGCGAAACATCTGCCCGATCTCAATAGCGGCTTCGTCAACTTTGTACTGTTCAATCACACGGATCTTCAGCGGAAGGGAAAGTTCCAGCGCGACCTGCAGCTGACACTGCGCGATGCCGACGTCGTGATCATCGACGAGGCTCACCATTTTCGCAATCCCGGCATTAAGGGCGAAGGGGTGAAGGAGCCATCACGATACCGCAAGCTCCAGCAGTGGCTGCATGAGGGCGATCGTCGCAAGCAACTGTTCCTCCTCACTGCGACGCCGATCAACAACACCGTCCACGATTTCCGGCGTTTGATCGAACTCTTCACGAACAGCCATGAGCAGCATTTCGCCCAGCGACTCGGTATCCATAGCGTCCGTTCCCACTTCATACAGCTGGAGAAGCGCATCCTCGGTCGCCTGCCGAAGACGTCACAGCTAAGTCTCGAGGTTGGCAGCGAAATCATCGAGGCGGAGCGTGCCCTGAAGAGCGACTTGATCTTTGATTCGCTCGTCGTGCAGCGGAGCCGCGCCTACGTGAAGGAGAGCCAGCGCCAGCAAAGCGCGCGCGAGGCGGTGTTCCCCGAGCGTGCTGCCCCGCAGATCGCGGCCTACAATCTCAAAGCCACGTATGGCCGCCTCTTGGAGAGCGTCGAGCGCGCGTTCAACAAACAGAAGCCGCTCTTCGTTCTGAGCATCTACTACCCGCTGAACTACTGGAAGGGCGACAAGGAGGGACCGGAGTTCGCGAAGTGGGACGAAGGCCGCCAGAAGCAGGTCGTCACACTGATCCGTACGCTCTTTCTGAAACGCTTCGAGAGCTCAGCCAAGGCTTTTGAGGGATCGTGCTGGCGCCTGCTCCAACGCATCCTCGCATGGGTGACCGTCCATTCCGCAAGTGAGCACGACCAGCGCCGCCTAGAACGATGGAAACAAAAGAACGACGAGCTGATCGGCTACGTGCATGCGCACCAGCAGGAGCTGTGGCCAGACGAGGCGGAGGAAGACGTGGCAGAAGAGTTCCTGGACGAAGACATCCTCAACTCGATCGACAAGCTGGACCCTGGGCAGTTCGAAGTCGATGCGATCCTCGACGATTGCTTCGACGACCTGAATCAGCTCGCCGAGTTCCTCAACCTGGTCTCGGCAGTGAAGCCCGAGCGTGACGACAGGCTCAAGGCCCTCATCAAGCTGTTGAAGAACGACAAGGTCCTGAAGCGGGAGAAGGTGCTGATCTTTTCCGAATTCGCCGACACGGCGCGCTACATTGAGCACGAGATCTGCAAGGCCGGCATCACGGGCGTCGAGCGGATCGATGGCGGGAGCACCCAGCGTCAGCGCAGCGACGTCACCCGCGCGTGGAACCTGTTCGGTGGCCTGTTCTACAAGGCTGGCGGAGTCCCGTGGAAACTCCTCAGACCGCCCTCCGGGCGAAAGACCTGTTACGTAGGAATCTCGTTTTCCCGACGCGAAGAAGGCGGCTACTCGCATTCAAGTCTGACGCAGGTATTCAATGACAAGGGCGAAGGAACCATCCTCAGGGGCGGAATGGCCTACAAGTCTCAGGAAGACCACGAGGTTCATTTGCCCGAGGCGGCAGCGAAGAAGTTGCTGTCCGACGCGATTGGAAACTACTCCCGGGCGAACGACGGGAAGCGACCTGATCGCGTCGTCGTGCATAAATCATCTGGCTACGATGCCGCTGAGCTAAAGGGATTCAATGACGCAGGTAGTGACTCAGGCGTCGAGTTTTGTGACTTGCTCGCGCTAAATCGCTCGGAGGTGCGACTGTTCCGGCAGGGTGTATATCCGCCGTTGCGTGGCACACATGTCATTCTGGATACGATGCATTCAGTCCTCTACACCCGTGGAAGTGTACCGTTCTACCGAAAGTATCCCGGCCCGTACGTTCCCAGGTCGCTTCAGATCCGCTGCTTCCAAACGGAGCGGGGCCAATCAGAGTTGGCGATGGAGGTTCTGGCGTTGACGAAGCTCAACTGGAACAAGACGCAGTTTGATTCCTTCTACCCGATCACCCTCGGTGGGTCGAAGACGATCGGTGAGATATATAAGTGGTGTCCCGATCCGCCGAATGATCCGATCACCTACGCGTTCTTCATGTGATTACAATGCACCCAGGCTCATCAGATGTGTGCCACCTCTTCGTCGATGAGGCTGGCGTGCCCGAGATCTTCGATCGGAAGGGCCGCGTGAATATCGGCAAGGAGGGTTGTTCGCGCTTCTTTATGCTCGGCATGTTGGAGGTGGATGAACCCGCAAGGCTCGCGGAGGAGCTCGTCGCTCTGCGCGAGCAACTTTTTCGCGATCCATTTTACGCGTCGGCCGAATCCTTCAAACCGGAGCGCAAGAAGACAGCGGTACTGCTCCACGCGAAAGACGATCTCCCCGAGGTTCGGGTTAAGGTTTTCGATCTCCTGCGATCGTTCGGTCCGGCGCTGCACTTTCGCGCCGTCATTTGCGACAAAGAATCGATCCGCATACGCGAGGTGTCGCGGCATGCCGCAGAAGCGACCTATCTCTACAAGCCCGATCACCTCTACGATGAGCTCGCACGGTTCCTGTTCGCGAAGTTCTCCCGGATGGCGGATGGCTACCGTCTCTGGATCGCGAAGCGCGGCAACAAGGATCGCAACGCGGCCCTTCGATCGGCGCTGGAACAAGCCGAGGGTGATTTCACCACGAGCTTCGGCTTCTCGCGCGGTGGTGCCGATGCGTGGACTACGACTGTCACCAATCCGCGCGCCACCGTCTGCCTCCAGGCCGCGGATTATTTTCTCTGGGCGCTCCAGCGATTCTACGAGCCTCGTATCCATCCGGAAACATGCGAGGAGACCCACGAAGACCGATACCTCAATGCGATCTGGCCGCAGATCAGCCAAGTTCACGATCTACATTTCGGTCCAGCGCGCGGGACATTCTTTACGGGCAGCAACCCGCTGACTCTCGACGCACGCTTCGGACCGCGACCTCGGAAAAAGAAAAAGCCACAAGTATAGGAGCCTTGTGGGCTCTCACGGCGCGTGGCCGAGTTTCACTTGCAGCGTTCGTAACATCGTCCCACTCAGACCTAAAGTAAAGAGAACAATTCACACGTTCTGCACCAGCCCTCCGCGCAATCTGGTCGGAAATTGTCCCAATGATGACACCGCTCGAATCGACCCTCAGTCCGGCCGTGTTTGCGCGTGAGTTCTAGGCCAACGCCGTTCATGCTCGCACCATCCACCGTCAGCTGGTTCGCGGTAGTTGCCTACATCGTGCTATTTTTCGCAGTTGCCGCGGGGGTGTTGATTCTCCGAGGCAAGTGGCGCCATCAGCGACCGCCGGAGCGATTCAAGTTGCTGCGCGGTCCTGGAGAGAGTCAGCGACGGCGCGCGGACAAAATCGAAGAGTCTCTTCTATACTGGATGATCGGCACCGCGATGGCGCCGCTCCTCGTCGCAAGCCTGCTCGTGCAGACGTTGCCCTATGTTGGCCCTTCGCTCGTTTGGACACAGCTGGGTGTGATCCTTGTCGTCTTCGTGGGAGGTTTGATCCTGTCCGGAGCCGTTCTCTACCGCCGCCTTGCTCGCTGGCGAAACGAACATCTCGGCTACCTCGGTGAACGTTCCGTCGCCGAGCGCCTCGATCCGCTTGTTCGTGCCGGGTATCGAGTCTTCCACGACATTCCGGCCGAGGGCCGTCAGAGAGACTTCAATATCGATCATGTCGTGGTTGGTCCGACAGGCGTCGCCGTCGTAGAAACGAAAGCCTATCGAAAGCGCCGCGGTATCCCTGGGCGTAAAGAGCATGAGATCACCTTCGACGGCAAACGGTTGGAGTTCCCATGGGGCAACAGCGAAGAAGAAATCCGCCAAGCAATCGCCGCCGGCGAGTGGTTGCATGAGTGGCTGAAACAGCGTCTCGGTCAGGATATCGTCGTGAAGTCCATCCTAACCTTTCCCGGTTGGTATGTGAAGGAATCGCCGAGCAAAGACCTCCGCGTCGTGAATGCAAAAATCCTCCCCGACGTCATCCGCGGTCGCGACATCCGCGTTCTCTCGGACGATCAGATCGACCTCATCGCCCGCCAACTCGACTCCCTCTGCCGCGACGTCGAGGACTGATCCGAAGTGTCAGCGGCTTGTAGCTCGCGATGCCTTTGCTCCAGCTCGCTATCATTTCGATCCGCTCAGCCTCGCTTTCGACGGGTCCGATCAGTCCGTTCAGAAACGCGATCGTAAAGAGGCATAGGTGGCGGGCTTGCCCTGTGGAGAGATCGACCGCCGCAATCGCAAGGTAGGGTCAAACCACGACATCGAACTGAGGCGGGCAGCACTTGGTCGTTCGTCGATTCTGTCGACCCAGAGCTACTTGCGTGTTTCGGACTCAGAAGCGGAGGCACTGATCCTCAAGCTCGGGCCAGCCGCATGATCACGTTCCCTGCGGCCCGCGGACCGAATGCGATTGCTACCTGACAGTAGCCGCACAGCAATACTACATAACAGTAGTAACTTGACGATACTATTTCAAGATAGTATGACGGAAGCATCATGCAGCATATGATCAGCACTCCAGCCCAGACTCGTGCCGTGTTGCGCGCCCTGCGTCAGGCACGCGGAGTCAGTCAGGCGCAGGTCGGCGAGCGTCTGGGCGTGAACCAGAAACGGGTGGCCAGAATTGAGGCCGCGCCTCACGTCACCAGCTTCGATCAGATTGTCCGTGTGGTGATCGCCCTTGGGGGGCGGGTGTTGATCGATGACGCATCGGAGGTTTCGGATGCGGCGAAGACGGCGTTGTCCGCATCCAGGCGGGCCAAGCGGTCCGCCGCGCCGCGGAAAGGTAGCTCGCGGGGGCAGGCCAACTGGTAGACTCGAGGACCATGGCATCGGGCGGTTCACTTGTTGTTTGGATGAACGGGCTGCGCGTCGGCGTCTGGACGCGGCGGCGGCAGGGAGCGCAGGCGTTTCAGTATGATGCCGCGTGGATACAGTCGCCCGCGGCCCGTGTTCTGTCGCTCTCGCTTCCGTTTACAACCGACAACAGCCCCCACCGCGGCAAGGCGGTGGAAAACTACTTCGACAATCTGCTGCCGGACAACGAGGCGATTCGTCGCCGAATCCGTGATCGATTCTCGACTGAATCGGGTGACGCGTTCGATCTCCTGGCTGCGATCGGTCGGGATTGTGTGGGTGCTGTTCAGTTGCTTCCTGAGGGCCATGCTCCCGGCAACGTGGAGCGAATCGAGGCCGAGTCGCTTTCCGAGGACCGGGTGGAGCAGGCTATTGCGGACAATCTCACGGGATCGCGCACGCTGGGTCAGGTCGAGCAGGGCGATTTTCGCATCTCGCTCGCCGGCGCGCAGGAGAAGACCGCGCTGCTCTTCCATCGCAAGCGATGGTGCCGTCCCCTTGGCGCAACTCCGACGACGCACATTCTCAAGCTCCCGCTCGGGACCATTGGCAACCTGCAGGTTGACATGAGCGACTCGATCGAGAACGAGTGGCTGTGTTCGAAGATCGTGTCGGCGTTCGGTCTCAGGATCGCTTCGTGCGAGATCAAGATCTTCGGGGCGCGTAAGGTTCTCGTTGTCGAGCGGTTTGATCGTGCGATGCAGCCGTCTGGGTGGATCGCGCGTCTCCCGCAGGAGGATTTCTGCCAGGCCATGGGCCTTCCGCCGTCCCAACGCTATGAAAGCGACGGTGGTCCGGGCATGCGCGACATCCTTCGCGTGCTCGACGCGAGCGCCTCAGCGATGTCAGACAAGACCGACTTCGTGCGTGCCCAGATTCTTTTCTGGATGCTGGCGGCCACGGATGGTCATGCGAAGAATTTCTCCATATTCCATGAGCGCGGTGGGAGCTATCGCATGACACCCCTTTACGATGTGCTGTCCGCGTGGCCGATCATCGGTCGCGGAAGCAAGCACCTCGATTGGCGCAAGGCCACGATGGCGATGGCGGTGCGGAGTAAGAACGTGCATTGGAAGCTCAGCGAAATCCAGGCACGTCATTGGGATGCAGTTGCTCGCGCGGCGGGAATTGGCGGTGCGGCGCCATTGATCGCCGGACTCCTGATGCAGGCGCCTCGTGTCGTCGAGGCCGTCAACAGGCAGGTACCGTCTGGATTTCCGGCGGCCGTGCAGGACAAGATCCTGGAAGGACTGCAACAGGGGGCGCGGCGTCTTGCTGATCTCTGACCGGGAGCGACCTTCTCGCGCAAGGGGATGAGCATGCAAGACGACGAGTAGGCGTTCCGGATACCCTGGAGGATTTCGCGGAGTCCATGCGGCGTCTCGTATTGAACCGCGAGGATATCAAGACGCGCTTCGACTTTCTTGACTTCGACGACCATTGCACATGCGGCGGAGGATGACGATACGACAGGTGGACGAAGCCGAGGCTCGCCCCCTGACAAGCAGAACCCTCATTCTGCCGCAGGTGTGTACCCAGAAGCGGGATGCCGCTCGGCGCAAGGATACGGCACGCGCTACAGGACTCCGAGCCTAACCCGCTACACCTCTCTGTCGCCTTGGCTTGGTGCTCCGTGCTCTCAGTGTCCGAACTTTGTTTTTAGGATCATCCGATCCTAACCGTCAAGTAGGCGTCGTATTCCCATGCGGGAGCGGGTGTTTCATCTTCACGAACCCGCCCGCGGGTTGGTCGCTTGGGGGAGCAACTCCCCGGAGCTGGCGCACCGCGTGAGGACTGAAATTGCCCCATAAACCGATTCGCGCTCCGTCCGCTCGCCGGCCGTGCGGAAGCAACCGCGAGCGGGATCACATCGACCGACCGCCTCACATCCGCACTCCGCTTTCCATGATGAACTCACCCGTCCAATCCCTGCGCCTGCCCCTGGCGGGCGCTCTCCTCATGGCCTTGAGCGCCGGGCCGATCGACGCCCAGGAACGCCCCGAAGAGACCTCTGCCGAACGCGCGCGCGCCAACTTCGCGAGGCCCATCGTCCTTGCGGCCGACGATGTGCGCGCCCTGCCTGACGCCCCTGCGGGCTACCGCGCTGCCCGCGAAGGCATCGCCAAGGGACACGTGGAAGACCTCCGTTATGAATCCGCGGTCACCGGCACGCAGCGCACAGCCACTGTGTATCTGCCACCTGGATTCTCCACGGAAAAGAAGTTCCCCGTGCTCTATCTCCTCCACGGTATTGGCGGCGATGAGACGGAGTGGATGCGCTTCACCTCACCGAATGTCATTCTCGACAATCTCATCGCCGACGGAAAGGCGGTGCCTATGATCGTCGTGATGCCGAACGGCCGGGCGCTTCCCGACGATCGTGCCGTTGGCAATGTCTTTGAACCCGCGAAGGCAGCCGGTTTCGCCAAGTTCGAGCGCGACCTGCTCGAGCATCTCATCCCTGCAGTGGAACGAAATTATCCTGTCGCGCCGGGCCGTGAACAACGCGCGCTGGCCGGCCTTTCCATGGGCGGTGGACAGACGCTGAATTTCGGACTGACTCATCTCGACACGTTCGCGTGGCTCGGCGCTTTCTCGGCCGCGCCGAACACCAAAGCACCCGCTGAGTTGGTCCCGGATCCGGCCTACGCGCGCGCCAACCTCAAGCTCCTCTATATCTCCTGCGGAAACAAGGACGGGCTGATCAACGTCTCCCAGGGCGTGCACCGTTATCTCGACGAGCAGCAGGTACCCCACATCTGGAACGTCGACGATTTCGGTCACGATGCCGACTCGTGGGGCTCGAATCTCTATCACTTTGCGCAGCGCATCTTTCGCTGATCGCACGGCCAGCTCGGACCGACGGCACGCCTCCTTCCTCGTCATGACGTCAAGACTCGCCCTTATCGGGCTTGCATCCGCCGCACTCCTGGTGCCGATCCCGTCGATGGCTGCCGAGCAGCCGCCGACTGTGATCACCATCGACACGGTGGCACCCGGTGTCCCGATCAGCCCGCACCTGTTTGGGATTTTCTTCGAAGACCTGAACTACGCTGCCGACGGCGGTCTCTATCCCGAGCTGATTCAGAATCGATCCTTTGAATACAGCCCGACGGAGCAGTCGGAGTGGGGGCCATTTTCGTTTTGGGAGCTGGAGCGGCGCGGTGACGGCGACGGAAAGCTCGGACTGGGCGATTCACGTCCTGTGCACGTGAACAACCCGAACTATCTGCTGCTTCATGTGACCAGACCGGGCGAGGGGGTCGGCGTCGCCAATCGCGGTTTCGACCAGATCCCGCTCGAGGCCGGCAAGACGTATGAGGCGTCGTTCTTCGCCTACCAGGCCTACATGGGGATCATGTGGGGTCCTGGGGATCAGTCGAAGCCGATGCCCGTGACCCTCCGCCTGGAGGACGCCCAAGGCGACGTCCTCGCCGAGGCGAAGGTCGCGATCTCCGGTCGCACTTGGACCAGGCATGCCTTCACGCTCACGCCATCGAGGTCCGAGTCGCGCGCCCGCCTGGTCGTTCTCGCCCACGAGGCGGGCGGGATCGCGCTCGACATGGTCTCGCTGTATCCAAAAGACACGTTCAAGGGCCGTGCGAACGGGCTGCGACGCGACCTTGCCGAGACGATCGCTGATCTGATGCCGAAGTTCGTGCGCTTCCCGGGCGGCTGTCTCGTGCACGGCACCGGCATTCACGCCTACTATGATTGGAAGGGTACGGTTGGACCCGTGGAGCAGCGCGCAGCCGCGCGCAATTCATGGGGCTATCATCAAACGATGGGGCTGGGTTACTTCGAGTATTTCCAGTATTGCGAGGACATCGGTGCGGTGCCGGTTCCGGTGGTGACAGCGGGCGTGTGCTGCCAGCACTCGGGCCACTCGCCCGGACGCGGGCAGGAGGGCCTGCCGATGGATGAGATGCCGGATTATATTCAGGACGTTCTTGACCTCATCGAATGGGCCAACGGACCCGCGGAGTCGCCGTGGGGCTCCGTGCGCGCGGCGGCTGGTCATCCGGCGCCCTTCGGCCTGAAGTATCTTGGGGTGGGCAACGAGGATGCGATCACACCCGAGTTCAAGGAGCGCTTCACCCTGATCAACACCGTGCTTCGGGAGAAGCATCCCGAGATCACGGTCATCGGCACCTCCGGACCATTTGCCAGCGGCAAGGACTTCGACAACGGCTGGGCTTTCGCACGCGAGCTCAATCTCGCGATGGTCGACGAGCATTACTACATGACGCCCGAGTGGTTTTGGGCCAACCTCGGTCGCTACGACTCCTACGATCGCCGTGGGCCCGCCGTGTATGTCGGCGAGTATGCCGCGCACGAAAAGGACCGCCGCAATACCCTGCGCACTGCGATCGCCGAAGCTGCCTTCCTCACCAGCCTCGAACGCAACGGAGATATTGTCCGGCTGGCATCCTACGCACCGTTGCTCGCCCGCCGCGAACACACCCAGTGGCTTCCGGACATGATCTATTTCAACGCCACCGACGTGTTTCCAAGCCTCAACTACACGGTGCAACACCTGTTCGGACGGAATCAGGGCGACGTCTACGTGCCCACCGCGTCCCTGGGGGTGCCGGCCGGCGCACGGCTGACGGCTTCCACTGTGCGCGACAGCGCGAGCGGCGATCTCATCGTCAAGGTCGTCAATGGTGACGGCGCGCCACGGCCGCTCTCGGTGCGATTCGCTGCATCGGGGACTCTTCCGTCGACCGCGCAGCGTGTCGTCTTTGGCGGGGTCGATCCCGATGTGGTCAGCACGGATGGCGCCGCCGCGGCTGTCGTGCCGCGCACGGACATCGTGCCGCTGTCGGCCGACTTCCCCTACGAGGCACCCGCCCATTCGCTCACGATCCTGCGTTTCCCCGTCCACTGACAACGGGGTCAGAGCCCAGGTTCGAATCCAGCCCGGCGGCGATCGTCGCGACAAATCGGGGGCCCGTTCGCCTTGGGGGCGATCTGCGTTAGGGTGGGGTGTAACCTCTTTCCGGCCGCACGCATCCAATTCACGATGGAAAAGCCCGATCCCAATGCGGCGCAGCTGGCCGGAAACCACCTGATACGCGCTGAAACCAGCGATCTCGAAGCGATTGACGATGTCATTCGCGGCAATCGCGAGATGTTCGAGGTCGTCGTCCGGCGTCACAACACCCGGCTCTACCGGGTCGGGATGGCTTATCTGCACGCGCATCAACTCGCCGAGGACGCGATGCAGAACGCGTATCTCAAGGCGTTCCTCCACCTGAATCGCTTCAACCGCTCGTCCTCGTTCGCGACATGGCTCACGCGCATCATGATCAACGAGTGCCTCATGATGCTTCGGCAGCGCCGGACACGTGCGACCGAGCCTCTCGACGACCGGGTCGATCCGCGCGCGGACGAACCGTCCGGCACGGCGACTCCCGATGAGCTCCACTGGAAGGAAATGAGAGTTCTCCTCGAACACGCCATTGCCAAACTCCCGGAAAACCACCGGGCGGTCTATGTGCTCCGCGACGTGCAACAACTCTCGACGGACGAGACGGCGGAGTGCCTCGGCATCTCCACCGATTCGGTGAAGGTCACCCTTCACCGCGCACGCGAGCGCCTGAAGGTGTCGTTGCTCAACAGCGCCGCAGCCGCCGAGGTGTTCACCTATTCCGCTCAATACTGCGACCCGATGACCCAGCGTGTGCTCGGCGTGGTTCTGCGCGCCGCTCCGGACGCCGTGTAGAACCGCGACCGGTCACGCACGCCCGCGATGTGGGCGGGCATGGACTTTTCCAACGGGTCGCGGACCGCACCGTGTCCGGCGGCGCAGTGCTGAAGCCTCGCCGTTTCGCGGCCAGCGTGCGACCCGCTCTCCGGGGGCTTCGGACAGACGCCCGTCCCCTGACTCCCGCTCCCAAGACTCGCTGCACCCGCGAACCGTGGGGTTAATCCCGGTGGGGATCGCCGTGTCCGGAGCCGGAATGACCGGTGCCGCACCGGCTCGAGCCACGGGCACCTTCCCGCAAAGGTCTCCCAGCGTGCTGGAGCATCGATTGTGCTGCACCAGCGGGGTGGATACATCCGGTTCAGTCGCACTCTGGCTTCGTCACGAAGGCGGGGAGCGCACGCGGGACGCTGAATGGACCCGCCATGTGCGCTTTCAGCGTGAAGTGCCGTCGCACGCAGCACGGTCGATTCCGCAGGGGGTCTGTCACCCCCGCGATGCCGCGCGCATCCAAACATGAAAGGCAGATGTCCTGCCTCTTTATCGCAACCACCCGAGAAAACACATTATGGCGTCCAGCTATCCCATTCAAAGCACCACCTCCACCGCGGCGGCAACGACGGAGCATCAAGCCATCCTCACCACCCACACCACGCTCAAGTACCTGTTGGCGATCGTCCCGATCGTGGCCGGCGCGGACAAGTTCACGAACATCCTCGCGCAATGGGAGGTGTATCTCAACCCGATGTTTTTGAGCATTGTCCCGGTGAGCGCCGCAACGTTCATGCGGCTCGTCGGCGTGATCGAGATCGTGGCGGGCGTTCTCGTTTTTCTGCGGCCGCGCCTGGGCGCTTTCGTGGTCATGGCCTGGCTCCTCGCAATCGCCGGACAACTGCTGGTCTGGGGGCGGTTCCTCGACATCGCCGTCCGCGATATCGTCATCGCCGTCGGCAGCGCACTCACGCTCGCGCGGCTCACCATCTTCGTGGAACGCTCCAAGGAGGACACCGGGAGCTGAGCCATGAGCTGCGCACGCCCCGGAGGTGCGGCCAGGCCGCCGGGCCGGAGTTGGCTGTCCACGCATCCACGGCCGATGCGATGCACCCGCCGGCGAATCAAGCGGACGATCCGTCGTGCGAGGAATGCTGGCCGCGCACGCCGGCGCGCTCGGGCCTATTCGTTATTGTTGAACCTGAGCGTCTGCGAGATGCGAACCTCGACGGGCTTTCCATCGCGCTTCGCGGGCTTGAAGCGCCACTTCCGCACGGCGGCGACGGCAGCGTCGGCGAACGCGCGGGCACTCGCATCCTGGATCTCCACATCGTTCACCCGGCCCTTCTTGTTCACGGTGAAGGCAACGGTCACGACGCCTTCCCGTCCTTCTCGCCTCAGCTCTCGCGGGTATTTCGGATGGACGAGGTCCACGGGCCTCGGCGGTGTGTCGAACACCTTCGCCTTCTCCGTCGGCTCGTCGTCGATGAACTGCATTTTGGCGGCGGTACCCGCGGGCGTCGGAGGCGCCGGCGATGGTGGAGTCGGTTGCGTGCGGATTTCCGCCTGATGGGTCGGGAGTGCGGCGATCTGTTCCGGCGCCTCGAGCTGCTGATTCACTTGCTCGCGGAGGCTCGCGATCTCCTTTTCGACGGACGTGCGCTGTTCCGATTCGCGCGCAAGCTCTGCGGTGATCCTGGCGTTCTCCTCCATCGCCGTCGCGATGCGCTGCTCGCGCGCCTGAACGCTCTGCTCGAGTTCGTCGATCTTCGCTTCCAGTGTCTCCCGCTGGTTTTGCAGCTCCTGATGCACTTGCGCGATGCCGTCCTCGGCCAGGTTGAACGAGGCCTCCGCCTGCTGCCGTGCCGATTGTTCACGCTCGAGGCGGCGCTCGACTTCATTCGCGCGCGCCTGCGTTTCGGACAACTCCGTCTCGAGCTGGTTAATCTCGCCCGTGAGCCGCTGATGGACGTCGTTTAGCCCGATGCCGACAAACGCCAGCAAAGCGAGCACAGCGAGCACAGAAATCACCACACCGAGGACCGAGGCTTTGTTGTGTTGTTTCGGATGGATCATAAATCGGTTCCCACGTTGGGTGGTTTGCGAGGCGATAGTCTGCGATGCCCGTCCGGCATGGACACATCCTAGCTTCAAAACCCCGCCATCACCACTGACCGGGTCTGCTTTCAGGGGGCGACCCGATGCCACGCTAGTGTGTGCGGCCCGGTGCGAGCACACGGTGGCATCGGGCACATCGGGCGATCCCACGGGATACAACCGCCGCGGCGCCCGCGCGGACTTCAGCGTCCCGCGAAGTGCCGGCGACGTGAAGGCGGACCGGGAACCGGGTTGCGTCGGGCGCGACCTCCCGCTTCCGCCCAGGCTTTGGTGGGCCGCGGCTGGGCAAGAGGCCTCGCCCGACGCGAAAGGGTGAACCAGACCACGGGTTCGAAAACACGCCCTACAGTCTGGCGGCGATCGATTGGGCGAGTTCGGCGACGCGGTTGCTGTAGCCCCACTCGTTGTCGTACCACGCGATGAGCTTGAAGAAGTTCCGGTTCAGCTCAAGCGACGCCCCGGCGTCGAAGATCGCCGAGTGCCGGTCGTGAACGAAGTCCGTCGAGACCACCTCGTCCTCGGTGTAAGCAAGGATGCCGCGGAGATAGCTTTCCGACGCCCGCTTCATCGCCGCCTTGAGGTCGAGCAACGACGTTGCCTGCGCGGTCTTGAACGTCAGGTCCACGACGGACACCGTCGGCACCGGCACGCGCAGGGACATGCCGGTGAGCTTCCCCTTGACCTCTGGCAGCACGAGGCCGACGGCCTTGGCCGCGCCCGTGCTCGATGGGATGATGTTCACCGCCGCCGCGCGCCCGCCTTTCCAATCCTTCCGCGACGGACCATCGACGATCTTCTGGCTCGCCGTGTAGGCATGAACCGCGGTCATCAGACCCTCGGTGAGGCCAAAGCCTTCGTTCAGGACGACGTGGACGATCGCGGCGAGGCAGTTCGTCGTGCAGGACGCGTTGGAAACGATGTGATGCCGCGCCGGGTCGTAGAGGTGATCGTTGACGCCCATCGCCAGCGTGATGTCCTCGCCCTTGGCCGGCGCGGAGATGATCACCTTGCTCGCGCCCGCCTGAAGATGGCCACGAGCCTTGTCGGCATCGGTGAAGAGCCCGGTCGACTCGATGACAAGGCGCACGCCGAGTTGCTTCCAGGGCAGCTCCGCCGGCGTCTTCGCGCTCACCACGCGAATCTCCCTCCCGTTCACGATCAGGATGTCGTCGTCGGTGCGATCGGGCGACGATTTTGCCGAGCCGACAGTGCCGTTGAATCGACCCTGTGTGGTGTCATATTTCAGAAGATACGCGAGATTATCGGCCGGGACGACGACATCGAGGTCGTCGAGCAGGCCCTGTTCGACGATGGCCCTGAACACGAGCCGGCCAATCCGGCCAAACCCATTGATTGCGACTTTGACTGGCATGGAAGTTCCCTTGGTTGAGAGACGGGCTCGCGGCCGGAGGACCGTCCCCCCACCGGAGCGGCGATAAACTACACCGGATGTGGGATGTCCCAAAGGACAACTTCATTGCAAAATCAGCCACTCGGTGTCTGGGTAGGGCATGTCCATTTCCAGCCGACGCGTGTGGTTCTTGGTGGTTCCCCGGACGTCGATGACAAACCTGGCCGGGCCGTGGGAGGTGTTCGGCCACGCCAACGATCTTCTCGGGCGGGAGGCGTATCGCCTGCAGGTGTTTAGTCCGAGTGCGCCGATGGTCGAGACCCGGTTCGGCCTCTGCCTCGGCGGCGTGCAGCCCCTGCCGTCCCGACTGGGATCCCCGCCAGACGTGGTGGTGGTGGCGGGAGCGTCGCCGATGGATCCGGTTCCCGCGGATCATGCGCCTCTCGTGTCCTGGCTGCGGCGACACGGTCCGCGCCTCGGCACTACGGTGTCGATCTGCACTGGCGCATTCGCGCTCGCGGCCGCGGGGATGCTCGACGGGCGGCGGGCCACGACGCATTGGATGTATCTCGACGCCCTGCGTGTCCGTTTCCCAAAGGTCCGCGTGATCGACGAAGGGATCTATGTTCACGATCGGGGAGTATGGACGTCGGCCGGAGTCACGGCCGGTGTGGATCTCGCCCTGGCACTCGTCGAGCAGCACCACGGCCATGGGCTCGCGAGGCGCGTCGCCAAGCGGATGGTGTTATTCCTGCGACGTACCGGTCATCAGGCACAATTCAGCACGCCGGCCGGGGAGAGTGCCCAGGATGACTCGCCTTTGGCGAGACTCTCGGCATTCGTGCTCACGCATCTCGACGCCCGGCTCCCCGTCGAGGAACTCGCCGCGCAGGTTGGCATGAGTCCGCGGACGCTCAGCCGATGGTGTCGCAAGCACCTGGGCGAGTCGCCGGCCCAGGTGGTGCGGCGACTGCGGCTCGACGAGGCACGCCGGCAGCTCGAGGAAACGAACCGCCCGCTCAAGGACGTGGCCGCGCGCGCCGGACTCGGCGACCCGAGCACGCTCTGGCGGGCATTCGTGCACGACCTTGGCGTAACACCGGCCGAATACCGGCAGCGCTTCGCCGTCGCCTGACTTCAGGAGGTGCGGCCGCCGGGCGCGCGGGCGTCCGGACAAGGTTCACCGCTTCGGAGCCGGATAACCGCCTGGGATTCGGTGGAGCACGATCTCCGGGCGCGCCTGGTTCGCGTAGGACCCGGACAAGATCGGATCTCCGCGCGCGCTTGGTGTGGCGCGCGGCCGTCAACCCGGAGATGGGTTCCGTCGGGCGAACCTGCGCGCCGCGCGTCCATCGGCGCCTGTATCAGGCAGACGGTGATGAGCCGCCTTTGCGATCGGGACGTGGGCGATCCGCCGGCGCCTCAGTATCGCCGGGTGTATCCAAGAAAGGGCTGGTAGTCGGCGGCCGAACGCGTGACGCCGAAGTTGCAGCCGAAATCGAGCTGGTTGTTCGGATCGAATCCGTACGTAAACCCCACATCGAGGTAACCCTGCCAATCGGAGTCTGCGGCGCTGCTCGTGATCGCGGCGAACTCCACGAAGCCGCCCAGCGCGCCGGCGAGGTTGCGACTGAAGGTGATCGTGTTCAGCCACTCCGTATCGTATCCACCGTCGCCATCGCTGACGAAGTCCACCTCGGTCATCAGGCCCATGCTCCATCCCCCGCCGAGGTCGACCCCGAACGGAATGATCACGCCGCCCTCGGTCTCGCCGTTGCGGACTTCATTGGACGAGAGCGGCCACTTCACGTAGGGCATGATGGCCAGGGCGGTGCGCCCCTCGTCGTTGCCCCAGAGGTTGATCTTGAGCCGGGTGACGAAGTCGCCGACATCTGAATACGTGATGTCCCGCCCCGGTCCGGTGTCGATCTCCCCGCGCACATAGGGGTCGAACATCAGCTGGAGGTCCACGTGGTGGAGCAGGCCCACCTTCACATTCATCGGCGCGACACTGAGCTCGCGCGTGCGCACGCCGCCCTGGCGGTCGACCGTGTAGCGAAAGACGTCAAACTCCAGCTGCACATGGCCCGCGTCGACCGTGTGGGGACTTTCAGTCGTATCCGGCCGGTCGGTGGAAAGGTCGCGGAGCAACTCGGGTGGAGTCGGCTGAAACAGGGTGTATCCGGTCTTGTTTGCAGCCTGCGGCTGCCGCTGGGCGTGGGCGGCGGGCAGGGCCGCGGCTGCGGCGAGAAGGCTGAGAAGGAGGAGGAGGTGCGGGGGATGGTTCATGGTTCGGGAAAGGGCTGTGTGCTTGAAAAGCAATGCAGCGGTGAGTGACAACCCCAGATCGCCGGACCCGCACGGCGGCCGCCGTGGAATCCGTTCCTTCGCCGCGCCCCTCAGTGGCCCGGTGGCTCCCCGCTCAGCTCCCGGCTTGTTCAGTGGGCGTGGCCATGGTCATCGCCGTGCTCGGGCGCCTCGGCGAATCGCGGCGTCCCGGCCGGCGCGTCCGCGATTTCCTTCGGCAAACGGGTCCTGGCCACCGCGAGTGCGGATTGCAGCCGCTTGAAGGCGACGCTCGCCTTCTCGTGCTCGCTGTGTTGTGCCGCATCGAGCACCTCGTCCGCGATCTTCGCCGCCTGCTCGAGCGCGGCATCCAGGCGCTTCTTGCGCTGGGAGTCGTCGAGCGTCACCTGGTCGATCAACGCATGGGCGGCGAGGTGGATCGTTTCAGCCCAGGCAGCCACGCCCTCGGTCTTGCGTGCTCCGAGCGCAGCGGTGATGTGTTCCGAGGAAGCCGTGGCGCTCTGCCAGACGACGGGCAGGGACGCGTCCCCGAAGAGTTCCGCCCACTCCGGCTGCTCGCCGTGGGCATGCTCGTGCGCCCCGTCGGCATGATCGTGAGCGTTGGCGGCGGGAACGGGGCTGCTGGCCAGGGCGGGGGAGGCGAACGCCGTGAGCGCTGCGAGGAGGAGGTGTGATGATCTCATGGATATGGTGTTCATGGTTTTCTGGGTGAAGGTGCTGCAGCCGGCGTGAGCGTCGTGTCGTCCAGGGGATCCACGCGCCCGCGCGACAGCGCGCGTTCGGCGGCGCGGCGGCCAAAGGTGAGAAACACGGCCGGCGTCACGGCCATGTCGAGGAGCGTGGAACTGATCAGGCCGCCGAGGATGACGACGGCGACCGGATACAGGATCTCCTTGCCGGGCTCATGCGCCGCCAGCACCAGGGGCACGAGTGCCAGTCCCGCAGTCAGCGCCGTCATCGTCACCGGCACCAGGCGCTCCAGCGACCCGCGGATGATCATCCCGGCACCGAAGACCTCGCCCTCGTGCTCCATCAAGTGGAGGTAGTGCGAAAGCATCATGATCGTATTGCGTGTGGCGATACCGGCCAGCGTGATCAGTCCGACAAGCGTGGCGACCGAGACGGTGCCGACGGTCAGCCAGGTCATCACGATCGCGCCGACAAAGGCCAGCGGCACGTTGAGGAGGATCTGCGCCACGATCATGCCGGAATGGAAGTGGGCGTAGAGGAGCAGGAAAATCACGCCGAGGGTGAGCACGGCGAGGAGCCCGATCAGCCGCGTCGCCTTCTGCTGGCTCTGGAACTGGCCCTCGTAGCTGATGAAGTACCCCGCGGGCATGGCCACCGTTCGGGGCAGGGCTCCCTGGAGTTGCGCGACGATGGACCCGAGGTCGCGTCCGGCGGTGTTGGCGGAGATGACGATGCGGCGCATGGCGTCCTCGCGCGCGATGGCGTTCGGCCCGAGGCTCTCGCGCACCTCGGCAATGAGGCCGAGCGGCACGCGTCCGCCACTGGGTGTATCGATCAACAGCTCACGCAGCGTGCCCGCGTCGGCCCGGACCTCGTCGGCGAAGCGCACGACGAGATCGATCGTGCGCGTGCCCTCGAGCACCTGGCCGACGACGCGTCCGTTCAGTCCGGCCTCAAGTCGCGTGGCGAGTTCACCGGGCTGCAGCCCGTAGAGGGCGGCTTTCTCGCGATCGACCTCGATCTTGATCTGCGGAATCAGCACCTGTTTCTCGACCTGGAGATCGACGATCCCGGGCACCTGGCGCATGACCGCCTCGGCTTGGGCCGCATAGGCGCGCAGCGCGGCGAGATCCGGGCCGAAGATCTTCACCGCGATCGCGGCCTGCACGCCGGAGAGCATGTGGTCGAGCCGGTGCGAGATCGGCTGGCCGACGCTCACCAGCACGCCGGGCAGTTCGCCAAGCCTGGCACGGATGTCGTGCAGCACCTCCGCGCGACTCCGCTCGCTGGCGACGAGGTCGACATCGAGCTCGGAACGGTGCACGCCCTCCGCGTGCTCGTCGAGCTCGGCGCGGCCGGTGCGTCGTCCGGTCAGATGGATCTCCGGGATCGTCAGCAGAATCCTCTCCGCCGCGCCTCCCAGGCGGTCGCTCTCCTCGAGCGAGGTGCCCGGTGCCATCGCCAGGGTGATCACCGCCGTGCCTTCGTTGAACTCCGGAAGAAACGTGCGCCCCATGCGCGGAAACAGCGCGAGTCCGCCGGCGACGACCGCGAGCGCCAGCCCCATGACGATCCACGGGTGGCGCAGCGATGGGCCGAGGATCAAGCGCTCGTCCACGCGCTTGAGCCCGCGCACGAACCAGCCGTCGCGCTCGGCCTGCATCCGTTTCATGCGCGGAAGCAGGTATGAACACAGGACCGGGATGACCGTGAGCGACACCACGAACGACGCCAGCATCGCCACGATCGTCGCGATGCCGATCGGCGCGAACAGCCGGCCCTCGATCCCGCCGAGGGCGAAGAGCGGCAGAAACACGAGCACGATCACCAGCGTCGCAAACAGGATCGAATTGCGCACCTCGGCCGACGCGTCGGCGATGACGCGGAGCACCGGCCGCGGACGGGCCGCGTGATGATTCTCGCGCAGGCGGCGGAAGACATTCTCCACATCGACGATCGCGTCGTCGACCACCATGCCGACCGCGACGGCGAGCCCGCCGAGCGTCATCGTGTTGATCGAGATGCCCAGCCACTGAAACACGAGCGCCGCGACCGCGAAACTCAGCGGGATCGCCGTCAGCGTGATGAACGTGGTGCGGAAGTTGAGCAGGAAGAGGAAAAGGATGATCACCACCATCACCGCGCCGTCGCGGATCGCTTCCTGCACGTTGGCGACTGCGTTGCGGATGAATGTGGCCTGGCGGAAGAGCACGTCGACCCGCACGTCGGCCGGGAGCGACGGACGCATTTCCTCGAGGGCGGCGTCGACGCGCCGGTTCAGCTCGGTCGTATCCGCGCCGGGTTGCTTCTGCACGCCGAGGATCACGGCCGGCTCGCCGCCGACGCCGGCGTTGCCGCGCATCGGCTGGATGCCGTGGACAACATCGGCGACATCGCGCAGGAAGACTGGCGTGCCCTCGCGGAACTTGACCACCGTCGCGCCGATCGCGACCGGATCGGCGGTGCGCCCGAGATTGCGCACGAGTTTCTCGCGGGCGCCGTCGTTGACGAATCCGCCGCCGGTGCTGCCCTGGGCGCGCTCGGCCGCGGCGTTGAGTTCATCGAATGTCACACCATACGCGGCCATGCGCTCGGGCACGGCACGCACCTGCACCTGCTTGCGTCCGCCGCCGATGACGATCACCTGCGAAATGCCCGGAATCGTCAGCAGTCGCGGGCTGATCTGCCAGTCGGCCAGCGTGCGCAGGTCCATCGGTGCGGTGCCGCCCGCCTTCGAAGACAGGCCGATGAGCAGGATCTCGCCCATGATCGACGAGATCGGACCCATGTGGACTTCCGTGCCGGCGGGCAGCTTCGCCTCGGCCAGCGCAATGCGCTCCTGCACGAGTTGACGGGCGCGGTAGATGTCCTGCCCCCAGGCGAACTCCACCGCGATGATCGAGAGCCCGACGCCACAATTCGCGCGAACCCGCTGCACGCCGGGGGCGCCGTTGAGCGCAGTCTCGAGCGGAACGGAGACGAGCGTCTCCACCTCCTCGGGTGCGAGGCCGGGCGCCTCGGTCATGAGCGTGACGGCGGGGCGGTTGAGGTCGGGAAACACGTCGATCGGCAGCCGGACGGCCGTGTATCCACCGTAGGCGAGCACCAGGGCGCTGATCGCCAGGATGAACAGGCGATTGCGGAGCGAGAACTCGATGAGTCGGGTCAGCATGGCCGGCGAAGGCTCAGTGTTGGTGGCCGCCCGGACCGTGCGCATGGCCGTGGTCGTCCTCGATCCTCGCCCCGGTGCCGCCCACGTACTGAAGCTGGTAGTTGCCGCGCGTGACCACGCGATCGCCCGGCAGCGCGCCATCGATGATCTCGATGAAGCGATCGTCGCTCAGGCCGACCTCAACCGGGACACGCTCATACGTGAACGGGCCGGTCATGTCCTGGCGAAACACGAAGAGGTCGCCCCCGTCTCCCAGCACGGCGGCCCTGGGCACCACCACGGCGGCGTCGGACTCCTCGGTCACAAAGGCGAGCTGCGTGCGCATGCCGGGAAGGAGTTTTCCCTCGGGGTTGGCCACGCGGACGAAGACCTGGAGTGTGCCCGTCTCGCGATCGAGGCTGGCGGCTGTGCGCACCACCGCGCCCTCGAAGGTGAGCCCTGAATACGCGATTGGCCGCAGGCGCACCCTCTGCCCCGGGCGCACGGCGCCGAGCTGACCCTCATAGACGCGGGCGACGGCGAACACCTCGGAGAGATCGGCAATCTTGAGCAGGTGATTCTCCGGCTCGACGGACTCGCCGGCGAGCACGTGCAGATCGAGCACCACGCCACCGTGCGGCGCCTCGAACGTGAGCCGCGGAGGCGGGTCGGCGACCACCCGGGACTCGACCTCCACGAGAAACTCACCGGCCCGCACGGCCTGGCCGGCGACAACCGCGAGGCGTGTCACACGCCCGGGAATACGCGAGGTGACCGCGGTGACTTTCGAGGTGTCGGCCTCGATGTGGCCGAGCGCGGGAAAGGTCTTTTCGAGCGGGCGGAGTTCCACCTCGGCTGTTTCGAGCCCGAGATTGCGGGTCATGGCCTGGGTGAGGCGAATCGGGCCGTGGGCCGGGGCGGTCTGCGCACCGGGTTCATCGCCGTGGTCGTGGCCGGGGCCGGCCAGAAGAGACACGGGCGCAAGGGCGAGCAGGAGGAGTGGGAGCGAACAAAGCTTCATGGGAGCGTGCGGGCAAACGAGGTTCATGGTGCGGTGGGGACGACGCCGGCCAGCGTCTCCGCCTCGGCGAGCGCCTCCGCGTAGCGCGCGGCGGCCTCGAGGAAGTCCGCCTCGATCGCGAGGTGTTGCTGGCGAAGCTGGGCGAGTTGAAAGATGGATACCTCACCCCGCGCCGCGGCGGCCTGCAGCGACTCCGGTAACGCGGTCGTCTCGGCGATCGCGGCGCGTTGACGCGCGAGCACCGGCTGCAAGGTGCGAACGACCTCCACGGCGGCCGCCAACTCGGCGGCAATGTCCTCGCGCCGCGCGGCGAGTTGCGCCTGGGCGATGCGCAGGACGGCTTGTTTCTCGCGGATTTCGCCGCGGTTGGGGACACGCCGCGCCCAGGGCACGGAGGCGGAGACGCTCACGCGCGGCTCGTTCTCCAGGCGCCCGCTGGCATCGTTGGCCCGGCGTTCGAAGTCGACGCCCGCCCCCACCGTCCATTCGCCGCGACCCTCCGCCTGTGCGAGCGCGACGGCCGCCTCGGCCTCGCGCACGGCATGACTCGCAAGGCCGAGTTGGGGCCTTGTCGCATCATCGGGAACCAAGCCGGCCGCCGGCAGGGCTCGATTGAGGAGCGTGTTCAGATCGCCCGAGAGCGCCATCGTGTGTTCGGGAGGGATACGAAGCCGGCTGCGCAGGCGCTGCAGTGCGGCCGTGCGTTCCGCCTCGGCGAGAGTCTGTGCCTGCTGAGCGCGGAGCAGTTCGAACCGCACGAGGGCAAGTTCAGCATCCGGGACTTCCCCGGCGGAGCGACGACGCTCGAGTTCGGTGAGCGCCTGCTGCTGGAGCGCGACCGTGTGTACAGCGATCTCCAGGCGCGCTTCCTGGACGAGCGCGGCGTAGAATCGGCGGCGGACCTCGCCCGCGACCACGCGCCGCTGCTCGGCGAGGTGAAGCGCAGCGGTCTCGGCCCCGAGTCGCGCGTAACTGCGCGCCAGGTCGAGGCGCTCGCGGCGGGGTAGGCGTTGGGTCAGGCCGGCGCCCACCTCCCACTCGCTCTCGCCGTTTAGCCCGACGGCTGCGCGCACGTCGATCTCGGGATTCGGCGGGATCCCGGCCTGTTCCTCGCGAGCGCGGGCGATCTCGGGCGCGAGTTCGAGAGCGACGACGGTCGGATCGTTGGCCCAGGCGACACGGATGGCATCGTCGAGCGCGAGCGGTGTGGATTGGGCGGCGGCTGACAGCGCGCCGCCAAGCAGAGAAACGGAAAGACGCGTGAGCATAGTGGCAGACGTTGCGTGGGTCGGCGCGCATCGCAGCGCGCGAGGTTGGGGCCGCCGTGCAACCGCAGGCGACTGGATGGCGCGTCGAAGGAACGCGCGCAGACCGATCCGCGATTGGGGACCGGCTCAGGTCAACTCACAACGGGCGGAGCTGCCGCGCGGGGCGCGCACCGCTGGACAAACTGCCAGGTCACCGCCTCGTCGGGCGGTCGTTGTCGCACTGCCGTATGGAGGGTGTGGAGACGCGACGCGTCAGCCTGTGTCCCCAGCAGCGCCACGAAGCAGATCACGCCAAGCAGCATCGGCGCGCCGAAGGAGATCACGGCGTCCCTCAAACCATGCCGGGCCCAGAGAGGATCGTGCTCGCCGGTGCCGAGCGTGGACTCCGGCGCGTCGTGGGTATGGTCCGCGTGATCGTGCGGCGCCGACGCGTGATGATGATCGTGATCGAACATCAGCCCTGCCGCCTCGAGGTCTCCGTGCAGCGCTGCCGCGCACCAGCACAGGGCGAGCGTCAGCGAAAGCATGGCACGGGGAAGGGACATCGGCCGGGTACAGAACTGAGGCATGCTCCCGTGGCAAGCTCCCGGTGACTATCGGTTCCGCGGTGCCGGGACGTCCATAGACCTTGTGAAGGTCAGAACAGCAACGCCCCCGCTACTCCCGCAGCCACCACGATCATGGGTACGGCGAGCTTCGATCTCCACCGATACACCACCGGAAGAGCGGCGAGGAAGATCGCGAGCGCCCCGATGCTTCCGATTGCCTCCAATCCGAGAATCACCGCGGTGACGGCGATGAGCCCGACGACCGCCGCCGTCACGCCCTCGAGAAAGTTGTGAAGCAACGGATTCGAAATCACCACCTCGAGATGCCGGTGGAAAACCAACGAAAAGAGGAAGGCAGGCAGGAAAACGCCGGCCGTCATCGCCAGCGCACCCATGGCGCCACCGCCAAAGTAGCCGACAAACGTCGAGAAGATGATCAGCGGCGCCGGCAGGATGCCGGACAGGGCGACGCCATCGAGGAAGTCCCGCTCGGTCATCCACTGCCCGCGCTCGACGGCGTCGTCTTTGAGAAACGGGATGGCCGTGTACGCGCCACCGAAGGTCAGCAGCCCTGCGCGCAGGCCTGAGCCAAACATACGAAGGGTGCTGGCGCTTCCCATCTCGCGCGTCTCGGCGGCATGTTCTTCGGCGGCCGCACTTCGGCGAAAAATCGGTTCGTCCTGGGCGATCACCGGCGAGAATTGCCAGACGCTGACGGCAAAAACGAAAGCCACGGCCACCGCGATCCACCGGCGTCGTTGCGCGGCCACGACATAGGCCACGCCCGCCAGCGGCAGTGTGATCCAGAACGATACGCGCAGCAGTTCGCCGACAGCCGCCAGGATTCCGATGACCCAGAGGGGCGTATTGAGCAGGCAGTGACCGCCGATCCGATGCACGGCGCGCACGATCAGGGCGATCACCGCGGGCTGGATACCCAGGAACACCGCCTGGAACGCGGTGGCCGTGAGGTTGAACCGCAGGTAGAGCCACGAGAGCAGGAACATCAGGATGAAGCCGGGCAGCATGAACCCAAGCCCGGCGAGCACGCCACCCCAGCGTCCGCGTGCGAGCATCCCGAAATGCACGCACAGTTCGTGCGCCTCGGGCCCGGGCAGCACCTGGTAGATCGCGAGCAGGCGCTTGAAGTGTCCCGGAGAAATCCATTTCTCCTGTGTCACAAGTTCCTGGCGGACCATGTCGATCTGGGCCACCGGACCGCCCCAGGCGAGCGCACCGAAGCGCAGGAAACGCAGGAACAGTTTGCCGTACGGTTCAGCCGGTGCGTGAACGGCCTCGTCTTGTGGCGAAGTGGTGGGCGTGGCGGTCATCGTTTAGCGTCGCTCCTCTGGAATCGATCCTCGGAATGCGAGGACAGGCCGAGGATGGCATGCCCAAAGTTGCAGTCGGTCGGAAAACAACCACGAGCCGCGGATATCCTGCTGGTGCGTCCATGGCGTGAACCCGTGGGCTGCATGCGCGCGTGGGGACGACGAGGCCGTCGTCGGCAGAGATCTCGCCACGACGGTGGACGAACTTTAAGCGATGCTGCAGTCATTGCGGCGGGACGGTATCCACATCATGGCGATCCACTCGCTCACGACGGAGGCATCCCGCCGCCTGACCTTCCTGCATTACTGGGGACGCGGCAAGGCGGTTGACCCGGCTCGGGCCTCAATCGAGGCGCTCGATCCTGTTTCGACGTGAGGCGCGGGTGGTGCCTCCAAGTGATGCGCCGTTGGTGTCCAACCGCGCAGGGGCTCGCCGCGGCCG
This sequence comes from Verrucomicrobiota bacterium, assembly GCA_023399155.1. GTDB lineage: Bacteria > Verrucomicrobiota > Verrucomicrobiia > Opitutales > Opitutaceae > JAEWQP01. The sequence continues at coordinate 230,798 of JAEWQP010000030.1, read as the reverse complement.
TCCCTGGCGGTGTGTCGGACGGGCCCATTCGGCTGCCCTGTGATCAAAAGGGATGGCGGGGATGGGACGATGGGCGGCTCGCTCGCCCTCTCAGTTCTGCGCGGCGACCCGGCGGGGGCGTGGCAGCGAGCCTTGCCGCGCCAGCTCCCAGGCCTTGATCTGACGTGCCTCCATATCCGGGCGGAAGCGGCCCAGACCGACAACGGTCGGATCGAGCGTCGGCCTCGACCCGACATTGCCCGGCTTGCTTTCGATCGTGTCCTGCCGTGGCCGGTGACGAGCGACCTCAGGACTGGAGCTTCACGACGAACATGCAGTCTTCACCCTTGGCGTTCTGGTAACGAATCTCGGACTGCGGCGTAGCCTTGGAACGCGGGCCACGGCGGGTCACCTTCGCGGTTGCCTGGCAGGAGGGGCACACCACCGTGGCGCCCTCCTTGCACAGCTCCATGGCTGCCTTCGTGCTGTCGACGGTCTGTACGGTGATGGATTCGCACTCCTTGCAGACCAGGGCGATGCGGTCGCCCGGCTTGATGTCCTTGAAGTCCGCCTCGGTTCGCCGCGCCGACGCGGTGTAGGTCGCTTTGCTTGCTGGAGCGGCGATGCCGACTGCGGCGGAGCTGATGAGCAGGGCGGAAACGATGAGAATGCGGATGGATTTCATGGATACGTGCGTGGGATGGATGGTCCAGGTGTTGCTTGGTGGGAATGCGCCGCGTCGATCAACGGGCGTGAACCGGCGCGCCGCACATCAGGAGCGATGCGAGGAATGGTTTTCGCCGGGAACCGCGGGCGGGGTCGTTCGCGCGGGCTTTTCGTCACGCGGGCGCGCCGGGGTCGAGGTGGGCGCGGCCGGAACAGCCGCAGCGCAACATGCTGTGCACTTCGGCTTCTGCACGGTGGGGGTGGCGGGTTTCGGATCGAGTCCACGCGTGTATCCAGCGGATCCATTTCCCGCGAACGCCAGCGTGACCGGGGTCACAAGCGCGAGAGAACCCGCGAGGAGCAGGTGTGTGAGTTTCATGGTGATCTTGGGGTTGGTTTTGCACGCTCGAATGGAGCGTACCGGTATTACCGCTTACGCGCGCCAAACCCTCGCGCTGATTTCGCTCAGTGCTTCGCGGGAGTCCTGATCGCGACCCGACATCCGGCGGGGCGGCGCCTTGCAGCGCCCACGGCCCCGTGCTCCCACACGACATACCGGGCGGCGCCCGATGGTGGGGGAGGCCTCAACCGGGAGAGAGTGGGGCCCGCCGTTCCGAGGAGGAGACATGGACAAATCCAATGACGTGGAAGTGAGGCGCGCGGAGCTCGAGATAACGCGCCGCGAGTTCCTGATCGCGGGCACGGCGGTCGCGGCGGTGGCGGTGGCGCCGCGCGGATACGCCGCTGATTCCCGATCGGCCCAGCCGGCGCCCGTTTTCATGAAGGTGGCATTTACTGTGAATGGAAAGCCCCACGAACTTGAGCTCGACACCCGTACAACCCTGCTCGACGCCCTGCGCGAACATTTGCAGCTGACCGGGACCAAGAAGGGATGCGACCACGGTCAGTGCGGCGCATGCACCGTCTTAATCGGCGGACGCCGTATCAATGCCTGCCTGACCCTTGCCGCCATGCACCAGGGCGCTCAGATCACCACCATCGAAGGGGTTGGCACGCCCGACAAATTGCATCCGCTCCAGGCGGCGTTCGTGGCGTGCGACGGCTACCAGTGCGGCTACTGCACACCGGGGCAAATCTGCTCGGCGGTGGCGATGCTGGATGAACTCAAGGCAGGCGTCCCGAGCCACGCCACGGCCGACCTCACGGTGCCGCCGGGTTGGAGCGAGGCCGAGGTCCGCGAACGCATGAGCGGCAACCTCTGTCGCTGCGGGGCGTACTCCAACATATTTGAGGCGATCGGGCAGGTCGCGGGGAGGAAGGCATGAGAGCGTTCACCTTCGAACGGGCGCGAACGCCGGCCGAGGCCGCGGCAGCGGCGGCGAGCCGTCCGGGTGCACGGTTCATCGCGGGCGGAACCAACCTGCTCGATCTCATGAAGCTCGAGATCGAAACCCCGCCGCACCTGATCGATGTGAATGGCCTCGGCCTCGACCGGATCGAGTCGGCGCCGGATGGCGGCCTGCGCATCGGTGCGCTTGTCCGCAACACGGATCTCGCCGCGCATGAGCGCGTCCGCCGCGACTACGGGGTGCTCTCCCGCGCGCTCGTGGCCGGGGCCTCCGGTCAGTTGCGCAACATGGCCACCACCGCGGGCAATCTGCTGCAGCGGACCCGGTGTCCGTATTTTTATGATACCAACATGCCCTGTAACAAGCGGGTGCCGGGCAGCGGATGCGGCGCGATCGGCGGCTTCAGCCGGCAGCACGCGGTGGTCGGCGTGAGCGAGGCGTGCATCGCGACGCACCCGAGCGACATGGCCGTCGCGATGCGCGTGCTGGATGCCACGGTGGAGACCATCCGGCCCGACGGCTCGACGCGAAGCGTCCCCATCGCCGAATTTCATCGTCTCCCCGGCGACCAGCCGCACGTCGACACGATTCTGGTCCCGGGTGAACTGATCACCGCGGTGACGCTTCCGCCGCCGCTGGGCGGCACCCATGTCTATCACAAGGTGCGCGACCGTGCCTCGTTCGCCTTCGCGCTCGTGTCGGTGGCCGCGATCATCCAGCGCGATGGCACGGGACGCGTGGCGCTGGGTGGGGTCGCCCACAAGCCATGGCGGGTGGAAGCGGCGGATGCGGAGATGCCGAACGGCGCGCGGGCCGTCGTGGCGCGGCTGCTCGCTGACGCGCGACCCACCCCACAAAACGCGTTCAAGGTGAAGCTGGTCGAGCGCATCCTCGCGCACGTGCTCGCGCAGGCGAAAGGGGCTGCCGCATGAAATTCGATTCCCCCGCCGGGACCAATCCTGTCGACCAGCTCAAGGTCGTCGGACAGCCGGTCGATCGCATCGACGGACGCTTCAAGACCACCGGGACGGCCCGCTACGCCTACGAGCACCACGCCGTCGCCCCGGATGCCGCCTACGGATACATCGTGGGCGCGTCCATCGCCAAGGGCCGGATCCGTTCGATGGACCTCCGCGCGGCCAGGTCGGCCCCCGGTGTGCTCGGGATCGTGACCGCGGAGAACGCCGGCAAACTCGAGAAGGGAAATTTCAATACGGCGAAGCTGCTCGGCGGCCCGGAGATCGAGCACTATCACCAGGCGGTCGCGGTGGTGGTGGCGGAGACGTTCGAGGAGGCCCGCGCCGCGGCGCATCTGGTCCGCGTGAACTACGACGCCCGCCCGGGGCGGTTCGACCTTGCGGCTGAAAAGGACCGTGCGACGAAGCCCGAGCCCGGCTTCGGCGGCCCGCCGGACTCCTCGGTCGGTGACTTCGCGACCGCGTTTGCCGCAGCGCCCGTCCGGCTCGATGCGACCTACACCACGCCGGATGAGTCGCACGCGATGATGGAGCCGCATGCCACGCTTGCGCGTTGGGATGGGGACCAGGTCACGGTGTGGACCTCGAACCAGATGATCGACTGGGGCCGTGGCGACCTGGCCAGGACGCTGGGCATCCCGAAGGAGAAGGTCCGGTTGGTCTCCCCGTTCATCGGCGGCGGATTCGGCGGGAAACTGTTCCTGCGCGCCGACGTGGTGCTCGCCGCGCTGGCGGCGCGCGAGGTGCGACGGCCGGTCAAGGTCGCGCTGCAGCGTCCGCTCATCGCCAACAATACCACCCACAGGCCGGCCACCATCCAGCGTATTCGAATCGGTGCGACAAATGAAGGCGTGATCACGTCGATCGCCCACGAGAGCTGGTCGGGTGACCTGCCCGGCGGCGGTCCGGAGACAGCGGTCAGCCAGACGCGCCTGCTGTATGCAGGCGAGCACCGGATGACGGCCATGCGGCTCGCCGTCCTGGATCTCCCGGAGGGGAACGCCATGCGGGCACCCGGCGAGGCGCCCGGCATGATGGCCCTGGAGATCGCCATCGACGAGCTGGCGGAAAAGCTCGGCCTGGACCCGATCGGGTTTCGCATCCGCAACGACACCGCCGTGGTGCCCGACAATCCGCCCATGCCGGCATCCGATGATCCGCAGTCGAGGGATCCCCGGCCGGAGCACCTGCCGCACCCGCCGTTCTCCCAGCGGCAACTGGTCGAGTGCTTCCGCACGGGTGCCGAGCGCTTCGGATGGAGCCGGCGCAATCCCACGCCCGGTCGGATGCGCGAGGGCCGCTGGCTCGTCGGACTGGGCGTCGCCGCCGCGTTCCGCAACAACATCCTGATGAAGTCCGCCGCACGCGTGCGGCTGGACCAGCGCGGCACGGTGACCGTGGAGACCGACATGACCGACATCGGCACGGGCAGTTACACCATCATCGCGCAGACCGCCGCGGAGACCCTGGGCCTCCCGCTGGAGCGCGTGGCGGTGAGGCTGGGCGACTCGGAGTTTCCCGTCTCGTGCGGATCGGGTGGACAGTTCGGTGGAAACAACTCCACGGCTGGCGTGTATGCCGCCTGCATGAAACTGCGTGAAGCGGTGGCGCTGAAGCTCGGATTCGAGGCCGGGGAGGCCAAGTTTGCGGACGGACAGGTCCGGGCTCGGGGGCGCAGCGTGCCCCTGGAGCAGGCCGCGAGCCAGGGTGATCTTGTCGCGGAGGACGGCATCGAGTACGGCGACCTGGACAAGAAGGTTCAGCAATCCACATTTGGCGCGCATTTCGTCGAAGCCGCCGTCGATGCCGTGACCGGCGAAACACGGATCCGGCGGATGCTCGCAGTCTGCGCGGCGGGTCGTATCCTCAATCCGAAGTCAGCACGCAGCCAGGTCATCGGGGCAATGACGATGGGTGCTGGCGCCGCGCTTTCCGAGGAGCTGGTCGTGGATAAGCGCATGGGTTTCTTCGTGAACCACGACCTGGCGGGGTACGAGGTGCCGGTGCACGCCGACATCCCGCATCAGGAGGTGATCTTCCTCGACGAGGTCGATCCATTCTCGTCTCCAATGAAGGCAAAAGGCATCGCCGAACTCGGGATCTGCGGGGTGGGCGCCGCCGTCGCCAACGCCATCTACAACGCCACCGGCATCCGCGTGCGCGAGTATCCGATCACGCTGGATAAACTGCTCGACGGGCTCCCGTCCGTGGTCTGAACGCGACCTACGCGTAGGGCGTGTTCGGGTACCGGCCCGGCGGCGAGGGAATGATCTCCAGGCCGCTATCCGGAGCGCGGTGCTCGAAGATGCCGGTGCTCGGATGTGGGTTAGTCCCCATGGGTTTCGTGCGCGTTTGGGAGTAGAGTCCGAGTTGCAGAACAAGTGATTCCATGAAGCCGATGTCGTTCATCGTCGCCTGCGTCGTCGTGAGGCCCCTGCGATGCACACGCTGAGGCCGAGATGGCCCAGGCTCCGATGAGTTCTCCGGCCCTCAATCCCGACTCCGATTCCGTCCGCCGCGACCACGCGGCCGGCTCGGCGCCGTATTCCGCAGCCCGACGGGGTTCGCTGACTCAGCGGGCAGACCATTTACAGGCGCTCATCCGCGCGATCCCGGACCTGATCTGCCTCAAGGGCGTCGAGGGAACCTACATCTCCTGCAACACCGCCTTTGAGCGCTACCTCGGCGCAACGGAGTCCGGCATCGTCGGTCGGACCGACCTCGATTTCTTCGACAGGGAGCTGACGGACTTCTTTCGAGCCCAAGACCAGGCGGCCTTGGCGGCCGACGGTCCGACCGTGACCGAGGACTGGCTCACCTTTGCCGACGACGGTTACCGGGGATTGTTCCAAACCATCAAGACACCGATGCGCGACGCATCCGGTGCGCTCTTCGGCATCCTGAGCGTGGCCCGCGACATCACCGCGGTCAAGGAAGCCGAGTCGCGGCTCCTCGCCTCGGAGCTTCGCTATCGCCGGCTCTTTGAGTCGGCCAAGGATGGTATCCTGATTCTCGATGCGGAGACCGGGACGGTGGACGATGTGAACCCCTACCTGATCAGGCGATTGGGATTCACGCGAGAACAGTTCCTGGGCAAGGCGATCTGGGAACTCGGATTCTTCAGGGACATCGTGGCGAGCAAGGCGAGCTTTGAGGAGCTGCAGGCGAATGAGTATGTCCGCTACGAGGACAAGCCCCTCGAGACCGCCGACGGCCGCCGCTTCGACGTGGAATTCATCAGCAACGTCTACCTGGTGAACGGCGAGCGGGTCATCCAGTGCAACATCCGCGACATCAGCGTGCGCAAGGCCGCCGAGCGGCAGCTTCGCGAGCAGAACGAGATCCTCTCCCATTCCCACGAAGCCGTGATGATCGTGAGCCTCGCCAACAAAGTGCTGCTCTGGAATCCGGCGGCGGCGCGACTGTTTGGCTGGACTGACGCGGAGGCGCTGGGTCGCACGCCCGAGGAATTGCTTGGGCTCGACGATCCGGCGGTGGTCGCCGACTACCGCACACTCGTCGAGCGCGATGGATTCTGGAACGGTGAACTGCGCGCGAAGTCACGCGACGGCCGCAAGTTGTCGGTCGATTGCCGCATCACCCTGGTGCGCGACGACGAGGGCCGCCCACGCGCCCGCCTCAATTCGCTGGTCGATGTCTCCGAGAAGCGGGTGCTCGAGGAGAAGTTCCTCCGCGTGCAGCGACTCGAGGCGATTGGCACGCTCTCCGGGGGCATCGCGCACGATCTCAACAACATCCTCGCACCGATACTCATGTCCGCCGGGGTGCTGCGGCCGAGGATGGTCGATCCCGAGGACCAGGAGCTGATGGCGTTGATCGAGAATTCCGTCCGGCGCGGCGCGGACATCATCCGCCAGTTGCTGACATTCAGCCGGGGGATCGAAGGCGAACGCACCGTCGTACAGGTTCGGCATCTCATCAAGGAGATGGCCGGCATCGTGCGGGAAACCTTTCCCCGCAATATTGCCCTCGCGGATACGGCTGACGCCGAGCTCTGGTCGGTCCTCGGAGACGCAACCCAGCTCCACCAGGTATTGATGAACCTGTGCGTCAATGCCCGCGACGCGATGCGCGCCGGCGGGACACTCACGGTCACGGCGAAGAACGTCCGCTTGTCGCAGCATGAGACCGTGCTCGGGGCGAACGCGCTCGACGGTCCGTACGTCCTGCTCACGGTGCGCGACACGGGCCACGGCATCCCCCACGAAATCATCGAACGGATCTTCGAACCCTTCTACACCGCCAAGCCGCTGGGGGAGGGAACCGGCCTGGGACTCTCCACCGTCCTGGGAATCGTTCGCAGCCACGGTGGATACGTGACCGCGTACAGCGAGCCCGGGCACGGCTCGGCGTTTCACGTCTATCTTCCAGCGGTTCTCGACAACAGTTCCGCGATCGCGGCGACCGAGCGGGAGGAACTGGCCGACGGCGGGGGAGAGACAGTTCTCGTCGTCGACGATGAGTCGTCCATCGTCACTGCCGTTCGGCATTGCCTGGAGACGCACGGGTATCGGGTGCTGACCGCCGGCGACGGCGAAGAGGCGCTGTCCGTGTTCCAAGCGCACCGGCCCCAGGTGCGGGTCGTGGTGACCGACATGATGATGCCGGTCATGGACGGCATGACGCTCGCCACCTCGATTCGCCGGCTTGACGCAAACGTGCGCGTGATCGCGTCAAGCGGTCTCGGACACAGGGATGCCGCCGGTGGCGAAGACGCGGGAGTGATCGCGGAGCACCTGGACAAGCCCATTGACCCGGCTACGCTGCTCGCCGCCATCCGCCGGCAGCTTAAGCACGCCAACGCCGGCTGATCCGGAGTTCGTGGCCGCCGATACCCCGCCGGGATGGGCCGCAGGGTATGCGTGCGGCGCGCAGGACCCGATTGCCATGCTGTCAGCGCTGGCGCGGTCACGAACCCAGACGCGTCGTGGCACGCTTCAGGCCACAAACGAGAGATCGTAGGGCTTGCGCATCTCGCGTGAGAGGTAGGCGTTTGCCTCGGCGGCGTGTTCGCCGGTGAAGCGCTCGCGCTCGGGATCCCAGGTCAGCGCCTTGCCGGTGCGCAGCGAGATCGCACCCAGGTGGCAGACCGAGGCGGAACGATGGCCGACCTCCACCGGGCAGATCGGCTCGCGGCGGGAAAGGGCGCACTCGAAAAAGTTGCGCTTGTGGTCGTCGCTCGCGTAGACGCGCTCGGCGCCGTCGGGCAGCGGCGTGGTGAGCAACTCGCGGCTCGTGGCGCTGATTTCGTCGCGGTTGACCCAGATCCAGCCGTCGGTACCCTCGAAGCGGATACCATTGCGCTGGCCGGAGGGATTGAGGATCTCGCCGAAGGGCGAGTCGTCCGGCGTGGTGCGGACGGTGAAGACGACGCCGTTCGCGTAGGTAAACTTCACCTCGTACTCGCTGAAGGCCGTGTAGCCGCCGGCGACGGGCTGCGCGAAGGGCCTGCTCTCCACGCGCGTGGGTGCGGTGAGGCCCACGGCCCAGTAGCCGATGTCCATGTGGTGTGCGCCCCAGTCGGTCATCGTGCCGCCGGAGTAATCGTACCAATGGCGGAACGTGCCGTGACAGCGCTCCGGGACGTAATCCACGGCGGGCGCCTGCCCGAGCCAGAAGTCCCAGTCGAGGTGCGCCGGCACAGGCGTGGTGGCGAACGGCCCGCCGCGCAGGCCCGCGGGCAGCCAGACCTGGACCTCCTTGAGCCGGCCGATGCGGCCGTTGCGCACGAGTTCCACGGCCAGGCGGAAGCGGCGGCTGCTGCGCTGCTGCGTGCCGGTCTGGACGATCACCTTGTTGTCGCGGACGGCTTGCACGACATGGCGGCCCTCCTCGATCGTGAGGGTGAGCGGCTTTTCGGCGTAGGTGTCCTTGCGTGCACGCGCCGCGGCGATGTTGACCAGCGTGTGCCAGTGGTCGGGTGTGACATTGAACACCGCGTCGATGTCGTCGCGCTCGAGCAGCTTGCGAAAATCGGTGTACCTGGCCGGGGACCGGCCGTCCTGGGTCAGTTCCGTGGCGGCGGCGTCGAGGTGCTGGCGATCGACATCGCAAAGTGCAACGAAATCGCCAAAACGCAGGGCGTCTCGCGCGTCAATCATGCCCATCCCGCCGCACCCGACGAGGGCGAGTCGCGGACGGCCGTTGGGGGATTTCCAGGTGCGCGGCTGGTCCTCGGCGCGGGCGAGTTGACGCTCGAGGTACCAGGCCGGCACGCCCGTGGCAGCCGCGACCGCGAGGCATCGGCTGACAAATGTGCGGCGGGAGATGTGAACGCGTTTGGACGAGAACATGGGCGAAAGGCGGAGGATCGAAGCGTGCGGAATGCGTCAGCACCGGCGATGGCGTTTCGCGCATCGCCTTGCATGCCGATGCGCACTGACGGGAGCAGCTTAGTGTGCCGGCCGGCGCATGTCCGGCGAGCGCAATGGCGCGGAAACCGCTCCTCCGAATCCCAGAACCGAGGAAAGTCCAAGGGGTCGGCGCATACCGGCGGTTCAATGGGCAACTCGATCGCACCATGTCCTGTCGTTTCGTTCTCTCACTTCTTGCCCTAGCCGTCGGGCCCATGCCAGACGCGCTTCGTGCGCAGGACCCGGATCGCGATCGTGATGCGGGCGTGCGAGCGGCGGGAGTGACGCTGGAGACCGCTGTCGCTGCGGCGCCGGCTCTCGCGGCGGCGCGGGCGCGCGTGGAGGCGGCTCGTGCCCGGATCGATGCGGCCGGACGGCTGCCGGATCCCGAACTCGAGGTGATGGCCTCACGCAGCGACATGCCTGAGGACAACACGACGATGTGGGAACTCAACGTGCGTCAGCCGCTGGCGCGGCTGGGGGAGCGCGAGGCCGATCGACGGCGTGCTCGCGCGGCGGTCGCGATGGCGGAGGCGGAATTCGCGATGATGGCGGGCGAGACCGCGATGGATGTCGCCATGGCGCTGGCTGAAGGCGATGCGGCGGAGCGGCGGATCGCGCTGCTCGAGGCGCAGATCGCCCGCCTCGAGTCGGTCCTCGCGAGCGTCGATGCGCGGATCGCCGCCGGGACCGGGCAGCTGGTCGACAGGCTCACCGTGCAGACCCGCATCGCATCCATGCGGCTGATGGCCGAGGACGAGCGCCGGATGGCGGGGGACTCCGTCAGCGAGATCGCCGCGCGACTGGGCGCAACGGGCGTCGCCGGTGTACCCGTATTTGCGGTACCGGATCCGGAGTCGGTCGAAGCGGCCGAGACCGGAGCCACCAACCTCGCGCGCGCGAGAGAGACGGAGGCCGACGCGATGAAGGCCATGGCCCGCGCGGGTGGCCGGCCGATGACCGCCGTGGGCCTTCGCCTGGAGCGCGAACAAACGCGCATGGGCAACGCGGATCTCGCCGGAGTCGCGTTCATGACCGAGATCCCCTGGCGCTCCCGGCGCTATGCACGGGCCGAGGAGCGCGCGGCAAATGCCGAGATCACAGCCGCCCGGGCCGACGGGGTTTCCGCGCGCCTGCGCGTCGATGCCGCCATCGCGCGCGCCGAGCGCGCGGCGCGCCTGGCGGCGATCGCACGGGAGCTGGGGCGCGAGACGCGCGCCCGGCTCGACGCCGAGTTCGAGGCCCTTCTCGGAACCTCGGCGGCAACCGGGCGCATGCCGGCGGAATCCACCGTGCTCATGATCGTGGAGATCCTGGAGAAGGTCACTGAGACCGAGCTCCAGGTCATCAACGCCGAGACCCAGGAGGCGATCGCCCGGGCAGCGCTCTGGCCCCATGCGCCCGTGTCACTTTGGTCGGAAGCCTTGAACTCAACCAATAACAGATCCCAACCATGAAACGTCACGTATCCATATTCCTCGGAACCTTCATCGCCGGTGCGGTCATCGCCTTTGGCGCCCGTGCCGCCCTGCACGATCCGCATGCGGAGCACGCTGCGAGTTCGACGGCCGTCGCGGCCGAAACGGCGCCCGCCGCCCAGGATCAGGCCACCCCTGCGGTGCAGGATCACAGTGCCCACGGCGCGGCCAGGCAAGCCGGGCCGTCGGGCGAGCAGGCAAAACCGGCGGCCGACAAGACGCCCGTCAACACCGTGTGCGCGATCTGCGGCATGAAAGTCGACCCGAAGATCCCGACCGAAACCTATCAGGGCAAGACCGTGGGCTTCGGGTGCGCCGCCTGCCCGCCGTTGTTCCGTGCCGATCCCGACAAGTACGGGCCGGCTGCGCTCCGCGACGAGGTCGTCGAGGACTGACCCATGAGAATCGCCCGCTGGATGCCCGCGGTTGCCGGGCTCGTGCTCGGCGCCGGGCTGGTCGCTTTGCTGCCGCGGGACGTGATCTTCACGTCACCGGCATCGGAGGAAGCGGCCGACGGACCCACCGGCGAGCGCTGGGCGTGCGCGATGATGGACTACATCGGCACCAAGCCTGGCGACTGCCCGGTCTGCGGGATGAAGCTCCAGAAGGTCACGGCCGGCGAACTCAACCGCGAGCAGAGGCGGCGCATGGGGATCGAGTTGGAGACGATCACGAAGGGCACGGCGACCGCGGTGGTGCGCGCGTATGGGACTGTGCGATACGATGACCGGACCGCGCACGCGGTGGTGGCGCGCGTCGCCGGCCGCATCGTCGCCCGCCATGCCGGCACGCTTCACGCCGGCACGCTCGTGGCGCAGGGCGACCCGCTCATCGACCTTTACAGCCCGGAGGCGTACGCGGCCCAAGGCGAACTCGCGGCGGCGGTGAAGCTGGGCAACAGCGCGGCGGTCGACGCACTGACCGAGGCGTTCCGCCGCTGGAATCTCGAGGCGGTGGCGCAGGCGATCCTCGCCGGCAATGCTCCCGTGGATACGATCACGATCCGCAGCCCGTTTGCCGGCCGGGTGGTGGTCGGAGCCGGGGCCCCGAACGGCATGGGCGGCCTGCTGCCCGCCGTCGGCCAGGAGATCATGCCCGACCAGGTCGTCGTGCAGCTGGTCGATCCCCATGCCTATATGGTCGTCGTGCAGGTGCCGGAGCCGCGGGCGCGCTGGGTGCATCCCGGCCAGCCCGTGCGGCTTGCTTCCGACGACCGCGGCGAGCTTCCCGAGGTGAATGCGAGTGTGAGCTGGGTGGCTCCGGAACTCAATCGTGAGATCCGCACACGCGAGGTGCACCTGCACCTCACCGATCCGAAAACACTCCTCCTTCCAGGAAGCCTGGTCCATGCCCGCTTCCAGGCCACACTCGGGCCGAATCTGGAGCCGGTCGAACCCGAGTCCGGGGCGACTCCCGGCCAGTTCGTGCTCGTGCCGAAGACCGCGGTCCTTTCGACCGGCGTCAGGCACGTGGCCTGGCGCGTGGCCGAACGTCGCTCCGACGGCCGCATGCGGTTCGAACTCGCATCGCTCGCGCTGGGTCCGCGCATCGAGGACGAGTCAGGGCGCGACCTCTACGTCGTGCGGAACGGGCTCCAGGCGGGTGACGAGGTCGCCACCCAGGGGTTGTTCCTGATCGACAGCCAGGCGCAGCTTGCCGGCAGCCCCTCGCTGCTCTTCCCCGTCGGCGCCGTGGCCCCGCAGCCTGCGCACGAGCACTGAAGGGCCACGCCCATGCGCACAAGAGAGGGAACCCCAGGCACAGCGCGCTTCCCGAGCGCGCCGTGCGATGTGGATGTGCCACGCGGATACGTTGATGCGCTACGGGGGTCGCATGCGGAACAACCCGCGCAGGCAGCCGTGCAGTGGCCGCGGCAGCAGAGGAGGTCGGATACCGCCTCGCGCCGGCGCGGCTGACGGCGTTCGCGCGATTTCTCTTCTTACGATTGTCCCATGGTCTCATTCGCGATCAGAAACCCGTTCCTCACGCTCACCGTGGCGCTGGCATTCGCCGTGGCCGGACTCTGGTCGTGGCGCCACGTACCCGTCGATGCGATACCCGACCTGAGCGACAACCAGGTCATCGTCTGGGCGGAATGGCCGGGCAAGAGCCCGCAGGACATCGACCAGCAGGTCACCGCCCGGCTGGCGCGGGAACTCCAGGGGCTCCCGGGCGTGCAGACCGTGCGCGGCATGTCGCTCTACGGCGCCGGCTACATCTACGTCATCTTCGAGGAGAACCGCGATCTCTACGCCTCGCGCACGCGCGTGCTCGAGCGCCTCTCGCAGATCGAGGGCATCCTGCCCGAGGGTGTCGTGCCGCGGCTGGGGCCCGACGCCACCGCGATGGGGCAGGTCTACGGCTTCGTGCTCCAGGGACAGCGCGACATCGAGTCGCGTCGCTACGTGCTCGACCAGATCGTCGAGCCGGCCGTGAGCGCCGTGCCAGGCGTGGCGGAAGTGGCGCCGGCGGGCGGCGTGGTTCGTGAGTACCAGATCGATGTCGATCCGAACCGGTTGCAGGAGCAGGGCATCAGCATCGACATGCTCATGATGGCCGTGCAGCAGGCGGGCCGGGACGTCGGCGCGATGAGCGTCGAGCAGTCCGGCGTGGAGACGATGATCCGTGGAATCGGGTTCGTCCGGTCCGTCCAGGATGTCGAGAACATCATATTGCGCGGAGACCCGATGCTCGGCGCGGGCCTGCGGTTGGGCGACGTCGCGGAAGTCCACCTCGGCGGCCAGTTCCGGCAGGGGCTGCTGGCTGATGCGGAGCACGAACACGTGGGCGCGATCGTCGCGCTGCGTGTCGGCGCGGATCCGAAGACCGTGATCGACGCGGTCAAGCGCCGCCTCGCCGACCTCGCACCCGCGCTGGAGCGCGAGGGGCTGCGCGTCGCACCGTTTTATGACCGCACGGAGTTGATCCGCGAGACCACGGCCACGCTTGCGGCGACCTTGATCGAGGCCGTGGTGACGACGGCTGTCGTTGTCGTGGCATTTCTGTTACATGTGCGGGCCAGCCTGGCCGTCGCGGTGAGCCTCCCGCTCGGCATGCTGTTCACCTTCCTCGTCATGCACCTCGCGGGGGTGAGCGCGAACATCATGAGCCTGGCGGGCATCGCGATCGCGATCGGCGTGATGGTCGACTTCGGGATCATCATGACCGAGAACATCACGCAGCACCTCGTCGACCTGCAGGAGAAATGCCGGCGCGAGGGCCGGCCGATGCCGGTGTCGCCGTTTCATCCCGAGGTGACGGAGGCGGTGGAGACGGCGGCCAACGAGGTGGCGCGACCGCTTCTCACCTCGGCGGCCACGACGGTCATCGGCTTCCTACCGATTTTCGCTCTGCAGGATCAGGCCGGGCGGTTGTTCGAGCCGCTGGCGCTGACCAAGTCGCTGGCCATCTCGGGCGCGGTGCTTTTCGGCACGCTGCTCGTGCCGGTGTTGTGCCGGTTGCTCCTGCCGCCGTGGCACGTGCGGCGTCCCTGGTTGATCGCGGCATGCGGGATCCTGGGCGGTGTCGCCTTCGGCTGGTTCGTGGTGGATGGCTGGACTCTGCCGATGGAGTACGGTCGCTGGGCCATTCACGTGCCGGGTTTCGTCTTCGCACCCTTGTTTGCGATGTTGGTGGCGTCGGCGGTGTGGCGGCTCGGTCGTGAGCGTCTCGTCAACTACGAGGAGAATCCTGTCAGCCACGGCATTCACGTCGCTTACAACTGGGCTTACGTTCGCATCCAGCGGCACAAGGTGAGATTCACCATCGCGATCGCGACCATGGCCTTCGGCGGCTACCTGCTCGGGGCGGGATGGTCGACGGTCAGTCTTCCGCTGCGCAAACTCGTCGCGCTCGGCGGCGGCGATCTCGCGGACACACGGATCGACGCGGCGCTCAGCCGGATTTTCCCGGGCGTGGGTTCGAGTTTTCTCCCGCCGCTCGATGAGGGCAGCCTCCTGTTCATGCCGTCGCTGCCGGCGAGTGCCGGGATCGGCGAGACGCAGCGCATCATGCTCACGCAGAACCGGCTCATCGAGGCGGTGCCCGAGGTGGCAGGCGTCATGGGAAAAATGGGACGCGCGGAGACCGCGCTCGATCCCGCGCCCATCGGCATGATCGAGACGGTCGTGCTGTTGAAACCGTACCAGGCATGGCCGGTGCATGAGATCACGCGGCCCGACGGCACCACCGAGCACCGGCCGCGCACGCTCGAGGAGGTGCGGGACACCCTCGCGGCGGTGACCGACATCCCCGGCGTGGCGCCGAGCTGGCTCCAGCCGATCGAGACGCGCGTGGTCATGCTTTCGACCGGTATCCGCAGTCTCATGGCACTGCAGATCCTGGGCGACGACTCCGACGCGCTGGAGCGCTTCGCCGAGGCTGCGGAGAAGGTCATCCAGGGCACACCGGGGGCGGCCGATGTGCAGATGCAGCGCGAGGGCGGCAAGCCCTACGCCGAGATCCGCCTGGATCCGGCGCGGCTTGCGCGGTTCGGACTCACCAACGAGCGCGTCATGCAGGCGGTGGAGAACACGCTCGGGGGCATGGCCGTGAGTTACTCCGTGGAAGGCGCACTGCGCTATCCAATACGGATTCGTTACCTCCGCGAACGTCGCGACGACCCGGATGAGCTGAGCCTCGTGCGCGTGCCGGTGATGAACGGCGCGGGCTCCGTGCCGCTTTCGAACCTGCTGGCGGCGCCGCGTGTGTTGACGCTGAGCCTGGAGGCCGGACCGCTGGACACCGCGGGGCTCCAGGCGGGACTTTCGCTCGGCCAGCAGAGAAACCTGACCGTGCTCGACGAACGATCAGCTGAGCTGACGCTCCCCGCCGGCGAGCCGCTTCCGGATTCGCTGGACGCGCTGGTGCGCGAAGGCGCGGTGCGCATCACGGGCGAGCGCCCGAGCGAATCTGGCATCACCTACACGATCGGACCGATGGCGATCCGTTCCGAGGGAGGCAAACGCACGCAGTACGTGCTGCTCAACGCGCGCGGGCGTGGCGAGGTCGAGGTGGTGCGCGACGCCGAGGCCCGGCTGCGCGCGGCCTTCTCAGATGGCCGCCTCGAGTTGCCTCCCGGCGCGACCTACCGCTGGGTGGGTCGCTACGAACAAAAACTCAAGGCCGATGCCACCATGCGATGGATCATCGCGGCATCGATGCTCGTGATGATCGTGCTGATCTACGTGGGCACGCGCTCGTGGCTGATCACGTCGATAATCATTCTCTGCAATGCGACCGTCACGACGGCGGGTGGTTTCTTCCTCGTGTGGCTGTGGGGCGCGGAGATGACCACAGCCGTCGTGGTCGGCTTCCTCGTCCTGCTCGGTGTCATGTTCAACGACGGCATTCTGCTCGGCACCTACATCCAGGAGCAGTTTCGCACGCTGCCGCGCGATGTGGCGGAGGTCCACCGGCGGGTCTTTCATGCCGGCCTGCGGCGACGACGCCCCGCCATCATGACCAATACGACCACGATGCTTTCGCTCATCCCCGTGCTCTGGGCCACCGGCCGCGGATCGGAACTTATGGTGCCGATGGTGCTTCCGGTGGTCGGCGGCATGCTCTTCGACATCATCTCGCTCTTCTCGGTGCCGGTGTACTTCACCTGGTATTGGGAGCGCCGGCTGGCACGCGAAGCCCGTGCATCCGCGGAAGGGCAGGGGCGCGCACTTGCGACTCCGGCGAAAGGGTAGCACGCGTCAGCCTCATCCGAGCCTGCGGTTCCGAGGCAGCGCGAACTCCAAGCGCGCACTCAAGTGGACACCCGGTTGAGAAGTGCACGACAGGTTCCGGAAACCCGCGGCGATGCACCGCAGGTCGGGCGGAGTGGAAGATGCGACGGCTCGACACTGTCCCGGTGAGCCGCGGCTCGGCCAGCCCGCGCGCCGACGCCGTGGGCGAGGGAGGAAAGCCTCGCGCTATCCGGAACCAGTTTTCGGATTGCTGCTCCTCGGAGCCACACGCGTGCACGGCGTGACCGACGGAAAACGGTCGTTTTCATCGTGTTTCTCGCAGCGCGGATTCCGTCCGAATCAGGGCATATCTTGACCAATTCCGCACCGTCGCCACCCGGGATCGAATGATCCCAGGGAGGCCGTGGAAAATCGTCAACGTCTACGCGACGGAGCGGGCAATCGGCTTAACTTTGCGGCCCGCAGTCGATTTGCTCTTCCAGAAAATGTCCGCTTCCAAACCAGTCACGTCGCCGGATTCCGGCGCGCAGGATCCCGCTTTGGCCGACGCCCGGCCTGCAGTCCTGATCATCAACTGCGGCAGCTCGTCGGTGAAATTTGCCCTCATCGGAACGCGCCGCGAAACCCTCATCCTCTCCGGCCTCGCCGAACGCCTGGGCTCACCCGAGGCCTCGATGTCATGGAAATCTGGCGACGAGAAGCTTTCGAAGGTGCTGCCGGGCGCCGATCTGGTGATCGCGCTCCATGAGATGCTGGGTGTGCTGCCGCGCAACGTCCGGGTGGTCGCCGTCGGTCACCGCGTGGTGCACGGGGCGGAGGCGTTTTCCCACAGCGTCCGCATCGACGCGGAGGTCCTCGCGGGCATCGAGCGCTGCAACGACCTGGCGCCGCTCCACAACCCGGCGAACCTCGCCGGCATCCGCGCCGCCCAGAAGGTTTTTCCGGATACGCCCCAGGTCGCGGTCTTTGACACCGCCTTTCACCAGACGCTGCCGGAGCATGCCTACCTCTACGCGGTGCCGCACGACTGGTACAAGACCGATGGCGTGCGCCGCTACGGCTTCCACGGCACGAGCCACCGTTACGTCGCCGGCGAGGCCGCGCGCCGCCTCGGCCAGCCGATCGAAGCACTGGGGCTGATCACCGCGCACCTCGGCAACGGCTGCAGCGCCACCGCCGTGCAGGGCGGCCGCAGCGTGGACACCACGATGGGCATCTCGCCGCTCGAGGGCCTGGTCATGGGAACGCGCAGCGGCGATGTGGACCCGAGTCTGCATGAATTCATGGCCGCGAAGCGCGGCTGGTCGCTCGAGCGCGTGATGAAGGCGCTCAATCGCGAGAGCGGGCTGCTCGGCCTCTCGGGGTTGAGCAATGACATGCGCACGCTGGTCGATGCGGCCGTCGATGGAAATGCACGCGCCCGGCTCGCGATCGACGTCTTCGCCTACCGCCTTGCGAAATCCATCTGCGGGCTCACCGCCGCACTGACGCAGCTCGATGCGATCGTCTTCACCGGCGGCATCGGCGAGCACTCGAAGTTCGTGCGCGCCCGCACCGCCGAGCATCTCAAGGTGCTCGGGGTGGAACTCGACCCGGCACTCAACGATCGTCATGGCGAACCGCCCACCGGTCGGATCTCGCGTCCCGGCATGCGCCTGTGCATGGTGGTGCCGACCAATGAGGAGCTGATGATCGCCCGGGAAACCCTGTCCGTGGTCCAGTCATGAAGCACACGTTCTTCCTTGCCGCGTCCGGTGTGGGCAGCGGCCTGACGTCCGCCTCGCTCGGTGTTTTCCGCGCGCTTGATCGCCGCGGCATCCGCGTCGGTTTCTGCAAGCCGATCGCGCAGGACACCGGTCCCAATGGCGGTCCCGATCCGTCGAGTGCGTTCATCTCGCGCACCACCGGGTTCAAGCCGGCCGAGCCGATCCCCTTCGCCGAGGCCGAGCGCTACGTGCGCGACGACCGGATGGAGGAGTTGATGGAACTCGTCGTCGAAAAGGTCCGCAGTCGCGCCGCCGAGATCGACGTGATGATCGTCGAGGGCCTGCTTCCGACACCGACGCAGACGTTTCCCAACCGGATCAACCGAGCTGCCGTGACTGCGCTCAGCGCGGAGGTGATCCTCGTCAACGCCGTCGGCGTCGAGTCGCTCGAGACGCTCGAGCAGAGCCTCGAGATCGCCGCCTCGCTCTACGGCGGCAAGAGCAGCCCGAACGTGATCGGCTGCATTCTCAACAAGGTCCGCACCCACAAGACCGAGGGAACGTCGGGCGGGGTGCGTGTCGTCGGCGACCCCGGCGAGATCAGCTCCGGCACGGTGATCAATTTCGACGCGGACGAGATCGCCGCGATCAAGCGCCGCGTGGTCGAGGGTTGCCCGATGTTCCGCTCGGGCGAGTTCGACCTCCTCGGTGTGATCCCGTGGAATCCCGACCTGCCATCGTTCCGCGTCAGCGACGTGGCGGAGCACCTCAACGCGCGCATCATCAACTCGGGTGACATGCACCGCAGGCGCGTCAACTCCGTGTTTCTCTGTGCGCGCAACGTCGCGAACATCCTCCACCTGTTCCGCGCGGGCTCCCTCATCGTCGCGCCCTACGACCGGCTCGACGTATTCCTCGCCGCCGCCCTGGCCACGATGAACCGCATCCCGCTGGCGGGTGTGATCGTGACGGGCGGTGAGATCAACAACCCGCACTTCCTCGATCTCTGCCGGCCCGCGTTCGCGCTCGGCCTGCCCGTGCTCAACGTGGCGACGGACAGCTTCACCACCGCGACGGCGCTCTCGCGCCTGAGCAACGAGATCCCGCCCGACGACGACGAGCGCTTCAACACGACGCTCGACTTCATCGCGCGCCTCATCGACGTGAGCAAGCTGAAGTCGCGCGTCGAGACGGACCTGGAATTGCGCATGTCACCGGCCGCGTTCCGCCACCAGCTGGCCAACCGGGCGCGCGCTGCGAGGAAGACCATCGTGCTGCCGGAGGGCGACGAGCCACGCACCATCGTCGCGGCCACGATCTGCCATCACCGCGGCCTTGCACGCTGCATCCTGCTCGGCAATCCCGACGAGATCCACCGCATCGCCGCGCTGCAGCGCGTGCGCCTCGATGGGATCGAGATCATTGATCCGATGGAGCGCCGCGAGCGCTACATCCCGCAACTCGTGGAACTGCGCAAGAGCAAGGGCATGACCGAGGTCGAGGCGCGCGAGGCGCTCGAGGACAACGTCATGCTCGGCACCATGATGCTGCAGGCGGGCGAGGTCGACGGCCTGGTATCCGGAGCGGTGCACTCGACGGCGAACACCATCCGGCCGGCACTTCAGATCATCAAGACGCGGCCCGGCAGCAAGGTCGTGTCCTCCGTCTTCTTCATGTGTCTGCCCGAGCAGGTGCTCGTCTATGGCGACTGCGCCGTCAACCCCGACCCCGATGCCGAGGCGCTGGCCGACATCGCCGTGCAGAGCGCGGCATCGGCCGAGAGCTTCGGGATCCCGGCGCGGGTGGCCATGATCAGCTACAGCACGGGCGAGTCCGGTGCCGGTGCCGATGTGGACAAGGTCCGCCAGGCCACGGCCATCGCGAAGCAGAGGCGCCCCGACCTGATCATCGATGGTCCGTTGCAGTACGACGCCGCCTCGATCGCGGACGTCGCGGCCAAGAAAGCGCCGAAGAGCCCGGTGGCCGGTCGCGCCACAGTCTTCATTTTCCCCGACCTGAACACGGGCAACACGACCTACAAGGCGGTGCAACGCTCCGCCAATGTCGTATCCATCGGGCCGATGCTGCAGGGGTTGCGCAAGCCGGTGAACGACCTTTCGCGCGGCGCGTTGGTCGAGGACATCGTCTACACCATCGCGATCACGGCCGTGCAGGCGGAGCACAAGGCCTGATCCACCGGAGCGCCCTCGGCGCTCCGAATCTTTCTCCTGTTCGCGTTCTTTCTCTTTCCTCCTCCCCTTCCATCCCAAGCGGAAGAGGAGGAGCCGGAGCAAGGGCAGAAGCAAGAGCAGGAGCAGGGGGCAGCCTGGAGGCGATCCGGAAACCGATCCCGGGTAGGGCGAGACCTCTGGCCGGGCCGCGCACGTGCTCACCGGCTCGGCCGGAGGCCTCGCCCCACCTAACTCGTAATCCCGGTTCGTTACACCACCCGGTTCTCGCGCACGACCGCGGAGTACCAGTGGGCGCTCAACTTCGGCGTGCGCTTCTGCGTTGCATAGTCCGTATGGCACAGGCCGAAGCGCACGCTGTATCCATCCGCCCATTCGAAGTTGTCCATGAACGACCACGCGAAGTAGCCCTCGACCGGCACACCGTCGGCGATGGCGCGGCGCAGTTCGAGCAGGTGCTGCCGCAGGTAATCGCGGCGGTGGAGGTCGATGACCTCGCCGTTCGCCGTAGGTATTTCCTCCGTGCCGTAGCCGTTTTCCGTGATCAGGATGCGCCGCGGCCCGTAGCATTCGGCGAGGTGCCGCGTGGTCCAGTAGATCGACTGCGGGACGGGCTTGAGCCAGCTCGTGCGCGCGGGCACCGGATACCCGGCAGGGAAGGGCAGGACCTCGTAGCCGCGGCGGCCGCCGGCCCGAACGAGGTGGGCGGTGTAGACATTCACGCCGGTGAAATCCGTCGGCAGCGCGATCAGCTGAAGATCGCCTTCGGCGACGACGGGACGGTCGCGTCCGAGCCGGCGCAGGAGCCGCGGTGTGTATTCACCGAGCAAGGGCGCACCGAGAATCTGATCGTTGTGGTCCTCGAAGGCCTGGCGGGATGCGGCGATATCCTCCGGCGTCTCGGTGAGCGGCACAAAGCCATCCGGCACCTCGGCGGCGCCGACGATCGAGCCGCGGCCGCCGTGCTCGCGCACGGCGCGCACGCCATGTCCGTGGGCGAGCAGGGCATGGTGGATCGCCTGGTTGAGATCGCGCGCGGGCAGCGGATAACCCGGCGCCTTGTTCATCGCTCCCGTGTGCGCGAGCCGCGTGAAGCACGGGATCTCGTTGATCGTGAACCAGTGCTTCACGTCGCGGCGAAAGGCGGCGACCACCGTGTCCGCGTAGCGCGCGAACGCGTCGACCGTGGCCCGGTTGCACCAGCCGCCCGCATCCTCGAGCGCCTGCGGGAGATCCCAATGAAACAGCGTGACCCACGGCGTGATGCCGTGCCGGCGCATGGACGCGAATACCCGCCGGTAGAAATCGAGTCCCTTCGGATTGGGTGAACCATGACCCGCAGGGAAGATGCGCGGCCACGCGATCGAGAGGCGATAATGGCGGAAGCCGAGCCGGGCCATGAGCCGGAAGTCATCGTCGAAGCGATGGTAGTGATCGCAGGCCACATCGAGCGTGTCCCCGCCGGCGACGCGTCCGGGCAGGCGAGCAAATGTATCCCACACGGATGGGCCCTTGCCGTCCTCCGCGGAGGCACCCTCGATTTGTGGCGCGGCTGCAGCCACGCCCCAGACGAAGCGTGCGGGAAAGGGCGGCGAGCCCGGCGTGCGCAAGGTGGAGGTGCCCGGCGTGGCGGACTGGCGCGTCGAGGCGGTGGAGGATTGCGGGCGCGATTTCGGGGAGGAGGCTTTGGCCATACGCGTGAGCGGGAGATGCAGGCGTCGAGCGGGCGGGCTGCCAAGCAAAAGGGAACCCGACCGCGCCGCGTCGGGCGGGAGTAGCATGTGGCTTGCGGTGGCGACGCCTTCGGTGCAGCACCAAGGCACCCCGTTTCGCATGAACCCATTACCCATGCTCGCCGCCCTCGCCGTTTCCCTCGTCCATGCCGCCGCCGGTGCGCCGCTCGCGGTGCCGGAGTATCGTCAGGTCCTTTCGCTCAACGGCCGCTGGAACACGATCGTGGATCCCTACGACAACGGCTACGTCAACTACCGGCTCGAGCGTTTCGATGCCGCGGAGCATCCGAACGGCGGATACTTTCTCGACCGCAAGCCTGCCACGCCCGCGGACCTCATCGAGTACGACTTTGACCAGAGCCCGGCGCTGCGCGTCCCGGCCGACTGGAACAGCCAGGCGGACGAGCTGCACTACTACGAAGGCACGGTATGGTACCGGCGCACCTTCGATTTCGCACCGGCATCGCCGCAGCACCGGCAGTTCATCCATTTCGGCGCGGCCAACTACGAGGCCGACGTCTATCTCAACGGCCGCAAGCTCGGTCGGCACGTCGGCGGCTTCACGCCCTTCGAGTTCGAGGTCACGGGTCGGCTGCTCCCCGCCGGCAACTCGCTCGTCGTGCGCGTGAACAACCAACGGCGGCCCGAGGGTGTTCCCACCGTGAATACGGATTGGTGGAACTACGGCGGCCTCACGCGCGACGTCAGGCTGCTGGAGACGCCGGCGGTGTTCATCCGCGACTACGTCCTGCAACTCGACCGCGGCGACGCGCGCACGGTACGCGGCTGGGCGCAGCTCGATGGCGCACAGGCGCCGGGCCCGGTGAAGGTGGAGATTTCCGGACTCGGGATCGCGGTTTCAGCGACCACCGATGCCGCCGGCCGTGCCAGCTTCGAGTTCACCGTGCCCGACGGGAGCCTCTGGTCGCCGGAGTCGCCGCGGCTCCACGAGGTCGTCCTGAGCGCGGGTGCGGACCGCCTTGTCGATCGCGTGGGTTTCCGCACGATCGCGACACGCGGCGCCGACATCCTGCTCAACGGCCGCCCGGTCTTCCTGCGCGGCATCTGCCTGCACGAGGAGAACCCGCTGCGCGGCGGTCGCGCGACCACGCCGGAGGACGCGCGCATGCTCCTGGGCTGGGCCCGCGAGCTGGGCTGCAACTACGTGCGGCTGGCTCACTATCCGCACAACGAATACATGGCGCGCGTGGCCGACGAGATCGGCCTGCTCGTCTGGGCCGAGGTGCCGGTCTACTGGACGATCCATTGGGACAACAAAGACACCTACGCGAATGCCGAGAACCAGCTCGGCGAGCTGATCACGCGGGACCGCAATCGCGCCAGCGTCATCATCTGGTCCGTGGCCAACGAGACGCCGGTGTCCGAGCCGCGCACGCGTTTCCTCTCGCGGCTGGCCGCGCATGCGCGATCACTCGACCCCACGCGCCTGGTCTCGGCGGCGATGGAAGTGCATGCGGATCCCAAGGATCCGAATACCAAGATCGTGGAGGACCCGCTCGCGGAGGTGACGGACGTCGTCAGTTTCAACCAGTACATCGGCTGGTACGTGGGCGTGCCCGACGACTGCGAGAAAGTCCGCTGGGTCGTCCCCTACGACAAGCCGGTGCTGATCAGCGAATTTGGCGCGGACGCGCTGCAGGGCCGGCACGGCGACCGGACTGCGCGGTTCACCGAGGAGTTCCAGGCCGACCTCTATCGCAAGACGCTGCCGATGCTCGAGCGCATCCCGCAACTGCGCGGGCTGACGCCCTGGATCCTGTGCGACTTCCGCTCGCCGCGCCGGTCCCTGCCGGTGATCCAGGACGGGTGGAACCGCAAGGGACTCATCGGCGAGAACGGCACGCGCAAGCAGGCGTTCCACGTGCTTCAGGAATACTACGCCAGGAAGGCCGCCACGGCGGAGTAGGGGCCGGTCGGGCGCGTTCCCGGTCCTGCTCAAACCGGCGCCGCTGCAAGAAAACTTCCCCGCTGCAATTCGCGGCGGAAGGGCGGCGCCGACATCGGCAATTCGCCAGGCTCACGGGTCACCTGGCCGCATCCGGGGCCAGGGGTCGGGCACTGGCACGCCGCAAGCGGTCAGTGACTGCGCCATGCGCCGGGGATCCGCACAAAAACGCTCGCCCGCCGCCGCGAAGGGAGCGGTGCGCATCGGCATATCCGGTTGGCGATACGCTCCGTGGCGCGGGACCTTCTATCCGGACGGCCTGGCGCAGCATCGGGAACTTGAATACGCCTCGCGGGCCGTCTCGACCATTGAGATCAACGGATCGTTCTACTCCCTGCAAACCCCGGCGAGCTTCCGGCGCTGGTGCGAGGTGACCCCGGAGGGGTTTGTCTTCGCCATCAAAGGGGGGCGCTTCATCACGCACAACAAGCGGCTCCGCGACGTCCGCACGCCGCTGGCCAACTTCATGGCCTCCGGCGTACTGGCCCTCGGAGACAAGCTCGGCCCGTTTCTGTGGCAGCTGCCGCCGAGCTTTCGTTACGATGCGGCACGCCTCGAGGCGTTTTTCGAGATCCTTCCCCGCACGACCCGTGCCGCGGCGGCCCTGGCACGGTCGCACGACCAGCGGCTGCGGGCGCGGGCCTGGCTCAAGGCAGCGGCCGAACGGCCGCTGCGGCACGCGCTGGAAGTGCGGCACGCCTCGTTTGAGGATCCCGGCTTCATCGCACTGCTTCGACGCCACGACATCGGTCTGGTCATCGCGGATACGGCCGGCAAGTGGCCGTTCATGGAGGACGTGACGTCGGACTTCGTCTACGTGCGGCTGCACGGGGACGAGGAACTCTATGCGAGCGGCTATTCGCGCGAGGCGCTCGACGGCTGGGCACGCAAGATCGAGGCATGGCGCAGCGGCCGCCAGCCCGCGGATGCGCGGATCGTCGGCCCGCGGGCGCCGCGCGCACCCGGCGGGCGCGACGTCTACGTCTATTTCGACAACGACGTGAAGGTTCGCGCTCCCTACGACGCGATGTCGCTGGCGCACCGGCTGGGGCTGGGACCGGCCCCCGGCGAGGCCCCCGATCCCGCGTCGATTTCCGAGACGCCCCGGACGTCGTGGCACGAATTCGGCCGCCCTCGCCGCCGCAGCGCGTGAGTGGCGGGCCGGAATCCGGAAGCTGCGCCGATCAGTCAAACACGAGCGAGACGCGCGCCTTGCCGCGCAACGCCTTTGAGTACGGACACGACTGGTGCGCGAGGTTGAGCAGGTGCTCGCCGTCCGGCCGCGAGATGCCGGGCATCGCGGCGCGGAGTTCCACGGCGAGACTCAGGCCGCCCTGATCGTCCTCCTCGAGGGCCGCGTTGGCGACGATGCTCAGGCCGGGGATCTTCTTGTGCGCACGTTCGGCGGCACTCTCGACGGCGCTGTAGAAACAGGCCGCATACGCCCCGGCGAACAGGTGTTCGGGCGTCGCGCCGGTGTCATCCTGCTTTCGAAACGAGACGCGAAGGGGGCCGGTGGGCGCCTCGACCATGCCGTGGCGTCCACCGTCGGATTTCATCGAGCCAACCTGGATCGTTTTCACGGCTCCAGCCTACCGATACGGCGCGGCGGCGGCATCCGGCGCTCGCTCGATTCGGGCGACCGGGCGCACACGCGGAACCCGTCTTGCAGCGTGGCGGCAGGTCACCGCATCGGCCCTTCCGAGGGGGGCCAGGCGCGCGGAGGGCGCGATCGAGCACCGGCTCCGCCTCAGGCCTTGTCGAGATATTCGTGATAGTATTCCCGCGCACAGTCCGGGCAGACACCGTGGCTGAACGCGGCCTCGCTGCGCTCGGAGATATACCGCTCCACCTGCGTCCACTTGCCGGATTCGTCGCGGATGCGCTTGCAGTGGGCGCAGATGGGGAGGATGCCCTCGAGCTTGCGGATCCGTGCCATGGCGTCCTGCAGCTCCGCCAGCAGACGGCTCTTTTCCCGGGCCAGGCGGTCGCGCTCGATGGCGTAACGAATCGACCGATACAGAAGCACCCGGTCAAAGCTGCCCTTCACGAGATAGTCCTGGGCCCCGTGCGCGACGGCATCGACGGCGGCGCTTTCCGAGTCGTTGACGGTCTGGACGACGATCGGGGGCGAAAGGCCGCGGGGCGCTTCGACGGCGTCGAGCAGGTCGATGGCGTTGCCGTCGGGCAGGCGATAGTCGAGGAGGACGCAATCGAACGAACGGCTGCGGATGGCCTCGATCCCGGTGGCGACGGTCGTGGCGGTCTCCAATTCGAACGACGTTTCGGGCA
Organism: Verrucomicrobiota bacterium; assembly: GCA_023399155.1. Classification (GTDB taxonomy): domain Bacteria; phylum Verrucomicrobiota; class Verrucomicrobiia; order Opitutales; family Opitutaceae; genus JAEWQP01. The sequence goes on along the minus strand of JAEWQP010000030.1, from coordinate 204,432 downwards.
CCTGGCGAAGGAATCGTTCAATGCGCAGCCGGTCGACCTCGTCGTCGTCCACCACGAGGATGCGGAGGGACTTTCCGGATTCCGGGCTCACGAGGCACCTTCCACGTGCGGGAGGGCCAGCGCGCCCGCGCGGGTGGTCGCCGGATCGTCCTCGGGCAGGCGCATGAGGCGCCAGTAGCGGTCGAGCAGGTCGACCAGCTTCATGGTGTCGTCGTCGGCCGTGGATTTCACCATGTATCCAGCGACATGATAACGGTAGGCGTCGCGAATGTCCCTGGCCGCGGACGACACCGAGCGCACGAAGACCACGGTGTCGTGCAGCTTCCTGTCGGCGCGCAGGCGGCGGAGGAATTCCAGGCCGCTCATGCCGGGAAGGGACAGGTCGAGGAGCACGATCAAGGGCCGCTGCAGACGCGTCGCGCCGTGCATCCCGCGCAGCGCGTTGAGACCGCCCTGGGCGTCCTGCACCCAGGTGATCTCGGCGTCGATGGAGAGTGCCTTGAGGGCGCGACGCATCGCGATCTGGTCCACCTCGTCGTCGTCAATGGCTAGGATCGAAAGAGGCATGCGAAAAGGGCCGGCCCGCAGCCATCGGATGCGAGACGGCGTTTTGGCATCGTTTCTATAGCAACGGCAACGATGCGACTATCGGGCGCCTATCCGGTTCAGCCGGAAGCCACGGCGCCATGGGAGCACCGGGGGCTAGCGCGTATCCGGCGTGGGAGTCTCGATGCGCTTCGGCCAGGTGAAGCGGACGACCGTGCCGCGTGCGCCGGCGGAACTGAGCGTCACGCAGCCGCCCACGGATTCGATGATCCGCCGCACGATGGCGAGACCCATGCCGCTGCCCTCGATCTCGTCGCGCGGACGCAGCGTTTGAAACATCTCAAAGACGCGCTTGCGAAACTCCAGCGGGATCCCGGGCCCGTCGTCCTCGACGCAGAACTCGACGAATGTATCGAGGTCGGAAGCCGAGACGTGGATCAGGCCGGTGGGCCGGTCGTGGTGTTTGATGGCGTTGCCGATGAGGTTGGTGAATACCTGGCGCAATGGAGCCACGGGTGTCGTCAGGACCGGCAGTGGTGCATCGAACTGCACGCGGATGCCGTCGGAAGGGGCGAGAAAGTCGCGCACCTGGGTCAGCAGTTGAGCGACGTCCACGGAAGCGACGCGGCCCGATGTGCCGGCTCGGGCGTAGGTGAGCAGGTCGTCGAGGAGGCGGCCCATACGCCGTGCGCGCTGACGGAGCAGCCGCAGGTGTTCGCGCGGCTCGCCCTCGAGTTTGTCCTTGAGATCCTCGTCGATCCATTGCGCCAGGCTCTCGATCGCGCGCAGCGGGGACTTGAGATCGTGCGAGGCCGCAAAGGCAAACTGCTCGAGATCCTTGTTTGAGCGCTTCAGCTCGGCGAGCGTGCGCTTGAGCGCGGCTTCAGCGCGCACGCGGTCGGTGACATCGCGGAAGAGGATGGAGAACTTCCCGGGTTCCGGGCGGAAGCAGAACATCTCGAAGTAGCGCCCAAGGTCGCGGCTGAGTTCGGTCAGCGTGGCGGGCTGGCCGGTCTCCACCACCTGCGCGAGCGTCTCGATCCAGACCTGCTCGAAATGCGGCAAGAGTTGTTTGAGCGGCCGGTCCAAAACCTCGTTTGGAAGGCCCGTCTCGCGCTGAAACGCCTTGTTCACCTGGGCGAGTCGCACGTCCACCGCCTTGCCGCTGTCATCGGTGATGATCTCCCCGACCGCGAAGGCCTCGTTCATGTTCTCAAAGAGCGATCGATAGCGCGATTCGCTCTCGGAGAGTGCGCGTTCGGCGGTCTTGAGGTCGTCGACATCGGTCGCGGTGCCGAACCACTTCACGATCGCGCCGTCGCGGTTTCGCACAGGCACGCCGCGGCTCAGGAGCCAGCGAAACCCGCCGTCGGCCCGCCGCACGCGGTGCTCGATCTCATAGGTTTCGCCAGTCTGATGCGCTCGGGTCCACGCCTCGATGGTCGGGTCGACGTCTTCGGGATGGAGGACCGGCTCCCACTCGAAACCGTGGGGCGTGCTGCGGATGCCCGCGTACTCGCGATGCCGGTCGTTGTAAAAGTCGACGCGGCCGTCTGGCGCCGCCGTCCAGACGAGCTGGGGCAGGGCGTCGGCGAGCTGGCGGAAGCGGAATTCGCTGTCGCGCAGCGCCTGCTCAGCGGCACGCTCGTCGGACTGGTCGCGAAAGACCAGCACGGCTCCACAGACCCCGCCGTCGTCGCCCCGGATCGGGGCGGCGCTGTCGGCGATCGGCCGTTCCGAGGCGTCCCGGGCGACAAGCACCGCCTCGTTCTGGAGCTTGAAGGTGCGGTTGTGGCGCAGCACCTCGCGGACGGGATTGGCGACCGGCGTGCGGGTTGCGCCGTCGCGCGCGACGAAGACATCCTCGAGGGGCCGCCCGCGCGATTCGTGCTCGGCCCAGCCGGTCAGGCGTTCGGCCGCGGGATTCATGATCTCGATGCGCCCGTGCTCGTCCGTGGTGATGACACCGTCGTCGATGCTGTAGAGCACGGTGCGGAACTGCTCCCGATGCTCCCGTTGCTGGCGCTCACTCAGGTAGAGATGACGGAAGAGCGCGGACTGGCGCCGGTGGTGGATGAACGCGCTCGCGCCACCGGCGATCAGAACGAGCAGGCCGAGGATGAGCAGGACCACGGTCGTGCGTCCCGTGGCGTCGCCGATGATCTCGCTGACGTCCATCTTCGTGATCAGGAACCAGGTGGAATCGCCGATGGCCCGTGCGTCGGCGATGACCTCCATGCCACGGTAGTCCGGGCCGTCGAGCCGACCCTCGCGCCCCAGCGCGGCCTGGACCGACAACACGTCCTGCCGGGTCGCCGGCATTCTCAGCACCGTGGCCCCGTCCCAGTGGCGTAGCGGTGAGATGAATACAACGTCGTCCCCCTCGCGGCGCACGATCAGGCTCTCGGCTGTCGCGTCGGATGTGGGCCACGAGCGCACCAGCGGGTGGAGGTAGACGTCGGGGTCGATGCGGAACAGGAGGATCGCCATGGCCCGGCCGTCGCCGTCGGGGATCGGAGCGACGGCATCGATGCGCACATCCCCCTCCGTTGTGCGAAACGGTTCGGACATCGCGCCGCGCCCGGTATCCAGCGCGCGATCGATCGCGACACGACTTTCCGGCGGGATCGTGCTCCCCGGCCGGGTCGTGGCGAGGATGCGCTGTGCGTCGGTCGCCACGATCATGGAGTCGGGAATCTCGGTGCGGCGCTCATAGGTGAGTCGCTCCTCCCAGGCCCGCCGTTCCTCCGGAACGAAACCGCTCTGCTCCCAGGCACGCAGGACCTCGCGAAAGAGCGGACGTCGCGACATGCGCTCGACCGAGGCGACCTTGTCCTGGCGCCAGTGCGCAATAAGGTCGGCCTTGATGTGACCGATCCCCGCAAGCGAGTCATAGCGCGCGTCCTTGGCGCGGGCGGATTCGTAAAGGTAGAGTTCGCGTCCCCCCAGCACCATGAAGACGGCGAGCAGTGCGAGCGCCACAGCCCACCGGCGTGTCGCCGATTCGGTGGGAGGAAAGAGAGAATCGGCCATGCTGGGAGTTATCCGTCGCAACGGGCTTCGCAACTCGGGCGTCGGTCCTGCTTCAGGGGCTTGCCTGGTGGCGATCGAGAATTGGCCAGGGCGGCCCGCGAGCCCGCGGTCCGGAGTAAAGGTGTCCACCCGCGCACGAAGCCCGGACTGCCCTCGCATGGAGAGCGCCTCTTTCGATGGCGCGCACGAAGCGGTTGGCGGCCTGATCTGGACGGCCCCGGCGTGGCGCATTACCGTCACGTTCGCGGTGCGTCGCGCGGTAGCAGGCCCCGGGTTTGAGAGTCGCGGCGTCGCCCGACGTCAGGCACTCTCTGCACTCATCCCAATCACCTCGCAACGATCACCATGGATTTCTGGATTCCCGCCCGCCTGTTCATCGCCCTCAGCCTGACCGCGTGTTTGGCGCCTGCCGCCACGCGGATCACCGCCGAACAGGAGTCGGCCTCGCTGGACAACCCGTCGCGCCCGCGGGAACGGATGCTCATCAACGAGGGCTGGCGCTTCCGCAAGGACGACCCGCCTGGCGCAGGGGCAAACCTGGCCTATGACGTGCGGCCGGCGCTGACCGACACGCGCGATGACCGGCCCGCTGATGCCGCGCCCACCGAGGCGGCGACGCCCGTCACCCCGGCCGACGGTGTGCTGAAACGGTGGATACTGCCGACGGGCAATCCCTTCATCGCGGACCCGACGAAGCGCCATGCGCGCCCGCCCGGCAGCCCGGGCGGCGATGCCCCGTGGATGCGAGCCGACTTTGACGACAGCGGCTGGGGCGAGGTCGACCTCCCGCACGACTGGGCGATCGAGGGCCCCTTCATCGCCGACGGCGATGTCGGCGGGATGGGCCGCCTCCCCAGTTGGGGGATCGGCTGGTATCGGAAAAAGCTGCATATCCCCGCCGGGGACGCCGGCCGGTCCGTCTTCCTCGAGGTCGACGGGTCGATGTCCTATGCGACGGTGTGGCTGAATGGGCACCTGGTCGGGGGCTGGCCGTTCGGGTATGCATCCTGGCGCGTCGACCTGACACCGTACGTGACGTTTGGCGGCGCCAATCAACTGGCCATCCGCCTGGACAACCCTCCGGCGTCCTCACGCTGGTATCCGGGCGGGGGCATTTACCGCAACGTGTGGCTCACGACGACGCAGCCGCTCCGCGTGGCGCGGTGGGGTACGCAGGTGACTTCGCGCGATGTCTCGCACACCTCCGCGACGGTCGATCTGCAGGTTTCGGTCGAGAACGCCGGGCGCTCCGCCGCCACCGTGCAGGTCGCGACGGAGATCTTCGTGCTGGGCGGGGACGGCCAAAGGGTCGGGGCGGCCGTTGGCCGTATCGATGCGGTGGAGACACGCATCGAAGCGGGGGCGCACATCCGCGTCGGCGGCTCCGTTGTGCTGGAGAATCCGCGGCTCTGGGGGCCGCCTCCGAACCAGCGACCGCATCGCTACGTCGCGGTCACGACCGTCACCGCGACGGGCCGCGTGGTCGATGTGTACGAGACGCGCTTCGGCGTCCGCGAGGTGCGCTTCGATCCCGACTGGGGCATCTACGTGAACGGCGAGCGCGTCCCGATCCGCGGGGTCAACCAGCACCACGATCTCGGCGCCCTGGGTGCGGCCTTCAACGTGAGCGCGGCGCGGCGCCAGCTCGAGGCGTTGCGCGAGATGGGCTGCAATGCCGTGCGCATGAGCCACAACCCGCCCGCGCCGGAACTGCTGGAGCTCACCGACGCGATGGGATTCCTTGTCATGGATGAGGCGTTCGACGTCTGGGAGCGCAAGAAGACCCCGCTTGATTTCCACCTCATCTTCCGCGACTGGCACGAGCAGGACTTGCGCGCGCTCGTCCGACGCGACCGGAATCATCCCTCGGTGATCGCCTGGAGCATCGGCAACGAAGTGGGCGAGCAGTACACCGACGCCGAGGGCGCGGCGCTGGCACGCCGGTTGCGCGAGATCGTGCGCGAGGAGGATTCCACGCGGCCCGTCACCAGCGCCATGAACTGGGCGAGTCCCGACATGCCGCTGCCCGCTGAGCTCGACCTCATCAGTTTGAACTACCAGGGCGAGGGCATCCGGAATACCGCGGAATTCGAAGGGACCGAGCGTATCCGCAAGATGCCGCAGTACCCGGCGTTTCGGGCGAAGTTTCCTGGGAAGGTGATCCTGAGCAGCGAGTCTGCCTCGGCGTTCAGCAGTCGCGGGGTTTACTTGTTTCCCGTCACGCCCGAGATCAGCGGACCGGTGCGCGAGGGACGGGGTGGGGACCCGGTGAATCATCACGTCACCGCCTACGAGCTGCATGCGGCCGACTTCGGGTCATCCGCGGACAAGGTGTTCGACGCCATCCTCCGGCACCCCTTCGTGGCCGGCCAGTTCGTGTGGACCGGTTGGGACCACCTCGGCGAGCCGACGCCCTACTATGCGGCGCGCAGTTCGTATTCAGGAATCATCGACCTGGCGGGTTTTCGCAAGGATCGGTTCTACCTCTATCAGGCGCACTGGCGTCCGGACTATCCCATGGCGCACCTGCTCCCGCACTGGACCTGGCCCGATCGCATCGGCGAAATCACGCCGGTGCACGTCTTCACCTCCGGCGATGAGGCCGAGCTCTTCCTCAACGGGCGCTCGCTCGGCCGGAAAGTGAAGGGCGAGTTTGAGTCGCGTCTTCGCTGGGATGACGTGGCCTATGAGCCGGGCGTCCTCGAGGTCGTGGCCTACCGGGAAGGCAAACGCTGGGCCACGGACATGGTGCGAACCGCCGGCGCAGCGGCGTGTCTCGTGGCGGAGGCGGAGCGCGCCGAAATCCGCGCGGACGGGCTGGAGCTGGCCTTTGTCGCAGTCCGCGTGGTCGATGCCCATGGGATCACCGCGCCGCGGGCTGAAAACACCATCACCTTCAGCATCGAAGGTCCGGGCGAGCTCGTGGCCACGGACAACGGCGATCCGACGAGCTTTGAGCGGTTCTCGTCGAAGTCGCGGAAGGCGTTCGGTGGCCTTTGCCTTGCGATCGTTCGGGGCCGGCCGGGCGAAGCGGGTCGGATCACTGTGACAGCGACCGCCGACGGCCTGGAGGCGGGCCGCGCGTTCGTCACGGCCGCGCACGACGTGCGTGCCGAGTCGACGGGAGCCGCGGGCGCACGCGCTGAGTGAGGCGTTTTCCGACGGCGTGATGGGTGCGAAGTTGGCTCGAAGAAACTTTCTGGAAGAAAAGCCGTTGACATGGGGCACGCCGCAACCACCTTTCGCCCCTTTACTTGTTGCAGGGTGGAGCAGCCTGGTAGCTCGTCAGGCTCATAACCTGAAGGTCGCTGGTTCAAATCCAGCCCCTGCACCCAATTTGAAGCCCCCGGAAACACTTCCGGGGGCTTTTTGTTGAACAACTTACGCAAGTCGCCTCCGAGGGACGGCCGAAATGCGACTTTAGCTAACTACGGGCAACTTTTTGAACCCCGGCCCGTAGTTTACACCGTAGTTTTCAGAGGGAGAATCTGTGACTATGGGCAACTACGGTGCCCGTAGTCCGGACCTACCACCGCCGCGCAGGCAAAAACAACGCCCGGCTCCCTTTCGGGACGCCGGGCGTGTGTGGTGTTTTTCGATCCTCGCTTCGCTCACGCAGCTGAGCGTTCGCGGCGCTGACGCTCGTCGGCTCCGGGATCGAGGCCGGAATGCGCCAGCTGCGCGAGTTCGCGCAGCGGGTATCTCCAGGAGCCCGGCAGAATTTCGACCGGGTGCAGGATGCACTCCTTCGTCATCCGCCAGATGGTCACGCGGCTGACACCCAGCATCTGGGCGGCCTGCTTCTGAGTCACCAAGAGCTTTTCATCGACCGCGATTGGCGCGAACCCGGTCGCATCGCAGTTTCCCTCAAAAAGGCGTTGGGCTGCGCTCCGTTCTGCACCCGTCAGCGAGAGGTCCGTTGCGAGAATCGTTTGGAGGAGCGAGCGGCTGGTGTCGTTCATGGCGGCTACATCAAGCGCTGAGTTCGATGAGCGAGCCGCGCTCAGCTTCGGCACGGCGTTGGGCTTCGAGCGCGACCAGTGCCGTATTCCAGTCGCAGAAGAGATTGTGCCGGTGCGGAACGCGCAGACCGTTCTCCGTCGGCTCGACCTTCCACTTAACGGAGCCGATGACGCGGCGTTCGTTGCGGTCGAAGAGCGCAATCTCCCCTGCTTCGCAGCCGGGTGCCTGCTTCAGGAAAAATTCGACAGCGTCCTCGATCTTTTCGGCCGAGGCCGTGGAGACGAAAACACCGGGCGCGTACTCGACGAGGATTTGAAAGCGGCCGGCACCAGGAGTGCCGCCCGCGAGGATCGGATTGGTTTCAAGAGGTATTTGATTGCTCATGGGAACGGTTTTCACGCGTTCCATTCCGCGCCCGCGCTGCGCGCTCCTCAACGGGCCGAACCCTCCGAGAATGGTGTAAGCGGACTACACCGATTGCGGTATCCAATCCTCGGCTCCGTCGACAGGATAGCCGGTTGATCCAACCGTCAGCGCGCGATCGCTGCGATCCGCTTTCAACTTCGCGAGTGACGAATGCGTGCGCTCGCTCGGCGACGAGCACGGTCGTCTCACTTCCGGTCGTGAGCAGGCGTCAGCCGGGTCCATGCGGCACGTTGCCGAACCGTCGGCCAGATTCTCCCACACGGCGGCATGTCGAGTCGTGTCGCTCAGATCAGGCGGGCATTCTTGGTCCGGCGCGTGCGAGTGATCGCGGGCATACCGCCAAGGCGGAACGTTCCTTTCTCCGGAGCGTTCTTGCTCTCTCTGGCGGCACCTCCAACGGGAACGCCGCGGCGCGGCCAGGGCGCGTTTGGGTCCTCCTTGGAAGGAATCCCCCCAACCGTCCCTTCGTTCCAGTCGGCCCCCCGCCTCGGGTCGAGAGAGCAATCCCGCTCCTCAAAAACAAAAGGAACGATATGCCCGCCAAATCCACTCAGCCCGCCTCGCAACCCAAGAACGCCACCGCCAGCTCCAAGCTTCCGGTGAAGACCTTCCGCCTCGGCCGGATCAAAGCCGCCGTGTGGGAAAACGAGGCCGACAACAAGAAGTTCTTCAACGCGACCTTCGCGCGGACTTACGTGGACAACGCCAAGCAATACCACGACACGGACAGCTTCGGTCGGGACGACCTCCCTCTCGTCGCCAAGCTCGCCGATCACGCGCACACGTTCATCTTCGAGCAACTCGCGAAGATGAAAGCCGAACAGAGCGAGTGACCCTTGCGCGCCACGGCGGCCGGATCGACCGGCCGCCTTTTTCGTGTCCTCCGCCGATGCACGAACCATGCACGATCCCCAACCCGATGCTCGCGTTGCTCGTTTTCTTCTAGCGACTGCCAGCCGCTGAATTCGCCATTCTACACCCGGTCAAGGTAGTCCGCTGCGCGGCTCCACCACGCGCAAAACGTTCCGCTTCCCCCTCGTTGGTCCCGCTGCGCGTGACACTGCCTCGGCGCTCCACCCAGCGCTTTGACTTTCGGGTGTAGGGCGAGAATCGCCAATCGGCAGTAGGCGATAAGGTCACGAGACGTGACGCACGCCCCACGGGCCGAACGGCACGAAACATGACTCAAGACAATCCGTTCGGTGAGGTCGTTTACTCCTACTCCCGCAAGCAGGCCATCGAGGACGGCGTCCTCGTCGACCTGAGCGAGGTCGATTCGATCAAGCAGCATTGGAAACATCCCTTTGCCTGCACCTCGACGGTTTGGGCCATCATTGAAACGGCCCTTCAACAGCCCGGCAAGGACGTCTCCGGCATCTGCCACGACATCTCCACCATGGCCAAGCTCGCCATGCGGACCAAGCAGGACGCCGATCAAATCTGCTTCCGGGTCATCATCGCAGCCCGTAGGCACGAGCTGAAACTGCACATCGGCCCTGGCGACACACCCGCGCCGGTGCTCACGCTCATGCTCCCGAACGAGGACTGAGCACGGGGGCCTCGGCCCCCTTTTTCGTCAGTCAGAGCCTCCACAGCGTCCGCGCTTTCTCCCGCGTTTCCGGTAGATGCGCGATGCTGCCAGCCGAGTTCGTTGGGCGATTCTCGATGCGGATCGGCGCGCTGTCGCGCGCCGACCGCACTCAAAACTGAAACCAAAATCACCGCGTCGTCGCGGTCCTAAACTATGGCCACCTCCACAGAACTCCCACCGAACTCCACGGCAACGAACGCCCGCGCCACGCGCACCGACACCACGCTCGACGAAATCGCACAGCTCAAACGCCAGCTTCTCCAAGCCGAAGTCCGCCTCGCCAAATCGCGCGCGAACGCAGCCGGTGCCGAGGCCGACGTCAAAGTGCTGAGCGCGCGTCTTCGCGCGGTCAGCAGCAAGTGACCGCGGCTTTCGTCGCGGGGAAACGAGCGGGCCGGCATTTCAGCCGGCCCATTTTAGTCCGCGCATCGCCAAAATCGACAGATACATCCCACGGACCGTCGCGGTTATCACGCGTGCAAATTGTGCATCAATCACTAACGATCGCTTCGCGTTAGGAGCTCCATTGAGCCACGCCACTGTACCCTGCCTCCAATCACAAAGTTACCTAAAGATGAATATCGCCCGCGCCCGAACGGATGCTTTGGCCAATTTCGCTGAATTCCATTCTGGACTCAATCGAGTCATCAAGGTCGTAGGAGCCTCTTTTGCGCTAACCGAACGCGTAACAACGGGAATCAACGGGGCACGAATACTGGAAGCATTTATCAGATCGGCAAAGCAGCCATGGGGGACATCGAACCACTACTCAAGTCCCGCCACCGTACTTGTTCATGCGAAGAGCGAGGCATCGGTGGCATTCGCGTTTCGGGTGTATTCAACCATGGAGCACTTCCTGACAGAAGCGGGTGCATTCATTGACCGGCACAGAATCGGACCCCTAAGTTCGAGTCCAACGTCGATCGCGGCTGAAGACGCCACGGAGGCGGGTCCACTTGTGGATTTTGTAATCCGACACAAATCCGGCATCCGCCTATCCGATGCCGACATCCGGACGCTGAAGTTCTTTTGGGCACTTCGGAATAGTCTCGCCCACCGAGGCGGCATCATAAGCAAGCAAATGGTGGATATGATCAAGGACCCCGCAGTTCTTGTGTCTTTGATCCATCAATCGACCAAGGTCGAACCCTTGCTAAAACAACAATTTTCGGACCTCAAGGAAGGACGGTTGATCGAGCTAGATCTTTGGGTCCCAATATTTGTATCCAGCGTATACTATCGCATTCTTTCAGACATCGATCGCGAATTGGTTAACGAATGCGGCGGCGGTGCCTTAATAGTGTCCGCTTGCGAAAGATTAGACGCTTCACGTTCATTCGGCTCCGCATCTGCTGCCAGGCCAAAGAGCTTCAATAAAGCGGTGTTTGATATCCTCAACAGAAGATACTTCGCCCGTGATGTGGGTGACGCAGAAATCGCCAAACTGGTTCATTCATCCCAAATCGTTGCTGAGTCCAAACGGCGTTTTGATGCCGACTGCGAGAAGTACCTGGATGAGCGTCGACGCAAGAAGGACGAACGGCGCAGGCATGGTACCAAAAAGGCAAAGATCGGAAATTAACCTCGTTTCGATCATGCGACATTCACCTTCGGCGGCTCAACGCGCGGCGCGCGTTTGAGGAGCTTTCGTTGAAATCCTGGATACGTGACTCCGGTTGGCGAAATGTGCACGTAGCCCATTTGGACGGCGTAGCAGACGAGTTCGCCTTTCTGATGCAGGCGAAGCTTCGCCATGATCGATTTCCGGTGCGTATTCACTGTGTGCGGTGAAATTCCCAGCCGCTGCGCGGCCTGTTGATCGTCGGAGCCGTCGCCGATCGCGGCCAGCACCTCTTGCTCTTTCGGCGTCAGTTCATCGAGCGTGATCCGGCGCGGCGGCTTCATGTGCGGCACGAACGACTCGCTCACGTAGGACTTCCCTTCGAGCACCAGCTCCAGCGCCTTGCTGAAGTCCTTATACCCATCGAGCTTCACGTCGAAGATGCCGTTGTAGCGCAGCTCGCGCAGGAGCGCGACGGTGCGCGAGTCTCGCCGTGCGGTGACGACCAGGATCGGCAGCTTGCGCTCGACGAACGGCTCTAGGTGTTCGAGCCCGTCCATGTCGTCGATCTTCACCCCGGTGATAAACATGTCGGGCATGTTCGCCTGAATCGAATCGAGCGCATCGAAGCCTTTCTGGAAAACCTCCACCTTGGCACCTCGCCAACACTGCTTCACGAGCTGAGCGATGGTGTCGCCGTAGAAACGGTCCGCCTTCAGGATGACGATGCGAGGAGTAAGGGTCGGTTGGCTCGGCATGGTCAGCAGGTGGAGGGTTCCAGTTCGAGTTGCTGGCCTTCGTCATCGGGCCGCAGACGGCCCGTGCCGCTACCGCCCCGCAGGAGTTCCTGCGCGAGAGCGTTGCGGATGAGCAGTTCCGTCGCGTCGCGCATCGGGCGCGCGCCGAGTCGTTCGTGATAGCCGCGCTGAATCACGACCTCCGAAACCGCCGGCTCGGGCGTGATCGCGAAGCCGCGCGCCGCGAGCGCGGCGCATTCCTTCGCGATCATGCCGCCGGCAATCGCGCACTGCGCATCGAAGTCGAGTTTGTTGAAGACGACAGTGACCGTGATGCGCGCGAAGATTTCGGGACGGAGTTCGCGCTGAGCGTCCTGACGCACGAGGCGCTCCATCGTCTCATACTTCGACTTGCGCATGCCCATGATGCGCTGCGCGCCGATGTTGCTCGTGAGGACGACATACCAGTTCGAGAAATCGAGCACTCGGTTGCGGCCCGTCGTGAGGCGCGCGGCGTCGAGCAGTTGCAGCAGCACGTCGAGCACGCGCGGATGCGCCTTTTCGATTTCGTCGAAGAGCAATGTCCCGCGTCCCTCGCACGCATCGAAGCCTTCGGCGATGCGCCCCGGCTCTTCGCTCGTCCCGAGCAACAGAGCTAGGCGGTCCGCCGTCTGATACTCCGACATGTCGAGGCGGACCACGCGGTCCGGTCCAATCAGGTCCTCCGTGAACCGCAGCGTGAGTTCTGTTTTTCCGACGCCGGTCGGCCCGAGAAACATAAAACTCGCCTTCGGACGACCCGGAGTCGTTAGGCCGAGTTCACCATGCTGGAGACGCTCGGCAACGAGATCGATCGCCATGTCCTGCCCCGTGAGCACCGCCTTGAGGCGCATGGGCAGCGTGCGCAACTTTTCGCGGTGTGCTTCGGTGAGAGTCATGGCGCGTTACCACTTCACTTCCGGGGTGCTTGCGGTCGCACCTGCCGGAGCCGGTGCGGTCGGCGCGACAGGGGTCGCAGCCGAGGTTTGAAGGCGTGAGCGTTCCGCTTCGAGGCGTTCGCGCAGTTCGACGGTTTCGGCGCTCTGGCGGACGAGCGTCGCGTATTGCGCCTGCATCTTGTCGCCGGTCTCCGCGAGCGCGGCCTGCATGGCGCGCAGCTCTGCGGTGATTTGGCGCTGTGCGGCGAGTTCGGCATTCAGCTCCGCATTGGCCGGCAGCGGCGCGACGCTGGCCGGGGCGAATGTGTCACGCGGCACCGCGTCGAGTTGGTCCGGTGCGTTGAGCGGAACGCGTGTCCGACGAAACACGGCATGCGCTTCATGCCGCACGGATGGGTTCGCGGCGTCGCGATACGCGCGGACCTCGTAGCGGGTTTCGACGACCTTCGTCGTCTGAAGCGCCGCGATCACGAGGGGCGCAGGTGTGGGCGCTTTCGCGATGGGCGTGGCCGCCGGTGGCGTCGCCACGCAGCCCGCGAAGCAGAGCGCCGGGGACAAGATCCAGAGGTGTCGCACGTTCATCCTTTCGTTGGGTTGGAGATTGAGGTTTCGGAAACCGAGGTCTCGGCGGACGCGGCGCGCAGCTTCGTGCCAGCGACGCTGGCCTTCTGCGGATCGACCGATTCGAGGACGTAGACGTAGAACTCCTTTCCGGCCGCCACGCGGACGAAGTAGCCATTCTCCTCGATGTCTTTCAGAGTGCGCTTCGCGTAGAGATCGAACACGTCGCCCACGCCTTCGCGGACGCCGTTCGAGACCGAGCCGGTGATCGTCGTGCCGAGCGCGTTCTGCGTGCGGTCCTGCGTGCCGCGCGCGAAGCCGCTCAGCGCGGCCGAGGCGAGCATCTTGAGTTCCTGCAATTCGTCCGTAGCCAGGAGACGCCCGCGGATTCCTGCCGAACCATCGGTGATGCCGTAGCCTTCGATGTCCTGGTCGTATTCGCGGTCGAGCGCGACGCCGTTGAAGACGAGCTCGCGTCCATCCTGCCAAACGAAGCGCCAGGCACCGGACGCGGTGACGCGGTCGCGCATCCGTCCCGAGCGCGCCGTGCCGTGGACGAGCGTGTTCGCCGGAATCACCTTCTTCCCGTTTTGCCACAGGTCCTCGAGGAGCAGCGCGATCACCGGCGTTTCGAGGTTCGCGCTGTCGATAGTGTTCACGAGTTTGCACTTCAGCAGCGTGCCGAACGGGATGAACCGCTCCGGCGCCGGAGGCTCGACGCGCTCCGTTCGCGCCGGTGGCGCTTCGTAGCTCGCGAGTAGCGACGCATAGCGAACCTTGCGGGGCTTCGGCTCCGCTTTTGTCGGTGCCGTCTTTCCGTTACCCGCCGTCGCATTCGTCGGCGCCTGCTGCACGACGACCGCCGGCGCGGGACGGAACGGCACGATGCCGCCGGCGACTGGTTCGCCCTCGGCAGGTTTCGCACCTTCGGGCTTCACCTGCTGGGGTGTGCCGCTCTCCAAGCCTTGATTGAGCGGCACCTTCATCTGCCCGAGTTCGACCTTCTTGTTCTTCTGGGCGGCGAGCTTTGCCGCCTCGCGTTCGCCTGCTTGTCTCTGTCCGTAGATCCACAGCCCGCCGAACAGCACGACGACGAACACCACGAACAAACCGAACTTGCTCTTGAAGAAGTTTCCGAGTGCGCGCGGGTTCATGGGTGCGTGACCTCCGGTTCTGCTTTCGCCACGGCAGCGAGCTTCGCTTCGCGCCGGGCGGCGCTCACGAGAATGGTGAACGCGTTGTCCGCGCTGAGATCGTTGCGCGTGCCGTCCGGCAGCCCAACGATGGCAAACTCCGCGTCCGCGCTCTCACCCGGGGCAAGACTGCGCGGACCGTTGGCGATGGCCTGGTCGAAACGTTCCTGCGCAACGCGTGCCGCGAACGTGCTCGGCACGAGGTCGAGGACGGCGTCCGTCGTGTTACGCAACTTCAGGAGGAACACCACCGCATCCTCCTTCGAGAAGCGGTAAACCTCCTGAACAGTGATTTCGAGGTCGGGCAGTTCGAGCTTCCGGTTTTGGGCACGGAGAGTGACGCCCTCGACCGCCTTCGGCAGCGACTTCGCGAGAACTGGATACGCCCGTGCGCGATCCAACAGGCTGAGGCCGATTCGCGGCGTAAACTTCACGGGCTCCGGCGGCGCATCGACACGGACGGCGCGCTGCATGACCGGACGTTTGTAGATCAGACTCGCGACCGAATCGCTCGCCACAGTGCGCAGATGCAGCACGTAAGCCGAACCTTCGTAGATCGCGGTGAGTCTGGCGGTGGCGTCCGGTTGCAGACTCCGGATCAGGATGAAGTTCGAACCCGGCGCGTGCGTGACGTGGAAACGCACCGGCGCTCCTTCATCCAATTCCACCGCAGCCTTGCCACTGTCGATCAGCATGTCCGCCCCAGCCACCGCCGTGATCGAACCTGGGAACATCACGGTCGTGATTTCCCGCGAGACCGGCAGGTCAACCGCCTGCTCGGGATCGAGTGCGACGTCTCGGATCGGCTGCGCCACGAGCGCGGAGGCCGTGGCAAGAGAGAGTGCGAAGAGTCTCAGCATATGGGTTCACGTTTTGACGGGTTCGACCTGGAACGCGGCGACCGCGGTCGGGAAGCGGCCGTTGCGGGTCAGGTCTGGGTTGAGGAGAAACTTGAACTTCACCCGGTAGCGCAGGACTTCGGTGATCGGTGCGCCCTGGTAGGAGCCGACGCGGATCAGCTGCACGTCGGCCGAGGTGTAGAACGCGTTGTCGCGCGTGCTCAGGATTTCGGGCGCGCCGACCTCGACTTTCTGGTGAAGCGACTTCGCCTCGAATTCGGCTTTCGTCTTGTTGAGCGCGGCCTGCGCGACTTGTGCGGCGTCGCGCAGGAAGAGCTGCTTGAACAGCTCGGGATTATCGAGACCGCCAGGGTTACGTTCGAAGAGCGCCTTGCACGCGAGCTTGGTCTGCATCGCGTGCAGGTCTTTCGCCTGCTGGATGTCGACGACCGGCGACACGTAGTAGGTGCCGAGGCTGTCGATCAGCACGACCTCGCGCTTGCGGGTCAGCTTGTCGACAAGCTGCTGCCGGTCCCAGATCGACCAGCCCCACGCGGCGAGTGCGATCAGGAACCAGATGAGAGAATTGCGCCGCTGCCGCTCGAAAATGGCGAGCAGCGCGGGCTTGGGTTTGCCGAATTTGGGCACGGCAGTAGCCCCCGCCCCGAGGGCGGCTTCTTCTGTTGCAGTCATAGTTCGGTTATTTGCGGGGCGGCTGGCTCTTTGGAGCCACTGCCCCAGGCCTCGGGATCGGCGGCGGCTTTGGCGGCCCGTCGTCGCAATCGTCGCGGAGAAGCTCGCCGATGTTCTTGGCGATGACGTCCTCCGCATCCGCCAGTCGCTTCAAAGCGCGGGCAGACCTCTCGTTTGCTTCGGTATGGCGTCGGTTCGTGTTGAACATAGGGATCAAATATCCAGCGCAGCTTTGTTAGGGTCGTCCTCGTGCGGCTGATGGTCAAATCCGCTACGGCTCCGGCGTTTTCGCTGTGCGTGAAAGAGAACTTCGGCAGCAACCGCTTCAGATGCGGTCGCCCTCCTTTCGTGAGCAGACGCGGTCGCTTCCGCTGCTGCCGTGTTTCGCCTCATGTACCGTCCTTGGTAGAATCCGGACAGCCCACTGATTGCGGTTCCTGTGCTCCGTGGAGAACCGCCGCCGCGAACTGTCGATTCCCCACCGGCAGAAACAGCACCTGCAGCAGCGGCCGCAATCACAGCTGGAGCTGCGGCACCGCCGGTAGCGGCAGCAACGGCCGCTCCTACCCCGCCGGCAAACGTCGACTGCATCACGCCACCGACGCCACGAGCAAACTCCGCCGCAGGATTAGCCCCCATCAACAGCACCTTCGTTGTGATCCATGGAGCGAGTACAGAACTGATCAACATCCACGATCCTACGAGCAGAACGGTCAATGCCGGTGCCGCGAGCGGGGCTCCGACGTTGATTACAGGGACTAGGTTTGCCGCAGCCGCCGCGTCGAGCATGGCGTTGGTCACAACCGCGGCCATCACCCAGCCGAAGGGCCAGCAGACCAACGCGATAAGACCGAGCAGAAACTTCTGCGCTACGCCGCTCATCGGCCGCAGCATGAAGAAGGAAAGGAAGATCGGACTGATTGCCCAACCTGCCGTGAGAAGAACTCCGCCGATCAATTTGACCACGTACTGCACACCCCAGGAGAGCCAACCGAAGATCCACAGGAACGCGTAGGACACGGCGGTTCCGATCGATTCGGTTCCCCAGATGATGTCCCAGACGCTGGAGTTCGGATCGGCAGCCGTCTTCCCTGCGATGAATTGGATGAACCGGTTGTCCACCGTCCTGGGGTCAACCCCCATCATCGTTCCGAACGCGATTACGACGTCGTTCAAGCGCATCAGCCACTCACGCAGAAAGGCCGTGCTCAGTCCGATGATGAATACCTTCGCAATCATCCAGATGAAGGAACTCGCGTCGGGCCGACTGCGCACCGTCTGAAACACCAAACCCGCCGCCACGATGGCACTACCAACATACGCGCATCCGCCCCACAACGTGGACAGGCCATCGAAGTAGGTGGATGGAAGTATGGTGGCAAGGGGCGCGGTCATGAATCAATCAGGGTGTTTGCTTCTTCGCTTCGGGCGCGGGTTCGGGCTTCTTCTCCGGCTGGTTTTTCTTGAAGTAGTCGGGGGTCTGGAACGCCTTCGGCAGCGCGTCCATTTCCTTACGTGCCGCCTCGGCCCGCGCTTTGGCTTCCGCTTCCTCGCGGGCACGCCGAGCCTCCGCTTCGCGATCCGTGCATCCAGTGAGTAGGAGTGCGAGGAGCACACCTCCGGCAGTGAGCTTGGTAATCATGCTCGGCAATTGACCTAACAATTGGGAAAAGGTTGCACTGTCCATTTACGGTGAAAGTCGGCGTTCCGTGACATACTGGAGCATGCACTCGTAGGTCGGGATGAACGTGGTGGAAACCTTTCCGACTTCCTGCTGAGCGAGCGTTCGCCGAGTCTCAGCTTCAGCGGCATGCTTAGCGTTGTTCATCGCGGTTGCCTCCGCCGCTTTGACCTGAACTTCAGCAGCGCTCAGCGCCACCTCGGCATCGACCGCGGCGAGTTGTCCATACTGAGCCTCCAGCACCGCCTGGAGCTTCTGTTGCTCCGCCTCGGTCGTCGCGGCCTGCATCGCTTCGCTTGTCCGAGCGATGGCGCGCTTCAGATCTTCCCGGCGTTGATAGACGTCGTTCTGCACAGTCTTAAACTCGTCCACGGCGACGACGATGTCGTGCGACTGTTTGAAGACCTGCGGGTCACGCGATATCCGCCCGCCATCGAAGTCCGGGAACTGGATGTTGATCGCGGGGAAGATTCCACCGCGCGTGTCGCCGAAGAGGCCCTGACCATTGACGCGCGCGAGCCGGTCAGACCAGGTGCGAATTTGCGTCGGTAGGCCGAGATCGAGGCGGAACTCCGAGAAGCCGACCAGATTCCTGAAATTCGCCATGTCGCCGACGCGGTTGAGCTGCGTCTCCATTTGGCGGATTTGCTGAACCTGGTTGTTGATCTGCGAAGCTTGGTTCGCGATCTGCCGCGTCAACGCGGAGTAGTTCGTGATGCTCTGTTGCAGGCTCGCGACGTCGAACACCGCCCACTGCGCTGACGCAGGAACGGCCGCCGTCGCGGCAACGAGAATAAGTGCGAGTGTCTTCTTCATGACCCAGTTTCCTCCTTGGGCATCACCACGCGGATGACGCGTTTTGTGGGCTCACGGCGGACGCCGTCGCGCTCCGTCGCGGGCACTTCGATTTCGTAGTAGCCTTCCTCGTAACCGTCGTCGGTGCGGGGACGCTGATTATCCCGCGCAATCCAGTATTGCTGCTTCACCGCGTTCGACTGGCCCTTCTCGTACCCCGCGATGAACGCCTCCTTCTGCGCCTTGTTGTTGAAGTAGTTGATCGCCTCGCCTGTGACGAACCCTGCCGCTGCGCCAATGGCCGCGCCTTTCGCCGGGTCGTTGCTGTTGTGCGCTCCGATGTAGGCACCGGCGGCCGTGGTCGTGGCAGTGGTGGCGAAGTTGCGGGTTCGTCCGGCGGAGTCTGCACTCGCTGTCGCACAGCCCGAGGTGAGCAGCGCGATCACGAGAAGCGGGAAGAGCCCAAGCAGGTAGGGCGACAACCAACTGACAGTGTCCAGGAATCGTTGCATGGGTGGCCTGCGGTTGAGTTCAGGATTCATCGATGGTAAGTTTGATTTCGTGGCGTTGAGTGCGGCGCAGGACGTGGCCTTCGCGCTCGCACTGTCGTTCGATGGCGTTCGCGATGAATGCGCTCGGCTCCATGCGTCCGGAGAGAAATGCGACGATCTCGGCTTTCGTGCGTAGACGGTCCGCGTGCGGCAGAAGATTCGTTTCGAGAATCGCTTCGACCTCGGCGACGGATTCGCCGTCAGCCGGTGCGTCGCGATCTTCGCTGCGCTCCGCGAATCGTTCGAGTTCGGCCGCGAGGCGCTCCTCCTCGACGAGTTCGTAGCCGGTGCGCAGCACGTCGTATGCGGAGCGACTCGACATGACCGGCGACGGCTCGTCGTCGCTCGCTCCGGAGTAATCAGTCTCGCGCTCCATGAGCCGGAACACCAGCTCGCCGCCTTCGAGCGCCGCTTCGATGTGGCGCATGTTGCGCGGCGCGAGCGTTGCCTCGCCTTCGGCGACCGGCACCGGCCGCGCGACAAGTTGCGCCTCGGGCAGCGTCATCAGCACACGCGGCATGGCGATCACGGCATCGTTGACGATGACCTGGCTCTGTTCGTTCTGATACTGACGGCCGAGAATCGTCAGTTGCTGGGCCTCGGCTTGAATTTCGGATTTCGTTTTCATGGTGGTTTCAGGCGTTGGCGACGATGGCCTCGACGATGTCGGCGTGGCCTCTCAGGGCTTTCTGGCGTTGGTCGAAATGCGCGCCGGAGCTCGACGCGCAGTAGAGCATCTCCCGCGACGCGACGTTACGCATGGTGACGATCAGGGGACGGCGCTCGTCGGTGTGGTAGTAGGTGAACTGCGAGAACTTCTTTCCGATCAGCTTCTCCGGCTCGGGGTGACTCATCACCGCATCCTTCACCGCTTCGGGAATCGGGAAGTCCTGGCCGAGATCTTCGATGTCGGAGCGGTCGCTCTGCCGGAGAAGGAAAAGGATGCGGCTGTTGCCCAGAACCGCGCCGCGGATGTCCGACGATTTGAACTGCTCGTAGTTCTGAACAGTCGCGACGTTCCAGACGTTGTATTTGCGGAGCTGTTGGTAGGACTCGCGCAACACCTTCTTGCCGGACGGCACGAGGGAGAAACGCGCGACCTCCTCGAATATGTTCCGCTTCCGCAGTGCGCGCGGTAGGCGCATCATGTGCGAGCGCGTGTAGTTCGCGATGAGGAACGCGGCGGCGGCTTTCAGCTCCTCCGCCGACTCCGGGATGTAGCCGAGTTCGAAGTGAGCGATCTTCCCGGTGAGGTTCACGTTCGAGACGCCGTCGAAGAGTTCGCCGTAGCTGCCGCCGGCCGACCACGGCTCAAGCAGAGTGGCGAGGTAGCGCATCTCGTCCGCGTGCGGGCCGGAGGCCTCAGCCGAAAGCAGTTCCTGCAAATGCCCGTGCTGCGGTTGCTCCGCCGGAGTGAACCGCGAGAAGATCAGATCGCGGAGTTGCTGCGCGCCGGCCGCTTCTTTCGCGAAGCGCGTGACCTCGCCCTCATCGGCACGCGCCAGGAACGCGGCCGCTTCATCTGATTTCGCGGTTTCGAATTCCGCGAACTCGAGAAACGCGTCGAGTTCCGTGGCCTGCGGTCCCATGCGTTCACGCCGATAAGCGTCGAGCGCGTAGGCGCGGCGCGCGAGCGTGAGGCGTTCATCCGGGTGCTTGTTCAGATACCAGCGAGAAAAGTCTTCGTAGAGCCGGCCGATAGCGTTCGAGAGCAGCGCCTGCCGGAGCTTTGTGCAGTCCTCGTCCTTCGACTGACCGACCATGAGCATCGGCAGTGCAGCCGCCGCGCTGAGGTGCAACCCGGACAACGGCAGACCGCGCGTGTCCAGATAGTTCATGGTGAGCTTCCCGTTCGCCTGAACGATGATCGGCTCCGTCGTCGGATCGACGGTCTTGGCGTAAGTCGTGTAGGACTCACCTTCCTCCACGATCATCGTGTAGGCGTAGAACGGTTCGGTCTGCGTGAGAATATCGATGACGTTGACGCTCTTGCCCGAGCCGGTCGTGCCGATGACGACGGCGTTCTGCGGCGTCTGGCTGTTGCCCTCGCCGACGAACGTTCTGCCACCGACAAGATTTCCGTTCGGTCCCTCGTAGATGAACTCCGCGTTTTCCAGATGCGCGACCGGTGTCGAGGAGAACGGCAGGATGTTCGCGACGAGCGCGTCGTCGTAGTCGTGCCAGAGTGCGTTGTAGCGGCTGAACGTCCATCCCGGCCACGAGCAGTAGAAAAAGTTGCGCGCGGAAGGTTCGAGCGCGGGCTCGTAAGCCTGCGCACGCTCCATACTGCCGACCGCGGCTTTCAGCGCGGTCAACTTCG
Source organism: Verrucomicrobiota bacterium (assembly GCA_023399155.1). Classification (GTDB taxonomy): domain Bacteria; phylum Verrucomicrobiota; class Verrucomicrobiia; order Opitutales; family Opitutaceae; genus JAEWQP01. The sequence goes on along the minus strand of JAEWQP010000030.1, from coordinate 183,004 downwards.
CGCGCAGCTCCTCGCGGCTGCGATCCCACGCGCGGATGATGTATTGGATGCGGTAGGGTGAACTGTCGCCGTTGGAGTAGCGCGCGATCTTCGCAGCCTTCGTCTTCATGGCCGCGAGGAGCTTCACCTTCTTGATGCTCTCGTAGTCGCCCTCGACGCGGTTCAGCTCCTTCTGCTCCTTTTCGATCAACTCCTCCACGTCGACGGCCTCGACGTTGACGGTGATCGCATACTCCCGGAAGCCGAGCTTCGTGAGGATGTAGGCGATGCTCGGCCGCGTCCGTTTCGGCAGCGCCTTCAGGACGAGCATCCCGTGGTAGTAACCATCGAGGTAGAAACCCGTGTCGGGCTTTTCGAGCGGACGACCCTCGCCGTGCCAGCAGTTCTCCTGGATCGACTTTGCCGGATCGAAGAACTCCAGCGGATCGGTGACGCGCTGCTCCGGCAGCGACGGATTCAGAAATTCGAGGTAGTGCAGGAAGTGATCGGCGTTGGTCATCGGGCGGACTTGTCCGCCACTGCCGCCGAACAGCGCCTGCAGGAACTGGCCGGTTTGCTTGAACTGCTCGCCGTAGGCGTTGAGCAACGCCTCGGTCGTGAGGCGTCCCGCCTTCTGACCGAGCGCGTCGCCATCGACCGGCATGGTGAAGTAGAGGCGGAGGCGTTCGCGACGGAGCACGCCGTCCTCTGCGAGACGCGTGTAGCGCACGAAGCGTTCGTTGCGCTGGCGCGTGCTCCACGCGTTCGTCGAATGCTTGAGCGTGTCGTCGCGGTAGTGGTGAAGCGCAGCGCGATAGTTCGAGTCCGTCGTCCACTGCACCTGCATCCGCCAGTCGGGCTTCAGCACGGAGAGCAACGCGACGAGATCGGATTCAAACGCGTTGTGATGGACCGGATCGGCCTGCTCCAGGTCGGGCGCGATGATTTCGAAACCGCGCGAGATGAAGCCGCCGCGGTGCAGTCCTTCGAAGACAATCATGTCTTCACCGAAGTAGCCGTCAGGGGCTTCGACGCGCATGGTCAGTCCTCCACCGCCTCCGCGAGGGCGTCTTCGAGAAGCTCCTCGGTCGTCGAGAGCTTCTCTTGCAGTTGCACATACTCCGCGCGCGCCACGACCGGCCCAGCCTTCGCCTTGCCGCGCGAAGACACCGGTTTTTCGCCGATGCTGGCGGCGTCTGTTGCCAGCGGGCGAACAACGCGCTTCGCCCCGGCACGCGCACGACCGGCGGACACAGAGCGGTCCGCACGTTTCGCGGCCTTCGCATTGAGTGTGACCGTCGCCGCGTCGCCGGCATCCGTGAAGGGATTCGACGGACGCCGGTCACGCGGGCCGAAGCGGAACGCCAGCACACCGGACTCCACGAGCGCGGACTCGAAGAAGTCCGTGTCGTAGTGTTCCGGCTTGTTGTTCTTCAGCGCAAAGACGTAGGCCACCGAACCAAGGCACAGCACCAGCCCGACGAACAGGCACAGCAGCAGCGAGACCCCGAGGACACCCCACAGGAGGATGACCATCATGATCGTCGCGCCGCCGGACCCCAGCAGGTACCAGCCAGAGTTGCCGGTCATGCCGAGGAACTCCCCGGATGACTGTGCGCCCTGGTTGGCGTCGTGTTCGTTGAGCTGCGTGCTGTTCATGGTTCGGAACGTTTCGGTTTCGAATCAGGGCGCGAAAGTGCTGACGCCCGAGGCTTCGAGGCCCATGTTACTCCACATCGTGCGCACGATCGCGAAGGCGAGGCCGCTGACCATCGCACCGGCGAACGCCCACTTCGCGATGGACTGACGGCCCATCATCATGGCGACACCGGCAGCCACGATGCCGACTGCGGCGAATACGCCGCTCAGATACATGATGATCGCGTTGCCCGATTCGGTGGCAGTGCGCAGGTCGACGGCCTGAGCGTGCGCGAGGGTTGGCATTGCCAATGCCGTCATGAACAGCAGCGCGAGTTTGCGCCGGCTGTTGCCGTCCGCCGTCTGCGGACGGCTTTCCGAGTAAAGGTGCAGCGCCTTCGCCATCATCGCCGCACCGAGAACCAACGCCACGTAGGGCGTAACGAGGATCAAGGTTGTCATGGTCATCTCCGGATTCGAAGCCGGCGCTTGAGGGGGCCGTGTCCCACGCACCTCGTCGCCACGACTTTCTCGTGGCCGTCGATTCGCGTGCTTGTGGAGAAAGGCAACGCGCCGTTCCCGTTCAATGCGGGGTCCCTACCGAAAATTAGGTAGGGCAAGTTTTGGAACCTGAAATCGGGTCGTTCCCGACACGATCACCGACTATCGCCCCTCAAAAGAGTGCCCCCGGCGGCGCTACGCGCTCAGCCGGGGGCAGCGGGTGGATGGGAGGAATTCCGGAATGATACCCGCTCGCGGTTTCGGCAAGTCCGCAAATCTCTCCCCAGTGTATCCGCGCGCAACTACCGGCCCGACAGATCGAACTCAATTTGCCCGAGGCGCTCGCCGCCGAGCGGTTTCGGCGGCGGACGACCGAACTTCAGATCAGAGACAAAAGTGTCGCTCTCGCGGTCGCGCTCCTGTGCCAGCTCGGGAATAGCGCGAACCCGAACCAACGTCTGCTCCTCAATCGCGACGAATAGAGGCCCGAGGTTGTGACCGCGCAGCAAGACGAGCCAATCGCCGATGAGGACCCGGATCAGCTCCGTCTCGTCGTGATTCCAGCACGCCTCCACGTAGACGGACCACGGGATGTTTCGTCGCACCTTCTTGCCGTCGTCAAACGTGACATGGCTCGGGCTCGCGGACGTGTCGAAGTGCAGCTTCGGTTTTCGGAGAGGCGGAGGCGGGTTCATACGCTGCGGCGCTCAGCGCGCTGTTGTCGTGTCCGTTGCTGCTTCGTCGTGGCGGCAAGCCAGGCAACCCGAACCTCGGGACGCATGTCGCGAATGACGCGCGGCACGAAGCGCTCGCGTTCCGTCATTCGGTGCCGCTGCATGAACTCGGTCGCGAGTTCGCGCCCGTCGTCGGTGCGGTTCAGCCGCGCGAGGATCTCGTCCTTGTTCGCGACGTAGATCGCATGGGCACCGCGGAAGCGCGTGTTGCCGACGTAGAACTGACGCCGCGCGAGCGCGCGTGCCGCGACTTCGCCGAGCACGAGGAGCGACTCCTCCGAGGTGCTGCCCTGCGAGCGATAAGACGTAATCGCGTGGCCGTAGGTCCACGCGGCGAAGCCCGGCGGCAGCTCGCGACCATCCGTGAAGACGATCCGGTTCGCGACGGGATCAACGTGGGCGACTTCCTTGAAGTCGCCATTGGCGAAACCCGCATCGTCATTGCGCCCTCGAATGAGCAAGCGGTCCCCGGCCGCGACCGCCAGCGACTGGACGCGGCCGACATCGAAAGCAGCGCGCTGATTGCGCGTGAGCTTCGCCTCGCGGCCGTTCGGCCCGCGCGCGATGACGCCGTCGCGCAGGACCGCGACGACCTCAGCCGACGCGCCGCGTTTGAAGAACCGGGTGCTCCGCGCAAAGACCAGCCGGTCGCCAACCTGGTATTGCTCCCAATGCGCCTTCTGTTCGGCGGTCCACGTCAGGGGCTTCACGGCCTCACGAACCACCTCGACGTCCCCAAGCAGGCCGGCCTTGCGGAGCGCGGGCCGCACCTGCGCATTGAACCGCTCGATTTCGTCCCAGAACGGAATCACGACGAGCGTCCCGATGCCCTTCACCTTGTTCCCGACGAAGTGCTCCGCTGCTTTCGCGAAGAGCGCATCGTCGTTGCCAGTCTCGCGGATCATGCCGCGCCGCTCGGCAAATGCGAAGGCCTCGGCTGCATCGCCGGACGCGAGCAAGCGACTGAACTGCCGGTCCGACTCGTTGCGCTGGCGCAGCACCTCGGCAAGCCGGACGACCGGAGCGTCCGCGTGGTCGATCACGTTGCGCAACGCATCGCCGCGCTCGACGCTGTAGTGTTGTTTCGTGTCGCCGACCAGAAGCACGCGCGCCCGGACTTCCTGCGCGACCTTGGTCAGATGATCGAGCTGTTGAGTCGAGAGCAGGCCGGCTTCGTCCACGAGCAACACCCGGCCGACGGCCTCGCGCTGCATCGCTTCGCTCACGAGAAAGCGTTGCACGGTGTCGGCCGCATCGAAGCCGCTCTCGACCAGGGCATCCCTCGCCTTGGTCGTTGGCGCGAGCGGCATGAACCGTTTGCCACCGGCAACGAGGTGCGCGCCTTCGATGGCCGTCAGCACAGTCGTCTTGCCGGTGCCAGCATCGCCGACCAGCACACTGACGAAGTCGCGACTCCCAAGAATCTCTGACGCCGCGATGCGTTGGCCTGCGGTCAGCGCCGGCGGCAGATTCGCAGGATCGCCGAGCACGAACCGCGTGTTGCGCCCCGAGCGCACGCGCTCGACGGTTGCGGCCTCCTCGCGGCGAATCATCCTTAGCGTCAGCTCGCCGTCCTTGCGGATGGCGTCCGGATGTACTTCGAGCGCGGCGCGTAGATCGCGCCAGCGGAAGAAGTCGGGATGCAGCTCCAACGCCGCACCGAGTACTGCGCCCTCGCGCGCGACGCTGTTTCGCTCGAAGACGTGACGCAGCGCGGCGTCGAGGATCGTCTGCGCATTGCCGTGCGACCACTGCTCGCGCGGCAACTGCGCTCGCGCCCGATTCACGAGCGCGTCGAGTTTGTCGGCTTCGACGGCCGAAAGTTCGCCGCGTTGTCGCGCGCGAACTTCCGGTGTGCTCACCTCCGTGAGTTTGTCGTCGCGAGATTCGCGGACGAGGATTTCGACTTCGCGCTTCGTGGGCTTGCGCCCTTTCTCCGCCGCGAAGTCGGCCGCGAGTTTCTCGACGGCGCGCGAGCGTTTCGAAAACCGCTCACGCAGATGCTCGACCCCGCGCACCGAAAAACCTTTCGAGTTCAATTCGTAGGGCTCGTAGCCAAGCGACCGCAGACGACTCGCCAACTCGCGATAGAGGATTTGGCGGAGATACGGCGACGCGCGGAGCATTTCGTTTTGCTTCAGCGCAAGCCACTCGTTGCGCGTGCCGTCCCACGTGGCGTTGGCCAGGACGGCGTGAACATGGAGCTGCGGATCGAGGTCGCGGCTGGTGTCGTGCAGGAACGACGCACCGATGAAGTTTCCCGTAAGGCGAATCTGTTCGCTCATCGCGGCATCGCCGCGGCGTTCGCGAACGGCCGCGAAGCGTTCCATTTCGGCCAGCACGACCTTGACCGAGTCCGAGAAGGCGGCGCGAACGCGTTCGTCGCCGCCGACCATCGCGAGCACGCTCACGTCCTTCGGCGCGGAAAGCTGAATGTCGAAAAACGCGACACGGTTCGCGTAATCGCGCGGCGTGAGCGGTCCACCGTTCAGTGGATGCCGGTTCTCGCGCAGCGCTTCGAACGACGCATCGGCGACTTCGCCGGTCAGACCGAGAGCCCGGGCTCCTTCGCCGATCCATTCGCCACGCACCTCCTTCTCGCCTTCCGCCCAGTAGTCGTTTTTCCACAGATGGTGCGCGAGGTAGGTGCCGCCGTTCCGGATGATGCCAATCGTGATCATGCCGCACATCACGCGCGAAGCGTCCTGTTCCCTCAACGGACGGCGCCCCCCGAGTCCGGTGTAGGGCGCCTACCGCGAACGGTGTATGCGGCCACCAGTTCGCGGCGTCGTTTTCGGGAGCCTGGGGCTCCGACCAGCCGTGATGGTTGGCCCACGTCCCCCGTGCTTTTTCGGAAACAGACGCAAGGCCCTATGCACTTGCATGGGTTCAGAGCCGCGGCCAAACGCACGGGCCGACCCGCAAAATGCATCTACCGTTTTTTCGGTAGGCTCGGGTCCTCGCGACGCACGGCGCGGAGGTGTTGTTTGGTGCCGTCACGACGCGATGAAAACCCTCCCGGCACCCGAAGTTTTGCTGCGAAAGTGGCTGCAAAGTCCCCACGCCATCACCGCCGGCGCGCTCGCAATCGCGTGCGTTTTCGCCGGCATTGCCGCGTGGTTAATCCTCCGAAACCTTCGCCACAACGAGCCGGGACTGCGGAAACCGACAGTGCTTCCGTTCGCGCTGATCATCTCCGCCGCCGGCATTTTCGGCGCGAATCGCCTTCCGAATCCGTGGGGCATCGTCGTCGGTGCGGCGTTCTGCGTGCTGTCGGCGGTCCTGTTCTACTACGCGGACCATCGGCGTTACGTTGTCGCACCGGATGGAAAGATCGTCGCCGACCGTTGGACCATCGCCGTGTCGTTCGCCGGGTTTCGGTGGACGCGCGACAAAGCCAACCGGCACTTCTTCTTCTCGGGAGATACTGGTTCGGGAAAGACTTCCGGCATGAACCGGCTTCTCGCCGAGCTGGTTCGGCGCAATCCGACGCTCGGGGGCGTCGTCATGGCGAACAAGGGCGACGAGTGGTTTTACCTCGAATGGCTCGCGAAGAAGCACGGCCGACAGAACGACATCGTCCGTCTTCGTCCGCGCCTGGTTGGGGAAACGGGCAAGTCTCTGCACCGCCTGAACGTCACCGGCGATGCACGGCTTCCGTTTACAACGCGCGCCCGCATCTTGGTGGACACCGCTGCCGCGCTGAATCCGAAGGACGAGAAAGGCTTCTTCAAAGTGAAGGGCGCGGCACACATCGGGCGTGCGTTCGAACTGCTCGCCGACATCGGAAAGCCGGTGACCGCAACCAACGCCTATGACCTACTCACCTCCGAGACCGCGCTCAAAGCCGCCCTCGAAAAGCTCACCGAACTCGACCCCACCGAGCGTCGCATCCGCCTCGCCGAGACACTGGAGCAGACCTACCTGAAGCACGAAGCGAAGGAGCAGCGCGCCGGCGAAATCGGCACCTCGCAGAACTACCTCGAATTCCTCGGCACCCCGGAAGTCGCTGAGATCTTCAGCTCCAACGAGCCCGACACCTGCACGATTGCCGACGTCGATAAGGGCAAGATCTTTTGCGTCGACGTGCCGCAGGACTACACGACGGAGCGCCAGTACGTCTTCACCGTCATCAAGCTCCTGCTCTACCGGCACGCGCTGCGGCGCTACGGACTGCCGCCGTGGGAGAAGTATGCGAGCAACCAACTGATCTACGTCGGCGACGAATTTCAGAACGCGATCACCGCTTCGCACGACGGCACCAGCGACTTCAATGTCATCGACCGGTTGCGCGATTGCATGCTCATGCTCATCGTTTCTGCGCAGGCCTTCGAGTCGCTCATTCCGCCCCAAACGAAGGAGCAGGCCGAGGTGCTCGCCCTCAATTTGAAGAACCTCGTCATGTATCGCGCGGCGTCGGAGCTCGACGCGCTGCGGTGCGCCAACGCGCTCGGCAAGCACTGGGTCGAACGCGCAACACGAACCGTTCATCAGGACCACACCGCCCATACTTACCAGCGCGTGGAGGAATTTCGGATCAAACCGCACGAGTTTCGAAACCTCCCGGACCACACTGCCGTCGTGCGCCATTGCACGAACGGATTCCGAAAAGTTAACCTTCGTCCCTCCTAACTCCCCACATCGTTCGAAGTCGAATGAACCCGAAAGAATCTTCAGAAGTCACCGTCGAGACGTTGCTCGCATTGCGCCAAGAGCCCGACGCGCTCCGCCTCATCACCGAAAAACTCCGCGTGAAAGAGATGGGGCCGGCCGACCACATCCGAACCAAACACGAGGTGAAAGCATTCGTGGAATCGGGCGATATGAAGGCGGCCGAGGGGTTGATCAGGCAAGCCCGCGAGCGCACCGCCATCACGCAGACTGTCGCAAACAAGATGGCTGAGACCCAACAACACGGCCGTAGCCAACGGCATTGAGTCCGCTCCGCAGACCAGATTGTGTGGCTGCCTGCCAGAGCGGATTGCCAAGTGCACCAGTTGCGGATTAGTGACCGGTCCCTCATTTTTACAATGCTAACATTGTAGTTATCGACATTGCTGATGTAGCAAAACCTCGACAAGAACGTCAGAAACGCTAAGAATTTTGAGGCGTCCCATTACAACGCCTCATGAACTCTCCGCTTATTCCCTCTACGAATCGCCTAGGCGATGCCCTGCGGACTCTGATGGACCGACGCGGCCTCACCGGGCTGGCTCTGGCGGATCGGATCGGAATTTCGCCCACATCAATCAGCCGGATCATCAACGGTGTTTCACGCCCGCGACAGGGAACACTAACCAAACTCATTGAGGCGCTCTGCTCAAATCCGGAAGAACAACAACTGGTTCTCAGCGGATATGCGGGCCTACCGGATGCAGTGGGAGAAGAGCCTGCCGCAACGTCACCGATAGGCCAGGTTTCTGCAGCAGAGCTGGATCGTGTCGCGCGCTACTTGGAACTCAAGACTCTGAGTATCGACTTTCGCGAATCCGTTTCCCGCACGCTCATCGAGGGCGGAATCCAGTTCGATTCCTATGCTAGGAATGGAAATGTCGTGACTGATTTCCTCGTCGAATCGTCGGGACGGACTGCTGTTGAGTGCAAGTTCAACGTGAATCGCGATTGGGAGCGCGAGATCGGAACGGCACTCCTCCTGAAACGCCACTTACCCTGTGATCGAGTGGTGGTCGTCGTCCCTTACGAAAACGAAACCTCGAACAGCTATCGCGAGGCGCTGGCCTCTATTGGGGCCGAGATCACCACCATCACGGCACTCCTGAAGGCGCTGCGCTAACGATCCATTCCAATCCCTCTCGCCATGGACGTCTTCGACCTTCGCAATACCCTAGTCAGCCAGTATCGGCAATACGTCCAGAGCTTCATCCGGATTCGCGACAATTCCATACTGACCCGAGTGAACTCGGAGTTGGATAAGGGGCTCCTTTGGCCGGTGCCACTCGTTCAGTTGAATCCGTTCTTCGAGCGCGGCAAAGGCATCCAAGCGCTTGTAGATGAGTCAGTGCTCTCACCGGCTTGCGCTGACATTTTTCGCGTCGACAAGTCCCTGAGTTCGGCTGGCGCACCGCTTAGCCTGCATCGTCATCAAGAAGAGGCTATTCGTTGCGCCAAGACCGGGGCCAGTTACGTCCTGACGACGGGAACAGGATCGGGCAAGAGTCTCAGCTACATCATCCCGATTGTAGATTTCTGTCTTCGCAATGGACCGCGCAACAAGCGCACGAAGGCGATCATCGTCTACCCGATGAACGCTCTTGCGAATAGCCAGATGGGCGAACTCGAGAAGTTCCTAAACCCCGGAAAAGATCCCTCCACAGCTCCCGTATCGTATGCCCGTTACACGGGGCAGGAATCGGAAGAGGAAAGAGAGCGAATCCAGAACAACCCGCCCGACATTCTCCTCACCAACTACGTGATGATGGAATTGATCCTCACGCGTAACGAGGAGAAAAGCCTTATCTCCGCTGCACAGAATCTGCGTTTCTTGGTGTTGGACGAGCTTCACACCTACCGCGGACGCCAAGGGGCGGACGTTGCGCTGCTGGTTCGCCGTATCCGAGAGGAGCTGCGCGCCGAATTCCTCCAGGCCGTGGGCACGTCTGCAACGCTCGCCGGAGCTGCCACATTCTCGGAAATGCAAAAAGAGGTTGCTCGCATGGCGAGTGACATTTTTGGCCAACAAATCGCGCCGGAAAACATCATTGGCGAGACGCTCAGACGTTACACGGAAGAGATCGATTTCAACGCCTCCGAGGCCGGCCCGATCCTTCGGCAAGCGATCCTTGCCGGACTTGATGAGAAAGTCCGTTCCGAAGCGGAGGCATTCCGACGACATCCGCTCGCTTCTTGGATCGAGAGTCAGGTGGGCTTGAACACTGAACCTGGCTCAGGTCGGAAACGTCGCGCCCAGCCACTTCCGCTGCGGGGCGAGAGTGGGGATTCTAGCATGGCAGCGGCGCTGGAGAAGCTCACTGGCGTAGATATTGACCGCTGCGAGCGAGCCATTCGAGAGGTGCTCCTTGCCGGATATGCCTTGCGTGACCCTGTCGCCAAACTCCCGATTTTCGCATTCCGCCTCCATCAATTTTTGAGCCGTGGCGACACCGTTTATGCCACTCTTGCGACTGGCGACGAACGGTATCTCACTCTCGCGCCGCAACGTTTTCGCCCCGGCGGCGCGAGCAACGAGCTTCTTCTTCCGTTGGAATTCTGTCGCGAATGCGGGCAAGAGTATTACCGCGTGTCCGCGCTCTTCGACCGCGTCGGAAAGGAAGGGCAGCCGCTAGCGAATAGCCAATGCCAGGCAATTCTCCCGCGCGACACACAGATCGAGAATACCGAGTCGCGCCGCGACGTTCCTGGCTACCTGCTCCTCACTGCCGATCCAGAAGTGGCTTGGCCGGCGGACGAGGAAGGAGTCCTGAATCGCGTTCCCGAGGATTGGGTGGAGCAAGTGAACGGTTTACCGCCACGCATCTCCGCGTCTCGACGGGATTGGCTTCCCCGCCGCGTAGCCGTCCGATGCGACGGGACCACCGGCGATGACGGACTGACCGCGTGGTTCCTTACTCAGCCGTTCCGCTTTTGCCCGTGTTGCGGGGTGAGTTATGACGCTCGCCAGCGTTCCGATAAAGCCAAGCTCGGCACTCTTGGTATCGACCGTCGCAGCACAGCGACAACCATTCTCACTCTTTCTGCAGTGCGTGCCCTGCGTGATCAGCCGCTGGATGCGCTAGCACCGGTTGCCCGAAAGGTCCTAAGCTTCACCGACAATCGGCAGGATGCGTCGCTCCAATCCGGCCACTTCAACGACTTTATCGAGGTCGGCCTGCTTCGCGGTGCACTCTACGCAGCCGCCGCTCAAGCGGGTGCTGAAGGACTTCGCCACGATGTTCTGGCGCAGCGGGTGTTCGACGCGCTCAACCTTCCTTTCCAAGATTTCGCTCAGAAGCCAGATGCGCGGTTCGCCGAAAAGGCCAACACGATCCGTGCCTTTCAGAATGTGCTTGGGTATCGTCTTTACCGCGACCTCAGGCGTGGGTGGCGGATTGTTGCTCCAAATCTGGAGCAGTGCGGTCTTCTCGACATCCGCTACCAGTCACTCGACGAGTTGTGCGCTGCCGACGACGAATGGCGCGACGCTGAACCCACACCCGGTAGCAAGATCGACCTACACCCGGCGCTCAGAAGCGCCACGCCCGAGACCCGGTTCAAGATCTGCACTGCTCTCCTCGACTTTCTCCGCCGTGAACTGGCCATCAAGGTTCCCTACCTCGATGCGACGTTCCAAGAATCGATCCGCCAGCAGAGCAACCAGCATCTTGTTCCACCTTGGGCCATCGACGAAGACGATACGCATCTCGACCAAGGCACCATCGCATTTCCTCGTGCGCGTCGCAGCAACGGCACCGACTTTGATGGACACGTCTATCTCTCCGCACGCGGCGGGTTTGGCGGTTTCCTGAAACGCAAATCGACGCTACCGAACCTTCCGACACCGCCTAAACCCGCTGACTTGGAGCTCATCATCCCACAGCTCTTTCTTGTTTTGGCGAAGGCAGGTCTGGTTCAACCAGTTCATACCCCTGAGGCCCCTAAGGACGTTGCCGGCTATCAGATTCCCGCATCCGCTTTAGTCTTCACGGCTGGCGATGGCACTCGCGCCTTCCACGATCCGCTGCGCATGCCCAACGCGCCGGCCGAAGGGAGTCCGACAAACGCCTTCTTCGTCCGCTACTATCGCGAGGAGGCGCTCAAGACCAAAGGCATTGAGGCACGTGAACACACAGCGCAGGTTCCCTACGAGGCCCGCGAAGCACGTGAGAAGGATTTCGCCGCAGCCAAGCTTCCGATCCTGTTTTGCTCTCCGACAATGGAGTTAGGCGTGGACATCCGCCTACTCAACGTCGTCAACCTACGCAACGTTCCACCTACACCCGCGAACTACGCTCAGCGCAGCGGGCGTGCGGGCCGCTCAGGTCAACCAGCTCTTGTGTTCACCTATTGCTCGGGAACCAGTCAGCATGACCAATGGTTCTTCAAACGACCGGAGCAGATGGTCTACGGCGCGGTTTCCACTCCACGTTTGGACTTGGGTAACGAGGATCTCATCCGGTCCCACATTCAGGCCATCTGGCTTGGCGAAACCGGGACGCGTCTTGGCCGGTCCCTGCGCGACGTTTTGAGCGTCGAGGGCGAAACTCCGACGCTCGCGATCATTCCTTCGACCCAGACGAGCCTCTCCGCGCCACATGCTCGCGAGGTCGCTCGCCTCAAGTCTCGCAGCATTCTTTCAACTGTTCGCGACCTTCAATCCTGCCCTTGGTTCTACGACGGCTGGATTGATTCCGTGCTCAACCAAGTGCTTCCCGAATTTGAGAAAGCCTGCGAGCGCTGGCGGACGTTGTTCCGCTCCGCCCATCGCCAGATGGATCGTCAGAACAAGGTGCGTAAAGACGCCTCCGCATCACCGCGCGACAAAGACGAAGCCCGGCGGCTCTACGCCGAGGCCGAGAGCCAGTTGAAGCTCCTGACCGAGGCCAAACACGCCACGCAATCGGACTTCTACTCCTACCGATACTTCGCCAGCGAAGGGTTCCTTCCCGGCTACAGTTTCCCGCGCCTTCCACTTTCCGCCTACATCCCCGGGCGCAAACGCGTTAGCGGCAGCGACGAGTTCCTCTCCCGGCCCAGGTTCCTCGGCATTTCTGAATTCGGGCCTCACGCCTTGGTCTATCACGAGGGTGCTCGCTACCGCATTCACAAGGTCATCATGCCAGTGCGGGACGACGCAACTTCAACGAACCTACGTCGGGCAAAGCTCTGTTCCGCCTGTGGTCACCTCCATCCGGTCGATGATCGCACTCCCGTCGACAAGTGTGTCCAATGTGGACACGTCTTCGGTCGGGCAGATCACGAGCTTCCCAACCTCTTCCGCCTCGAGAACGTTTCGACCAAACGCGTGGACCGCATCAGCTCCGACGAAGAGGAGCGCATGCGCCAAGGGTTCGAGCTTCGCACCGCCATTCGCTGGGCCGAATCACGGGGCGCTCCCGTTTTTCGTCGTGGTGTCGCCCGCATCAACGATGAGAATACGCTGACGCTGACTTACGGACATGCGGCGACCGTCTGGAGAATCAACTACGGCTTGAATCGCCGGGAAAACAAAGAGGATCGTGGTTTCTGGCTCGATGTTGAGCGCGGCTATTGGGTTCGCACCTCCGCAGAGATCGACGACAACGCACCGGACAGCACCACCCCGGACCCTGCCAGTCCCAAGCGCGAGAAGGTTATTCCGTTCGTCGAGGATCGGAAGAACTGCCTGTTGGTTGAATTGTCTCCGTTGCCCGACGACCCGCGAGTGCTCCCATCGCTCCAGGCCGCGCTCAAGCATGCCATCCAAATCGTCTACAACCTCGAAGACATGGAGCTGGCGGCTGAGCCTTTGCCCGACCGCACTGGACGCCGATTGCTTCTTCTCTACGAGTCCTCAGAAGGCGGAGCCGGTGTGCTGCGCCACCTGATCGACGATCACGACGCACTCGCCAAGGTCGCGGCGAAAGCACTCGAAATCTGTCACTTCACGCCGGCGGGCGAAGACCTGAAACGCGCGCCGCGTGCGCGAGAGGACTGCGTCAAGGCGTGCTACGACTGCCTCCTGAGTTACTCCAACCAGATCGACCACCAGCACCTTGATCGTTTTGCCATCCGCGATCTGCTTCTTCAGCTAACCAAGGTCAGCGTCGGCGGATCATCCGCTCCTCAAGATCCATCGGACCAAATGGCTGCCCTGCGCAGCCAGTGCGAATCGGGACTGGAGCGTGAGTGGTTGGAGTTTCTCGAAAAGAAACGACTTCGATTGCCGACGCACGCGCAACGTCGCGAACCCGTCGTTGGCTCTCGCCCGGACTTCACCTACGATCTTCCCGGCAGCCACGTCGCCATTTACGTGGACGGACCGTATCACGACTTTCCCGACCGCGATGCTCGCGACAAGCAGCTGCGGGAGCGGATGGAAGACATTGGTTGGCTCGTCATCCGTTTCCACCACGCCGAGGAATGGCTCGCCGTTGTCGAACGCTATCCCAGCGTTTTCGGGAAACCCGCCTATACCTAGCTCTGATCATGCTTTTTTCTCCCGGTAACATCGTCAACGCCCGAGGTCGCGAGTGGATCGTCCTCCCGGAATCCACCGAGGACTTCGTGCGACTGCGGCCCATTGGCGGAGCAGATGAAGAGTCGACCGGCATTCTCACCGCTATCGAGTCGGTTGTGACCGCAGAGTTTGCTGCGCCAAATCCCGACCGACCGGGTGACTACCGTTCCTCTCGTCTACTTCGTGATGCCGCGCGGCTTGGCGTTCGCACGACGGCTGGTCCTTTTCGTTGTTTCGCCAGTATCGCCGTCGAGCCTCGGCCCTATCAGCTGGTTCCGCTCCTCATGGCGCTTCGCCAAGACCCGGTTCGCCTGCTGATTGCAGACGATGTCGGTATCGGCAAGACCATCGAAGCCGCCCTCATCGCCCGCGAGCTGCGCGATCGCGGGGAAATCCAACGTATCGCGGTCCTTTGCCCTCCGCATCTTGCGGAACAGTGGCAGGCTGAACTTCGGGAAAAATTCCATCTGGAGGCGACGCTCGTCACAGCCGGGACAGCAAAGCGTTTGGAGGACCAGAAGCCGCCAGACTTCGCTTCGATCTTCGACTATCATCCGCTGGTCATCGTTTCGCTCGACTACATCAAGGCGGAGAAGCGCCGGCATGAGTTCCTTCGCACCTGTCCTGAGTTCGTGATCGTTGACGAGGCTCACACCTGCGCCGCCAGTGCCGAGAGCCGTGGTTCACGCCATCAACGCTTCGAATTGATCTCGGGCCTCGCGGCCAAACCTGAGCAGCATCTGATCTTGGTCTCTGCGACGCCACATAGCGGCAACGACGAGGCATTCCGGGGTCTCCTAGGGTTGCTCCGACCGGAGTTCGCCAACCTTCCTTCGGACCTCAGCGGTGATGTGCATCGGCACCTGCGCGAGCGGCTTGCGCTCCACATCGTGCAACGCCGCAGGGCAGACGTCCGCGCATATCTCGACCAGAACACGACCTTCCCGGACCGTCTCGAATCCGAAGCTACCTACAAGCTAACGCCTGCCTATCGCGCGCTCTTTGAGAAGGTGTTGGCATACGCTCGCGAGACCGTAACAGCCGAAGACGGCTCCCATCGACAGCGCGTTCAGTGGTGGTCAGTGCTGGCACTTCTCCGCGCCTTGGCATCGAGCCCTGCGGCTGCGGTCGCCACGCTGCGCGCCCGCGCGGCTGTCGCTGATACAGCGACACCCGATGAAGCTGATGATCTCGGCAGTCGGTTGGTGCTCGATCTTGAGCAGCCCGACGCTTCCAGCAGCGACATTGATCCAGGGGCAGATGCCTCGATCACTGCTGACGGCGAAATCACTCCCGAAACCAATCTTTCACGCAGCCGCTTGCTCGCGCTCGCGAAAGATGCGGATCGACTGTGCGAAGCCGAGTTCGATGCAAAGCTTGCCCACGCCGTGGGCCTTATTGCCAACCTCGTGAAAGAGGGAAGCAGTCCCATTGTCTTCTGTCGTTTTATCGCCACCGCCGATTACGTCGCCAAGGCTCTCCGCGAGAAACTCGGTGCGAAGTTCAACATCGAGTCGGTAACGGGAGTGCTTCCATCGGAGGAGCGCAAACTCCGCGTTGATGAGCTGAGCGAAAAGCCGAACCGTATTCTTGTCTGCACCGATTGCCTCTCTGAAGGCATCAACCTTCAGCGGGGATTCGACGCCGTCCTGCACTACGACCTGTCGTGGAATCCTACCCGGCACGAACAGCGTGAAGGTCGCGTCGACCGTTTTGGCCAAACTCGCCCGCAGGTAAGAGTCGTCACCTACTACGGCGCTGACAATGGCATCGATGGCATCGTCCTCGACGTTCTCCTCCGAAAGCATCAGGCGATTCGCCGTTCGCTGGGCATCTCCGTTCCGATTCCGGTCAACACGGATCAGGTGATCAATGCCGTGATGGAAGGCCTGATTCTCCGCGGTCAATCGCCGGACGCCACGGCTCTTCTGCCGGGATTCGAGTCTATCATCGAACCACAGCGCGAGTTACTCGCGCGAGAGTGGGTCAACGCATCCGAACGTGAGAAGCGCTCGCGCAGCCTCTTCGCTCAGAATGCCGTCAAGGTCGAGGATGTTGCCCGTGAGGTGGAGGCCATGCGGGCAACGCTTGGCTCGCGCCTCGACGTCCAGGACTTCCTTGAAACGTCTCTGGCCCGCTTCGGTGCTGTTCGTTTGGGCGGCATCCATGGCCGGACCGGCCGCTACGATCTTACGCCGGTGCCGGTGCCGGTGCGTGAGGCGATGGGGCTTCGTGCAGAGGTGCAGCAGCTCAACTACAGTTTCGATTCCTCGTTCGCCGAAGCGGACGGCGCAACACGGTTCCTCACGCGCACCCATCCGATTCCGGCCGGCCTCGCCGCCTATGTCGTCGATACTTCCCTTGATCCATTGCTCGATTCCATCGCCTCACGAGCCGGTGCGATGATCACGCGAGCGGTGGAGCGGCGCACAACGGTCCTGATCCTCCGTCCGCGCTACCACCTGATCACACGGAGACGTGGCCAGCCTGATCACGAGACCCTGGCCGAAGACTGTTTCACTGCCGCCTTCTCCGGCAGTCCGAGCGCTCCGGAATGGCTCAGCCCGTCGGCTCTCGACGGGCTCCTACTTGCTCAGCCGGCCGGAAACATTCTGCCAGAACTCGCCCGCGAGCGCCTAAGCACCGTCGTCGATGCACGCGAGGCTTTGCTCGCTCACTTGCAGCCCGTGATTGCTGCGCGCGCCGCGTCGTTTGCGGAGGCAAACCGTCGCGTGCGCACTGCGATCAAAGACAAGGGGTGGACGTTCGACGTCGTGCCACTTCCGCGCCCCGACATCCTTGGGCTCTACGTTCTCCTACCTGCCGCCACCGCATGAACGCCGCCTCATTCATCCGATCCGAGGGCGGCCTTCTCCCCGCCGATCTTCTCGCTCGCATCCGTGCCCGCGACGAGGGTCTGCCCGGTCTCCGTCCTGTTCACTACGGTCTAGTTCCGGGTGAAACGCTCAATGAAGCGGCGTCGCGTTCTTGGGCGCGCCTTACCGGGCTCTGGCGACGTTTCGCCCAGAAACTCGCTACCCGTGCCGAGGACGACGGTTTCGAGGCCGCCACCCTGGACCTGTGGCTGCGTCCACTCTTCCAGGAACTCGGGTATCCGTATCCGTTGGAGCGCGCGCGAGCGGAGGCATTGGGACGCGATACCTTCGCGATCTCTCATCGTTGCGGTGCGCTTCCCATCCATCTTGTCGGTGCCGGTATCCAGATCGACAAACGCACGCCCGGCGTTCGCGGGGCCGCTTCTGTAAATCCGCACGGGTTGCTCCAGGACTACCTGAATCGTCGCGAGGATCTCGTTTGGGGCATTCTGTCAAATGGACTCCGGCTGCGACTTCTCCGCGACAATGCCGCCCTTACGCGCCAAGCGTTCGTAGAATTCGATCTTGAGGCGATCTTCTCAGCCGAGAACCAGTCCGGTTACACCGACTTCTTCCTGCTTTGGCTCGTGTGCCATCGCACGCGCTTCTCCGCCATCGGCGACGGCCCAACCGACGCCGCCGCGCCGACAACTCCGGCTTCGTGGATCATCGAGCAATGGCGAGATCAAGCGGTCAAGACCGGCAAGAGCGTTAAGCGCGGCCTCCGCAACAACGTCGTGCAGGCGCTCAATGCGCTCGGCCCCGGCTTTCTCGCGAATCCGGCCAATGGCGCGCTTCAGACCTCGCTACGTTCCGGCACACTGACTCCCGACGCGTTCAAGCGCCAACTGCTCCGCCTTATCTACCGGCTGCTCTTCCTTTTCGTGGCCGAAGATCGCGGCGCACTTCTGCGTCCCGAAGCCTCCCTCGAAGCGCGGGAGCGATTTGCTGTTTCGTATTCGACTGCGCGTCTACGCCGGCTGGCCCGCCGCTATGGTGGCACGGCCCATGGTGATGGCTGGGAGCAGTTCAAAGTCCTGTTTCGTCTCCTGCATTCTGACACCGGTTGTCCCGCGCTTGGACTCCCCGCTCTGGGCGGATTTCTCTTCAGCCCGGCTTCATGTCCCGACCTCGACCGCGCGCAACTCGCCAACGAGCATCTCTATGCTGCGCTCCGCGCCCTCGGATTGGCCCGCGATGAAGAGGAAAAGATCACTCACGTCGTCGACTATGAGCACCTCGGAGCCGAAGAGTTGGGTTCTGTCTACGAGTCGCTCCTCGAATTGCGGTTTGAGGAAGGCACGCTCGCGTCCGGATTGCCCCGGTTGATCGACGCTCCCGGCAACGACCGCAAACTCACTGGAAGTTACTATACGCCGACGGAGCTGATCACGTCACTGCTTGATACCGCTCTGCAGCCGGTGATTGATCGCGCGCTCGGTGCAGCCGACCCGCGGGCGGCGCTTCTAAATCTTCGCATCATTGATCCTGCCTGCGGTTCCGGTCACTTTCTCGTCGCCGCCGCTCATCGACTCGCCCGTGCGCTCGCAGCCCATGAGACCGGTGAGCGAGAGCCTCCACTGACCGCCGTTCGCACGGCGCTCCATTCTGTAGTGGGACGTTGCCTCTATGGCGTGGACCTGAATCCGCTTTCCGTCGAGTTGTGCAAAGTCTCGCTATGGCTTGAAGCCATCGAGCCAGGTCGTCCGCTCAACTTCCTCGAGAGCCACATCCAGTGCGGCAACTCGCTCATCGGCTGCACGCCCAAGCTCCTGCGCGAAGGACTGCCGGACGACGCATTCAAACCGATTATCGGTGACGATCCCGATGCGTGCGCCCAGCTCAAAGCCGACAACCGCGAAACTCGCGACGCCGGGCAGGGGCTCTTCGATCTCGAAAATGCTGCGCCGTGGGGACGCCTCGGCAATCTTCCCACCGCGTTCGCCACGGTCGAAACGCTCGACGATAACTCGATCGCGGCCGTGCGTCGAAAGGAAGAAGAGTGGGAGAAGGCCGTAGCGTCGTCAGGCTACCTCCATGCGACATTGTTGCACGACGCCTGGTGCGCCGCATTTGTCCTTCCGAAGCGGGACAACGAATTCACGCTTCGTCTTCACACCGGCCATCTCCGAAAGCTGGAGCGAACGCCCTTCGACATCGATCCAGCGCTGCGCCGCGAGATCGAAAAACTGGCGGGCAACGCGCCCGACCTGCCTGAAGCGGACCGCGAGCACAGCTTCCGGTTCTTTCACTGGCACCTTCGATTCCCGAGCGTATTTCGCGTGCCGTCAGCAAATGAGCGGCCAAGCAGTCAGGACGCAGGTTGGTCTGGCGGCTTCGATGCTGTTTTAGGGAACCCGCCGTGGGAACACACCGAGCTCAAAGAGAAAGAATTCTTTGCCACCCGTGCTCCCTCCATAGCCGCCGCCCAAACCGGAGCTGAACGTAAGCGGCTGATTGATGGCCTGAAAGAGGGCAATCCTGCTCTCTACGAAGAGTTCCTAACTGCCAGCCGTCTCCATGAAGGCGTCAGTCATTTCCTGAGTAACAGCGGAGCTTACCCGCTTTGTGGACGCGGGCGCATCAACACCTACTCGATATTCTCCGAGTTGAATCTCGGACTTGTAGCGCCCACGGGCAGCGCAGGCTTCATTGTTCCGACCGGCATCGCCACCGACGATGGCAACAAGTTTTACTTCCAAAAGCTCGTCGATGAGCGCCGTCTCGCCTCGCTTTTTGATTTCGAGAATCAGGGCATCTTCGAGGGTGTCCACAATTCCTACAAATTTTCGCTGCTCACCATCACCGGCCGAGCGGATCAACAAGCGAAGGCGAAGTTCTTCTTCTTTGCCCACGGCACGGAGGAACTCGCCGACTCCGAACGCCAGATTGAACTCACGCCCGAGGACATCCTGCGCATCAACCCCAACACGCGCACGTGCCCAATCTTTCGCACCCGCCGTGATGCCGAGATCACGCGTCGTATCTACTCGCAAGTCCCCGTGCTGCTCCGCGAGCCCGACGCGGACGGGGAAGGCGGCCTGAATCCGTGGGGCGTTCGCTTTCGCCAAGGCCTGTTCAACTTGACCAGCGCCTCCCACCTTTTCTACACCCGCCCAAAAGCCGAGTACGAAGGCTGGGAGCAGATGGGCAACCGCTGGCGGAAGGGTGACGACACCTTGCTGCCGCTTTACGAAGCCAAGCTCTTCCATCAGTTCGACCACCGCTGGGCTACCTACCTCGACACTGGCTCGACCTTCAACCCCATCACCGGCGACGACGATAACAGCGGGCCTGAGATCCGAGATCTCACATCCGGCGAGAAGGCCGACCCCTCCGTCACCATCCAGCCCCGCTATTGGGTGGACGAACGTTGGTGCCTGCTCATCGCCGCCGACCTGCCCGGCGAAGTCACCGATGCTGTCCGCCGGGCATTGGAGGAGTCGCTCGCCGTGAGCAAGGCAGGCAAACGCACTGTCGCGATGTCCACCGCCGAGCAGCTCCGCCGCGAGCTGGGGCGCTGGCTTTCTGGTCACCGTCGCCCCGACGGTGGTTCCGCCATCGCCGACGCCGATCTCCGAGACCTCATCGCCCTCGACCAAAAGAAACGCCCCACCGCGAAAAAGTGGAAAGAGGAACTAGAAACCGCCCGTGCCCTCGCCGTCGAATTCCCGCTGACTGATGAAGAGGCTGTTTTGCTCGGCCAACTGCTCAACGAATCCCTCGCCGAGCAGCTCCGCCGTATCTGGCCTCTCTTCCACGCTCGTGCGCCGAAGTGGTTCTTGAGCTACCGCCGAATCGCCCGCTCAACGGACACGCGGACATGTATTTCTAGCGCCGTTCCGTTTGCCGCACTCGGCGACATCACCCCAATCGTTCGGACTTCGAGTTACCGCTCATCAGCCTATGCACTTTTGGCGAACTTTGATTCGCAAGTGTTCGACTTCATCGTCCGCCAAAAGGTCGGAGGAACCCACTTAGATTTTCATTACGTCAATCAATTTCCCGTCCTACCGCCCACAACCTACACCCAACCCGCACCTTGGGCTCCGGGCCTAACGCTGGCGGACTGGCTGCGACCCTACGTGCTCGAACTCTGCTACACCGCGCACGACCTGCGCGGCTTCGCCGAGGACTGCGGTTTCAGCGGCGCACCCTTCCGCTGGGATGACGAGAACCGGAAACAACTCCGCGCCGAGTTGGATGCCGCGTTCTTCCTCCTTTACGGTCTCGACCGCAACGACACGGCCTACGTGCTCGACACCTTCACGGTGCTGAAAAATCGCGAGCTGCGCGAGCGCGGCACCTACGAGACCGCCGCCCGCATCCTGGCCGCTTACGATGCCTTGCTCGCCGCCAAGCAGTCGGGGCGCCCCTTCGTCAGCAAGCTCACGCCGCCCCCGGGCCACATCAGCCTGACCCACGACTTTAAATCCACGCGCTACGTCATGCCCGCAAAAATCACCCGCGCCACCGTGCGCAACTACCGCTCCCTCGCCGGCGACAGCGCCCCGGTCTCCCTCGGCTCTGTCACCGTGCTCGTCGGCCCCAACGGCTCCGGCAAAAGCAGCTTCTGCGACGCGCTTGCCTTCCTCGCCGACGCCATGCTCGGCCTGCCCTCCGCACTAAGCAACGGCCAGGAGGACTCGCGTGGTGGCTTCGCCAGTCTGCTCAAACACGGCGCACCGAGCTTCTCGATCCGCATCGAGGCAGAGAGCGAAGGCACCCGCGGTCACTACGAACTCACGCTAGCCGCCAGCGAAGGCGGCTACCGAGTCGCGAAAGAGTCCGCCAAATGGCAGGGCGAGTTTGAGGTGGCCAACGGTGAGTGGGCAAAAGACCGCCGCCTCGATGCGGTGTCGATCCCGCCCAACGGTTTGGTTCTACCCCTCGTGCAGACCGATGGTCGCTTCGCTGAACTCGCCTCGGCTATCGCCCGTATCCGCGTTTACCGCGTGCCGCCCATCGTCCTCCGCCAACCGCAGGACAAGGGCCAGCCTGGCGCGCTCATGGACGGCCTGGGCCTCAACTGGCCGACCACGGTGGACGCCATTCTCAACGGCCCCCGCAAAGGCTCGTGGGTGGTCGCGCTCAACCGCCTGACCGACGACATCGCCGACGCCGTCGTCAAGCCGGCCGGCAGCAAACAATACGTCGAGTTCCTGCATCGGAATCCCGGCCAAAAAGAAGGCGGACGCTGGGCACCCGCCGACCAGGAGAGCGACGGCACCCTTCGCGCCGCCGCCCTGCTCGCAGCCTTGGTGCAGGACCCGCTGCCCTCGCTCATCGCCATCGAGGAGCCAGAGCTGGCCATCCACCCGGGCGCACTCGAAATCCTCTACGATTTCATCCACTCGGCCCAGCGCCACGCGCGGGTTGTCATAACCACACACAGCCCTGACCTGCTCGATCACTTCGAGCCCGAACTCCTGCGGGTGGTCACGCGAGAAGGCGACACGACGCGAATCACCGCGATGGAACCGGACCAGTTCTACGCCGCGAAAGAGCGACTGCGCACACTCGGCGAAATCCTACGGCACGAACCACTGCGGGCCGGCGGTGCTGAAGTGCCCGTCTATCCGCCCAAAGATCAGGAGGGAACGAAGGTATGACCCGTCCGTTGCGCGGCGCGCTCCTTGTCGAGGGGCACGGTGAAAACACCGCAGCCCCAGGATTGCTAAACCGGCTCTGGGCGCACCTCGGGCTGAATCCTGTGGTGACTTGGGAAAAGCCGCTCCTTCGCGACAACGCCCTCAAGAACGCCGATTACCTCGCGGAGACCATGCAGCGTTTCTGGCGAGAGTTCCGGAAGTTCGACGTGTTGATGGTGATCTACGACGCGGATTTCGAGGTGACTCCACCCGGCCAACCCAAACGTAAAGCCTGTCCCAAGCTAGACGGTCCGGCGGCGGGGCAGATCATTCGTGCAGCAAAACTTCCCATCCCCGCCGCCGTCGTTCTGCCGTGGCCGGAGTTTGAGCATTGGATCGTGGCGAGTCTTCCCGTCATCCAGGGCCTCCCTGTTTGTGATCCGAGATCGGGAACCCAGCTCACCACGGTGAAGGCGGACTGCTCCACTGCGCTGGCGCACATCGGCCATCGAGACGGCAAAGGAGCAGTCGGCCGCTTTCTCGAAAGCGAGGAGTATGAGCCGACGACTCACCAAGCGGCCCTGACCGCTCTGCTCGACTTCGCGCACCTTCAACAGTCGCAGATAGACGCTCATGTTCCCGCCTTCGGCACACTCTGCCGCGCCTGCCGCCACATCCACGCGAACCTCGGCAAGCCAGGTGCCGTATACCCCTAATACTATGATTCTCACCAAACCCGCGGTCAAAGTTCAGCAGGGCAACCTTCTTCTCTATACAACTGCATTCACGGTTGAGGATCTGCTCATCGCGAACTTCTACAAAGTCGACAAGCTGGACGCCTCCTCGGACAACAATGGGTTTCAGCGGGTGCTCGACAAAACGCGGGCGAAACGTCTTGCGGACTATCTGACCGCAGCATGGGAGGACGGAGAAGCTTTCTTGCCCACATCCATCTTCTTGGCGACCGACAAGCAGATCACCTTCGATCCGGGCACACACCGGCTCACTATCGACACCGAAACTGTCTGCCCATTCAATGTCGTCGACGGACAACATCGAGTCGCTGGTCTCATACAGGCCGCCGAGAACAATCCTGCCATTCGCAAATTCGAACTGACCGCGACGATTGCCGTCGGCCTCGATGATGTCGCGCAGATGTGTCACTTCTTGATCGTAAATACGACCCAGCGACCAGTGGACAGGGCCGTCGAGCAGCAGATTATCGCCAGGTTGAGTGCGATGACGTTGACCGACGATATCCCGACGCTGCCGAAATGGATTCAACGGCAGGTCGACAAAGATGATGATCGGCAGGCGCTCGAAATCGCGAACTTCCTAAACGGCCAACAGGAAAGTCCATGGTTCAAGAAAATCCGGATGGCCAACGAAGCGCGTGATGACGAGACGACGATCAATCAGAAGAGCTTTGTTCAATCGATCAAGTCGACCATCCTTACAGGGGGGCATCCCATCTTTGGCCTCAACGACTCGCGCACACGCTGCAAAGCGCTGATGAATTACTGGCAGGCAGTCACGGACCTCCTCGTCGATCCGCAGTCACCCGAGGAAACAGTGGTTTTCAAAACGATCGGACTAGAACTGTTCAACTTGGTCGCGCACCCCGTGTTCAATGAGGCGCTTACCGCCCAAAACTTCAAAGTCGATTTTCTCAGAAGCGTCCTCAAGCGCGGCCTTGAGAATCTACCCAACGACCTGCTTCCAATCCAGCATCCGGATTGGTGGAAACGCGGACAAGGAGCGTCAGGCATCAACAAAGCACGCGTTCGACACATCGCAGCGGAAATCCAAAAAGCTCTTGTTGCCGTCAAGAAAGTTGGCTCCGTGCAGCTGTGAAGGTCGGCGACCTCCAACCTCATCCATCGCAGCGACAGGTCTTTTCCTTGGCGTCAGCGAAGCACGTGCCGACGACCCCTGGATGCTACGTCCTGACAACCTTCCAGGAGGAGATACTTTATATCGGTTTGGCCAAGAACCTATGTTCTAGGATCAAACAGCACTTGGAAAACCCGGAGAAGGTCCAACCCACGAATGCTGGGCGCGCTCATTGGGTTTGGTATGTCGAATGCAAAAGCGACAGTGTCATCAATCGCCTCGAGCGGGGATGGTTGAATCAGCACGAATTGACGACCGGCGCCTTGCCTCCGCTGAACTCGATTCGTTCTCCGATTTCGTAAGCGGCGAGAACGTCCCAGCGGCAGTCTTCACTTCGCGACTTCTTCCACATCAGTAACCGCCTTCGTAACCGCTGGCTCAATACAGTTCTCGGCCTTGGCCACATAGCCGACTTCAGTTTCGACTCCAGCAATCGCCTCGTCGACTATGCTCAAAGCAGGCGGAAGATACTTTTCGTGATATTGAGTGAGGTAAACCTTCGCAGAGTCTCTGTCCGCCTGAATCGTCAGCTGCTGTTGGAAGAAGCTCAGCCTCGCGCGAGCGGCATCAATGAGTTCGCCCCATGACTTTGCCCAGACGGTGATATTGCCGCGCCTCAACACCAACCCGTGCTCCCGGCCATCCTGATCGGCCTCGAGCATTGCGTCGTCAGTTAGTTCATTCCCGATGGCCCAGAACTGCCACCGGGTTTTGGTCTTCAAGAATCGTTCATCTTTCGAAACAGCCGATGCGTATTTCTTAACCTGCCCGAGAACCTCTTGATCGATCTTCTTCTTGGGTCTCTTCAACTCCACAATCAAATGCTCGAACTCACCGGCCTTCGGCTGAAGTGTGCGATTCAACATCAGATCGACTCGCCCACGCTTCCCCGCGTCGTCCGCAATCGGATCTTCGGACGCGTCGGAACGCTCGCCGAGAATGCTCAGATGCTTCTGTAGCACGTCCTCAAGCCACTCCTCACTGCCGGCGAGCTGGAAATTTTCATCGAACAGCCAGGCCTCCTTTTCGAGGATCTTGTGTAACTGGTCGCGCTCCAAAAGCTGCTCCTTCGAGTCCTTGTCGAAAACCAAAAGTTCTAGTCCTCTAAGGAAGCTCAGCCGATTGCTAACGATGCGGGCCGAGGAGATAATCCGCGACAGCGTCGTCTTCTTCAGCAGCTCTGCAAGATTGTCCTGATCCTCTTTATTGAGGTTAAGGACCTCTGTGATTATCGTCTGTAGGGACTCCGGGTTTTCCTTAACCGCCTGCGCCAGCAGACGAAATGTGAAACGCTTTGAGGCCTGATCGAGCTCATCAAAAGCCTTTAAGTACTCGTGCACGTTGGCTGCTAGGATGTCAAAGACCTGCCGCTCCGCGGTCTCGACCGGCCCCAGCCCAGACGACTCATCGTATGGGTAAATATTCTCTGCCTTCCATTTCGTAATCAGAGCCGAAGACTCTTCCGCTTCTCGCTTCTTGAAGTAGGTGCGAAGCGCGTCCTTGCTGCCATGGACGAGGGCTTTTACGGTCTCATCGAGATCGCCAAGCTCTAGCCGGTTCTGCTTGTCGAGTTCACGTATGATGTCCGTTTTTAGGTACGCCGTGAAGTTGAAACCCTTCGCTTTTACGGCAGGACCCAGTATGAGCGAGTGAAACGAGACACCACCTTCATCGCAGAGATGGAGCATGCGATCAGTGTCGTGCTTCCACTCAATGATTCGAAGAGCGACCGGCAGCGTCTTTCCGTTCGGGAGCTGAATCTGGAATTTGCTCTCCGCCGTACGGATCTGGGCCATGCTCGGATCAACCTTGGCGCCATTTAGGATCAACTCAACGAACGGGTATTCAGTCAGGTATGCACCGAAGAGTTGTGCAGCGGCATTCGCCGTTTCCTCGTCCGCTAACGAGCGAAAGTTCCGATGAACGTTAGTGATGACAACTTCCGTTCCGGTCTCCGTTCCTTTTGCAGGCTTGGGTGCCGAAACTGTGAATGCGTCGAGAGTAGAAAGGGCTCCTGATATAGCGTAGTCGTAAAGTTTCCCGTCCGGTGCGCGGTAGGTCGTTTGCCACCTTGCTGATCCACCTAGGAAGAATGCTTTGAATCGGCCCTTACCGTTCTTGCCATGGATGCCGCGCCCGCCGTCCGTTCGGCGTTTGCTCCGCTTCCAAGATTCCCCCAAATTTCCGAACAACTGCTTAGCGTCCGGATGAAAGATTCCATGGCCATTGTCGGTGATGCGAATCTCGTCAATGGTATCCAATGGCCCGGTACTAAGGCTGACGGTCACCTTTTTCGCATCAGCATCTAGTGCGTTCCACACAAGTTCTGCCACCGCTTCCAGAGGAGTCCTCGCATTGGCCATCTGCGCAAGATGGTCTTGTTTTACGAGGATGGGGATTCGCTCAGCCATACAGACAATCAAGAGCAGGGACGCGATGTTCTGCAAGATTTCAGAGAAGTGCGGGCCGGGGAAAGGACTTTCCCCGCGTTCGAGCCTGCGTCTCGTCCTCCCCATTCTAGCGGGGACACCCCGCAACGCCCCGATCCGGCTGTCGCCAGTAGTTTCACCGCGCGCCACGCGTGCGTAGCTTCGGTGCTTCGCTTCGATTCCGGCTCGGGCCGTTCGGTGCGCTCCGAGACGGCTTGGCTCCCGCGCTCTCTGCCGCTTCTGGCGATTCGTCGCCCGAGCGCGACCATTCGCCAGGATCGCTCCCTTCGCAGGCTGCGCTCGCGACACCAGCGGCCTTGCCGCGCGTCCGCTGTCGCCGACTCGTCGCTTCGCTCACGGCCTCTCGCCTTCACTCCGCTTCGCACCTGCGCAACGCGCACTTCAGCGCGAACAGGCATCCGCGATTGACCGGGCTTCGCCTCCCGGCTGATTCGTTTCGCTCAGACGCCGCTAGGCTTGCGGTGCTCGCTCTCGTTGCGCCGCTCGCGCGATTTTCTTCCAGCGGAGCCACACCCTGCGGTGCTGCCTCATTGTAGCACCTGCGCCGGCGGGCGGCCGGGCGGCGCGAGCGCCTTCGTCCGTCCTCGCCTCAAGGTATTGCTCGCTTCGCTGCGCTCCACCTTGCGCGACGGTGCTGATCGTCGGCATCCCTCCGGGGCGGCCGATTCAACGGTTCGGCTCGGGTTGGGGTCCGCGTAGCGCGGCCCGCTACATGCGCCCTCGTTGGGGCGCTCGTCAGCACATCGAAGTCATGAACTCGTCTGTCATCGTTTCACCCACCCGCACCTTCAAAGCGCTTTCGTCGGAAGACCTCCGCCGGTGCGCGCCCTCGATTTTCGCCGAGCACGCGCGGCCCGGCGTTTCTTCCCGCTACACCTTCGTTTCCACCGAGCAGGTCGTTGCCCTGCTCGGGGCCGAGGGATGGGAGCCCGTCAAAGCGTCCGAGCAACGCGTAAGGCTGGAGGATCGCATCGGGTTTCAGATGCACGAAATCCGGTTCGCGCGTCGCGTGGACTTGGAAGCGGGAGTGTTTCAGGTCGGGAGCACCCGCGCAGAAATGGTTCTGCAAAACGCGCACGATGGAAGCCGGGCCTACCGAATCGACGCTGGCCTCTATCGGTTGGTTTGCCGCAACGGCCTAACCGTCTCCGACGCCGACTTCGCCCATGTCTCCATCAGGCACGTCGACGTTTCGGCCGAAGCCTTCGCGCAGGCGGCGCAGGCCGTGGCGCAGAACACGCCCCGCGCGCTGGAGACGGTGGCGAAGTGGCAGGGCGTGCAGCTCTCGCAGGCAACGCGAGTCGAGTTCGCACGCCGGGCCACGGCACTCCGTTGGGACGCCGATCAGCCGGTGACGAAGTTGCTCAGCCCCGAGAAGCTCCTCACCCCGGTGCGCTACGGTGACGCCGCGACCGATCTCTGGACGACGTTCAACGTGATCCAGGAGCACTTGGTTCGCGGTGGCGACCGCTACCTCGCCTACACGGATGGAATGGGCATCCGCCGCACCCGCACCCGGCCGGTGGCGAGTCTCACCGAGGGACAACGCATCAACAAGGCGCTCTGGACTCTCGCAGGAGAGTTCGTCAACAACTGAGTGGATACACTGGGGCGGCGAAAGCCGCCCCTTCCCATTTTTCGCGCGCCGGCCTTGCCTGCCGCGCCCGCATCTGTCTTCAAAGAATTCCCTCCCGCCAAAAATTCCCGGTAGAGCATAGCTCCCGAGAATTTTGAGCCCGCTCTCACGAGCGGGCTTTTTTATCGATGCCTGCCGAGTCCTTCCGCGCCGACGGAAATGTAAAACCGCAACGATCATTGGTGCTCTATATTGGTTCGGTACGCGCTTCGGCCTTGATAGTACAAATCGGTACAGTTCGGCTTAAGACTCAGCAGTAGGGGTTCGGAGCGGCGCGTGGCCATAGGCTGCGCGCCGCTCATTCTTTTCTGCCTCTCGTCCTCAACCGATCGGCTCAGCCAGAGCGCAAACGCGGCTCCAGGAGAGAACGACGTACGCGCCATCGTTCCCCTTTGGCAGGCGGTCACGCCGAACGATCCGCGCTTCGAATTGGTGATCAGGACGAACCCGAATGACGGCGAGCATGCTGAAGTTTCCGGCGCGCTTCGCGCGCACGAACGGTTTTCGCTTTCGAGGTGTGATCGTTTTGATTTCGACCAGCTCGTTGCCGAGCCGGCCATCGTGGCCTTGAGCATTTCTTCGGCTTAACTTCACGCCGTACCGGATCGCCGCATACAGCTCGCCGACGCGGCCCCAAAGAGCAGAAACCTTCCCGGTCTGTTTTTCACGCGAGGAGGCCTCGCGAACGAGACGCCGTAGTTCTGGGGGTTGGGGACAGCACTTCAGAATCCTGCGGTCTCCTGGTTCCGCACCGGGATCGGCTGCCGCGTTGGATTGGAGGTCGGAGCTGGTTTCGTGTGCACGGGAAAGCGCGGACGCTCCCCGCGAAGTATTTTCGTTCATTGTATGACATGGGCTGACTGACGTTGAGGTGGCTCCGTGCGAGGACCTCTATAAAGCCCACCCGAGATCAGGCACCGTTGGCTGATCACTGTGTGCAGTCGAATATTCGAAGCACATCGCGCCCCGAAATCGGTAGAACCTATCGGCACGCCGGCACGACCGGAATCTACCCAATCCACATAGGCGGTAAAGCCAGAATACAGAAACCCGATCCGTTGCTCGCTTCGCTCGATTTCTTCCAGCACCTGCCCCGTCCGTCGCGCCCCATTGTATGGGCGGTCAAGGTCGTATCGCTGCGCGATCTCCACCACGCGCAAACGTTTCGCTTCCCCCTCGATTGGTCCCGCGGCGCGGGACACGGCCTCGGCGCTCCACCCAGCGCTTTGACTTTCGCCCATCCCGAGCGGGCGCTCAGACGAGCAGCACCCGCGATCACTCGACACGTTGTTGAGTAGGGAAACGCGGCTCGCGCGAGCGCTCACCATGCGCGTTTACGAAGCCAAGATGGTCTACTCCCTCGTTTCACTCGGCGAAGAAGTTCAGCTCGACCGAGCCTCCAAAGTAGCCGACTACCTGCGATCCGCCTTCGAGGAGAACCCCATGCAGGAGGCTTTCTACTGCGTCTACCTCGACCGCAAGAACCACCCGATGGGGCGTCATCTCATCACGCTGGGAACTGCAACCAGCACACTGGTTTCGCCAAAGGAAGTCTTCCGCGGAGCCATCATCGCGGGAGCCGTTGCCCTGATCGTGGCGCACAACCATCCCTCCGGCGATCCGGCCCCGAGTTCGGCCGACATCCAGGTAACGCGCCAACTCCGCGAAGCCGCACGCGTCCTGGACTTCGAACTCCTCGACCACGTCATCGTCGGCGACACGAAAGCCGATCCGGCCGGCCGCGGATTCTACTCCTTCCGGGAGGCGGGTCTCATCTGAGGCCCGCCTTTCCGTTCCCGGCGGTTCGCCGCCGGGAGTTACGTTTTCATCTCACTGGTGTGGAAACGTAACCGATGCGCGACCACCTATCGCGACGCGCGGTCCGCGAACGCCGCAGCCATGAGCTGCGTCTCATCGCGCGGCAGTTGCAGCCGCCGCGCAACCTCACTCCACGTCGCGACGACCTGTCGAACCCGTGAAAGGATCGCTTCCGCTTCAGAGGTCTTCAGCCCGTAGTAGGGCGCGGTCTGGAGCAGCAACGCGGGATCGGGCGTGGGATCACGCTCGTCAATCGCGAGTGTGTGCACTCTGCGCTCGACGTTCGCGTTGAGATCGTAGGCCGGAGCCAAACGCCAGCCGTCCGCTTCCAGAATGAAGCCGTGATTCCGGAGGTGATCGTCGGTATTGCCGACGTGGATATTGAAAGCCACGCGCGTCCAGAGTTGCCGGAGATCGTCCGAACGGTGCCGAGCACTGCCGCGGGTACTGAGGAATTCAGCCAACTCGAGGTAGCTGCCACCCTGGCCGTCAGCACGACCAAGGAGCGTCATGGCCGAGACGAAGAAGCGACGGCGCGCGCCGACGCGGTCGAAACGACGCGTGGCGAACGTGCGATGACGACCGGAGAGCGCCAGCAACTGCGCATCCGGCACATCGACGCCGGCGTTGACTGCCAGTTCATGCACAAGCTTTTCCCACGCGCCCACATCGCGCCGGTCTTCGCGGCTCGGGAACTTCGCGATCCAGAGCGCGCCGTCGGGATCAGTGAAATTCGCCTTCGGCCGGGCACCGCCAAGCGAGCTACCCGGCGCCAGGAGCGCCATGAGCCATCGCGAGAATTCCTCCCGATCCGGCGCGTCGGGCTCTTCCAACGCCAGCGATGCCGCTTCTAGCTCGCGCAGGGAGGCGAGAGGAGGTGCAGCAAGGCGTTCATCGTTGTCGATGAACGGTCCTGCCTGGTCGTGGCGGAAGCGGAGTGCCCCAAGCCTGCATCCGTCGTGCACGCCGAGGAGATAGTCCCACTCGCCGAGAGCGCGTGCGGTTCGTTTCTCGGCGCGAGCACGCAATACCTCGCGTCGATCCAACAGCAGGCGCCCCCAGCGATCCGGTGCCGAATCCAGGAAAACGCGAAACACTCCGGTGCCGTCAGCGGGATAGCTTTCGCCGCTGTTCATTTGGAGGTCGGGATCGATCGCAAAGGCATCCGGCCGGTTCAGCCAGGTGCGATCGTATGCGAAGGAGAACGTCTCGCGTCCATGCGCAGCGGCACGGAACAGCGTTCCCACCGGGCAAGCTTCGCCGATGAAGTCGGCATCGAGCACGACCTCGACTTGCTGACGATTCTTCGGCTTCACGATGCCTCCTCCGATTTGCCGCGACGCGGGGCGGTCCGTCGTTCGGGCAGTTCAAGATCTTGCAGCTTCCGCCCCAAGTCGTCGTCGCGGGCCACGGCATCGAGATCAGCGTGCAGCCCAAGAACGCGCAGGACGCTTACGTAGGTGCCCAAGGCAACCCCGGCATCTCCCTTTTCGGCGCGGTAAAGGGTGGATCGCGTGACGCCCGCACGTTCGGCCACGGTGGCAGCGGAAAACCGACGCCGCAGGCGAGCGAGGCGAAGACGTTCGCCCAAAGCCTCCAGCTGGCGGGCAGTAGCGGGGAACAGGACTGGAAGGGTTCGTGGCATCGTGTCTGATATTTAAGACAAAAACTGCGGTAATAGTCCAATCTATAATCCAGCAAGCCGCACTCCGGAGTAGGCCCCAGATCGCGAATTTGCTCGAAGCGAAGGTTTACAAAACAGCGATTTAACCTAGCATTACTTGTTCAATGAGTCGTAAGCTGAACCAACGACTAGCCACGATTCCGGCCGCCGCGGTGGTGACTTCGGCATGGCTCAAAGCCCGCGGTATCTCTAGCCGTCTTGCCGACTACTACTGTCGCTCTGGCTGGTTGCACCGCGTGGGCGACGGGGCGTTCACCACCAGGCCAGGCACGCCGTCGTGGATGGGCGCAGTCCACGGTCTTCAGCTGAAACCCAGCTCGGTCCACCCCGGTGGCCGCACGGCGCTGGAGATCTTCGGTCACGCACACTTCATTCCCTTGGGCTCGAACTATCCGATCTATCTCTTCGACCGAACCAATGATCGACTCCCGAGTTGGTTTAGGGGGCTGTCATGGTTCGGCAGAGTGCAGCACGTTCGGACGAACTTTCTCCCCGAGGGCCTCGGGCTTTGCGAACACAGCGACGGAGAGCTTCGCGTGACTGTCTCGACGGTAGAACGCGCGATCCTCGAGTTTCTTCAGCATCGGCCGCTCGACGCTTCATCCTACGAGCACGCCAACTTGATCTTCGAGAGCCTCGGCGGCCTTCGGCCCGAATTGGTCCAATCGCTTCTTTCCGCCTGCACATCGATCCGCGTCAAACGGTTGTTCCTGCATCTGGCGGAAAGGCACAGCCACACGTGGATGAAGCACCTCGACCTCACTCAGATTTCGTTGGGACGCGGAAAGAGATCGCTCGTCTCCGGCGGTCGTCTCGATTCGAAATACCTGATCACAGTCCCCGGAAGTGCCGACGACACCCGGACAGATTTCCTCTGACCGGCTACCAGGCAATCGCAGCAGCACACCGGACTGCATCGCTCGGTATCTGCCTCATTCGCTGTCACAAAAACTAGCCAGTTTTTGTGACAAGACCGCACTTCACACGGCGACCGCGACCTTGGGTTCAGACGGTCCCGGGAGCGCGGGAACGGCAGGTTCCAGTCTCGACACCAGGTCTTTCTGCACCGATTCCCAATTCTCGGGCGTCATGGTCTTCAACTTGGCGAGAATTTCTTTGAGCGAAGGCGGTTCCGCCTTGGTTGCGCCGCCGACGAGAAGGGACGGCATCTTGCCCGCGAGTGTGCGACGGAAGTCTTCACGGCCGGGCTGGAAGTAGTGCTTCATCACGATGCCGGCGGTTCGGTGGCCCGTGACCTTCTGGACGATTTCGAGAGGCACACCTGCGCTCAGCGCGAGCGTGACCCAAGTCACCCGGAAAGAGTGAAAGTCACGAACCGACGCTTTGCGCAGACCGCCTTTGCGCGCCTGGTGAACATCTCCACGCGCGAGCTTCTTCTCTTCCTCGTTCTCCGCGTCCTCGGCATCGAAAAACCCCGCCGCGCGCATCACTCGCCGTACGCGGTCGGTCAAGTGATCCGGATTGCTGGAGTAGTGCGCTTCCAAGGAGGGGAACACGTAGGGAGATGGCTTGGGAAGCTCGGCGTTCAACGCCTTCGTGAGCACTTCACGCAGAAGGGGAAAAATCGGAATCTGAACGTATTCGCCGGTCTTGGACGTTTTCACCGTTACGAAACCGCCCTTGAGATCGACGGAGTCGCGCCGGAGAGTGCAGCAGTCGCCGCGACGCATCGCTGTGCACATGCCGGTCACGATGAGCGGATAGATGAACGTGTCCGACTTGGCCTTCTCGATGATCACGCCGAGTTCCTCGACGGTGAATGGACGGCGGAAAACCGTTTCACCTTCGCGCGTCGGGATGCCGTCGAAGGGGTTGTCTGCGAGCCCGGCTTCCTTGCGGAGCGAATGAAACAACGAGCGCAAAAAGATCACGGTGTTGTTGTAGGTCTTCGCCGTGACACCGCGCTTTTCCTCCGCGTGGAGGAACGATCGACTCAGCGTCGACTGAATCTGGGCCATCTCCTTGATCGCTGGATTGGACTTCTTCACGAACTCGACGAACCGCTGGATCCAACTCTCGGCCTGCGCGATGTAGCGCTCACTCAGCGGACGACGACGGGGGAGCTGCTTCCATTGCGTCGCGATGTCGTCCAGCAGGATCGAGGACACGCGTGAGCCGGTACGCAGTTCGTGGATCGTCTGAACCAGCTCTTCGGCAGTGCTCTTCGCCTTCAGATCGTACTGGAGTTTCTCCAGCGCGACCTGGGCTTTCGTGCGCGAGCGCTCGAAGGCGGCGTCGCCTTGCTCGCGCAGGGTGCGCGGCGGGACGCCTTTAATTTGGACGCCGAGGTTCTTGACCACGTCGGCTCCGTTCACGGTGACGCGACCATACCACCACTTGCTGCGACCTTTTTGGATTTCGAGGGCCATGCGAAAAACTCCGGTGTGACTTCGTGAAAGGGTGAGTGACTACTCTTAACAGACCCGTAGTTTACACCGTAGTTCCGGCCTGTCTTGAGCTAAATAGCTGTAACCATAACGTTTACCTCCGGGCTCATAACCTGAAGGTCGCGGGTTCAAATCCCGCCCCTGCACCCAATTTCTAGGCCCTCCCACTGCTCGGGAGGGCCTTTTGGGTTTCTGGGAGGCCGTCGTGTACTTCGTCGCTCTCATCGCGGACCCCGAGGGCCGGCAGTGCATTGGAGTGTCCGACGATGTGATGCGTGCATGGGGCGGCGCACGCGCGACGCGCTGACCGGCGCTCAAGTTTCTGCCGCCGGTTGTGAGCTCGTGAGCGGCCGGTTTCCGCGAACAGCTTTGAGGTACTCCATCAACGCATCCAACTCCTGCGGCGGAATTTTTTCTTCGCCAAAACTCGGCATCGTGCCGAGGCCGTGCCGCACTTGGAATTTCATCAGAAACTCCGGCAGCGGTTTGTTGACGATTGCAGGTCCCAAGCCGCCTTGGCCATGAGGGTGGCACTGATGGCAGTATTGGAAGAAGACGGCCTGGCCTTGTGCCACCTTGGGATCGCTGAGATCGAGCGGCGGCGCCAATGGCTCAGTTCTGCGGGCAGTGCCGCACGCTGTGAGGATAAAGACGGCGGGGGCGCCGAGCAGCGTGAGGAGAATGGAAGTCTTCATGTCAGCGTTGCCTCCGGATCCGCCAGATCGCCCCTGTCTTTCGCTCGGGATGAGCGCCTTTCTCGTCTTGGCGGAGCACGCCGAAATCCACGATATAAAGCGTCTCGCCTGCCGGATCGAACCGCACCGAAACCGGCCGCTCCAGACCGGCCACCCCGACCTTCGTGCCAGGGCCCTCCTTCGGCGCGCGGTTCACGGCAAAGTCGGTGATTGTTCCGTTGTCCACATTGACGCGTACGACCTTGCCGCCGACGGGGCTCAACATTTTCCCGGTGGATGGTGCCTCGTCGCCGAAGATCGCGACGAACGCCTCACCAACGTGCCCGAATCCCGGCGCGCGCGAGAACTCGAAGCCGTCGGCCGACGAGTGGACGGCAAATTTCGCAACCGGCTTGGGTGGCGTGTTCGGCGGATTGGCCAGCAGTGGCTTCGGCTGCGGTTTCCCCGGCGGCCGAAAGGCCGGATCGGTGAGCGGCTCACCGCCGGAGTAGTCGGGCCAGCCATACCAGACGCCGCGCTGCACCTTCCAGAGAAAATCCGGCGTGCCCCACGCGGGACGGCTCCCGCGATCGTCGAAACCGTTCTCCGTAACAAAGAGCGAACCGTCGGCCGCGAACGCGAGGCCGAACGGATTGCGAAACCCCCAGGCCACGAGCTCGGGTTCGCCTCCCTCCGGCCGCACGCGCAGGACCGAGCCGGAGCTCTTCACCGCGCCCTTGATCACCTGTCCCGGCTGCGCCGGCGTGCCGAACGGCAGAAACGCCCCGGTGCGTACCTTGCGTCCGCTGCCGGGATTCAGGTAGTCCTCGGTTTCGAGGCTCTCGCCTGAGAGTGTGATGTCCCGCGCGGGAATATCGTGAAAGTCCGGCCGCCGTTTCAGCCAACCGAACTTCAGGTTGTCCTCGCCCACGATGCCCGAGTTGGTCGCGGTGCCTTGGCAGAAGTAAATCCATCCGTCCGGCCCGACCGCAGGTCCGTTGGTGTGGTGATCACCGAAACTCGGCAAGTCCGTGACGAGCGGTTGAATTTCGCCCGTTGGAGTGATCCGCAGGATACGCCCGCCCTCGAGCACGTCTCCATCGGCGACGAAGAAAGCCCCGGCGTGGAACACGACACCCGTCCACGGCCCGCCCTTTCCGCCCGAGGCGATCGGGGTCGTCGCGCCGCCATCCTCCACCCGCAGCAAACGCGGTTCGGTGAAGTCTTCGCCATACGAATAGCCGGACTCCACCACATGGAGTCTGCCGTTATCGTCGAGCGCCGCGCCGACCGGAAACGTGAGCCCGGAGGCGACCAGATCGATTTGATAACCCGGAGGCAGGCCAATGGCTGCGGGCGACAACTGTCGTTGAGTCGGACCTGCATTTTCGCCCGCGCCCGACGACGGGCGCATCGAATAGCAGGACGTGAGCGCGAGCGAGAGAGCAATGCCGCCAATCCATGGCATCGCGTCGAATGCCTTTTGCATGATCTCTCAGTCTACAGCGTGCCGACGGGAACGCCATCGGGGCGAATGCGCGCCGTGTCATGAGAGTCGATGCCGAGGGTCGGCTGTACGGAGGAGGAGGGTCAAACCTTCCACAATGTCCCAGTGGCCATGGACAGAGCCATTTCGTCGTGTTTGCTCAACGCCTCCGCGCGATAGGCGGGAGCGATCGAAACCGCCTGCGCGGCGATCCGCGCGCAGTAGCCGCACTCGTCGCAGTCCGCGGAGGCGCAGTCACGGTTGCGAAAACCGTCCAGGAAGTTGTCCGGGATTTTTCGCGCCTCCACCCGGATCGGACACTCCGCCAAGGGCGCCAGCCAGCCTTGCAGGCGCGCCAGGTCAGCCAGCGGTTTCAGCCGACCCGGACTCACCTGTCGCGGCTTCCAGAAGTGACGCAGGCTCCAGAGCGATTCCTTGCGGACGGGAAGCTTGAAGCCGTAGGACAAGAGCAGCTCGGCCAGGTTTCCGTCGAACCGCCGCTCGCTGTAGGCTTTGACGCGGCGCAGCAGCTCGGCTGACGGGATGCCGCGTTCGAGCAGCTTGAAGGTCGTGTAACCGAGCGCTTCATACGCGGCAAGATCCTCCGGCCGGATCCAGGCCGACTTGATCAACTGCGAGGGATCCTGCAGGCGCATCCGCGAACAGCGCAGGAAACAGTAGTCGATGAAGAGCGTGCCGGTGTCGTCGGAGGCGTGGGCAAATCCATTCTGGTGATACGATTGCAGCGGGCAGTTCAGGAGGCAGGCGTGGTTCGCGATCAGCTCCAGGTCGCACCGGACGGCCTGGCGGATCGCTGTGAGGCGGCGGAAATTCCGGTTGATCGAGAAGCTCTCGAGCACGATCGCGTCCGCGCCGAGGTCTTCCCAGAAGCGGGCGCGCCGGGCCGTGTCGACCTGGGCATAGATCCCGACCCTCACCTTGAACCCGGGAAACCGGCGTTTGATCAATTCGAGCAGGAAAGGGGTGGAGACCGTGACCCTCCGTACGCCCATGTCGCCCAGCTTGTCCAACAGGGCCGTGATCCGTTTCTGCCACGATCGTGTCCACTCGCGGTTGCCGAAGCAGGCGCCGTTCAGGAGATAGTTGAACGCGATGCCGTGACGATCGAGCAGGCGGATGTAGTCGCGCAACTCGTCTTCAGAAACCGGTGTCGCCAGATAGCGGGGACGACCGCTGTTGATCCCGTCGTTGGGAAGCTTGCCGTAGACCTCATCGACCGGGTAGGGGGCGAGCGCCGAGACCAGTTCCGGATCGTAGTTCGCCGCCAGTGAGAATTTCATCGTTCGCTTGCACCGTCGGTTGAGGCGATCGGTGCGTTCAGGGACCCCGGATGCACGCGGGCGGACTTCACGGGGGCAGTCCTCGGTCGAAAGAT
Source organism: Verrucomicrobiota bacterium (assembly GCA_023399155.1). Lineage (GTDB taxonomy): Bacteria > Verrucomicrobiota > Verrucomicrobiia > Opitutales > Opitutaceae > JAEWQP01. The sequence goes on along the minus strand of JAEWQP010000030.1, from coordinate 145,067 downwards.
GGCACGCCTGCACCATAATCGCGAGTGACGCCGGCCTCAGGCGGCATCCGGCGAAGGGCGTTTGGCCCGGAGAGTGCCGGTCAGCCAGGCCCACTGAATCCAACCGCGAGCCGCCGGCCGCCCGTTCCCCGACCCTTTGTTCCGGCTGCACGGGCAGGACGACCTGTGCCGCTCCGATCAGGTGTTGGTCCTGGGGCCCCATGGCTGGAGGGCGGCGCCTCGTGTATCACTGGGGGGACTTACGATCGGACAACTCAAAGGAAAGGAAGCGTCATGCTGAAATGGGCCATTATTTTCGGAATCATCTCGTTAATCGCCGCTGCACTCGGTTTCGGGGGCATCGCGGGCGCGGCGGCCGGGATCGCCCAGGTGTTGTTCTTCATCTTCCTCGCCATCTGCGTCGTGCTCCTCATCGCGGCGGTCGTGGCGGGAAAGAAACTGATGTAGGCGGGATCTCGCGCCGGACGACGGAGACCGAGCCCGCACAGGACGCGTCGTCGCCGGTGGGGAGCGACGCTTGGATCCGGGTCTGGCCTTGCACCGTCCCTCCCAACCGCGCGGCGGGAGTTTCAAGCGCCCGCGCGATCGATCGGACCTCGGTAGCGAGCCAGCGCGCGCAACAAGCCCACCCCCTGGATACACGCCGTGATGAAACACACCCACTCTCGCGACCCGTCGAATCCCGGGCACATCGGCCACGAGCGCGACGCCGGGGCGCATGCGCACGGCCACGATGCCGCGCACGAGCAAGCCGACAAACCGTGCTGCCACCATGGTGATGGCCACGGCGAGGTGAAGCCATCGGCTTCGACGAAATACTATTGTCCGATGTGCGAGGGCGTGGTGAGTGACAAGCCGGGCGATTGTCCCAAGTGCGGCATGGCCCTGGAGCGCAATCCCGCGCATCGCGAGGCCGCACGCTCGATCTGGACCTGCCCGATGCATCCTCAGGTCGAGCAGGATCACCCGGGCGAGTGTCCGATCTGCGGCATGGCGCTCGAGCCGAAAGCTGTCACGGCAGCGGGGTCCGACGACGAGAATACCGAGCTGCGCGACATGACACGACGATTCTGGATCGGCGCGGTGTTGTCGCTGCCGGTCGTGGTGCTCGCGATGGCCCATCTCGTGCCCGCGTGGTCGCATGTAGCCAACGGGACGATCAGCCGGTGGGTCCAGTTCGTCCTTGCGACCCCCGTGGTATGGTGGGCCGGCTGGCCATTTTTTGTGCGCGGTGTGCGGTCTCTCCGCAACCGACACTGGAACATGTTCACGCTGATCGCGCTCGGGGTCGGCTCCGCCTGGATCTTCAGTGCGTTCGCGTTTTTCTTCCCCGCGCTCTTTCCGGAAACGATGCGCGCACACGGGGTGGTGGATGTCTATTTCGAGGCCGCCGCCGTGATCGTGGTGCTGGTGCTCCTCGGACAGGTGCTCGAACTGCGCGCGCGTGCGCGGACGTCGAGCGCGATACGTGCGCTGCTTGACCTCGCACCGCCCACGGCGAACCGCGTCACGGAGCAGGGCGATGTCGAGGTGCCGTTGTCCGAGGTGAAGGCCGGCGATCGCCTGCGCGTTCGTCCGGGCGGGAAGATCCCGGTCGACGGCATCATCGAAGTAGGGGCCTCGTCCGTGGACGAATCGATGATCACGGGCGAATCGCTGCCAGTGGAGAAAAGCGCGGGCGACCGCGTGACCGGTGGCACGGTGAACAGCACCGGCGGCTTCGTCTTCCGCGCGGACAAGGTGGGCGAGGATTCGTTGCTCGCGCGCATCGTCCAGATGGTCGCCGAAGCGCAACGCAGCCGCGCGCCGATCCAGGGGCTCGCGGACAGGGTCGCGGGCGTGTTTGTGCCGGCAGTGGCGGTGATCGCCGCACTCACATTCGTCATCTGGTACTTTTTTGGTCCGGCGCCGCAGCTCGCACACGCAGTCGTGAATGCCGTCGCCGTGCTCATCATCGCCTGCCCGTGCGCCCTCGGCTTGGCCACGCCGATGTCGATCATGGTCGGCGTGGGACGCGGTGCGCAGGAAGGCGTTCTGGTCAAGAATGCCGAAGCGCTCGAACTCCTCGGCAACGTGCGCTGGCTCGTGGTCGACAAGACGGGCACACTCACCGAAGGCCGGCCGGAGCTCACCGACATCGTGCTTGAGTCGGGCACGGACGAGGATTCGCTCCTCCGACTCGCCGCGTCGGTGGAACGCGCCTCGGAGCATCCGCTGGCCGCCGCGGTGGTGCGCGGCGCCGAGGTGCGGAAGGTCGCCCTGCGCGATGCGGTGGACTTTCGCTCGGTCACCGCCGGCGGCGTCGCCGGCACCGTCGACGGTCACGCCGTGCTGGTCGGCAAGGTGGGCTTTCTCGAATCCGAAGGCGTTCACCTGCCGCCTGCCGTGGGCGAAAAGGCCGCGGCGCTGCAGTCCGATGGGAAGACCGTCCTGTTTGCCGCCGTCGACAAGCGCCTGGCGGGCCTGCTCGCGGTCTCGGACCCGATCAAGGAAACATCGCGTGAAGCGATCGCCGATCTGCACCGTCTCGGCATCAGGCTCGTCATGGCGACGGGCGACAACGCGCGGACAGCCGAATCGGTTGCAAAGCAGCTCGGGCTGGATCGTTTCGAGGCCGGGGTCGAGCCGGCCGACAAGATCCAACTCGTGAATACACTGAAGCGCGATGGCGCGCACGTCGCGATGGCCGGCGACGGGATCAACGACGCCCCGGCGCTGGCGGCGGCGAGCGTGGGGATCGCGATGGGGACGGGCACGGATGTGGCGATGGAGAGCGCGGGGGTGACGCTCGTGAAGGGCGACCTGCGCGGAATCGCCAAGGCTATTCATCTGTCGCGCGCGACCATGCGGAACATCCGGCAGAATCTCTTCTTTGCCTTCATTTACAACTCGCTCGGCGTCCCGATCGCGGCGGGGGCGCTGTATCCGTTCTTCGGGTGGCTGCTGAGCCCGATCATCGCCGGCGCCGCCATGAGCCTCAGCTCGGTCAGCGTGATCACCAACGCGCTCCGCCTGCGCCGGCTGCGCCTGTAGGCTGCAGCGCGCACAGCGCGTGGCAGGCCCGGTGGAGCGCGATCGCCGGTGGCGCTGGCCGGCCAGAAGCGCTGGTCAGCCGTGACCTTCAGCGGTTTGGACCGCCGGATCGAAGGCGAGAATCCGCGACGCCGCAGTGGAAACCCCGCCGCAGAGGTGGTGCCGCGGGCGTGGCGTGTTTGCGGACTTACGGAAGTGACTGGTGCTCCGTTCCAGCGGCAGACCCGCGCCATTCGCCATTCATGCGCGGCCCCCGTGGCGTGGGCCGGCCCCGAAGCGCTTCATGGGGGGCCGGGGCGGCCGAGAAGTCTGTTCTTGCCTTCGCCCGGCGAGTCCGATGCTTTTCTCACTTTTCCCCAGGGGAACCAGTCACCGGATGGCTCCCATGGTCCACGATTCCCGGCGATCCGTTAGAAACTGCAGCACGTAAGGCCTGCCTCCGCGCAGACCTGTGTCCTCGCAAGGACATCCACAGCATGAATATCACACCGAAGGACCTCCTCGACGCAGGCGTTCATTTTGGCCACCAGACCAAGCGCTGGAATCCGCGTTTCAAGGGCTACCTCTTTGACCACCGCCAGGGCATCTCGGTCATCGACCTGATCAAGACCCATGCCTGTCTGGAAAAGGCCTGCCAGTTCCTCGAGAACACGGTGGCCGAGGGCGGCGACATCCTCTTCGTCGGCACCAAGCGCCAGGCGCAGGAACTCGTCCGCGAGGCCGCCGCGGCGACCAGCATGCCCTTCTGCGTCAACCGCTGGATGGGCGGTACGCTGACCAACTTCGAGACCATCAAGCGCAGCCTCGCCAAGTACAAGCGTTACCAGGAAATGGAAACGTCCGGCGAGCTCGCGAAGACGCACAAGAAGGAAGCGTCCGCGATCAAGCGTGAGATGGAGCGCATGCACCGCAACTTCGAGGGCATCGGCAACCTCACCCAGATCCCGACCGCGATGGTCGTGATCGATATCAACTACGAGGATATCGCCGTGGCCGAGGGCCGTCGTTGCGGTATGAAGGTGGTCGGACTCGTGGACACCAACTCCGACCCCGCGCTCGTCGATTACCCGATCCCGGGCAATGACGACGCGGTGAAGTCCGTGCGTATCGTCGTGGAAACCCTCGTCGAGGCGATTCAGTCCGGCCTCTCGCAGCGCGATTCCCGCCGCATCAACCGTGGCCAGCAGCAGATCAACGAGTCGCGCGCGGCGATGAAGGCTCACGTCGAGGTGGCCGCCGCGGCTGCCGCGTTCGTTCCAGAGGATGAGATCATCGCGCCGGCCGAGGTCGCGGCTCCTGCTGAGGTCGTTCCTCCCGCCGAAGAGGCGAAGTGATCTGCCGGACCACGCGCACCGCCGTCCCAATTCCATGAGTACCGTTATCACCGCCCAGATGGTCAGCGCCCTCCGTGAGAAAACCGGAGCGGGCCTGCTCGACTGCAAGAAGGCGCTTGCCGAATCCAACGGCGACCTCGACCAGGCTGAGACGATCCTTCGCAAGAAGGGTGTCGCCTCCGCCGCCAAGAAGGCCGGCCGCACCGCCAACGAGGGGCTCATCGAGAGCTACATTCACCTCGGCGGCAAGGTGGGCGTTCTCATCGAGGTCAACTGCGAGACCGATTTCGTGGCCAAGACCGACGAGTTCAAGTCGTTCTGCCGCGACCTCTGCCTGCAGATCGCCGCCGCCAGCCCGACGGTGGTGAGCCGCGAGCAGGTGCCCGAGGCCGATGTCGCCAGCGAGCGCGAGATCGCCACGGCCCAGGTCGCCGGCAAGCCGCCTGCGGCCATCCAGAAGATCGTCGAGGGCAAGCTCGAGAAGTACTACTCGACCGTCTGCCTGCTCGATCAGCCCTTCGTGAAGAATCCCGACCAGACCGTGAAGGATGTGCTCACGCAGCGCATCGCGAAGCTGGGCGAGAACATCATCGTGAAGCGCTTCGTGCGCTACCAGCTCGGAGCTTGAATGTGAGGCTCGAGGCGAGCGGCGAAGGGCGATAGCCCGGGCCCGAGTACCTCGAAACAGCTTGCGGGCGCCATCGGAAACGGTGGCGCCCGTTTTGTTTATTGTCGCACTGAGGTGTCCCGATCCGGACTCCGCGGACGAATCGCTCAGAAGGTAAGACGCTGAACGAAGGACGGTGGATTGCGGACTCGGGGGCAAGCACATGCCGGGAGCCGTGACATGGAAGGTTGCCAATCTCCCTCCGGCCCGCTTGGGTCCTGCGGACGGACATGGTGCACGTCAGCAGATCCGAGATCGTGAGGCGGGGATTGCGCAACCGCTGTCCCAATTGCGGCGAGAAGACGCTGTTTGCCTCGGCGTTTCGCCTGCATCGGGAATGTCCGCTGTGCGGGCTTCCGCTTGAACGCGGCGACGGTGCGTTCCTCGGATCCATGTCGATCAACTACGGCGTGACGATCGCCTGCTGGCTTCTCCCGGTGCTCGTCCTGGGTTGGACGGGCACCATTTCCGGAACCTGGGCCATCGGCCTTGCGCTGGTGGGTGGGACAGTGTTCCCGATCGCCTTCTACCGCGCATCGCGCAGCTGGTGGTTGATGTTGTTCTACGCGTTTCTCCCGCACGAACTCCCGATCAACCGTCGTCGCCTGCAGCACGACGAGGACGAGAACGTCTGAACCGTGCCGCGGGCGCGGCGCTGCGGCACGGCGCCGGCCGCGATGCGGTCGCGTTCCGGCTTGCTTCGCTGCCGCGGTGAACCCGCAATCGTACGCGAAGCCTGCTGCCCGGATGGCGGAATGGCAGACGCTGGGGACTTAAAATCCGTCAACCCTACCGTTCTCTCGGCTGCGGAAACACGCGTATAGCTGTTCCTTACCAGATAGATGCAAGATTCGGTATCAAATCGTGGATACGCCGCGAGGGCGGATTTTGGCCACTTTCTTTCCCACCTTCCGCAGCAGCGGACATTGCGGACTTTCTTCGCGCTGGCGTTTTCGAGCGTTGGACTGGTAAGTGTTTTGGTACCGTCGCCCGGGTGGCGAAATGGCAGACGCTTCTGACTTAAAATCAGATTTCCGAAAGGAAGTACCGGTTCGAGTCCGGTCCCGGGCACCACTCGCAAAGGCGAAAGGCTGGGACGTGAGCAACCTTCAGCAGTTCGGCGAAACGCTGTTGGATCAGTCCGCCGGTTTCGGATGCAGGTCCGAAACGGATCCCGTCCGGAATGCGATCATTCTGTTCGACGAGTCGCGTTGAAGCGGGCCTCGAACTCACCGACGTCCTTGAGGATTACGTCGAACGTCGGCACATCGCCGAAGAACATGGCCACCCGCATCGCCTGGTAATCTTGCCGCCAAGCGGCCATCTGCTCCGCGAGCGGGAGCAACCGAAGTTTGCCCGGAACCATCGTCGAGTAGTCCATCCAACTGTAGCGGAAGAATACCTTCCGATGCTCGACGACTCGCGAAAACAGCGAGGCATCAGCAAGGGCTTCTTGCGCGATGCCGAGTTTGATCAGGCGCCAAAGGTCGTAGTAGTGCCGAGCGAGTCCCACCTTTCGCATGGTTTGCTCGGGATCAGTCGGACGGTAGGTCTCTTCGTGCAGAAGGAGTGCTTTGTCCCAGAACGTCCGCCTTGCGACAACTGTGCGCACACCGAACGCCGCGTCGGCGATGCTGCCGGGAATCGCGTCCACGACGTAGGGCGTGATCTGGACTGTCTTCGAGGGTTCGGTCTGCGACCGCGCACCCATTTCGAGTTTCACGACCCGCCGGAGATAGGGCGAAGGCACTGGGAACACCGACGGATAGGTGAAGAGCAGAGTCTGGCGGTCGCGGTCTTCGTCTTTGCTCGCTGCGTCGAGGGACCAGGCCGCGCCGGTCGGCAGGAGTTCGCGAAACCGGGCATCCAATGCCGGAGCAATCTCTTCGTGGATCTTGCGGCTGCATTCCTCTTTCAGCCGGCGTTGTTGTTTTCCGCTGAGGGTGTCGCCACCGAACCCGAGGAAGTCGCGGTCAAGAACGAGATCGATGTCCTCCGACAACCGCTCGATCAACTTCCACGCCTTTGACAAGGAAGTCCCGCCCTTGAACGTGAAGTGGTCGCCCCACTTCGGCAGACGAGTCAGCTCCCGCAGTGTCCAGCAGACCCAGAAATCCTTCTCGACGCTCTGGGCAGGAAGTCCGAGCCGCGCTTGGGCTTCGGTGTAGATCGTAAGCAGTCGTTCTGCGGGAAGATCGAGAAACTGCTTCACGTCGTGGCGGATTCGGAGATGCGGCGGAAAATGGGCGCCATCCAGGCGGGAGCGTAGGCCAGGTCTTGCAGAAGCTGGCTCTTGTCGTCGGCTGTGAGGCGGGCCGCCAGTCGACTGATGACGGCGTCCGATGCTCTCGATTGTCCGAGAAAACGCAGCGCTTGGATGACCAGGCCACTCAGGCGTCCGGCTGTCGCCATGTTGCGCGGCGTGGTTCGGCGCAGCTCGATCACGTGTCGCCCGATTTGCACGACGCGATTTCTGCCATCGGTGAGGAAGACGAGTTTCATGGGTACCTGCTCGGTGAGCCCGAGTAAGTTCGCAGCGTAAGCTCCGGAGGGCTGAAGGCGGATCGCGTCGCGCCCCTTGAGAGCGTCCGCGATTGCGTCGGCCGATGGTGCGAGTTGTCCAAGTTGAGGATCATGTTTCGGGACGTCGTAGAGACCCCGCGTAAGCTGCCGGATTTGCCCCGCTTTTCTCAGGCGGAGCAGCGTCAGGCCAATGGCTGTGCGTGAACCAAGATCGCTGAACGCTGCGGGCGTGAACACCCAGCCCGGCCCCCGTGATTGGATTCGGTCCGAGATGAGTGTGTCTGCCGACTGAGCGTGTTTCCCCATTTCGAAACAAAAAGATGCATGTTTTTGTTTCAAAAACAAGACCTCAGCCTCGTATCGAAACAAAAAGGAGTATGTTTTTGTTTCAAAATCGACCCCAACAAAGCCATCTGCGCTCGTCACAACCGACTCGCAAACAACAGGATCGCTTTCGAATCCGACACTCAGTCGACATATCAGCCGCGGTGGACTTCCGGCACGTCGCCACGCTGGGTCCGCGATGCGCCTCGCCAGGCTCTTGCGAAGCAAGAGGCGAGAGATGGAGCGAAGCTCCTGGTCGGAACTAACGTCCACTCAGCTGCCATCAGCGCGGATCCGTGGCTTACCGGCGGTCTCTGCGATGCACCGTTGCGCGTGACGCCTCGATCAGCGCGCTGGGGACTTGCCCGCGAGGCGCGACGCCGCGGGTGGCGCGGACTCGCGACGGATCTCGCGTGGGGTATGGCCGAAATGGGCGCGGATCGTGCGATTGAATTGGGACAACGACTGAAACCCGCACGCGAAGGCGATCTCCGTGACCGGGCGTTCGGTGGTGCGCAGCATCGTGCGTGCGTGGTCGGCGCGCACGCGTGCGACGTACTCCACAAAGCGCAGCCCGGTGCTGTGGTGAAAGAGGCGGCTCAAGTGGCCCGGGCTGACCTTGAGTTGCCGGGCGAAAGAGTCGAGCGACAGCGGCCGGGAGAAGTCTGTGCGCACCATGCTGCAGGCCCGCTCCACCAGCGGCGGCAAGACGGTCGGCGGATGCACGATGTGCTGCGTGATCTCGAGGACAAGGCGCTCGACCATGTCGGCGACCAGACGTTGAAGGGCGGCCGTGCGCTCGGGCGGCACGATCGGACTATCGGCGGAGAGGACTTCGAGCTGGGCGTGATCGAGTGCGATGCCGGTCCGCCCGAGGAGGTGGCGTGCCTGGTTAAGGTCGGGCCGGGAGCGGGGATGGTCCGCGCTGTGTCCAAAGACCACATACCCGAAGGTCTGGCCGCCGGTGCGCAGCGGAACGGCCGTCTCGCGCAGTCCGGCGTCGCACAGGGCCGAAGCCGGCGCCTCGTGCGCCGCCTCGAGCAGCTGCTGCAGGAACCGCGTGCAATACCGCGAGCCGTCGGGGTGCGCATGAAGGAAGCGGCACAGGGTGCACACGTGCGCGCCGACCGTGCGCTGACCGAGGGGTGTCACAAAGTGAACCGCCAGTCCGGTGACGACGCACAGGTCCTCGAGGAAGCGGGTCAGTCCGGGAAGGGCGCGGATGCGCTCACCCAGGGTTTCACGGATCGTGGTGGGCATGGAGTGAGTGTCGGCAGCGGGACGAAGCCGAGCGATCGGGTGGTGCGAACATCGTGAGCAGGTGCGCAGAAAAGAACATCATAAAATGCACATGTGAGCTGGCTTGGTGCGCAGTTTTTGCCCGAACGCTGTGCTAGGGTGTGCCGAAACATCATGACCACTCGCGCTATTCCAACTTCCGGCCGGGTTGCCGGCCTCCGTTTCCCACTCCCTGGTGACGCTGCCGAGGTGCTCGCCGCCGCGCCGAAGGTGACTGTCGCCTCGTCAGTCGAAGAACTCATGCGGCTGGCTGTCCGCGACGCCGGTCCGGATGGCTGGCACAGCGTGGCCTACGATGTCCCTGGCAAGGGCCGCATTGTCGAGGCGCTCGTTTGCCGGGCTCGCAACGGGATCGCCGCCAACTACCTGGAACCGTACATGCGGCGGCGCGATCCCGATTGCATGGTGATCGGCGATGACCGTCCCACGGATAAGCCCACCTATCGGGAACGCTACGGGAGCGAGTTCGCGTCCGTCCGCGAGGCCACCCTGGCCTGGCTGAAGACGCAGCGTCTCGCGGTGTTTCCCTTCTATGCCGGGCTCGAGGGGAAAGGCATGCCTGCGCTCGTAATCGCTCCGGACAATGCCGGGTTCTTCGCGCTTGGGCTGGCCCTGCTGCAGGGAATCCTCGCGCCTGACAAGGTCCCGGACGATTTCGATCCGAAGGCCGTGATCTACGTCGCCCCGCCGTTCCGACATACGCATTTCGCCGGCCGGCAGGTGGTGGTGCACAATCGCCTGGAGGACAGGCACGAACTCTTCAGCTACAACCTCTACCCCGGACCGAGCGCCAAGAAGGGCATCTACGGGGTGTTGCTCAATATCGGCGAGCAGGAGGGGTGGGTGACCATGCATTGCTCCACGGTCCAGGTGGTGACGCCCTACGACAACAAGCTGGTGATTTCCCACGAGGGCGCGAGCGGGGGCGGCAAGAGCGAGATGCTCGAGCACGCGCACCGCCAGCGCGACGGTTCGTTGCTGCTCGGGCGCAACCTCGTGACCGGCGACGAGCGCACGCTGACGCTCCCGCGCACATGCGAACTGCGTCCGGTGACCGACGACATGGCCCTGTGCCATCCGTCGCTCGAGAAGGGACGCGGCAAGCTCACGCTCATCGATGCCGAGGACGCCTGGTTCGTCCGGGTGAATCACATCACCCGTTATGGCACGGATCCGCACCTCGAGGAAATGACGACGCACGCCCAGGCGCCGATGTTGTTTCTCAACATCGATGCCAAGCCCGGCGCCACGGCGCTGATCTGGGAGCACGTCGAGGACGCTCCCGGGCAGCCCTGCCCGAATCCGCGCGTGGTCGTGCCACGCACGGCCGTACCGGACGTGATGAAGGGCGCGGTCGACGTCGACATCCGGAGCTTCGGTGTGCGGTGTCCGCCGTGCACACGCGAGCGGCCGACCTACGGCATCGTGGGACTCTTCCACATCCTGCCGCCGGCGCTCGCCTGGTTGTGGCGCCTGGTCGCGCCGCGCGGCCACGCCAATCCCAGCATCGTGCAGACCGAGGGCATGTCGTCGGAGGGGGTCGGCTCCTACTGGCCTTTCGCCACCGGCCGGCGCGTGGACCAGGCAAACCTGCTCCTCAACCAGATCGTGGAAACGCCGCGCGTGCGCTACATCCTCACGCCGAACCAGCACGTGGGTGCGTGGGAGGTCGGTTTCATGCCGCAGTGGATCGCACGCGAGTATCTCGCCCGCCGCGGAGGCGCACGCTTCCCGCGCGGACGTATGAAGGCCTGCCGGTGCCCGCTTCTTGGATACACGCCGGCGTCGATCCAGGTCGAGGGACGCCAGATCGGCTCGTGGTTCTTCGAGGTTGACCAGCAGCCGGAGGTCGGCACGGCGGCCTACGACCGGGGGGCCGAGATCCTGCGGGCCTTCTTCGCCAGCGAGCTCTCGCAGTTCCTCACGGACGACCTGCTTCGACTCGGCCGCCAGATCATCGAATGCTGCCTGGACCAGGGGACGCTTGAGGACTACGCGGCCCTGATCCAGCACGAGACATTCGAACGCGAGGACTGAGCGGGATGGAGGCCTACGAGTTCAGCCTGCAGCAGGGACGGCTCCCGGCATTCGACGTGGTGGCGTCGCCGAACCGGCGGCGTATCCACGGTGTGGATTACGTCTACCTGCGCGGGCTGAAGGGCGGGGAGTTCTACTTCACGCGCGACGGCTGGTCGATGGCCGAGTCCCTCCTGCCGTGCCACTGGCACGACGACCAGCGATTCTGCCGGGTGGGCCGCGCCCTGCCCGGCGCCACGGGTTCGGTCTACCGTGTTCCGGTGCCGCACCGGCTGCGCGGCTCGGTCGACATCGTGGTGAAGTTCTGCCGCTTCGGACAGGACGTGGGGCTGACCACGATCGGGCCGGGGTCGGAGTTTCCATGGCCGGAGGAGATCCTCAACGACGCGGAGTTCCTCGGGCCGTTCGAGGAGTTCGGCGCGATCGACACCCTGCGCCGCCGCGCACGAGGCGCGCCGCGCATCCGGACCAAGCGGCCGCTGGCCATCCACGTGCCGCCCACGTTGTACGCAGGCTGGCAACTGGGACGCGCGGACTACCGGCTGAACCGGCAGATGCGGGCGCTGGATGCCGACCAGGAAGACCGGGATCCGGCGGTGCGGGTGCGCTACGACCCGGAACGGATGTATGTGATGCTCTATTCCTGGGTGGACGGCATCGACGCGGAACAGGCGGCGGCCTCCGGGATGATCTCCCACGAGCGGATGATGCAGCTGGGACGCGAGGCGGCCGAGGCGGTGGCGGCGCATGGGTTCGCCGTCCTCGATCACAAGCCGCGTCACGTCATCGTACGCGCGCGCCGCTACGGCGAATTGTTGCGGCGGCATGGACGCATCGCATTCGCGCTCGTCGACTACGAGCTGCTGGTGCCGTGGGCGGCTCCGGCCAATCACGCAGCGCGTGTGCGGCTGGCGGATACACCACGGGTATCGTGAAGACGTCTCCGTCCGCGCCGGCTGTCCGGCGAGTACGGGGGAAGGGCGGGGCTACCGATCGAGGGAGACGCTTGAACGGGTCCTCATCGCGCCGTCGCTCCCGTGTTCCCGCGTGATGGCGCGGCGCTCGACGCGATCGTCCTTGTCGAACCACACCTCCAAGCGCACGACGTTGACGTCGTCGTAACGCTTTTCCCAGACAACGGTGCCGTCCTCCTGGTGCGACGCCGGCTGGCCGAGTGCGGCCTCGACCTCGGCGCGGGACATGCCCTTTCGCACCGTCGCATACTGGGCCGAGACGGCCTTCATGTCCTTCGTCACGGGTCCGCCCACGAGCGTGCAGCCGGCGAGGCCGAGCAGTGCGGCGAGCAGGAGCGCGAGGAGCGGCGATGTCCGGGAGGATGCGGGGAGTTTCATGGAGAGGGAATGGCCGCCACAGCCGGTTCGCATCCGCGACGCGGGTACGTTCGCGAATGCTCAGGCGGTCGAGCCGGGTGAGCGTGTGCTGGGCACGTTCGTGGGTGACAGTGCCCGTGTTGAGCATCGATGCCAGTTCGAAGAGCACGACCTGGACGATCTCTGCGGCCAGCGGCTCGTGCTTGACTCCGCGCAATAGGACGCAGGAGTGCGCCCGGGCCGTACTCGGTCAACCATTCGGCTCCAGGCCGGCATAGGCCGGCCACCCGATCGCTGGGGCAGAGCGTTACCTGACGCGACGGCGCCGGGCTCGGCGATCCGGATCAACCGTCGCAGGCTCAGCGATCGAGGCGCGAGAGCGTGTCCCGGGTGAAGGCGTTGCGCACATTGCCTGTATTCAACGTGGAGGTGGGCTCGATGAGCACGACCTCGACCTCCTCGGTGGCGACCGGTTGATGCTCGACACCGCGCGGTATGATGCAGAACTGACCGGGCCCGAGTGTGAGGGTGCGGTCCCGCAGGCGCATCGTCAGTGCCGCGATGCACGAGAAACAGCTCGTCCTCCTGCTCGTGGTGGTGCCACACGAACTCGCCGAGCAGCTTTGCGCATTTCACCAACTGCCCGTTCAGTTCGCCCACGACGTGTGGGTCCCAGTGGGTCGTGATGCGCGCGAAGGCGCCGGAGAGGTCGACGGTATTCAACCGGGGGACGTTCACCGGGGATCGCAGGTACGGCAACGCGGATCCGGGAACAGCCTGGCGCGCGTGCACACCGGGCCGAGCAGGTCGGGTGGGATGCGTTCTGCGGGAACGGTCAGGCGTCTGCCACCGTCGTGTCCGAGGCGCCCCTATGCAAGAGTGGGAGACCATCACGATAGTGCGACCGCCGTTGCCGGGGTATACCGAGAGGCGGCGCCGGGCACCGTCGCGGCGTTCGAGTATGAGCGTACACCATGAACAGCGGCAACACCTCCGGGATTGGAAGCAGTCGGTGCTTTCACCGCCCAAGGAATCCACACGCCGGCCTGGCCGGGCCGGCTGGCCGGGCTTGAGGACGGATCGATCCCACCGCGCGCCCCGTTGCACGAGACGGTTCTGAGCCATGTGCGTGGGAGTCGTATCCAACCAGCGGTTGCGCTGGGCGGGCTTGATGCTCGCCGCGGCGGCGTGTGTCCTCTCCGGATGCAGCGGTCCGCAATCCAGCCTCGATCCGGCCGGGCGGGGGGCGGAGCGCATTGCCGGGTTGTTCTGGTGGATGACCGGTGGAGCGGTGGTGGTCTGGCTCGGCGTGGCGTGGCTCGCCTGGTCCGCGATCCGCGGGGGCGCGGCGGATTTCACCGCCCGACGGGCACGGCTCTACATCATCGGCGGCGGCGCGGTGGTGCCCACCGTGGTGTTGACCGGGCTGCTCGTCTACGGCCTCGGCATGATGCCTGAGCTCCTGCAACCGGCGCCGGCCGGCAGCCTGCGCGTGACGGTGATCGGCGAGCAGTGGTGGTGGCGCGTGCGCTACCAGTTCCCTGACGGCCGCACGGTGGAGCTGGCGAACGAGGTTCGGCTGCCGGTGGACCGGCCCGTGGAATTTCAGCTCGAGAGCCCCGACGTCATCCATGCGTTCTGGATTCCCGCGTTGGGTGGAAAGATGGACATGATCCCCGGCCGCACCACGCGTCTGCTGTTGCACCCGACCCGCACAGGCAGATTTCGCGGTGTCTGCGCCGAATACTGTGGCGCGTCTCACGCCCTCATGGCTTTTCCTGTCATGGTCGTGCCGGCCGAGGAGTTCTCGGCGTGGCTTGAGGGCCAGGAGCGGCCGGCAGAGGAGCCGGCGAGCGAGATCATGGCCCAAGGACGCGACTCGTTTTTCGCCAACGGTTGTGGCGCGTGCCACACGATCCGCGGCACGGACGCGACCGGCGTGATCGGCCCCGATCTCACGCATGTCGGAGGGCGCCTGACTCTGGGCGCCGGCGTGCTCGCCAACGACCAGGCGGGATTTCGCCGCTGGATCGAGCAAACCGACCGGGTCAAACCCGGCGTGCTCATGCCTCATTTCGGCATGCTGCCGCCCGACGAACTCGATGCGCTCGCCGCCTACCTGGACTCCTTGCCATGAAACGCATGCCGGATGATCCCGAGCCGTTGCGCGAGGAACCCTCGCCTGAACTCCGGCGCAGCCAGGAGGAGCGGCTGCGTCGAACCTGGCGCAGCCCCTCGGGCTGGCGCTACTGGTCGGATGTCAACAACACCACCGTCGGCGTCTGGTACACGGCCACCGCCTTCCTTTTCTTTCTCTTCGGCGGCGTGCTTGCGTTGCTGATACGCATTCAGCTCGCCGTCCCGGAGAATGATTTTCTCTCGGCCGGCGCCTACAACCAGATCTTCACCACGCACGGCTCGGTGATGATGTTTCTCTTCGCCATTCCGATCTTCGAGTCGATCGCGGTGATCTTCCTGCCGCAGATGCTCGGGGCACGCGATCTGCCGTTCCCGCGGTTGTCCGCCTTTGGCTATTGGTGTTTCCTGCTCGGCGGGGTGTTCCTGTGCGGCTCGCTCTTCTTCGGGGCGGCACCGGCGGGAGGCTGGTTCATGTATCCGCCGCTCACCTCGGCCTACCAGCCCGGCATCGGCGCCGACATGTGGCTGTTGGGGTTCTCCTTCATCGAGATCGCGGCGATCGCGGCCGCCGTCGAGCTGATCGTCGGCACGCTCAAATGCCGCCCGCCGGGCATGCGGATCAACCTCATCCCGCTCTATTGCTGGTACGTGCTGGTGGCGGCGGCGATGGTGCTGTTTGCGTTCCCGCCGCTCATCGCCGGCAGCATGATGCTGGAAGTGGAGCGCGCCTTTCACTGGCCGTTTTTCGATCCTGCAGGCGGTGGTGACCCGCTGCTCTGGCAGCACCTCTTCTGGCTCTTCGGCCATCCGGAGGTCTACATCATCTTCCTGCCCTCGATCGCGATCATCGCGATGATCGTGCCAACATTCGCACAGCGTCCGATCGTTGGATACGGGTGGATCGTTCTCGCCGCCGTGGGCACCGGATTCATCAGCTTCGGCCTCTGGGTCCACCACATGTTCACCACCGGCCTGCCGGGGATCTCGCTCGGGCTGTTCTCGGCGGCGTCGGAGGCGGTGGCGATCCCGACCGGCGTGCAGATCTTCTGCTTCATCGCCACGATCGCGGCGGGGCGGCTGGTGCGCTCGATCCCGATGCTTTTCACGGTGGGCGGCATTGCCACCTTCATCCTGGGCGGGCTCACGGGCGTGATGGTCGCACTCGCTTCCTTCGACTTTCAGGCGCACGACACGTTTTTCGTGGTGGCGCACCTGCACTACGTGCTGATCGGCGGCTCGGTGTTTCCCATCATCGCCGGCTGCTACTACTTTTTTCCGTTGCTCAACGGCAAGAAGCTCTCCGACCGCCTTGGCCGCGTGGCGTTCTGGTTCCTCTTCGTCGGGTTCAACCTCACGTTCCTGCCCATGCACTTCACCGGGCTGCGCGGCATGCCGCGTCGCGTGTTCACGTATCCAGCCGATCTCGGCTTCGACGCGCTGAACATGATGTCCACCGTGGGCGCCGTGCTGCTCGGGATCGGCGTGGCCATCGTGACGTGGGATATCGTGCGTCCGAAAGGCAAACAGCCGCTGTCCCCGCGCAACCCCTGGAACGCCGGCACGCTGGAATGGCTCCCCGCCATGCCGCCCGAGTCGTGGGGCGTGCGGTCGATCCCCGAGATCGACAGCCGATACCCGCTCTGGGAGCAGTCAAACTTCGTGCGTGATGTCGACCAGGGCCGCTTCTATCTGCCCGATGCGGAGGAAGGGAAACGCGAGACACTCGTGACCTCGCCCATCGACGCGAAGCCGGAGCAATGCCTGCGTCTGCCCGGTCCGAGCTTCGTGCCTGCCCTGGGTGCGGTGACTCTCGGTGGATTTTATGTGATCGGCACGTTTCACCTCTGGACGCCGGCGATCATCAGCCTCGTGATCTCGATTGGCGTGTTTTTGTACTGGTTGTGGACCGGCACGGCGGTGATCCCGGAGAAACGCGAGAAGAACGTGGGCCTGGACCTGACGCTTCCGCTCTATATGTCCGGTGCGAAGTCGGTGGGCTGGTGGGCGATGCTGATCACGATGCTGGCCGTATTGACGGCGTTTGTCTCCATCGTGTTCGCCTATTTCTTCTATTGGACGATCCACGAGGATTTCCCGCCGCCGGGTGCAACCGGGCCTGGGGTGTTCTGGCCGTGTGTCGGCGCCGGATTGTTGCTCGCGGCCTGGGCCACGCAGCTCCTGGGGCGGCGGTTCAATGGAAAGGACCGCGGCGGCGCGTTCTACGTGTCGATGGCCGCGGGCTGCGTGCTCGCCCTCGCGGGCGGTGCGGCGATCCTGGCCGGACCCTGGCGCACCGGGCTCGATCCAACAGCCCATGTGTATCCAGCCACGGTCTGGTTGCTCGCCATCTGGACCGCCCTGCATGCGGCGGTGGGCTGCCTCATGAGCAGCTACGCGCTCGCGCGGCGCGCGGCCGGCCGCATGACCGCGGTGTATGACATCGATATCCACAACGTCGTCCTCTTCTGGCACTTCGTCGCGATCACGACCGTCATCACGGTCGCTGTGATCGCCGGGTTCCCGCTCGTCACATGAGTCCTTCCCTAGACAGGCCATTTTCGGAGGAGCGGGAAAGTTTGTGGCGGCTCGTCGTCTCGCCCCTGATCTGGGCGGCGCACTTCATGGCGTGTTATGTCACGGCCGCGGTCTGGTGCGCAAAGCAGGCCGATCGCGGCGCCGACATCTCGCCTGTGCGATGGGCGATCCTCGCCTACACGATCGTGGCGCTTATCGGGATCGGGTTCAACGGCTGGGGCGGGTGGCGCCGCCACCGCTTCGGGGATGAGACGCTTCCCCACGATGTGGATACACCGGGCGACCGGCACCGGTTCCTCGGCTTCGCCACGGTGTTGCTGGCCGCGCTCAGCGGCATCGCCACGGTCTTCGCGGCCATCGTCGCACTTTACTTCCGGGACTGCCGATGACGCTGCGCCGCACATGTCTCGTCGTTGGACTGGCCGTGCTCGCGGCGGTGTGGCTCGGGCCGCTTCCGGCGCTCGCGCCGCAGGCATTCTGGGCGCACATGACCATGCACATGGGCGTCGTGGCGGTGGCGGCGCCCTTGCTGGCGTGCGCGGTGGCGGGAGGAGCGCTGGATCCGGTGCGGCGCGCGCCGGCTTGGTTTCCGGCTATTCCCTTGTCGTTGGTGGAACTCGTCGCGGTATGGGCGTGGCACGCACCTGCGCTGCATCTGGCCGCGCGAAGTACGACGGCCGGCCTGGTGGCGGAGCAGGCGACGTTTTTCCTCGCGGGCTGGCTGGTCTGGATCGCGGCATTGGGAGGCGGGGCTGAGCGTCGGACCGAGCGTGCAGCGTCAGGCATCGCGGCGCTCCTGCTGACCTCGATGCACATGACCCTTCTCGGGGCGCTGCTTGCCCTGACCCCGCGTCCACTCTACACCGCCGGCATCGTCCGCGAACTCTGTGGCGCCGGGACACTCGCCGATGTCCAACTCGGCGGCGCGATCATGTTGCTGGTCGGTGGCGCCGCCTACCTCGCCGGAGGACTCGGGTTGACTGCGACCATTCTGCGGCGCCGGCAGCCGCGCCTGGAGGTGTCCCAATGAAGCGGTGGTTGATTCGGGCTCTTCTGCTTGGGGTCGTGCTGGGACTACTCGGCCTTCTTGTCGCAGCGAGCGGAGTCATTCCGCTCAAGGCGAGTGCCGGCCACTGGGCCATCACCGAATGGCTGCTGCAGTTCTCCAAGAGACGATCCGTCGACACCCACAGTCTGGGCACCGCGGTGCCGGAGCTGAATGACCCGGCGCTGATTCTCAAGGGGGCGGGCCATTTCGAGTTCGGCTGTCGCCCATGCCACGGGGCGCCGGGCGAGCCGGTGCCCCGCATCGCCCTCGGGATGCTTCCGCCGCCGCCACCGCTCGGCCCACCGTCCGAGCAATACGATCCCGACGAGCTTTTCAACATCGTGAAGCACGGCCTCAAGTTCACCGGCATGCCGGCGTGGCCGGCGCAACAGCGCGACGATGAGGTCTGGGCCGTGGTCGCCTTCCTGCGCTCGCTTCGCGGCCTCGACGCCGCCGGTTACCGCCGCCTCGTCCATGGCGATTCGGAGGAAGCCACGCCCCTCGAGGGTATTGCCCAGATGGAGACAGCGCGCCACATCCCCGGTGCGGTCGAGCGAAGCTGCGCCCGCTGTCACGGGGTCGATGGTCGGGGACGGGGCAGCGACGCCTTTCCGCGGCTTGCCGGCCAGCGGCGCGAATATCTCGAGGGAGCCCTGACTGCGTATGCGCGGGGCGAGCGGCACAGCGGCATCATGGAACCGCTCTCGGCCGGCCTTACACCCCAGGCGATCCGCGAGCTCGCCGAATACTACGCGGCACTCGAGCTTGCGCCACCGACTGCGAAGGCGGCGGTGGATCCTGCGCTCGTCGACGAGGGACGACGGATCGCCCACGATGGCATCCCGAGCCAGCGGGTGCCGGCGTGTGTTGCCTGCCATGACGCGGGCGGTCGGCGCGCACGCCCGGAATACCCACTCCTTACCGGGCAGCCGGCTCCCTACCTGGAGTTGCAGCTCGAACTCTTTTCCCAGGGCAAGCGCGGGGGCTCGCCCTACGGCCACATCATGCACGATGTGGCGACGCGTTTGAAGCCTGAGCAGCGCCGTGCCGCGGCCGCGTATTTTTCCGCCAGGCCGGCGGATGAAACCGACGCCACCCCCGCCACCCCTCAGCCCTGAAGCGCTCATGCTGGGCAGCATCATCCAGTTTCTCCTCTCCGCCCTTGTCATTCTCGTCGCGGGCGCGGCGTTGACCCAGTTCGGCGACATCATCGCCAACAAGAGCCGGCTGGGGCGCCTCATGGTCGGCACGATACTCATCGCCGGCGCGACTTCGCTGCCCGAACTCGGTGTGAACATCAGCTCGGTGCGCATGGGAGCCGCTGATCTCGCCGCGGGCGACCTCATCGGCAGCAGCCTTTTCAACCTCCTGATCCTCGCGGTTCTGGATCTGACCCGCCGATCCGCCGGCAGGATGTTTTCCGAGGCATCGGCCAATCAGGCGATGACCGCCTGCGTGAGCATCGTCCTCACGGCGATCGTCGCGATATTCATCCTCCTGGCCGACAGGATGGGTTCCTTTGAGATCTGGCGCGTCGGTCCGGGAACGATCGTTCTGCTCGGCGCGTACGTTGTCGGTATTCGCATGATACATCGCGGTCGAAAAAGGTCCGGTTCTGAAGAGCAGGGCGAACATGCGTTCTGGCCGGCGTCTCTGGAGAGGCTTGAACTCCGGGGCGGTATCATCGGCTACCTGGTCGCAGGAGCCTGCATCCTCACGGCGGCTCCGTTCCTTGCCGGTGCGGCCAATACCCTCGCTGAGGCAAGCGGGCTCGGCGGGACCTTTTTCGGCAGCACGTTTGTGGCGCTGTGCACATCCCTCCCTGAGGCGGTGACCACCTTCACCGCGCTGCGCATCGGCGCGTTCTCGATGGCTGCCGGGAATATTCTTGGCAGCAACTGTTTCAACATGGTCGTGCTCGGGCTGCTCGACTTCGTCCACCCGGAGGCACTCATGGCAGCCGTGTCTCCAATTCATGCCTACACCGCCATGTGCGTGATCGTGGTGACGTGCGTGCTGACACTCGGTCAGCTCTACCATGCCGAGCGGACGAAGCCGTTCGTCGAACCGGATGCCTGGCTGGCCATCCTCCTGATCGTCGCGAGCCTCACGGGCTTGTACTTTGTGAAATGAGCGTGGGGACCGGCTCTCGAGTCGCGGAGTGTGGAGCGATCCGAGCGAGATTAGGGCCGGCTTTCGGCGGCCTTCCTTTCGCGGGTGAGTATCGTGTCGCCGGGCTGCGGCCATCATCCGGCGGGGCGGCACTGTCCACCGGCGGTTGCGGCGACTTTGTCCACGAACGCGGTTTGAACCACGTGCGCGGGCCACACCGGGCAGGCCCGCCACCGGGCACCTCCCCAGCGGGCGCTGGGTGGTCGCCCGGATGTCGAAGCGCGCTTCGCTGGTGTAGTGGTGTGGCGTCGCGCGTCCGAACCGGACCCGCGGCCGCCGCGTCATCCGGCGCGGGGAGCACATCTGGAGTGAACCATGGCCAAAACTGCGGCGGACACACTGGTGGACATTCTCTCCGATTGGGGAGTTGAGGTGATCTTCGGGATGCCCGGAGACGGCATCAACGGCATCATGGAATCGCTGCGCACCGCGCAGGGACGTATCCGTTTCATCCAGGTGCGTCATGAGGAATCGGCGGCCTTGATGGCGTGTGCCTACGCCAAATACACGGGCCGCCTGGGCGTGTGCCTCGCCACCTCCGGGCCGGGCGGGATACACCTGCTCAACGGCCTTTATGACGCGAAGTTCGATGGCCAGCCGGTTCTCGCGATCACCGGGCACCACTTTCACGACCTCATCGACACCCGCGCGCAGCAGGACATCAACCTGGATCGCGTCTTCGTGGACGTGGCGGTCTATTCGACCCGCATCATGGGTCCCGAGCACGTGAGCGGTGTCACCAACCTGGCGTGCCGCACGGCCTTGAGTCGCCGCGGTGTGGCGCACATCAACTTCCCGGTCGACACGCAATCGCTGCCGATGAAGGCGGCGACGCGATCGGAACGCAACGTCGAGGGCCATGCGCGCACGGCCACGCTGGGTCACCCCGGCGGCGTGCCGGCCGTGGCGGAGTTGCGTCGCGCCGCGGCGTTGATCAACAAGGGTCGGAAGGTCGTGGTCCTGGCGGGGCAGGGGGCCTTGCATGCGGGAGCCGAACTCGAGGCCATGGCGGAGCGGATCGGCGCACCCATCGTCAAGGCGCTCCTGGGCAAGGCATGCGTGCCGGACGACTCTCCGCTCACCACCGGCGGCATCGGCCTGCTCGGGACGCGCCCTTCCGAGGAGGCGATGGAGGAATGCGATACGCTGGTCATGGTCGGCACGTCGTTCCCCTATATTGAGTACTACCCGAAACCCGGGCAGGCGCGGATCGTGCAGATCGATCGCGACGGCACCCGCATCGGCCTGCGCTGCCCGGTCGAGGTGGGCTTGGTCGGTGATGCGAAATCCACCCTGCAGTTGCTGGTCCCGCTGCTGCAGCCCGCCCGCCAACGTCGCTTCCTTGAGAAGGCGCAAAAGGGCATGAAGGCGTGGAGAAAACTCATGGAAGAGCGCGGCACGCGCCGCGACAGGCCGATGAAGCCGCAGGTCGTCGCCTGGGAGCTCGGCCGGCAATTGGCGGACGATGCGATCATCAGCTGCGACAGCGGGACGATCACGACGTGGTTCGCGCGACAGATCCCCATCCGGCGCGGGCAGATGTGTTCGCTCTCGGGCACCCTGGCCACCATGGCCTGCGGCCTGCCCTATGCCATCGCGGCCCAGGTCGCCCACCCGAAGCGCCAGTGCGTGGCATTCGTCGGCGACGGCGGATTCTCCATGCTCATTCCGGAACTCGCGACCGCCGTAAAATACCAGCTCCCGGTGAAGATATTCGTGATCAAGAACAACTCGCTTGGCCAGATCAAGTGGGAGCAGATGGTGTTTCTCGGGAATCCAGAATTTGGATGCGAGCTGCAGCCGGTTGATTTTGCCGGGGTGGCCCGGGCTTTCGGGGCGCAGGCCTACTCCGTGGACGATCCCGAAAAGTGCGGCGAGGTCATCGCCCGTGCGCTCGCGACACCCGGTCCGGTGGTGGTCGAGGCGGTGGTCGATCCGAACGAGCCACCGATGCCGGGGAAGATCAAGCCGAAGCAGGCCCTGCGCTTCGCCCGGTCGCTGGCCAAGGGAACGCCCGGTCGCTTGAAGATCGCCAGTACGGTGGCGGAGAACCGCATTCGTGAAATGGTCTAGAACGCGTCCTGGGCTCCCGAAGACGACCTCGGGAGGGGGGCGCGAGGCGGATCCGCTCGCGTTCGAGGCCTACCGCGCCGCCATTTCACGGCTCCGGGCCAACAGTGTGGGACCGGGTTTTCTCGCCGCGCCTGTCGACCGGCGCAATTACCGTGCGGTCTGGGCGCGCGATGGCTGCATCTGTGCGGTGGCGGCCTACTTGAGCGAGGACAAGGAACTGATGGATACGGCCCGCCGCACGCTGCACACGCTGGCCGACCACCAGGCCGAGAACGGCCAGGTGCCGTCCTATCTTCTCATCGATGCCGATGGACGTATCGATGAGGTCAACTACAGCGGCTACGGTGAGGTGACGAGCATCGACTCGAGTCTCTGGTTCCTTTTCGCCTGCCACGCCGTGTTCCGACAGGGCGGGGAGCATGAGTTCGTCGAACACCCGCTCTACGACCGCTACCGGGAGGTCATCCGTTATCTGCGCAGCATCGATGCAAACTCCTGCAGCCTGCTCGAGATCCCGATGGCCGGAGACTGGAGCGACATCCTCAACCGCTCGTATCATGTCCTTTATGACGAGGTGTTGTGGTTTCGCGCACTTTACGGAGCAGCGGAACTGGCGGAGGGTGCGAAGCAGCACGCGGATGCCATCTCCTACGCCCGTCTGGCCGAGCGGGTCTGGCGGCGGCTCAACGATGATTTCTGGTGGGACGACCCACGGGTGGTCGATCGAGTGGCGAAGAAATATCTGATCCGCACACCCCTGCCGCGCGACCAGCCCCTCCCGTATTACCAGAGCCACCTCACGCCGTTCATCAACACCTGGCACCATCGCTTCGATGCGTTCGCCAATGTGCTGGCGGCGCTCATGGGCGTGGCGTCGCGCGAGCGCATGGAAGCGATCGTCCGGCGGGTGATCGAGTCCGGTCTGGATCGGCCGTACCCGCTTCGCGTGCTCGATCCACCCATTCGTGAAGACGACCCCGATGCCTTCCAGCTGCGGATCTCCGACGAGCCGCCATTCGGCTACCACAACGGGGGGATCTGGCCGCTCGCCGGCGGGTTCTGGGTCGTCCTGCTCGCGCGACTCGGGCGCGGTGAGGATGCGGGCCGGGCGTTGATTGCCCTGGCCCAGTCGCTGCGGCTGTCGCGCAAGGGCGAGCCCCCGTGGGGCATGTATGAATACCTCCACGGCCAGTCCTGCGAGCCACAGGGCACCCATTTTCTAAGCTGGAGCGCGGCCGCCTACGTGATCGCCTATCGGGCGCAGATCGATGGTGAGATCGCGTTCTTCGCGCGGAGCGAGCG
This sequence comes from Verrucomicrobiota bacterium, assembly GCA_023399155.1. Classification (GTDB taxonomy): domain Bacteria; phylum Verrucomicrobiota; class Verrucomicrobiia; order Opitutales; family Opitutaceae; genus JAEWQP01. The sequence continues at coordinate 121,250 of JAEWQP010000030.1, read as the reverse complement.
TGATCCCGTCGAGGTGGTGAGACGCATCGCGTCCGGCCATGCCTGAGCCGGGCACGAGGCGCCCGCCTGCCGGCACCGGACAGCTTCACCAGCCCGCCGCCACCAGCGCCGCCCGACTCGCGCCAGGGATCTCGTCCGCCGACCGCGGCGGTAGCAGTCACGGGTGGGCGGCTCACTGCGGTGGCCGTGGCGGAGACGATCGCGATGAAAACAAAAACACTCGGGCAGAACCAAACCAAACAGCACGTCCTCATCTTTGAGTCTGGCGACGAGGTCATGTCGGGATTGCGCGACTACGCGCGCCGCGAGAATATTCGCGCGGCGCGTTTCACCGCCATCGGTGCCTTCGAATCCGCCACGCTGGCTTACTTTGACTGGGACACGAAGGCGTACATCGAGATACCGGTGCAGGAGCAGGTCGAGGTGCTCGTGCTCGCCGGTGATATCGCGTGGAAGGACGACGAGCCCGTGGCGCACGTGCATGTGGTGCTCGGACGGCGCGATGGGCAGGCGATGGGTGGACACCTGTGCGAAGCCCGCGTCCGCCCGACGCTCGAGGTGATGTTGTCCGAGTCCGGTGCGCTTCGCCGCGTGGTGGATCCAGAGAGCGGGCTCGCACTGCTTTCGGACGAGTGAACCCAAACGAGTGAAAGGCACGCCTCTCGCTTCATCGGCGGAGAGCTGTGCGCCGGCCATACGCATCGGTCGGACGCATCTCTCACCCGTCACTGCGGATCACGCATCCGGGGTGGGCTGAATCCAGGGCGTGGGCCGGCCGGGCGGCGTGCGGTCGCGCATCTGCGCGGGTGTCTCACCGCGGTGGCCGGATGCGGTGCCAGTTCCGCAGGCGCAACGGCCGTTAAGCTCGGTTGCCGAGCGTCCTCAGATCAGGAACTGCTTGGTCTGCTTCCAATGGCTGCGAATCGTCACCACCATCTCCACGAGTTGGCGGCGGTCCAGTCCGGCGCGCTTGGCGCGGGAGAGATCGAACTCCGGGTCTTGGGCGCCATCCTCGTCGGGATGCGCGGCGATGTGTTTGGCGATCGTGACGCCCAGCGGAAGCATCGCGCTGAGCACCGTGTCGTCGCTGGACACATTCGGATCGGGGAGCCTTTCCGCGGCCAGCACGACCGAACTCGCAAAGCGCCACTGCTGCATCATCGCCGCGGCGACCTTGCCATGATGATGGCCGATGGCGGCGGTCTCCCACTGCGCGATCGCATCGAGCGGGCCCGATGGGGCGACGTCCGCCGGGCGGGTGTTGGTGCGCAGCAGGTGGTCGTTGATCGCCACCATGCCCACCGCGTGCAACAGCCCGGAGATGTAGGCCTCCGAGGCATCACACTCCGTGAGCTGGCTGAGCTGATCCATCGACAGAGCCGCGAGCACGGCCTCCTCCCACAGCGCCTCGCCCGAGATGCCGTAGCACACGAGCGAACCTTTCATCACCGTCGAGTACGAGCAGCGGGCGACGATGCGCAGGGTTTCCTCGTAGCCGATCACCGACACCGCTTCCTCGATCGAGGTGACGCGTGTGCCGCGGGTGTAGTAGGCGCTGTTCGAACTCTTGAGCACGCTCGCCGCCAGGCCGGCGTCGAGTCGGATCAAGGCCGCCAGGTCGGAGATGTCCGTATCCACGTCCTGCAGCCGCGATTGGAGCTTCGGGAGCACCTCGGGCGCGACCGGGACGGCGCGGATGGATTTGACGATGTCGACAAGCGGCACCACGGCAAAGCCTTGCGAGGCATTGGCAGGCGAGTCGGCGGAAAGGAAAGGGTCGGTGGGAAGCACGTTGGCCACGGGGAGGAACGTTCATCTCAAAATCGGTGCCAAATGGGGCGGTTTTAGGTGGGATTTGGGGTTTTCAGGGTGGATGCCGGAGGGGCGTCTGCGAAAATGCCGCGAAACCCCCGCCACGTGCGCCGCGCGTGCGGGTCGGCCGGCGGATTCGGCGATCGCCTCGCCGCCTGAGCTTGCAGGTCTCGCACGATTACTTGCTGTTGCCGACTGCGGGCGCGCGACTCCACTCTGCGATGATGCCAGTGCATGCTGCCGAAACTCCGATCGACGCGCCGGACCTGCTGGGCTGGTCGCGCGCGGAGTTGGAGCGACACCTGTTCGCCCACGGAATCAAGATTGCGCATGCCGATGCTATCTGGGCGGCGTTGCATCGCCGGCGCCATGCCTCAGTCGACGCGATGGAGTCCGTGCCGCCGCGCATTCGCCGCGAGCTCCATGCCACCGGGGTGCGCGTCGGCGCGACGCAGGTGGTGCGCGAGGTCGCCAGTTCCGACGGCTCGACACGCAAATTCCTGCTGCGCCTCGCGGATGGGGCCGTGATCGAGACTGTGCTCATGCGATTCGACGGGCGCCTGACCGCCTGCGTCAGCACGCAGGTCGGGTGCGCCATGGGCTGCGTGTTTTGTGCGACAGGTCAGGCTGGATTTCGACGTCATCTCAGCCCCGGCGAGATCGTCGCGCAGGTGTTGCACGTGGCGGCCGTCCTCGCGGAGGATCGTCTGCGCCTGCGCAACGTCGTGCTCATGGGACAGGGCGAACCCCTGCACAACTACGAGGCCGTGATGAAGGCGGTGGACATTCTCATCGACCAGAAGGGCATGTCGCTCGCGGCTTCGCGAATCACACTCAGCACGGTCGGGCTGGTGCCGGGTATCCGCAGGCTCGCCGAGGAGCGCCGGACGGTCTCGCTCGCGGTCAGTCTGCATGGCGCCACCGATGAGGAACGAGGCGCACTCGTGCCGGTGGCGAGGCGCTGGCCGCTGGCCGAGTTGATGGAGGCGTGTCGCGACTACACGGCGCGCACGGCGGGGAAGATCTTCTTCGAGTGGACCCTGATCGAGGGACGCAACGACGATCCCGGACAGGCGGCCGCCCTGGCACGACTGCTCGCGGGCCAGAAGGCGCAGGTGAACCTGATCCCGTTGAACCCGACTTCTGGATACGCGGGCGTGCCGGCGCGCGCCGCGCGGGTGCGTGAGTTTCAGGAGATCCTGCGTGCGGCGGGCATCCCATCGACCGTGCGCCAGCGCCGCGGGATCGACATCGCGGCGGGGTGCGGCCAACTCGCCGGGGTGGAGCGCAACGCTGAGGCGTGATCGCGTGGAAAGCTGGCTTCCGGGCCGCTGGGGATGCGCTGCCTCCGCCCGAACGCCGCCCACGACTGCGTCGCGGCCCGGCCGGAGGCCTCGGCCTGCCTCGTGTGCGCAGGCACAGGGGGCGATACCGTCCTGCAGATGGCGATGGAGTTGATCCGGTCGATTCGCCGCCTAGCGTAGGAGCATGCGACGTTTGAAATGGTGGCACTGGGTGGCGATCGGCCTGCTGACCGTGGCGATGATGTGCGGCCTGCTGCTGATCCTGGTGTTCGCGCCCGGCGTGCAGCGTCGCGCGTTCCTGTCCGCGGTGGAGGCCCCGGGGCGTACTGTTGAGGTAGATCGGGTCAACGCGGGGCTGGGCGGAGTCGAGATCGGTGGGCTGCGCTGGGCGGAGGCGGGGCTGACGATCGGCGTGCGGGAGATCCGCGCCCGGTTTCCGCTTCTCGATGCGCTGGGCAGCGGGCCAGTGATCGTCGACCAGTTGACCATGCTCGGCCTCACAGCGGACCTTTCGGAGCAGGCAGGTGCCCATCTCCCAGAACCGGCCGACCCGGCGGCGCACGTGCCTCGCGGTGGTTCCGATCCGGTCGGCGAAAGCGCTCTTTATCTGCCGCCAGTCCTCACGCTCCAGCGCTTGTTGGTTGAGGGCGAAGTGACGGTGGCGGGCGGCGGGCCTACAAACGCGGTAGTTGCCTTTTCGCTGCGAGGCGAGGCTTTGACCCCCGGGGCAGCGAAGCGGGTGAGGTGGACCGGTCGCGTGATTGGCACGTCGAGCCGCGGCGCTGCCGAGCGTTCGGAAGCGGGTGGCGATTTCGAGGTGCGCTCGTCCACAGAAACCGCCGGCGATGCCGGTGGCGCCAGTCTCCAGCGGTTGCTTCGGCAGATAACCGAAGAAACCATGGCGTCCGCGGATCGCGCGCGGCCGCAGTGAGCCGCCGCAAAGGGCAGGACTGCTCGGAGGCGGGCGCTGACAGCGAGGTTGGGTGAGGCGATAAGCCGCCCTCATTTGATAGACTCGGTGCCAACGCACGCCATATCGTGGACAACCTCCGCAATGCCCCCACGATCGGGAACTCCTAAGGTTTTCTCATCTACGCACGTCCATGGCCCAGGAATTTCGCTTCAGTCCCATCCTCACCTCGATCGGTCCCGACAAGACCCAGTATCGCCTCGTCACGAAGGACCACGTCTCGGTGGATTCCTTCGCCGGCAAGGAGATGCTGAAGGTCGCTCCGGAGGCGCTCACGCTGCTCGCCAACGAGGCGATGCGCGACATTTCGTTCTACCTGCGCGCCGATCACCTCAAGCAGGTGGCCGCGATCCTCGATGATCCGGAGTCGAGCGAGAACGACAAGTTTGTCGCCATGGCGATGCTGCGCAACGCCGAGATCGCCGCCGAGGGCGTGCTGCCGTTCTGCCAGGACACCGGCACCGCCACGATCCTCGCCAAAAAGGGCCAGCAGGTCTGGACCGGAGGCGGCGACGAGGAAGCCCTCTCCAAGGGCGTGTGGAAGACCTACATCGAGGAAAACCTCCGCTACTCGCAGACCATCCCGGTCTCGATGTACGACGAGAAGAACTCCGGCAACAACCTGCCGGCGCAGATCGACATCATGGCCGTGGACGGCGCCGAGTACAAGTTCCTCTTCGTGGAAAAGGGCGGCGGTTCGGCCAACAAGACCTTCCTCTTCCAGGAGACCAAGGCGCTGCTCAATCCCGCCAGCCTCGAGAAGTTTCTCATCGAAAAGATGAAGTACCTCGGCACGGCCGCCTGCCCGCCGTACCACCTTGTCTTTGTCATCGGCGGTACCTCGGCCGAGGCCTGCCTCAAGACGGTCAAGCTCGCCTCCGCAAAGTATCTCGACGACCTGCCGACGCAGGGCGGCGAGGGGATCTACGCCTTCCGCGACGTCGAACTCGAGCAGCAGATGCTCAAGAAGTCGCAGGAACTCGGCATCGGCGCGCAATTCGGCGGCAAGTACTATGCGCTGGATGTGCGCATCGTGCGCCTGCCGCGCCACGGGGCGTCCTGCCCTGTGGGTGTGGGTGTGTCCTGCTCGGCCGACCGCAACGTGAAGGCGAAGATCAATCGCGACGGCCTCTGGCTCGAGCAGCTTGAGCGCAATCCCGGCCGGTTCATCCCTGATCGGTATCGGAAATCCGGCGACAACGGCGCGGTGAAGATCGATCTCAACCGGCCGATGCCCGAGATCCTGAAGGAGCTCGACAAGCACCCGGTGCGCACGCGTCTCTCGCTCACCGGCACGCTCGTGGTGGCCCGCGACATCGCGCACGCCAAGCTCAAGGAGCGCCTCGACCGTGGTGAGGGTTTGCCCGAATACTTCAAGAAGCATCCGGTCTACTACGCGGGCCCGGCCAAGACGCCGAAAGGCATGGCCTCCGGCTCGTTCGGCCCGACCACGGCCGGCCGCATGGATGCCTACGTCGACCTCTTCCAGGCCAGCGGCGCGTCGATGGTGATGGTGGCGAAGGGCAACCGCAGCCAGGCCGTGACGGATGCCTGCCGCAAGCACGGCGGGTTTTACCTCGGCTCGCCGGGCGGCCCCGCCGCACTCCTGGCCAAGGAGAATATCACGAAAGTGGAGACGCTCGATTATCCCGAGCTCGGCATGGAGGCGGTGTGGAAGATCGAGGTCGTCGACTTCCCGGCGTTCATCCTCGTCGACAACAAGGGCAACGACTTCTTCCGCTGAGGCGAAGGCGCCGCGCAGGGTAGGGCGAGGCCTCCGGCCGAGCCGCTTCGGTGACTCTGTCGACCCGTCCGCAGATCGCCTCGGGAAACTCAAGGAACGACCGCCGACTCCGGCGCCTTCTGCGCCTCTTTGCGGCTCACCTCCCGCCGATGACTTGTGTCATGCAGCGATCCCTACAGATTATTCGAGATCCTGCCTACGCCCCGGCGACGTACCCATGGTAGGCGAACCGGCGTCGGACAACTGCGGCTCGGCCAGAGGCCTCGCCCTGCATCGAAACGGTTTTCGGATGGGCTCTACGGCGCGGAGGGCGGCGGAGGCATCGGATCCTCCGACTTCGATTCAGCCGACCGCGGGCTGTAGTAGGCGCAGTCCGTCCCGACGCGCACGACGCCGCGCCGCGGCGAGTCTTCCCGCGTGCAGCGGCCGAAATCGCTCCAGGGGTCGAGCGGATGCGGCACGAAATCGGCGCATCCTTCAGAGCAGGGTTGCTGGTTGGCGGGAACGCGCACGGCTTCGAGGCGAACCGATCCGGGCCTCGGACTCAAGGCTTCCGCACGGGCAATCCGGCGCCGGCCCAGGTTCCAAAGCCACCGAGGTTGGCCGTCTTGAAGCCTTCCTTCCTGAGGGCCGCAGCAACCGTGCCCGACCGCATGCCCGAGGCGCAGTAGAGAATGAGTTCCTTCTCACGGTTCGCGTCGAGAAATGCCGACCACTGCGCGCGGCCGCCGCGGAGGTCGCTCATCGGGAGCAGCACCGCCGGACCGGCCACGCCATCCGACCACTCGCCGGATTCGCGCACGTCGACCAACACCGCCGAGCCGGCCTGGATGCGGGCCTGAGCCTCGGCGGCCGTCACACGAGGTCCTCCGAGGAAGAGTGGACGCAGCGCGAACAGCACGAGCGCTGCGAGAATGACAAAGATGACGAGTTGATTCGTGGACATGCTGAAGGGAATGAAGAGCGGACTTGAACCACAGAGGTCACGGAGGGCACAGAGGAAGGTCCGAGGGACGGAAAAAGGCGCAGAGATCGCACCTGGAACCAGATCGCTCTTTGCGCCTTCTGCGCCTCTTTGCGGCCGTGGTTCGAGTCGATCGGCGGTTCTGGTGAAGTGACATGCGTCGATCGGAACCAGGTCGCGGCTCCCCCGGAGGCGAGGCCCTGCATGGGACACTCTCCCTTCCGTGCTCTGTGTCCTCTGTGGTTCAAAGCTGATCTTTCGTCACTACCGCGCGCGGTTGACCATGAAGTACAGCACAGGCACGGCCATGCGGCTGATGAGGAGCGAGGCGATCTCGCCGAACATGAGGCTGATCGCCAGGCCCTGGAAGATCGGATCGGCCAGGATCACGGCGGCGCCCACGACGACCGCGAGCGCGGTGAGCAGCATCGGGCGGAAGCGCACGGCACCCGCCTCGACCACGGCGTCGCGCAGCGTCAGACCGTGGGAGCGGCGCAGTTCGATGAAATCGACCAGGATGATCGAATTGCGCACGACGATCCCGGCGCCGGCCATGAATCCGATCATCGAGGTGGCGGTGAAGAATGCGCCCATCGCCCAGTGCGCGGGCAGGATGCCGATGAGCGAGAACGGTATCGCCGCCATCACGACAAGCGGCGTGGTGTAGTTCTTGAACCAGCCCACCATGAGCATGTAGATCATCACGAGCACCGCCGCGAAGGCCAGGCCGAGGTCGCGGAAGACCTCGAGCGTGATCTGCCATTCGCCGTCCCACTTCATCGACGGCTCGCGGTCGTCAAAGGGCATCGCGGCGTTGTAGATCGTGAACTCCGGCGCGCTGCCGCCGAACTCGCGCGCATCGATCTTCGCGAGCTCGCGGTTCATCGCCAGGATGGCGTAGACGGGACTCTCGACTTCGCCCGCGACGTCGGCCGTGATGTAGGTCACCGGCTTGAGGTTCTTGCGGTAGCGGTTGCGCTCACCGAGCGTCCGCTCGATGCGCACGAGTTCGCTCAATGGGACGAGTCGCGACTCCGGTTCGCGGTCGTTGCGGACCTGCAGCGCCAGCAGGTCCTCCGGCGCGCCCTTGGCGGAGCGTGGAAGCTCGAAGGTGATCGGCACGTCCTCCCGGTCGGCCTCCACGTGCAGCAGGTCGACCCCCAGGCCGGCGGCGGCGAGCTGTAGGGTCTGTGTGATCGCCTCGTCGCTGACGTCGTGAAAGGCGGCCTTCTCCTTGTCCACGATGAAGCGGGCCTTCGGCTGCTGGTCCTCGATGTACCAGTCGATGTCCACCACGCCGGGCGAACCCTCCATCACCGAGCGCACGCGCCGGGCCAGCGCCAGCCGCGACGCATCGTCGGGCCCGTAGATCTCGGCCACGATGGTCTGGAGGACGGGCGGACCCGGCGGCACCTCGGCGACGGCGACGGCGGCGCCATGGCGCCTCGCGATCTCGGCCAGCCGCGGCCGCAAGCGCACGGCGATGTCGTGGCTCTGTCCCGAGCGTGCGTCCTTGCCCACGAGGTTTACCTGGATGTCGGCGACGTTCGGGCCGCGCCGCATGAAGTAGTGACGCACCAGCCCGTTGAAGTTGAAGGGCGACGCCGTGCCGGCGTAGATCTGGAGGTCCCGCACCTCCGGCTCACCGCGCAGCGCTGCCGCCATTTCCTGGGCGATCGCGGCCGTCTGCTCGAGGGTCGTGCCCTCGGGTGTATTCAAAATCACCTGAAACTCCGACTTGTTGTCGAAGGGAAGCATCTTCACCTTCACCCAGCCGATGCCAACCATCGCCATCGACGCGAGCAGCAGCCCCGCGATGCTGGCGAGAAACGCCCAGCGCCAGCGGGCGCGATCCAACAGCGGATCCATCACGCGGTGATAAAGACGCGTCGACCAGTCGTTGGGGGCATGATCGTCCTCGGACACGTTATCCTCCGTCGCGTGAGATCCGTGCCCGCTGGAATTGTCTTCTAATGAATGACGTTCGACTGCGGCGGCGGACTCGCTGGACGGAATGTCCTCCAATGAATGACGTTGTGCGGAGGGGGCGGGCGTCGAGGCCGGCGACGTGGCGCGTGCGGCCTTGCGGCGCAGGATGCGGATGGCGGCCCACGGAGTGACGGTGAAGGCGATCACCAGCGAGAAGAGCATGGCCGCGCTGGAGCCGATCGGGATCGGGCGCATGTAGGGCCCCATCAATCCGCCGACGAAGGCCATCGGCAGGATGGCCCCGATCACCGCCCAGGTGGCGAGGATCGTCGGGTTGCCCACTTCGTCGACCGCATCGAGCGCGGCCTGGACGATGCCCTTGCGCGCGGCGGAGGGCATCCTCACGTGGCGAACGATGTTCTCCACGACCACGATCGCGTCGTCCACGAGGATCCCGATCGAGAAGATCAGCGCAAAGAGCGTGATGCGGTTGAGCGTGTATCCGTAAAGGTAAAACACCAGCAGCGTCAGGGCCAGGGTCGAGGGGATCGCAAGCAGAACCACCAGCGATTCGCGCCAGCCGAGGAAGAGGAGGATGAGGATCGCGACGCCGAACACCGCGATGCCCATGTGCAGGAGCAGTTCGTTCGATTTTTCCGCGGCGGTGTGCCCGTAATCGCGCGTCACTGACACGCCGACGTCACCCGGGATGAGTGTGCCGCGCAGGCCGTCGACCTTGCGCAGCACGTGCTCGACGACGGTGATCGCGTTGGCCCCGGGCCGTTTGGCGACGGAAAGCGTCACCGCCGCCTCGGTCGTCGCCGTGGAGCGGGGATCCCGGGATGAGGCGTGCGGGGAAGCGGTGCCACCGGCACCGGCGCTGAAGAGCACGTAGTTGGCGGGCTCCTCGGGACCGTCGATGATGCGGGCCACGTCGCGCAGGTAGACGGGACGCCCCTCGAACACGCCCGCCACGACCGCGCCGACGTCGTCGGGATCGCGCAGGAACGTGCCGGTCTCCAGGAGAATCTCGTTGTTTGCCGAAGGCAGCGAGCCGGTCTGGGACCGACGGTTGGCGGCCTGGAGGGCAGGGATGAGGGCGGTGGCGCTGAGCCGGCGGGAGGCGAGTGCGGCGGGATCGAGCTGCACGCGGACCGCACGCCGTACGCCCCCGATGAGCGTGGTCTCGGCGACCTGCGGGATGGATTTGACCTCGTCGTCGAGCTGCGCGGCGAGGCGGCGCAGGGTGAAGTGATCGTGGGTGGCGCTGTGCAGGGTGAGCGCGAGCACGGGAACGTCGTCGATCGTGCGCGGCTTGATCAGCGGGAAGCTCACGCCGGGCGGGATGCGGTCGAAATTCGTCTGCAGCTTCTGGTTCAGGCGCACCAGCGCCGACTCGAGGTCGGTGCCGACCTTGAACCGCACGATCGTCATCGCGCCGCCCGGGTTCGACGTGGAGTAGATGTATTCAACATCCGGTATCTCCCAGAGGAGCTTCTCCATCGGGCGTGTGACGCGGTTCTCCACTTCGGCGGCGGGCGAGCCGGGCATGGAGACCATCACGTCAATCATCGGCACCTTGATCTGGGGCTCCTCCTCGCGGGGGAGCATGATCACGGCGAAGAGGCCGAGCAGGATCGAGGCGGCGATCGCGATGGGCGTGAGCCGCGAGTCGATGAACAAGGCCGCCAGGCGACCGGCGAAGCCGCGGCTCACCTGGGCCGGCCCGTGGCTCTCTCCCGGGGAGGAGGGGTGAGCGACGCTCATGGGCGGACCTCCACGGGCTGTCCGTCCCGGAGATCGGCGGGAACCGACGTGATGACGCGCTCGCCGTCAGCGAGGCCGGCGAGGACCTCGACCAAGTCGCCGCGACGGGCCCCGGTTCGCACGAGGCGAAGCGTGGCGCGGCCGTTCTCGACGACGAAGACGCGCTCCATCTGGCCGAACAGCGTGATCGCGGAGGCCGGAATGACCAAGGACTCGCTCTCGCCGGCGGGAAAGCTTGCGCGCACGAACTGTCCGGAGCGGACCGGGACATCGGCGGGAAGGTCGATCTTGGCGAACACCGTGCGCGACTGTGAATCGGCCGTGCCGGATATCTCGGCCAGCGTACCGGTGAACGCCTGGCCCGCGACGCGGATCTCGACGGGTGTCCCGGGCGCGATGAGGCCGAGCGACTCCGGCACTTCCGTTTCCACACGGAGCCGGCCTGTACCCTCGATTTCGACCAGCGGGACGCCGGGCGAGGCGAGATCGCCCTCGTTCACCGGGCGCGCCGAGATCACGCCGTCGAACGGCGCGGTGATCTGCGTATAACCGAGCATCGTGCGCGCCTCGGTCACGCCGGCGCGGGCGGCGCGTTGTTCCGACTCGAGCGATCGGACCACGGCGTCGGTGCTCGCGCCCTCGGCGAACAAACCCCGTTCGCGTTCGTAGTCGCGAGTGACCTGCTCAAGGCGCGCTTCCGCCTGGGCGACGCGGGCGTCGATCTCGGCCGCGGAGATCCGGAGGAGGACGTCCCCGCGAGTCACGCGCTGGCCCAACGTGATCGAGACCCCCTCGACCGTACCCATCACCTTGGAAGCCAGCGTGGCGTGATCGACGGGTCGGATCGTGCCCGGCACCTCGACCGTGCGCGGGGTCGTGCGGCGCTCCACCACGGCCGCGGCGACGTCGACTTTCGGCCCGGCCGGCCCCGCGGGTACGGATGGTGCCTCGCGCCCGCAGCCCAGCAGAGGCAGGGCGAGGAGGAGGGAGAGGATCAGCGCGTGGGTACGAGTCATGGGCATGGTGATGAGCGGCTGGGGAGGGGCAAACGTGGTTTCGCGCCGGTGAGTGTATGTGCTGGCTGGTGACGGGATGCCGGCCGGGAAAGCGGCGCCGAAACTGCGGTTTCTTCAGTTCGGTCAGCGAACCGCAGGCTTCGTGGAGGTGCTGCAAGCGATGTCGGTTTCGGGCCAGATCTTGCGCATGATCCAGAGCGGCGGGCAGAAGCCGGTGAGGGCCGACTGGATCAGGTTCAGACCGATGAAGGCGGTGAAGAGCAGCCACCAGGGGCTGACGAAGTGGACCAGCGCGACGCTGATCAGGATCATGATGCCGGCGAAGACACGAAGACGAAGCTCGTTGGACATGGCGACGTGAGTGGGTTTGGTGATTGACGAAAGCAAGACTATATGACCATATAGTTATATGCCATTGAGGTTGTCAAGCGCACGCTCTGCGGTTCTTTTGCCGTCCATGGCCAGGAGCCTGACGCCCGCCACGCTCGAACTCGTCGCCCAGCGCTTTCGCGCCATGGGGGAGCCGCTGCGTCTGCGGCTGCTGATGTCGCTCCAGGCCGGCGAGCGCACGGTCACGGAACTGGTCGCGGAGCACCGGACCAGCCAGGCCAACATCTCGAAGCATCTCCAGGTCCTCACGGCTGTGGGCCTGCTCAAGCGGCGCAAGCAGGGTCTTAACGTCTTCTATGCCATCGCAGATCCGAGCATCTTCAACATGTGCGACATGGTCTGCGGCAGTTTGAAGAAGCACTTGGACGCGCAAGCAAAAGCCCTGACATAGGGGCGCGGCCCCGGTCAGGGGCGGCCTGGCAGTGCGCCGACCGACCTGGACCGGCTATGCGCCCTCGGGACCCCGGCCGACGGCGGAGGCGCGGGCGATGAACGCCTCGTGGGCGGAGAGCGGGCGGCGGGTGCCGTTGCTCGACACCGGCTCGTAGGCGCCGTTTGCCTGGAGTTCCCGCGCGGCGGTGTTGTCTGCCAGCAGCGTCGGCAGGTAATCGCCGAGGATCCGGGCGCGGAGAGCCGGGTCGTCGATCGGAAACGCGATCTCGACGCGCCGGAACAGGTTGCGCGGCATCCAGTCGGCGCTCGCCAGGAAGAGCTCGGGGTGCTTGTCGTTGCCGAAATAATACACACGGGCGTGCTCGAGGAAGCGGCCGACGATGCTGCGCACGGTGATGTTCTCGCTCAGTCCGGCGACCCCCGGCACGATCCCGCAGATGCCCCGGACGATCAACTCGACCTTCACGCCGGCGCGCGAGGCGGCGTAGAGCGCGTCGATCACCCCGCGGTCGATCAGGCTGTTGACCTGGACCAGGATGTGGGCCGGACGGCCCGCCGCCGCATGCCTTGCCTCGCGGTCGATGCGGGCGATGAGGTCGCTGCGCAGGTTGTAGGGCGCGACCAGCAGGTGGCGGAACTTCGGCGGACGCCCGAAGCTGGTGAGCGAGTTGAAGAGCAGCGCGATCTCGCGCGTGAGCTCCGGGCGTGCGGTGAGCAGGCTGAAATCGGTGTAGAGGCGCGCGGTCCGCGGGTTGTAGTTGCCTGTGCCGAGGTGAACATATCGGCGCATGCCCCGGCCTTCCGTGCGCACGACGAGGCAGACTTTTGCGTGAACTTTCAGGCCGACCACGCCGTAGACGACGTGGACGCCGGCCCCCTCCATCTGCCGGGCCCACTGGATGTTGTTCGCCTCGTCGAACCGCGCCTTCAACTCGATGAGCGCGGTGACCTGCTTTCCTGCACGGGCGGCCTCGATGAGCGCCTTGACGATCGGGGAGTCGCCCGAGGTGCGGTAAAGCGTCTGCTTGATCGCACAGACATGCGGGTCGTGCGCCGCGGCCTGGATGAACTCCACGACCGTGTCGAACGTCTCGTAGGGATGGTGCAGGAGGATGTCGCCGGCGGCGATGCGCTCGAAGATCGACTGGCCGGGCTGGAGCTCGACCGGCCGTGCCGGAGCGAAGGTGGGAAACTTCAAGTCCGGCCGGTCGACCGCGTCGTACACGCTCATGACGCGTGCGAGATTGATCGGGCCGGGCACGCGGAAGGTGTACTCGTTGGGGAGCGCGATGTGATCGAGCAGGTCCTTGAACAGGTTCTCGTCGATGCCCTCCTCGACCTCGAGGCGCACGGGGGCGCCGCGGCGGAGGTTGCGCAGTTCCGTCTCGATCGTCTTGAGCAGGTTCTCCGCCTCCTCCTCGTCGATGTAGAGGTCGCTGTTGCGCGTCATGCGGAAGATCTTCGCGCTGGTGACGCGGCAGCCGGTGAACAGGCTGCCGACGAAGAGGCGGATGATCTCGCCGATGAAGATGAACGTGCGGTCCTCCGGATGGCCCGCGCCGATGCGCACCACGCGCGGGAGCACGCGGGGGATCGTGACCAGCGCGAGATGGTTCTCGTGCTCGGCTGTATCCGGATAATCGATCGCGACCACGAGGGTTTGCGTCTTGTTCGCGATGTGGGGGAACGGATGCAGCGTGTCGATCGCGAGCGGGGTCAGCACCGGGAAGACCTCGGTGTCGAAGTAGCGCTTGGCCCAGCGCAGGCCGGCGATGTCGAGCTGCTGGCCGGACTTGAAGTAGATGCCCTCGCGCTCGAGCGCCGGAACGAGTTCGCGCAGCCAGATGGTGTTCTGGTCCTCGACCAGCGAGGCCACGACCGAGTGGATCCGGCGCAGCTGCTCGCGCGGGCTCAGTCCGTCGGCGGAGGGATCGTCGATCCCGGAGTCGACCTGCTGGATGAGCCCGGCGACGCGGATCTCAAAGAACTCGTCGAGGTTGGAGCTGACAATCGCGAGAAACTTCAGCCGCTCGAGCAGCGGCGTGGACGGCGAGCGCGCGAGATCCAGGACACGACGGTTGAATGCCAGCCAGCTGAGCTCGCGATTGAAGTACGGGAGCTTGCCGTGGACTTGAGCCGGTGTGGGGGAGTGGGCGCGTGCGCGGGGGCGCATGGTCTTCGGTGGATCGAAATGACAACCGTGGCGCGGCCCGCGGCAGGAAACGAGGGAAAAACTCCCACCGCGCTCCCGCCAGCGGAGGGCCTCGCGCGAATCGTGGCACGCGGCCCGGCCTCGGGGTTATTCTTCAGCTGACGGGTCGTCGTCGTCGGGGACCCGCATGTCGAACGGCGGTATTCGCACGTGGATGTGCCGCCCTTCGGCATCGACCCCGTGGAAGCTGCCCTCCGCGCGCGCCCGGGCCCCGGCGAGATGGAAGCTGTTGTAGGAGAAGTGCTCCCCCGGAGCGAGGTCCGGCGTGTGTCCCACGATCTTGTCGCCCTCGACGACCACCCGGTCACCATCGTCGCCCTCCACGATCCATTTCCGGCCAAGCAGGATGACCCGGCGATCGGAATTGTTCCAGATGGTGAGATGGTAGACGAAGATGTGCGGCGTCTCCGGCGGGATGTTCCCGCCTCCAGACCGGTATTCCAGCCGGTCCAGCGTGACCGCAAGTCCGGGGAGTTCGTGGCTGGATGGTGTGTCGCTCATAAGTCTCCCCAATCTTACTCTTACTCTTTCTCTTTCTCCCGCTCCTCCCGTCTCCGCCTTCATCGGGGCCGCACGAGGGAAGAAAGATTGAAGAGAAAGAGGGTGGAGAACGAGTTGGGGTCAACCCCCGGCCACGATTCGCACGATCTCCAGGACATCGTCGGCCGCGAGCACGGCGGAGCGGGCTTCAGCCGGCGTGAGCGCCATGCCGTTGCGCTCGACCACGACGAGCTTGGGCTGGAGACCCACGGTGACGATGAAGTCATCGAGCTTCTGGCCGGCCGGCACGTCATAGCGCTTGCCGTTGGCGGTGATGGCGATGGTGGTCCTCATGGTCGCGGTGAATGCAGGGTTCACGCGGTCAGCGCCGGTTCGTTGCTGGCGACGAGCGCCTGGTCGAAATCCTTCCACACCGGCTCGTACCCCTGGCGGCGGATCATGGCCGCCACCTCGTGCGGCGGGCGTTCATCGGCAATGTGAAACTGTTCGCCCGCCTGTTCCGCCGTCGGGGTCCAGCTCGATTCGTCGAAATGGCTGTAGCCGCCGGGCTCCGTGCTCGCCCCCGCGCTCATGGTGGTGATGCCGACGCGCACGAGCCCGTCGCGCAGCCGCGGCGGTTCGCGCGTCGAGAGCACGAGCCCGCAGTGCGGCAGGAGCAGCCGCAGCGCGCAGATCGTCTGCACAAACTCGCGATCGGGCAGGAAGTGCTCGGCCGGCGACTGCCAGCCGCCCGCCGCCGGGCGCATCCGCGGCAGGCTGATGGTGACCTGCGCCTTCCAGCAGGTTTTCAGCAGGTGCAGGGCGTGGGCGGCGACGGAGATCGCGTCGAAACGCCAGTCATGCAGGCCGAAGAGCGCGCCGATGCCTAGCCGGCGAAACCCCGCCTCGTATCCGCGTTCCGGCGTATCCATGCGCCACCCGTAGTGCTTCTTCGGGCCCGCCGTGTGCAGCTCGCGGTAGGTCGGCTCGTGATAGGTTTCCTGATACACGACCAGGCCCTCGGCCCCCGCGGCCACCATCGGGCGGTAGTCCTGCGTCTCGAGCGGACCCAGCTCGAGCGAGACGCCCGGCATGATCGGCAGCACCCGCCGGATGGTCTCCTGTACGTACCCGTTGGAGACAAATTTCGGGTGCTCGCCCGCGACGAGCAGGAGCGAGCGAAAGCCCTTCGACGCGAGCAGCCGCACCTCGCGCTCCACCTGCTCGACAGTGATGGTGATCCGCGGGATCGCGTTGTGGCGCGAGAAACCACAGTACTTGCAGACGTTCACGCACTCGTTGGAGAGATAGATCGGCGCGAACAACCGGATCGCGCGGCCGAAGAAACGCTGCGTGATGGCCTGCGAGAGCCGTGAGAGCGTCTCGACGTGGACGGTCGCCGCCGGCGAAAGCAACGCGGCGAAGTCGCCGAGCGAAGTCGCGCGACCGCGGGCCAGGATGCGGCGCACGTCGGCATCGCTCGCCGCCAGCGAGCGCGCCCGCAGGCCGACGATGTCAAGTGAGCCGTGGAGCTGCGAGAAGGTGGGCATCAGGATTCGATGGAGGATGAAGCGCCGTGGGTCGATGCCTCCGCCAGGATGGCGGGGGCGTCGCGCAGGACGCGCAGGATGAACTCCGCCTTCGCTGCGGTGTACGACGGCCGGTCGTTGGCAAACTTCTGCGCCAGCCCGACCTTCAACACCTGGTATTCGTCGCGCAGCGCTTCCGAGGCGCGCATCGCATCGCGAAAGAGGAGTTGCTCGCGCCAGTCCTTGCCCTGCTCTTCGAAGACGTGGAAGTGCACGGTCGTGGGATCGCCGAGCCTGAAGAAATGGCGGCGCGGTACCCCGAACTCGCCCCGGAACTCGTAGCCGAGCCGCTCGATCCGGGAGATGGCGGGGACAAACCCTTCGAAACTCGGCGTGGCCGCTGCGATGTCGACGATCGGTTTCGCCGGCATGCCCGGTATCGCCGTGCTGCCAACATGCTCGATCGCGACGATGAAATCGCGCGCCGCCTCGAGGATGCGCGAGCTTTCCTCGTAGAATACGCTGCGCCAGGTCGGATCAGGCGCGGAGAGCGTGACGAGTCCGGATTTCAGGCCCAGCATGGGATGGGGCGGCATGTGGCCAAGGCGCAGTACGGGCGCTTCACCGTCCGAGGCTTTTCAAGATCACGGGTGCGGCCCCGGAACCGGGAGCGCCGCGGGGTTGCCATGTCGTGCGTCGCGCGGCAGGCGACGGGCGAGGGCGGAGTACAGGCGGAAATGGACAACGGGAAACTCATCCGAGAAACGCCGTGAGCGGGCTCGTCGCGACAGCATGACCCGAGGTCGCGCCCACGCCGATCTCACGGGCCAGTCGCCCGGCGTGAACCGCGGCGGCGAAAGCCTGCCCCGCGGCGACGGGATCGGCGGCGATGGCGATCGCCGTGTTGACCAGCACGGCGTCGGCACCGAGCTCCATCGCAGCGGCGGCGTGCGACGGCTGACCAATCCCGGCGTCAACGACGACGGGAACCGTGGCCTGCTCGATGATGATCTCGAGCTGCGCGCGCGTCTCGAGTCCGCGATTGGTCCCGATCGGAGCGCCCAAGGGCATCACGGTCGCGCAACCGACGTCCTGCAGGCGTCGCGCGAGGACGGGGTCGGCGTTGATGTAGGGCATCACGACGAACCCTTCGCGCACGAGCACTTCGGCCGCCTTGAGTGTCTCGATCGGGTCCGGCAGCAGGTAATTCGGATCCGGATGGATCTCGAGTTTCACCCACTTGGGCAGGCCGGCGGCGGCGGCGAGCCGGGTGAGGCGAACGGCCTCCTCGGCGTTCATGGCACCGGCCGTATTCGGCAGGACCAGGTAGCGGTCCGGCTCAAGGAACTCGAGAATGTTCGCGAACGGATCGCGCCCGCCGGAAAGATCCGCCCGCTTGAGCGCGACAGTGACCAGCCCCGTCCCGCTTGCCCTCAGGGCATCGCGCATCAGCTCGTTGCTGGCGAATTTCCCGGTGCCCACAAAGAGCCGCGAGGAAAACGTGCGGTCTGCAATCCGGAGCGGCTCGGTGGACGGGAGGGTGAACGAAGGCATCGCGTGGGTGGTCTGGTCGGAAGGGTGAGCGCTTGTGCTTAGGGCGCAAACGGACGGGGTAAATCCCAAAGCCGCCGCACCGCGGCGGCTTTGGGAGGCGAGGGGCGAGAGGCGAGAGGCGAGGGGGCGGGACCTGCCATGCGTTCCCGAAGACGACTTCGCAGGTGGGGCGCGCTCGGTCCGGTTCGCGGCGCGACCGGTCTTGTCGGCCGCAGGCGCGGCCACGGAACCGAGCGCGCCGAGCGGGCCGATTCGCACTCGCGGCGGGTTCGGGGAACCTGCGCCTTGCCTCTGCAGAACCCGCCTTACATGGAGAAAGGTTTCGACGCGGCCGCCGCGCCGCGCGACGCTTGTGGGTCCCATGTCTGCGACCGACCTCACCGCCTTCGTCCTGCTCGGGCTCGCCGGATCGGGTCACTGTGTGGGCATGTGTGGCGGATTCGCGCTCGCCATCGGGCACGGGGCCCAAGGCACGGGCGCACTCGCCGCCCGACACGCCGCCTATCAGGCAGGCAAGGCGCTGACCTATGCCTTCCTGGCGGTGGTGCTCGCCGCCGGGCTCGGCGTCATCGGCCGGGCTGGATGGTTCACCTCGGGGCAAAGTTTCGTCGCCGTGTTCGCCGGCGTTTTCATGATCCTCTACGGCCTGATGCAGCTCCTGGAGATTCGTGCCGCGGCATGGTGGCGGCGATTCGCCGAGCCGCTGCCCGCGTGCCGCGCCATCTCCGCGGTATCCGGTGCGCGCGGTATGCTCCCCGCCTTTTTCACCGGCTGGCTGAATGGATTTCTTCCCTGCGGGCTGGTCGTGGCGGTGCTGTTTCAGGCGGCCAGCCTCGGTTCTGTGCTCGCCGCGGGGGCGGGGGCGGCCGTGTTCGGTCTCGCCACCTTTCCCGGGCTGTTTCTTTTCGGCTGGCTGGCGAGCGGCTGGAGCGTGCGCTGGCGACGTATCCTCGTTCGCATGACGGGTGTCCTGCTCCTGGCCTTCGGCGTGCTGACGATCGTGCGGGCGTTTCCCGAGGGACGGCATTGGCTGCATGGGATCGTTCCTGGCGTGTGGATGACCATGCGCGAGTGGTGCGGGATGTAGGCGCGGCGGTCGTGCCCGCTGCCCGACCGATGCCAGCTCGCTCGACCCTTGCGCTGGAGCGCCGGCTCGTCTTCGCTCGCGGCCCGTGGATGCAGCTCCAGCGCGACTGAGCTTCTCGTTCAAGGCCTACCGGCGCCCGTTCCGAATGCCCGTGCGCACCAGCCGCGGCACGTGGGATGTGCGCGAAGGCATCATCATCCGTGTCGCCGATGACGACGGTCGGGTGGGATTCGGCGAGATCGCCCCGATCCATTCTTTCAACACCGAGACGTTCGTCGGCGCGCTGGCCTGGTGCGAGAGCCTGGGCAGTCCGGCCGAAACGGAGAGGCTGCTCAACCCGGGACGAGGCATGCCCTGTTGTGCCGCGGCTGCCGCGGCGGCGATCGAGGGCAGGCGCGGTGAGGACGACGCCGGCCCTCCGGCTGCAGGCGCGAAGCGTCTCCCCGTCGCGGCCCTGCTGCCTTCGGGCTGGGGCGCGCTCGATGCGCTCGACCGCGCGGCAGGGCTCGGATTCACGGTCTTCAAGCTCAAGATCGGCGTCGCCGATGTGCAGGCGGAACAGGCGCTGATCGATCGCCTCGTCGGTCGCATGCCCGAGGGCGCAAAGCTGCGGCTCGACGCCAATGGCGGACTGGACTCCCGGTCTGCGGTCCGCTGGCTCGCCGCCGCGGAGGATTGGCCGGTGGAATTCATCGAGCAACCGCTTCCCGCCGAGGCGCGCGACGATCTCCTCCGGCTCGCCTGCGATCATCGCGTGCCGGTGGCTCTCGACGAAGCCGTGCTCACGGCCGACGACATCAAGCGCTGGCGCGACCGCGGCTGGCCTGGAGTTTTCGTCATCAAGCCCGCGCTTTCCGGCCGCGCCGACGCGCTGGTCGCCGAGATCGCGGCCGATCCGGCCCCGTTCGTCTTTTCCAGCGCCCTGGAGACCGATGTCGGTCTCACCACCGGCGTCGGGCTCGCCCTCCGCACCGGCATCACCCGCGCGCTTGGTTACGGCACGGCCGCATTCTTTCACGACGACCAGTTCGGCGGGTCGATCGCCACGCCGTGGTTCGGACCGGTCGAACTCGAGAACCTTAATCCCGCCTCCGTATGGAAACGCCTCTGAAACGCTGGCGCCGCCGCTGCGGCGAGGGCTGGATCGCGGGCGCCGATGTGGAGGCGCTGCACGACGCGTATCAAGCGTTTGGTGACGAGCGGGCGAGGCATCCCGGCGCGATCCGTGTGCAGCTGGTGGACGCGAATCCCCTCAACCAGCTCGCGGGATTCTTCGCCGCCATCCATGACGAGGATCCGCTCGACGCCTTCGTGACCCCCGGGCAGGGCCTGCCTGCCGAGATGGAAGCCTTCGAGGCGGCGGTCGACGGCGACTACTTCTGGAGCGGACGCGAACTGGTCAGCTGCGGGCGCGTGCGCGTGGAGCGTGCGTCGCCGGCGACTTCGCGTGTGATGATCGCCACCGGCGGCACCACCTCGGGGTTGCGCTTCGCCGTCCACACCTGGGCAACGCTGGAGCGTGCCGCGCACGGCCTGCAGACCTGGCTCGGTGGCGGCCCGATCGACAGCGTGTGCATGCTTCCGCTGCACCATGTGAGCGGACTCATGCAGGCGGTGCGATCGTACGCGACCGGCGGCGTATTCACGCTGTGGGATTGGTCGCGCGCGACAGTCGGACGCTTTCCCACGGCTTTGCGTGACCGGCCCGCCGTGACCTCCCTCGTCCCGACGCAGCTCGCGCGGCTGCTGGACCTTCCCGGAGGCGCGGACTGGCTCCGCACGTTCCAGTGCGTGTTCCTCGGGGGCGCCGCCGCCTGGCCGGAACTGCTGGCCCGCGTCCGGGCTGAGCGCATCGCCCTCGCGCCGTGCTATGGCATGACAGAGACGGCGGCGCAGATCACGGCTCTCCCGCCCGGTGAGTTCCTCGCCGGATCGGGCGGAGTCGGCGCTCCACTCCCGCATGCAACCGTCGAGATCGTCGACGAATCCGGCACGAGTGTGGCGGCGGGCACGGAAGGCCGCGTGCGGGTGCGTGCCGTGTCGCTGTTTTGTGGATACTTCCCGGACGCGGCACCCGAGCCGTGGAGCGTGTTCGAGACCAGCGATCGGGGCGTGCTCGACGAGTCCGGCCGGCTGACGGTGCTCGGCCGGATCGACTCGATCATCAACACGGGCGGCGAGAAGGTGGATCCCCTTGAAGTGGAGGCGGCGCTGCGCGGCCTGGGGGCCACGGACGTGGCGGTGATGGGTGTGCCCGATCCTCACTGGGGGGAGATGGTCGTCGCGATCGTCGCCGGATGTTCCCTTGACGATGCCGACCTGCGCGTGCGGCTGCGCCAGACGCTCGCGGCGCACAAGGTGCCGAAACGTTTCATCCGCGTCGCGGCGTTGCCGCGGACCGAGGCGGGCAAGCTCGACCGCCGGGCACTCCGCGCGCTGGCGGAGGGGAACCACTGAGGTAGACTCAGGGACACTGATAGCGGCCGGCTGGGGAGGAGAAACCGCGGATGATCGCCGGCTGGCGCTGATATCGCAGCACGCGACACAGGCTCGAGGAGTTCTTCCCTACACGTCGATCGGCGCAAAAATCAGCGGTTCCTTTTCTCCGGGTCTGGATTAGTGTTCATAAGTATCTATGAGTGGTTACATCCCTCCGCAGCCATGACCCGGAACGAAGTCGTCGACGCCCTGGAAGAGATTGCGGTGCTGCTCGAATTGCAGGGCGAGAATCCGTTCAAGATCCGCGCCTACCAGAACGGCGCCCGGGCGGTCGAGACGCTCACGGAGGATCTGGACGTGCTTGTGCGCGAGGGGCGCGTGGGCGAGGTGAAGGGCATCGGCGAAGCGCTGGCCCGGAAGATCACCGAACTCTGGACGACCGGTCGATTGGAGTTTCTCGAACGGCAGCGCGCGGCCGTCCCGCCGGGCTTTCTGCAGCTGCTCGAAATCCCCGGCCTCGGCGCGAAGAAGATCCGGGCCATGCACGCGGCGCTGGGCGTGGACTGTATCGAAAAGCTCGCGACAGCGTGCGCCGAGGACAGGATCGCCGGGCTCGCGGGGTTTGGCGCCCGCACCCAGCAAAAGCTCCTTGATGGGATCCGCAACCGCGAGGCCTACAGCCGGCGGCACCATGGCTGGAAGGCGCTTCTCGTGGCCGAACCGATCCTCGCCGGCCTGCGCGCGCTGCCGCAGGTTGAGCGCGCCGAGCACGCCGGAAGCCTGCGGCGCGGACTCGAGACCGTGGGCGACCTCGACTTCATCGTGGCGGCCGCCGACCCAGCGCCGGTGATGGCGTGGTTCACGTCCATGCCCGGCGTGGCCGAGGTCACTGGCCACGGGGAGACCAAATCGAGCGTGCGCCTGGCCGACGGCCTGCAGGCGGACCTGCGCGTCGTGCCGCCGGCGCAGTTCGCGTATGCGCTGCACCACTTCACGGGCTCGAAGGAGCACAATGTCCAGATGCGGCAGCGCGCGCTCGCGCGAGGACTCAGCCTGAGCGAGTGGGGCCTTGCGCCGGTCGATGCAGGCGGCCCGGCGGACTCGGCCGCGGCCCCACCCGCGGACGTGCGCGACGAGGCCGCGCTCTTCGCCGCGCTCGGGCTGCACTTGATTCCACCGGAGTTGCGCGAGGGCATGGGCGAGATCGAGGCCGCGGAACGCGGTGAACTCCCGCGCCTCGTCGAGTTGTCCGACCTGCGCGGCTGTTTCCACAATCACACCACCGAGTCGGACGGACGCGAGACCCTCGAGGCGATGGTCGCGGGCGCACAGGCCTTGGGCTGGGAGTACGTCGGCATCGCGGATCACTCCAAGGCGTCGGTCCAGGCGCGTGGCCTCGACGAGGCGCGACTCGCGGCGCAGGTCGGGACCATTCACGCGCTGAACGCCTCGGGCCGCTTCAGCACGCACGTTTTCACCGGCATCGAATGCGACATCCTCGCCGACGGCCGTCTGGACCTCGACGAGTCAGTGCTGCGCACACTGGATTACGTCGTGGTCTCCGTGCACAACGCGCTCGGCCAGAACGAAGAGGAGATGACACGGCGGCTCGTCCGGGCGATCGAACACCCGTGCACCACGATGCTCGGACATCCCACCGGACGTCTGCTTCTCTCCCGCGAGGGCAGCCGGGTCGACCACGCGCGCATCATCGACGCGGCGGCCGCCCACGGGGTGATCATCGAGCTCAACGCCAACCCCCGCCGCCTCGACATGGACTGGCGCTGGTGGCGCCGCGCGGCCGGGAAGGGCGTGCTCTGCAGCATCAACCCCGACGCGCATTCAGTCGAGCACTACGCATTCGTGCGCGCCGGCGTCCTTGCCGCGCGCAAGGGCTGGCTCACGCGTGAGCAGGTGTTCAACACCCGCAGCCTCGCGGACGTGAGATCCTGGCTGGCCGCGAAACGGCGCTGAGCTGGCGGCGACGCGACAGGCGATCGCGCGTGCTCTCCAGGCGAACTGTGTGGCATGCGAGGCGGCCGGCTTGCGAGGTGGTACTGTGTCCGGTCGTCAACGATACACTTCGGCCACCTCAGGCGTCAGCTACGGCGCGGCGTGGCTCGCGCCATGCATGCCTTCCTGTTGCCAGGACCGGAGTTCGGCTTCGTGCTGTGCAACTCCGATAGGCAGGGCTCACACCGCGCCGCGGCGGCTCTCGAGCTGGGCGCGGATTTCCGCCATGCGCGACTGGCTCAGCGGGTAGAGACACAGGAGCAGGAGGGCGGTGGTCATCGCCAGCACGGGGATGCCGGCGAAGAGGACGCGTATCCACCAGATTGCCTGGGGCGACTGCTCGCCGCCGAGCGCGGCGTCAAAGCCGATCAGATCAAGCAGGATGAAACTCCCGCCCACCGCGAGCGACATGCCGACCTTGGAGGTCCAGGAGAACATCGAACTGAACGCGCCTTCCCGCCGTTTGTGCGTGCGCAACTCGTCGTCGTCGACGACGTCCGCGCACATCGAGGGGAGCACCACCCAGAAGCCCGTCGCCGCGAATCCGGTCAGGGCCGTGTTCAACACCACGCCCCAGGCATGGCCCGGTGAATACATCCACCAGCTCGAGCCAAAGGCAAGGATGCCCGAGGCAAGCGTGAAGAGCAGGGCCTTGCGTTTCCCGAATCGACGCGAAACCCAGCTGGTGATGAACACGCCGCTCGCCCCGAGGACGAAGTAGGCCGCGGCCGAGATCGACTGGTATTTGCCCATCAGCGCCTGGTCGCCGCCAAAGACATAGTAAGCACTGGCATAGCCGCCCAGATTCGTCACCAGCATCGTCGGCACCGCGTAGGCGGCGAGGATGCCGAGCAGGACCTGAAAGGGTCGCGAGGAGAGCGATTGGCGGCACGAATCCCAGAACCGCGTGCGCGGTTGCGCCTGGGCGGTCTGGTAGTAACGCTCGCGGACGAAGGCGAAATTGGCAAAACCCGCGGCGATCATCACCATGCCGGCGGCGGCGCTGGCGAGTTGGACGCCGAGCATGACGTCAGCCTCGCCGGTTTCGGGGTCCAGCCGGAAGGTTTGCGCAAACCACCAGACCGACATCATCGGGATGCCGCAGAGCTTCTGCACGATCGCCTTCCACGCCATGACGTTGGTGCGCTCGTGGTAGTTCGGCGTCAGCTCGGCTCCGAGGCTCGAGTACGGCATGGTATAGGAGCTGATGATCGGCGCATAGAGCACGGCCGAGATGAGCATGAACCAAAAGACCCTGTTGTGCATCCACGGTGCGGATGCATCCCAGCCCTCCGAGGCAAGGAACAGGCAGGGGAGCGCGATGCCGGAGAGAATCGAGCCGACGAGGATGTAGGGCCGCCTCCGGCCCCAGCGCGAGCGCGTGTTGTCCGAAACCCAGCCGAAGAATGTATCCGTGAATGCATCGACCAGGCGCGCGACCGTCAGCACCACCGCGATGAGCGTGGGTGCGAGGTGCAGGTGCATGTTGAATACATTGCCGGCGATGTTCGCGTACCACCAGTGGCCGTAGATGTCGTTCACCCCGCCGAAGGCGTAGGCGGCCTTGGCCGTCACCGGGAGCCGGTCGCCGGGTGCGGATTCCACGGAGGCGGCGGTGGAACCTGACGTGATCGCGGAGGGAGTTTCCGGTTCGAGGGACATGGGTTGGGGAGCGTGATTGGCGATGACCGGCGGCCAACGAGAAGGAGTGGGCAGCAGAAATGAGCCGAAGCGGACTCGACCGCGACGTCAATGCCGGTGGACGCGCGCATGCGGCGCCGCGGCGGTCGGCAGCGACTCGCGTGAACCGCGCGGGTCGCTGGCGGTTTGCGGCCCGCCGGGAGACGGGCCCTCCAGGTCAGCGAATTGCCGCGAGGGCAGCGTCCAGGCCGGCGGCGTCCTTGCCTCCGCCCATGGCGAAGTCGGGCTTGCCGCCGCCCTTGCCGCCGAGCTTGGCGCAGACCTCGCCGACGATCCTGCCGGCCTGGCTGCCGCCCTTGACTGCAGCGGGCGAACAGAAGGCGGCGACGCTCACCTTGTCCGAGCCGAACGCGGCGCCGAGGATGACCACGCCCTCGCCGAGCTTGCCGAGAACCTGTGAGCCCAGCGCACGCAACGCATTGGGATCGGAGACTTCGACCCGCGCGACCAGGCGCTTCAGGCCGTTCTGGTCGACCGCCTGGCCGGCGAGTTCGGCGGCGAGTCCGGCCTCGGCCTTTTGCTGGAATGCCTTGAGCTGCTTCTCGAGCTCGGCCTTGTGCGCAAGCAGGGACTCGAGCTTCTCCACCACGTCCTCCGGTCCGGCGCTGAGCCTCGCGCCGATCGCCTTCAGCTGGGATTCATGATCCTCGAGCAGGCGCAGGGCGGGCTCTCCGGCCACGGCCTCGATGCGGCGTGTGCCCGACGCGATAGCCATCTCGGACACGACCTTGACCGGCCCGACCTCGCCCGTATTCGAGACGTGGGTACCGCCGCAGAGTTCACGGCTGTAGCCGCCGATGTCGACGACGCGCACGACCTTGCCGTACTTCTCGCCGAAAAACGCGAGCGTGCCCTCGGGCTTCTTGTCAAACTCGGTCTCATACGTCTGGACCGGTGCGTTCTCGATCACCCGCTCGTTGACCAGGCGCTCGATCTCGCGGAGCTGGTCGGGTTTTACCTGCTCGAAGTGCGAGAAGTCGAAGCGCATGCGCTCCTTTGTCTTGGACGTGCCGGCCTGGCGCACGTGGGTGCCCAGGACCTTGCGCAGCGCCCAGTGGATCAGGTGTGCCGCGGTGTGGTGGCGCGAGATGGCGCGACGCGTCGTCGGGGCGACCTGCAGCTTGGCCATCCTGCCGACGAGCTCGAGCTTGGCAGCGTCTGCGGCGCAGGCCGGCGCGAGCTGGTGGAGGTGGCGGCCGGCCTTGTCCTTCAGGGTGTCGACGATCGCAAACGTCTGGCCGTCGATCTTCACAGCCCCGTGATCGCCGGCCTGACCGCCCATTTCGCCGTAGAACGGCGTCTGGTCGAGGACGAGGAATGTCGCCTTGTCGGTCCTGACCACGTCCGTGACCGTCGCGGTTGACTCGAGTGCATCATATCCGAGGAACTTCGTGGCCGCCTGGGCCGCGGCCACCTCGTCCTTGCTCACCTGGATGACGTCGGTGACGTGCGCCTCCTTGGAGATGGTGCGCGCCTTCTCCATCTCGGCCTCGAACCCACCGATGTCGACCTGCAGGCCGCGCTCGGCGGCGAGGAGCTGGGTCATGTCGATCGGGAAGCCGAACGTGTCGTAGAGTTTAAACGCATCCGCGCCGGTGATACGCCCGGCCCGGGCGGCGTCGGCGAAGAGCTGGATGCCGCGGTCGAGCGTGCGGCCGAAGCTCTCCTCCTCACTGCGGATCACGCGTTCGATCATCGACTGCTGCTGCTTGAGTTCCGGGAAGACGGTGCCGAGCGAGGCCACGACGGCGGGCACGAGCTTTTCGAAGAATCCGGTGGCGAGGCCGAGGTCCTTGCGCCCGTAGAGAATGCCGCGGCGCAGGATGCGGCGGATGACGTAGTTGCGGCCGGCATTGCCCGGCAGGATGCCGTCGGCGATCGCGCAGGAGACCGTGCGTGCGTGGTCGGCGAGGACGCGGAAGGCGATGTCGGTCTTCTCCTGCTCGCCGAGGCCCTCGCGTCGTGCCGGCACGGTGCGCGCGTAGGTGCGGCCGGAGAGCTGCGCGATCACGTCGAAGAGCGACGTGAACACGTCCGCGTTGTAGTTGGACGGTTCGGCGGAAAAGTCCTTAAAACCGTTCGTCGTGGCGTGGATTCCCGCGACGCGCTCGAAGCCCATGCCGGTGTCAACGTGCCGCGAGGGCAGGGGCGAGAACGACCCGTCGGCGCCGGCGTTGAACTGGATGAAGACGTGGTTCCAGATCTCGATGCAGCGCGGACTGGAGGAGTTGACCAGCTTGCGGCCCTCGGCCTCGTCGTCGGAGGGGAGGAGGTTGAAGTGGATCTCCGAGCACGGGCCGCACGGGCCGGTGTCGCCCATCATCCAGAAGTTGTCCTTCTTGTTGCCGTTGACGATGTGTACAGCCGGGTCCAGACCTGCGGCGCGGAACAGGCCGGCCCAGATGTCGTGCGCCTCCTGATCGAAATCGGCCGGATCGCCCTTGGCCTTGTCCGGTGAATACACTGTGGCGAACAGCCGCTTGGCCGGGATGCCCCAGACCTTGGTGAGCAGTTCCCAGCCCCAGGTGAGCGACTCCTTCTTGAAGTAGTCGCCGAAGGACCAGTTGCCCAGCATCTCGAACATCGTGTGGTGGTAGGTGTCCCAGCCGACGTCCTCGAGGTCGTTGTGCTTGCCGCCGGCACGAATGCACTTCTGTGTGTCGGCCGCGCGTGTATTCGCGCCCGGGATAACGCCGGCCCAGGAGGCGACGTCGGGCTTGCGCTCGTTCAGGAAGATGGGGACGAACTGGTTCATCCCCGCGTTCGTGAAGAGCAGGCCGGGCGAGTCCGGCATGAGCGACGACGACGGCACGATCGTGTGCTGATGCGACGCGAAGAAATCGAGGAAGCTCTGGCGGATCTCGGCGGAGGTCATGGCGGGCATGAAAGGGACAAGTGAGGCGCGACGGACGGGAAGAATAAAGGCGGAAAGCGGCAACTGCGCGCCGGCCGGGCCGGACACGGGCCACGCAGCCCGCCAGCAAAGGCCACCGTCGCCCGGGGGAAAAGGAATTACTGAGGCCGTCGGCGGCACAGGGTTCTCCTGAGGGGCGATGGGCACCCGCAAAAAGGTGGAAATCCGGTCGGAAGAGGATCGCTAAAGCGGCGAAATCGGACACTGTCGACAGCACTCCCCGGAGATCCAGGCATGGCGAGACTGGTGCGGCACCGGTCCCACCGACGGCGTGTCATGACCAATCCATTTCCGGTGAGAATGCGCGATGTGGCGGTGCGGACCGCGATCCTTTATGCGATCGTGGGGGCGCTCTGGATCGTTGGCTCGGACCGGTTGTTGCACCTGGTCGTCCGTGACCCGGCGGAGTTTGCGTGGCTCTCGACCTACAAGGGGTGGCTGTTTGTCGGCATAACGGCCGCGCTGCTCTATGTCGTCCTGCGCCGCCAGCTGGCGCGATGGGAGCACGAAGTCGCGGTCCGGCAGCAGGCCAACCAGGATCTCCAGCAGAGCGAGGAGCGGTTTCGCACGTTTGTCGAGCAGGCCGAGGACGGGTTCGTGCTTCATGACGAGGGCGGGCGGATACTGGACGTGAACCGCCACGCCTGTGCCCAGTTGGGCTATACGCGTGAGGAGCTGCTCGCGATGCATGTCTGGGACGTCGCCGACGGCGTGTCGCGGGCGGATCTTGAGGCCTGCTGGTGCCGTGCGCGACCCGGCTCGAGCGAGATGGTGAATGCCCGGCACCGTCGCAAGGACGGGTCTATCCTGGAGGTGGAACTGCGCCTTGGGTGCTTTGAGTCGGACGGCGAGCGACGATTTCTCGCGCTCGCACGCGACGTGTCCGAACGCCGGCGGGCGGAAGCGATCGCGGAGGGCTCGCGCCGCGTGTTGGAGATGATTGCGCTCGGTGCTGGTTTCAAGGATACGCTCGACGAGTTGGTGCGAATGATCGAGGCGCAGGTTCCGGGCATGATCTGTTCGATCATGCTGGTCGACTCTGACGGCAGCCATCTCCGACCGGCAGCGGGCCCGAGCCTGCCTCCGGACTACCTCGCCGCGATGCGCAGCGTCCCCATCGGTCCCGATTGCGGATCGTGCGGCACGGCCGCCCACCGGCGCGAACGTGTGGTCGTGGCGGACATCGCGACCGATCCGCTCTGGGAAGCGGCCCGCGACGTGGCTCTGGCGTCCGGTCTGGCGGCGTGTTGGTCCACGCCGTTCTTCGGGCCCGACCGGGAACTCCTCGGCACGTTCGCCGTCTATCACCGCAGTCCGCGCGAGCCGACCCCGGGCGAAGTGGAGGTGGTCGAACATGCCACGCATTCGGCCGCGATCTGTGTGACGCACCGCCGGGCCGAGGAGGCGCTGCGCGCGAGCGAGAGCACGCTGCGCGAGGCGCAACGACGCCTCCAGAGCGCACTGGAGATCGGCGGCATCGGCACGTTCGTCGTCGACCTGGAGAAGCAGGAGACGACCTGGGACGAACCGCTCGTGCGCCTCTACGGACGTCGCTGGCGCCCGGAGGACGGAGCGAGTATCGAGCCGTTCCTGGCCGTGGTCCATCCGGACGACCGTGATCGCCTGCGTCGCGACACGCTTCACGCGATCGCGCAGCCCGAGGGCAGCCAGTCCGAGTTTCGCGTCCTCCATCCCGATGGTGCGGTGCGATGGGTCGCGGCGACCGCGCGGGCCGAGCGCACCGCGGACGGCCAGCCAGTTCGCCTGATTGGCGCGGCCATCGACATCACGGCACGCCGGAATGCGGAGGAGAACCTCCGCCAGGTGCAGAAGGTCGAGGCCATCGGGCAGCTCTCGGGTGGCATCGCCCACGATTTCAACAACATCCTCACGGTGATCCAGGCGGGGGTTTCGTTCCTGGAACTCGAGCCGGGTCTGTCGCGGCCGGTGCGCGATTACGTGGAGGAGATCAAGAGCGCCGCGACGCGGGCGGCCAACCTCACGCGGCAGCTGCTGACGTTCAGCCGCAGGCAGGCCATGCAGCTGCGCTACGTCGAGCTCAACGAGGCGGTCACAAACATGTCGCGCATGCTCCAGCGGGTGCTCGGGGAAGATGTCCGCATGGAGTTGCGGCTGGCGCCCCAGGATCTCGGCGTGTTTGGCGACGCCGGGATGATCGAGCAACTCGTGATGAACCTGGCGGTGAACGCGCGCGACGCCATGCCTGGCGGCGGCCAGCTCCTCATCGAGACCCAGGCCGTGGAGGTCGGACCTGGCACGGAGCACGGCGGCAGGGAGGGAAGGTTCGCGCGTCTTGAAGTGTCGGATACGGGCACCGGGATCAGCGGGGATGCGCTGCCGCACATCTTCGAACCGTTTTTCACCACCAAGGAACCCGGGCGGGGCACCGGGCTGGGCCTCGCGACTGTATCGGGCATCGTCGACCAGCACGGCGGCTGGGTCGATGTGCGCACGGAAGCGGGCAAGGGCACGCGATTCCTCGTGCATTTTCCCCTGGTTTCGCGGCGCGAAAACGAAGCGGCGAATCGACCCGTCGCGCGGGAGCGCAGACGGGGATCCGAGACGGTCCTGCTGGTGGAGGACGAATCGGTCGTGCGCGCGCTCGTGCGCAATCTCCTCCTCCGCTCCGGGTACCGCGTGCTGGAGGCGCCATCGGGCCCGCGTGCCGTCGAGATCTGGAACGAAGCCGGTCGCGAAGTTGACCTGCTCGTCACGGACGTGATCATGCCCGAGGGAATGAGCGGCGTCCAGCTGGCCGAGCGGCTGCGGCGCGACCGTCCCGGGCTGCGCGTGATTTTCACCAGTGGATACAGCCCAGAGATGGTCCGGCAGGTCGAGACGATGGAGGGAACGAGCTTCCTGCCGAAACCCTTCGATATCGACCTTCTGAGTCGCGCTGTGCGCGCGCTCCTGGACCGCCCCGTCGGAGGGGGCAGGGCGGGTGCGGCATGCGTCCTGCGGCACTGAGCGCGGAACCGCGGATCCTTTTGTTTCGCTCCACGCCGGGCGCTTCATCAAGGTTCGGGCGCCGACTGCTCCGCGCACGAGAATGAGCCCCGCCGAATCGCCCAAAATCAGACGTATCGCGCTTCGCACGGCGCTGATCTACACCCTGGTTGCCGGGGCGTGGATTCTCTTCTCGGACTGGGTGGTGTCGTGGTTCGTGCCTGATCCCGCGACGATGTCGCAGCTCTCGATCGCGAAGGGCTGGTTTTTCGTGCTCTTCACCGGTGCGCTGCTCCACCTCGGCCTGCGTCGCCAGCTGCGCCAGATCGCGGCCGAAGCGGACGCCAGGCACCAGGCGACCCAGGAACTTCGCGAGCAGAGCAGCCGGCTCGACAGCATCATCGAGGGCACCCAGGTCGGCACCTGGGAATGGAACATCCAGTCCGGGGAGATCGTGGTCAACGAGCGCTGGGCGAAGATCGTGGGATGGACATCCGCCGAGTTCGGCCCGCTCACCGGGAAGAGGTGGAGCGAGCTTGTTCATCCCGAGGACGTGGAGCGGCACCAGCGGGCCCGGGACCGGCATCTCGCGGGCGAACTGCCGCACTTCGAAGGCGAGGTCCGCGTGCGCCATCGCGAGGGTCACTGGGTCTGGGTGCTTGATCGCGGACGGGCCTTGACGCGCAGCGCGGACGGCAGGCCGCACATGATGTTCGGCATCCGCATGGACGTGACCGCGCGCAAGCAGGCGGAACTCGCGCTGCGTGAGAGCGAGGAGCGCTTCCGGCAGATCACCGAAAACATCCATGAGGTGTTCTGGATCGCCGAGGGGCCGGCGCTCGGGCTGCGCATGCTCTACGTCAGCCCGGCCTTTGACCACATCTGGGGTCGCCCCGGCTCGGGCCTCGTCGCCGGAGACTTTCGCTGGCAGGATACGGTGCATCCGGAGGACCTTGCCTCCATCCGTACCCGATGGCCGCGCGGGACGCTCGAGGCGCCGCTGCAGGACACCTACCGGATCATCCGGCCCGATGGATCCGTGCGTTGGATACACGACCGCGCCTTTCCGATCCGCGACGAGTCCGGTGGCGTGCATCGCATCGTCGGGACGGCCGCTGACATCACCGAGCGGCGCGGCCTCGAGCACCAGCTGCGCGAGGCGCAGAAGATGCAGGCGATCGGAACGCTCGCCGGCGGCATCGCCCACGATTTCAACAACCTGCTGGGCGCGATCATGGGGTTCGCCGAGCTTTCCCGCCTGCAGGTCCAGGACCGGCCGCAGGTGAAGGAGAACGTCGAGGACATCCTCGTCGCCGGTCGCCGGGCGATAGCGCTGGTGCGCCAGATCATGGCCTTCAGTCGGAGCTCGCCGGGCGAGCGTTCGCTCATGCAGCTGCGGCCCGTGGTCGAGGAGGCGATCCGCCTGCTGCGTGCGAGCGTGCCTGCGACGGTCGAGATCGAGTGCGACGTGCAGCGCGACGTCCCGCTCGTGCTGGCCGATCCGACTCAGGTGCATCAGGCGGTGATGAACCTGGGAACCAACGGCTGGCACGCTTTGGGCAATCAGAGCGGCGTGCTCGACGTCGTCGTCGACCGGTGCGAGATCGACCCGGATCGCGCCGCCGCCGATCCGCGGCTCCGGGCCGGACGCTTCGCGCGTATCTCCGTCCGTGATACGGGATCCGGGATGTCGGCGCAGACGATGGAACGGCTCTTCGAGCCGTTCTTCACCACCAAGCCGCCCGGGCAGGGCACCGGGCTCGGGCTCGCCGTCGTCCATGGGATCATGCGCGACCACGGCGGGTTCGTCACCGTCGAGAGCACGGTCGGGGCGGGTTCGATCTTCCGGCTGCACTTTCCCGCGGCCGAGGCGGAACTGCCGGCTGCGCCGGTCGAGCCCTTCGTCGTGCCGCGGGGTCAGGGCCAGCGCGTGCTGTTCGTCGACGACGAGACGGCGCTGGTGCGTCTCGGGGTGGGCATGCTGCAGGAGCTTGGCTACGTGGCGGAGGGCGCCGTCGGCCCGGGCGAGGCCCTGGCGCGATTCGGCAACACGCCCGAGCCGTATGCCCTGGTCGTGACGGACCACAGCATGCCGGTCATGTCCGGCGTGGACCTGGCTCGAGCGGTGCGTGCAAGTTCGCCGCAAGTGCCGATCATCCTGATAACGGGGCATGCCGAAGGCATCACCCCTTCGTCCTCGGCCGAACTCGGGCTCGCCGATCTCTTGATAAAGCCGCTTTCGCTCGCCACGCTGGGTGTGGCCGTTCACAACGCGCTGCACCGAAACCCGACTCCGCCATGACTCCCTGCAGGATACTTCTGATTGACGACGACGATCTGTTCAGAAAATCGGTGAAACTCATGCTCGAGCGAGCCGGCAACTCCGTCGTCGAGGCCGTGGAGGGCGGCGAGGGTCTGCGCCTCTACCGGGCCGGCGGTATCGACGTCGTCATTACGGACCTGATCATGCCGGGCAAGGAGGGGCTGGAGACCATTCGCGAGCTTCGCGCGCTGGATCCCGAGGTGCGGATCGTCGCGGTCTCGGGCGGCGGGCGCGTCAACGCCTTCGACTATCTCCCGGTCGCGAAAGCGTTCGGCGCGCTGCGCGTGCTGGACAAGCCGTTTACCGACACCGACCTGCTTGGCGCGATCCAAGCCGTGCTCGGCCGCGCCTGAGGCAATCCGAGAGGGGGGGCGGGCCTGCCCACCTCGCCACGGCTCCGGCGGGCAGGCTGGCCGCACCGCGGCACACCGGGGACAGGGTCAAGACGTCGCTTCGCTCTGCGCACCGGCCGCTGGCAGCTTCGCCATCGGCGCCGGTCCGCGTCTTTCCGCGGTCCGCGCTACGGCGAAAGCCGGGTCCGTGGAAACCGCAGCCGCGCGGCTCAGTCTCGCGGCACAGATCAGAGTGCCGCGATGATCGCGTCGGCCATCTGACGGGTGCTGACCGAGGGGCGGCCGAAGGCGATGTCGCCGGTGCGGATGCCATCGATCGTGACGACCTTGCGTACCGCGGCCTCGATGCGAGCCGCGATGGCGTCGAGCCCGAAGCTGTAGCGGAGCATGAGCGCCGCCGAGAGCACCTGGGCGCAGGGGTTGGCGATCCCGCGGCCGGCGATGTCGGGCGCGGTGCCGCCGGCGGGCTCGTAGAGCCCGAACGGTTTCCCGTGCGAGTTCTGTCCGGTCCCGAGCGACGCGCTGCTCATCATGCCGAGGGAGCCGCAGATCACGGCCATCTCGTCGGAAAGGATGTCGCCGAACATGTTCTCGGTGAAGAGCACGTCAAACTGGTTGGGATTGCGCGCGAGCTGCATCGCGGCGTTGTCCACATACATGTGCGTGAGTTCGAGGTCGGGGTGGCGGGCCGCGAAATAGTCGGTCACCGTCCGGCGCCAGAGCACGGAGGTCTCGAGCACGTTGGCTTTGTCGACCGAGCAAACGCGCCTGCGCCGCGAGCGCGAGGTCACGGCGGCCACCTCGGCGATGCGCTCGATCTCCGAGGTCTTGTAGACCATCGTATCCACCGCCTGCTGCTCGCCGTTCTCCAGCGTGGTCGTGCCCTTGGGCTGACCGAAATAGATGCCGCCGGTGAGTTCGCGGATGCAGACGATATCGATGCCGTCCGGGATGCGCTCGGCCTTGAGCGGGGAGGCGTCCACGAGATCCTTGTAGAGCAGCCCGGGACGGATGTTGGCGAAGAGATTGAAGGCTTTGCGCAGCGGGAGCAGCGCCGCGCGCTCGGGCTGCTCCTTGGGCGGGAGTTTTTCCCACTTGGGGCCTCCGACCGAACCGAACAGGATCGCGTCGGACTCGCGGCAGAGCGCGAGCGTCGAGTCGGGCAGGGCCGTGCCGTGGTTGTCGATGCCGGCACCGCCGACGTCCGCGATCGTAGGGCTCAGCGTGAGCTTTTCGCGTGCGGCCACGTGGTCGAGCACGCGCAGCGCCTCGGTCATGACCTCGGGTCCGATGTAGTCTCCAGGCAGAACGGCGAACTTCAACGTCGGCATAAAGGGGTGGAACATCGAACGACCGGCCGTCGGGGTTCAACTCCGAACGCGCGCGCGGGAACATGTCAATCAATGATTGACATTCTGGGCCGGCGAGCGGGCGGCGGGGGGTTCACAGGGGGCGTCTCACGGGGACGGGTAGCCGGTGCCCGGCTCGGCCCCGGTGGATCGGACCGATTCAGCGAAGAGGGGGAAACGCGCTTCCGGTTTGCGCGCCTGCGGACGGCTCGTGACAAACACCCCGTGCACATCCACTGCATCCCGGCCGGGCCGCTGGCCACCAACGCCTATCTTCTCACCGAAAGCAGCCGCGGCGAGGCGGTGCTGGTCGACGCGCCGCACGGCGTCTGGGAGGACATCTCCCCGATCCTTGAGCGCGAGAACTGCCGTCTGGTGGCGCTGCTTGTCACCCACGGCCACTGGGACCACACCGGGGATGCCGCGCGTATCCAGAATCTGGGGGTGCCGCTCTACGCCCACGAGGCCGACCGGCTGTTCATCGAGCACCCGGAGGTGATGGCGATGTTTTCGATCCCGGGGCTCGCGCTCGAGCCGGCCCGACTGGAGCACGTCGTCGCCCAGGGCGACCAACTGCACCTCCTTGGCCGGCGCGTGGAAATCCGCCACGTGCCGGGACACTGCCCGGGCAACGTGTTGTTCTATTTCTCCGATGTTGACGCCGCGTTCGTCGGGGACGCCCTCTTCGCCGGCGGGATCGGCCGCTACGATCTTCCCGGCGGCAGCCTCGAGATGCTGGAGCGCTCGATCCGCACGCAGATCTATACGCTGCCGGCGGGCACCGCGGTGTATCCAGGACATGGACCGGAAACCACTGTTGGCGAGGAGATGGCGACGAACCCGTATGTGCGTGCGGGGTAGGCGGGCGGAGTGGGTTGCGGGTGCCTGAGGGCGAGTTCGCCCTCCCGGGGAGATTGCACTGCGTCCGCGCGCCACACTTGCGCCCGGTACGGCGTCTCGGGATGCCGTTTTCTCCTCGCTACTCGTTCCACGCTGGTCGCTACTTCAGTCCCCATGTCTCCCGCGGAACGCGACAGCATCATGCGCCGGTGCGTAGCGCTGGCGAAACGGGCCTGGGGCGAAACCCATCCGAACCCGATGGTGGGCGCCGCGATCGTCGAGGACGACATCGTTGTCGCCGAAGGCTGGCACAAACGCGCGGGCGAGCCGCACGCGGAGATCGAGGCGCTGCGCGCACTCGGTCGGCCGCCAAAGCCCGGCGCGATGCTTTTCGTCACGCTCGAACCCTGTAGCACACACGGCCGGACCGGCCCGTGCACCGAGGCGATCATCGCCTCCGGGATCCGCTACGTCGTGGTCGGGGCGGTCGATCCCAACCCGGCGCATGCCGGTCGGGGATTGGAAATCCTCAAGGCGGCGGGCGTGACGGTGGAGACCCGTGTCCTGACTGCGGAGTGCGAGGACCTGAACCTGATATTCAACCGCTGGGTCACCCACGGCACACCGTTGTTCGCGGCAAAGGTCGCGACGACCCTGGACGGGCGGACGGCCACGCGCTCCGGCGAGTCGAAGTGGATCACGGGCCAGCCGGCGCGGCAGGACGTCATGGGCTGGCGCCGGTTGTTTCCCGCCATCGCGGTCGGCGCGGGCACGGTCATGCGCGACCGGCCGCGCCTGACGGCGCGCCTCGGGGGGCGGGCCGAGTGGAGCCCCTGGCGCATCGTATTCGACGGGCGGATGCGCCTCGCCGCCGAGCGCGAACTCCCCGGCCTGTTCACCGACGAGTTTCGTGAGCGCACGGTCGTGGTGACGGCCGAGGATGCCGCCGTCGGTTACGTGCGGCGCCTGGAGACCGCAGGTGTGCGCACCTGGCGGCTTCCCGCCGTGAACGGCCGGGTTTCGCCCGCGGCCTTTCGCGGGAAATGTGCGGCGGAGGGTGTCTGCGGGGTCTACATCGAAGGTGGCGCGCAGCTCCTGAGCGAGTTCTTGGCGGCACGCGAGATCGACTACCTTTTCGCCTACCGTGCGCCGGTCTTTCTGGCTGACCAGCGCGCGCAGGGCGCCATGCGCGGCCTCCGCACGGAGCGCCTCGACCTTGCGATCCGGCTCGAGGATGTGCACCACGCCTCCTTCGGCGCCGACCAGCTGATGCGCGGCCGCGTGGTCTATCCGCCAAGGCTCACGCTCGACGAGGCAGGGATGGGAGGATGAGGGGGAGTGAGGGAGTGAGGGCGGCGCGGTGAGTCTGGCTGGGATGGAATTGAGGTTTCAGGGAGTGTCGGAACTGCCGTCGGCTGGCACGTGCTCGAAGGGATTCGTGTTTCTGTCGCGGCCTCGGCTGCCCGATAGTTACCTGAGACCGTTCTGAGATCGCTTTCTGTCTTTCCTCCATCCGCGGGTCACCCATTTCCTTCGCCATGCGTTTCTATCTCGCGACGGGCAACCGCCACAAGATCGGCGAGGTCACGGCCATCCTGCGCGCCAGCGGCATCGCGGCCGAGGTGTTCCCGCCGTCGGCCGTCGGCGGGATGCCCGATGTCGTGGAGGACACCGGCACCTTTCTCGGCAATGCGACGAAAAAGGCGCGGGCGCTCGCCGGAAAGCTGCCACCGGGGGCCTGGGCGATTGCTGACGACTCCGGCGTCTGCGTGGACGCGCTGGACGGCGCGCCGGGAGTCGAGTCGGCCTACTATGCCGGCCACCCGAGCAATGACGCGGCCAACAACGCCAAGCTGCTCGCCGCGCTCGCCGGTGTGCCCGAGGGGCGGCGGCGGGCCGCGTTTCACTGCTGCATCGTGGCCGTTTCCGCCGAGGGTGAGGTCGTCTCGTTCGAGGGGCGCTGCCCCGGCCGCATGCTCAGCGAACCACGAGGGTCGGGAGGTTTTGGATACGATCCACTGTTCCTTCCCGACGGCTTTGCAGTCAGTTATGCGGAACTCGACGACGCGGTGAAGAACACCATCAGTCACCGCGCGCGCGCCCTGGCCGGGTTGGTGGCCTGGCTGCGGGACCGCTCACACGGGTAGGGCGCGGGAGGCGTCGTGGCGCCCACCCGTCATAGCGCGTGTCGTCTCCGCAAGGGGCCGAGCAGGACCATGGACAGGACGATGAGCACGCCGGCGCTCAGCGCGACGGCGACCGGTCCCCAGCGGGCGATGATCCAGAATCCGACGAAGGGCGCGGCGACGCCGCGGATCCCGGTGAGAAACGTGTGCACGCTCATGTAGTCGCTCGTGCGTTCGGGGGGCGCGAACTTCGTGACCCAGAGATTCCACGCGATGTTGCTGCCTGCCACGGCGAACCCGAAGAGGCCTGCGCCGATGCCGAGGACGAGGAGGCTTCTCGTCGAGAAGAACGTGAGGATCGCGAGCAGGAACACACCGTTGAGCACCGTGCGGATGATGAAGAAGTTGTGCCGGTCGAAGAGGCGTCCCCAGAAGTGCGTGCTCGCGATGCGGACCAGTGACGGGATGATGCCGGAGATGAGCGCGATCTCGGCGTTGGTCGCGTTGATGCCGAAGCCGGGGTTGGCCATGTATTCAACGCGTAAGGGCAGGACCATGAGATTGCCCCAGCCCATGAGCATCCAGACAAAAAGCATCGCGCCGAAGATGCGATCCTCCCAGGCGTAGCGCAGGGCGGCGAATGGGTTGGCGCTTCGTCCGCGGGCGAAGGGCTCGGCGGGCATCCCGGAGGTGGCCCGTGCCGCGACCCAGCAGGCGACCGCCATCACCGCGAGAATCACGCGGAAGGTGTCCAGCCGCCAATCAAGCAGGCGGCCGCCGGCGATCGCGAACGCGACCGCCGCGAAGAGTCCGAGGACGATGCTGTTCGACAGCATGCGGCCGCGCCGGCTCGGTGCGTAGTTCTGCGTGTAGATGTGGATGAGCAGCGGCGACTGCTGCGCGACGAAGATGGAACCGAGTGCCGCCGCGGGGACGTAAAGGCTGAGCGAATTCGCCGCCGCGGCGATGGCGAAGCAGACACCCGCGGCCGTGAAGTTCATCGCCGCCGCGCCGGCCGCGTTCCAGGCGGCGCGCGCGAAGAAGAAGAAGCTGAGCGGTGTGAGGAGCAGCCCGATGGAGTTCGCGCCGGAAAGGAGCGCCTTCACCGACGGTGGCGCGTCGAAATAACGGATCGCGATCACCAGGCCGAAGGTGAATACGCCTGTATCGATCAAACCCGCACAGACACCGCGCACGCGGTCGCGGTTGAAGGTCACCCGGCTGCGCGTCTCCGGATCGGGCTGGGCGGGGGTGGTCACGTCAGGAGAGGGAGCGCGCGCCTGCCGGGATCACGCGCCGCGCTGGAGCCAGGGCCGGCGGCGCAGCGTGCCGG
The DNA here is from genome assembly GCA_023399155.1 of Verrucomicrobiota bacterium. Classification (GTDB taxonomy): domain Bacteria; phylum Verrucomicrobiota; class Verrucomicrobiia; order Opitutales; family Opitutaceae; genus JAEWQP01. The sequence goes on along the minus strand of JAEWQP010000030.1, from coordinate 81,741 downwards.
CGCACGGCGCGAGCGGGGCACGCCATGACCCCATCACGCCTTGCTCCACTCGAGCATCCGTTGGATCGGCACGAAGGCCGCGCTGCGCACCGGTTCCGGGACGACGATCTCCGGGCGCATGTGCAGCAGGGCGTCGCGGACCTTCTCGATCGTATTCATTTTCATGAAACGACAATCGTTGCAGGCGCAGGAATCCGTCGGGCCCGCGATGAATGTCTTGTCCGGGACCTCTCGCCGAAGACGGTGAATCATGCCCGACTCCGTCACCACGATGATGCGCGGCGCCGGCGTGTTTTTGCAGTATCGGACCATCAGCTCGGTGCTGCAGACCTCGTCGGCCATGTCGCGCACCGCGGCGACGCATTCGGGATGGGCCACGATCACTGCGTCCGGGAACTGCGCCTTCAGGGCCTCGAGTGAGCGCACGGTGAACAGCACATGTGCATAGCAGCTGCCCGGCCAGAGGCGCATCTGGCGGCCGGTCTGTTTCTGCACCCACTGCCCGAGGTTCTGGTCGGGCACGAAAAGGATCTCACGATCGGCGGGCACGCGCTCGACGATGCGCCTGGCGTTGCCGCTCGTGCAGATCACGTCGCTGAGGGCTTTCACGCCCGCCGAACAATTGATGTAGGCGACCACGTAGAGGCCGGGGTTGGCCTCCTTGTAGGCGGCGAGCCGGTCAGCCGGGCAGGAATCGGAAAGCGAGCATCCGGCCTCAAGGTCGGGCAGTAACACGGTCTTGCCAGGGTTCACGATCTTGGCCGTCTCGGCCATGAAGTGCACCCCGCAGAAGAGGATGACGTCGGCCTTCGCGGCCTGGGCCTGGTAGGAAAGCCCGAGCGAGTCGCCGACGAAATCGGCCACACGCTGGATCGGCTCGACCTGGTAGTTGTGGGCGAGGATCACGGCGTTGCGCCGGGCCTTCAGCGCGAGGATCTCCTCCTGGATCGCCGACAGCGGTTCCTGAGCGCCGCGCAGGGGCGCGAAAACCATCGGCTCGTAGTTCATCGTGGCGGGCATAGGCGAGGAAAGGCTGAAGGACTGAAGGTCAGAAAGGCTGAAGGATCGAGGGCAGAAGGTCGAAAGTGAAAGACCGAACGCCGGCACGAGGCGGCTGTCAACGCGCTCTTCGGCGTGACAGCCAACCGGATGGCCGTGCCGTGGCCAGGCCCGGGCCCGGACGTCCTTGCCCCATTTTCCGAGCGGAGTCAGGTCACAGCGATCACAGGGGACGATCCGAGAGTCCACAGAGCGATCTTTGCAGAACCAAAGATCACGCCTTTGTCGACTCACCCACGAGGTGATGAGCTGAAACGGCCGAATCCTGGGCAGCGCTCTGTGCTCTCAGCACCATACTCCGGGGTCTCTGTGGCCACCGGTCTTCTCTCGGTTCAGCCTTCAGCGCTTCTCCTCAGCTCTCCGGCACCAACTTCGCCGCAAGCGCGCGAAACGCGGGGTGCTTCTTGAGCGCGTCGAGATCGGGATCCTGCAGCATCCAGTCCAGATCCTTGTAGCCGAGCTCGACCGCACGCTCGAGGCTGCGCATCGCCTCGGCCCGGCGCTTTTTCAGCGCGAGGCTGCAGGCGAGATTGTAGTGCGCCGTGGCATTGTCCGGCTTGAGGCGCACAAGTTTGCGATCCATGCGCAGCCCTTCGTCAACACGGCCTTCCTTGGTGTAAAGGCCGCCGAGGATCTCGATCACGTCGGAGTCCCGCGGATTGCGCCGCAGGATCGATTCAAAAAACTGAATCTCGAAGGCGTGACGCGTGGGCTTGTGCATCGCGTGGGGAGCAGGCCGATGAGACCGCGCCATTCAGCGGCGGTTCTTGCATTTTCCTGTTTTGCGGAACTCGTTGCACGAGGCCGATACCTGCAGCCTCTGCGAGACCGGCGTCAAACCCAGCCGGCCCGATACGCTTGCCCCATACCACTCCATGAACGGCGCGGCGACCTCGAAGATCTTGTCGCAGTCCACGCAGATCACCTGCGCCTGCTGCGTCGACTCCTCGGGATTGTTGGCGAGGTAATACTTGATGCTCTTGCCGATATCGACCTCACGCAGCAGTCCGCTCTCGATCATGATCGGAAACGTGCGGTAGACCGTGGCCCGCGAAACCGATTCGTCGATGGCACGCGCCTTGTCCAACAACTCCTCCGCCGTGAAATGCGTCCGCTGGGCGAACGCGGCTTCGAAGATGGCCATGCGCTGCCCCGTGACCCGCAGATCATGCTGGTCGAGGAAGGATTTGAAGCGCTCGCGGCACCGCTCGAGACTCACGCCGGGACTGTCCGTACGGCGTTCGGGCGAGTCAACGCGGAAGGCTCGGCTCCCGACACGCGCGCCGGGGACTCCTCCGGCCAGAACGAACTTCCACACCCGCGGACGCGCCGCCGTGCCCCGAACGCGTGCCGCTCGTCACAACCGCACGTGCCGTCAACTCCTGCGCGGTACGCGACAAGATCCGAGAAGGCGCGCGCCATGACCGAGCCGCGTGAGATCATCGTCGCGGTCTGGCCGCTCGCGGGTTTCGACAAGCTCCTGCACTACCGCTGTCCGGCGCGGCTGGCCGAGGGGCTGCGCGCGGGTGTGCTGATTCGCATGCCCGTTGGCCGCGTCCAGCGGCTCGGCGTGATCAGTGGGATCGATGTCATCCCCGATATCCCGCGCGAACGCCTGAAGAACATCACCGGCATCGTGCACGAGCATCCGGTGCTCACACCCGACCTCATCCGGCTCGCCGAGTGGATGACGGCCTACTACGGCGCCACGCGCGAGGCTGTGGTGGAGGCGATGGTGCCGGCGCCGGTCCGCCGCGGCGTCCAGGCCAAGGTGGAGAAATACCTTTCCGCCGCGAAATCCCGGCCGACCGCGGAGGAGGTCGAGCATCTCAGGAAACGCGCCCCAAAGCAGCATGCGCTCCACGCCTTTCTCGCCGGCCAGCTGCAGCCGGTGAAGAAGTCGATCGTGCTGCGCCGTCTCGGCGTGTCCCCGGCCGCGTGTGCCGCGCTGGTGGAGCGTGGATGGGCGGTCGAGTCAACGCGCGTGGTCCAGCGCGTCGCCTACGCCGACGACTTCGGCGGCCATGAGATCATCGGTGCGCAGGAGGTCACGCTCAACGAGGAGCAGGCCGCCGCCGCATCGGACCTCAAGGCTGCGCTCACCACCGGCACATTTGCGGTGCACCTGCTCCACGGCGTGACCGGTTCCGGCAAGACCGAGGTCTACATCGACGCGATGCGGCAGGCCCTGGACGCCGGCGGCAGCGTGATCTTCCTCGTGCCCGAGGTGGCCCTCACGCCGCAGACGGTCGGGCGGCTGCGCTCGCGGCTCGCCCAGCGCGGGCTCGAGGATGTCGTGGTCTGGCACAGCATGCTTTCCGACGGCGAGCGTCTCGATGCGTGGGATGCGCTCGCTTCCGGACGGGCCCGGATCGTGGTGGGCGCGCGCTCCGCCATCTTCGCCCCGATGCCCGGGCTGCGCCTCATCATCGTCGATGAGGAGCACGAGCCCGCCTACAAGCAGGACGAGACTCCGCGCTACCACGGCCGCGACGTCGCGGTCTACCGCGCGATGCTCACGCAGTCCGTGTGTGTCCTCGGTTCGGCCACGCCCTCGGTCGAATCGTGGGTGAACGCCGGGAGCGGGAAATACCGCCTCAATCGCCTGACCAAGCGCATCGACGACCGCCGGCTCCCGCTTGTGCACGTGGTCGACATGCGCAAGGAGATCCTCAAGCGCCGGGGCTCGACCACGCTCTCCGACATCCTCGCCGACAAGCTGAAGGGGCGGTTCGAGAACCGGGAGCAGAGCATCCTATTCATCAACCGCCGTGGCTATTCCTCAAGCATGGTTTGTCAGGAATGTGGATACGTCGCGGAATGCCCGCACTGCAGCATCACGATGACGTACCATCGCACCGACGAGACGCTGAAGTGCCACCTCTGCGGCGAGCAGCGCGAGGCGCCCGTGCGCTGTCCCGGCTGCGGCTCGGGCAAGATCCGCTGGCGCGGCCTGGGCACGCAGAAGGTCGAGGATATCGTGCAGCGCCTGATGCCGCAGGCTCGCGTGGTTCGGATTGATGCCGACGCGATGGCGCAGAAGAACCGGCTGCGGCAGCTGCTCAGCGAGTTTCGCACCGGCAAGATCGACGTGCTGGTCGGCACGCAGATGATCGGCAAGGGGCTGGATTTTCCGAACGTCACGCTCGTCGGCCTGGTCGATGCCGATCTTTCGCTGCACGTGCCGGACTTTCGCGCCAACGAGCGCACCTTCCAGCTGCTCGTGCAGGTCGCGGGCCGCGCCGGCCGTGGCGACCGGGCGGGCGAGGTGGTGGTGCAGAGTTTCACGCCGCACGCCATGCCGGTGCAGTTTGGCCGGCGCGCCGATGTCGAAGGCTTCCTCGCCGAGGAGGTCCGCATGCGTCAGCAGTATCAGTATCCACCTTTTCGGCACCTGGTATTGAGCGTGTTCCGCGGGCCCAACGCCGAGAAGGTCGCGTTCTTCGCCGAGCACTGGGCCCGCAAGGTCCAGGAACTCGGCGAGGGTCTCGTGGAGATCCGCGGGCCGGCGCCGTGTCCGGTGGAGAAGATCAAGGACCACTACCGCTACCAGATCTGGTATTTCACCCAGAAGGTGACGAAACTTTCCGCGCTGCTCGCGCAGATGCAGCAGGACTTTCCGTTGCCGGACGACGTCTTCGCGACGATCGATGTCGATCCGGTCAATGTGACGTAGCGCGAGTGTCGCAGGCACACGCGTGCGCACACGATGGCCTCGCCCATGTTGCGACCACTGAGTTGGCCCTGCGGCCCCCGGGGGCGGTTTCAGTCCGTCCCGAGCACCTGCGCGGCGATTCCAAAGCGCAGGTTGTAGAAGGAATGGCGGAACTCGATCGCGCGGGCAAAACCCGCCACCTCCACCAGCGTAAGGAGGGCGGCGGGAAACACGTCGGCGCGGGCAGGCGGCACGCCCGGAATCGTGCACCGATCCTCGATCGCAAGCGTGGCGAGTCGCAGCCCCAGGTCGTTGAGTGCGGCGACCGGGATGATCGGCGAGGTGGCGTTGAATGGCCGACCGGAAATCGCGGCTTCGATGGCGCGGAAGGTGGTCGCAGTGCCGCCCGTCACCACCGCCGTCACCGGCGCCGGGAGGTCGAAGCGAAAGCCCGAGGCCCCGATGCCGTCGCGGACGTGCCGGCGCACGCATTCAATCTCATCCGCGGTCAACGCCCGCTTTGCATCGGCGACGCAGTGTTCGGTCACGCGTACGCACCCGAGTTGCAGGCTGGCCAGTTGTTTGACCGCGCCGCCGCGGAACTCGAGCATCTCCAGGCTGCCGCCGCCGAGATCGACGAGGTAGAACTCGCGCACGCTGGCGAGGGCGGGGTCGCAGGCGATTCCCCGGCCGATACCGGCGGCCTCCTCGTCGCCGGACAGCACCGAAAGAGTCTGGCCGGTGGCTTCCCGCAGCCGGTCGATGAATACCTGGCGGTTCGCGGCGTCGCGGACCGCGCTCGTCGCGACGATCCGGATCGCATCGGCACCGTGGTTCGCGGCATCTGCCAGGAGCGTCTGCACGGAGGCGACAGCGCGATCCATCGGGTCGTCGCGCAGCCGCGGCGGGTTGTCGGTAATTCCAGTTCCGATACGCGTCTCCTCGGTGCGCTGGAACAGCGGCAGAAGGCCTCCGCTCGCCGGATCGCGGCGCGCCACGAGCAGTTTGATCGAGTTGCTCCCGATATCGACGATGGCTGCGGTGGTGGGGTGCGTCATGGAGGGGGACGGTGCGCAGCGAGTTGCAAGCGGTGGTTCGAACGGACGGTTTGGGGCGCGCGGGGGAGGAGCGTGGGATCGCAGGAGACTGGAGTCGATGATCACGCGGGTTCGGCCCGGGGCATGTGTGTCCTGCGCCCGCCCGCTGCTTCCTTCACCTTTTCACAGCTCGAAATCTCCCGGTGCGATCAGCACCACAAACTCGCCCTTGATGGCGATCTTGGCCAAGCGGTCGCGCACCTCGCCAGCCGGGCCGGTGAGGATCGTCTCGTGGAGCTTCGTGAGTTCCTTGGCGAGGGAGATCACGCGTGTCGGCCCGAGGACGTCCACGATCTCGGCGACGAACGCGGTGATGCGGTGGCACGATTCGTAGAGCGCGACGGTGTGGTCGGCGTCGCGATGCTTCTCGAGGAATGCCCGTCGGGCTGCGGTCTTGGCGGGCAGAAACCCCGCGAAGAAGAAGGCATGCGTGGGCACGCCGGCCGCGCAGAGGTGGGTCACGAGCGCGTTCGGCCCGGGCACGGGGATCACCGGCAGACCGCGACGCCGGCACTCGCGCACGAGGCGAAAGCCGGGATCGCTCAGCGCCGGGGTGCCGGCGTCGGAGACCAGGGCCACGGATGTGCCGGCGGCCAGGCGGTCGGCAAGTTTCTGCGCCATCGGCTGCTCGTTGTGCTCATGGTAGGCCACGAGTTCCCGCGCGGCACCGATGCGCCCGAGCAACACGCGTGTCGTCCGTGTATCCTCGCAGGCGATCACGTCGACCGTGCGGAGCACCGCGGCTGCGCGCTCGGAGAGATCCGCGAGATTGCCTATCGGCGTGGCGACAACATGCAACGTGCCCGGCTGTGCGCGCAGGGAGCTGTTGTCGGATGTCGTCACCCGATCACGCGAGCAGGCCAACGCCGGGTCACCGACCGCCTGAGCCGATGCCGGGCAGCGTGCCCTCCCAGCTGGCGGGGCGGCTCCAGGGAACCGAGGAATCCTGCGCGCTGGACTGGCAGCCGGTAAAGGCGAACAGGCCGGCCGTGGCCGCGGCGAGCGCGACCAGGAGGCGAACGAGAGAAGAGCGAGTCATGATGAAGAGGGAAGGGTGGACGGGAAAAGGCGATCCGGCAAATCCGGAAAACGAGCCGAACCGAAAAGACCGCTGGACCCCCAGAGGCATTTACGCACAGCCGGGGCGACACTTGGATTTCGCGGAGCTTGGATGAGCAACATCCGTGTGGACAGCTGGTTCCACTGCGGGTTCATCGGATCAGGGACGAAACGCTACATCACCGGGGCGGATGTTGCCAGTGCCGGTTTCAGGCAGGACCGTCGCCACACTGTAGGTCTCGCGCACGTCGGTCAGCCGGATGCGCGCGAGGCGGGTGTTTCCCCGGCGCAGCACCATCTCCAGTGCGGCGACCGCCCCGTGCTTGCTGCCGATGTTGAGCACCACGAAGGCTGAGCGCGGCCCGACTTCGACGACCTCGCCGGAAAGGCCGGCGGGAGCGCCCGCCACGCCACGGGCGGGCGTGGGCCCATCGCGCCTCAGCGTGTTGAGCTGGTTCTCCAAGTCCTGGATTCGCGCCTCGTAGGCAGCGACCTGCTCAGGTGTCGCGCCGCCGATCGAGGAGGCAAGGGCCGTCCGCGACTCGGCGAGCTGCCGGCGCAGGCCGGCCATTTCCTGTTGGACGCCCTGGTCGGTCTGTTCGCGCGCTGCGAGCTGGTCGCGCTGTTGGGTGAGTTCGCGCGCGAGCTGGCTGCTGCGCGCCTCGAGCGTGGTGTTTCGCGCCTTGAGTTCGGCGAGCGCGCGCTGCGCCGCGGAGAGTTCGGCGGAGAGGCGGTCGCGGTCGGCCGCATTGTCGGCGGCGCGCTGCTGCGCGGCGGCGAGCTGGGACTGGGCCGCCTTGTTGTTGGCCAGGAGTTCGTCCTTATCGTACTCGATACTAAAATACAGATACCCTGCGACGCCGGCCGCCACGACCGAGACAACGCTCATCAGCAGGGTGATTCCTTTCATGGGAGGGGGCAGGGGAGAGATGCGCCGTTGGCTCGGGCGACCGAGCTTGTCCGCGGGCGGCCCTGCTTGGAAAGCAGAATGTCCGCCCGTGTTCCGGGCCTCGATCGTTCTCGGTCGGATTCTTCCGAGGCCGTTTCCCGTCACTTCGGCCGTGCTTTCGCTTCGGCGGGAGCGAGGGAGCGGGCGCGGGGAGGCGGAGGGAAGAAAGAGAACGAGAACGAGAAAGACGAGGGGATCAGATGGCGCTGAACGCTGTTTCGGGCCAGCTCGCGGCGGGGATGCGACGGATCCCGCGGCCCTGATTGGCGGCGAGGTGTTCGAGCAGCTTGAAGATACGCTCGGCCTCCGCGGGCTTGCCGAGCTTGGCGGCGAGCGCGTCCGCGGTGAAGGCCTGGCCCGGGGTGGACTTCAGCGCGGCGACGACCTCGCGCTGCAGGGCGATGGCGGCGGTGGCGGCCTTCTTGCCCGCCTCGACACCGGGCTGGTGGTAGGCGTTGATATTCACCAGCGAGGCGTAAAGCCCGACCGTGCGTTCATACAGGGCGATGAGGCCGCCGACGGTCTTCGGCGATACATCGGGCACGGTGATGGTGATCGAGCCGCGACCTTTCTCAGCCAGCGCATCGCGCGTCCCGAGGAAGAAGCCCTCGAGATAATCGCCGCTGGTCACGCCGGGCTCGACCTCCATGGAGTGGCCTTCGCGATCGCGCAGCACCTCGATGAAGGTCACGAAGAAGTTGGCGACGCCCTCGCGCAATTGCTGCACGTAGGCGTGCTGGTCGGTGGAGCCCTTGTTTCCGTAAACGGCGATGCCCTGGTTCACGACCTTGCCGTCGAGGTCGAGTTCCTTGCCCAGCGACTCCATGATGAGCTGCTGCAGGTAGCGCGAAAAGAGCAGGAGACGGTCCTTGTAGGGAAGGATGACCATGTCCTTTGCCCCACGGCCCTCGGTGGCGAAATGCCAGGCGAGCGCGAGCAGTGCCGCGGGATTGCGGTCCCGCGTCGCGACCCGCGTGGCGACGTCCATGGCGGCGGCACCGGCGAGGATTTCATCGACGTCCAGCCCCTGGAGTGCGGCCGGAAGCAATCCCACGGCCGCAAGTTCGGACGTGCGGCCCCCGACCCAGTCCCACATCGGGAAACGTGCGAGCCAGCCGTCGCGCACCGCGACCTTCTCGAGTGCGCTGCCTTCACCGGTGATGGCGACCGCATGCTTGGAGAAGGAAAGCCCGGCGGCGCTGTAGGCCTTGTCGGCCTCGAGCATCCCATTGCGGGTTTCCGCCGTGCCACCCGACTTGGAGATGACGACGCACAGCGTGCGGCCGAGTTTTCCCTCGAGGGCCGCGAGGACTGCGTCCATGCCGTCCGGGTCGGTATTGTCGAAGAACCAGGTCTGCATCCTGTCGCGCCGCGCGTGTCCCAGGGCGTGGGCGACAAACTGCGGCCCGAGGGCCGAGCCGCCGATCCCGATCACGAGCACGTTCTCGAACTTTCCGGAAGCGCCCTTGACTGTCCCGGCATGTACATCTGCCGCAAACGCCTTCACGCGGGTGAGCGTTTGCGCGATCTGGGCGGTGATCTCCGGCGCCGGTGCGAGATGCGGCGCGCGCAGCCAGTAATGGCCGACCATGCGCTTCTCGTCGGGATTGGCGATCGCACCCTTTTCGAGCGCGGACATGGCGGCGAAGGCGCGGCCGAGCGGCGACTCCATCGACGCGAGGAAGGCGTCGGGCATGTCGAGACGGCTCAGGTCGAGACCGAGGCCGACCTCGGGGAAAACGTAATTGCGGGCTTTGAACGACTCCCAGGACATGGCCACGACGCTGGGGGTTTGCCGATGCGGGCCAAGTTCCAAGTGGTGCCCGGCCGGAGGGCGGGACCGGGAAACGGTGGAACCCGCATCCGCGCCTTCGCGCGGTGCGCTGGGACGTGGCGGAAGCCCCCGGCGCGCGCCGAAGCCCACGGAATAGGGTGCCGGGCGGGTTGTCGGTCGTGCGCGAGCGACGAGTGCGCCCGGAGGTCGCGCCCGACCTTCGCCCGCTGCATGCGCCCGGCGTGCCCTACTGCAGGAACTCGCTCGCGTCGCGTACCAGGCCGACGAACTGCTTTCTGCGCCCGGTGTGATCCTGCGCGACGCCCTGTTCAGCCCATGCGATGATGCTGCCGAAGGTGAGGGATTCGTTGCTGCCGGGCTGGCGGAGCATCATGCCAAAGCCCGCCACCGCAGCCGCGAATTTGAAGTCGCCGCTGGCATCGCCAAAGGTCGCACCGCGATCGTCGAGGGGAAACTCCACCGGACGTGCGGCCACGCCATCAGGCCGGGTGTAGGCGATCCGCACGGTGAGCAGGCGGGTCACCGCGTCGGACTCGGTCGCAGCGTTTTCATCGGCGAGCGATTCGGGCGCGACGTCGCCAGCCACGGGGATCACTTCGTAAAGCGCGGTGACAGTATGGCCGGCGTGCACTTCCGCGGCGTCCACGCGGCCCGCGGAGAGCGTCTCCTGCGCGACGAGCGGGCTCTTCTCGTACCCGATGAGTCGGTACGACTGCACGGTCTCGGGGTTGAACTGCACCTGGATGGATACGTTTCGGGCGATCGCGTGGCTCCGATCGGCCCCGGTGCGGCCCTTCAGGCCGATCCGGACCAGCCGGTGGCCTGGCGCCCACGGTGCGTCGGCAGCCTCGAGGGCGGCGGCGAACGGAGAGTCGGCGTCGTCCGAGGGTTCCGGATAATCGTAGGCGAAGGTATTGAGCAGTTCCTCGATGCGCACGGTACCCGGGGGCGGCAGCTGGCGCGCCGCGATGGCCCGCACCACGTCGCCGTAGCTGGTCGTGGCGACATCGATCGGAAAACTCGAGGTGGGCCGGCGTTCGGCGGCGAGGTAGTCGGCGTCCACTTCCACCGGGCGGGTGGGAAGCGTGGCGCGCGCGTACTCGCGCTCGCTCAGGTCGAGTTCGAGGAATCCCAGTTGGGCCGCGGCGGCGGCGGCGGCGGCGGCGCGGGCCCGATCGGTGGCGGCGAGGCGTGCGGCCTGCGCGGCGGCGGCCTCCGCCTCAGCCGTGAATCTGCGCTCGCTCAGGAACACCACCAGCATGAAGCAGGCGGCCGAGAGCGTCATCACCCAGAAGTAGGAGAGCCGCGGTTCGTGCCGGCGCCGGCTGGCGGCTGTGCGTTCTGAATACGACGGTGCGCGTGCGATGGCGGGTGCGGGTCGCTTGCCGTGCATCGCGACCGGGCCTGCGGCACGGTCGCGCGGGAACGCGACGAGGTCCTGCTTGAGCGCCTGACCGTTGAGGCGGGCGGTGAGGACGAGCGGCTCCACCTCCGGCAGGGGTTCGCTGGCCAGCGCGGCCGTGAGATCATCGGCCGCCCGACGGATATCCTGCACCAGGTCCTGCAGGTCCGGGTGTGCAGCGACGGCGGCCGCGACGATCGCGAAATCCTCCCCCTCGAGTTCGCCGAGGGCGAACGCAGTCAGGCGCGGGTCGTCAGGCGAGAGCATGGTGGCGTCGATGCGGTTCATTTCGGCTGGGCCGCCCATTCGCGGCGCAAGGTGTGGATGGCAGTGTGGATGAGGAAGCCCACGTTCCCGATGGAGAGCGACGTGATCCGGCTGATTTCCTTGTAGCTGAATCCATTCTGGAACTTCAGCCGGATGACTTCCTGCTGGTTGTGCGGGAGGCGATCGATCAGGTGAACGATCGCGGCGTGGGTCTCGGCATTTTCCAGCGAGGTGCCGGGGCGCGGCTCGTGGGCGGTGACGCGCTCGGCCTCACCCTCTTCGAAGCGCGTCATGCGGACCTCCTTGCGGTGGACGTCGAAGGCACGGTGGCGGCAGACGGTGAAAAGCCACTCCGCGAGATGACCTTCGACCTCCGCCACGGGCTGGGCCATGAGACGAAGGAAGGTGTCTTGGACGATATCGCGGGCGCGGTCAGGATCTCCAAGCAGACGGGTGGCATAGCGCAGGAGTTGCGCCTGGTAACGCTCGACCGCCGAGCGCACGAAAGGAGCTTGTTCATGCTGACTGTGTTTCGCGGCTTGAGTGTCCGGATTCACGGTGTCGTTTCTGCTCCTGATACGGGTGAACGTTGCTTTTATTAGATACGTCGCCGGGGCGCGCGGGTTTCACTCGATCCTGAAGTCTTTTGCGAATGCCTGCGACGCCGAAGTGGCGGGGTGCCGCGTGCCGGCTGGCTCGAGCGCTGGCGGGAGCGCTTCGAGACGGTGTGAGGCACCTGCCGCAAGGACGGCGCGCCGACGCGTTCCCAGCATTTTTGAAACCGCTGCCCGTGTCGGATCGTCTCACTCGGCTGACAGCCTTTCTCCCTGACACTCAATCTCATGGCGCGCTCCCGCTCTCGCTACGGCTCGGCAATACTCATCCTGATCGTCCTCGCGGGCATTGGATTTGGCGGCTGGTATTTCCTCCGCGGCAAGCGCACCGAACCCCCGCGCATCCAGTCGGCGGCCCTGCAGCGTGGCTCGGTCACCCAGGCGGTCACGGCGACGGGCCAGCTCGAGACGATGATCAAGACCGACGTCAGCAGCCAGATTTCCGGCCGCATCGTGGAGGTGCTGGTCGACTACAACACGCCGGTGAAGCAGGGCGACGTCCTGGCGCGGCTGGACCCGGCGACCTACGAGGCGGCCGTCGTGCAGGCGGAAAACGAGCTGCTCAACGCCAAGGCCAACCACCGGTTGGTGCGCGCCAACGCCGAACGTTCACTCAAGCTCTCCAGGCAGAACCTGGTCTCGCAGTCCGACCTGGACGAGATCCAGGCCCAGCTGGAGCAGGCCGAGGTGCAGATCAAGATCCGTGAGGCGGCGCTCGAGAGCCGCAGGACCGACCTCAGCCGCTGCACGCTCTATGCGCCGATCGACGGCATCGTCATCGATCGGCTTGCGGATGTGGGCAAGATGGTCGCAGCCTCGCTCAACGCGCCCACGCTCTTCACGATCGTGAACGACCTCACGAGGATGCAGATCAACGCCGCCGTGGCCGAGGCCGACATCGGCAATGTGAAGGTGGACCAGGCGGTCGAGTTCACGGTGGATGCCTTTCCCGGTGAGAAGTTCCGCGGGCACGTGATCCAGATCCGCAATCTGCCCGTGACGTCGCAAAACGTGGTGGTCTACGCCACGATCATCGAGGTGTCCAACGAGCAGCTGAAGCTGAAGCCCGGGATGACGGCCAACGTGGAGATCATCGTGGAACGCCGCGACGATGCCCTGCGCCTGCCCAACGCCGCGTTGCGCGTGCGCGTGCCGGACTCGTTTCTTCCACCCGCGCCGGGGGCGGCCGGCGCGGCCCCTGCGCCGCAGAAGCACGCCAACGCGGAGGGTGGCGATCCGCGCGAGACTTTTCAGGCGTTGATGCGCGAAGCCGGCTGGGATCCGGCGTCCGGCCGGCCGTCGCCGGAAATCATCGCGAAGGCGCGGCAGCTCGCGACCGAGCGTGGCATCCAGCTTCCGGAGGCTGGCCTGCGCGCGGGCCGCCGGAGCGAGGGAGGCGCGCGCCCCGGGGCGCCCACCGTCGTGACGCGGACGGTGTACCGCCTGATTCAGGACGGACCCGTTCCGAAGATCGAAGCAGTCGCGGTCAAGCTCGGCATCACCGACGGCTCCGCCACGGAGGTGATCGAAGGACTGCAGGAGAAGGACGTGGTGGTCACGAGCTTCATCGCGCCCGCCGGCGCATCCGGCCGGGGTGGGGCGAACCCGCTCGGCATGCGCCGATTCTAGCCCGTCATGGCCACCGCCTCCACCAGTCCCGCCGCCGCGCGGGCCGTGGTCCGCCTCGAGGAGATCCACAAGGTCTACCGCTCGGGCGAGATCGAGGTGCACGCCGTTCGCGGCGTCTCGCTCGACATCATGCCGGGTGAGTTCGTCGCCGTGATGGGTGCGAGCGGCTCGGGCAAGTCGACCCTGATGAACACCATTGGCTGCCTCGACCGTCCGACCCGCGGTCGCTACCTGCTCGACGGCGTGGACGTATCGGCGCTCGATCGCGATGAGCGCGCCGACATCCGCAACGAGAAGCTCGGGTTCGTCTTCCAGGGATTCAACCTGCTCTCGCGCACGACCGCGCTGGAGAATGTCGAGTTGCCGATGCTCTACGCCCATCCGCGCATCCGCGCCCGGGAGATGCGCGACCGCGCGATGCAGGCGCTCGACATCGTCGGGCTCGCCGACCGCCATGGGCATTTTCCCAGCCAGCTCTCCGGCGGCCAGCAGCAACGCGTCGCCGTGGCCCGCGCGTTGGTCAACCGCCCGCAGGTCGTGTTGGCCGACGAGCCGACCGGGAACCTCGACAGCAAGACGTCGGTCGAGGTCATGGGCGTATTCCAGCGTCTGAACGAGCAGGGCATCACGCTCGTGATGGTCACACACGAGCTCGACATCGCGCAGTTCTGCAAGCGCACGATCGTGATGCGCGACGGACGCGTGGTGCGCGATGAGCCGGTGGCCGCGCGTGCCCGCGCGGACGCGGAGATGAAGCGCCTTCTTGCGGCCGAAGCCGCCGCCAAACTGACTGCCGGCGCCGCTTCCTGACACGACGCTCGATCCGCCATGCGCCTTTATGCCACTTTCCTGATCGCGGTGCGGGCCCTGCGCCGCAACACCATGCGGTCGATCCTCACCGCGCTCGGCATCATCATCGGCGTCGGCGCCGTGATCGTCGTGGTCGGCCTCGGCACCGGCGCAAAGGCGCAGGTGCAGGCCCAGATCGCCAGCCTTGGGCAGAATATTGTGTCGGTCTTTCCCGGTTCCGCGACGTCCGGAGGGATGCGTGGAGGCTGGGGTTCGGCGAGTTCCCTGTCGGTCGAGGACGCCGAGGCGATCCGCAACGAGATCCAGGGAATCGTCGGCGTTTCGCCCGACGTGCGCGATCGTCAGCAGATCCTCGCCAACGGCCTGAACTGGAACACCTCGGTCCAGGGCAGCTCGCCGGAGTTCGTCGCCATCCGCAACTGGCCCGTCGTTTTGGGCGACAACTTCAACGACCAGGATGTGCGCAGTGCGGCGAAGGTGTGCGTGATCGGCAGGACCGTCGCCGACCAGCTTTTCCCCGAAGGCGATGCGGTCGGGCAGGTCGTGCGGATACGCAACCTGCCGTTTCGCGTGCTCGGTGTGCTTGCGCCGAAGGGGTTCAACTTCTTCGGCATGGACCAGGACGACACGGTCATCGTGCCCTACACGAGCGCGATGAAGCGGATCACACGCCGCGACCGCATCAACTCGATCACGATCGCCGCCGCCACCGAGGCGGACATCCCGCTCGTCCAGCAGGCGGTCAATGACCTCCTCATCCAGCGGCGCCAGGGTCGCGAACCCGACTTCACCGTGCGCACGCAGATCGAACTCGCGCAATCCATCACGCAGGCGGGCGAGACCATGCGCGTGCTTCTTCTCTGGGTCGCGGTGGTCTCTCTCGCGGTGGGCGGCATCGGGGTGATGAACATCATGCTGGTCAGCGTGACCGAGCGGACCCGCGAGATCGGCATCCGCGCCGCCGTCGGGGCGCGAGGAAACGACGTGCTCATGCAGTTCCTGATCGAGGCGATCGTGTTGACGCTGCTTGGCGGTCTGCTCGGCGTCGGAGCCGGGATGGTCTCCGCCCACGTCATCCGCGAATCGCTCGAGTGGCCGGTCGTGATTCCGTGGTGGGCGGTGATCGGATCGTTTTTCGTGACCGGCCTGGTTGGCGTGGTCTTCGGCTTCTTTCCCGCGATGAAGGCGGCCGCGCTCGACCCGATCGAGGCCCTTCGTTTTGAGTAGTCGCGACGGGTTTCCGCCTCCCCTTCGGTGCGCGTTCGGGCTGGCCGGGACGTCAATCCATGCGGTTTCCAACGCATTTTCCCTCGTAAATCATGCATTTTCCCTCGGGGGATTTGCTTGATTCCCTCTGGGACGCAGCTAATTCACGAGTCCGTATGCCAAAAAAATCTGCTCGGAAACCCAACGCTGCTTTCATGAAGCCGGTTACCCCGGATGAGAAGCTCGCCGCAGTTGTCGGCGCGAAGCCGATGCCCCGGACCGAAATCACCAAGAAGATCTGGGACTACATCAAGAAGAACAAGCTGCAGGACGCGAAGGTCCGCACGAAGATCAACGCCGACGAGAAGTTGAAGCCCGTCTTCAACGGCAAGTCGTCCGTTTCGATGTTCGAGATGACCAAGCTTGTCAGCGGTCACCTTTCGTAACCGATTTTCAGATACAGCGATTGGAAGGACCCGTGGACCCATAAGGTCCGCGGGTCCTTCGTTTTCTGGGTGGAGCGTCATCACCTGTAAACTACGCGGAGGCCCGCCCTCGAAAAGCTTCCGCGCAGCAACGCCATCCTCGTTCTCCTGCTCTTTCTCGTTCTCGTTCCCGTTCTGCTCCTCTCCTCGCCGCCTTGCGACCCGCCGGCTCGCTCCACGAACTGCGGACGAGAAAGAGAATGAGAACGATTCAAGCGAAAGGCTCCCGGATCGCAATCGCACGCCGCCATCAAGGCGGATCGACCCTTGCGGCCATCGCGGGACGCGACACACTGCGTGGCCTGTGAATCCGTTCGACGGCATCTCCGCCACGCTGCGCATCCCCGATCTGTGGCAGCAGGATGCGGTGCGCGCGCTTGATGCCGGAAAGGACGTGGTCGTGCACGCGCCGACCGGGGCCGGCAAGACGCACATCTTCGAGATCCTCGTCGAGCGCGGCTGGCGTCGCCAGGCCGTGTATACAGTGCCGACGCGCGCTCTGGCCAACGACAAGCTCGCGGAATGGCGCGCCCGCGGCTGGAACGTGGGCATCGCAACCGGCGACGTCGCCGACAATCTCGGCGCCCC
Organism: Verrucomicrobiota bacterium; assembly: GCA_023399155.1. Taxonomy (GTDB): domain Bacteria; phylum Verrucomicrobiota; class Verrucomicrobiia; order Opitutales; family Opitutaceae; genus JAEWQP01. The sequence goes on along the minus strand of JAEWQP010000030.1, from coordinate 65,126 downwards.
GGTCGTCGTGGCGACGCTTGAGACGCAGAAGGGCCGTTTCCTCCAGCGCACGGGACCGGCCCTGCTCGTGATCGACGAGTACCAGCTTCTCGCCGATCCGATCCGGGGCACGAACTACGAGCTGGCGATTGCGCTCGCCCCGCCGGGCACGCAACTCCTGCTGCTCAGCGGCAGCGTGGGAAATCCCGCGGACGTGCATGCATGGCTGCAGCGGCTCGGCCGCGACGCCGTTCTCGTGCACCATCCGCAGCGGCCGGTGCCGCTGGAGGAGGTCTGGCTGGAGTCGCTGACCGACCGGGTGCCCGCCGTGGTGCGCGGGTTCTGGCCGCGGATGGTCGCGCGCGCGCTGCTGGCGAACCTCGGGCCGGTGTTGGTTTTTGCTCCGCAGCGCAAGGCCGCGGAGCAGATGGCGCGGCATCTCGCCGCCGCGCTGCCCGTGCTCGACCCGCTCGTATTGACACGTGAGCAGGAACAACTTGCCGGCGACCGGCTCGCCCGGCTGCTCAAGACCCGGGTCGCGTTTCACCACAGCGGCCTGGGCTACGCGCAGCGCGCCGGGCTGGTGGAACCCCTGGCCAAGGCGGGACAGCTGCGCGCGGTGGTCGCGACGACCGGCCTGGCCGCGGGGATCAACTTTTCCATGCGCTCCGTGCTTGTCACGGAAACCGAATACACGGTGAGCAGCATTCAGCGCCTGATCCGCCCCGACGAACTCCTGCAGATGTTCGGCCGCGCCGGTCGCCGCGGGCTCGACGAGGTCGGCTATGTGCTCGTCGCCCCCGACCGGCCGCGGCTCGCGGAGTCGCGGCCGCTGCACGTGCGCCGTGCCGCCACGGTCGAATGGCCCGGCCTCATCGCGGTCATGCACGCTGCGGCAGCGGCGGGCGACGATCCCTTTGCCGCGGCAGTCGCGCTCTGCGACCGGCTCTTCAGCCCGCAACGCGTGGCGCTCGGGGTGGAGCATTGCCTGGCCACCGGGCCGCGCGCCTGCGGGCTGATGATCGACAGCGCCCGGGCCCGCCACGCACGTCCCGAGGTGGTCGAGATGCTCAACTCGCGGGGCCTGTGGGAGCCGCGTCCCGCCGCGGAATGCGTGCCGCTTGGCTCCGCGCTGGGCCTCGTTGGCGAACAGTGGCGGGCGGCGCTGTCCGGGGCGGAGTCGCTGCAGGGCCGCGGGGTGGGGCAGGTCTGCCGGCTCGGTCGCGGGCGCGAGCGCCGCTACGGCCGCGAAGTTCAACTCGCCGTCCGCACGCGCGACGGGACGGGCGGTGAGCCCGGGCGGCTGGTCCCGGTCAAACCGGTGCGTCGCGCGCTGGCGGCGGCGTACCCGGATCTCAACGACATGATTCGCTGGACGCGCGGGATCGACGACGCCACTTTCCGCGCCCGCGTGCTGCCCCTCGTGCCCGCGCTTTCCGGCGGGGGAAGGATCGAGGAACTTGTGGAACGCCATGACATGGTGGCCGCGCGCGTCGACTACGGTCACGTCCCGGTGGAGGCGTTTCGCGACAGCCTTGGGGCCTGGTTGATCGCGCCGCCGGAAAGGAAGGCCTATCCTGTGGAGTGCCTGGGCTGCGACCAGCTGAGCGTGTGCGAGGGCGAACTGCGCCGGAGCCGCTCGCCCGCCTCGGCCTGGCTCCAGCTCGGGTTGATCGATGCGCGCGGCGTGCCGACCCGGCGCGGGCGGGTGTTCAGCTTTTTCCACAACGGCGAGGGGCTGGCCGTCGCCGCGGCGCTCGAGGACGAAAGCTACGACATCGAGGCGCTCCTGCACGATCTTGCCAACCTGCGCGCCGGACATCGGTTTGACGAACATGCCGGCAAGAGCAGCCGCCTCGGGGCGGTGTGCCGGTCGACCTACGACGATGCCACGCACGAGGGCTACCTCGAGCGCGGGCTTCCGCCGCAATATGGCGATGGGGCCGCGGAAGTGCTGGCCATGACGGGTGGGCGTCCGCCGGAAGGGCTCTATGCAGGCGAGCTTCGGCCCGGCGATGTCGAGCGCGCGCGGCTGGAGTGGCACAGCCTGCTCCGCCACACGGCGCATGCTCCGGATCTGGAGTGGACGCGTTGGAGACAACTCCAGGCCGCCGCGGTGCACTATGTCGCGGCGCACCATCTGCGACCGGTGCTCGGGGACCTGCCGCCGCTCACACCCGCGCAGACGCGGCGCGTCGATCATCGATTGCGATTCGGGTGAGCCCGTCGTGCCTCGGCCTTGCATTCCGGCCCGCCGCGCCGTAGGCATCAGGGAGCGCCCGGTCGCCCGCCTGCTCCCTCACCTGCCCATCGGACCGGTCGCGCCCAGCCCAGCCACGGACCATGCCCCACCCGCATCGTATCGCCGTCCCGTTCCTTTTCCTGGCTTTCGCCGCGTTCGCGGCGTCTTCCCTTCTCGGCTCGCCGGCCGAGCCCGTGGCCGCCCTGCTCGGCGAGTGGTCAGGCGAGGTCTCGCGGGGCGTATCCGGAGAGCCACTTCCCAAGGCCGTGTCCTCGGCCCGCCGCTACTGGGACGAGGGCGACGTCGTCCGTGCCGAGGTGATCATCGGCGGCGAGGGCACCTTGCGCACGGTCCAGGTCGCCATCGTGCCGCGCGGTCCCCGCTTCCTGCGTATCGTCACGGCCGAGACCGGAACCTCGGAGTACTTCATCGGTGCCACGGTCAACGGGGGCGATCGCGGCCTCGTCTGGACGCCGCTGCAGGCGGGACGCGAGCGATTTCTGGAGCGAGTGTCGGGCACGGGAAAGACCCGCAAGCTCGAGGTGCTCATTTCCGAGGGCGATGGTTGGCGCGTGGTGGATACACTGACGCCCGCCACGGCATCCGCTTTTGGTGGATCGCTCGACGGGAGCACTGCGGCGGCCCCGGCGGTGGAGACGCTGGTGCTTCCCGCGGAATCTGAACTTGTCCTGATCGACCGGCTGGCCGAGCAGATGGAGGCGGGTGCTACCGCCAGGGCCAACGCGGACCGGCTGGCCCGCGAACTGGCGGCTGCGTGGCGGGAGACCGAGGAGGCGCGCGCGCGGGCCAAGTCGGCCGAAACGGAAACGGCCAAAGCCGTTGCGGAGCTGAAGTCGGCCGGCGAGATCGGCACGGCGCGCGAATTGCAGCAGCAGGTCGAAGGGGCGCGCCGCAATCTGAAGGAGGCACGCGACTGGGCGGCGGAGCTGGAAAAGACACTCGAGGAAACCAATCGGCGCGCCGAATCGGCCGCCGCCCGCGTCAAGACGCTCGAGGGGGAGCTGGAGACGCAGAAGCAAACCGCGTCCGCTGCGACCTCGCTCGCCGCCACGACCGAAGGTCACCGTCAGGAACTCCTCACGCGCATCAGCGAACTGGAGCGCAAGCAGCAGGCGACCGCGGCTTCCCTGACCGAGGCGCAAAAGGCGCAGGCCGCGGCGGCGGAGACGAACCAGCGGATCCAAGCCGAGCTGGCCGAAGCGCGCACGACGATTGAGAAGGCGGCCGGGGAGAAGTCAGCTCTCGAGGGGCGGATCGCCCAGCTCAACAGCGCGATCTCCGATTCCGAAAAACTGGCGGCGGAGCTTGCCGCCGCCGGCAGCGCGCAGGAGCGGCTCCAGGCCGAACTGGACGAGGTCCGCAAGGCGCTTGAGACAGCGCGGAGCTCATCGGCGGATGCCGGCAAGCGCGAGTCTGCACTCACCGCAGAAGTCGACCAGTTGTCGAAGTCGCTCGAGGAGGCGCGGGCACAACAGGAGCCCCTGGTCCGGGCGCGCGACGACGCGGTCGCACGACTCACCGCGCTCACGCAGGAAGTGGAGCAAGGGCGTGCTGGGAACGCGCAGATCGTCACCGAGGTGGAGTCTCTGCGAACCCAGGCCGAGAAACGCATCGCCGAGATCGAAACCCTGCGGGGGCAGTTGGCGCAGGTGACTGACACAGCATCCCGGGCTGCCGTCGAACGGGACCGTCTCCAGGACGAACTGGCTTCGGCGCGCAAGGACGTGGAGTCGGCCTCAGGTCGCGCCGCTGCGCTCGCCACCGCCGAAGCAGCTCGCGAGGCCGCGGAATCGGCCCGCGCGACCGCGGTGAACGCGCTTGCGGCGCTCGAGAAGGAAGCGGGTGCGATGCGCACGACCACGGTGCAGTTGCAGAAGGAGTTGTCGGACCTGCGGGTTCTGGCCGAGGAACGTGCGCGCGAGGCAGCGCAGGCCCGCGAGCAGTTGGGCCAGGCGTCCGGCTTGGGCGCAGAGGCTGAGCGGGAGCGCGCGGCCTTGCAGGCCGAACTCGCTTCGCTCAAGACGCAACTGGAGGAATCCAACGCGCGGGCCAACGCTTCTCAAGCCGCCCAGGAGGCGCTCGCCGCGGTGCGCGAGGAGAACGCGGCCGCACAGGCCGCCGCCGGGCAGTTGACGCGGCAACTCGAGGAAGCCCGCGCGGATCTTGCTGCGCGCGGCCAGGAAGTCGAATCGCTGCAAGCCCGCCTCGCCGCCGGCGATGGCAATCCCGGCGCGATCGAGCAACGCGGCTCGGCCCTGCAGGCCGAGCTGGCGACCGTGCGTGGCGAGCTGGCGGCCGCGCAGCGCGCGCGCGCCGATGCCGAAGCGGAGGCCACGCGCCTGACCGCGGAGGCCCAAAGCCGGGGCGACCAGGCCGGCGAACTCGCGGCCGCTCGGGAGCGCATCCAAACCTTGGAGACGGAGGCAGGTGCGTCCACCGGGCGCGTCGCGGAGCTGGAGCGTGAACTCGCCGCCATGCAGACCCGGCTTGAGGAGCGCGCGGCCGCCGGCACCGGCGACGCGCGCATGGCCGATCTGGAGCGACGCCTTGCGGATACTTTCGCCCGGGCCGAGGCGCGCCAGGCGGAGGTTCACCGCCTCCTGCAGCGTATCACCGAACTCGAAGGCGCGACGCCGGCGACCGCGCAGGCGTCCGCCGGTGGGGAGGTCGAGCGCCTCGCGCGGCAACTTGCCGAATCCGAGCAAGCCCGTCGCGAACTCGAGCAGCGTCTCGCCGCGGCTTCAGCGGAGCCTCCGGCGACCGTTCCCGCTGCGGCTCCCGCCGTGGCGAGCGCGCGCCCCTCGAATACCCCCACCGCAGCACCGGCTGCAACCCTGCCGCGGCCGGCTCCGGCGCCCACGATCACGCCCGCGCAACCCGCGACGGGCTCGGCTTCCCGCGTGGGCGCGCCGACGCGGCCGACCGGACCCGACGCCGCGGCTCGCGTGACTCCGGCCGGCGCACGCGCACCGGGGAGCGATCCGGCGATCATCCAGATCGTGCAGCGTGTCTCGATAAGCGGGCACCGGAATTCCGGAGTCGACAGCATGGCCGTGATCGATGGGCAGCCTTACCGATCCGGGCAACTGGTCGACGTCGTGCGCGGTGTGCGTTTCCTGCGTATCGAGGGCAATCAGATCGTTTTTGGCGGACCCGATGGCGCGGAGTACCGCCGAGCGCTGCCGTAAAGCGTGTGCTGTGCTGTCGAGTTTCGTGTCATAGGTAGAGCGCGCCCTACCACGGACGCCAAAGCGTTTCGGGGCGCCTGAGCCGCTCGCGCTTCGCTCCTTTGGAAGCAGGCGCGTCTCGGAGGTTCGGCGTCGGCCGGCGGGCTTTTCCGATCGCATTCCACCGTGCCACGCGCTCGAAACGGTCGGCGCCGTGGGCGTGTGGTCGGAAAGGGATCATAATTTCCGGACGGGCAGGGCTCAATCCTGAGGCTTTGACGGTTGGGCCGGAGACCGTGAAGCTTCCCGCCTTCCATGGATCCACGCGTGCTTGTCGACTACGCCACGAAGATCGAGAAGGATCTCGAGGATAACATCCTGCCGTTCTGGACGCGGCATGCGGTGGATCGCACCGGAGGCTTCTGGGGAGCGATCTCCGATGACCTTGTCGTCGATCGGGAGAGTCCACGCGGTGCGCTGCTCACTTCGCGCGTCCTCTGGACGTATTCGGCCGCCTGCGGAAGGGAGCAGAAGATCGCGACCCTGGATATGGCGCGACACGCCTACGTCGACTTGAGGGATCGTTTCGCCGACCCGCAGCACGGCGGTTTCATCTGGTCCGTCGATGCGACCGGCAAGCCGCTGGAGCGACGCAAGCAGGTGTACGGACAGGCGTTCGCGATCTATGCACTCACGGAGTACCATCGCGCCTCGGGAGAGCGCGAGCCGCTGGACCTCGCCATCGGCGTCTTCCGTCTGCTGGAGTGCCACGCGCGGGACCGGCGCCATGGAGGCTACTTCGAAGCCTTCGCTCAGGACTGGTCGCCGATCGCCGACATGCGTCTGAGCGCGGTCGACATGAACGCACCCAAGTCGCAGAACACGCATCTTCACGTGATGGAGGCCTACGCGAACTTGATGCGCGTCTGGCCCGATCCGTCCCTGCGCGAGGCTCAGGGTTCCCTGCTGGCCGTCATGCTCGAGCGCATCCTCGATCCGCGCACGTACCATCTCGGGCTGTTCTTTGGCGACGCGTGGGAGGGGCGCTCGGATCGCATCTCCTATGGGCACGACATCGAGGCGAGCTGGCTCCTCTGGGAGGCGGCCGGGGTTCTCGGTGACGCGGCGCTGAGCGGTCGCATCCGCTCGGTGGCCATACGGATCGCCGAGGCGACCCTGGCCGAGGGGCTCGACCAGGACGGGGCGATCTTCAACGAAGGCAGTCCCGCCGGGCTCACAAATACGGACAAGGAATGGTGGCCCCAGGCGGAGGCAGTGGTGGGGTTCATCAACGCGTACCAGCTATCTGGTGACGAACGGTTCCTCGCCGCGGCCCTGCGCGCCTGGGATTTCATCGAAACCCGGCTGGTCGACCGCCGGCATGGCGAGTGGATTCGCGGCGTGACCCGCGACGGTCGCGTCCTAGCCGGCCACTCGAAGGTCAGCTTTTGGAAATGTCCCTACCACAACAGCCGCGCCTGCATGGAGGCCGCCGCGCGCCTGCGTGCGATCGCGGCCGCCGCCGTCTGCACCCGGTGACGTCCGGCCTACATTCATCGAAACATGAAAAAAAAGAATACCCAGGCCGGTGCCACGACCGCGCGCCAGTCCCTCCCGTCAGAGCGAGCCTTTCGCGCCCGCGTCCGGTCGGTGCGCGCCGCCCACGAGCGATTCCTCAGGCGCCGAAATCCCGTCGAGACCGGGTGGGAGAATGGTGTGTATGAGCGCTTTAAATACCCGGTGCTCACCGCCCATCACGTGCCCCTCGAGTGGCGGTATGACTTCAATCCAAAGACCAATCCCTTCTTCATGGAACGGCTCGGCGTGGGCGGCGCCTACAATCCCGGCGCCTTCCTCTGGAAGGGCCGGGTGCATCTCGTGGCGCGCGTCGAGGGCGCCGACCGCAAGAGCTTCTTCGCCATCGCGGAAAGTCCGAACGGCGTCGACAACTTCCGCTTCTGGGACGAGCCGTGCGACATCCCGGAGATTCCCGGCGAGACGAATCTCTACGACATACGCGTGACGTTCCATCAGGACGGCTGGATCTACGGCGTGTTCTGCTCGGAGTCGAAGGACCCGGGGGCCGCGCCCGGAGACCTGTCTTCGGCCGTCGCCCAGGCGGGCCTGGTGCGTACCCGGGATTTCAAGACATGGGAGCGCCTTCCGAACCTGAAGACTCCCGCCTCCCAGCAGCGCAACGTCGTGCTGCACGAGGAATTCGTCGACGGACACTACGCGTTCTACACGCGTCCGATGGACGGCTTCATCGACGTGGGCTCGGGCGGCGGCATCGGCTGGACGCTCTGCAAGGACATCACCACGGGCGTGACGGGTCCCGAGACGATCATCGACGGGCGGGCTTACCACACGATCAAGGAGGTGAAAAACGGCCAGGGGCCGGCTCCGATCAAGACCGGCCGGGGCTGGCTTCATCTCGCCCATGGCGTGCGCGGCTGCGCCGCCGGCCTGCGCTACACGATCTACATGTTCCTGACGGCGCTTGATGATCCCTCGAGGGTGATCGCGCGGCCGGGCGGCCACCTCATTTCCCCCCGTTTCAGCGAACGGGTGGGCGACGTTTCCAATGTCGCGTTCACCAACGGCTGGGTGCGGCTGCCGGATGACACGGTGCTCATGTACTACGGTGGCTCGGACACGCGTTGCTACGTGGCCCGAAGTTCGGTCGCGCGGCTTGTCGACTGGTGCCTGAACACGCCCGAGGACGGCCTGACGACGCGTGCCTGTGTGGATCAGCGGCTCGCCCTGATCCGTCGCAACAGGAAACTGTCCGGCTGACGCTTCATCCGTGTCGGAGAGTCCCGGGAGCGAAGCACACAACGCCGAGCGGGATAAACTGGACGCTTCCTTCGGCCCGGACCTACGAGATCCGATCCAGGCGGCGGATACCGGCGAGCATGACCAGCGTGCCGCCGATCACCACCCACACGATCGCGTTCAACGACGCCGACTCCGCGATCCAGCCCCCGAGCGCCGGCAGCGACGCCGCGCCGACATACGCAGCCGCGGACTGGCGTCCAATTACGGTTTGCACCGCCTCCGGCGCAAATCGTCGGGGGACTTCGTGCATCAGCCCGGGGTAGACGGGCGCGAATCCCAGGCCCACGAGCACGAGCGAGACACCGGCTGCGAGCGGCGAATCCGCCTGTGTGAAGGCGAGTGCTCCGACGATGGAGAGCAGCACACCGAAGGTGACCAGCCGGCGGTTTCCCCAGCGGTCGACAACGATCCCCACCAGGATGCGTCCGATCGTGATCGACGCATAGTAGGCGGAAGTGCACAGGCCCGCCTCGGCGACGGTCATGCCGCGTCCGATTGCCAGGATCGATCCGGCCCAGAGCCCCGTGGTCGTTTCAACCGCGACGTAGAACGTGAACAGCGAGGCGGAGATCCACCCGGCCTCGGAATTGGCGCGCAACGCCGGTACCCGGCCGCCGGCGGCGGTGTGGGTGGCGCCAAACGCACGCTCCGGAACGGTGTCCCACAGGCGGAGCGTGAGCAGGAAGACCAGGGCGAGACCAAGCTGGATCGACGCGATGGCGAAGTAGCCGCCGCGCCACCCGGAGGCGAGGCCAAGCGCATGCGTGATGATCAGCGGACCGCCGGTCGCTCCGATGCCCCAGCAGGCATGCAGCCAGTTCATGTGGCGTCCGCTGTAGTGGCGTGCGACATACCCGTTCAGGCCTGCGTCCACTGCGCCTGCGCCGAAACCGAGCGGTGCGGCGGCGACGATCAACCAGACGAGATTCTGCGCATGGGCGATGATCATCAGCGCCGAACCGGTCATGACGCAGCTCACCAGCACGACGGGGCCCGTCCTGTAGCGCGCGATGATCGGTCCGCTGCACATGCTGGAGGCGCCGGAGAGCAGCGTGCCGACCATCATCAGGGTGCCGGCCACGCCGATCGGGAGGCCAAGCGATTCGTGCATGCGCGGCCAGGCGACGCCGAGAGTTCCATCCGGGAGGCCGAGGCTGATGAATCCCAGGTAGATGATTGGAAGAAGCAGTCGTGAGGCACGCGCAGTCACCCCGGCAGTGCATAAAGACCGGGGCGGCCCTGCACCACAAATGCGATGCGATTCAGTTGACTGGGTGTCGTTGCGGAAACGACGCGGACGGGGCTCGCCCGGATCGCCCCGCACATCCAGAGTGGGGCGCATGAATCCGAGCGTCTCGTTCATGTCTGCAAACTTCGTGGCCCGTCAGCTTGCCTACCATATGCCGGACGGGTGGGGGCAGGGCGACGCGGCGACGCAGGAGTACTTTCGACCCATCGGCACGTACGAGGAGCGGCTGGACCTTCTCCTGGGCGAGATCCGGGCACTGGGCTTCGGCGCCATCGATCTCTGGGGCGCGCATCTCCATTACACCTGGGCCACACCCGAGCACGTCGCGCTGGCAAAGGCGTTGCTCGACCGGCACGACCTGCGCGTCGCCAGCTATGCGTCGTGGATCATGGGCGGAGTTCCGGAACTGCGCTCCGCGTGCCGGCTCTGCCGCGAGTTGTCCATCCCGGTGATCGGCGGGTTCGTGGAACTCGTGGAGCGCGACCGTGCGGCCGCTGCCGCGGTGCTGAGGGAGTTTGGCGTGGTCTACGGATACGAGAACCATCCCGAGGGCACGGTTGAGGCGATTCTCGCCAAGATCGGCTCGGGCGACGATGATGTCATCGGCGCGGCCGTCGATACGGGATGGCTGGGCACCCAAGGCGTGGATACACTGGACGCCGTGCGGCGCCTCATGCCGCGGATAAAGCACGTGCACCTCAAGGATGTGAAAGCGCGCCGGGAGAAGCCGACGGGGTTTCCTTTCATCGACATGGGCCACGAGACCTGCCGGCTCGGTGCGGGCATCGTGCCGGTCGAGGCGATCGTCCGTCTGTTGTTGTCGCACGGCTACCGTGGCGGCCTGAGCGTGGAGCACGAACCCGAGGATTTCGATCCGCGCGAGGATTGCGCGGCCAGTCTCCTCGCCCTGAACGGGTGGATACATCAGGGCCGCGTCGACGTCGTTCGGGAGCGGCGCGCTATCCGCGTGGCGGTGGTCGGTTGCGGCAACATCGCGGCCAGTTACGGCGGGCAGCTGGCGCATCATCCCGGGATCCGCACACTTGGAGCGTTCGACCTCGCGGAGGACCGGGCGCGGGCCTACGTGGACAAGTTCGGCGGACGGGTTTATCCGACGCTGGACGACGTGCTCGCTGACCGCGAGGTGGACGCGGTGGTGAACCTGACCATACACCAGGCGCATCCCGTGGTGATCACGCGCTGCCTGGAGGCGGGAAAGCACGTGCATTCCGAGAAGCCCCTGGCCATGACGTTCGAAGAGTGCACCCGGATGGCGGACCTCGCCGAGAAGCGCGGGGTGCGGCTGAGCGCCGCGCCTGTGGTGTGGCTCGGCGAATCGCAGCAGACGCTCTGGCGCGCGATGCGCGGCGGGCTGATCGGCGCGCCGCGGGCTGTCTTCGCCGAGGTGAACTGGGGCCGCATCGAATCATGGCATCCGAATCCCGCGCCGTTCTACGAGGTCGGGCCGGTCTTCGATGTCGCGGTGTATCCGATCACCTCGCTGACCGCGTTCTTCGGGCCGGTGCGCCGGGTTTCCGCGCGCGGGGGCGTGCTGATGCCCGACCGCAGGACCAGGGAAGGGGTGCCGTTCAAGCCGGGTTCGCCCGACTACACGGTCTCGACCCTGGAGTTCGAGAACGGCCTGCAGTGCCGGCTCACGTGCAACTTCTACGTGGGCTGGCACACCCGGCAAAAGGGTTTCGAGATCCATGGCGACCTCGGATCGCTCGCGACGGATTCGATCTATGCGTTCGACTCGGTCGTCGAGCACGCCGCGTTCGGTGGCGCGTGGCGCCCGCTCCCGTTTGTGCGTGCGCCGTTCCCAGGATGTGAATACGCGCGGGGCGTGGTCGAACTGGCCGACGCCATCGAGGAGCAGCGCCCGCACCGCACCACCGGGCGCCATGCGGCGCACGTCGTGGAGGTGATGGCGTCGATTCTCGAGAGCATCCGCTCCGGACGCGCGATCGACGTGACATCGTCATTTCCCGCGCCCGTACCCTGCAGCTGGGCCGGCTAGAAGCGAACCGGATCAAGCGCGCCCTACCTGCGAGGTCGGCTTCGGGTGTGCATGACACGTTCTGGAAGCCGGAAGGGCCGGTTCAGAGACCGGCCTTCGAGCGCTCAACCGCGGGGTCGCGTGCCTCGTCCCAATCCAGCACGTCGAACATTGTCTCGATCGACTTGCCCGCAAGGCCGAACTGCTGCGTGCGCTGCTGGACGAGCGCTGCGGTGGTATCGCGCCAGCCTCGCTTCAGCATGAACATGCTCCAGATCTCGCATTCCTCGTCGCTGCGCGGCGTGCCCGCACCATGCGCCCAGTCAAGGATCTCCTCATCGGAACCGCCGGCCAGCGTCCGGGCGGCGAGTTCGGCATGTTTCACCCCGAGGAAGCGGCAGCAACGGGCGTCGAAGACCGTGGGGAAATTCTCATCGCCGAGATTTTCCACGTATTCGGCGGGAAGCCTGCCCGCGGCGTGGAGGCGGATCTTGTCGAGCATCCGGCCGAAGTAAACGAGACGGCCCACCTTCGCATGGGGGCTGCGGAGTCCGGGAACTTGTGCCATGCCCCGGATCTACGGCCCGGCCGCTGCGATTGGCAATGGGCATTCGCGCGATTGGCTTTGCCGTCGGAGTTGAATGTAGGAAGGCTTCCACTCGTCCCACCTGCCATGACCTCCGCCACCGTCTCTCCTGTGACCGCGATTCCGAGTCGCACCCTCTTCGCGAAACGCCTGATGCTGGCTCTGATCGCCTGGGCCGCGATGCTGGTCGGGGTCCTGCCTGCCACCGCCCAGCCGATGGGGGAGGGGGAATATGCGCCGCTCGACGACCGGACGATCATGGCTGTGTTTGAGGATGTCCTTGGTCGCGAACCGTCGCGCCGCGAGCTTCGCGAATGGCGGGCGCGCAGCGAAGGCATGGCGCCCGAGGACCTGGAGGAGGCGCTGCGGCACACGCGCGAGTTCCGCAGCCTCACGCCGGAGCGCATCGTGAGCGACGCCTACCGAGATCTTCTCGACCGGGAGCCCGATCCCGACGGCATGCGGCAGTACCGCCGCCGCATCATCGAGCGCGGATGGACCCCGGGCGACGTACGGGAGGCGATCCGCAAGAGCGACGAGTACCGGAATCATGAGGCGGATATCATCATCGACCGCGCCTTCGACGACCTCCTGGAACGGCCACCGACGGCGTCGGAACGAGGTGAATACCGTCGTCGGCTCCTCAAGGACGGGACCGAGGACGGGATCCGCCGCAACATCCGGAAGTCCGACGAATTCAAATACACGCTCCCGCGCCAGAAAATCACGCGCGCCTACCAGGAGATCCTCGGCCGGGATCCCGATCCCGAGGGGCTCGAACACTACCGGAAGCGCATGGTCAATGACAGCTGGGGCATCGATCGGGTGCGCGACAAGCTGTTCGACAGTGCCGAGTACAAGCAGAAGAACCCGAAAAAGAAGAAGAAGTAGTCGTGCCTCGGTGCAGCGCGCGCCCGGCGCGCATCCGGCTAGAGGTTGCGCAGGGCGGCCACGAACGGTCCGGGGCCGCCCGCTTGGTAGCCGAGCTTGCCAGCGACTTTTCCGTTCGAGTCCAGTACGATCACGGTCGGGTAGCCCCGCACGCCATACTTGCGGGCGAGGGCTTCGTTGCGGGCGCGCTGGTCTGCGGGCAGGGGCTTGGTTCGTGGGAAGTCCAGTTCCACCAGCACGAGGTTGTCCGCCGCGTAGGCCGCGAATTCGGGCTGCGAGAGGATTTCGCGGTTGAGCTTGATGCACCAGCCGCACCAGTCCGAGCCGGTGAAGAAGAGAAACACCTTCCGACCCTGGCTTTTCGCGGTGGAAAGCGCCGAGTCGTAGTCGGTGCTCCATGATGCCGACGAGGACGGCTGTTCGCGCGCAGCGGCCGCCTCGTCCGCGGCGACGCGGCGCTTCTCCGCCTCGCTGATCTTTCGATCCGGGACAGTGGTTACCTCGGAGGCGGGCCGCACCTCCGTGACCTTGCCGTCTTTCAGCACGATGGTCTCGTCGGGGTAGGTGAGGATCTGGGTTGAGCCGAATCCGGCGCGTCCCGTCGGTTGGCCTTTCTCCTCGATCACGGCATCCAGCGTGGCGCCGGGCTGCGGCGTGGCCGGGAGACAGATCGGATACAGAAGCGACGCGAGGGAGATGACGGCCGTGAGAAGGTCAGGGCGCATAGGAATGCGGCGCGGATGCCGCGTCGCACTCGCGGTTATCGACGCCGCCAGGAGCGGGGTTGATTCCATCCGCCCGTCCGGCACGCACAAGGTGCAGTTGAATGGATTTTTGACCGGCGCGGGTGCGTTCAGGTGCCGCACAGACGCGCGCGGAGGTAGGGTGCGGTCGCGCTCCGCCTGACGCGAAGCAGGCCCTCGAGCGGTCCCTGGTAGACGATGTGACCGCCCTCGGGTCCGCCGCCCGGGCCGACCTCAACGATATAGTCGGCCTCGGCAAGCAGGTCGAGATGATGCTCGATCACGACCACGGTGTGTCCCTGGTCGACAAGGCGGTGGAGCAGGCGTATCAGCTTCTCACAATCGCTGAGGTGCAGGCCGATGGTGGGCTCCTCGAGCAGATAGAGATTTCGGGGCTGCTCGCCGCGCTTGCGCTCGGCATAGCTCTGGAGGCCGTGGGTGAGCTCAGTCACGAGCTTGAGCCGCTGGGCCTCGCCGCCACTCAGCGTCGGGCTGCTCTGTCCCAGCGTGAGGTAGCCCAGTCCTGTATCCACCATCAGCTGCATGGTCTCGCGCAGCTGGGAGTGAAAGTCGAAGAACTCGACGGCCTCCTCGAAACCGAGGGCGAGCACGTCGGCGATGGACTTTCCCTTCCAGGTGATGTCCGCGAGCTCGGGCCCGTAGCGCGAGCCGCCGCAGGCATCGCAGGGAAGGTAGGTGTCCGGCATGAAACTCATCTCGAGCTTCACGCGCCCGGCGCCGGAACAGGTTTCGCAGCGCCCGCCGGCCGTGTTGAAGGAGAAACGTCCGGGCGTGTAGCCGCGTATCCGCGCTTCCGGGAGGCTGGCAAAGAACTGGCGGATCAGGTCAAACGCGCCCAGGTAGGTGGCCGGCGTCGACCGCGGTGTCTTGCCGATCGGGGACTGGTCGACCTCGATGACGGTGCGGAAACCATGCGCCCCGCAGAGTTCGGCGAACGGCGGGCGCACGGCGGCCGCGGCCTCGCCGGAAGTTCCGCGCGTCAGCTTCTGGTAGTCGCGGCCGCTGAGCCGGCGTTTCTTGTGCTTGATGGCGCAGGTCACGGCCGGGTGCAGGACGTCCCGGATGAGCGTCGATTTCCCGGCGCCGGAGACGCCGCTGACCATCACGAGCCTGCCGAGCGGCAGGCGGAGGTCCACATCCCGCAGGTTGCGGAAATCGATCCCGTTGAGATGCATCCATCCGCCGGGTACATCGCGCGCCGGCAAGGCCTTGCGCCGGCCGAGGAGCGGGTGCGTGATGCGCTGGGTGAGGAAGCGGCCCGTGAGCGAGTCGGGGTTGCGCTTGAGCTCCGCCAGCGTGCCGTTCGCGAGCAGGCGTCCGCCGTGGATGCCGGCGCCCGGACCGAGGTCGATGATGCGATCGGCCTGCTCCATGAGCGCATCGTCGTGCTCGAC
This sequence comes from Verrucomicrobiota bacterium, assembly GCA_023399155.1. GTDB lineage: Bacteria > Verrucomicrobiota > Verrucomicrobiia > Opitutales > Opitutaceae > JAEWQP01. The sequence goes on along the minus strand of JAEWQP010000030.1, from coordinate 49,996 downwards.
CACGAGCAGCGTGTTGCCTTTGTCGCGGAGATCGAGGAGCGTGCGGATGAGCTGGTCGTTGTCGCGGGCGTGCAGTCCGATGCTGGGCTCGTCGAGCACGTAGAGCACGCCGGCGAGATTGGTGCCGAGCTGGGCCGCGAGGCGGATGCGCTGGGCCTCGCCGCCGGAGAGCGTCTCCGTGGCGCGGTCGAGCGAAAGATAGCCGAGGCCCACGTGGGCCATGAACTTCAGGCGCTCCTCCACCTGCGGGATGATATCGGCGGCGATGAGCTTTCCGCGGCGGTCGAGGTCGAGCGCGCGCAGCCGTTTGAGCAGCACGTCGGGCGTGGAGCGGAACAGCTCGGGCAGGGACAACCAGACTCCACGCTTCAGGGGCAGCTTCACCGCGCGGCTGATGCGGTTGAGCCGTTCGCCGTGGCATTCCGGGCAGGGTTGCGTCGCGAGGTTTTCCAGGTCCTCGGGGTCGAGGCTGTGCGCAAGGTCGGCAAGTTCCTGCGGAAGCTCGTCGTCCTCGTCGCGCTTCTCCAGCATCCACGGGTAGATGTGTCCGTGGCCGCGGCAGGCCGGGCACCAGCCCTTGGGCGAGTTGATGGAAAAGTGCTTGGGGTCGAGTTCGGGAAAGGATTCACCCGTGGTCGAGTCGGTCCGCGTGGTGGAAAACCACTGCAGCTCCGGTTTGCTCGCGCGTGCCCTGGCCCGCCCGCCGTTCTCCAGGAGCACGAAGCACGAGCCGCGGCCGAGCCGCAGCGCCTCCTGGAGACGTGTGCGCAATTCGTGGCGCCCGCCGCCGGCTGGACGCAGGTCGGCGACAACAAGCTCGATGTCGTGCTCCCGGTAGCGATCGAGTTTCTTGAACTCGTCGGTGAGGATGATGCGCCCGTCCACGCGCATGCGCTCGTATCCGTGGTCGGCGGCCCACGTGGCGATGGGCTGGTGATGCCCCTTGCGGCCGCGGACGACCGGGGCGAGCAGCAGTGCCTGCCGCGCGGCCCGCCCCGCGCGTGAGCGCACGTGGCGCTCCAGGGCGCGAGCGAGTTCCTCGGTCGTCTGCGGGAGCACCGGCTGGTCGGTGGCGGGGTTGTGCTGCACGCCCACGCGGGCGTAGAGCAGGCGCAGGTACTGCGCGACCTCCGTGATCGTCGCGACCGTTGACTTGCGGCTGCCGCGGGTCACGCGCTGCTCGATGGCCACGGTGGGCGGGATGCCGGTGAGGCGGTCGAGGTGCGGCCGCGGCAGCTGCTCCACGAATTGACGCGCGTAGGGCGACATCGACTCCATGAAACGCCGCTGGCCCTCGGCAAAGACGATATCGAACGCGAGGGTCGATTTGCCCGAACCGGAGATGCCCGTGACGACCGACAGCTGCCGGTGCGGAATCTCGATCGAGAGGTTCTGAAGATTGTTCTCGCGGGCGCCGATGATCTGGAGGGCATGCGATCGGTGCGCGTGCGCGGGTGCCTCGTCGTTGGCACGGCCATACGGGACGGGCGCTTCGGCTGCGAGCAGCAGCCCGTCCTGCGGGGCCTGCCCCGGAGCGGCGCCACCGGCGAGGCCCAGCGCGGCACGGAGGAACGGCGCGGTCGCGGTGGAGGTGACGGCCACCTCCTCGGGCGTACCCGCGGCGACAATACGACCGCCGCCGGCGCCCGCCTCCGGGCCGACCTCGATGATCCAGTCGGCGGATTTCAACACGTCGGTATTGTGCTCGATGACCAGGAGGCCGTGGCCGCGATCGACCAGGGCCTGGAGCACCGCGACGAGTCGTTTCACGTCATGCCGATGCAGACCGGTCGTCGGCTCGTCGAGCAGGAGCAGGGCCCCGGCTTGTGCGCTTCGGTCTCCGGCGGGCTCGGCGGCCGTGGCCGGCTGTTCGCTGACCGTGCCGAGGTATTTCACCAGCTTCAGGCGCTGCGACTCGCCGCCGCTGAGTGTGTTCAGGGGCTGCCCGAGCGTGAGGTAGTCGAGCCCGACGGCAGCGAGTGTCGCCAGGCGCCGCGAGAGACGCGGGTGCTCCCGAAACCGTTCGAGCGCCTCGGCCACCGAAAGATTCAGCGTTTCCGCGATCGAGATCGAGTCCCAGCGCACCCCGAGCACCTCCTCCTTGAAGCGCCGTCCTTCGCAGATGGGGCAGGGGATGTAGACATCGGAGAGGAACTGCATCTCGACCTTCTCGTAGCCGAGACCCTGGCAATGGTCGCACCGCCCTTCGCCCGTGTTGAAGGAGAAGGTCGAGGCGGTGAAGCCCAGGGCGGCGGCTTCCGGCGTGGCCGCGAACAGCTCGCGGATTTCGTCCCAGGCTTCGGTGTAGACCGCGGGATTCGAGCGCGGCGTGCGGCTCACGGGCGACTGGTCGACCAGGACAATCTCGGAGAACGCCTCGTCCGCGGTGATGGAGCGGATCGTCGCGGGATCCTCCGTGACGAGTCCCTGGGCGTTGAGCAGGCCCTGATGGACGACGGTGTTGAGGAGCGTCGATTTCCCCGATCCGGAAACGCCGCTGAGGCAGACGAAGCGCTGGAGCGGAATGGCGACGTCGACTTCGTGCAGGTTGTGTTTCGAGGCGCCGCGGATGCGCAGGTGCGGCGCGGCAGCGCAGGGACGGCGCCGCGCGGGGGCGGGGAAGTCACGCCGGCCGGAAAAATAGGCGCCCGTGATGCTGGCCGCGCTGCGGAGCATCTGCGGCACCGTTCCCTGGAAGACGATCTCGCCGCCGCGCGCTCCAGGCTCGGGGCCCACCTCGACCACATGGTCGGCCGCGCGGATCATCGCCTCGTCGTGCTCCACCACGACCACCGTGTTGCCGGCCGCGGTGAGCGTGCGGATGATCGAGATGAGCCGGTCGATGTCGCGCGGGTGCAGCCCGACGGAGGGCTCGTCCAGCACGAACAGCGTATCCACAAGCGAAGTACCGAGACAGGAGGTCAGGTTGACGCGCTCCACCTCCCCGCCGCTGAGCGTGCGCGACGCGCGGTCGAGCGTCAGGTACCCCAGACCGACGTGCTCGAGGTAGCGCAGCCGCGTGAGGATCGAGTCCAGCGCGATGCGCGCCGGGTCGTGCGCCTGCCCAGCGGACCCGGGTGCGCGGGCGGCCGCGGTCTGCTCGCGCAGCAGCTGGAGCAGGTCGGAGACGCAGAGCTGGTAGAGCTCCGGCAACGCGTGCCCGAGCCAGCGCCAGTGCAGCGCCTCGGGCTGCAACCGTGTGCCTCCGCAGGCCGGGCACGGCACGTAGGCGCGGTAGCGCGAAAGGAACACGCGCACGTGCATCTTGTAGGTGTTTCCCTCGAGCCATTCAAAGAAGCCCTTGAGCCCGTACCAGAGACCCGACTGATAATCGTAGGCCTCGCCGCGGGCCTTGCGCTCGCGGTACTTGGGCTCGCCGTGCATGATCATGTCCCGCTCGTGCTCCGTGAGCTCGGCGTAGGGCACCTTCGTCCGCACGCCCATGCGGCGCGCGGCTCGGAGGAGGTCGTGCTTCGACTCGCTGTAGACCTGGCCCTCGAAGGCCTTGATCGCGCCGGCCTCGATGCTCAGGCTCGTATCCGGAACTGCGAGACGGTAGTCGATCTCGATCACGCGCCCGAAGCCGCGGCACTTCGGACATGCGCCCAGGGGCGAGTTGAAGGAAAAGAGCGCGGGTGTGGCGGGCCTGAACAGCTGGCCGGTCTCGGGTGAGCGCAGGCCGCGCGAATAACGTCGCAGCGGGACACCCTCCTCATCGAGCAGGGTGATCTGTCCGTGCCCGAAGTGCAGCGCATGTTCGACCGCCTCGACGAAGCGCGTGCGGCCCTCCGGGGCGAGCGCGACGCGATCCTGCACGACCCGGAGGGTGCCATCCTCGGGCAACGCATCGGATCCGAGGGCCTCGAGACGCTGCACGCCGCCGCCGCTGGCGAGCGCCGCGCGCGTGTAACCCTGGCCGGAGATGCTGGTGAGGATCTCGGCCCAGCTCATGTTGGCCGGACGCGTGATCTCGAACGCCGGCAGCACGGTCCGGCCTGGAAACTCCGCGAGCGCTTTTTCCCAGATCGTGCCCGGCGTGTCGTCGTGCACGGGGCGGCCCGTCGCCGGATCGATCAGTTCGGAAACGTGCGCAAACCAGACTTTGAAGAAGTCGCACAACTCCGTCATCGTGCCCACCGTCGACCGCGAGGTCTTCACGGTGTTGGTCTGCTCGATGGCGATGGAGGGCCGGATGTTCTCGACCGAATCGACCTTCGGCTTGGCCAGCAGGTCGAGGAACTGGCGGGTGTAGGCGCTGAATGTCTCGACATAGCGCCTCTGGCCCTCCGCGTGCAGCGTCTCGAAAACGAGCGAGGACTTGCCGGCGCCGCTCAGCCCGGTGACCACGATGTAGCGACCCAGGGGCAGATCGAGGTCGAAGCCCTTCAGATTATTTTGCCGGACGCCGCGGAGGCGGATCGTTTCTGAAGCCGGGAGAGGATGGGTGGGCGAGATCGTAGTGCGAGCCACAGACCCGCACGGAAAGCGAAGTCTGTCTCGATTTCAAACACTGAACAAAAGAACACTATGTTTTCAGGCGTGGAGTTCCGTGTGATTGCCCGTCGTGTGTTCCGCCCGGCCACGAGGCCAGAAGTGCTGACTTCGCTGTGGAGGCGACGGCTGTACCGAGCCACGGTGGTGGCGGATCAGGACTTGTTCAAAGCCCGCGCGATTCGCGGAAGGCCAGGGACTGTCGGCGCGAGAGTTCGACGTCGCCCACGCTCTGCAGGCGGACTCGGATGGTGTTGGCAAACCACGGTTCGACCGATTCGATGAAGCTAAGATTGATGATCTGGGAGCGGTTGGCGCGGAAGAACAGGTTGGCCGGCAGACGCGGGGCGAGGGAGGCCAGCGAACGCGGCAGCAAGGGTTTATCCGTGCCGAAGTGGACGCGGGTGAAGTTGCCAGCGGCTTCGAGCAGCTTCAGGTCGCGGACAGTCACGAACCAGCACCGATCGCCGTCGCGTAGGAATACCCGGGAGTCGGGCAAGAGGATGTCCGCCGTGCGAACCGGCGGCGCGCTCCCGGCCCCTGCGACCGCGGACTCGTCGAGGCGACCGAGGGTGACAGCGAGCCGTTGCGGATCCACCGGCTTGAGAAGGTAGTCCAGCGCGTTGACCTCAAATGCCCGGAGGGCGAAGCGGTCGTAGGCCGAGACGAAGACGACCCGGGGAACGGGCGGGGCGAGCGACTCGAGCAACGCGAACCCATCCTCCTCGGGCATCTGGACGTCGAGAAAGAGGAGGTCGGGTTGAAGCTCCTGGATTTTTCTGCGGGCCTCGTGGGCATCCTCGGCTTCGCCAACGAGGCTTATGCGAGGATGGCTTCGGAGCAGCGCACGCAGTTCCTCGCGGGCCAACCGTTCATCATCGATGATGAGCGCGTGCATCGGGTTCATGGGTCTGACGTGCCGACGGCAGCCGTATCCACTATCTTGGGAAGCACAAGCGTGGCCATGACATCGCCACCGGGCGTGGATTCGAGACGAAGGGATGCTGTCTCGCAATAGAGCAATGCCAGTCGCTCCCGAAGGTTGCGCAGCCCGAGGCCGGAGGATTCCTCGCTCGAGCCGAGCGGACCGGGATTGGTCACGGTAAGGACGCAGCGCTCCTGCGTTCCCGCGATCCGAATGCCGAGGCGGCCGCCCAGACGTTTTGTGGCGATGCCGTGTTTGACCCCATTCTCCACCAACGTGAGCAGGGCGAAGGGTGGGACGCTTGTGGCGAGAAGCTCCGGCTGGATGTCGCGGTCGATCACGAGTCGGTGCTCAAGGCGCAGCGACTCGAGTCCGAGATAGGCTTCAACCTGTTCGAGTTCGAGTTCGAGCGGGACAAACGGCGCTTCGCTGCGGTAGAGCGATGCTCGCAGGAGGGCGGCCAGACGGGTGACTGCCTGGCGGGCCGAAGCAGGGTCGCTGTCGACGAGTCGCCGCAGCGAGTTCAGCGAATTGAAAAGAAAGTGAGGGTTGAGCTGGCCGCGCAGCGCGCGGAGTTCCGCATCCTTGAGCGCCGCGTCGAGTTGCGAGCGTTCGATCAGTCCACGCCGGTAGTCCCGATTTGATTTGAAGCCGGCGTAGAGTCCAAGCCACCCCATGATCACGACCGTGCAAAACACGCTGAAGGCCAGGAGTTGGCCCAGCGGGTTCTCGCGAACCAGTTCCGAAGGGCCCCGCAGCAACCAGGAGGAGAAGAAGAGGAGCGAGGCCAGCGATGCGCCACCGAGGGTGCCGAGTAGAAGCATCGGACCAAGAAGCCTGGTCCAGCGACGGGCCAGGAGGTCTCGCCGTGTGATCTCGTAGCGGAGCACATGCGTGGTCGCGCCCATGCCGACAGCCAGGATGACGGCGGAGGACAGGGCATCCCCGTAACCAGCCGATGGGTTGTTCATCATGGTCTGCGAGGCGATCAGCCCCGCGAAGAGGCACCAGATAGCAGCCTGCCCCAGCCAGTAGTTACGATGCCCGCGCCAGGCCCGCTCGCCGCGGGGCGGCCGGGTTGGGAGGGACGTGCTCAGATCCGTCACGAGAAACGAAGTTGAAGGAGGAGGTCAGCGAGGGACAGCTGAATTCGAGACGGCAGGCGTCACGGGTCTGCCGGGAGGCTGAGCGTGTTAGACGCCTCAACGAGGTAAACCTCAAGCAAACCTGCGCCCGGTTCTTGTGGCGCGGTGCCGCCGTGGGCCATCACGGCGGTGTAGGCGCCGGCAGGAAGGAGTCGGTAGATCATGGCTTCGCGGTCTCCTGCTTCGCCAGCCGGGATCGGGAACGCGCCGACAGAGCGACAGATGGACTGGAGTTGTTCACTCCGCCCCCATGTGTCGTTTGAGGCGATGAGCTCTCCGTTTCGGAACAGATGCAGCGTCGGGTCTTGAAGCGGGTCCTTGACTCCGAACATCGCGAGGGTTGGCCCGATGGCGCGCACGAGGACCCCCGTCTCGCCTGCCAGTACGAACCCGGCGATGGCCACGTGATCTCCCGTGCCCACCAGGGACCGCGAGGATAGGTTTATCAGGCGATCGTCGGCAGCGTCGCCGTCCGGTCCGTACATGCCCGTCAGGGTGGCAATCGCTGTCTCCATCTCCACATCGCGCTGCTCGACATACTTCATGTACCACGTCGTGGGCGTGCGCGGGACCCGGATTCCAGGAGTGATGCCGCCGCGGTGACCGTCGCTCTCGATCATCACGGTGCCGTCATCGTCGACGCAGCGCTCAACCGGATATCGAAAACCGAACCCGCCCGCGAGCAGGATGCTGCCCCCGGAGTTCGCGAACGTGCCTGGCGTGCCGAAGCGACCCAGCACCTGGCAGTGGGGCAGGCAGGCGAGATGATAGGCCAGTCCCTCACCCGCACTGATCGTGTCAGGGTCGACAAGAACGATCACGGGGCCTTGGAAGGGGTTTGCGAGCGGAAGGATCTCCAGCCGCTCTCGTTCGCGCCATTCTCCGCTGCGGGTGTCGGGTGCGACGATACGGGTGTAGGTGCGTCGTTCGCCGGGAAATGCGGCGACGATACCTGCGCCGATGGGACTCCATCCTCCGAGGTGTCCGCGCAGATCGATGATCAGCCCGCGCGCTCCCCGGGTTTGCAGGCTTCGGATGAAGTCAGTGATCTCCCGGACCATGCGCAGGGCTTTCTGTTCAAACACCGGGAACGGATCGCGCGCGGGGTCGGCGTCGTCGGGCATCATTCGGCGAAGTGTGAGCACGGCTATGCCGTCTCCGCGCATAGCTGTAGCGAAGGCCGAGACCGGGGGCGACGGCATGCGGCCTAGGATCGGGAGTGCGTCCGTGGACTTTGCAGCAAGGGGCAGGGTGAGCAACGAACCGCCACCGGGATTTCTCGCGATCAGCGTGGCCGTGGCTCCGAGGGCATCAAAGGGCAGCAGGCGCTCTTGATAGAGGTTGCGCAGTTCCGTCGTGGAAAGGTTCGGTGCCCAGGTCAGATCGACCGACGCGAGGGCAACCTCCACATCACGCCCGTTCCAGCTCACGACCTCCGCACCCCATTCGAGTCCGCGAGACCTCAGGTCGTCATCAAGGCTGACGACGATCACCCGACCGTCATCGCATCGGGCGACCTCCAGACCAAAGTGGCCGCCCACGGTCCGTGCCGCAAGGGCTTGTTCGAGCTCGACCGCTGCTCCAAGTGCGTCGAAACCGACATGGCCGTCGGCGAAGGTTTCGTGTACAAAACGGCGCCAAGCCAGGTAACCGAGGTTCCAATCGCGCGAGGTGTGCGCAGCCATGATGGCGGGCTTGTGCCGGGCGTGCACCTCACGCCAGTCGATCTGCTTCCAGTCCGTCAGCGCATAGTCTCTCTCGAGCAGGTGGATGGTTCGGTCGAATGCCTCGGGCCAGGGCAGGGTGCTCAGGTCATGGGTACCCCGGAGCGATGTGGCCAGGAGGGCACAGGCCAGTGCTCCGAGCGCGATCACACGCCATGGTCGCTCGCGATGATGGTCAGGCCGACACCCGCGGGGTAGGGCGGGCGAAGCAGGAATGGCGTGCCTGGCGCGTCTCGGACTCGCGACGGCGGCGTAGTGAATGGAAGGGCGCATTGCCTCGGCACCATGCGCGTGCCGGTGCAGGATGCGACGAGCACATGTCAAGCGGTCTGGCTGGCGCCGTAGACGGTCCGGTAAGGCGCCATTGCGGCGCATGGTTGCTCGAAACCAAGGCCCGCCAGCAGGTCGGGTAGCGCCGGCTCAGGACACGTCGCGTGTATCCGGTTTGTCGAGATCGGCGCCGTCGAGGTCCACGAACTCGGTGAAGTGCTCGGGCCGGAGCGGCTCCGAGATCAGGTTCCTCCCGTCGAACCATGCGCCGAGATCGACCATGCGGCATCGCTCCGAACAGAACGGTTTCCACTTCCCCTCGTGCCACGGGCCGCGTTTGCGGCACGTCGGGCAGAGCACCTTGAGCGGTTCAGCCATGACCGCAGGAAAACGGGTTATCGCACGGGCGCCAGTGCGTCCTCAAGGATGCCCACCATTTCCTCGCGGGTGAGCGACAACGGGTTGGCCTTCATGCTGCTCGCCCCCGCGGCGCGGTCCACGAGGTCGGGTATCGCGTCGCGCGTGACGCCCCAGTGCGCGAGCGGTGGGATCGACAGGGTGGCCACGAGCGTGGCGGTGAAGTCGACTGCCTCGAGGGCCGAAGCGCCGGGTCGCCCGACCAGAAGCCTCGCGAGTTCGTCAAATCGCGCGAGACTTGGGTGCTCGGCGGCGCGCGCCTGCAGCGCGGCGAGGTTGGCGCGCAGGACGTGGGGAAGGAGCGCTGCGCATACCGCGCCGTGCGGCGCCGGGAAACGCCCCCCAATCGGCGCGGCAAAGCCATGCACCGCACCAAGTCCGGTGTTGGCGAGCGCCATGCCGCTGTAGAGCGCGCCGAGCGCGAGGTCGGTGCGGAGGGCCAGGTCGCGGGGGCGCTCAGTGACGCGGGCGAGGGCACGCGCGACGCGCACGATGCCGTCGCGGCAGAGGGCGTCGATCAACGGATTCGCCCGCGAGGATAGGAATGGCTCGATGAGCTGTGTCAGCGCGTCCATGCCCGTCGCCGCCGTCACGGACGCCGGCAGATCGACCGCCAGGGCCGGATCGACCACGGCAACGCGGGGCAGCATGTGCGGGCTGCGCAGGCTGACCTTCACCCCCGCGTCCGGCACGGCGAGCACGGCGTTGCGGGTGACTTCGGCACCGGTTCCCGCCGTCGTCGGCACGGCGATGAATGGGAGCGAGGGCTGGGGCAGGGGACGCCCGCGGCCGACGACCTCGAGAAACTCGAAGGGATCGCCGGGATTGGCCGCAAGCGCGGCGATGGCCTTGCCCGTGTCGATCGCGCTGCCGCCTCCGATCGCCACGACCGCGGTGCAGCCGCCCGCGCGGGCAAGCGCGGCGCCGGAAACAGCCACAGCGACGGTGGGTTCTCCAGCGACGGGAAAGCTCGAGAGCGCGGGGATGTGTGCGCCCAGCGCCTCGAGCAACGTCTGGTGCCGCTCCGGTTTCGAGCCGGTGACGACAAGCACGTTCGTTCCGAAGCCGCGCACGATCTCCGGCAATTCGCGGCTGCAGCCCGCCCCGAAGACGATGCGGGCAGCGGTCGCAAACTCGAAGCGTGTCGGGGCCATCGATCGCGCCCCGGGGTCACCAGCCGGACTCATCGGGAAAGAGCGGCGCAAATTTCACGCTGGTTCGCGGGCTGGCCATCATCGGCGCGACCGAGTCGCGCCACAGCGCATAATGTGCGGTTTCCTTGTGCAGGCCGGGCGCCGCCGCGTCGCGGTAGACCTCCACCAGGACAAAACGCGTGGGATCGTCCTGCTGCTGGCAGACGTCGAATCGCACGATGCCCGTTTCCTGGACGCTGGCGCGGGCGTTGGCGAGGGTGGCGGAGCGGAAGGCTTCGACGCACTCGGGCTTCACGTGGACATGGACGTGGACAAGAAGCATGGGTATCGAGTTCGCGTGGTTGCGCGCATGCAGACTGAAATCCCGTGACCGGATCGGCGCAACCGGCAAGCGCAGGCGTCGCGCCGGCCAAAGAACGCGTCGCGGTTCTCGCGAGCGGCCCCGAGTCGGCCCCGAGCGATGCACGACCCGCGGAACCGTGATGGCTTTTTGGGATTGGGTCGCGGCCGCAGGTTCGCTGCACTCCAGCGGTTTCAAAAACGTCACGGCCGTTCCAGACAGACAAGACCCGGCCCGAGGCCGCATCGAGCCCTCTCCCGCGCGACGACGACTCTAAAACGGCTAGGGCCACCTCCTCACGCATGCTGATCGATTCTCACACGCACCTGGAAAGTTTTGTCCGACACGGTGAACTCGACGCCGTGCTGGCCCGCGCACGCGAGGCTGGCGTGCAGGGGTTGATCACGATCGGAACCGAGCCCGGCGATTGGGCGTTGTATCGCGACCTCGCGACAACACATCGCGGCACCATCCACTACAGCATCGGCCTGCATCCATGCTCGGTTGACGAGAACTGGCAGGCCGCGGTCGCCGAACTCGAGGCTTGGGAGCTGGGTGCTGCACCGGCCCCGGTCGCCATGGGCGAGACAGGGCTCGACCGCTTTCATCTTCCCAAGAATGACGCGGCGCGAGCTGAGGCGCTGATCGGCTGGCAACGCGCCTCGTTTCGCGAACATCTGCGCATCGCAGCCGCGCGTGGACTCCCGGTGGTCGTGCACTCGCGCGGCGCGGCTGAAGAGTGCATCGCGTTGATCGACGACGCGGGCTTCGACTGGCGGCAGGTCGTGTTTCACTGCTTTACCGAAGGCCCGGAGATCATGCGCCTGGTCAACGCCCGCGGTGGTCGCGGGTCGTTTGGCGGCGTGGCCACGTACAAGAACGCGGCCAACGTGCGCGAATCCGCCGTCGCGCAGGGACTCGACATGCTGATGCTCGAAACCGACGCGCCCTACCTCACGCCCGAGCCGCATCGGGGCAAGCGCAACGAGCCGGCGTTGATGCGCCACACCGCCGAGGCCATGGCACGCACGTTCGGCATCGACCTCGATGCACTCGCGCGTGCTGCGACAGAAAATACGCGCGCGTTTTTTCGACTTTAGTGGCTATCCGAAAACCCGCAAAGCCGCCGGACAGGCCGTGGAGAAACCGAGCGGTCCGCGAGAGCGGCGGCTCGGCTGGTGGCCATGCCCGACCTGAAGCCGCTTTCGGATCGGACGAGCCTGTCATGAACCTCGAGGCCCGGCACCGTGAGTGGGCGCGCGCTCCGCGCGCGGTGCATCGGTTCCGGGCGTTCGCGGCGGTTTCGGAGAAACTGTCCTACCGGATCCAGCCTTCGCTGCCGACATTGCGTCGTCTGCAATCCGTCGGCCTCTTTCCCGATGAACCGTGCCGTATCAACGGGTGAACCACACGTGCGTTCCTCGGCGCCACGCATGCATTCAGGCGATCGCGATCCACCGGATCCCGCTGATCTCTGCCCGGCACGGGCCTGCCGCGCCGGCCGACGACGCTCAACCCTCGTCGAATTTTCTCTCGAACAGGGCTTCCAGGTCCTTGATCAGCTGCTCGGCCTCGGGACCTTGCGCCTGCACGCGGATCTTCGAGCCGCGGCCGGCCGCCAGCATCATCAGGCCCATGATCGACTTCCCGTTCACTTGCTCCTCGTCCTTGTCAAAAAAGACCTCACCCCGGAACTTGCTGGTGAGGCGGACGATCATCGCCGCGGGGCGTGCGTGGATGCCCATCTTGTTCTGTACGACCAGAACTTTCTCGAGGGTATCACCCGCGGGCGTGTTTGTACCGGTTTCCATGTATGGCGAGCAGCTGAAATCTCTCGGGATGTAATTGATAATCGGCGACTAACGTATTAGCTAAATCCAAATTATCGCCATCCGTGGCAAACAAATTCCTAGCATGACGAAGACGGCCATCATCGTGCCCGCCCGCCTGGCGTCCACCCGATTTCCACGCAAGCTCCTGCACCCGATTCGCGGTAAGCCGCTGATCATCTGGGTCGCCGAACGCATCGCCTCGCAAGTCCCCGACGTGCCCGTGCATTTCGCGGTGGATGATGACGAATTGCTCTGGGCGGTGACCTCGCACGGCTTCCGCGGTATCCTCACGAGCCCGAAGCACACGAGCGGCACGGACCGCCTCGCGGAGGCCAACGTCTCAGTCGGGGCCGATTTCGTGATCAATGTGCAGGCCGACGAACCGCTCGTCACGGCAGAGCAGATCGAGACTCTCGGCAGCCTGATCACCCGCGGGTGTCCGATGGCGACGCTCGCGATCCGGTTCGATCGTCCGGAGGACTTTGCCAACCCGAACCAAGTCAAGGTCGTGGTCGGGCGGACCGGCGAGGCTCTTTACTTTTCGCGCTCTCCCATCCCCTTCGCGCGCGACCTGCGCGGACAGGTCGATGCTGCCTGGCTGCGCGACCACGGAGTCTACCGACACCTCGGGCTCTACGCCTACCGCGCCGATTTCCTGCAGGAATTCAGCACGATGCCGCCCGGCCGTCTGGAGGAAATTGAGAAACTTGAGCAACTGCGGGTGCTGGAGAATGGGCATCGCATCGCGGTCGGATTCACGGATCAGCCCACGATCGGCGTGGACACTCCCGAGGATGCCGTCGCGCTGGAACGACTCCTCGAGGCGCGCGAAGCCGCGGCCGTGGGCTTGCCTCGCGCGGCGGGGAAGTGACGCCGTTTCGGGTCGGCTGCTACCGGCGATCCGTGTGGCGCCGGAGAAACGGGTTCATCGCGCGATGGCGCCTCGGATCGCGGGAGGCGACCATTTGGGACGCCCGGAGGTTGCGGGCAGGTAGGCGCCAACTACACTCGTTGGGTGGAGCATGACGACGGCCATGAGGGTGCGCCAGGCGGCGATCGGGATCCGCACGCTGCGGCGCGCCGGGAGATGGTTTCCGTCCAGATCCAGTCGCGCGGTGTGAAGGACCGGCGCGTCCTCGAGGCGATGGAACGGGTGCCGCGCGAACGATTCGTGCCGCTCCGCGAGCAAGCCGAGGCGTATGCCGACCATCCGGTGCCGATCGGGTGCGGACAAACGATTTCGCAGCCGTTTATCGTGGCACTGATGGTGGCGGAACTGCGCACGCGGCCCGGCAGCCGGCTGCTTGAGGTCGGAACGGGCTGCGGCTACGTGGCCGCCGTGCTCGCGGAGATGGGTTGCGAGGTGTACACCATGGATATCGTCGCGTCCCTGGCGATCGAGGCGACTGCACGCCTGCGGGAACTTGGATACAGGAACGTGCACACGAGATGCGGCGACGGATGGAAGGGCTGGGCGGAGGCCGCGCCGTTCGACGGCATCATCGTTTCCGCGGCGCCGCCGTCCGTGCCGCCCGCGCTCCTGGAGCAGCTGGCCGAGGGCGGACGGCTGATCATCCCGGTCGGCGAGGATCATCAGGAACTCTGGGCCTACCAGCGCACGCCCGGAGGTTTTCAGGGCGAGGAACTCTGCGAAGTCCGCTTCGTTCCGATGATCGCGGCTCGCTGAACCTCAGGCCGACCGAGCACGCGGTGCACACGAGGCACGAGCGTCGACCCATCGAACGGCTTGCCCAGAACGTCGTCGAGGCCGAGCGCCGCCGCGCGATCGCGCTGGTCGAGACCCGACACGCCGATGATCCTGATGAGCGGCGCGATTGCGCGCAGGCGCGGAACGAGGGCAGGCCCGTCCATTTCCGGCATCATGAAGTCGACGATGACCAGCGCGATATCGGCTGATCGCTCGCGCATCAATTGGAGGGCCTCGGCGCCATTTGCGGCGGCCAGCACATCGAAACCCTCGCGCTCGAGGATCCGCTGAACCATGCGCAGCACCGCGGGCTCGTCGTCGACCACCAGGATGGTCCGGCAGGGACGTCCATCGCGCTGCTCGAGCGCGCGACCCGCCTGGCGTTGTTCCACGGCTGCCGGCCCGTCGCCCGCGGCCATCGGAATATAGATGCGAAACTCCGTGCCCACCCCCGGTGCGCTCTCGAAACGAATGAAACCGCGGTGGGCCGCGACGATGCCGTGCACGGTGGCGAGTCCGAGCCCCGTTCCCTTGCCCGGGCCCTTGGTGGTGAAGAACGGATCGAAGATGCGGTCGCGGATCTCGGGCGGGATGCCGTGGCCGGTGTCCGCCACGCGCAGGAGCAGGAAGGATTCCGGCGGTCCGGATTCGTGGGCCGCACCGGGCGCGCTGAGGGCGCAGCATTCCATCCCAAGCGTGAGCGTGCCGCCTTCCGGCATGGCATCGCGCGCGTTGACCGCAAGGTTGACAAGCACTTGGTGCAACTGGGTGGAGTCCGCCTCGACCTCGCCGCCGCATTCGCCGACCTGCTCGACCAGCGTGATCTCCTTCGGGAAGGTCGAGCGCACCAGCTGCGCGACCTCCTTCATCAGGTCCAGTGGGCGGATCGGGCGGCGCTCGGGAGTGACAGCGCGGCTGAAGGCGAGAAGCTGCTTCACGATCGCCGCGCCGCGTCGGCCGCAGTTCTCGATCATACCCATGAGTTCGCGGTCCTCGGGGTCGGCCAGCCTGTCCCGCAACAGACCTGCGCCCATCAGCATCGGCGTGAGGATGTTGTTCAGGTCGTGCGCCACGCCACTCGCAAGCGTCCCGACCGCCTCGAGCCGCTGGCTGTGGAGCAACTGAGCCTCCAGTTCCTTGCGGTCGGTGATATCCGCGTGCATGCCGATCATGCGGAGGGCGCGGCCCGACGGATCGCGGTCGACGATCCGCCCGACGGACCGGATCCATTTCCAGGAACCGTCATGCGCGCGCCGGCGGTATTCGAAGGAGCGTGTCTGGCCGGAATCGATACAGGCTCGAAACTCGCGCTCCGCGGCGTCGCGGTCCTCGGGATGAACGGACGCGAGCCAGGTGTCCACCGAGGTGACGAAGTCCAGCGCGTCGAACCCCAGCAGGCGCGCATACTCGGGGCTGGTGAAGCCGGACCCGGTCTGGACATTGACTTCGAACCACGCCTGTCGCGACGTGAGCATCGCGAGGCGAAGGCGCTCCTCATTGGCGAGGAGTTCATGCTGCACCTGTTTGCGCCGGGAGATATCACGCACCGAAGCGATCACGAAGGGTTTTCCCGCCAGCGAGCCGGCCCGCAACGCGACCTCCGACCAGAAGATTTCGCCGTGTGGCTTCCGGCTCATCCACTCAAACACCTGGTGTTCGCCGGCCGCGGCCTGCGCGAGCTTCACCTTGGCCTCGCGCTCCGAGTAGGGGCTCTCCCCGAGGCTGCAGTCGTCGAAGGTCAGCGCGTTTGCGGACGCCCGATCGACCCCGTACATCTCGAGTGCGCGGCTGTTGATGTCGATCAGCCGTCCCTCCGCATCGAACACGAGGATGGCCTCGCCGGTTCCATTGAAGATGACGCGGTGCCGCTCCTCGCTGGCCCGGAGCTGCTCAGCCGTCTCGGCAAGCCGGCGTCGGTCGCGCTCGTAGGCGCGCAGCACGATCGAGACGATCAGGAGCGTCGCCACGCCGGCGGCGAAGAGGCTGGTGGAGAGGTCGACAATCCGATCGGCCTCGGAGGCAAAGGGCGTGACCCACCCGGGGAAGCGGTGCTCGAGTGCGAGGAGGGTCGCGACATTGAGCAGCTGCAGCACGACCATGCGCGGACGCGCGCCGGGGAAGATGGCGAGCGAGAAGACGAGTGCCGGCAGGTAGAAATAGGTGATGCTCCCCCGCGAACCGGCATTGCCGAACCACATGAGATCGAGCAACGCGAGCGTGGTGACGAAGAATGACGTGCATAGGGTCCGGCCGCGGAAGGAGAGCCAGGCGAAGGCAGCCGCAAGAAGGCCGAGGAGCGCCGTGCCCACGTGCACCACGAGCGGTATGTTTTGCAGGAGGTTCATCGGCACCGCGACCAGCAGCGCGAGCGCGGCGGTGGCGATGCAGATCGAACGGAACATGCGCACGCGCAGGTCCGGAGTACTACAGGCAGGGGATTCAGCTGCGATTCGCTCCAGCAGCTGGAAAAGCATGGCCCGAGAGTGAGGGAGTCCAGAGCCCCGGCGCAAGTACGGACGTCACTCAAGGACAACGTACCCTGCGCAACGTCGGGCAAAATGGTGCATCGCGATGCGCGGTGCGACGGTGCCTTCAACCCGAGAACGCAGTGCATGAAGCGGGCGATGTCTGCCAGGCCCTTTCGATGAGGCGCATGTATTCACGACCGGCCTCCGCCCCTCGGTCCACACGGGGCGAGCCCGACGGGTCGGCTGTTCTTCGTGCAGCACGCCCTCGCGCCCGCCCGTGCGTTCGTTAGCGTCGGTGCAATGCTCCTGCAGGATCGAGATCAGCGACCATATCGGCCGCTATTCGTCGCTGTATTCACACCGTCCTGCGCGCTGGCCGGCAGCCGGTGTTCAGCGCGGAGGCGCGCCGGACGCTCCGCCTGGCGGATCCGGTTCGGTGTGACGTCGGATCAACGCGTTGAGCGAGCCCTCAAGTGCGGCATCCTGGGCGTCCCGCGCCCGGCCCGGGAGAAACGAAAACCGTCGTGAGTTCACCACGACAAGGCTTCCATGCGAACTTGCGGAGAGCCGGATCCCGACCAGCCGCACGGAATGGTCCTCAAGTTGCGCGGTGAATCGCATCTCGATCGCGCCGGGTTCATCCATGCGCACGATCCGTGTCTCACGCGCGATGCGATCCCGAATCTCCGGAAGGATCGCATCGTAGACGGCGGCCGGTGGCCCCGGAACGGTGAACGCTTCGGACCGGGCAGGCTCAGCGCCCGACCGCATCCACGTCGTCGCGAGATAGATCGCCCCCGCGATGGCGATGAGCCCCGCCCCGAGAACAAGGTATCTGGTTGTGCTCATCGCCTCGTAAGCCCTCGCCCGGCATCGTTCTCCCGATCTTATTCTAACTCTTTCTCTTAATCTTTCTCTTTCTCGTTCTCCCCGTCAGGCGGGATTGACGCGAGGATGAAGGGACGCAAACGAAGAGCGGGGAAGATGGGAGAAAGAGAAAGATTAAGAGAAAGAGTGGGGGGGATCAAACCACCACCAGGTTCAGGATGCGGCCGGGGACGTAGATCACCTTGCGCAGGGTCTTGCCATCGAGGTGCGCGGCGACTTTCGGGTCGGACTTGGCCAGGGCGATGACCTCGGATTCCGCGGCATTCGGAGCGACCAGGGCATCGCCGCGCATCTTGCCGTTGACCTGGATGACCAGCTTGACCGTCGAGGCCACGAGCTTGGACTCGTCGGCGACCGGCCACGGCGCGATATGGATCGGGATCTGTTCGCCGAGGCGGTCCCACAGTTCGCTCGCGAGGTGCGGCGCAAACGGCTGGAGGAGTTGCAGCAGCGCGCGGATCGTGCCGCGCGAGACGGAGGCTGCCTTCTGCAGCTGGTTGCGGAGGATCATCATCTGCGAGATCGCCGTGTTGTAGCGCATGCCCTCGATGTCCTCGGTGACCTTCTTGATCGTGGCGTGCAGTAGGCGCTCGGTCTCGGCGTCGGCCTCCGGGCCGTCGACGATCTTCGCGCTGAGCGCGCCATCGTCGCCGATGGTCTCACGCCAGATGCTGCGCAGGAAACGGTGAACCCCCTCGATGCCCTTCGGATTCCAGGGCTTCATCGCCTCGAGCGGCCCGAGGAACATGAGGTAGAGGCGCAGCGTATCCGTCCCATACTCACGGATGATGTCGTCGGGGTTGGCGACATTGCCGCGGCTCTTCGACATCTTTTCGCCGTCCTCACCCAGGATGATCCCCTGGTGGAACAGCTTCGTGAATGGCTCGTCCGTCGGCACGACCTTCTCATCGAACAGCACCTTGTGCCAGAATCGTGCATACAACAGGTGCAGCACCGCGTGCTCGGCGCCGCCGACGTAGAGGTCGGGCACGCCCCAATACTGCAGCGCCTCCTTCGAGGCGATCGACGCGGCGTTGTCCGGCTCGAGATAGCGCAGGTAATACCAGCACGATCCCGCCCATTGCGGCATGGTGTTGGTTTCGCGCCGCGCGCGGATCCATGCGGGGCCGGGCTTTGGCTGCGAGGCAGGCACGGCGGCGCCGGTGGAGGGGTCGTACCAGATCTCGAGCCAGTCGGTCATCGCGGCAAGCGGGCTCTCGCCCGTGCCGGTCGGCTGGTAACTTGTGACCGTCGGCAACTCGAGCGGGAGCGCGCTCTCGGGCATCGGAAGCGCGTAGCGCACCGCACCATCCATGGTGCAGGTGACCGGTTCGGCCGGGAGCAGGAGTTTCGCGCCGTGCGCGGCCGCGGCCGCCTGGTAGTCGGACTCGCTCACCCAGACAATCGGGAACGGCTCGCCCCAGTAGCGCTGGCGCGAGAAGAGCCAGTCGCGCAGCTTGAACTGGATAGTCGCCTTGCCGCGACCTTCCGCGGCGAAGCGTGTGTCGAGCTGCTCCTTCGCCTGCACGGGCGTGAGGCCGTCGCACGCACCGGAGTTGACCAGGCGCACCTCGCCACCCTTCTCGATGAAGGGCAATGTGACCGCCGCACCGTCCGCCGGCGCGATAACCTGCGGGATCGGCAGATCGAACTTCTGCGCAAACTCAAAGTCGCGCTCGTCGTGCGCCGGCACGGCCATGATGGCACCGGTGCCGTAGGTCGCGAGGACGTAGTCGGCGATCCAGATCGGGACCCTCGCGCCGTTGGCGGGATTGATCGCGTATGAGCCGCTGAACACGCCGGTCTTTTCCTTCGCCAGTTCCGTGCGCTCGAGGTCGCTCTTCGAGGCAGCGGCCTTGATGTAGGCGTCCACCGCGGCCTTCTGTTCGGGTTTGGTCAGGCGCGCGACGAGGGCGTGCTCGGGGGCCACGACCATGTAGGTCGCTCCGTAGAGCGTATCAACGCGCGTGGTGAAGATGCGCAACCGCTCGCCGGGCAGGTCGGCGATGTCGAAGTCGACCTCGCTACCCTCGCTCCGGCCGATCCACGCCTCCTGCATCCGCTTCGTCGAGTCCGGCCAGTCGAGATCCTTGAGCCCGGCCAACAGACGTTCGGCATACGCCGTGATCCGCAGCACCCACTGGCGAACCGGACGCCGTTCCACGGGATGGCTGCCGACCTCGGACTTGCCGTCGATGACCTCTTCGTTGGCCAGGACCGTGCCGAGAGCCGGGCACCACCACACGGGCTTGTCCTGCACGTAGGCGAGGCCGCGTTTGAAGAGCTGCATCCAGATCCACTGCGTCCAGCGAAAGTAGCGCGGGTCGGTCGTGTCAACTTCGCGGTCGAAGTCGTAGGACACGCCGATGGATTTCAACTGCCGGCGAAACGTCGCCACGTTCTCGCGCGTCACTTCCGCCGGATGGCGCCCCGTTTTCACGGCATAGTTTTCCGTCGGCAGCCCGAAGGCGTCCCAGCCGATCGGGTAAAGCACGTTGAAGCCGCGGGCGCGCTTGTAGCGCGCCATGATGTCGGTGATCGTATAGTTCTCGCAGTGCCCGAGATGCAGTCCCGCACCCGACGGGTACGGGAACATGTCGAGGATGTAGTACTTCGGCTTCGCGCCCGGTGCGGCGGCCTGAAATGTATTGTTGTCCTTCCAGATTTTCTGCCAAGTCGGCTCGATCTGGCTGAAGTCGTAGTCTGCGCTGCGCGTAGCCATGTGAGAAACCCGCGATGTTGAAAGAATACCCAGGTGCGTCAACCACCCTCCCGAACCGGGCTCCGGTTCGGTCGCGCCGCATCCCCGGCATCGCGGCACGGGCTCGCAGCGCGTCAGGGGCGTCCGGACGCCGCATGGCGCTCGCCCTGGTGGCCGGGTTGTCGCTCGTCATGAGCGGCTGCCTTGCGTTCAACCCGCGTCCAACCGGGACCGGCGCCGCCGGCGCGGCGGCCACGCAAAAGCGCGGGTTCGAGCACCTCCTCCAGTCTGTCGTTCGCATCGACGTGCGCGAGATGACGATCGAGGATGGCGCCACCCGCCTGATCTCCGGCGTGGGCAGCGGGGTGATCCTTTCCCCGCAAGGCTGGGTGCTGACCAATGCCCACGTGGCCTCGCCGCGTGCGGTCGAGATTTCGATCACCCTGCCCAGCCTGGAGCGCGTGGGTGCCGAACTCATCGGCTGGGATCACTGGACCGACCTCGCCCTCCTGCGCATCGACATGGATGAGGTACGCCGTCGCGGTCTCGCCTTTTCCAGCGCCTCGTTCGGCGATTCCGAACGGCTCCTCCCCGGCCAGACCGTCTACGCCGTCGGCACGCCCCACGGGCTCACGCGGACGGTCACGAAGGGGATCATTTCCAACACCGACCGGTACTTCGAGGCCAGCGACGGTGTGCGCGGCTACGAGACCGGCACCTTCAGCACCTGGCTGCAGACGGACGCGGCGATCAACCCCGGGAACAGCGGCGGTCCGCTTGTGACCGAAGATGGATCGGTCGTCGGGATCAATTCCCGCACCTACCTGGGTGCGGAGAATCTCGGCTTCGCGATCCCGGCGAACACCGCCCGTGACGTCATGGAGCAGCTGGCGTCGCGCGGAAAGGTGGACCGCAGTTATATCGGCATCATTCCCGGCGCACTCCGCGACCTGGAGAGCTTTTTCGAGCTCGCGCTCAACACCGGCATGCTGATCAACAGCGTCGATCCCGGTTCGCCCGCGGCGCGCGCGGGCCTGCGCCCCGGCGACATCGTGCTCGCGATCAACGGCGATGGGGTCGACGGACGTTTTCCCGAGCAGTTGCCGCCGATTCAGAACCGCATCGCGAGTTTTCCCGTCGGCACCGAGATCGTGCTCTCGGTCAAGCGCAACGGATTCGCCCCGCAGGACTACACCGTTGTCACCGAACAACTCGAAAGCCGCGTCGGCGAGGAGTGGGCCTTCGAGAAATGGGGCTTGAGCGTGCGCAAGGTCTCGCGCGCCTTCGCCCGCGAGAACCGTCTCCCCGACGGCGATGGCGTGATCGTGATCGGCACGCAGGCGGCATTTCCGGCCGACAAGGCCGGGCTGCAGCGCGGCGACATCATCACGAAAGTGAAGGGCGAGACCGTGGAAACGCTCGAACAACTCAGGAACGTCTACGCGGAATTCGAGCGGGCCCCGGAATCGCTCCTGATCGAGGTGCAGCGCAATCGCGCCGTCTCCTTTGTCGTGCTCAAGCCCTGAGGTGCCGCGCAGGCAGGGGGGCCTTTCCCGATCCTCATCTTACTCTTTCTCTTTCTCCTCCTCCCGTGCAGGTAGGAAAACGAGAGCGCCGACAGGCCCCAGAATCTGCATTCGCGACTCCACGGAGCGCCGATCCACGAGATCAGGCCGCACCTGTATCGCTCACCCACGAGGTGAGGCAGCGAGGCGTCCGAGTCTTGGACAACTCTCTGTAAACTCGGCACTCACCTCCGTGTTCTCTGGGACCACCAGCGGAACCTGGGTTGGAAAAAGTTGATCACTCGGAGCCGGCGAACAGGAAACAACCGCGGCAGCCCGGTTTCGCACCGGCCCCGGGCGGGTTTCCCCGATCTGGGCTCGCGCCACGTCGTTCCGGGGTTCAAGAATCCCCGTTCCCATGGTTGAGATCCACTCCCTGTCCACCGTTGGACGCGCCGTCTTGCGCGTGCTCGGCACGGTTGCCGTCGTCGTTTTTGCCTCGAGCACGCAGGCCGCCGATCCGGATCTCGATGAGCTTTTCGCGGAACGCGTGCGCAGCGTTGTCGCCGTGGAGTACTTCGTCGAGACGGAGATTGAGCGGCACCCCTCAACGGTCATCGGCATCGTGGCCGACGATGAGGGACTGGTGGTGTTGTTCGAGTCGGCCATCCCGGGCTGGCTGCCGCCGGCGCAGCTCAAGGATTTCGTCATCTTCCGGCCCGGGACCAGCGAGAGCACGCCCGCCGACTACCTCGGCCAGGACTATCTCAGCGGCTGGCATTTCCTGCGTGCCCGCGGCGGACTTGGCGATGCCGTCCCATGCTCCGCCTACACAGCGGTCGAGCCGATGATCGGCGACGATCTCTGGGGCATCGGCATCATGGCGAAGGATTTTGAGTTCCAGCCGTTCCTGCTCAAGGGCCATGTTGCGCTCCTGCAGCGGCTGCCGCAGAAGGTCGGTTCGGCGGTCAATGACATCGCCACGCCGGGCTCGCTGGTTTTCACCCGCGCCGGCGATCTCGTCGGATGGGCCGGCACGGCCAATCCTCAGGAGCGCCTCCTCTACCTGGAGAACGAACGCTACAACGTGCGTATCCAAAATCCCAATGGCACCGGCAGTTTCTTTCTGGCGAGCGAGGTCTTGCCCTTCCTCCACCGCGCACCCGCGGCGCCGGTCGGGCAGCCCGTGCCCTGGCTGGGCGTGATCGGCCTGCAACCGGTCGATCGCGAGGTGGCGGAGTTTCTCAAGCTGGGAAACCGTTCGGCGGTGGTGATCTCCGATGTGATCGCCGAAGGCCCGGCGGCCCGTGCCGGTATCCAGGCGCGCGATATCATCGTGGCGTTTGAAGGCAGGCCGCTCCCGCGGTTCAGTCCCGATCGGGTGGTCACGTCGTATCTTGAACGCGAGATTCTCCTCCGGAAGCCCGGGGAGCCTGTCGAGCTCGGCTTGGTGCGCGGAGCGGAGCGACTCGACGTGCGCGTGGAAATCGGCCGCCAGCCGAAGCCACTCAAGGAGGCGGAGCGCCGCTATTTCCCGCGGCTCGGGATCACGCTGCGCGAGTCGGTGCTGTTCGACCTGATCTCCCGCCGGCTCGAAGGGAGCGAACCGCGCGGGGTGGTGGCCAATTTCGTCAAACCGAACTCGCCGGCGGCTACCGCCGGCCTGGAAGTGGGCGATCTCGTCATGGAGATCGACGGGCAGCCGGCCGACGATTTCGCGCGCACGATGGGCTACATGGGCGAGATCGAGAACGATCCCGCGCGTTCGGAGTTCGTGCTTCTGATCAGCCGCGGCGCCGAGACTCAGCTCATCCGGGTGAGGCTGAGGTAGGGACGCTGTCAGCGTTCAGCGGCCAGTGATCGGCGTCTGGCTTTCAGCCATCAGCCATCGGCAGTCAGCGATCGGACAGCATACCGAACGGAAGACCCGGTGCGCGCGGCTGGCTGTCCGCTCGGCGGTGCACCGCGCATGTGTGTGGCGCGCTCTACCCGCGGGGAGTTCCAAGGTCGGAGGAACCTTCGTATCGTCCGGGCTGACCGCTGAGGACGGATCGCTGACCGCTTTAGTCGCGTTTCCGGCTTTGACCTGACCGCTCACGGCCTGAAAGCTGACAGCTTCCAATCATGTTCACCGGAATCGTAGAAGAACGCGGCGAACTCGCCCGCGTGACGCCCCACGCGAAGGGCGTGCGTTTCGAGGTTCGCGCCTCGTTCGCCGCCAAGCCTGGCGAGGTCGCGGTGGGCGATAGCATCGCCGTCAACGGCTGCTGCCTCACGGTGGTCACCATCGCCGACGGCTGCCTCGGCTTTGACCTGCTGGAGGAGACGCAGCGCGTCACCAACCTGCGCGGCTTGGCGCCGGGCGGCGTGCTCAACCTCGAGCGCAGCCTGCGCTACGATGGCCGGATCGGCGGTCATTTCGTCAGCGGGCACGTCGACACGACCGGTGAAGTGGCCATACTCGAACCGCGCGGCGCCGACGTCTACCTGCGTGTGAAGGTGTCGGAGCCGTTTCGCCACTATCTCGTGCCCAAGGGCAGTATCGCCGTCGATGGCATCTCGCTCACCGTGGCCGAGGTGCATGCCGATGGCTTCGCCGTCTGGCTCATCCCGCACACGCTCGCGATCACGACACTCGGGGTCTATCGCGCCGGGGCTTTCGTCAACCTCGAGTTCGATATGCTCGCGAAGCTTGTCGAGCGCATCCTCGAGGGAAAACGCGACGCGTCGGCCGCCGGTTATCAGCCGGCCGAGCGCTGATCACAGTCAGGACGCGGAGTTCACGGAGGATGCACCGAGGTCACAGAGCCGCGAAGCTTCCCACCGAAATGGCGCGTTGGCCTGCCGGCCCCGCCGCGTTCTTCGGCTCTCCCAGCGCTATTCAGGTAGGGCGAGGCCTCTGGCCGAGCCGCGCTCGTGGGGCCCTTTCGCGCGCGTCAGGTTCTAGATCGACCTCCGTGGCCCATTTGGAGGGTTTGGTCTCCGTGAAACCCCTGCCGTCCGCGTGTCTTTCGTGTGCACTGCGTGACCCTCGTCTGAAATCATGAACGAAGCCGTTTCCGCCGTCGTCGAGGAACTCCAGCGTCTCAAGCGCGCGGGCGTGTCGAGCGTCTACGTCAGCGATGAGACGCTCGCGCTGCTCGGATCGCATCGCGCGAAACCGACGACAGGTGCGCCCGAGCCGACGAACGCCCCGGCGGCGGAAGAGGCTCCTGCGATGCCCACGGCGTTTGCCGGCTCGACCGGCGCGGCGGCCGCGGCGTCATTCAGCCAGTTGATGGCCGCGATCGACCAGCCAGCCTTGCATTCTCCCATGAAAAAAGCGTCTCCGGCCGCGGCCGCTTCCGCCGTGCCTTCCTCCAGTCAGCTGCCCGCGCCCCCGGTCATCAGCCTGCCGGCAGGCTCGAAGCGCGAGCGTTGGGAATGGCTGCGTCGGCGCGTCCTCGAGTGCCCCACGTGCCTCGCGCACACTCCGCAAGGCTACAAGGTCGTGTTCGGCACGGGCAGCATCGACGCCGACATCTTCTTCTGCGGCGAGGCTCCGGGGGGCGAGGAGGAGATCCAAGGCGAGCCGTTCGTCGGACCCGCCGGCCAGCTCCTCACCAAGATGATCGTCGCCATGGGCCTGAAACGGGAAGACGTCTACATCGGCAACATCCTGAACTGGCGACCCCACATGGAGGGCCGCGCCTCCGGCAAAAGCCTGGCCCAGGTCGGCAATCGCGCGCCGACCGAAGCCGAGATGTCGTTCGGACTTCCGTACCTGCGCGCCCAGATCGAGGTCGTTCAGCCCAAGGTCGTGGTCGCGCTCGGCAGCACGGCGGCGCAGGGCCTGCTTGGTTTCGGGTCGTTCAAGAGCCTCGGCTCGATCCGCGGCAAATGGCAGACGTTCAATGGCACGCCCCTGATGGTCACCTACCATCCGTCCTACCTTCTTCGATACGGCACACCGCAGGCCAAGCGCCAGGTCTGGGAGGACCTTCTCCATGTGATGGAGAAGGTCGGGCTGCCAATCAGTGAAAAGCAGCGCGGGTTCTTCCAGTAGTTCCGCTTCGCACGCTTTTCAGGCTCCATCGATCGCGGGTCGATCGTCGCCCAACCCGCCTCTGAGATGGAGGGCTGGTCTTCGCGCGGGGCGGCGAATGCAGAAGGCAGAATGGCGAATGTAGAATGCCGCCCGGGTCGGAATCATTCTCTTTCTCTTTCTCGAATACGGAGCGGGAGCGCGGTGCCGATCCACAATTGAGGAGCGAGTCCGCTGCCGGAAAGGGGCGGGTCGGACGGGCAGGACCGAACGGTCCATTCCCGGAATCACCCGCTGCTGTTAGGGTGAGTGTCCCCTCGGCACGCAGGCCGAGCGCAAGACGCGCTCGGCTTTCCGGGCCAATACGCAGGTCCTCGTCCGTATCCAGCCATGAACACTGTCTCCTCCCTCCCGTCACACGTTCCGGCACGCCGCCGGTGGAATGTTTTCACCGCGATCCTTCTGCTCGTCCTCTGCGCCCCTTGGGGGCTGGTGCGCCTGTGGCGCAGGCGCGTGCGCTGGTGGTTTCTCGCGCCCTACGCGCTCGTCGGCCTGCCCCTTTTCGTCGTGACGTATGCGTTCGTCGGACTGGTGGTTTTCGCTTCGTTCCTGCCCGCACTCGATCTCAGCGTCAGCGAACATGCGCCCCGCACCGTCCGGTTTTCCGAAGGCAACTACGAGTCCACATTCGTTGAAACCTCTCGCGACACCGGCGGACGCCACGAGTTCATCCGCGTGCAGATCCAGCCCCATGGCGGGAATGCGTTCCACTACCACCGCACGTTCGAGGAGACCTTCACCGTTGAGGATGGCGAACTGACGGTGTTCGTCGGGAAAGACGTGGTGGTTCTCAAACCCGGCGAGTCGGTGACCGCGCCGCGTGGCATCCTGCACACGTTCCGGAACGCCACGGACAAGGTCGTCACGATGACCGTCCGCGTCACGCCGGCGCGCGGTCTGGAGAAGTCCATTCGCGTGGCGTATGGACTTTCGAATACGGGGCGATGGCATGGTGCCAGCCGCATGCAGAATCTCTGGCGGCTCGTCCTCCAACTCGGCTACAGCGAGACGTTCCTTCCGGGACTGCCCGCGCTCATCCAGGAGCCTCTCGTGAACTCCCTGGCCCGGGTCGCGCAATGGACCGGAAAGGACGCCGAGCTGAAGGAGTTCTTCGACGTGCCGCCTCCGGCCCTCGCGGGCCTCGAGTGACCCCGCCAAATTGCGCGCGGACCGCACGCGGCCCGAAATCAGGCGCGCACCGGGATGCCCGCAGCGGCGAGGTGCTGCTTGGCCTGCGGGATCGTAAAGGTGCCGAAATGGAAGATCGAGGCGGCGAGGACGGCGCTCGCGCCGCCCTGCCTCAGGACGTCCACCATGTGGTCGAGTGTGCCGGCGCCGCCGGAGGCGATGACCGGCACCTCGACCGCATCGCTGATGCGCCGGTTCAGCTCGATGTCGTAGCCGGCCTGGGTGCCGTCGCGGTCCATGCTCGTGAGCAGGATCTCGCCCGCACCCAGCGAGACGCCCCGGCGCGCCCACTCGATCGCGTCGATGCCGGTGGCTTTGCGTCCACCGTGTGAATACACTTCCCAGCGTTCCTCGCCGGGCACGCGGCGGGCATCGATGGCGAGGACGATGCACTGGTTGCCGAACTTGCGCGCGGCGTCGCGGATCAGGTCCGGGTTTGCGATGGCTGCGGTGTTGAGGCTGACCTTGTCGGCGCCGGAATGGAGCATGCGGCGGATGTCCTCCACCGAGCGGAGGCCGCCACCGACGGTCAGCGGCATGAAACACTGCGACGCCGTAGCCTCGACCACATGGTGCATGATGTCGCGGCCGTCGCTGGAGGCGGTGATGTCGAGGAAGACCAACTCGTCCGCGCCTTGCGCATCGTAGGCCTTGGCGCATGCGACGGGATCGCCGGCATCGCGCAGTTCGGTGAACCGCACACCCTTGACCACGCGCCCGGCCGTCACGTCGAGGCAGGGAATGATGCGTTTGGCGAGCATGGGGAGAGAAAGGCTGAAAGACTGAAGAGCTGAAAGGCTGAAGGAGAGAACGGAACGGACGGCGAAACCGACAAGCCCTTTCGGATCAACGCGTGAGCATCGAGCTGTGCCTCGATCGATTGCGGGCGGACAACGACCCGATTTCCCAGCCGGCCACAGGAGACCTCCGACACCCCGGTGAACTCGGTCGATCACCGGGCGGATGGCTTCGAGGGTTCGACGGGGTTCGAAAACGGCGAAGGGCTGAAATCTCTTTCAGCCCTTCAGCCTTTACTTCGCCGTCGACCTACGGTCCACGGCAGCCTCGCCAAGCTTTTGCCGAGCAAAAGCTGAGAGATGAACCGGCAGGGTTCTTCCGACTTCAGCCCGCGGCGGCTCAGCCGGCCGCGGTGATGTCAGGATCGAACGAGACGATCAGGCGGTAGGTCTGGCCCGGGCGCATGATCAGCGGGTGATCGCGCGTGAGGGTCTGCAGGTAGTGAATCTTGCCGTAGTTGGAACGGTAGTTGGGGTCGTTCGAGACAACCTCGGTCTCGGCCCAATGCCCCTGGAAGTCGTCCTTCTGCACCGAACAGCGCAGGCCGGCCTCGCCCAGTGTCGGCGCGGTGTCGGTGCGGTAGCGCGAGTGGGGAGCGCCGATCGCGAGCATGTAGCGGAACTTGTCGAGCTGCACCTGGTTCTTGACCGTGTAGATGAACTCGGCCGTGACCTTGGAGCCCTGGAAGGTCCAGTTGACCTTGCAGGAGCCGATGCCGTTCACGATCTCCTCCTTGGTGTTGACCAGCTCGGGCTGCTCGTACCGGAAGTAGAAGGAATTGCGGATCCCCAGTCCCGCGATGCAACGCTTGCCGTAGAACGACGGGATGAACGTGTGCTCACCGATCGTGAGCTCGGGGACCAGGATCGGGAGATAGAGGTTGTTGGGCCAGTCGAACACCCCGGGGGAGTGCGGGAAGGCGAGGTAGTCCGCCGTGGGCTTGCCGTTGGCCGAGACGAGCGGAAGCTCGATGTGCAGCCCGGACTCGGCGTCGCGGTAGAGGAACAGGCCCTGCTCCTTGCGGTTGCTCTTGTCGAAGATGACGAACCGACCGCTCGTGCGCAGCGGCTCGGCGCGCGTCGCTTCCGGCGCGTTGATGACCTTGGCGAGACGCGACCACTGGCAAAGGTAGCGGGCCCCGTCAAAGTTGGCCATGCGCGTGGTGTGACGCGACACGGTCGTGCGCTCGGCGTCGCGGATGACCAGGAAACCGTGCTCCTGATCGAGGTAGGTCTGGTAGAAGAAGTAGAAGAGACGACGCAGGATATCGAAGTACTTGGGCTTCTGGTCGTCGGGAATCCACTGGTCGCGCATCGCCTGCAGCAGGAGACTGATGCAGTGCATCTGGCCATAGGCGCCAGCCGCGCGTCCGTAGGCCCAGCCCAGGCCGTCGTGACGGACCATGTCGGGCAGGAGCTTCACGTACTTCTCCGCGAACGTGCGCAGGCTGGGGAGCTTGCGCTCGCGAAGCCCGGCGTTGTTGTGCAACTGCAGCGCCTGGCGGATGAACACGAAGCTCATCGGGCCATAGATGTTGTAGTTGCCACCCATGCCGTTGCCGCAGTCGTCGAAGAATCCGGCGGAGCTGGTTTCCTGGATGCGGTCGAGGAAGCGTTCCACGAGACGACCGGTCTCGTCCTTCTTGGACAAGCCGATCGAGCAGCGCGCCACGGCCTTGGCCACGTTGAAGGCCTGCCAATGGTTGTTGTAATCGCTGCGGTGAAGGAGCTGGCGGTCGAGACGGGTGCGGGTCTCGTCGACGAGTCGCTCCCAGACGGCGTTGCGCTCCTTGGACGGCCCGAAGGAGAGCAGGCCCAGGGCGGCATAGGCGAGGCCGTTTTCCTCGGCCGGCTCGCGAAAGGCCTGGGCCGTGATGCACCGCGCGGCGAGATCGACGAGGTCGAGGCCGTTCAGCATGGTTTCGCCGGTGGCGCGATAATACTCGCCGATGGCGAGTGCGGCGTGGCCGGACTCATCGGGCCGGGGATCTTCGCCTTCAACAGGAGTAACGGAACCGTCGGGATTAATCGCCGTCAGGTTGTGTCCGAGCATGGATCTCGCCATGTCCAGACACTGAGCGGAAAAACTTTGCATAAGTCGTTGCGTCTCTCCGGCGGCACGCGGCTGAGTGCAGCGGCGCCAAAAGAAGAGATTTGTTTAAGTTTCCCGGGGGTGGATCAAGCGTGAAGTTGCGGGAATGGAAGAAAGCTGCGGCCGGCGGTAAGCGCCAAGCTTTAGGCGGTAAGCGATAAGCGATAAGCCGACGATCCGTTGGACCCAGAGAGCACGGGGATAGGGCCGGGGTACGGGGCGTTGCCGCGGACCCGCCGCGGTCACGGTGCGGAATGCCGGACACGCGATCCCGTCAGCAAAAACTGGGGCGTCGGCAGCTCGAGGAAGCTCCGTCACGCCCGGCAAGTGCCCGAACCGACGCCTCAGCGCCGAAAGCTTCGGCTGGCGGCCCGTTCCCGGTGATCGCCCACGATCCCAGACCGGACTCCAAGCTTTCCGCGTACCGCTTAACGCTTACCGCCTAAAGCGTTCCGCCCCCGCTTTCCGCTACCTTGCGATCAACTTCAAAAACTCGTCGTTGTTGGCAGTCTTGGACAGCCGGGTGATCGCCGTCTCGGCGGCCTCCTCGATCTTCTGCGGCACGATGGCGCGACGGAAGAAATGGATCCCCTCGAGGCGCTTGGCTTCGATCAACAGCTCCTCGCGGCGGGTGCCGGAGGCGGCGATGTTGACCGCCGGGAAGATGCGCATGTCCGCGCACTTGCGGTCGAGCACCATCTCCATGTTGCCGGTGCCCTTGAACTCCTGGAAAATCACCTCGTCCATGCGGCTGCCGGTCTCGATCAGCGCCGAGGCCATGATCGTGAGCGAGCCGCCTTCCTCGGTATTGCGGGCGGCGGCGAAAAGCTGCCGGGGCTTTTCCAGCGCCCGGACGTCGAGGCCGCCCGAGCCGGTGCGGCCGGAGTTGCGCATATTGTTATGCGCGCGTGCGAGGCGGGTGATGGAATCGAGCAGGATCAGCACGTCCTTGCCGCATTCGACGAGGCGCTTGGCGCGCTCGATGCACAGGTCGGCGACGCGAACGTGGTTCTTGATCTCCTCGTCGTTGGACGATGCCCAGACCTCGGCGGGCACGTTGCGGCGCATGTCCGTGACCTCCTCCGGACGCTCGTCGACCAGGAGCATCATGACGTGGACTTCGGGGTGATTCTCGATCGCGCCTAGCGCGATGTCGCGCAGCAGAGTGGTTTTGCCGGTGCGGGGTGGCGCGACGATCAGGCCGCGCTGGCCCTTGCCGATCGGGCAGAAGAGGTCCATCACGCGCGTGGTCATCCGCTGCTCCTTCTTGCTCTCGAGGCGGATCATCTCGTTCGGCGTGATCGTCGTGAACTGCGTGAAATCCGGGAGCCGCCGGCGGTCCTCGATCGACATGCCGTCGACCTTCTCGATGAAGCGCAGCTTGGGGTTGGCAAAGCGGGGGTCCGGGGTGGCCGACGCGGTGATCATGCTGCCGGGCCTGAGCTTGAAACGCCGGATCAGCTCGCGGGGCACGAACGGGTCGGAGGGGCGGGACTTGCCCCCGCGGGTGGGGTCGATGAGCGAACCGTTCTTGCTCTCGGCGATCTCGAGCACGCCTTCGACCATGATCGTGTTCGGCGGATTGGCGCCGGGCGCGAGGGTGGAGGCAGACTCGTTCGTCGTGGTATTGGGATTGTCCATGCTGAGGTGTGTTGAGGCGGCGCTGTGCACCGCGAAGGGGAGCTGACAGACGGGCGACTGCGCGTGATGCTCACGGCAGAGGACCGGCGGCGGGAGAAGACACGGCACGCGAAAGGGCTGCTCAGCGTGCAGAATGGCCGACCCGCAGACGGACAGAGACTTCGAGGATTGACCGCGCCGGTTGAACGCCCAATGAAGTGCGTCCCGATTATCCCCCCAGCCAGATAACCCTTTCCCCCAAAGAGGTATTCAGGTGTCCAGCGAGAACATTACTTCGGTTGCCCGCGAGGGTCGCAAATTCACCGCATCGCGTGACTTCCAGGCACAGGCCAATGTCGGAAGTATCGGTGCTTATCGTAGACTCTACAGTGAGTCTGTCAATAACCCTGAGAGATTCTGGGCAAAACAGGCCTCCGAACACCTCCTGTGGCGGAAGACCTGGAGAAAAGTGCTCCAGTGGAAGGCGCCGTTCGCCAAATGGTTCGTGGGCGGGCGACTCAACGTCGCCGAGAATTGCCTGGACCGCCACCTTGGCACGCCCCGGGAGAACAAGGCCGCGATCCTCTTCGAGGGTGAACCCGGCGACCAGCGCACGCTCACCTACAAGCAGCTGCATGCCGAGGTCTGCCGCTTCGCCAATGTGCTGGAGTCGCTCGGCCTGAAGCAGGGCGATCGGGTGGCCATCTACATGCCGATGACGCCCGAGGCCGCCATCGCCATGCTCGCCTGCGCGCGTATCGGCGCCATCCACACGGTGATCTTCGGCGGCTTCAGCGCCGAGGCGATCAAGGACCGCGTCAACGACTGCCAGGCCTCGGTGATCGTCACGGCCGACGGTGGCTGGCGCCGCGGCAAGGTCGTCGAACTCAAGGCCAACGTGGACCGCGCCGTCGAGGGCACGCCCTCCGTCAAACACGTGATCGTGCTCCAACGCACGAATACGCCCGTCTCGATGAAGGAAGGGCGCGACATCTGGTGGCACGCCGCCATGGCCGCAGCGCCACACCGGCACGAGGCGAAGGCGTTCGATTCCGAGACGCCCCTTTTCATCCTCTACACCTCGGGTTCGACCGGAAAGCCCAAGGGCGTGCTCCACACGTCGGCCGGCTACCTGCTCGGCGTGACCATGACCTCGCACTACGTCTTCGATCTGAAGGAGAGCGACACCTACTGGTGCACCGCCGACGTGGGCTGGATCACCGGGCACAGCTACGTGGTCTATGGACTGCTCGCCAACGGAGCGACGACGCTCATGTATGAGGGCGCGCCGAATCACCCCGAGCCCGATCGCTTCTGGTCCATCATCGACCGGCACAAGGTGACCATCTTCTACACGGCGCCGACCGCGATCCGCGCGTTCATGCGCTGGGGCGAGGAGTATCCAAAGCGGCATGACATGTCCTCGCTTCGCCTGCTCGGTTCGGTGGGCGAGCCCATCAATCCCGAGGCCTGGAAGTGGTACCACAAGGTGATCGGAGGCGGTCGCTGCCCGATCGTCGATACGTGGTGGCAGACCGAGACCGGAGGGATCATGATCTCGCCGCTGCCCGGCGCGATTCCACAGAAACCGGGCTCCGCCACGCTGCCATTCTTCGGCGTGGTGCCGAAGGTGTTCGACGACCAGGGCCGCGAGGTGCCGAAGAACTCCGGTGGCAAACTCGTGATCACGCGCCCGTGGCCCTCGATGCTGCGTACGCTCTGGGGCGACGACGACCGCTTCAAGCGCCAGTACTGGAGCGAGTACGCCGGCGGCATCTACTTCACCGGCGACGGCTGCCGCCGCGACGAGGATGGCTACTTCTGGATCGTCGGCCGCATCGATGATGTGCTCAACGTCTCGGGCCATCGCATCGGCACGGCCGAGGTGGAAAGCGCGCTTGTCAGTCATCCCAGCGTGGCCGAGGCCGCCGCGGTCGGACGCCCCGATGAGCTCAAGGGCCAGGCCCTCGTTGTCTTTGTCACGCTGAAGAACGGCGTGGAAGCAAGTGACGCGTTCAAGGAGACGCTCCGCAACCACGTCGCGAAGGAGATCGGCTCGCTCGCACGTCCCGATGCGATCCGCTTTGCCTCCGCGCTGCCCAAGACGCGCTCGGGAAAGATCATGCGCCGGCTCCTCAAGGAGATCGCTGCCGGTGGCGCGGTGAAGGGCGACACCACGACCCTCGAGGACTTCTCGGTCGTCGCATCGCTGCAGAAGGAGGAGTGATCCGGGCGGGCGTTCGCCGCGTTGCCTGAGGTGAATTACTCAGGCCGCGCCAGTCGGTGTAGGTTGCGCGCGGTGACAAACGTTTCGCACGGTCGCACGTGCCGTTACTAAAGGCTGGCGTCGCTCAGGTTGAGCTGTTCCCGTCCGTTACACCTAAGTTGTCCTGACCATGAGGGTTGGGATAACCCCCTTGGTATCACTCGTTGCGCTGCATGGACGTGGACGCCCTGATCAAAGCCTACAACGCACTTTCCGCGGTCGAGCAGTCAGTGTTTGCCTCGGTCGTGCGCGCACACCAGGTGTTCAACTCGCCGGAGTGGCGCGAGGAACTTGCGCGCCGAAATCAGCAGATCGACAAAGGCGCGGGCGTCTCGTTGCAGGCGGTGGAGCAACTCATTCGCCAACTCGAGGTCCGCACGGCCTAGAACCCCTCATGAACTTCGCTGCGCGGTATCTCCTGGGTAGGGCGGGTTCCTCGAACCCGCCGCGAGTGCGAATCGGCCTATTAGCAGAGCGCGCCCCGCCTGCGAAGCCGTCCTCGCGAGTGCATGACACATTCCAGGCTGAGATGGCGACGATCGACCTCAGGCCTGGACGCGCCGGAAGAACACGCTGATGTACGACCTTGAGTTTGCGCAGGATGTGCTGGAGGAACTCGCTGCGATCGATTCACCCGGCGAGCGCAGGAAGTTTCTGGCCGCGGTGCAGTGCCTCCCCGCCGATCCGGCCAACCCAGGGATCGCGCCGGCGCTCGACCAGCAGGGACGCGCCAATCGCATCGCCGTGATCAGCGGCGTCGCCTTCGTCTACTGGGCCGATCATCCCACCCGCAAGATCCGCGTCCTCGCCGTGTGCAGCATGCAGGATTAGGAGCTTCGCGACGCGGGGGCGTGCCTGGCCCTGAGGTCTGAGCTTGGAAGCCGCCCGATCTGTCGCCGGGAAACGACTACGACTCGGCCACGGCTGAGGCCGAGTCTTCCGCGCCGGGCGGCACGTCGGCCACGGGGACGCTCGGGACCGGGAATAGCGGTTTGCTGCGCAACAGCACCGACTTCAATCCCGGCAGGAACTCGGAAAACTCAGTCAACTCGTCACCGTTGCGCAGGGCGCGCTGCACCATGCCCATCTTCGCATCGAGGTTGTCGACCATCGAGACAAACACGGCCTCGGGCGTCGCCGCCATGACGGCCGCGCCCCATTCCAGTTCACCCTGGTGACTGAGAATGATGTGCTCGAGCCGCTCGAGGAGATCGTCGCTCAGCCGCACGGTCAGCGCGGCACGCCGCACGGCGCGGTAGCCGAGCACGACGTGCCCCTGCAGCTGCCCGGTACGGGTTTTCTTGGAGGTCAGCGTGCCCGCGTATTCGTGCGCCTTGCCGATGTCGTGCAGGAGGCAGCCGGCCAGGACGAGGTCAGCACAGATTTCCGGATACAGCGGCAGGAGCGCGACCGCCGCGCGGGTGACGTGCACGGTATGCTCGAGCAGGCCACAGCGGTAGGCGTGGTGCATGGCCACCGCTGCGGGCGAGCTGTAAAAGGTTTCCTGCACCGATTCGAGCGCCACCTCGACCGTCCGCCGCAGCGGTTCGTGCTCGATCCTGAGTATCAGGCCGTGGAGTTCGTCCCGCAGCGCGCCGGGGTCCTCGGGACTGCATTCGACCAGCGCGTCGATTCCGCCCATCGGGGCGAGTTCCTCGTCCGCGACGAGGCGCACCTGTTGTAGGCGCGGCGAGAGCCGCCCCTGGAAGAAGTCGATCTTCGCCGCCACCCAGAGCACCGCGCCCTCGCCGGCACCGCGCAGCACGTCGTTGAGCGGGCTGTCAGCGAATACGTTGGCGCTGAAGGAGCCGGTGCGGTCGCCGAACTCGATCGCGAGGTAGGTGTTGTCGTTGCGCGCCGTCCGGGTGGCGAGCTTGCGCAGGATCAGGAGCGCTTCGAATTCCTCGCCGCTGGTGCGGTTGGCGGCACGCAGTTCCGCGACAGTGAGGCGGGCGACCGGCATCGGCAGTGGGACGTCTTGGCTCGGCTAGGGAAGGGGAGGGCCGTCCGGGCTTGGCACTGGCGCGCCGCCCTCCTTGGCATCGGGACGGACCGGCGAACTCTCCGCGGATTCACCAGCCGTTGGAGCTGTTTCGCCCGGACCGGCTTCGGTGCGCGCGCCCTCGGTCTGATCGCCATTTGCTGCAGCACGCTCGCGCGCGCGGCGGCGCCGTGCGCCTCCACGGCGTCGGCGCCCGCGCCGCTTTTTCGGCGCACCTTCGCCATCCTCGTCCTCGCCAGACGCTGCTTCATCCGAGGCGGCGTCGTCGCCATCGCCGTCGCCAGCCGCGTCATCAGACGCGGCTGATGCCTCGGCGCGTGGAGCGGTCTCTGAGGGACGGTCGTCTTCCATCACCGGCTCGGAGGCTGCGCTCTCGCCTTCGACGGCCGAATGATCGGCCGTGGCCTCTTCGTAAGAGGGTTGGTTGGCCTCGTCTTCCGAGATACCATCCTCGGCTCGTAGTTCTTCCGTGGATGCCTCGTCGGCGGCCGCCTCGGCTGCGATCTCGCCGGCGTCGGGCCGGCCGGGGTGACGCCGTCGGTCGCCGCGGCCGCGGTCGCCGCCCTGGCGCCGTTCGTCGCCGCGCCGTGGTGCGTCGCGGCGTTCGTCACGGGCGGGACGCGCATCCGGCTCAGGCGGAGGCGTCGGCGTGCCATCAATGGGATCTTCGCCCGCGTAACGCTTTACGATCCGGGTGAAATGGGCGAACCGCGGGTTCAGGCTCGTGCCGAGCATGCTGTAGAACACCGTCTCGGCCGGCAGCACGTGACATTCCGCGCGGGACAGCGCCTCGAGCACGATGACGCAGTCGTCGGGACGCCGGCCCATCGTGCAATCGCTGAGAAGCGTCACATCGAGGTCGTTGTCCTGCGCATGCAGCGCGGTCTGGTAAATGCAGATCGGCGTTTCGATGCCCGCCAGCAGGAGATGGTAGACATTGATCCGCCGCAGGTAGTCCTGCAGCCCCTCGGCCAGCAGCGCGGAGAACTCGTTCTTCGCAAAGACCCGGGCCTCCGGTGCGAGCGAGAGAAGATCCGCGTGGGTCGGGCCGAGCCTGGCGGGCACCTGCTCGGTGAAGATCACCTTGATGCCGAAAGCGCGGGCAGCTTCGATCGCAAATGCCGTGCGTCGCAGCACGGCCTCGCGGTCGGGCATGACGTTCAGGAACGCGTCCTGCATGTCGACGACGAGCAGGGCGACGGCGTCGAGTATCTCGGACGAACGGTGGGGCTCGCGGGCCATGGACGCAGAGTGTGGAAGGTGCGGGGAGTCCCGCACAAGCCCGAAGGGAGCATGCAGGGCCGCTTCCGGTGCAAGGCCGGTGATCGACACGCTCGTCTGAATCGGGCAAGGTGCACACCCATGGCCCATCGCTCCCGCGAACCCCTGGCCCTGCTCACCGCTGCCCTTATCATGGTCGTCTGGTCGGGCCTCGGGCCACGCGATCGTGCGACTTGGTGGATGGAAGTCGCTCCGGCCTTGCTCGCCGCGCCGCTCCTGGTGTTCACCGCGGCACGGTTCCCGTTTACGCCCTTGAGCTACCGGCTCATGTTTCTACATGCCTGCATCCTGGGCTTGGGCGCACACTACACCTATGCCGAGGTCCCGCTCGGCTTCTGGCTGCAGGACTGGTTCGGCTTTGCCCGAAATCACTACGATCGCATCGGCCACCTGGCGCAGGGCTTCGTTCCTGCGATCCTCGTGCGCGAGATTCTCCTGCGAAGCTCCCCACTGCAGCCGGGAAAATGGCTGTTGTTTCTGACCACCTGCGTGTGCCTCGCGATCAGTGCCTTCTACGAACTCATCGAATGGTGGGCTGCGCTGGCCGGAGGCGAATCAGCCGACGCGTTCCTCGGAACCCAGGGCGATGTCTGGGACACGCAGTGGGACATGTTCCTGGCGCTGCTCGGGGCGGTCGCGGCACAAGTCGCACTCGGCCGTATCCACGAACGCGCGATCAGCCGCTTCGTGCGGCCTCACCGGCCGGCGGCTGAGGTGTCCGCAACACGAATGTCAGGACGCTCGCGCACGAGCAGCGCCGCCTCGATCACCAGCCAGACCGCCATCGCCGCCAGCACAAGTGCCACGCCGAACTCGACATGGTGCGCAGTGGCGATCGGACCCCGCCCGAGCCGCGCGAGGTGTTGCTGGAGCGTGGCGGCGAGGCTCCACAAGGTCATCGCCAGCATGAACGCGGTGGGCCCGAGCGTGTACCAGAGCGGGCGTCTGCGTTGACGCAACCACACCGTCACCGCCAGGAGCGCGAGCGCGGCGAGCAATTGATTCGAGGTACCGAACAGGTTCCAGAACACGCGCCAGATCGGCAGCAACTGGCCGCCTACCGACGCGGGAGGCAGACTCACCACGAGCACCGGAACCAGCAGCGTGAGCATCGTCGCGGTCGCGGCGCCCGCGCGGCTCGTCCAGCCCAGTGCTTCCGTCACCACATAGCGGGCCAGCCGCGTGCACGCATCCAGCGTGTCGAACACGAACGTGGCGAAGCACAGCAGGCCGAACTGCCGCGCCATCTCGATCGAAACGAAGCCGAAGGTCGCATGGTGCATGAACACCGCCACTCCGTCTGCGTAGGTCGCGTCGGGGCGGCCGCCCGGCTTGGCCAGGATCATCACGGTCGCGAGGCTGATGCACGCGAAGAACGCCTCCAGCAACATCCCGCCGTAGGCCACGGGCCTGGCATCCATTTCATTGTGCAGCTGTTTCGATGTCGTTCCGCTCGCGACGATGGAGTGAAACCCCGAACACGCCCCGCACGCCACGGTGATGAACAAGACCGGAAAGATCGGCGGCGTAGCTCCGTCGAAGGTGAGGAGGTTGCCCGATCCGATCGCGGGCGACTGGATCGCGAGCCCGCCGGTCAGTCCGCCCAGCACGATGCCGACCACGCCCACGAGGATGATGATGTAGAGGAAATAGCCGCCGAGCGCGCCCCGCGGCTGCATGAGGAGCCACACCGGCGAGATGGCGGCGAGGAAACAGTAACCGAGGAGCAGGTAGTCCCACGTGAGTTGTGGACGTTCCGTGGAGACAAACCGCGTGATGTCCAGCGGCAGATACGGACCGGCCAGGATCGCGCCAAACACCAGCGGCAGGAAGATCCACTTGGCTTTCTCGGCGCTGACCTTGAGGAACCGCACCGTCAGCCCCATCGCGACCGCCAGCAGCAGATAGAGGAGGGAGGACGAGGCGACCGCCGGCCCTGGAGCGGCCGCGTCCGCGGTCGAGGCTGGCTGCACGAAGGTGCCGGCCGTCACATCGGCGAACGCGATGATCACGTAGACGAGCGAGATCCAGATGAACCCCATGAACAGCGCGTAGGAGCGGCGGTTCATGTAGCTGCGCACGACCAGTGCGATCGACCCCGCGCGATGGCGGACCGACGCGACGAGCGTCATGATGTCGTGGATACCGCCGATGAAGATCGACCCGAGGATGATCCAGATCCAGGCGGGCAGCCAGCCGAAGTAGGTGGCCGCAAGAATCGGCCCGACGATCGGCCCGGCCGCCGCGATGGCGGAAAAATGCTGGGGGAGAAGATAGCCCGCGCGCGCCGGTTCAAAGTCCAGGCCGTCGCGCTGCGCATGCGCCGGCACGGGCGCACTCGCGTCCAGGTGCAGGAACGCCGCCAGTCGACGCCCCATCCAGCGA
This sequence comes from Verrucomicrobiota bacterium, assembly GCA_023399155.1. Taxonomy (GTDB): domain Bacteria; phylum Verrucomicrobiota; class Verrucomicrobiia; order Opitutales; family Opitutaceae; genus JAEWQP01. The sequence continues at coordinate 10,713 of JAEWQP010000030.1, read as the reverse complement.
TATGCCAGGGCGAGGATCAGGCCGGAGACGCCAAGGAAAAGGATCAGGGACATGCGGGCGCTTGGGGATGAGGCCCGCCACCTCGACAAAATCCCGGCTCAGTCGCAACACCGGATCGGTCGGTACATGCCCACTTTCCCACCTTCAACCTTCCGACTCCCGGTTTGCCGTTCCCACCGTCCCTTAAAGCAGTCCGGCGTCGCGGAAACTATAATACCCCAACCCGGCCGGATCGGTCGCCTTGCGCCCGACGATCACGTGGTCGAGCAGGTCGATGTCCACCGCACGCGCGGCCTCGCGCAGCTGGCGGGTGACCTGGATGTCGGCTGCACTGGGCGCGGGGTCGCCGCTCGGGTGGTTGTGCAGGCAGATCACCGCGCTCGCGCCGAAGCGGATCGCTTCGCGAAACACCTCGCGGGGATGAACCAGGCTGCTGCTGGCGGTCCCCGAGGTCGCCTCGTGCTGGCGCAGGAGCCGGTTCTTGCGGTTGAGGCAGAGGACCCAGAACTTCTCGACAGCAAGCCCGGCCGTGGGCAGGGCGAAATGCTCGAAGACATCCTCCGCCGTCTTGAACACGGGTGCGGGCGCCGCCGACCCATGACGCACGCGTTTCGCGACCTCGAGCACCGTGATCAGTTGCGCGGACTTCACCCGGCCGATGCCTGGGATTGTCTGCAAATCCTGTTCCGTCCAGCGCAGGAGGCCGTCGAGCGAGCCGGCGGCCGTGAGCATCTGCCGCGCGATGGCAAGCACGTCGTGTTTGCGCGTACCCTTGCGCAGGAGCAGCGCGAGCAGTTCGATCTCGCTCAGCGCCGTGGGACCATGGCGCTCGAGGCGCTCCTGGGGCCGCTCGCCGACGGCGAGGTCGCGCAAGCGCACCGGCTCGGGGAGGGGTTCAGCCTTCAGACGGGGCACGACCGGGGATTGTCTCGAACCGTCCGCCCAGGTGAAGCCGATTCTCCGCGTTCTGTACTTCGCGGGACATTCTCGGAAACGATGCAGCCCCGCCAGGGACGCTGACAGCACGCGTGCCGGCGCTCGCGGCGTGCGCCGCTCCTCCAGCTGCCGCCCGCGAGCAAATGACCCGGGGTCGGCGGGCAGGCGAACCGGCCGTGCCTGAGCGTCCCTCCGGTCCCCTCGCGCTGCGCTTCCGCCCGTCTGCGCGCCTTTGGTGCAGCTCCGACCTCAAACTGCACATCCGATTGGACCCGGCCAGCGTGCCGCATAACCTCGAGATCCATGAGCGCGCTCAATGTCGTCGTCTGGGGTGAGAATGTCCACGAACACCGGCACCCGCAGGTCGCCGCCCTCTACCCGCGCGGCATGCACGAGGCGATCGCCGATGGCCTGCGCGCGAGCGGTTCCGACCTGGCTGTATCCACGGCAACCCTTCAGGAACCCGAACACGGGCTCACGGAGTCGCGCATGGCCGCCACGGACGTGCTGCTGTGGTGGGGCCATGTGGCGCACAAGGAGGTGGACGACGCCGTGGTCGACCGCGTCCAGGCGCGCGTGCTCGAGGGCATGGGGCTGATCGTGCTGCACTCCGGCCACTACGCGAAGATATTCAAGCGCATGCTGGGCACAAGTTGCTCCCTCACCTGGCGCGAGGCCGACGAGCGCGAGCGCCTCTGGGTGTGCAATCCCGGTCACCCGATCGCCGCCGGCATCGACCGCTGCATCGAATTGCCGGCCGAGGAGATGTACGGCGAACCCTTCGGCATCCCGGCGCCCGACGAGCAGGTCTTCATCTCCTGGTTCGAGGGCGGCGAAGTTTTCCGCAGCGGCTGCTGCTGGTTTCGCGGCAACGGCCGCATCTTCTATTTCCGCCCCGGCCACGAGACGTATCCAACCTACTACGACCCGAGCATCCGGCGCGTCCTCGCCAACGCCGTGCGCTGGGCGCGTCCGCAGGGCCGCTGGGTGGACGGTGCGCCGAACATCAAGGTGCCGCGCGAGAAGCTCAGCCGCACCGAGCCTTGAGGCTGCGAGTCGGGATCAACCCGTCGCGCCGCACCGCCTCCCATGCGCGCTCGCGTACCTAAACGCCCGCGAGAGTCAGCGCATTCGCCCTTCGAGCGATGGATCCTCCCGCCACTAGCCACTAGCCTCTCGCCTCTCGCCTCTCGCCCAACTGATCGCGCTCCGCGCGATCAGTTGAAATACCGCACGTAGCCGGTGCGGCGCAGCCGTTCGAGCCAGCGCTCAGTCGACTCGCGCGCCATCTGGCTGAGCAGGATCCGCTCGATCTGGTCGCGGACGTCTTCGAGGGGCTTGATGCCCGCGAGGCGCTTGTCCTCGACGAAGAGGATGAAAATCTCGCTCTCCAGTTTCACCGGCTCGCTGAACTGCCCCTTCTCCAACGAAAAGGCCGCGTTGGCCAGTTCCTCGCGCAGGTCGCCGCGCGCGATCCAGCCCCAGTCGCCGCCGCTCTTCTTGCGGCTGTCCTGCGAGTATTCACGCGCGATCTCCGCGAAGTCGGCGCCGTCGCGCAGCTTCTGCATGATGGACTCGGCGGTCTGGTTCAACAACGCGGGGTCCTCATCTGCGATCTGCTTGAGCAGGATGAGGCGCAGGTGCACGCCATCGTCCTGGTAGAACGCGTCGCGGTGCTGCGTGTAGTAGTTTTCGATCTTGGCCGGGCTCACGACCGTCACAGTCTTGCGCTTCTGCCCGCGCATGTAGCCGACGATGATGTCCTCCTCGATCATCTGCCGGTATTCACGGTGTGTCTTGCCGATGGCCCGAAGGTAGGCGAGAAACTTGGACCGGTCGTTGTCGAACTGCGTGATCAACTCCTCCTCGAGCTGGTTGTCGACGTAGTGCTGGGGAATGCCGCCCTTTCGTTTTTCGTCGGAGTAGAAGTCTTTGACGATGAGGACTTTGTCTATTTCGTCCTGGATCGCCTGGTCCTCGACCTTCTCGAGATTGCCGCGAAACTCCGCCTGGGTGCGGCTCTGCGCGCGGATCTGCTGAATGAGCGGCTCAATCGTGCGGCGGATGTCGCCCACGGTGATGATCCGGTCCTCGACGATCGCCGCGATGCCGTTCTCGAAGCGTGCACCGACCGGGAGATCGGGAAGGTTGTCCGACGCCGGTCCCGAAGTTTGGGATGAGGTGACGGCTTGAGCCGATGCCAGCTGGCCCGCGATAAGGATGGAGGTAAGAAGCAGCGCGAGGCGGTGCGCGGTGCGGGTGGGGAGGCTAAGCATGGAACTAGCAGAGCTACAGATTGTTAAGAAAAACAGAAATTTCCCTCAACCTTAAGAGAGCGGTACGGCCGGTCAAGCGGGGAAACCGCGAACCGAGCATGACGAAGTCGTCCTGCCGGGAAACGCCTCGTCCGGGGGCACGGCGGAGTTTCAGGCGGCTGCCTTCTGTCTCGACCGAAACGAGCTGCTTCTGTTCCGCGAGGCAGCGTATCTCGGTCGCCAGCAGGAGCGCCTGGGTGATCTCCGGCAGCGGGCCGAAACGGTCCGCGAGGTCGCTGGCCAGCTGGCGCACGACGCCGAGGTTCTCGGCCATGGCCAGGCGCCGATAAAGGTCCACGCGCAGGCGCAGCTCGGGCACGTAGTCGGGCGGGATGCGCGCCTCCATCGGCGGGCAGTCGCCGCCTGCCGCCTCCTCGTCGCGCAATGCGGTGTATCCATCCTGGTGTTTCGATCCCGCGACGATGGTGACGCCGCCCTCGCGAGCCTCGCCCATGAGCAGGAAGTCGAGTTTCACATTTGCACGGATCACCGACGCGGTCGGCTCGCCCTTGAGGCGCGCGATGCTCTGGCGCAGGAGCTGGCAATAGAGCTCGAAACCCACGCCCACGATATGGCCGCTCTGTTCCGCGCCCAAAAGGTTGCCCGCGCCGCGCAGCTCGAGGTCGCGCATGGCGATCCGGAATCCGGCGCCCAGCTGGTTGTGCTGGCGGATGGCGTGGAGGCGCTTGCGCGCGACGTCGAGCAGGCGCGAGTGGCGGTGCAGCAGCAGGTAGGCGTAGGCCTGGTGCCGGAAGCGCCCCACGCGTCCACGAAGCTGATACAACTGCGACAACCCGAAGCGGTCGGCGCCCTCGATGATCATCGTGTTGCAGTTCGGGATGTCGATGCCCGACTCGATGATCGTGGTGCAGACGAGCACCTGGAACCGACCGTCGATGAACTCCAGCATGATCCTCTCGAGGTCCTTGCTGTCCATCTGCCCATGACCGACGCCGAAGGTCACGTCGGGCATGAGTTCGCGCAGCCGCAGCGCGACGGCGTCGATCGTCTGCACGCGGTTGTGCAGGTAGAACACCTGGCCGCCGCGCCGCAGTTCGCGCCGGATGACCTCGACCACGAGCTTCTCGTCGTAGGCCTTGACGACGGTCTGGATCGGGCGCCGCTCGGCCGGCGGGGTCTCGATCACGCTCAAGTTGCGCGCGCCCGTGAGCGCCATGTAGAGCGTGCGCGGGATCGGCGTGGCGCTCATGCTCAGCAGGTCGACGTTCGTGCGCCAGTCCTTGAAGACCTCCTTGTGCTTCACGCCGAAGCGCTGCTCCTCGTCGATCACGACCATGCCGAGGTCGCGGAACTTGACGTCGGCCTGGATCAACCGGTGCGTGCCGATCAGGATGTCCACCCGGCCCTCCGCCAGCGCCTGCAGGATCCGTGTCTGCTCGCGCCTGGTGCGGAAACGGCTGACCATCTCGACCACGACCGGAAAGCCGGCCATGCGCTCGCGAAAGGTGTTGAAGTGCTGCTGGGCGAGCACGGTCGTCGGCACAAGCACCGCGACCTGCCGCCCGCCCATCACCGCCTTGAAGGCCGCGCGCAGCGCGACCTCGGTCTTGCCGAAGCCCACGTCGCCGCACACGAGGCGGTCCATCGGCTCGGACTTTTCCATGTCGGCCTTGGTGTCGACGATCGCCTTGAGCTGGTCAGGAGTTTCCCGATACGGAAAGGTCGCCTCGAACTCGCGCTGCCAGTCGGTGTCCGGCGGAAACGCGAATCCCGGGTTGTGCTCGCGGCGCGCCTGCACCTCGAGCAGCCTCGCCGCGTAGTCGAGCGTCGCGCGCTCCGCGGCCGCGCGCACCTTTTCCCAGCGGCCCGAACCGATGCGACCGAGCTGCGGCTTGATCTTGGTCAGGCCGACGTAACGGCTCACGAGGTGCGACTCCTGCAACGGAACGTGCAGCAACACGCCGTCGTCGAATTCAAGGGTGAGCACCTCGCGGCGCTCGCCTTGCACTTCCAGCTGCGTCACGCCCCGGTAGATCGCGACGCCATGCTGGAGGTGGACGACGAACTCACCCTCGATCAGCTCCGAGAAGTCGAGGAGCTGGTCCACCTGCGACTGCGTGACCAGCGCCTTGGCCCGTCCGCGCGGACGCCTGCGGCGCCGGCAGCCGAAGATCTCCGTCTCTGAGACGACAACGAGCCCCGTCCGGCCGCGCAGCCGCGGCCAGCTGACTTGTTCGTGGCCCTCGCGGAACGCGATGCGAAAGCCCTCGTTGATCGTGCCGGTGAGAAACTCGGGCTTCACCTCAGCGAGCTCGGGTTCCTCGCGCAGTAGTTCGCGCACGCGCTCTTCCTCACCGGCGCGCGGAAGGACGATCGTGATCAGTTCACCCGCGCGATGCCACGCCGCCAGATGCTGGAAGAAGCGCCTGCGCTGCGTCTGTTCCTCGATGAGGCGCTCGTCCGCCAGGCGGGAATCGTCGCTCAGCAGGCGGAAGGTGGAAAGCGGTTCGGCGTCGTAGGCCTTTGCTTCGGCCGCACCCTCGTCGCCGCCCAGGTCGATGTCGGACAATTCGGTCCACCTGTCGCCCGCCGAACGCCGCGCGGCGAGCATGCGTACCCAGGCGGCGGATTCACCTTTTTCTTCCGACGCGGCGGCTGCGTCTCCGGAGAACGAAGACACGGCGGCCGCGATCTCCTCCGGCTCGAGCGCCAGCCAGTGCACTGCCGGACCAAGGTGATCGGCGAGCATGCCCGTGCTGGCTTGGCGCTGCGCATCCGACGGGGGAGGTGCGATGGTGACGGCCGGGACCGGCTCGGCCGAACGCTGGGTGACCGGATCGAAGGCACGAATGTCCTCGATCTCGTCGCCGAAGAAATCCAGCCGGTAGGGGCGATCGGCGGTGACCGGGTAGATGTCGATGATGCCGCCGCGCACCGCGTACTGGCCCGGCGCCTCGCACAGCGCCTCGCCGTCGTAGTCGAGAGTTTTCAGGCGCTGCACCACCGCGTCGTGGGCGATGCGCTGACCCCGTTCCAGCTGAAGGGAATCGCGCCGCATGGCCTGGAGCGTCGGCACACCCTGCAGCACCGCCACGGGTGTCGCGACGATCACGAAGCGAGCCGCGTCCGAGGTCCTGCCGCCGCGTCCCGCGGGAGGTTCGCGCGAGGCCAGCGCTTCCAGCACGGCCAGCCGGTCACATGCCGCGTCGAAGTTGTCTGAACCGCCCAGTTCATCATCGCGCAGTTCCGGGAAAAAGAGCACGCGACAGCCGGTGCCCTTGGCCCGGCGCGCTGCGGAGAACAGGGCGATGTCCTCGGTCAACTGCTCCGCGACGCGCGTCTCGGCGGCGAGCACGACGCTGACGGCCGCGCGCGCCTGGGCCAGGCACTCTTCGAGAATCAGTCCCGCGCAACTCGGCGCAACGCCGACAATACGCTCCGGCGCCTGCCCGTGCGCGGATCCCTGGAGGATACCCATCACAGTTCAAGGCGGCCCGCATTCCGGGCCCGCAAGGCGTTGCGCGCAGCTTCCTCCTCGGCCTCCTTCTTCGACGCACCTTCACCGCGCGCGAGTTCGCGGTCAAAGAGCGTCACCGCGACCTCGAAGCGGCGACGGTGCGGAGGCCCTTCGGTGCCAAGCAACCGGTAGGCCAGCGCGGAGTTGCCGTGGCGCGGCTGGACGAGCTCCTGGAGGCGGCCCTTGGGATTGACGTCGTCGTGCGACGCGTCGAGATGCGCGGCGATGTCGCCCAGCCAGGCGAGCATGACCCGCCGCGCCGTTTCCCAGCCGCCGTCCAGATACACCGCGGCCGCCAGCGCCTCCATCGCGTCCTCGAGCGCGGCGTCGCGTTGGTGTCCGCCCGTCGCGCGTTCGGCCGCGCTCACGCGCAGGACCTCGTGCACACCCAGGCGCCGCGCAAGGTCGGCGAGAAAGCTGCCGCGGGTGAGGATCGCGCGCAGCCGTGTGAGTTCGCCTTCGCGCTCTTCGGGATAGAGACTGTGCAGTTCCTCCGACACGACGAGCTGCAACACGGCATCGCCGAGGAACTCGAGGCGCTGGTTGTTCTCCGCTTCGGGATCGTCCTGCTGCGCGGAAGCATGTGTGAGGCTGCGCTCGAGAAGGCGGCTGCTTTCGAAGCGGTGGCCCAGGCGTTCCTGAAAGGCCTCGAGGGCCGGATTCATCGGCTCGTTCAACATGGATGCAGACCTCGCCGCCTGCGGCGGTGCCGACGATCGCCATCGGGGTCGGGTTCGTCGGATCGAAAGTTGAATGCGGATCGCGTCATGGGCGGTTCACGAACTCGCGCTCGCGTAGCGCCGGAGCCCGCGGTTGAACAGGAACACTGCACCTGAAAACCAGACGACCGCCACGCCGGCCAGCCACAAGGTGTTTGTCAGGCTGGGACCGTGGCGAAGGGTGTCTGCAGGAATATTGGATACAAGGACCGCCGGGAAGATATAGACAAAGGCGAGTTCCATCAAGCCGCGCAGCGCGCCGCGTGGAAGCCGGGAGAGGTCGAAGAGTCCGAAATAGCCCTGCTCCACGCCCTGCAGGCGCATGATCCAGAACGAAAGCGAGACGAGCATCACCACGGTCGAGTAGTGGATCACGAGCCCGAGCAGGATCATGAATACGTAGAGGGCTGTGGTGCCCGCGCCCGGGGCGATATCCATCTGCCGCAAGGCATAAACGACGATGCCCGCCGCCAGCGCGGTGTTGCACGCCCCGTCGAGGTCGATCTTGCGCGTCGAGATCATGAACAGCGGGTTGCCCGGTTGCGCCAGGTAGAAGTCAAACGTCCCCTCGCGCACCGCGCGATCCACGCTGAAGAGGTTCGTGAAGAAGAGCGCCAGGAACAGCCGCGTGATCAGCATCGCCGTTCCCACGAGCAGCTGCATCTCGGGCTTCGACCAGCCTGCGATCGCGTCGGTGTGCTGGAACAGGATCTCGAGGAGAAGCAGGTTCACCGACATCCACGCCATGTCCACGATCACCCAGAGGAGGAAGTCGAACCGGAACATCATCGTCCGCACGACCGAATAGCGGATCGAGGCCAGCCAGATGCGGAGGTAGGCGAGGGGAGTCATCGGGCGAATGACGAATGGCGAATGATGAATCGCGAATGACAGAAACGGCCTGCGGCACTGACGTGGAGGGAACCTGCGCGCGCGACCAGCCGCACGCGTTCCCCCTTCTGCATTCCGCATGCTTCCTTCGACATTCGCCTCAGCCTCCCACTGCCGTGTGCCGCCGCAGGCCGCGGTGCCACAGTATCCGGCCGCCAAGGACGAAGAGAACGACCCAGCCGAGCTGGATCAGGATGCCGTGTTGCGCCGCCGCCAGGTCGGGCACCCGTCCGGTCACGATCGCCACGGGGAAATACGCCTGATAGTAGAACGGGAGCCACTGGCTGATCGAGAACAGCGTCTTGGGCAGAAGGTCGAGCGGGAAAACCTGACCGCTCAGCAGGGTCTCGATCGCGAAGGAGAGGATGACGATTCCCTGGATCTCGAGAAACCAGAACGCGAGCAACCCGAAGCAATAGGCGATGCTGAACTGGATCATCGCCGAGAGCACGATCGAGGGCGCTACAGCCGCCCAGCGCCAGGTCTCGATATCGCGCGGGAGATAATCGGCCAGCAGCGGGAGGCACGCCACGATCGGCACGACCACGACCACGCCCGTGACCAGCCTGTTGGCGAAGAAGATCGTCAGCCGGTAGCCATAGTAGTCGATCGGTTTCGTGATGAACTGGTTGATCGTGCCGCTGCGGATCTCCTCCCCGATCTGGTAGTCCTCGTTGAAGGCGCTGATCAGGTAGTTGGCGATGACCAGGCACAGAAAATAGCTCATCGTCTCACGGAACGTGAATCCGCCGATGTCATGCTGACCTGAATACGCTGCGCCCCAGAGCGCGAACAAGGCCGCCAGGTGCAGGAGCGAGAACAGCACGCGAATGAGGAAGTTCCAGCGGTAGACGAGCCCGCTCTGCAGGCCCATCGCAAACACATGCCGATACTTGTCGAAGAGGGCTGTCACGGGTGCAAAGGGAGGGCGAGGCCTCCAGCCGGGCCGCCTGGAGGCATGGGCGCGGTCGACCTAGACGTGGCCCGCCGCCTCACCCGCCTGCACGGCGTCGGGAGGCGGAACTTTCGCGGCCGGCGTTTCCTTGGTGCCGGTCAATCCGAATCGCGCGATGACTTCCTTCGACAGCTGCCGGTAGGCCGACGATCCCGGGCTCGACGCATCATACTCGAAGATCGTTTTGCCGAAGCTTGGGGCCTCGCTCAGGCGGATGGTGCGCGGGATCACCGTCGCGAAGATCTTGTCGGGCAGGTGCGTTTTTACCTCCTCGACCACCTGGCGCGAGAGATTCGTGCGCACATCATACATGGTCATGATCACGCCGCCGACCTCGAGGTGGTCATTGACGCCGGCCTGGTGCAGGCGCTCCACGACCTTGAGGATCTGGCCGAGACCCTCGAGCGCGAGATATTCGCACTGGAGGGCGATCAGCAGGTAATCGGCGGCGGCCAGGCTGTTCATCGAAAGCAGGCCGAGTGCGGGCGGGCAGTCGATGATGATGGCGCGGTAGGCATCGCCTTCGACGATGGGCTGGAGCGCGCGGCGCAACTGGAGGAGATAGTCGGGCTTCTGCGCGAGTTCGATCTCGGCGGCGGCGAGGTCCACCTCGGCGGGCAGAATCGACAGGTGCTTGATCCGCGTCGGCACGATCATATCGGCTGCGGAGCCTTCGCCGCTGAGGGCGGCGTAGATACTGTGGCCATCCTGTCGTTCCACGCCGAGCCCGCTGGTCGCGTTGCCCTGGGGGTCGAGATCGACCACGAGGGTGGGGACCTTCTTGTCGGCGAGGGCGGCAGCGAGATTGATCGCGGTGGTGGTTTTGCCCACGCCGCCCTTCTGGTTGGCGATGGTGAAGACAGTGGCCGGCATGGGGGTTGTTAAACAGTGCCCTCCCGTCCGGGGTCCATCCCGAAAGCCGCAAAACATTCCGCTTGAAAGCCGCCGGACCTTTGCGATCGTGACCGCTCCATCGCGGGCGGGCCTGGCGCCCCCCGGCTTGGGCGCGGTAGCCAAGTGGTAAGGCCGAGCTCTGCAAAAGCTCTATGCGCCGGTTCGATTCCGGCCCGCGCCTCCAATATCTATCTGCTTAAGCAGCATAGGCTTTGGTTCGCGTGGGTCCACAACGGACACCAAAACGGACACCAATTTTGTGATTCCGCCACTGCTTCACGCAGCCGGCGTGAACTCGCTCAGTGCCCGTCACCGGTCCGGATTCGATTTCGGATATCCTCGTAGTGCGCAATGAACACCATGAGCACACGTTATCGCCTGGTACGTCGCGGCAGCCGCGTGAGGTGGACCCCGTCCTCTGGACAGGGGAACCGTGAGAGTTAGTTATGTTTTGAGAGTGACTGAGGGCGAGCCGATTGGCCGCTTCCGAGGACACGTGCCTTTAGGCTTACCGCAGGAAGCGGC
>JAEWQP010000021.1 GCA_023399155.1 Verrucomicrobiota bacterium | reverse complement strand
CTGCAGACCTTTCTGCGCGGCTTCCTGCCCATGGCGGTCGCGTTGGGTTTTGTGGGTGTATTGCTGCAGATGGAACCTGACCTGGGCGCTTTCATGGTCATTGTGGCCATTGCCGTGGGCATTCTGTTCATCGGCGGCATCAATGGGAAACTGTTCTCAGCTTTGCTGGGCATTCTGGTGGGCAGTTTCCTGTTGCTGATCTGGCTCTCGCCCTGGCGGCGAGAGCGTCTGTTCGTCTACCTGGATCCTTGGAATCCGGACAATGCTTATGGCAGCGCTTACCAGCTCTCCCATTCCCTGATCGCCTTGGGACGTGGCGAATGGTTCGGCGTGGGCCTGGGCTCCAGTGTTGAAAAGCTGCATTATCTGCCCGAAGCGCATACCGACTTCATTGTCGCGGTGATCGGCGAGGAGCTGGGTTTTGTCGGCGTATCCGCACTGGTGCTGGCCTTTGCTTTCCTGGTGTGGCGCAGTTTCACGATCGGTCGTCAGGCCATCGCCATGGAACGCATTTTCAGCGGCATGGTGGCGCAGGGCGTAGCCGTGTGGTTCGGTGTGCAGACCTTCATCAATATCGGCGTGGTCCTGGGACTGTTGCCCACCAAGGGGCTGACGCTGCCCCTGGTCAGCTACGGCGGTTCGGGCATCGTCATGAATCTGGTGGCCTTGGCGTTGCTGCTGCGCGTGGATTTCGAGAACCGCCAGATGATGCGGGGGAAACGCACATGAGCGCACCCACCATTCTGATCATGGCAGGCGGTACAGGCGGGCATATCATGCCGGGCCTGGCTGTGGCCGAGGCCATGCGCCAACGCGGCTGGAATGTGCTGTGGCTGGGGCATCCCGAGCGGATGGAAGGCAGCCTGGTTCCCCAGCACGGCATTAAAATGCTGCCGCTGCGGTTTTCAGGCTTGCGCGGAAAAGGGGCGATGGCCTTGCTCAAGCTGCCCTTCACCTTACTAAGCGCCTGCTGGCAGGCGCGCCGTTGCCTGAAAGAAGCGCAGCCGGACGTGGTGCTGGGCATGGGCGGCTACGTCGCCTTTCCCGGCGGTCTGATGTCGTTCCTGACGCGGCGTCCGCTGGTCGTGCACGAGCAGAACGCGGTTGCGGGCACCGCCAACCGCTACCTGGCCAAGATGGCCGATCGCGTGCTGACGGGATTCCCTGGCGCCTTGCCGGGCGCCGTCACAGTCGGCAATCCCGTTCGCGACGCTTTCGTGGGGCAGGGGGCGGCGGCGGATCGCTATGCGGGCCGTACCGGTCCTTTGCGTATTCTGGTGGTGGGTGGAAGCCTGGGGGCTGCAGCGCTGAATGCCGTGGTGCCGCAGGCGCTGGGCTTGATTCCGGCCGCGCAACGCCCGCACGTGACTCACCAGTCGGGCGAAAAGCATTTGCAGGCCTTGCAGCAGGCTTATGAACAAGTCCAAGTGCAGGCGGATTGCAAGGCCTTTATCGGCGACATGGCCCAGGCCATGAAAGAAGCCGATCTGCTGATCTGCCGTGCCGGCGCCATGACGGTGGCCGAAGTGGCCGCCATCGGAGTGGCAGCGCTGTTCGTGCCGCTGCCGCACGCCATCGACGATCACCAGACGGCCAACGCCCGGTACTTGAGCGACTGCTCGGGCGCCTGGCAAAAGAAACAATCAGAGTTGACGGCTCAGTGGCTTGCGCAATGGCTGCAGGACCTGGACCGTGAAGAATTGACGCGCGTGGCCAGCCACGCGCAGGAACATGCACAGTTGAATGCCACGCAGCAAATTGCCGAAGCATGTCAGCAGGCGGCAAGGAGGGCGGGATGAAACACCGCATTCAACGAATTCATTTTGTAGGTATCGGCGGCTCGGGCATGAGCGGCATCGCCGAGGTCATGCTCAACCTGGGTTATGCCATCAGTGGTTCGGACATCCAGGAAACGGCGGTCACCCGCCGCCTGGAGAGCCTGGGTGCGCGCATCCTCATTGGCCACAAGGCCGAGAACGTTGCAGGCATGGGCGCTATTGTCACGTCCACCGCCATCGCGGGCGACAACCCTGAAGTCCTGGCGGCTCGCGCCGCCCGCATTCCCGTGGTGCCCCGCGCCCTCATGCTGGCCGAGCTGATGCGCCTGAAGCGCGGCATCGCCGTGGCCGGCACGCATGGCAAGACCACCACCACCAGTCTGGTGGCCAGTCTGCTGGCGGCCGGCGAGCTGGATCCTACATTCGTCATCGGCGGGCGACTCAACTCGGCTGGCGCGAATGCGCGCCTGGGCCAGGGCGAGTTCATCGTCGTCGAGGCCGACGAGTCGGACGCCTCGTTCCTGAACCTGCTGCCCGTGATGGCCATCGTCACCAATATTGACGTGGACCACATGGATACCTACGGTCACGACGTGGCGCGCCTCAAGAGCGCCTTTATCGACTTCACGCATCGCCTGCCGTTTTACGGCAGCGCCATCCTGTGCAGCGACGACGCGAATGTGCGCGAAATCATTCCTTTTGTATCCCGTCCTGTCACCACCTACGGTATAGACAGCGACGCGCAGGTGCGCGCCACCAACATCGAGAGCCGCGGCACGACCATGTGCTTTGACGTGTTGCGCAAGGGTGCCGGCGGCGATCTGCCCGTGTTGTCGGTGTGCTTGAACCTGCCCGGCAGGCACAACGTTCTCAACGCTCTGGCGGCGATTGCGGTGGCGACCGAGCTGGGCGTCAGCGATGCCGCTATCTGCAAGGCCTTGAGCGAGTTCACCGGCGTGGGCCGGCGTTTCTCCATGGTGGGTGACTTCCCCGTGACCGAACGCCAGGGCGGCGGCACGTTTACAGTTGTTGACGATTACGGTCACCACCCGGTCGAAATGGCTGCTACCTTGGCTGCCGCGCGTGGCGCTTGGCCGGATCGGCGCATTGTGCTGGCGTTTCAGCCGCATCGCTATACGCGTACCCGTGATTGTTTCGAAGACTTCGTGCAGGTGCTGAGCCAGGCTGACGCCGTACTGCTCAGTGAAGTCTATGCGGCCGGCGAGCCGGCCCTGGTTGCTGCCGATGGCCGCGCTCTCAGCCGGGCCGTGCGCGTGCTGGGCAAGGTCGAACCCATCTTCGTGGCGGAAATCAATGATATGGCGCAGGCCGTCCTGGACTTTGTCCGCGACGGCGATGTGGTGTTGGTAATGGGAGCAGGGTCCATCAGTCGGATTCCTGCCCAATTGGGAGAGTTGGCATGACAGCGGATTTTGGCCGGGTCGGCGTGTTGTATGGTGGCAAGTCCGCCGAGCGCGAAGTATCGCTGATGTCGGGTCAGGGCGTGCACGACGCACTGCGTAG
>JAEWQP010000019.1 GCA_023399155.1 Verrucomicrobiota bacterium | reverse complement strand
GGAACTGCACGTCATGCTGGTCATTGACCGTGCGCGAGCCGTGTGGCGTATCGGCAGGCACGATACCGATCCAGGCGCCGGCCGGGTAGGCCTGGGGGGCGGTGAACTGCACCGCGATCCGCTCGCTTGGGGCGAAGCGCGTCCGTTCCATCGAGAGCGAGGGCTGGTTCTGGCCGGGCGGCACCACATCATCGGCCACCTCGAAGGCGACGCTTGCCGTCTCGATCTCGAAGGCGTTCATGCGCAGCGTCCACTTCCCGGGCGCGACAGGCGAGAACGCCAACTCGCCGTCCGTCCGGCCGCCGAGGTTTTGAAACTGCACGTCGTGGCGGTCGTTCACGGCGCGCGAGCCATGCTCGACTTCGGCCGGGATGAGGCCGATCCAGGCATTGGCCGGATAGGCTGCGGGTGCGGCGAAGCGCACCACGAGCTTTTCGCTCGGGGCGAAGCGCGTGCGCTCCATCGAGAGCGAGGGTCGGTTCTGGCCGGGCGGCACCACGTCGTCGGCGACCGTGAAGGCGACGCTCGCCGTCTCCGCGTCGCCGACGTTCATGCGCAGCGTCCAGGCCCCGGGCTTGACGGGAGCGAAGACCAGTTCCCCCTCCGTTCGCCCGCCGAGTTGCTGAAACTGGATGTCGTGCTGGTCGTTGACCACGCGGGACCCGTGCTGGACGTGGGCCGGGACGATGCCCACCCATGCGCTGGCCGGTGTGCCGGCGGGAGCCCTGAATCTCACCGGCAGCCGCTCGCTCGGGGCGAACTCCTGGCGCTCCATCGATAGCGAGCACCCGCCTCCGGCGCAAAGTGCGCTCGGCGCGACGAACGCCAGCGCGGCCCCGGTCAGGAGCAGCGCGGACGCGAGGTGACAGTGAAAAGCGGATACAAACGAGCGGGGAGCCGTGGTTTCCTTCATGGCGGGGGAGGGATGCGGGGCGCGTGGACTACTGCAGGGCGGCGAAGTCGAAAATCGGGGCGCGGCAGCTCGGGCACTGGGTCGTGGCGCCGCGGAGAAGGTTGCCGCAGACCGGGCAGAACGCGGTGTCTGCGTCGACCGCATCGGAGAGCGGGAAGGAAAGACCGGCGACCTTGCGCACGCCGGCTCCTTCGGGGTAGGCGTCGAACAACGCCGCGCCGACGCGGATCTTGTGGTGTTTTCCCCGATCGGTCCGGACGTGGATGAGGTGCTGGATTCTGGGTGTGTCGTCCGAGCCGCGCGTTCCCCGCACCTCGCGAATCTCCCGCGAGGCAACCACGCCCTCCCAGGACGATTCCGCGACGCGGCGCGACCACATCGCGAGGATCCAGGTGACCGCAGCGGCGAAGCCGGTGGCCAGGAACCACTCCCGGTTGAACGTCTCCAACTCGACCCGGATGAGGGTGCCGATGCCGATCACGACGACGGCGAAAAACAGCCAGGCATACCGCCGGGAGTTCCTTCTGTATCGACGCAGCCAGGACAGGGCCGCCTCGGCATCCGCCGGTGGCGTGGACGGTTCAGGCGGAGCATCGGCTCTGCGCCGGGACGGTCGCGCCCGGCGAGGTGCTGGGGCCTTGCGGCGACGGCGGACGAGCGGCCACGTCAACAGTCCGCCGACAGCCAGGAGCGATGCGGGGTAGATGTTGAGGCCGCAGTGGTCCTCCGGGGCGTTGATCCAGGGCAGCGAGGCAAGGTAGAGAATCTTGCGCGGGGTTTTCACCGACGTGCTGCTGCCGATCGCCTGCGCGTGACCGGGCACCACGGTGCCGTCACGGGTGACGAACTCGTAGCCGATCGAATAGGTGTAGCGATTCGGCGTGGCTTCGTCGCGCTCGCCCCCCGTCCGACGCGCCTGGACGTTGCGAGGCGTGGCGGAATCGCCGGCAACCCCCAGCACCACCAGCGCGCCGCCCCAGGCGAGCGCGAGCACCCCGATAAGAACAACGACTCCTTTGATCAGGCGGTTCATCGTAAATGTGTCCGGGTGCGCGGATGCCGCCGCCGTCGCGACTCCTCATGCTTCCACGGACGGGGTTCCGGGGACGCCGCGTCGGTGCAGCGCATCGACCACCGCGGGAAACCCGGGAAACGAGTTGGCCATGATGCGGAGGCTTCGCCCATCGCGCATGCGGATTTCCAGGCCGCGCTCGGTGTTCGAGGCGACAAGCAATCCCTGCCCGACCATGGCCGGACCGCGCCCGAATAGGATCAGGAGCACGCCGATGATGCGTCCGCGCGGGGAGGCATAGGGGCTGCACGCCGCCATGTCCGCCCATGCGTAGGCGTGGGAGCGCGCACCCTTCCGTACCACCAACGCCGCATCCGTGATCAGCAGATGCAGCGTCGCGTAGTAGAAGGCGACGCCGTTGAGCAGCAGGAAGCCTGCGGCCATCAGCCAGAACGACCAGGTCAACCACGACCAGCCGCCCGCCGCCTGCACCGGCGACTGGCCTGGCGCCTGTTCCGCCAGGATCAGCAGGGGCAGGGTGAAAAAGAACGCCCCGCCGACCAGCCCGAGCAGGTCGGGCAACACCACGGAAGGCGCGCGTGAATAGGTCAGGGCGCCGGGCGGCGGTCGGACCGGCGAGGGGAGGAAGAGGACCAAAAACGCCAGAGGCAGGAGCGCCAGGCCCGCCGTGCGATGCGGATACGCCCATCGGCGGTCGAGTCCTTCAATCTCCGGCGCGTGCTCCCGGCTCAGGCTGATCCAGAGATCGTCGGCCGGAACATGGATGTAGAGAAGCGAACCAATGTCACCTTCGGGAAACGCCGGCAGCGCGTCGTGCGGAAAGACAACGGCCTCACCGAGCCTCTCGCTGGACAGGCGCTGGAGAACACCGGCTGCGGTGCCCGCCCGCAGATCCCGGGCGAACGCGGCCCACGGCGTGCCGGTCGCATCCAGGGTGCGGCCCTCCGTGCGCCTGCGGACAAAGTCGGCGAGACTGCCTGCGCGCGTTGTTGTGTAGGGAGACCTCACATACGATTGCGCGAAGTCCACCACGCGCGCGACGACCAACGTGGGCCCCGGTTGGACGATCAACGCCATGCCGGCAAAGAGGCACGCGACAGCAATGATGCGGCGGAGGCCTTCGACGAAAACCGGAATCATGCCGGAGTCGTTCTCGTCTGGATCTGCCGTGGAGGCAAAGCTTCACGACGTCGCCGGGGCCGCGGCGGCCGGGAACGGCGAACATAGCACCTGAACTAATTGACTCGATTACGCGCCCATCCCGTCGACCGGAAGGCGTGGGACGGGGTCGTCGTCGATGCCGGACGGACGCAGTCAGGATACCGGACCTCGGACGGCTTCAACCTCGATCCTCGATCGGAGCGCCGTAGATCACGCGGGCGCCGCGTTTGAAGGTGAGGTAGGAGTAGATCCAGGAGAAGAGGACCGAGAGCTTGTTGCGGAATCCGATGAGAAAGATCAGGTGCACAAAAAGCCAGGTGACCCAGGCGAAGTAGCCGCTGAACTCGACCCGGCCGATCTTCGCGACTGCGCGCGAACGCCCGATCGTGGCCATGCTGCCCTTGTCGCGGTAGACGAACGGCGCGCGCGTCGACGGGTCGCCTTTCGTGCCACGGCGGATCTCGTCGGCGATGTTTTCGGCCACATATTCACCCATCTGCATCGCGGCCGGACTGACGCCGGGCACGACCTGGCCCTTCGGATCCTTGAGCGAGACCATGTCGCCGAGCACGCGCACTTCCGGATGACCGGGCACGCTGAGGTCGGGCAGCACCTGCACGCGTCCGGCGCGGTCGGTCTCCGCGCCGAGTTGTGCGCCCAGGGGGGAGGCGGAAACGCCGGCCGCCCAGATGATGTTTTCCGCCTGGATCGTTTCCTCGCCCAGCACGATCTCGTCGTGCCGGATCTCCTGCACGCGGGTGTTGAGCCGCACCTGCACGCCGAGGCTTTCAAGTTGTCTCTTGGCGGCGTCCGACAAGTGGGGCGGGTACATGCCGAGCACGCGATCGCCGCCCTCGATCAGGATGACGCGCGCCATCCCGGGCTTGAGGTGGCGGAAATCGCGGGCGATCATGGTGCGCTGCAGTTCTGCGAACGTGCCTGCGAGTTCCACCCCGGTGGGGCCGCCGCCGATCACCACGAGCGTCGCGAGGCGGCGCTGTTCGGCTGGATCCTCGGCCATCTCGGCGCGTTCGAAGGCGCGCAGCACGTTGTGCCGGATACGGATCGCGTCCTCGATGGACTTGAGCCCGGGGGCATGCTGCTCCCATTCCGGGTGCCCGAAATAGCTGGTGCGGCCGCCGAGCGCCACGACGAGATGGTCGTAGGTGAGTTCACCCTCGCGCAGGATCACACGCCGCCCGGGCAGATCGAAGGCGGTCACCTCGTCCATCATCACCGTCACGTCCTGCTTCGCGGCGAGGATCGAGCGCACCGGCTGCGCGATGTCAGGCACGGCGAGGGCGGCCGTGGCGACCTGATAGAGGAGGGGCTGAAACAGGTGATGATTCGTCCGGTCGACCACGGTGATGCGCGCCCGGCCCTCGGGGAATTTCTTCGCAAAGGTCAGGCCGCCAAAGCCGGCGCCGAGGACGACGATGTGAGGACGGGTATCGTGATTGGGTGCGGTAGTCATGGTTTGGTGGATTCACGAGCGGCACAGGATCGAACGGACCGACGCGGGCACGGGGCCAGTCGATCCGGTTTCTTCCACAGAGCGCACGGAGGACACAGAGCATGGACTGGCCTTCGGCGCGAACCCGCCACGAGATTTGTCGGATCGGGCGAGAGCCATCGCACGAAACAATGCCGAGAGAGTCGGGCGCGGCGCGGCTGCGGTTCCTTGATCCTGGCAGGGATGTTGGACTGTTTAGGCGGCGACGTGCGAGTCATTCGGCTCCCGGTGTCTAGTCAGTTCAGGTTGTCTCGGGCTCGAAACGCCTCCTGCCGGGCGCACATGGCCGTGCGCAGCCTCCCCGTGCCCGCGTCCTCTTTGATTCACAACCAGACGCATTTGACCTTCGCACACTGCCGGATTGGTTTCACGGTTTCAGCCGCATCTGCGTTTCCGCACCTCTGCCCTCATGCTCTTCAAGCTCAACGCTGACTACCAGCCCACCGGCGACCAGCCGAAGGCGATCGAGACGCTCGTCTCCTCCCTTCGCGCAGGAGACCGCCACCAGACGCTCCTGGGCGTCACCGGATCGGGCAAGACCTTCACCATGGCCAATGTCATCGCGCAGATGGAACGGCCGGTGCTGATCATCTCGCACAACAAGACCCTGGCCGCCCAGCTCTACTCCGAGTTCAAGGGATTCTTCCCGGACAACGCGGTCGAGTATTTTGTCAGCTACTACGACTACTACCAGCCCGAGGCCTACGTGCCGTCGAGCGACACCTACATCGAGAAGGATTCATCGATCAACGACGAGATCGAGCGGTTGCGCATCGCGGCGACGAGTTCGCTCATCAGCCGGCGCGACGTCATCGTGGTCGCGAGCGTCTCGTGCATCTACGGCATCGGCTCGCCGGAGGATTTTGTCGCCATGATGATTCCGCTGCAGGTCGGCGCGACGATGGCGCGGGACGCGTTCCTCTCCCGCCTGGTGGAGAACCTCTACGAGCGCAACGACACCGTGCTGGAGCGCGGTCGCTTCCGCGTGCGCGGCGACGTGGTGGACGTGATGCCCGCCTACCTGGAGACCGGGCTGCGCGTGGAATTCTGGGGCGACACGATCGAGAGCCTGCGCGAGTTCGACCCGCTCACCGGGGCGATGGGCAGGAGCTTCGATCGCTTCAGCCTGTATCCGGCCAGCCAATTCGTCACGCCGCGCGACAAGATGGAACGGGCGGTCGGCGCGATCAAGGCCGAGCTGGCCGAGCGGATCGCATGGTTCGAGAGGAACGGGAAGCTGGTCGAGGCGCAGCGGATCGCCATGCGCACCAACTACGACCTCGAAATGCTGCAGGAACTCGGATTCTGCAACGGAATCGAAAATTATTCCCGCCACATGAGCGGGCGCGGCGAGGGCGACCGGCCGATCTGCCTGATTGATTTCTTCCCGAAGGATTTCCTCCTCATGATCGACGAGAGCCACGTCACCGTGCCGCAGATCGGCGGCATGTACGCGGGCGACCGCTCGCGCAAGTCGACACTCGTCGATCACGGCTTCCGCCTCCCCTCCGCGCTGGACAATCGCCCGCTCAGTTGGGACGAGTTCGCGA
Source organism: Verrucomicrobiota bacterium (assembly GCA_023399155.1). Taxonomy (GTDB): domain Bacteria; phylum Verrucomicrobiota; class Verrucomicrobiia; order Opitutales; family Opitutaceae; genus JAEWQP01. The sequence goes on along the minus strand of JAEWQP010000019.1, from coordinate 17,944 downwards.
AGATCACCGTGCAGACCCTCTACGTCTCGGCCACGCCGGCGCCCTTTGAGCTGGAGAAGTCCTCGGTGGTGGCGGAGCAGATCATCCGCCCGACCGGCCTGCTCGATCCGGAGATCAGCCTGAGGCCGACGCGCGGGCAGGTCGAGGACCTGATCGGCGAGATCCGCCGCGCCGTCGGGGCCGGGGAGCGCGTGCTTGTCACCACGCTCACCAAGCGCCTGTCCGAGGACATCACCAGCTTCCTGCGCGAGTCGGAGGTTCGCGTCGAGTACCTGCACTCCGATATCGACGCCATTGAGCGGGTGGAGATCCTGAGGCGCCTGCGGCAGGGTGGATTCGACGTGCTCGTCGGGATCAATCTGTTGCGGGAGGGACTGGACCTGCCCGAGGTCGCGCTCGTGGCCGTCCTCGACGCGGACAAGGAGGGCTTCCTGCGCAGCCGCACGAGCCTGATCCAGACGGCCGGCCGCGCGGCGCGGCACGAGAAAGGTCGCGTGGTCTTCTACGCAGATGTCATAACAGAATCGATACGAGCTACGATCGAGATCACCAACTACCGCCGCGAGAAACAGCTCGCCTACAATCGTGAGCACGGGATCACCCCGCGCGGCGTGAGGCGCGCGGTGCAGGCCAGCCTGCACACCGCCGGGTACGAGGCGGAGCAGAAGGCGGCCCTGGTGGCGGAGCCGGGCACGGGCGACGAGGATGTCGCTTCCGTGCTTGTGCAACTCGAGGCTGAGATGCAGGAGGCGGCCGAGGCGCTGGAGTTCGAGCGGGCCGCGCTGCTGCGCGACCAGATCAAGGCGCTGCGTTCGGGCGATTTCCGCAAACCTCCCGGTGGCGGCGGACCGGCGGCGAAACGCGCGAGCTATGCGCGCAGCGGCAAAGGCAAGCCGAAGGCGGGCGGAAGAAGGTGACCACGGCTGTGAACTCCTGATTGCGGGTGAGGTTGGTTTGAACCACAGAGGGCACAGAGGACACAGAGGCGGGGGGCGGATCGGGCTCGTGTTCATCAGGGGTTCGCAGCTCGAGCCGATCGGCGGCGACACTCCGGAGGGGAACCGCTGAGGATCACTGATGGACACTCATCCGGAAGTGAGCTGAGGTGCCGGGCCGATCCATGCGCAGAAGCGGCGCGCAGCGATCAGCAGCGCCCGAAGAGCGTGTCAGCGGAGGCGATCAGCCGGAGTTGGTGAACCCGAGTTTCGGCCATTCCCGAGACGCATCAGCGGTTCCAGCCCCTCCGAAATTCCTCGGCTCGGCCCTCTGTGTTCTCCGTGTCCTCTGTGGTTCACTCTCTTTTCGGCCGTTGCGGAAAGGGGATTCGTCGTTCAATCCGTGTCCCGACACATGGCCGGCCATTTCGAACTCATCACCACGGATCCCCACAGCGCAGCGCGTCGCGCGCGGTTGCGCACGCGGCACGGCACGGTCGAGACACCGATCTTCATGCCTGTGGGCACCCAGGCCACGGTCAAGGCGCTCACGCCCGCGCAGATCCGCGAGACCGGTGCGCAGATCATCCTGAGCAACACCTACCATCTCGCGCTGCGGCCGGGTTCGGAGCTGATCCGCGAGTTCGGCGGATTGCACGCGTTCATGGGCTGGGACGGCCCGATCCTCACCGACAGCGGCGGTTTCCAGGTCTACTCGCTCGCGAAGCTGCGCCGGATCACGGAGGAGGGTATCAGTTTCCAGTCGCACCTGGACGGGGCGAGGATGTTCCTGGGTCCGCGGGAGGTGATGAAGCTGCAGATGGACTTCGGCTCGGACATCGCGATGGTGATCGACGAATGCCCGCCGTACCCGTGTTCCCATGACGATTGCGCGCGGGCGGTGGCGCGCAGTGGACGCTGGGCGAGACAATGCCTCGATATCGCGCGGGAGCAGGGGTTTCTCGATGCGGGGCACCACGTGTTCGGCATCGTGCAGGGTTCGACCTTCGACGACCTGCGACGTGAGGCGGCCGAGGCGTTGCGCGCGCTCGATTTTCCCGGCTATGCCGTCGGCGGCGTGGCCGTGGGGGAGGAGGAACCGGAGATGCTGCACGCCGTGGGTTCCACGACGCCACACCTTCCGCCCGACCGCCCGCGCTACACGATGGGCCTGGGCACGCCGTCGCAGATCTTGAAGATGATCGGGCTCGGCGTGGACATGTTTGACTGCGTGCTGCCGACGCGCCTCGCCCGCAACGGATCGGCCTACACCCCCGATGGCGTGATCAACCTGCGCAACGAGCGCTACCGCGCCTCGCGCGAACCACTCGTGGCAGGCTTCGACAACTACACCTGCCGCCACTTCACCATCGGCTACCTGCGCCATCTCGTGATGGCGGGAGAGATCCTCGCGTGCACGCTTCTCACCCTCCACAACGTGTCGTTCTACCTCGACCTCGTGCGGCAGGCGCGCGAGCACCTCGAGGCCGGAGACTTCACGGCGTGGAGCAGGGCGTGGATCGCGCGCTACGAGGCGGGTTCGGCGACCTGAGCCAACGCCTGCGGCAGGCGAAGGCGGACCGCGACGTGCATGCGCGCTTCTCGCCCTCGTGGAACCGGCCACCTCCGCCCTCGGCTTTGGCCGGCCCCTGAGGAATGCCGTGGCGCCGGCGCGCACCTCGCGAAGGCGGACGACGGCTTTCGCCGGCCGGTGCCATCCCGTTCACGCAGGCATCGACATCAGTGGCGTGAGACCGACTGAGCGGCCGGGACCGCGCGAATGGAGAGTTCGTTCGCGACGAGGCCGAACCAGGTCGCGGCCAGGGCATGCTCGCGCTCGGGCGCGAGGGGCGCGGTGAGCTGAAGTTCGAACGTCGAGCAGGTTCCCGGCGCGATCCCGTGGGCGAGCGAGCCGGCGGTCCGGCCGAGGTCGGCATCCCGCGGTCCAGGCGGATTGATCGCCGCGGCATCGAGGGTGACCTCGAGCCCGACCGGCCAGGGCTCGCCTCCGTGGGCGGAGAATGGGATGAAATGCAGCGGGGCCTCCGCCATGTTCTCGACATGCACGACCACGCGGTCGGGCGACTCCAGCACCACCGACAGGCGCGCGCCGCGTGTTTCGGGCCCCCACTCGCCGTCCAGCCGGTGCAGCTCGATTGCGAGCTGCCGGCGCGCCGCGGCGAGGACGGACGGCGCGACGGCCGCACGCCGCGGGCTCGGGGCGTCCAGGGCGGCACGGATCTCCGCGGCCGCGGCCGGATCGCGCAGCGTGGCGAGCGCACGGGCGACCGCGACCTTCGTCTCAGGCGACTGCGCGGACTTGAGCCAGCGGCGGAGTTCAGCCGCCGCTGGGGCGTAGCGAAGACGGTTCACCTCCGCGGCAAGCAGCACGACAGTGGCCTCGTCCTTCTCGACCTGCAGGGCGGAGACAACGGCCGGGCCATGGCTGTCCAGCATCAGGGCCGCGCATGTCTCCAACGCAGCGATACGGCTCCGGTCCGCAGAAGCCTCGCGTGACCTGTCCGCGATGATCTTGAGCAGGGCCTCGCGGGTGGTCTTGCCGGGAAAGTGCCGCAGCGAACGGATGGCCGCCAACTGCACCGGGCTCCGGGAGTCCATGGCGGCGGCACGGATGAGATCCTCGGCCGGGACGCCGAGCGCGATGCAGGAGGCGACAGCCTGCTCACGGGATGCGCCCCCGCGGCGCAGCAACGTGCGGATCTCGGCTTCGACGCGGGTGTACTGACCGGCGTAGTCTGCGGTGGAACCGGCGGGCGAGGCGAGCGAGGCCGGATCGGGCGCGAAGGTATCAAGCCACTCAAGACGATCTCCTGCGTCGGCCGCGACGATCACCTTGGCCGTGGGACCCCGGCGCACGATCACGTCCGAGCCTCCTTTGGCCTGCACGCCGATCCAGTCAAGCGGCACGACCGACACCGTGTGGGAGCGCACGCCGTCGCCGACCTGCATTGTCAGCGCCGACGTGTCGGTCGCATGCCAGCCCGGGACTCCGGCCGCTGCGGCGGGCGTGAGCGTCCAGCCGGAGGGAAGGGCGAGTCGGAGCTGCTCGGCCAGGTCAGCGGGCGCAGGTCGGGCCGGGGCGGCGGCCAACGGACTGCCCAGCAGCGCGAGGGTGAGGGAGCCGACGGCCAGCAGGCCGGCGAGGCATTGACGTCGAAGAGGGAAGCACGGGTGGTCGGCGATCATTGAAAAAACGGATCGGAACAGCCGTCGGGGGATGCGACTGGTGGTGAACGGATGGGTTCAGTTGGTGTTCGGCACGATTGGCGGTCGCTGAGAGAAAATTCGGGGTCCATCCCGGAGTTTTTTGCGGATGTTACAAATCACTCACGGGATTTGCCTTCCGTCGCGACCAAGCTGCGGCAGGAATGCGGAGGTGCTCCCCCACCCGGAACAGCGGCCGGACCTCCTGCGCGCCTATGCCGATGTGCTCGTGCGTGTGGGGGTTAATCTTCAGCCCGGGCAGGGGTTGTTGCTCACCGAGCCGTTCGAACTGCAGGGCGTGACGCGCGCCGCATCCGTACTGGTCGAGGCAGTCAGCGAGGCCGCGCGTCGGGCGGGTGGGGGCCCCGTGGAGGTGATCTGGGCCGACGAGCGCCGGCTCATCGCGGCTGCGCAGGGCTGGCCGGATCCGGGCTTCGAGGCGGTGCTGTCGGCGAATGCCCGGCGCATGGGTGAGCAGGTGGCGCGGCGCGGGGCGCTCCTGTTTCTGCAGGGCAGCCAGCCGCGGCTGATGGACGGCGTCGCGCCCGACCGGGTGGCGCGACTACGCGAGCGATGCTGGCAGCACTACGGGCCGGTCGCCGCCCAGCTCGTGCACGGTGCGACCAACTGGACGGTGGCACCCGCGCCCACGCTGGACTGGGCGCGCGCGCTGGTCCCCTCCGCAGCGTGCGGGTCGGCCGAACGCATGCTGGAACGCCTGCGGAACATCGTGTTCGTCGCGTGCCGGGCGAACTTGCCCGACCCTCTCGCAGGCTGGCGTGCGCACCTCGCCCGTCTGACGAACTGGCGCGAGGACCTGAACGATCGCGCCTTGCGTGCGGTGCGCTACCGCGGGCCGGGCACGGACCTCACCGTCCAGCTCGCGCGCGGCCATCGCTGGTGCACGGCGGCGCTTCGTTCGAGGGATGGAGTGCCGTTCGTCGCGAATCTGCCCACGGAGGAGGTTTTCACCGCCCCGGACCGGCGCACGGCGCACGGCGTTGTCCGTGTCGCGCGTCCGATCGCCTACGGGGGCGCGGTCATGGACGGCATCGAGCTCGAGTTCATCGCCGGCGAGGTGGTGCGGGCGCGGGCCCGCACGGGCCAGGAGCTCCTGTGGCGCGTGCTCAAGACCGATGAGGGATCGGCCCGCCTCGGCGAGGTCGCGCTCGTCCTCGACCGCGATGGACCGCTGGCCCGGGCCGGGACGTGGTTTCACCATACGCTCCTGGATGAGAACACCCTCCCTCACATCGCGCTGGGCGATGGGTATCCATTTTCTGTACACGATTCAGGCGAGCCGGGATTGAACCACAGCCTCATCCACGTCGACCTGCCGGTCGAGGCGGAGGTCGACTGTGCCCGATGATCGTGGAAACTGGAGGCCGCGCCGGAACGCACCTCAGCCACCGCCGCCGCCGGAGGAGTTCGACTGGTTCATGGCGCGGCGCGCCATGATGAAGTAGAAGGTCACCCCCTGCGAATAGCCGGTGGAGAAGGAGTTCACGCCGGTGGGGTCGAGCGCGATGTGCGAGGTGAAGACGCCGGTGCCAAAGTACCAGGTCTTGTCCGGCAGCTCCGAGGCGAACTTCTCCGCCTCGGTCAGGACCTGCTCGTAGGGCATGCCCTCGAGCGTGAATGCGCTCACCGCCCAGACCGACACATCGACGCCCGCCACGTAGCCGGCGGTCATCGCGCTGAAGTCCTTGATGATCTCCACGAGCATGCGCTCGGCCATGCCGTGCTCGCCGGTGGAGAGCACCGAGACCGTGGCGTACGTCCGGGGGTCGACCTCGTACCAGCCCCAGAGCGGCTTCCCGTGGAACTGCACCGGCTCGCGGCAGAACAGCAGGTACTCGGACCCGTTCCGCACGCGCGCCACCATGCCGGCCGGGGCCTCGCGCTCGGCAAGGGAGTCGGCAAAAACCCGGCGCTGGTTCGGCGGGACCAGGATGTAGTCGGATGGGTTGCTCCAAAGCGTGGATACGGACTGGCCCGCGAGGAGGCGCCCTTCGAAGGCGGTGTCGGCAAAGCCGTGCATGAGCCGGAAGGAGCGGACCGCCTCATCCGGACCGTGGACCAGCGGCTCGCTCTGGCGCAGGTCGAAGCTCTGGCGCATCGACCCGTCCTCGCCTCCGAACGTGGTGAAGATCAGCACGCGCGGTGCGGTGTCGCGGGCGAGGCCCACGCCGAGCGCCGTGGCGTTTTCGGTTTCCCAGCGCGACTGCGCGGTGACGAACGTCGCGATCTTCGACCGACCCAGCCAGCGCAGCAGCGAGAGGTGGTTGGGTGGCTCGACCGTGCGTTGTTCGGCCCAGCGCTTTTCCAGGACCTGGGCGGCACTCGTCGGGAGATCGGGCACGGCGATTGAGATCGCGTGGTAGGTGGCGTCGATCGGCGCCTCGTCGAGTTCACGTTCGTAGAGGCGCGGCGAACGTCCGGGCGTGCGAACCTCGATCACCTCGCGGACCGGCTTCCAATCGCGCGTCGGCATCCCGGATTTGCCGTCCTCGGAACCTGCCAGGCTCTCGATGTGCACGCGGATCTCCGGTGAGTCCCCGCCGGTTTCGAAATAGAGAACGTCGAGCGGATCGCGCGAGAGCGTGGCGAGCGGGAGCGTTCCCTGCCAGAGCTGGAAGCGCTTGTCCGTGCTCACGTCGCCACCGCCGAGCGCGGCCGCCATGTTGCCCATGGCCGCGGCGGCCGTCGTGCCGATGGGCCGGGCGATGAGGCTGATGGTGATCGTCGCCGTCGACGGGCTGGGGCGGGCGTCCTTCGCCGGTTCCGCCGCCAGCAGCGGCGTGAGGGCGGCGTCGCTCGCGCAGAACGGGAGGCCCCAGGTGCCCGCCGGTGTCTTCAGCAACGGCACGCGCTTCGGAAGCTCGCCGAACGGCTGCTTCGCGCGCAGCTGCTCCTCGCCCTCCTTCGACAGGCCGGCGTGGAGCGTGGTGGTCGCGATGCCGCGGGCCTCGTACCAGGCGCGCGCGAGTTCCGCGAAGTCGTTTTGTGTGCCTGAGCCTTGGGTCAACACCGACTCCGGCGAGAGGCTGTGCGACCATGGCCGGTCGAGTCCCGGATTGACGCGCAACCCGGCGAGCGTGCGCCAGAGGGTGGCCTCGTCGGCGGCGAGAAGCTCCTTCCATGCGTCCTCACCGGCGACCGTCAGGCGCGGCGGCGGGAGATGGATCGCCTGCACCTTGCCGGACTGGTCGACGCGGGGTGCCGCGGTCGCGCGGCTTTCGTCGCGCGGTCGGATCACACCCTTGCGCACGAGCTCGGCGACGAGCTTCTCGGCCTTCGCCTGCGGGTGATTGTCATGAAGCTGCGGGTACTTCGGACGGCGGGCCAGGAGCGCCGCGCTGTCGGCCGGGAGCGCTGCGGCCGGCGCGGTCAAGCGGGCGAGTTCGCGGCCGTGCAGCGCCAGCACCCATTCGCCCTCGGCGGGCGCGTCAAACAGCAGGATGCCCCGGCGCGTGGCGCCGTCGGGCACGACCGCGCCGCGGGGAATGCCGAAGAGCAGCTCAGCCGTCGTCGCGTGGACGCGGTGGATACGAGGCTTCTGGGCGCCGCCACCGAACCCACCCAGGCCGCTGCGCGTCGCGGCGGGCTGCGCCGCAGCCGCGGCGGGGGCGTCCGGATCCTCGAAAGGCGCACCGGGCGCGGCGACGGGCGCGAGCACGAAGCGGTCACCCAGGCCGGTGGAGAACGTGTCCTCGACGTCGGTGATCGTGACGTCAGCGATCACGAGCCGTGCGTTCAGGCCGCTTTCCCGCGGTGCTAGGCCGAGGGCGTTGACTTGGACGGCCACACCGGACGCGGGGTCCACGGCGGCGCTGGTTCTAAACTCCGGCAGCGGCCCGCCGAGGGGAAACACCACGTCCTTGTCGCGGAGCTCGACGAACACGGCGGACGGCGCGGACGCGAGCGCCTGCGGCACGCAATAGACCTGCTGGAAGCGGTTGCGCGACCCGGGAGCGACCGACGAGTCGCGGTAGAGGCCGCCGGGAAGCCAGTCGGTGACTGGAGCAAGCGGCGTGGCCAGCGGTCCCTTGTCGGTCCCGATCAGCAGGTCGAAGCTTGCCGCCGGCTGGAGGTTCACCAGCGCCTGCATCTTGGAGTCGAACCGCAGCTGCACGGTGCGGAACAGATTCTCCTTGAGCGGATCCACCCCGTGCAGCGGCCCGGGCGAGTCGGCATGGCCGAGGAGGTGCAGCACGAAGGTGTCCGAAAGCGCGCCACTTGCCTTGGCCGGCATGTCGACGAGAGCGGCGTCGCGCGGCACGAGCGGCCCGACGAGCGCCAGGTCCATGTGCTTGTAGCTCGTGTCGTAGAGGTGCAGCGACGCCTGGCGCAGGTTCGGCTCGGGGACGAGGAACACCACGCGGGCCTCGCGCGGCGAGTCGGGCGACACCAGCACCGATGGATCATCCGGTAGGAACAACGGCTCGGGATCGAGAACCGACAGGATCGAGGGCGGCGCCTCGGCCCCGTCATTCCAGCGCAGGAAGAGGTGATTCCGGATGTCGGGAATGAGGTAGGGCGGGATCATCCGCACCGTCTTGCCGGCGGGATTTCCCGACACCCAGTTGGCGGGGTGGGCTGCGCCCTTGGCGGGGACAAACACCTGCTGCTCGGGGAGGACGTTCTTGAGCGTGAGCACGAGTTCCACGAAACGATGGGTGTTCGGCAGATCCAGTCCGTGGAGACGCGAGTAGATGCGAGCCTCGTGGACCGTGATCTCCACGGCCTCGTTGTGGCCGGTCGCGCCGATCGGGATGCGGTTGAGTTCGCGCGCGCCATCGCCTGCGCCCGCCGCCGTGGCGCCGGTTCCGGGCAATGCGGTGCCCGGTGCGGGGGGCATCGAGGCCAGCGCTTCCGTCGCGGCCTCCTGCGGCGCGCCCTGTGTGATCACGGCCCGCAGGCTGCCGACGCTGTGTTCGGCCGTGAACTCGGGCACGGGCAGCGGGAACAGGCCCGTGCCACCGTGCAGGTGATGGGTGCCGGCCGTATCCACCTTGTTGATCAACACCTCGACCGCGACCTCGCCGCCGGCCGCGTCGGACTTGAGCGTCCGCTCAAGCGTGGCGAGGGCCCGGCCGAGGGACTCGGTGCCCGGACTGACCACGAACGAACCGCCGGAGAGCGCCGCAGCCTCCTCGAAGGGCCCCTGCTGATCCTCGCCGACCATGCCGACCCAGAGGCTGCGGATGCCCTGCTCCTTGAGCTGCGCCAGCGCGTTCGCAAACGTCTCGTGTTCCCGCTGGTCCGAGACCTTGAGCGCGGCGTCGGTGATGAAGAGCAGCGTGCGGTTGCGCGACGGGATCCTTTCCAGCGACGCGAGCGCGGCCTTCGTGGCCTTGAGTGTCTCCGTGCCTCCATCGGCCTCGATGGGCGCGAGCGCGCGGGCCAGACGGGCCGGCTCGGAGGTGGGCACCTGGACAAGGTCAACACCCGTGGAGAACGTGAACAGCTGCACCACGCTGCCGGCGGGGAGCCGGCCGAAAAAGCCGCGCAGCAGGTCCTTGGCCTTTTCGATGCGGCGGCCGACCTCGGGGCGGGTTGGCTCCATGTCCATCGAGCCGCTGACATCGAGCACGAGCGTGAGCACCGGCGTGTTGCTCGGTCCGACCTTGGCGGGCCGGCGGTAGGTGATGCGGTAGTCGCGATCGACCACGCCGCGGATCTCGTCGAAGACGCTCGCGATCGTGTCGGCCTGGGCGCGGAAGTAGGCGCCGCCCGAGACCTCGGCGAGTTTCTGGAGGGTCTGCTCGTCGGGCTTTTCACCATACGCGATGGTGAAGAACGGCACCCGCGCCTTCTCCACCGCGGCAAACACCTGCTCCTCGGTGGCGCGACTGCCGTATCCGGGATCGTCGACGCGGGCATCAAAGCCGTCGGTGAAGAGCACCACGGCGCTGCGACGATGGGCGGCTGACTTGGACAGGCCGCGCATGACGGAGTCGTAGAGCTTGGTGCTGCCATCCGACTTGATGGCGCGGATCGCCGCGAGCAGGGCCGCGCGATCCGGCGCGGTGAGTTCGCGCACTTTCGTGTCGAAGTCGAAGAAATCGACCGTGCACCCGGGCGGGAGATTTTCGACAAAGTGCAGGGCGGCCTGCTGCGCCTCGCCGAAGATCTTGCGCATCGAGAAGGATGAATCGAAGAGCACGACCACGTGCAGACTGGCCGGGACCGCCTCGATCGAGAGCACCTGGCCGGGCTGGCCGCCCTCGCTCACGCGGACGGCTTCGACGGGAGGTGTGGTGGGGAACATCGGCGCGGCGACGAGGAGCGTGCCGGTGTCGCCGTCGGCGCTCGCCTCGCGCACCATAAGTTCGGAGAGCCCACGAAGTTTTTCGCCTTCCAGCGAGCGCATCTGCGGCCAGTCGATCACGGTCTGGCCGCCGCTCGTCACGGGGATGAGGGCCGAGCGAATCGATTGGACGCCGTCGCCGCCGGGCGCGTGCAGGTCCCAGTAACCCGCGGGCAGTCGGAAGAGGGCGTCGCCGCCGGGCGTGATGTCGGGCGTCGCAGTCGAGGCGCTGAACAGCGGGTGGCGCAGGCGGACATGACGTTCGGGCGTGGCGGTGATCTGCGTCTGGCCGGTGTTGCGGACGAGCAGCGTGCCGGGTGCCTCGCCCCAGACAATCTCAGGTGCCGGCCCCTGGTCCTCCAGGCGGATGGTGAGTGCGGCCGGCACCTTGCCGACCAGCGCGAGTTCGATCGTCCACTCGGCGGGGAACTGCGGCAGCGCGTCCAGAAGCTGGGAGGGCTCGCGTTCCGCGCGGAAATCCATGCTGAAATCGGAGGAGGTGCGATAACCTCCGAAGCTCGCCTCGGTGCGTGCGTGAAAGCGCACGTGGCACGTCGTGTCGGGCGTCTCGACGCGCAGGGCGACCAGCCGCGAGCCGTCGTTCTTGAAGGTGAACGTCGCCTTGCCCGCGTCGGGCGTGAGCTTCACCGCGAGCGGGGCGGCGGAGGTGAGGACCTGGGGATCGGCCGCGAACAGCACAGCGGCGTGGAATAACAGAGCTCCGGATACGAACGGGCGCAGGAAGGAGGGCAGGCGCATGGAAGGGCGGGGACAGGGTATGGCCGGGGGTGGAAAAGACGAAGCCCGCCGACGGCGCGGGCTCCGGATCGATGCGGCGCCGTGGCCGGCGCCGCAGACAAGGGACGGCCGCGAGGCGGCCGGGCGGGGTGGTCTACTTCACGACGACCACGTCGCCGCGATCGGGCAGGTCGCCGTCGACCAGCTTGCAGTAGGAGAGTTTCTCACGCGTGCTCGTCACTTCGAGGGTGCCGATCACCTCGCCTTCGCTCTCGCCCAGGATCTCGCCGGTGTCGGGATCAGTCAGGAGTTCCCCATTGCGGCGCACGATGAACAGCTGGCCGGAGCGGATGCCGTAGTTCTCGCCGAGGCTGATGATGAGGTTCTGCTCGGTGGCCGAGACCACGACGCCCTCGGTCGGGAACTGCTCCATCTGCTTTGAGATGAACGTCACGGCCCGGTTGATGCAGTCCTGCGCAGCCTGCCCCATCGGGGTCTTGGCAAACGAGGCGACGTCCGCGCCCCAGGAGCCCTTGGCGTAGCCGAGATTGAGCGAGTTCGAGCCGGCCTCGCCGCGTATCCGCTCACTGGCGACGACTTCGCCCGTCGTGGTGTCCACGAGCTTCACCACCAGCACGAGGGCGGACTTCGTGGCGGAGCCGCCGATCTTGAACTCCTTGATCCTGAGGCCGCCTTTGTCGCCCGATTTCTGCGACGAAGCCTCGGTCACGGTGCAGGCCGCGATGTAGCGCGCGCTGCGCAGCTTGCCGGTCTGCGCGACGTCCTTGCTCTTGGCCGCGCGGTTGCTCTTCTGCAAGTCCTGCTCCATCACCACGGCCTCGAGATTGCTGCGCTCGACGATGACGAAGCGGTTGGTCGCGAACAGCGCGGACTCGAGCATGGCGCGCATGTTCTGCTTCGCGTTCTCCTCGAAACGGAAACCTTCGTCGCTGTTGATGTCGACGACGCCGATGGCGTGCTTGACGCCCTTGTACTCACCCATGCGGGTGGCGGCGGCGTCGTCCTTGGTCTTCGTGGCGGTGCTGGGCTTGAGCACCTGGCTGGGTTGCGCCTGCACCGCAAGGGTGGTGGCGAGGAGCAGAAGGGAGGCAAGGGAGAGACTCTTCATGGCTGGGATTATGTGGATGCGTGGGCCCTGGGCCCGTGTGTTGACTGTAGTGAGCATGCGGCCCGTCTGCCCCCACGGCAATCACGGAGCTTCCGGGAAGGAGGGGCCAATCGGACCATCCGGCGGGACGTGCGGGAACACCCTGCGGAGCGCGGCATCGGGGCGGGGCCCGAACGTTCGCGCGGACGGGCATTTCGGCCTCGCGAGAGGTCGGCCGGCGGGTTGACCCTTCCGTCCCCTCCGACGCGCCCCGCGGCGCCGCGGTCCGGACGCACTTCTTCCAACCATGCGCATACTCATCACCGGTGGAGCCGGATTCCTCGGCAGCCATCTTTGCGACCGCCTGATCAACGACGGCCACGAGGTCATCTGCCTCGACAACTTCTTCACCGGCCGGAAGGCCAACATCGCGCACCTCCTGCAGCACCCGCGGTTTGAGCTGATCCGCCACGACGTGATCGACCCGTTCAAGGTCGAGTGCGACCAGATTTACAATCTCGCCTGTCCCGCCTCGCCGCCGCACTACCAGTACAATCCGATCAAGACGACGAAGACCTCGGTCATGGGCGCGATCAACTGCCTTGGACTGGCCAAGCGCGTGCGCGCCCGCGTTTTCCAGGCGTCGACCTCGGAGGTCTACGGCGACCCCGAGGTGCACCCGCAGGTCGAGGATTACTGGGGCCACGTCAACCCGGTCGGCATGCGCTCCTGCTACGACGAGGGCAAGCGTTGCGCCGAGACACTCTTTTTCGACTACCACCGGCAGAACGACGTGGATATCCGCGTCATCCGCATCTTCAACACCTACGGGCCGCGTATGCTGGCCAACGACGGGCGCGTGGTCTCGAACTTCATCGTCCAGGCACTTCGGGGCGAGGATATCACGGTGTACGGGGACGGCTCACAAACCCGCTCGTTCTGCTACGTGGACGACCTGATCGAGGGCTTCGTGCGGTTCATGAATCAGACTGAAACCGTGGGTCCGATGAACTGCGGCAACCCCGGCGAGTTCACGATGCTGGAACTCGCGCAGAAGGTGATCCAGATTGTCGGGGGACCTTCGAAGATCGTCCACAAGCCGCTTCCCTCAGACGATCCGAAGCAGCGCCAACCCGACATTTCGCTGGCGCGCAAGGTCCTCGATGGCTGGGAACCGACGGTCTCACTCGAAGAGGGCCTGAGGCGCACGATCGACTATTTCCGGACGCAGGTGGGAGCAGGAAGCGGAGAGCGTAAGGCTATAAGCGATAAGCCGTAAGCGGCGGGCTCGGGAAGCAGGCACGCTTGGCGAGCGCGGCTACGGGCGCGAGTGCGGATGATCCTCAGAAGTAGCCGCGTTTGTCAGACGCGACTCCGCCCCGTCGCCACCTGGGGCCGTGCGGCTCCCGGGCATGCCGCCGAAAACCTATAGCTTACCGCTTATCGCTTATCGCCTATCGCTTATCGCTTATCGCCTACCTGCAGTCTCGCCAAGGCGCCGATTCCGTGCAGGGTAGGCGGGTTCGCCGTGAGACCCGTCTCGTTCAAGGAACTCCTGACCAGGCCCGCGCTGCTGATTGCGGCGGGCTTGGTGTTGCTCGGAGCGGCCGCGGGGCGCACCTCAGCGGCGGGCGATCTCGCCCCGCCGGAAGGCGAGCGCAGCTGCCGGGCGACGAAGCCGACGTTCGATGCCCTCTGTCGTTGCCTCACGGCCTCCCTGGCTTCGGATGACGAGAGTGGGTTTGGCCATGTCGGGCTGCATGCGGCCTTCGAGCCCGTGACCGGGGGCCTGGCCGAACAGGTCTTGCCGCGCCCAGGCTCAGGTGGAAGGGACTGGCTCGCGCCGCGTGCGCGGTTGCGGCAGTGCTGCGTGGGTCCGTCGCCGCCGGTCGGTGCTTGATCCGGCGCCTACGCCGGCATCTTCGACATCGGCCCGTCCGCGACCCGTTCGCGCAGGGGCCGTTGTGCCTCTCCTCGCACGGTGGCCTTGGGCCGCCGGGCCCGAGGGGATTCACCATTGCACTCCCAAACCTTCCGCAGCTAATAACGCACCCTTTCCCATGTTCGGATACCTCCTGAAGAAACTCTCCGGCCGCCACTACCGCAAATTCGTGCAGAAATGCCGGCCTGTGGTGGAGCGCATCAACGTGCTGGAGCAGGAATACCAGTCTCTTTCCGACGAGGCCCTCCAGGCCAAGACCAACGAGTTTCGCGAGCGCCTGAAGAACGGCGCGACGCTCGACGAGATCCTTCCCGAGGCGTTTGCCACGGTCAAAAACGCGGCCCGCCGCCTCTGTGGCCGCACCGTCGTCGTCTGCGAACACGAGCTGACCTGGAACATGGTCCACTTCGACGTGCAGCTGATCGGCGGCATGGCCCTGCATCAGGGCAAGATCGCCGAGATGGCCACGGGCGAAGGCAAGACGCTCGTCGCGACGCTTCCGCTCTACCTGAACGCGCTCACCGACCGCAATTGCCAGCTCGTGACGGTCAACGACTACCTCGCCCGCCGCGACTCGCAGTGGATGGGTTTTCTCTACTCGTTCCTCGGGCTCACGGTCGGTTGTATCCAGAACTCGATGGCGCCCTCCCAGCGCCGCGAGGCTTACGGATGCAACATCACCTACGGCACGGCCTCGGAGTTCGGCTTCGACTACCTGCGCGACAACGGCATGGCCACGCGCAGCGAGGACCAGGTGCAGCGCGATCACTTTTACTGCATCGTCGACGAGATCGACTCCATCCTGGTGGACGAGGCGCGCACGCCGCTCATCATTTCCGGGCCGATGGCGATCCAGCGCGAGCAACCCTACCCGCGCCTCAAGCCGTCCATCGAGCGTCTCGTCGAGGAACAGTCGCGCCTCTGCAACCGCCTGGTGAGCGAGGTGAAGGCGACGCTGGATAGGGCCGACGTTTCCACCGAGGACAAGGCCGAGGCCTTCCGGAAGCTCTACCAGGTCAAGGTCGGCGCGCCCAAGAACAAGCTCCTCATGCGCCTGATGGAGACGCCGGAGTGGCGCAAGCAGCTCGACAAGGTCGAGCTCGAGCTCGGCAGCGACTTCAACAAGGAGGCGAGTTTCCGGCTCAAGGAGGAGCTCTTCTACGTCATCGACGAGCGCCAGCACCAGGCCGACCTGACGGAAAAGGGCCGCACCTTCCTCAAGCCGGAGGATCCCGACGCATTCGTCCTGCCCGACCTGCCCACGCTCTTCTCCGATCTCGAGCGTGAGACCGCGATGACCCCGGAGGAGAAGGAGGCGCGCAAGAAGACCGCCCGCGATCGCTTCGAGGCGGTGGGCGAGGACATCCATGCCATCTCGCAGCTCCTGCGCGCGTATTCACTTTATGAACGCGACGTGCAGTACGTCGTGACGCCGGACGGCAAGGTCGCGATCGTCGACGAAAACACCGGCCGCCTCATGCCCGGCCGCCGCTGGTCGGACGGTCTCCACGCCGCCGTGGAGGCGAAGGAGGGCGTGCAGATCGAGCGCGAGACCCGCACTTACGCGACGATCACGATCCAGAACTATTTCCGCATGTATGCGAAGCTCGCGGGCATGACCGGCACCGCCGAGACCGAGGCCACCGAGTTTCACGAGATCTACAAGCTGGACGTCGTGGTCATCCCGACGAACAAGCCCTGCATCCGCCAGGACGAGAACGACGTGATCTACAAGACGCGCCGGGCGAAGTTCCAGGCGGTGATCAAGGAGATCGAGGCCGCGCACAAGGCCGGCCAGCCGGTGCTCGTCGGCACGGTCTCGGTGGAGGCCTCGGAGGTGCTCAGCCGCATGCTCCGCCGCGTGAACATCACGCACTCCGTGCTCAACGCGAAGTTCCACGAGCAGGAGGCGGACATCGTGGCGCGTGCCGGCCAGCGCGGCGGCGTGACGATCGCCACCAACATGGCCGGTCGCGGCACGGACATCAAACTGGGTGAGGGCGTGCCCGAGGCCGGTGGCCTCTTCGTCATCGGCACCGAGCGCCACGAGTCGCGGCGCATCGACCGCCAGCTGCGCGGTCGTTGCTCGCGCCAGGGCGACCCGGGCAAATCCAAGTTCTACATCTCGCTCGAGGACGACCTCATGCGCCTGTTCGCCTCCGCAGGCCCGCTTGCGCGCATCATGGAAAAGTCCATGACCGAAGAGGAGGAGCTCGCGCACCCGCTGCTCAACCGCTCCATCGAGTCGGCGCAGAAGAAGGTCGAGCAGCAGAACTTCTCCATCCGCAAGCGCCTGCTCCAGTACGACGACGTGCTCAACAAGCAGCGCGAGATCATCTACTCGATCCGCAACGACGCCCTCCACAACGAGGAGCCGCGCAAGGTCATCTTCGACATGATCGCCGAGGAGATCGCCAACCGGCTCGAGGCCGCGGGTTTCGGCGAGAAGAGCGGGCCGGTGCCGCAGGCGCTGGAGAGCCTGGTGGGCTGGCTGAACATGCACTTCCCGGTCGGCATCCGCGCGGCCGACTTCGAGAAGCTCCCGGCCGAGGAGGCTGCGACGGTGATCGTGGGCAAGATCAGCGAGGCCTACATGTTGAAGGAATCGGCGGAAAACCGCGACGCGCTCCTGCATCTCGAGCGCTACCTCGTGATCAACGCCATCGACAACCACTGGCAGGAGCACCTCACCGAGATGGAGGACCTGCGCAAGAGCATCGGGCTGCGCAGCTACGGACAGAAGGATCCACTCGTTGAATACAAGAGCGAGGCCTTCCGCTACTTCGGCGAGTTGATGGACAACATCCGCGTGCAGATCTGCACGAGCGTGTTCCGCTCCGCCACCAACCTGATCGCGCTGGAAAACATGAAGGCGATGCTTGCGCGCAGCGCGCGCCTGGAGGGCCCCGGCACCACGCCGCAGGCCGCGCCGGGCAGCCTCCCGCGCCAGGTGACCGGGCCGGCGATCCCGGGAGAATCCACCGAGCCGAGGAAGGAGATCAAGCTTCCCGTCATCCAGGTGAAGCGCGATGTCCCGAAGGTCGGCCGCAACGATCCCTGCCCCTGCGGCAGCGGCAAGAAGTACAAGAACTGCTGCGGCAAGGTCACCAACGGCAGCGAATGAAGCTTTAAACGCGAGGATGCACCACCCTAGCAGAATCCAGTAGCGATTCAACCTGACAACGGGACATAAAATAGAGTTTGGATGTGAACAATATGATTGAAATGGAAGTCTTTAAGCAGGATCTGACCGCCGTGCGCAGCATGATTGCCGAGGCGGGCGAGTCGCTGCACGTGGATCATCTGCGGGAGCAGCTGGTGGAGTATCAGGAGGACATGGGCTCCAACGGCTTCTGGGACGACACCGAGCGCGCCACGCGCATCTCGGCCAAGGCGAACTCCACGGAGAACCGCATCAAGCACTACGAGAGCCTGATCAACCGGGCGGACGAGATCGAGATCATGATGGAGCTGGCCGAGGAGGAGGACGACGAATCCATGGCCGAGGACATCAAGAAGGAATTTGCCTCGCTGAAGGAGGATCTGGAGAGTCTGCGCCTTCAGACGCTGCTCACCGGCGAGTACGACGACTGCAACTGCATCTTAACGCTCCCTGCGGGCGCGGGCGGAACCGAGGCCCAGGACTGGACGCAGATGCTCTACCGCATGTACACCCGCTACTG
>JAEWQP010000024.1 GCA_023399155.1 Verrucomicrobiota bacterium | reverse complement strand
CTCCTGCGTCTGCGCGCTGTTGTCGATCAGAAACAGAGGGGATTCCTTATTCAGTTTGACGATGGAATTATAAACACTGCGCAGCTCGCTCTTTTTATGGGTATCGTACTTGGTGTTCGTACCCGATGGCGCATAAGTGGTCATGAAATGATTGTATACAGTATTAATAGCCGCAATATTAGCCATGTCAGCCCCTCCTTTCCTCCTTGAAATTCGCGCTTGGCGGAATCAATTCCGCCCTTCTTTAATTGTAAAAAAAATTACAATCAAAATGCGTGGGCATACTAACCTACTTTTATAACTATATTTTATTCCATTTTTATGGAACATGCAAGTATTTTCAGGCAAAAAGCAAATATATAAATGAAAAACACAGGAGCCTGTCAGGGAAACCCCTAACGCTTTTACAGGCGGACAAAAACCGGGTGCTTTTTAGCTCCCAGTATTTACCCGTTTACTTTTTCCTGAATTATGATATGATTTTCTTGTAACAAAATCGTAACAAATTTAAATAATTTGTAACATTCAGGAAAGAGAGGAAAAAACATGAGTTTATTATCAACTGCATTACTCACATCTACTTTAGTAGGAACCGTATGCGCAGGAACTACGAACGGGCTTCCCTGCAACACGCAAATGATAAATTGCAACACAAGCCCCTCCTGCATCACTGCCTCCTGCAGTAAGCAAAGCAATTTGGATTTAAGCCAGCTGCTGTCCAAATCCAATGTAAAGGTTGTTTATGGAAACAACAACTGCCAGGTAAGTGAATTATTGAAGAATGGAAAATTCTGTGCCAAAAATACGACCGGCACGCAAACCGGAAGCGGAACACAGACAGGAAACGGAACGCAAACCGGCGGCGGAACGCAGACAGGAAACGGAACACAAACCGGCGGCGGAACGCAAACGGGTTCCGGCACACAGACAGGCACGACAAACAACGCCGCAAGCAGCTATGCTGCAAAGGTAGCTGAGCTTGTCAACGTAGAGCGCGCCAAATATAATCTGCAGCCTTTGACTTTTGATGCTTCGGTTACTGCGGCAGCGCAGATCCGCGCACAGGAAATCACAGTAAACTTTGCCCACACCAGGCCGAATGGTTCTTCCATTTCTACCGTACTGAGTGAAAATGGGATCACCTACAGAGGATACGGCGAAAACATCGCCTGGGGACAGTCTACTCCGGAGGAAGTAGTCACCGCATGGATGAACTCGCAGGGGCACCGCGCCAATATCTTAAACAAGAATTTCACAAAGATAGGCGTAGGTTATTATGTGAAGAATAACACCGCTTACTGGACACAATTATTTACTTATTAAAAAATGAAGAGGGTGTCTCAAAAGTCATGAAATGACTGGAGGGACACCCTCTGTTTTTAAAAAATATGCGATGTCTGGGAGCGGACATTCGCATGAAAAATCAGTTGACGCAGAGGTATGATTATGGTATAGTAGTCTAACGAGATAAGGATTTAGGTCTTTTTTTTATGCTTAAAAAAGGGAGAATCCTTGTTTGGACGTCAAATATCACAACATGCGCGGAGGTGGATAAAATGCGTACAAGAATTACACTTGCTTGCACAGAGTGCAAAAATCGTAACTACGATACAACAAAAGACAAGAAGGCTCATCCTGATAGAATGGAAACGAAGAAATACTGCAAATTCTGCAAGACACATACTTTACACAAAGAAACAAAGTAGGTGAAGGCTTATGGGTGAGACAAATAACAGCAGCAAGGACACTGCGGTCAAAAAGAGCAAAGGTTGGTTCAAGGGACTGAAGTCGGAGTTTGGCAAGATCATATGGACGAGCAAAGAGAACGTTGCAAAGCAGACAGTTTCAGTTGTGGCGATTTCTGTCGTACTGGGACTTATTATTGCCGTAATTGATAGGATTCTTCAATATGGTATTGATTCTCTGGTTAATCTGTAAAGGAGAGCAACTATGGCAGAGACGAATAGTACGGAACCAAACTGGTATGTCGTGCATACTTATTCCGGTTATGAGAATAAGGTAAAGGCAAATATTGAGAAGACGATAGAGAACAGGCATCTGGAAGACGAGATCCTGGAGGTCAGGGTTCCGATGCAGGATGTCACGGAAATGAAGAACGGCACGAAAAAGACTGTTGCCAAGAAAATGTTTCCGGGCTACGTGCTGATCAACATGATCATGAATGATGTTACGTGGTATGTTGTGAGAAATACGCGCGGCGTGACGGGCTTCGTAGGTCCGGGAAGCAAGCCGGTGCCGCTGTCTGAGGTAGAGATGAAGCCTCTTGGAATTAAGACCGAGAAGGTATTTATCAACTTCGAGGAAGGCGATACGGTCGCGGTCGTTGCGGGCGTATGGAAAGATACGATCGGCGTTGTCCAGAGAATGGATATGAACAAGCAGACCGCCACGATCAACGTGGAGCTGTTCGGCAGAGAAACGCCGGTTGAAATCAGCTTCGATGAAATTAACAGGATGAATTAAGTAAAAGTAACTATTTATTGAGAACGAAGTTCCTGGGATTATTTCCTATTTCTTTGGCGCGGATCGCGTCAGACGGGCGGATTTTGCCCGGATATAGATATCCTTAGAACTGTGGGAGGGAAATCGTTCCCGCCACCACCACATTTTATTAGGAGGTGCCAAAATGGCAAAGAAAGTAACAGGATACATTAAATTGCAGATTCCTGCCGGCAAAGCGACACCGGCTCCGCCGGTCGGTCCCGCACTTGGACAGCACGGCGTGAATATCGTTGAATTTACGAAGCAGTTTAATGCAAGAACAGCAGACAAGGGTGACGTAATCATTCCTGTCGTCATCACAGTATACGCGGACAGAAGCTTCAGCTTTGTGACGAAGACTCCGCCTGCCGCAGTATTAATTAAGAAGGCATGTAACATCAAATCAGGTTCGGCAGTACCTAACAAGACAAAGGTTGCGACCCTTTCCAAAGCGAAGCTTCAGGAAATCGCAGAACTGAAAATGCCGGATTTGAATGCGGCAACACTGGAAGCAGCAATGAGCATGATCGCCGGAACAGCCAGAAGTATGGGCGTAAAGGTCGAGGAGTAGGAGGAAGCGTAGAATGAAACATGGAAAGAAATATATCGAAGCAGCTAAGCTGGTAGACCGCGCGACTCAGTACGAACCGGCAGAGGCGATTGCATTAGTAAAGAAAACCGCTGTGGCAAAATTTGACGAGACGATCGAGGTTCATATCAAAACGGGCTGCGACGGACGTCATGCGGAGCAGCAGATCCGTGGCGCGGTAGTATTGCCGCATGGAACGGGCAGAGTGACAAGAGTATTGGTATTTGCAAAGGGCGACAAGGTTGCGGAAGCAGAGGCAGCCGGAGCGGATTTCGTGGGCGGCGATGAGCTGATCCCGAAGATCCAGAATGAAGGCTGGCTGGATTTTGACGTTGTTGTTGCCACGCCGGATATGATGGGCGTTGTCGGACGTCTCGGTAAGGTGCTCGGCCCTAAAGGCTTGATGCCGAACCCGAAGGCCGGAACGGTAACGATGGACGTTACAAAGGCTGTGAATGATATCAAGGCCGGTAAGATCGAGTACAGGCTTGACAAGACAAACATCATCCACGTGCCGGTTGGAAAGGCTTCCTTTGAAGAGGAGAAGCTGAAGGACAACTTCAACACGTTGATGGAAGCAATCACAAAGGCTAAGCCAAGCGCATTAAAGGGACAGTTCTTGAG
>JAEWQP010000011.1 GCA_023399155.1 Verrucomicrobiota bacterium | reverse complement strand
TGGCCGCTTCCTGCGGTAAGCCTAAAGGCACGTGTCCTCGGAAGCGGCCAATCGGCTCGCCCTCAGTCACTCTCAAAACATAACTAACTCTCACGGTTCCCCTGTCCAGAGGACGGGGTCCACCTCAACTGGAGCGCGGGACACGTTCCGGTCGCGAGCGCCTCGACTGGAAACTGCTCATCGATCTGCCCGTGCGCTCTCGCGTCGACGCGATTGAGAAGTTCAGTGGTACCGCGCTGCGCTGAAAAACGAGGTCTTCCACAACCGCGCCGTCCGTGGAGGCGGCGCTGGGCTCATGGCCCATGGCGGTTGAACGCGAGCACCCATGCTCCTGCATCCAAAACCAACCCAATGACCCCAACGACAATCGTGGCGGCAATCGGCTTCGATATTCGGCCTGCACTCGTTTTTTCCAACAACGCCACACTGATTGCGTAGATCAAGGCGAGGGCTGTGGCGATAGGAACGATCCTGACTAGCCCTAGCTTGAGAACGATTTCGCCGGATTTGCGCCCGAGCAGCATAGGTGCATACGCGACCGCGGCACAGGAAACGTCCAACGCCACCCACGCAAGTGGGGACGTGGTCGTTGGTGGCTGCTGTTCGCTGGACATCGTTGACGCAGCGTTAGCTGAAAGCCGACATCGCCATAATGAAGCGGAGGAAGAACAACAAGCCTCCCAACAGAGGAGCCGCAGGCGTTAGCCAGACCAATCTCTTGTCCTTGAGTATCCAAGCTCCCACCGGAACCAACAGGTAGATGATCGCGGGGATCACAAGCATTGCATTCCGTGGCGTCCCTTCGCCCCAAGGCAGCAATGCCAATAATGGCGCAACGGCGAGTCCAGGTGAGATCGCGGCAAACAACAGCCACGCGACAGCCGTAGCGGCACCGACGACGACAGCGGATTTGCGAACGTCGAGCACAGCCCCCTCATTTCACCGCTGCCGCAACCTTGCTCTTGTCGAACTCAAGATTTCGGTTGCCTCGTTCTGGATTCAAAAACGATTCGATTTGGAAGAAGTGGGCTCCACCGGTCAGGATTCGAAAGTAGAAACGCACAAAACGGCCGTCTGCGAGTCGGGCAAAATATTCCTGAGTGGCATCGTCCCGCCATCTAGGCGCCGTAGGTGCCATAGAGAGTTCCACCGATGGCAAATAGCCGTCCAACGGAGCCTCAAAGTCGTAGGTTCCCCCACGTTCGGCCAAGCCACCACCAGGAACGGAAACACGGCATCGCCAGTCATAGCGACCCTCGACGTCCTTGACGCCATCATGCGTCCAAACCTCGACTCGTAAATTGCCTTTGCCAACCGGCACAATCGCGCCGCTAGCCAGGTCGATTTCTGTGGGTGTTCCATTCTTGGGCACTACCACTGAACGCCTGTCAAGATGCACCAACGGCATCGTCGCACCCATTTTCTTCAATACGAAGATCGCAGGGCGAGCCGGTGTGGGCAGACGCGCCTTGTCTGCTGCCGTGGCTGCTCCACCGTAAGCAAAGATGCCTTTGGATTTCGCCGTGGAGTAATAACCTTCTTTCGTTACCCATACGGCCAGATCAACACCATGCGCTCCTGTCAGGGAAAATAGTCCCTGCGCATCGCTCGTCGTGCCGTAATAGGTGCTCGTCTCCGACCAGGGCTTGTCCGTCGGACTCAGCTTGATCTCTGCGTTTGGCACCGGCGAACCAGCCTCATCGACAACTTTGCCGTAAAAGCTGATTGGCGTCTGGAAGGCCTCTTTGACTTGTTTCATCTGAGCAGGATCGGCGCGCCTGTCTTCGCTCTTTGCAGAGACGTTCACTGGCGGAACGAGTTTTGCCTCCGAGGCGACGGTCGATTTTTGCTCAACATGGCCGCTTTGCCCCACGTCAGATGGCGGCGGAGATATTGATGCCGGTCGTGTTTGAAAAAACACTAGCAGGCCGATGCTCAAACAGGCCAGCACTGCCACCATCAACACTACGCGTTTTCGGCTCATGGTAACGTCGGCAACCGGAACTCGGTCAGCAGTTGATCGTAAAAAGCCCGGGTATCATGGAGCTTTCTCTTCCACTCCGCGCTGTGCTCGGTCCCGAAGCCGTAGGCGCTCATGTCGACTCGGCTGTCAATCGACCCGTTGGTTCGGCCGCCGTCTGCGTTCACGGTGTAGGTGAGCGAACGACACGCGTAGGCCATCGACTCGTGCGGATCGATCAGATAGCGGCCAAAGGCTGTGAAGAAGGTGATGAACACGCGATGCCCAGGAACATCATTGGGATCATAATCGTATCCCGTAGTTCGCAGGTTATATCGCTGCGGTTTGAAGCTGGTGAAAGTGACCGCTCCGATGCCCGTGTTGTTGATATTCCACGAGCCGCGCGTTGCCGAGTCGGTTTCGAGGAAAAAGTTAACGACGTTGGCATTGATCGTCTTCAACTGTCCGATGTAGGCCAATGCCTTGGTGCCGGAATCAGGATCATCGTTTGGCGTCACAAAATTCCAATCGGTTTGCCGGATCGCTGGGTTCTCATCGTAGCACATCGCTGGCACGGCCGCGTTGAGGAGCGCGTAATTCGCGACCGACATTCCAAACTTGAATGCCGATCCGGCCACAATGTTACCCATGCTATGGGCAGCGAGATTTCGCGTGTAGCCGCTTGGTATCCCTAGTGTTCCGGACCCGTCTGAACTTGGCTCCCCGTTGACATACTTCCTCAAGCTCTCGCCACTTTTCCATGCACGATATTCGCTATCGTTGTAGGTCGTGTAGCCTTGAATGTTATCGTCGTCGATCTCTGGGCCACCATAGAACGTAGGCCAACGGAACGCAGCGAATCTTCCCTTGTAGCCGCGTTGCCATAAGCGCTTGAACATGGTTTCCGCATACGAGGTGGCCTGTTCCGGTGACTGTCTCCAGCCATGCACAAACACGATATAGTTTTTGTTTTGCAGATCCTCGCGCGGATCGGGCTGGAAGGAGAATCCACGCTCGTCAGGCACCCAGCCCATCGTCGGATTTGGGATATTGCTGTTGTTTGGTCCGGTGTAGTCCGGCGGCAGTGGGATCGTGTAGTCGATTCCGTTCGGTGATAACGCACCACCTGTTGTCGCCTTGGCCCGCTCATACATCGACTTGATGTTTTTTAGGTCGAGCCAGACCCCCGGCCCCTCGCCGATATCGGTGCCATCCGGTTTCAGGAGCACGAGCACGAGCTGACCTTTGCCTTCGGTGCAGCCTTCGAAGAGTAGGTATTTCTTCCCGCCGCTGGCACTCAAACCCGACCAGAAGTCCGCACCGAAAATGAACGTGCCGCTTGTATCCACGCGGACATGATTGCCATCTTTGTTCGGCACCACTCGACGGAACGGATCAACGACCTGCTGGTTGGCGACATTCACGTCCGTCAAATACTTGGCGCCTCCGTCTGCTTCGACCGCCGGATAGATGTTGATCGATGGATTGCCGGTGTAGCCCGGTTTCCATTTTAGGCCGACGAAGATTTGGCCATTCGTGACGGCATCCTCCAACCCGCCGAGATAGACGTGCAGCCGAGCAAAGTCTTCTAGGTCACGGCGAGACGCAATATACCCGTCCGTGTAGTCTGGAAACCGTAGGTCCAAGCTCTCGTCCTCGTAGCCTGGGATGCCGTCAACATCATCATTGAGCCAGAATCGAAATGGGGCGGTCTCAGATGTTGCGTCACTCGCGCCGAACTCGATTTCCCCGTCGCGATTTGCGTCCACTGCGATCATTGCGGGTGGCGGAATGTATAGAAATCCTCGGGTCTCGTCGGCGCGTTCGGCGAGTCCGACCACTGGGGCTGAATACCCCGGGGGAATTGCCGGCGGCGTTCGATAGAAATACCAATCGAAAGACGTTCCGTATGTCGCAAGCGGCGATATCGCGGTCGGCGACCAACCATCCGGCAGTGGGAGTTCGCCATACTTGGTGCGCCGATATGCTCCGGGTATGGATGCCCCATCACCGGTTCGCTGCGGGACCCACACCGCCCACGGACCCGCTTGATCGCTGGATACGGCAATTCTGCCGTGGATTGCGCCCCGATCATCGACCCAGACACGGTACGTCCAATCATCACCGTTCTTCGCGGCCACATCGGCAGGCAGCGCGTGCACGCTTCCGTCAGGCTGACCGACAACAGCCGGTTCTGCCAACGGCGCATTTGAACCGGGATCAGCCGTCCCGATCCAGTAGCCGGATCGGTTGATGTAGATGGGATGGTACTCCACTTCGCGACCTCCCAGAACAAAGACATCATCCCCAAGTCCGGGTGGATAGTAGGAGAAACCCTCGAGACCAGTTCTGCTTACGGCAACATGAACTGGCCCGTCAGGGCCAAACGTAAGCCTTCCGCCATCAGGCGGCACACGGAACAGGCCTTCGACAGAGTATGTTCCACATTCATACGTTTCGAGGCTTCGGATCGAATGCACCCACAGATTGGCAGAATCGTCTAATCGGTACAGAAAAGCTTTCTGAATCGAGGCGCTCATCTCGATGGAACAGTCCCACAGGTACGTGTAGTGAAAAGTTGGTGGAACGTACTTGCGCGCCTGGTCAGCATCGTTTGGCCAAGTCTCGATCCATGATCGCTCCCAATCGACCTCCCAGCCAGGGTCTCCAGACCAGTCGTAGTGCTGCACCGCAATGTCTCCGTGCGCGTTGATGTCTGCCTGGCGGACGCTGAACCCCTCATACACATCCGTTGCGAGAAGTAGGACTTCGTTATTGGATGCGCGCCAGCGATAGAGATTGCCGTCCCGATAGGCCAAAACGATTCCATTGCTGGAGGCGGCCACGGGTTCCAGTCCCTCAGGCAACAAGGTCATTCCCCACAGCGGAAGTTCGTCTCCCGACTGTGTATTGCCAGGCGCAGCATGCCTGATGAGAACGCTTTGAACCGAGGCGCCCGACCGGGCGGACGCACGCGTGGCATGCTGACCAACAACGTCGCTCATGCCCATGGCGGCAAGCGTCAAAACAGCGCACACTCCACGAAGCAAATGCGCGTTCATGGCGTGGCCTCCGCAATGACGGTAACGCGTGCGATTCCGTTCGGGTCAGTTCGGACTGTCACCTCGCTCGCTCCTTCTACGCCAAACTGAGCGGCCAAGCGATGGCTGCCGAGTTCCACTGAAAATGTGACCGGCGCATTCGCCAGGGCGTGCCCAGCGGCATCGGCGACAAAGACCGACAATGTGTCTCCAGGCTCGAGCGCGCCCGATTCGGGGATCAACGACAGGATTTCCGGCAGAACGCCGTTGAAGAAGTCCTGCGGATCCGAGCCCGCCTGGAACTCCTGCAAAGCGATCAAGCCATCGCCGTCGGCATCCTTGCCGGCATCCCCCGCAAACCGCGGATCGAGGCCATGGAGCACTTCCCATCCGTCGGGTATGCCGTCGAAATCGCTGTCATGTGACTTCGGGTCCAAACCCAACTCATGTTCGTCCCAATCCGCGAGCCCATCCTCGTCGGTGTCAGCGCGATCGGCAGCTGTGCCAATTAGGAACTCAATGAGATTCGAGAGGCGATCACCGTCCCCATCTTCAGCGCGGTCATTCCGGCCCGGATCCAGACCATGTTCCAACTCATAGGCGTCGTCGATTCCGTCGTGATCGGCATCCGCAAAGAGTGGATTTTCCGAGTCGACTCCGAGATCATCGACGCGGGCTACACCAGTAATCGGACCTACAAAATTGACCCGATCGAGAGATAGAGTTTCAGGGTTCGTGAATGGAACGGCGGCGCACCGAAGCCGCCCATCCACGTAGACGTCCCATTCGCCCAATTCATAATCCTTGCGAAGCGTGATGCGATGCCACGTCTGCGAGACACCATCCTGATCCACCGCGAATTCTGCACCCACCGGCCTCCAGAGCCCACTCCCCTCCTGCCCAGCGCCGAACAGTTCCAGACGAGCGCGCCCGGGGGCCGCGTCGACTGCCGCAAGGATCGCCTCCTGCCCGTCATAGAAGACGGATGCACCGGCTTGAGGTCTCGCGTGGAGGCGGGCATAAAAGTCAACGAACACCACGCTTGCTTGCCCCTCGGTGGAAAAGACGAGTGCGGCATCCGCCATCTCCTCCCCGCCCACCAATCGGAGAGCCGCGTCACCCGAATGACAGTCGCCCGTGGCAATCTCGGCAGAGCCAATCGCACTCCACCCCAGTTGCCCATTCACTTCGCCAGCAACGTAGCCTTCGCGAGATTCAAATCCACTGGCATACGGCAATGCCGGAAGCACGCACCACTCCCCGAGGTCGACTTCCGTGCACGTGCCTGCGGAATCGCAAACCCGCACACGCAATCGCAGAGTGCCTGGGGACGGGGGTGTCCATTCCCCGGCAAATGGCACTTCGGTCCATTCCACAAGCAGCCGTTCTCCGCCGTCAAACACTTGAACACTCTCGATCGATCCATCGACGCTTGCGGCACTCACACGAATAGGCGTGGGCGCTCCTGCGGTCATGTAGCCCGATGGCGCGGAGATCTGCGCCGCAACGTTCGCCGGATCCGCGACCGGCCTGACGATGATCTCAACGCGTGCCTGAGCAGAAGTGAGGCCTGTCTCATTCTTCGCCACAAACGTGAAGCCATCTTGGCCGAAGAAGTCGTGGCTCGGCCGGTAGATGCGCTGTTGCCCATCGCCCTCGAGGGATCCGTGCTGAGGCCCATCGACAACGCAGAACTCCACAGCTCGTCCCAGCCAATCGTGTCCCTGGAGTTCCAACGCAATCGGGACATCCTCGTCCGTCGACACATCTTCGCCAGTGACGACCGGAGGCACCTCAACAAGGCGCAGTAACCCACGGCCATTCACGGCCAACCGTTCACAGGCGAGCCCACCGGCAAGTTCGGCATTCCCGCTGATCACCACCTCACTTCGTGGGGCCTGCACGTACCCATGAAGCGATGACGCTCCATTCAGCTGAACCCGGCCTTCCCAGATCTTGAGCGTAAGCCACTGCGGATGCCGGCTCTCGCCCAGGGCACCGTTCAACATCAGACCCGAATGCAATGCCAACACAACCGGCGCCAGCACATCTATCCTGGCCGAGCCATTCAAGACGAGTTCCTCAAAGCTATAGTGTGCCGACCCGGGAACATCCGCTGCACCCAGGATGAGTTGGCTTCCGGCATTCACGATGAACCGCCCGTACGATCCTGGCGGAACGTTTACTCCGCCCACATTCCCGTTGATGACCACGTCACGTATCGTATCCCAGCGATCAATACTCCGGTCCCGCGTGGTGACGACCACTGCGCGTGTTCCAGTTGGACGTGCAGGCTCCACCACTGTGGGTGGCGGAACCGGATCCATTCGGCGGAACACGTCACCGAGCGATACTCCGCCATTCACAACCATGGAGTAGTTGTCCGGGAAGGCCGAACCGTCACCATCAACGATTGCGCCAAGTGAGGGTCGGCCATTGATTCGAATGACAGGCCGTCCGGGCAGCGCCAGGTGACCCGAGATCCTGACAGATCCACTGAGAGTCATCGGTGCAGCCTCGCTCACGCGAATTGAACCGACCACGACCGCATGACCGTTCAATACGGGTGGGTAGCGCACCAGCGCCGTACCGGCGACATCAGCACCAGCAAGCAGAGGTAACGTGCCTGTAACCAACAGTACACGGAGGCACACTGAGCCTGAGGCTCCGATTCGGCGTGGAATCATCGCAGCAGTGACGCAAGTTCAGCAACTCGCGGTCGTGGGTTAGGGGTTCGCGGGTTGACTTGAACGCTTAACACCACAAATGCAAGCCTTTCTTCGAAAAACGCCGGAGGCATGTATTCGTCATCTGGTGCAAATGCCTCCAGGGTCCCGATGTTGGATCGTACGCAGAGGAGCGGCAAGGGAACGCCGAAGCTCGAACGGGAGCAGGTCCCTGCGGGCCGAACTCCTCGAGATTCACGTTGCCGTGGAACAGCGCTGCGTGGCGAGTTCAGGCGCAGCTTATCGCCCCACCCACGCGAGGGAATTCCCGTGTTAGCCGCACTATCCTCTTGGTCCGACCCGTTGGGAATCCCTGTATGAAGGTCCTGCAGGTACGCAGTCCTCGGAGGGGACGTGCGCTGCCGCGGCGTGATTGGCAGTTGTCACGAAGGCAACGCGGCGAATCCTGGAAAAGCAGAACGCGCGATCATTGCTGATCGCGCGTTCCACGTTGCGCCCTCGAGGAGCGCGGCTGCCAGGATCAGGCGCGAGCCCGACGGCAGATGAAGGCGAGTCCGAGGATCGAGAGGCCGAGGAGGCTGATCGTCGAAGCCGTATCCGGAACGTTGACACTGACGAGGCCGAAGTCCGAGCCCACGCCACCCGTGGTGAACGTGATCGACGACACCTGCGCGCTGCCAAACGGATTCACGAGTTCCCACACGGCGCCCTTTCCGGAACTCGCTGGCGAGAGGTTTTTAACGAGAACACTCGGATCGCTCCAGGTCGCGGAAGTCATTCCAGTCGCGGTAAGCGTGAACCAAGCAGGCGCACCCGCCGTGGTGATGCTAATCAGTGCGGTCTCGAGCGGATCATTATACTCCGGGCCGTCGAAAAGGAGGCCAATCACCAGCTTGGTGATCATGCCCGGATTATCGAGCGTGAGAGTAAGCGACTCCCCTAAGTCAATTTCGTTGCCCGCTTTCCCACCGGTAACGCCGAGGACCGTGTAGCCTGCACGGCTCTTGAGTCCGAGATCGCCGCCGGTGGCGGAGAAAGACATGCCCGCGGGAGCGGACGTGCCCATCGTGGACGCGTCATAGCTCAACGCTTGCGCCGCCGAGGAGGCGAGGAGTCCCGCCGCGAGGGCGGCCATGAGAGAGATTCGATTGAGTGCCATAGTCGTTGTTATTTGCTGAATTTTAATCGTGGCCAGTCGGAGGCCGATGACAAACAGCAGCAGGCATGCCATGCTTCATAATAAATATACATGTATCTGTTATTCAGAAGCTTACACATGACAAAAACTTCCCACCTTCAGACTACGACCCCAGAGCTGCGGCGGACGCAAAAAAACTCCCTAAGCTGCTTTGTTTCAGCGCCTAAACATCGCTGGTCGCACAAGTCGGAAGTTCTCCGGTGTAAAGTTCGCCGACAATCTGTGTGATAACCTAGCCTCGAGACATCTTCAGTCCCGCGATAACCTGCCTTCCTTCAGCGACTTACACCAGAGCTATTCGAAACGCAGGCGAGGCGAAAGAAAAGCCGACGTCCGACACCCCCCACAGCGCCTCCGCACCGCCTGATTTCTAACGGCCGCTTGGAGATCGAAAGGCGGCGCGCAATCGCGGGAACGACAGAGCAAAGCGTTTCGGCGCGAGTCTACGGAGGGCTTTCGAGCTTCGGCCACCGCAGCCTCTGCCGCGGCGTGGAACCCATCCTCCGACCGAGACGGCGCACGGCAGCGAAGATCCATCAGGCACCTTAAGGGTCGACTCGGTTGTGCGTCGGGGTCGGGCTGGAACGTTAGGAAGTCCGACAGTGGGTGTCGCCATGCTGGACACTTCGCACACGTTCGCGACTTATCCATCCAACTATCAAATGCTTATCTCCCCTGCAGACAACGTAAGCAGATCCAACAGCTCCGGGACCTTTCGGGGACGTGTCTTTAGCGCAGATCTTGGCGTCGTGTCTCAATGGCGTCCGGGAAAACTCCAGGCTGGGGGGCCTAATGACGTCACGCTAAGCAGGCTGACTCTTTTTGCTAACGTCTCATAATAAGCCACCTAGCCGATGGACTTCCCGGCCGAATGACCCACTTCCCTGGGCACCCTCACGCGAGGTCAAGGAATGCCGCAATCCCGCCGTCAGGGCGGACCTGATTGAGGCCGGCGGAGTGTCAAATTTGTTGAAAGGGTGGTCCAAGGGGGATTGTTTCGGCATTCGTGGACCCAACCGGAAACGACGGCACTCGCCAGAGACAGCGCCCTGCTGTCAGCAGCGCCCTCGCCGTCGTTCCAAACGTCCACATTCCGCGGGTCAGGCAGGCAAAGCGCATGACTCGCGCGCTCCGCTTTTTCGTTCGCGTTTCTTTTTTCCAACCCGGCGTCTCTCTCGGTTCATTTCTGTAGGGCGACGCCGTTTTACATCTGCTGCGTGTGGCCTTTCGCCATGACGCCCGACCACTTCACGCCACGCCACCCGGCGCCCCCATTCACCGCCACGCGGGAAATGGGCCATGCACCGGGATGGCGGCAGCTTCTCTGCGCCGGACGCATCGGAGAAGGACCACGGAGAAGGACTACTGGACAACAGGACTACAGGACAACCGGACCACGGACAACTGGACTACAGGACCACGGGACAGAGTTACTGGTTATTGGTTGTTGGTTATTTGGGGCGGTCAGCCGGCCGGCGAGCAACCGGTAACCGGTAACTGATAACTGGTAACTGTTAACCGCCCTCGGGGCAGGACCACAGGACTACAGGACAACCGGACTACGGACAACTGGACTACGGCTACGGAAAAAGGACTACGGACAACGGGACCACGGGACAGGACCAAGAACCCCAACATTTCGAACCGAGCACGCCGATTGCTGAACCTTGGGGTCGCCCGTTTCCGGTGACCCCGCCCCATCCTCCCGCCCCTCGCCTCTAGCCTCTCGCCCCTCAACCATGCATTGGTACTGCGTACACACCAAACCCCTGAAGGAGTCGCTCTCCCAACGTTACCTGGGCGAGACGCTCGGGCTGGAGACCTACTTCCCAAAACTGCGCGAGGTGAAACGCATCCGCCGGGTGCGTCGCGAGGTGACCTCGCCGCTCTTTCCCCGCTATCTCTTCTGCCGCTTCGACCCGGCCGCCTCGTACCGGGCGGTGCAATACGCGCCCGATGTGCTGGGCGTCGTGAGTTTCGGCGGCACACCGACCGTCGTCGCCGAGGACTTGATGGAAGAGTTGCGCCGCTGGGCGGGCGAAAGCCTCGATGTGGTGACCATCCGCCCGGGCCTTCAGCCCGGCGACCATGTGGAGATCGTCGCGGGCCCGATGCGCGGCCTGCAGGCGGTGATCCTCCACGGCATGCGTGACAGCGAACGCGTCGCGGTGCTGCTCACCGCCCTGAACTTCAGCGCCCGCGCGATCATCGATCGCTCCGCATTGGAGCGGACGGGGTAGCGTGATTACCAGGTTATTGGTTAATGGTTACTTGTTATAAGCACGGAACCACCATGGAAAGTTCGAGAGCGATCCATTCGTTCGAGGATCTGGAATGCTGGCGGGCATGCCGAAGACTTCGTCTTTTCGTGGCAAAGACAGTGGTTCCGGTTCTTCCCGAACAAGAGCGCTTTCGCTTAATCGATCAGATCCTGCGGGCTGCGCGATCGACGACGGCAAACATCGCCGAGGGTTTCGGCCGCTTCCATTACTCGGATAACGCCAGGTTCTGCAGCAACGCACGGGGTTCGGCGTCCGAGGTCATGGATCACCTGATTACCGCCCATGACGAATCCATGATCAACGCCGAGGTCTTGGCAGAAGGCAGAAACCACGTCGCGGAAGCGATGAAACTAATAAACGGATACATGGCATACCTAAAGCGCGTAGCTGCTGGTCAATAACAGGTAACCATTAACCCGTTTCAGCAACCCCTTCCGTGTCCCCTTCCCCCGACAACCTTCTGCCGTTCAGCGCCCGCGCGCATTTGCCGTGGTGGAAGCGCGGCATGGATATTCTCGGGAGCCTGGCGGCGATGCCGCTCCTGGTGCCGATCGTATTGCTGATGCTCGTGGTGACGCGTCTGTGGGCACCCGGACCCGTGTTCTTCCGACAGGAGCGGGTCGGGTTCAACGGGCGACGTTTCACCCTGTTCAAGTTCCGCACCATGAAGGCCGGCGCCAGCAGCGCCGCCCACCAGGCCCACGCTCTCGAGTTCATCCGCAACAATCGGCCGATGGACAAACTGGACAACGCCGGCGACCCGCGCCTGATTCCGCTCGGTCGGATCCTCCGCGCCACCGGCCTCGACGAGCTTCCCCAGATCGTCAACGTCCTGCTCGGTGACATGACGCTGGTCGGCCCCCGCCCCTGCATCCCGTACGAGTTCGAAGCCTACCAGCCCTGGCAGAAGGAACGCTTCCGCGCCATGCCCGGCATCACCGGCCTCTGGCAGGTTTCCGGCAAAAACCGCCTCTCGTTCGATGAGATGATCCGCCTCGATATCGATTACGCCCGGAAGCTGCGTTTCTCGCGCGACCTGACCATCATCGTCAGGACAGTTCCGGCCTTGGTCGATCAGGTCCGGGATGCTCGTCGCGCCCGGCTGGCGGCGGCGGCGCCCACGCTGCCCGAACTCACCCCGGCCCTCTCCGACTACCGTAGCGCTGTGGTCACGCGCGATGCACGTCGCCAGCTCTACCAGTTCCGCTTCCCCCAGGATGTCGCGCTCGAGCCCGAAGCACGCACGAGGGAAAACGCCTGAGCCCTTGCGAACCCCTCGTCCTTTCGGGCCGCACACGAGCAGGTGTCTCCCGCACCGTCGCAGCCAACGACATCGCGTATCCTGAACCTCACGTCACCGTCGAGAAGTCTACCCTGAAGCTGGTCCGCCACCGTAACCCCACGGACATGCCCATCACCGTTCCCGCTCCCCTGTCCGCCGTTCTTCCAGGTTCTCCGAGCGCCTCGCGCCCGGGCCTCGCCGTCGAGTGCATCGATCCGCGTGTGGATGCGCGCTGGGATCGATGGCTGGACAGCCATCCTCAAGCCACGGTCTTCCACACCGCCGCCTGGGCACGGGTGCTCGCGGAATCCTACCGGTTTGAGCCCTGCTACTTCACTTCAGTCGCGGCAGACGGCACGCGCGTGCTCCTGCCGATGCTGGAGGTGGATTCCTGGTTCACGGGACGCCGGGGCGTTTCGCTGCCGTTTTCCGATTTCTGCCCGCCGCTGGGCGACGCGGGCGCCGGCCTCCCTGATGTCGTGTTTTCGGCACTACGGGCACATGCGCGCGAGCGCGGGTGGCGGTACATCGAGTGCCGCGGTGGCCTGCCTCAGACGACCGGGGCGCGGCCCTCGCTTTCCTACTTTACGCACGACCTCGACCTCGCTACCGGTGAAGACGCCCTCTTCACGGCCTTCCACCCCGCGGTGCGCCGGGCGATCCGCAAGGCGGAGAAATCCGGGCTGACCACCGAGGTGACCACCTCGGCCGCAGCGATTGGGGAGTTCTTCCGACTGCAGGAACTCACACGCCGCAGGCACGGCCTGCCGCCGCAGCCGATCGACTTTTTCCGGCGCATGCGCGAGCAGATCCTTGATCGTGGCATGGGCTTCATCGTTCTGGCGCGCCTCAACGGTGCCGCGGTCGCAGGCGTGATCTTTTTCACCCTGGGCCGCGGCGCGCTCTTCAAGTTCGGCGCGTCTGACGCGAGCTACCAGGCATCCCGGCCCACGAATCTGGTGCTTTGGGCCGCGATTCGCGAATGTCTCGCCCGCGGGGTGACCCACCTGCATTTTGGTCGCAATGCCACGCACCACGAAAGCCTCCGTCGCTTCAAGCTCTCCTGGGGCACGCGCGAGGACCGCATCGACTACGTCAAATTCGACTGCCGAACCCAGCAGTTCAGCACGGACCGCAGCCTGCTGAACGGCTGGCAAAACCGAGTCTTCCGCCGCCTGCCGCTTCCGCTCTCGCGCCTCGCAGGCCGCATCCTTTACCGACACATCGCCTAACATCAGGACGACATTTTCCGATGAAGAACATCCACGGATCATCCGCCGACACTCGCGGCGGAGCAGCAAACGGCGCTCACGACGGCGCCACCGGCTCGGGCGCGCCCGCGATCTCGCTGAGCTTGGTCTATTTCATCCTGTTCCGGCACAAATGGAAGATCCTGATCCTGACCGTGCTCGGTCTTCTGGGTGCGCTCGGGGCCAAGCTCCTCATCCACCCGCCCTTCACCTCGAGCGCGCGTCTGCTGATCCGCTACGTCGAGGAATCCCGTCCGACCATCGGCGAAGATGGCACCCGGACCGTGTCGCCCGGCGGCCGCGGCGGTGAATCGATCATCAAGACGGAGATCGATATTCTCACCAGCTATGATCTTGCGGTGGAGGTCGCCACCAAGGTGGGCCCAGAAACAATTTTGGGCTCCAACACCGGGGATACTGCCAGGGATCTCGTTCGGGCCGCGGGTGTGGTCGCCTCGGGCATAGGCGTCACAGCGGAGCGCAACAGTGCTGTACTCAGGTTAGCGTTCTCCAATCCCGATGCCACGCTCGTCCAGCCGGTGCTGCGTCAGGTCATCGACACCTACATGCGACGCCACGCGGAAGTCCACCGCAACACCGGCAATTTCGACGCCACCCTGGTCCAAGAAACCGATCAGCGCCGCAGCAAATTGCTGCAGATCGAAGAAGAACTCCGCCGTCTTCTCGAGCAGGCGGGCGTGGTCGACTTCGCGGCAGCCCGCGCGGCGCATGCGGAACGGATGGCGCGCATTCAGGAGGAACTCTTCGCGACGGAAGCGCAGCTGGCGGAGATCCGTGCCCGAATCTCCGCGTTCACCGGGACGCCCCAGGACGGTCCCGCGGCGGCGACCAGCGGCAACGAGGAGCCCGCGACCGAGGTCCCGAGCGAGAAGCTCAACACCTACCGTCAGGTTGCGGCGCAGCTTCCGATTCTGTACCGCCGTGAGCAGGAACTGCTCGCCCAGTTCATGGCAGACACGCCGATGGTGCGCGGCATCCGCAATCAGATCGAGGAGCAGGAAACGCTCCGCAAGCGACTCGAGCAGGAGTACCCGCAGCTGGCATCCCAGCGCACGGCGGTTACACCCCGTGTTGCGCCCGGACCAGGCGCCCTAAGCGCGTTCGATCTCGGTGCGGAGACGGCGCAAATCAATGCGGTCGAGGCCCGGCGTCGCGTGCTCAACGACCAACTCATCCGTGTCCGCACCGAGGCCACGAAGCTCGCCGGTCTCGAGTCGACGATCACGGAATTGCAGCGGTCCAAGGAGCTGCAGGAACAGCAGTACCGTTATCTCTCCACCAACCTTGAGCGCACGCGCGTCGACGAGGCGCTCGGGCCGGGGCGCGTATCCAACATTTCAGAACTGCAGTCGCCATCGCCTCCGGGCCGCGATATGGCACTCGTCCAGAAAATCATGGCGGGCCTCGCCGCGGGAGGGCTCCTCTTCGGGCTGGCCCTCGCGTTTGCGATCGATCTCTTCTTCGACCAGTCGGTGAAACGCCCCGCGGAAATCGAGGCCGGTCTTGGGCTGCCCCTCATCATCTCGATCCCGCAGACGCGGTCCGGCTCGAAGAAAGCGGCCCTCCCTCCAGGAAACGCCGGCCTGCTCACCGCGGGCAAACCCGGTGCGACGCCGCCCGACGGAAACGGCGGAGGCATCGTCCCGTGGGCGGCCGATCACCAGCTGCGCGAGTTCTTCGATGCGCTCCGCAACCGGCTCATCTACAGCTTCGAGATGCGCGGCATCACTCGGAAGCCCAAGCTCGTCGCGGTCACCAGTTGCAGTTCGGACTCGGGCGTCAGCACCGTGGCCGCGGGGCTCGCGGCATCGCTCTCCGAGACCGGCGATGGCAACGTGCTGCTCGTCGACATGAATCCCGACCGGAAGACTCCGCAGTTCTTCCACAAGGGCGACCTGAAGGTCGGGCTCGACGGCGTCCTCGCGCAGGAGACGCGCGATGATGCGCTTGTGCGCGAAAATCTCTACATGGTGTCGCAGGGCTCGGCCGACGATCGCCTCTCGTGGATCATCCCGCGCAAGTTCGCGCAACTTGTCCCGAAGATGAAGGCGAGCGATTTCGACTACATCATCTTCGATATGCCGCCGGTCAGCCAGATCAGCGCCACCCCGCAACTGGCCCGCTACATGGACCAGGTGCTGATGGTGGTGGAATCGGAGAAGACCAATCGCGACGCGGTCAAGCGCGCCGGAGCCATGCTGGCGGAAGCTGGCGCCAACGTCGGGGTCGTGCTCAACAAGACCCGGCAGCACGTCCCCGCTGCGCTCGATTCCGAGACACTTGGCACCTGAGCGCGTGTGCGGCCAAGCCGGATACGTTTCCTCCCAATGCCCGATCCCAAACCGAAGAAGGTCCTCGCTGTCTCCTCAGGCGGCGGACACTGGGTGCAGTTGCTGCGCCTGCGGCCGGCGTTCGAGGGATGCGTCGTCACCTATGCCACCGTTCAGGCCGGCTATGCCACGCAGGTCCCAGGAGAACGGTTCCTGGTGATTCCCGACTCCACCCGCTGGAACAAGCTTCGCATGCTCCGGACCATCGCTACTCTCTTCCTCGTGGTGCTTCGCGTGCGGCCCGATGTCATCGTGTCCACCGGAGCGGCTCCCGGCTATTTTGCGATCCAGATCGGAAGGCTCTTTGGAGCACGTACCGTCTGGATCGACAGTATTGCCAACGCGGAGGAGCTCTCGCTCTCCGGGAAGAAAGCCGGGAAATGCGCCGACCTGTGGCTCACCCAATGGGCGCACCTCGCGCATCCCGAGGGTCCACAGTTTCGTGGAAGCGTACTATGATCTTCGTGACCGTTGGTTCGGATGTTCCCTTTGACCGGCTGGTGAAGATCGTAGACGCTTGGGCAGAACGCTCCGGAAGATCGGACGTCTTCGCGCAAATCGGCAACACGACCTGGAAGCCATCGAGCATCCGCTTCACGCAGTTTCTCGAGCCAGGCGAGTACGCGAAGTGCATGCAACAGGCCCGATGTGTGGTCGCACACGCAGGCATGGGAACGATCCTCACCGCGCTCGAGGCGGGCATTCCGATTCTCGTGCTGCCACGGCGGGGACACTTGGGTGAAACGCGGAACGATCATCAATACGCAACAGCCCGACACCTTTCCGCCAGCGGAAAAATCACCGTGGCGATGGATGACGCAGAACTCGCGACGATGCTCGACAACATCGATTCGATCCTGGTGCGCGACCGCATCGGCCCCCACGCCAGTAGCTCGCTGACCGACGCCATCCGGGAGTTCATCCACGCCAGCCGTTGACGGCGGAGAAGGACCGGGGGACTACCGGATAACAGGACCACGGGACCACGGACTCAAGGACCACTGGACTACGGACTACTGGACCACGGACAACGGTTATCGGGGCGGGCAGTCGGCCGGCGAATAACCGGTAACCGGTAACTGATAACTGATAACTGCCCTCGGGGCGGGACCACGGACGAAGGACAACTGGACTACGGGACCGAAGGGACCACAGGACTACTGGACCACGGACAACGGTTATCGGGGCGGGTAACCGGTAACTGATAACTGATAACTGCCCTCGGGGCGGGACCACGGACGAAGGACCACGGGACAACGGGACTACTGGACTACGGGACCGAAGGGACCACGGGACTACTGGACCACGGACAACGGTTATCGGGGCGGGTAGCCGGCCGGCGAATAACCGGTAACCGGTAACTGATAACTGCCCTCGGGGCGGGAACACGGGTGAGGGACTACGGGACCGAAGGGACGACAGGACTACTGGACTACGGGACGAAGGACTACGGGACCATAGGACCACGGACCACCGCGTTCGAGCGGGGTCATTTGCTACCCGTTATTGGCGCGCTGAGCGGGAGTTATTGATTATTGAGGGACCGGTTCGCCACCAACGAACAACTGTTGCCCGATAACCATGAACCGCCGACCGCACAGCGCCGCAAAACGCAATAATTGCGTCAACCCGCCGCGATTCGAGGCGGTAACGCTCCGGGTCAGTTGACGCACCGCGGGGTTCGCGCACAGGTAGGAGCGCTGATTCGTCGCACGGTCCGTGCCGAGAGTTCGCCCATGCGCCCCGCCCTTCCCCGGCTTCGTTCAAGCATGTCATCCCGCCCCACCTCGACGGTGGCGGGGCTTGTCCTCGCTGCAGTGGGTCTCGTTCTCCAGGCCACTGCCGCCGAATACACACTCAGCCCCTCCGGATCGCTCACCAATCCCGGGACGCCGACCGCGCCGCTGGCGAGCCTCGAGGCGGTGGCCGCCTCGGGTCGCACGTTCTCCGCAGGCGACATCCTGGTCCTTCGCGCCGGTCATCATGGCTCGCCTGTCCTGCGTAGCCGGAATACGGGTACGGTCACGGTGCGCGCGGAGACGGGTGCCCGCGTGACACTGGGGCGGTTGGTTCTCCAGAATGCCACCCACTGGCGCATCGTCGGCCTCGAGATCTCGGCCAGCCTCGACCCGGCCTTTGATCGCGCGACCCTCGTGGCAGTCTCCGGCGGGTCCGACAACGGGGTGGAGGACTGCACGATCTACACCGTGCCGAATGCTTCCTCGTGGAGTCGCGAGGATTGGGATACGCTCGCCTGCAATGGCATCAGCATCTCCGGCACCCGCCACACCGCCCGCAACAACTCCCTGCGCAATGTGAACTTCGGCGTGAGCGTCGCTCCAGGAGCCACGCACTGCGTCGTCTCAGGAAACAGGATCGAGAACTTCTCCGGCGACGGCATGCGCGGGCTCGGCGATTACTGCACCTTCGAGTTCAACGAGGTGCGCAACTGCTACAAGGTAAACGACAATCACGACGACGGGTTTCAGTCCTGGAGCACGGGACCGGGCGGCCCGGGAACGGGCGTCGTCCGCGGTGTGGTCGTGCGCGGGAACACATTCATCTCCTACACCGACCCGGAACAGCCGTTTCGCGGCAGTCTTCAGGGCATCGGCTGCTTCGATGGCTTCTTCGAGGACTGGATCATTGAGAACAACGTCGTTGTCACAGACGCCTGGCACGGCATTTCCCTGTATGGTGCCCGCAACTGCCGGATCGTGAACAACACGGTCGTCGACCGGGACACCGCCGTGCGAGGCGTGCCCTGGATCATGGTGACCGCGCACAAGGACGGTTCGGCGAGCACGGGCAATCTGGTGCGGAACAATCTCGCCAGCGACCTGCGTGTCGACGCCGGGACAGCCACGGTCGACCACAACCTCAAGACCACCGATTACGCGCGACATTTCGTGAACTGGGCTCGCGTGGATCTGCGCCTCGCCGCGATCAGCACCGCGGTCGATGCCGGCTCGTCCAGTTCCGCGCCCTTCTTCGATCGCGCAGGCATGCCCCGGCCGCTTGACGGCACGGGCGATGGCACGCCTGCGTGGGACATTGGCGCCTATGAGTTCGCGTCCGACCTGTCCGCGCCCGCCGCCCCGAGTGGACTGCAGTTGACTGGGGAGTAGGCTTCGCGCTTCGCGCGGGTTACCAGATATTAGTTCCTAGTTGATCGTTCTTCGTGAACAGGCCTGTTCACGACTCAATAACCACGAACTGATAACTGATCACGGTTCGCTCGGGAATCCATTGCCCCGTCGTCCTTGGTCCCACGTGCGACGCAGGCACGCGCATTCAGTTCTTGGTTGCTGGTTCCTCGTGCTCGGATCTGAGAAGTAACCGACAACCCATAGCCGACAACCCCGAGCTGCGTATGCGCGGCTCGATCCTTTTCCGATCACCGATGTCTCCAACTCAGAGTTCTGACGCCAGCCCGCCGCCTGCCGCGGCCGACCGACGATTCGTCCTTGTGTCGCCCACGCGCGACGAGGCGAAGACCATCGGGATCACCATCGCATCCGTGGTCGGGCAAACCTGCCGGCCCGTGGAGTGGGTCATCGTCGATGACGGTTCGACCGACGGCACATCCGAGATCATTGCGGCAGCGGCGGCCGAGCATCCCTGGATCCGACCGCTGACACTTCCGCCCCGTGAAGGGCGGAGTTTCGCCCGCGTGGTCGAGAATACGACCAAAGGGATCGAAGCGTTGCAGCAGACCGAGTACGCCTACCTCGGCCTGCTCGACACCGATGTGCGCTTCGAATCCGATTATTTCGAGCGACTGATCGCGGAGTTCGAACGAGATCCGCGCCTCGGCCTCGCGGGAGGCGTCGCCATAGACATCGGCGAACCGCGGGATCGCTTGCCGAGAAACCGTATCGACGTCCCCGGTGCCCTACAGTTCTACTCCCGCCGCTGTTTCGAACGCTTGGGAGGGCTGCTCCCCATTCCGGAGGGCGGTTGGGATGGGATGGCGTGCGCCATGGCCCGCATGCGCGGCTTCACGACGCGGTTGTGCACCGACCTCATCGTCGACCACCTCAAGCCTCGAAACATCGCACATGGCGGTGCGCTTCGCCGCAAGTGGCAGATGGGGGTCCGCGACCACGCCGTGGGCTATCATCCCGTGTTTGAGGCGATCAAATGTGCGAGTCGGCTGCATCATGCTCCCGTCCTCCTCGGGGCGACGGCGTGGTTCGTGGGTTACGTATCCGCTGCGTTGGCACGACGCCCGCGAACCGTGCCGCCCGAGCTTGTCAGGTTCATCCGGCACGAACAACTTTCCCGAATTCTTCCGTGGACACGCAAATCCACGACAATCAACGTCCAACAAACACCATGAAGATTGCAGTCGTCGGTCTCGGCTACGTAGGCCTTCCCCTCTCGCTCCAGTTCGCACGCTCCGGCGTCACGGTCCTGGGACTCGACATCGATCAAAACAAGATCGATGCGATTGCCGCCGGTCGTGGCTACATCAAGCACATCTCCGGGGAGGCCATCCAGGAGCAAACTGGCGCCGGACGCTTCTCCGCCAGCACCGATTTCTCGCGGGTTCGGGAAGTCGAGGCCGTGATCATCTGCGTGCCGACTCCGCTGAACAAGAACCGCGAGCCGGACATCTCCTACGTGCTTGATACAGGCAAGGCCATCGCGCCGCATATCCAGCGCGGCACCACGATCATCCTGGAATCGACGACGTATCCGGGTACCACGGACGAGGATCTTCTCAAGGTCCTTGAGGACGGTTCGAAGTTGAAGGCCGGGGTCGATTTCCACCTCGCCTTCTCGCCCGAGCGTGAGGATCCGGGCAATCCGCAGAGCGTCGTGAAGTCGATTCCGAAGGTCATCGGCGGGCTGACGCCGAAGTGCCTCGAGAAAGCCACCGCGGTGTATGGGCAGGCGCTCGACACGCTCGTACCGGTCTCCTCGTGCCGCGCAGCCGAGGCGACAAAGCTGCTCGAGAACATCTTCCGCAGCGTCAACATTGCCTTGGTCAACGAACTCAAGCTCGTCTACGGCGCGATGGGAATCGATGTGTGGGAGGTCATCCACGCAGCCAAGACGAAGCCGTTCGGTTACATGCCCTTTTACCCGGGCCCCGGGCTGGGCGGACATTGCATCCCGATCGACCCATTCTATCTCACGTGGAAGGCGCGTGAGTACGGCCAGAACACCAAATTCATCGAACTGGCGGGCGAGGTGAACACCTCCATGCCCGGCTACGTCGTGAGCCGCGTCGCGGATGCGCTCAACGCGCAGAAAAAGGCGATCAACGGCAGCAAAGTCCTGATCGTGGGGCTGGCCTACAAGCCGAACGTCGACGACGACCGGGAGTCACCCAGCTACACCCTTCTGGAAATGCTGAAGCAGCGCGGAGCATCAGTAGCCTACCACGATCCCTTTGTGCCGATGATCAAGCCGACGCGTGAGCATCCCCAGTGGGCGGGAACCAAGTCCGTGGCTTGGGACGAGTCCACCGTCAGCAGCTTTGACGCCGTGCTGATCGCGACCAATCACAAGGACGTGAACTATGCGGAACTCGCCGCCTGGGCTCCGTGCATCGTCGATTCGCGCAACGCCATGTCAGGCATCCCGACACTCCCGGGTCAGGTTTGGAAGGCGTAGGCGCGCTTCGCTCGCCAATCCCAGGACACTAGGACCGGGCCCACAAGGCCTCGGCTACTACCGAACGCTTTTCATCCACCTGCCGGCGCCTGGGGCGCCTCGCTCCGGCTCCGTCCCTGAGCCTTTTTCCTCCCTCATCCGTCCTTTGATTTCCGTCATGCCCGACGTCTCCGTACTTATCGTCACCTACAATTCAGAGGACCAGATCGTCGGTTGTCTGCGTAGCCTTCTGGACCAGCGGAAAGCGATCTCGCAGGAAGTCATTGTGTTGGACAACAGCCCGACGCCGGGCACCGCCACGATCGTTAGGGAGCAATTTCCTGAGGTGCGGTTGCTCACACCTGGAAAAAACCTCGGATTTGCCGCTGGAGTGAACGCGGCCGCGAAAGAAGCACGCGGTGAATTCCTCTTGTTGCTCAATCCAGACACCATTGTCCTCAGAAATGCTGTGGATGTGATAGTTGCGTTCGCTCGCGCAAATCCCAAGTATGCCATATTTGGCGGACGCGCGCAGAAACTAGATGGCACCTTGGAGCCATCCTCGTGCTGGGGACTGCCCAGCCTTTGGAGCCTGTTAATGTTTGCATCTGGAC
Organism: Verrucomicrobiota bacterium; assembly: GCA_023399155.1. GTDB lineage: Bacteria > Verrucomicrobiota > Verrucomicrobiia > Opitutales > Opitutaceae > JAEWQP01. The sequence continues at coordinate 191,169 of JAEWQP010000011.1, read as the reverse complement.
TCAGCGCCATAGGTCGTCGGTATACTCTGCTCAATCCTGAGTCCATGGGGTCTTGGCAACGCGACACGGCCCGCGAGGTGGACATGATATCTGGTTGCTTTCTATTAGTTGGTCGGGACATATGGAACTCTCTCCGCGGCTTCGATGAGCGATTCTTCATGTACGGGGAAGATGCGGATCTCGCGATGAGAGCGCGCCTTGCGGGTTGGCGATCACTCATGTGCCCGACCGCAGAATTCATCCACGAGATCGGCAAGTCATCGGAAACGCCCCTCCATAAGATGATCCTGCTTTACAAAGGGAAGGCCACCCTGATCCGAACCCATCCCAGTTCTCTTTGGCGGGCAATTAGCATCAGGCTCCTACTAACTGGCGTTTTTATTCGAGCTGTCTCATACAAAGTCTATTCCAGGGTTCGAAACCAACCTAACGACGAGCGCTGGTATCATCTCTGGACTAGCCGGCGCGAATGGACTCGCGGCTACGCAAAACTATAGAAAGAACAGAGTCTTTGCGCCCAATAGCCGACTAAAAAGCACGCCTTTTTCGAATGACGACAGGAGCCATAATACTAGGAGTGATCCTTGTCGTCGTACAGCTTACGTTACCACGTAAGTGGGCATTCGCTCCTCTTCTCTTCGCGGCGGCGCACACCTCCCAAACTGAAGCACTAGGCGACCTAACAACCGTTCGCCTCGTGCTAATTACCGGAATTCTGCGCGGCTTAGTAGCAACGCCAAAGCTGCTCATCAGACGAGCGCCGCTCGACCTTCCTTTTCTCGCGTTCTTTCTCGTCGCTATAGTCTCCTCGTTTGCACACTCAGCTGATGCAGACAATCCGCTGAAGTTTCGCTTGGGATTCGCGGGATCAATCCTTTTCACCTATGGGTATTGTAAGCTTCTGCTTCCCGAACGCGATCTATATAAGCAAATCGCACTAGTGTTGGTGCTGGCCCTGACACCACTTGCTGCATTACTAGCGATAGAGCAGCGGACCGGGAAAAACCTTTACTCGGCCGTTGGGGCTAAGCGCGAGGACACTCTGAATCGGGCTGGACGGAATCGCGCGATGGGACCCTTTGGAACACCGATTCTTGCAGGAACAGTGGGTGCAGTTGCCTTCCCTTTGTTTTTGCCGCTGTTTAGAACTCGACGAACAGTCGGACTGATTGGAGCAGCATCCGCTGTGGTTATTGTTGGTGCGTCCGCTTCAAGCGGACCCATCGGAACACTCGCAATTGGCACATTCGGTGCCGCGGTGTGGAAGTGGCGACGACACTTGCGCCTCGGAATGGTTGCGGGTGCGTTGCTGCTTTCCGCCTACCCTATACTAAAAGGAAAGGGACCGTGGCACGTGCTCACTTCAATCGATCTTGTCGGAGGGAGCACAGGCTGGCACCGTGCAAAGCTGATCGATAACGCCTTCCTACATTTCGGTGAGTGGTGGTTTGCTGGGACCGATTACACGGCCCACTGGATGCCTTATCGACTCCCTCAGAATCCGAATCATTGCGACCTAACAAACTACTTTATACATATTGGCGTAATTGGAGGAGTTCCGCTTCTAGTATGCCTATTATGGATCGTCTACAGAAGCTTCAAACTGCTCAATAACCAGTCCAGTTCGCAAGCGGGCGATAGTGATTTATTTCAAGTATGGTGCAGCACCTGCGCATTGGCGGCATTTTGCATAAGCGCTCTGACAATATCGTATTATGATCAGGTTTATGTCTTCTTTTATTTATTAATCTCCGCAACGCAGGTGATCCCTATAAGCGCAAGGACATCGTCGCAACTAGCACCCGTTCCCCAAACCCGCACTTCGCTACCTTTCATAAGATGACACCACTGGGGCTTTCCCGATTATATATACGACTAAGAACTCGAGCCTTTACGATCATGTGCAGACAGAGCTTCGCCGCTATCGGCAAGAAGTCCGCACTCGTGCCTCCACTGCGCGTTCAGGGTGAAGATCGGATAGAAATTGGAGCGGACGTATACATTGGAGCGAATTCTTGGATCCAAGCGTTTGCCGAGCATGCCTCCCATGCTGAAAGCATCCTGACCATCGGCGACAATGTATGCATGTCGGGGTCGGATACGATTACGGCAGCTGAGCGTGTCGTCATCGAACCACGAGTGCTAATAGCAAAGTTCGTCCACATCTCCGACCATTCACATGCATACGAAGACAGCTCCCGTGCAATAAAGGATCAAGGAATAACGTTCCCTAAGCCAGTGAGAATAGAAACAGGAGCGTGGCTAGGTCAGGGTGTCGTGGTTTGTCCGGGCGTTACGATCGGCAGGAACGCGGTGATCGGCGCAAACTCAGTTGTGACAAGAGACATTCCAGCCTACTGCATCGCCGTAGGGGCACCGGCACGCGTTGTAAAGGCTTCGCCTCAAAGCATCTAACCTACGCCGCGAGCAGGGTTTGCTAGAAGACGTAGACGACACGTAAGCTACAAGTAAAGCGTCCGCGCGCTCTTCCACGTTTTGCGGAACAAGACGATCTTTCGGATGATCTCTTGTCCGTCTTCTCCTCTACACGGCGATCGCTCGCGATGGCCTTGATCACATCTACTTATGAGCAACCTTACGAAATTCTATTTTGCAGCCGTCCTCTGGCTCACATCGTACTCAATTCTGCTCGCGGCAACTGCGGTGACACACAATGGCATAACCTGGAAGTTTGATCGAGACTACAATGTCGGACAATACATCACAGGCGATTACTATGTCGTCGATCCAGGAACGGGAGTCAAGATAGTATCCGTCACACCCGGACCGTCGTCCGGACGTAACGGATCAATGGTCAACCCGACATCGTCAACGGCTCAGGGCTTCGACGATCGCATCTCATACTATTCTGCTGGTACCACGGTGACTTTTCCCGTCACGCTCAGTGCGGCATCGGGCATCAAGTCGCTCATTTCAACAGAGAGTTACGTTTCGGCTGAAGCCTTTACTCCGACGTGGTCCAGAAAACTGGTCAGCTCAACCCACGCGCGTCTCTTGCATGCAGGCGTGCTCACTATCGTGCCTTCCGCACCTAGCCAGAAGTCATTTCGACCACCTTTGTTTGGAACCAAGAAGCCGACATACAGTGTTTCGATGCTGAACCTCAGTCGGTTGCCAAGAATCCCCGCGCCCGGGGATGTGCCCAATTCATCGTTCTATGAGCGGGGGTTGCGGCGACCGTGGCTGCAGTTCCTGAAAGACTGGACCTGCCGTGCGATGCACCCTCTTGAGAACATGTTGAACTATCACGAGGACATCGGGCAGTTTCTGAGCGATGCAAGCTGCATCTTGGTTACGGACAAATTCTCGGACGATCTTCTTTACTTTTACGTGCAGCAAGGCATCGACTCATATCACACTTTCGACGCAGTGGATGGAGACAGCGCCTGCTTCCGAATGCCCGTGATTTTCGCGGGGGTACTACTTGGCAATGCGGAAATGCGCGATTTTTGGCTGGACGGCCGAAACAACACCGCTCCACGTGATGCAGAGAAATTTTACTACTGGAACGAGAGAAAGTCCACAGTATCGAGCAAGTTGGTGCCGGCTGGCCAGACGTGGACGGGAGCCAAGGTGTTCTTCAGGAAACAAGTCGGGAACACCGAGCACGAACATTTGCACCCATCCGAATGGGGACAAGTTGAGAACGGCGGAGGAAAGAAGCAAGAGGACTACCGACATTGCTGCGATTCGATTCCACATGTCGGAATGGCGGTTGCAGCTAAGATCTTAGGTATGACACGCGAATGGAACAATCCAGCCCTTTTCGATTATGTCGATCGATGGATGACCGAGCCCTTCGCTGCTCAGTACGAATCCGTGGTAGAAAAGCACTGGGGCTCTCTCTCTGGCTCGGCACAAGAGGCGGGCTCGGCGTTTATTCGCGATCTTTGGAGAGGCTACCTTCTCACGATCCCGGAGAGTCCTACCGACGCAGCCATACTGCCGTAACTTAGCGTCCCCGGAGCTACTCTGGGAGCAAAGGCTCGCTGTAGCACTCCCGGAGAAGACTAATTGGACGGATCTGCGAAGTTCATGCTTGCCGCGCCTTGCCTTGCTAGGCGCGGCATCGCGTTAATGTGACGGACGGTTGCAGGGTTGATTGTGTCGCCAATATCGGGGGCAGTTCACGGCGCCCCCGCCCCTTCGAGCCCGACGCACAATGCGTCGATTCGGCTCGTAAGACTCTTGAAAGCGCTTCACCGCATCGCGAACGGAACGACATATGGACTCCACTTTCGAATCGTACAAGCCTGAACTGCAAACTCGATTTCGTTTCCGCAGGCAATGGGTCTTACGTGATGCCTCGGAACAGCCGCAAGCTGGCTGGCATGTATTTCAGCTGAACACTAGACTCCACCTGCTGGTTCAGCGAGATGCGTTCATTTTTTCGAAAAAGGTGGCCGATTCCTCGGAGCTCTTCCTCATAGGCTTGGCGCTGGTTCGCGATAGCGAACTTGATGCTCTTTTTGCCAGCATCGACCATGAGGAGATTTGCGCTGCGCTGGATAGTATCGCTGGTCAGTACGTAGTGATCACTGTCCGCAATGGTGCCGTCGCATTATATACCGATCCGGCTGGGATGGCGCCGGTATTCTATCAAGGCGGCTTTGCCGCCTCGTCGCCGATGCTGCTGGCGCGCACAGACCGAGACAAAGAGCTGGATCGAATCTATCCCCTTTCAGGGACAGACGATTGGTATACAGGAAGCCTAACCCCATTTGCAGGAACTCGATACCTCCTTGCGAATCACTACCTCGATCTGGAATCCGGCGTTGCAGCACGGTTCTGGCCGAGATGTGTTCCAGTTCCGCAATCGCCAGACCAAGCACTCAACCAAATTGCTCAAGATCTTCGCTCGTCAATCGATTCTCTCATCGGCCGGGGCAAGGTTATATTTTCCCTCACCGGAGGAAAGGATAGCCGGGTAAACCTCGCAGCAGCGAGACAGCATCTAAGTTCGGCAGAGTTCTTCACACTCCGAAGCAAAAAGATAAAGGCCTGTGACCTTGAGATTCCGCAACTGCTCTCGGAGCGGTTTGGATTGCGACACAGATTCATTGACATCCCCGCCGCACCCGAATGGCTCACTGCATTCTATGACGAGATCTCCGGCAAAATGGCCATGGGAGCCCGCAGAGAGGTCATCGGCGCGTGTCTCCAACTAGAGGCACGTGATGCAATTCACGTAAACGGCAACCTTGGCGCACTCACGAAAGCGTTCTTCTGGCCGGATGCAAATCCGAAGGTCGTGCATACGAAGGCTCTGGCTAAGGAGTTTATCAACAAGGCTAAGCCAATTATGATGGGGCTGGAAGAGTGGCGGCGGTCGCTCCCGGACTTTCTTCCGCCCAGTGTGGTCTACAATCTGATGTATTTGGAGCAACGGGGCGGCCGCTGGATGGGGCCCGGCGAAAATGCCTCGGCACTCTTCTACCAGTCTATAAGTCCATTCGCATCGAGACGTATTTTCGAGGCGATAAGCTCGATGCCGAATGAGTTCCTGCACAGAGGCACGATCCTGGTCGATTTGGTCGAACGTCTCTGGCCGGAATTGCTAGAGATTCCATACTGCCGCAACACCAGACGTCTTTCATGGTTCTTGCCGCGTTCTACCAAGCAACACCTAAAGCGATGGCTGAGCCGCAAATGATTCAACACGAAATGTCGAGAATCCTCTACATCGCCTATCATTTTCCGCCGCTTGGGGGTGCGGGCGTACAACGATCGCTCAAGTTTGTGAAATATCTTCCCGAGTTTGGCGTCGAACCACTAGTTTTGACCGGGACGGGGAGCGACAATAACAACCGTTGGACGCCAGCCGACGAGTCGCTGCTCGATGATCTCGACCAGCCGGGTTGCGTAAACCGCACGCCATGGACACTATCGCCTGCTCGCGGTTCATTCGTAAGCAACCAACTCGCGGCGGCCCGCGAACTCGTTCGCAGGTACCATTTCAGTCTTATTATTGTTTCTGCCTCTCCCTTCGAGGATCTTTCAGTCGCAGCAACCTTAGCATCGGAACTGGAAATACCTTGGATCGCCGATCTCCGCGATCCTTGGGCACTCGATGAGTTTCAGGTCTATCGATCAGCGTGGCATCGTCATCGTGAACGGCAAAGGATGCGCGTGGCCCTACGGAGCGCGAGCTTAGTGATTATGAACACTTCCGAAGCAGCACGACGTCTTGTTGCCGCATTTCCGGAGTTCGCCAAAGATCGGGTGATCAGCATCACAAACGGTTTCGATTCAGAGGACTTCTGCACAAATGACGCGCCCAAGCCAGCAAACGGGAAGTTCTCCATTGTGCATGCAGGTTTTATGCATACGGCCGCGGGTCTTCGCCAACGCAGAAACGCTTGGCAGTATCGGCTGCTTTCCCGCATCGAACGGGGTGTCGAAATACTTCCCCGATCACACTTCTACCTTCTCAAAGCACTCGAGAAGTGGATGAAATCCCAACCGCACGTTGTGGACCGCGTGCGGCTCACTTTTGTCGGTGCTGTTACAGAAGTGGACAAACAGTTGGTGAATCAGTCGCCTGCCCGTTCGATGGTGGAGTTCACAGGCTACGTCGATCATGCCGCCAGCCTTGCCCACATCCGGGGAGCCGACTTGCTATTTCTCCCCATGCACAAAATGCCATCCGGGAGACGTGCCACCATTGTGCCTGGCAAAACTTACGAATACATGGCAACCGGAATTCCTATTCTGGCCCCTGTTCCAGCAGGGGATGCGCGCGATTTTCTTGAGGCTGCTGGGACGGGACTGATTTGCGAACCAGACGACGTTGACGAGATGGTTAGGCATCTCTGCGCCGCATTTCGCGCGTGGGAGGAAGGGCTGCCGCTTTGCACATGGAAAAAGCAGGCAGCCGAGCGCTTCGAGCGCCGGGTGCTTACTGAGCGACTCGCGACTGAGATCACTCGTATAGCAGGCTCCGGCTAGAGCCCTGCGCGCGAAAACCCGACGATTTCGTCGCTCGGGGACTTCTGACTGCGAAACCGTGGGCCGTATCCCCGGATTGCCCTGGCATCCGGGCGCATCGATCGCTCAGAAAGCCTTCGCATCAGGACTCAACCTTAAATGACCGAGCTCAAAAAACAGGCCAGAGCGGGTGCTCTCTGGAGCGGCGTCGACGCCCTCGGTGCGCGACTCATCCAGTTCATCGTCGGCGTCATCCTGGCCCGCTTGCTTGCCCCATCCGAGTTCGGGTTGGTGGCCATGCTCTCGGTCTTCATTGCCGTGGCGCAGGCGATCGCCGACGGCGGCTTTGCCGTCGCACTCATCCAGAAGAAGGAGCTTTCCCAGATCGAAACCAGTTCTGTGCTCTGGGCGAATCTCGGAGTTTCCATACTCCTCACCGCCCTATGCTTCGCCGGAGCCCCGTTCGCCGCCGAATTCTATGATGAACCCAAGCTCACAGGCATAGCGCGCGCTCTTTCATTCATCCTGGTCATCGACGCGCTCTCGCGGATCCAGGCTTCCCTCCTCACTCGCGATCTCAATTTTCGCACCCAGGCGAAGGTGACACTGACCGCCGGCCTCCTCTCCGGAATCACGGGAATCGCGAGCGCCTTCGCCGGACTGGGCGTGTGGAGCCTTGTTGTGCAGCAGCTCACGACTTCGACCGCTCGCACCATCCTGTATTGGAGCTTGAGTTCGTGGCGACCCGGGACGGGCTTCTCCCTGACCGCCCTCAGGCCGCTCTTCGGCTTTGGCAGCAAGATGCTCGCGTCGAACATCCTGAATCAAGTGTTCCTCAACATCTACGAACTCGTGATCGGCAAGATGTTCGATGCGACGACCCTTGGCTATTATTCGCGCGCCGCCCGACTCCAGGCGCTGCCGACCAGCACCTTGAGCGCCATCTACTCGCGAGTGACGCTGCCCCTGTTCTCGCAGATCCAGGGCGAAAACGACAGGCTGGAGGCCGCGATACGAAAGGTGCTGCAGCTGAACCTGCTCGTCAGTGCCCCCCTCATGTTTTCCCTTGCGGCGAGCGCAGACAACCTTGTGCCCGTTCTGTTCACGGAAAAGTGGAATCCCTGCATCCCCTACTTCCAGCTGCTCTGCGTGTTCGGGCTGCTCCAACCCATCCATTCGATCAACCTGAGCGCGCTGGCTGCAAGTGGTCGATCCGACATCTTTCTCACGCTCGAGGTCATCAAGAAGACGTCGATCCTGGTAGCGCTGGCCCTGACTTTCCGCCATGGAGTGATCGCGATCATCCTCGGTCGCCTGGTTCTCGAAGTCCTGGGTGCGTACCTAAATACCTATTACGTTGCCAAGGAGGTCGGTTACGGGGTGTTTCGGCAGATCGCCGATATCTCGCCCCATCTGGTCGTTGCCAGTCTCACCGGCGGCATCGTGTTTGCAACCGGCCGCATCTCGCCGGCGTCACCAGCCCTGGAACTCGCCCTGCAGATTGCGGCGGGAGCGGCGTTTTACCTCGCCGTCGCGTTTGCCACGAAGCTGAAGGGACTCGAGGACGTTCTTGATACGCTTCGGCCCATATACACCCGCATGATCAGTCGCTTCGCCTGAGTACGCAAACCTCTGGGATCCCCCACGGGTCACGGACAGGATTCAGCACGATTGTTGCTACCGGCGGACGAGATCGCCCGACTTTCGGACTCTGCACACCCCGCACTGCACATGACAATCCGCCGAACGCCGCCAAGCGCGAGCGCTTCCACCTCGACCGAGTTCCAGGCCAATCGTGTCCTCAAGGATCGGCTGCAAGTCGCACTCGCCCTCTGTGCCTGTGTGCTCATAGCAGTAGGAATCGTCGCGCGTTTGCGATCGCTTGGAGCGCATCCGCTCGCCGCCGATGAGTACTATTCTGCGCGAAGTGTGCAGTTCATTCTGGAAAAGGGGGTGCCTGAGTTTCCTTCAGGCGGCTATTATCTCCGTTCACTCCCCCTTCAGTATCTGGAGGCACTGAGCTGCATCGTCCTCGGCGACAACGAGGCGTCCCATCGTCTACCTGCCGCGTTGTTCGGAATCGCGTCGCTCGGAATGTTCTTCCTGCTTTCGCGGTGTTTCCTTCCGCTGCTTCCCGCCTTGTTTACGACGGCGATCCTCGCGCTATCGTCCTGGGAAATCGAGTTCAGCCGGTTTGCGCGGATGTACACCGCGCTCCAGTTCACCACCCTCGCGTTCTTCTGGGCACTGTATAAAAGCTATCGGGATCCGGAGTTTCGGCGCCGGTGGGGCTACTTGCCGCACCTCTTCGCGTTCGCCGCCGTCGTAATTCAGCCACTGGGTTTGTTTCTGCTGCCCTTTCTAGCGTTGGCCGCGCTACACACGCCGTCCGGTCGTCGGTACGATCGGAGTCTGTTTCTCCACAACCGCTACGCGTGGACCACGCTCGCCGCGATCGCCGCCACCTTCGCCCTTCCCTTCGTCCAGAGCAGGATCTCCCAAATCGGGGTTGCGGATCCGCTGCCAGCCGAATCGGTACCTCCTCCCGAAGCCAACCTCGGGCGCATCCAGGCATTTCCGTTTTTCGAACTACCGGTTCAGTCGTCCTCCATACTCATCGGCGCGTCGGTGATCGCTGGCGTGCTGCTGCTCGCATTTTTGAGCCGGTCCCGTGGCCGACGTGACCACATCGCCGTGCCATTCGGCCTCACGCTTCTCGGATTGTCCGCTGCCCTGCATCTGTTTGCGGCATGCGTCCTGATCGGTGCAGTCCTCATCCTGCGCTATCGTCTGCTTTCGTTCCTGGCCGAACGTCCAAGGAACTGGTGGCTGCTGGCCGCCGCCTGCGCGCCAGCGCTTTTTTGGATCGCACAGGCGATCGCACATCCAGAGACCCTCGCGCGGGCCGACAGTGGGGACTTTGGGCGACAACTCCGCGCGACCTTCTTCGGCTTCCCGGACCTGTATCTCCCCGTGGCCCGCGTCTGGCTCGATGCCACCCCAGTGTGGTTCTCAGTCATTGCCGCGTGCACGGCCTGGAGCCTGATCCGCCTTCGTGGGAAACCGTGGCACCAGGTGGTGTTTCATCCGAGCTTCCTGTTCCCCTACGTGGTGGTCGCGTTCGGCATCCTCAATCCCCAGTACAACACCACGCGCTACGGGTTCTTCGTCTATCCACTGTTCATCGTGACCTGTGTGCTGTGCCTCAAGTCGGTGGGAACTCAGCTCTTCCGCCGAAAGCTCCGCTTTCAACAACGGCACGCGCACGCATTCGCAGTCCTCGTGGTTTTCCCTGCGTTTCTCGCCACCGAGGATTTCCACCTGAGGCAGGTGCTTCATCCCGACGCAGAAGCGATCGGACTAAGGATGGGAAGGTACGAGCGGCTCCAGATGCATTGGTACCCGCGAGCGGATGAAAGGACGCCGGCACAGTTCTTGAATCAGTCGCGCCATCTCCTCGGACAGACGCCGATCGTGCTCCAGGGACTCACGGCCGTTTCGTACTACCTGGAACAGGACCTCAACACGGCGGTGTTTCTCCCTCGCGAACGCCCTGGCGATTTTCGCTACGTGGAGCGCGCTCGTGATCGCGGCCGTCGCGATCGCTGGACTGACTCTCCGCTCTTGGGCGACGAGGCGGATATCCGAGCCTTCACGGATGCTGCGAATCAGTGTTACTTGGTCAGGAACGTGATGCTCGAATCAAGCTTGGCGCAGATTTCGTCCTTGTGGAACGAGCGCTTCGTCCGTGCGGAGCAGGTGTTCATAAGCCCCGACAAACGTATCGAGGTAATCAAGGTTGTCTTGGCCGCCCCCGGTGATTCGCCGATACGGCCCGTAGGGCAATCCACGAAGTTCCCTGAGTGGTGATTCAGGTCCATTCGGCCTTTATCCCGCATCCCCAATCGCTTCAATCGTCGCAGCTGGTAAACCCCGACTTCGCTCAAGAAAACCCGCGCCGCCCATGAGCCCTGCTGCCGTTCTGAATCCTGCCCGACGCCAGGCTGAAACCGTCGATCGCAAGTCGGACATCACGGTCGTCGTGCCCGTCCGAAATGAGGCGGAGAACATCCCCGAGCTGATCCGTCAGCTCAAGCGGGTACTCGTCCAGGAGCAACGTCTGTATGAAGTCATCATCGTCAACGATGGCAGCGACGACGCAACCGCCGCACAATTGCAGGTCCACATTGCCGGCGATCCTCGATTCACTGTGATCGAGTTCATGCGGAGTTTTGGCCAGTCGGCGGCGATGGCGGCGGGTTTCCGCTACGCGCGCGGGCGTGTGATCGTCCCAATGGACGGTGACCTCCAGAATGATCCTGCGGATATCCCGGGGCTGGTCGCGGCGCTGGATGAGGGTCCGGGATGGGATGTCGTGACGGGATGGCGCAAGAACCGGCAGGACAAGTGGCTGAGCCGGAAGCTGCCGTCACTGATTGCGAACCGTATCATTCGCAAGCTGACGTGGTGCGACGACATCCACGATTTCGGGTGCACACTGAAGGCGTTCCGCCGGGAGGCGCTCGAGGGCGTGCGCCTCTATGGCGAGATGCACCGTTTTCTCCCCTACATCTGCCGCCGGCAGGGTGCGCGGATTACCGAGCGCGTGGTCAATCACCGCCCGCGCATTGCAGGCGAGACGAAGTACGGGTTGAAGCGCACATTCAAGGTGCTACTCGACCTCCTCACCGCGAAGTTCCTCGGCGACTACAGCCAGAAGCCGATGTACTTTTTCGGCAAGCTCGGCGCCATGAGCCTGATGACCTCGTTCGCCGCCGTGGCCCTGGCCATCGTGCAGAAATTCGGCTACCTTACGGAATTCGGCGAACCCGTGCGGCTCAACAACAACATCTTCATTCTCTTCGCGATGATGATGTTCATCACCTCCGTCGTTCTCCTCATGATGGGCGTCGTATCGGAGCTTCTTATACGCATCTACCACGAGAGCCAGGATCGGCCTCCCTACCGGATACGGAAGGTTCACGGCGGCCCTCCCGCTGGAGCGGGTTCGGCGCACGCCCCTTCACCGGCGAACGACTGAACGCCGCAGGTCGACCTCGATGCGCCCGGCCAGGGCTGAGTGCCGTTCATTCCGGCGCGCGCCCGCATGTCGCCGCGATGACGCCTTTTCGGGCGGCCTTAGTCACCCACTCACATGACCGCTTCATGACGGTGCAACCCGAGCCCATGCCGCTGGCACTGGAAGCAGACGATGCCGCGGGTCAGACGCGCCTGCTCGTCGACGGGCATGTCCACGTCCACCCGACGTTCAACGAATCGCGATTTCTCGCCGCGGTCTTTCGCAACTTTTCATCGCATGGCACAGGGATTCCGGTCCTGCTTCTCGCAGAGATGCCCGATGCGGATGTCTTTCGCCGCTGGCGCGGGGGCGACGCTCCCGCCCGCGTCACTCCAACGGCCGAGGCCGAATCGCTGTGGCTCGACGACCGCCTTCTCGTCGTGGCGGGGCAACAGCTGGTGACGGCGGAACGGATCGAAGTCCTCTCGCTGCTGACGCCGGCACGCCTGCAGCAGGATCAGGACCTTGAAACGACGCTCCACTGCGTGGAAGACGCCGGAGGGACCGCGGTGCTCCCCTGGGGCGTGGGCAAATGGCTGGGGCGCCGCGGCCGCATCGTGGCCGCAAGCGCCGATCGGCAACGGCCCTTCCTGGGCGATAATGCCGGCCGACCCTACGGATGGCCGCGACCCCGGCTTTTCCAGCATCATCGCGTGCTCCCCGGGACGGATCCCTTGAAGCTCAAGGCGGCCGAAAGCGATGCAGGGCGCTTTGTCTTTGCACTCGATTGCCCGCTCGATCGCGCGTATCCGGCCCGGTCACTACGCACCGCCCTCCGGAGCATGCGCGGCAGTCCCCCCGCACTGGGCGTTCGGTCCGGCCCGGTTCGCTTCCTTCAACGCCAGATCGCGATTCGGTTGAAACGATGAACGGATTCCCGCGCCATGTGACGGCGGCATTGGAGCGAGGCCACGATCTCATCGTCGTGGGTGGAGGCATCTACGGGATGATGCTCACGCTCGAGGCTGCCCGCCGCGGCCTCCGGCCGCTCCTGCTCGAGAAGGACGACTTCGGCGGCGCAGCAAGCCTCAACAGCCTGCGCATCCTGCACGGTGGGCTCCGCTACCTGCAGAGTCTGGATCTTCCGCGTTTCTTCGAATCGATCGAGCAGCGCAACTGGTTCATGCGCCTGTTTGCGCCCCTGTGCCGGGGCCTGCCCTGCATCATGCCTCTGTACGGGCGTGGGCTGAAGCGGCCGTCCACGTTCCGCGTCGCACTCGTCCTGAACAACCGTTTTGCCCGCACCGACACGCTCCCTGGCGGACGCGTGCTAAGCCGCGAGGAGACGATCGGACTCTTCCCTGCTGTACCGCGGGACGGGCTGCGAGGTGCGGGGCTGTGGTACGACGGCCAGATACTCAGTCCCCAGCGGCTTCATGCCGAACTGCTCCGGTGGGCAGCGGGCTGCGGGGCATCCGTGCTCAACTACATGGAGGCACGAGAACTCGTTCGCGAAGGAGGACGCGTAGCCGGTGTCGCGACCGACGCGGGCGTATTCCGCGCTCCCGTCGTGATCAACGCCGCGGGGTCCTGGTGCCGCGAGGTCGCCACCCGATTCGGGTCCGACCAGCCCGGGCTGATGACGCCTTCGCTCACGTTCAACGTGCTACTGCGTGTCGCACCGCCAAGTGCCGCAGCGGTGGCCGTGCAGGGCCGTCGGATGTACTTTGTGACACCGCACCAGCGCGGCCTGACCTTTGTCGGCACTGTTCATCGCGCCTGGGAGGGTCTCCGTGAGCCGACCGAAACGATGGTCGCCGAATTCCTTTCTGATCTCCAGGCAGCGATTCCCGACTGGCGAATCCGCGGCGAAGACGTGCTCCGCGTGACACCGGGCGTGCTCCCTTCCCGCGGTCCGGGCGAGGCTGACATGGCCCATCGGTCGGTATTCCACGCGCACGAGACACCCGGTCTCTTCTCCGTGTGCGGGATCAAATACACGACCGCGCAACGGTTCAGCGTTGCCTCGATCAACCGCGTCTTCGGCCCGAAAAACGTGGCCGATCTCGCTCCGGATACCGCATCGCGCGCATCCTACATCGATCCCGAAGTCGTGATGGCGCTCGGCGACTCTGAGCTGAAAGCATTCTGCTCAGAGGAATCTGTCCTCCATCCCGAAGACCTCCTCGAACGTCGCGTCGACTGGATCGTCGACGAAGCGGCGCGCCTTCAATTCCAGAAGCGCCTTCAACGCATGCTGCCGGCGTCACCCCGTGGTCAAACATGAGGATCCTGGTTCTCGCTCCCCAGCCGTTCTTCCAGCAGCGCGGCACGCCGATCGCTGTCAGGATGCTCGTGGAATCGCTGGCCCGACTGGGACACGTCATCGAACTCCTCGTCTACCACGAAGGCGATCCGATCCACATCGACGGCGTGACACTCCATCGAATTCCGCGAATCCCGCTGGTCCGGAACATCCCCCCGGGCCCGTCCTGGAAGAAGCTCCCCTGCGATTTCGCGATGTTGCTATGCGCATTCCGCCTCGTCCGGAAGAAGCGCATCGACCTTATCCACGCCGTGGAGGAATCCGCATTCCTCGCAGCGTTCCTCCAACCCCTGCTGCGAGTACCCTACGTCTACGACATGGACTCGTCGCTTGCGGAGCAGACGGCGGCCAAGTGGCACCTGCCCCGGTGGTTGGTCCGGATCCTCGAGAACATGGAGAACGCAGTCATACGTCGCAGCCGCGGCGTTGTGGCGGTCTGCGCTGCGCTCGAGAACCGCGCCCGCCAGGCAGCCCCGCAGCACCTGATCCAGCGACTCGAGGACGTCAGCCTCCTGCAGCCGGGGCCCACCGGCCCGAACTTTCGTGAGATCCACGCCATCACGGGACCCATCGTGATGTATGTCGGAAATCTCGAACGATATCAGGGCATCGATCTGCTCCTCGACTCGTTTGCACTGGCTGTCACCCGCGGGACCATGGCACATCTCCTCCTGATCGGAGGAACCGCCGGACATATCGCGCACTACGAACAGCGAGCGGCTGCACTCCGCATCTCCTCGCGGGTCCGGTTCGTCGGGCCACGCCCGCTCGAGGAACTCCACTGGAACCTCCAACAGGCCGACGTGCTCGTTTCACCTCGTACGGAGGGGACGAATACGCCCATGAAGGTTTACTCGTACCTGGACTCCGGCCGGCCCGTGCTTGCGACGCGTCTGCCGACGCATCTCCAGGTGCTCGATGATGACGTCGCGCTTCTGGCGGACCCCACACCGGAATCAATGGCCGGGGCACTCATGGAAATCACGTCGGACGCGGCGCTGCGCGACCGCCTGGCCGCGCAGGCGCGGGCGCGCGTCGCAGCGGAATACACCCCCGCCGCATTCGAGCAAAAGGTGGGCGCGTTCTACGGACGTCTGATGCAGATCGCGCCAGGCCTTCCGGCGGGAGGCCAGGGATCCGACGAGCACGTCTCTGCAACTCGATGACCGCATCCGCGGATCAACACCCATGCCAGGACCCGCCCTCTCTCACGAAGTGATACTCATCGTCGGTGCGACCGGCTTCGCCGGCGGAGCGCTCACTCGGGAGCTCCTCAAGCGAGGGAAGCGCGTGCGCATCCTCGTGCGACCGACATCCGACGCGACCGCCCTGCGGTCCGCCGGAGCGGAAGTCATCCCGGGTGATATCACGTCTGCCGAAGACGTGGCTCGCGCGGTGGAAACGTCGACGACCGTCTACAACTTTGCCTCACCCTTTCGATCCGCCAAGCCCACGGATGCGTACTTCCGGGCAGTGAACGTCGAGGGCGTTCGCAACATCATCGCCGCGGTGCGACGATTCAATGTCGGAAGATTCGTGCACTGCTCCACGATCGGCGTCCACGGGGACGTGAAGGAGATCCCATGTCGCGAATCCTCCCCGTACAACCCCGGCGACATCTACCAGCAGACCAAGCTCGAAGCCGATCTCCTGCTCCAGGAGGAGATGCGCATGGGCTTCCCTGCCGTGATCATGCGCCCGTGCAGCATGTATGGTCCTGGTGATACCCGGATGCTGAAGATGTTCCGCCACATCCAGTCGGGACGCTGGTTCACCATTGGCGACGGCCAGGCATGGTTTCATCCGGCGTACATTGATGATCTGGTCGAGGGGTTCATCCGGTGCGGGGAGCACCCCGATGCTGTCGGCGGCATCTTCATCCTTGCCGGGATGGAACCCGTGCGGTTGTCCACGCTTGTGCAGGAGGTCGCGCACAGCCTGGGCGTTCGCGTGCCCACCCGGAAACTTCCGCTCCGGCCGCTGCTGGTGGCCGCCCGTCTCTGTGAGGGCATCTGCCGGCCGCTGGGAATCGAACCGCCGCTGCACACCCGACGAGTTCGCTTCTTCACCAACAACCGCTACTTCGACGGAAGCCATGCGCGAGCCGTTCTCGGCTACTCACCGCAGATCGCATTGTGTGATGGACTGAAACAGACGGTCGCCTGGTACACCGCGAACGGCCATCTCGCGGCGAAATAGGGCTGGATCTCACGCACAGACGCGCCGCGCCCTCCCCACGCATCCAGCGAAGACACGGATGACCACCCACGAAACTCCCCCGTTTTCATCAGGCAAGTCCCACGGCTCGATGCGAAACAACACCTCGTGGGTAGTGGTCGTCGCCGCCGCCCTTGCAGCGCTGGCGGCGTTCACCTGGAAATCGCAGGATGACTTGATCCCTGTGAGCACTTCCGAGGCGCGGCTCGTCTCAGCCATGCCCCAAGGCGACGTGGAGGTTTATGATACATTCGAGATCTCATTCGAGATCCACGACATCCCAGGGAACCCGTTCGGCTTCTTCCTGCCCGTCCGCTTCAGCCAGGGAGACCACTCATACTCCGTGGAAGCGTTCCATGACGGGGAAACCACGTGGCGCGCGCGCTTCATGACGGCGACCGAGGGCGAATGGACCTTCGACGCAACGCTCAACGGAGACTCCAAACGCGGCTCCTTCAGGAGCTGGCCCAACACAGTTCCCTTGCGGCACGGGCATGTGCGCGTCGACCGAAACAATCCGCGTTACCTCGCGCATGACGACGGCACCCCCCACTATTGGTTCGGCGCGCATTGGATGAGGCCGGACTATTACGGACCGCCCGCGAAGGGCGGCTCTGATAGCGCGCTGCACCTCTCGGATGAGCAGATCGTGCGACAACTCGACCTTCTCAAGGGGTTTGGACACAATGGAATCCTCCTGAAGATGGCGCTCTTCCCTCTGGAGGATGATCGTGTCTCCTGGGACCTGGAATGGATCCGGCGCGCCGAGTGGGTGGTGAGGCGGGCTGGCGAGCGCGGGATCTACTGTCATATCAACATGTTCGATACCTGGTCTCGCAAACGGGGTGCGCCTTTCGTGCGGGAAACGGATGGGAGGAAACAGGTTTTCAACGTCTGGGCGGATGGTGATGCGGCCGCCAAGGAAAACTACCTTCGAACACTGGTCGCCCGCTTCAGTGGATTCTACAATGTTTATTGGGAACTGGGCAACGAGATGGAACACCGGCCAAACGATGGAGCCGCGTTCGTGCTCAGGGCCAACCGGCACTACGTTCCATGGATTCGCCGGTACGATCCGTATGGCCTTCCAATTGGATTGTCCGAGGGAATCTGGGAGATGACCGACGTCGAGATCGGCCTGCTGCATCAGGCCAATGAGTTCCCGCGTCCCGAATTCGACCGGCCCGTGATCATGAACGAGCTGGTCCGAGGGCTCGATCCCGCAGTCGAGGGGCGTCTCTGGATGGACTCGGTCATACGCGATCCCAAGGCACGCCTTTCTTACCGCCGCACATTCTGGCGGGCCTTCACGCATGGCGGATGCGGTTCCTCGCAGGCAACCTGGCTCGACATAGCGACTCCACCGAACGACGCTGTACTGGCTGTCATGGGCGACCAGATGCGACTGCGCAGAATGCTGGGCAGCCTCCCGGTCTCGATCAACGAGATGGATCCTGACTCCGATACGGTGATCGCCGGCCCTGCCGAAGGCAGTCTCCGCAGCAAGAAGGGCGATGCATATATCGGCTACTTTCTTGGAAAGACCGGGCCCGGGCGCACATCACTCGGGCTGCCCGCAGGCGAGTACCTTGCCAGCTGGCACGACCCTGCGGTCGACGCGAGCCCGCTCGTTCTGCCGCTCTCCACCGATGGGTCACCCGTGGTGCTTGATCATCCCGCCTTCGACGAAGACATCGTGCTTCGGATCGTGCGGTCCGACAAGATAACGACGCCCTCGGCCCCGGAGGGCCAGATCGACGTCCCGGCAGCGCAGTCGCTTTGACCGCGCATCACGTTCCCTTGACCTATGAGCTCCCCCACGAAGCCTCAACCGTTCTTCATCTTTGGAAGCCCTCGTTCTGGCACGTCCCTGCTGAGCCGGATGCTTGCCCACCACGAGAGCATCGTCGTTCCGCAGGAGTCACTGCTCTTCAAGATGTTCTGGTCGTCACGCTTTCGCTACGGCGATCTCTCCCTCCGCGAGAACCAGACAGTGCTGCTGCGAGACATGCTCGCCACGCGCATCATCGGGTATTGGGAACCGAAGCCGACACTGCGGGACGCTGCGTCCCTCCTTTCCAGGCCGGGGTTCGGTGGAGCTGTCGAGGCGTTGATCCTGGCGACCGCCCAGGGTCGACCGGTCACTCACTGGGGCGAGAAGTCTCCGGGGCACGTGTTCTACTGGCGTGCCGTCAAGGAGTGCTTCCCTGAGGCGAAGGTGGTCCACATACTCCGGGATGGGCGCGATGTCGCGCTGTCACTCCTGAAGGCGCGCATGGGGCCAAAGTCGTTCTACGCTGCCGCCCGTCTCTGGCGCGACTACGTCAATGAGATGCAGCGCGTGAGAGACAACTGGGATCCGCGCAGATTTGTGCAAGTTCGCTATGAAGACCTGCTCGCGGAACCCGAGACCACGCTACGCTCGATCTGCGACACGCTCGACGTTTCCTTCTCCGACCGAATGCTTCGCTTCTTCGAGAACAAGAGTCGCTACGTCACCGATGCGGTAAACTCCGCGAACCTGCATCACCGGGTCCTTTCCGACAACAAGGACAAGTGGCGAACGGCCATGAGCCCGAGTCAACTGGCGGAGTTCGAGGTGGCTGCCTTCGACTGCCTCCGCGCGAACGGCTACGAAACAGTGTCGGACGGGCGTGCGCTTTCGCCCGCCCGCATCGCCTTCATCCAATGGATCAGCTCACCGATTCGACGTCTCAAGTCCAGGGCCCGCGATATCCAGGGCCAGCGCGAATTTCTCAACCTGACGACGATCAAAACGAGGCGGGCGGTGCTTCGCCTGATCGGTCGCGTCACCGGGTCTGCGAGCGCTCAGCGGTGCTCGGGCGCGTCGAACTGAGCACGTCCTGAATGGCCCCCGCGTTCGCATCTTCCTTGTCGCCGACAAACCATACGAAACACATGATGCCGATCTGCACCGCCTCCATCGTGCGAAGCACGACGGCGACGGCGAGGGATTGCGCGGCCTCCACTCCGAACGGAAGCAGCATGGTGACGAAAATACCCTCACGCACCCCCAGCGAGGAGACGGAGATCGGAATCCGCTCCAGCAATGCCATGATTGGTGTCGCCGCCACCACGTAAACCAACGGGATTCCTTCGCCCCCAAGCGACCGGACGCACGTGTAGATCGTCATTCCGTAGAACACCTTCTCGAAGACTGAAAGCGCGAGATAGGATACCAGGGAGCCCCGCTTGCGCCGAAAGGATGCGATCGAGCCAAACGTATTCCGAAGACGCCGTGCCATCGCTCGCGGCACGATTTTCCACTCCAGGACCTCATCGATCCGTCCCATGAGCGCGAATAGAACAC
The DNA here is from genome assembly GCA_023399155.1 of Verrucomicrobiota bacterium. Taxonomy (GTDB): domain Bacteria; phylum Verrucomicrobiota; class Verrucomicrobiia; order Opitutales; family Opitutaceae; genus JAEWQP01. Next base: position 171,327 of record JAEWQP010000011.1, on the reverse strand, counting down.
CCACCCCGAGGATCCCGAGCACGAATCCAAGGACACAAAGCGCCACAAGCTGCGAATGCTCGACGACCCCAAGTTCCCGAACCACGAAGTAGACCGACAACGTTACGAAAAGCAGCGAGGAGATCGCCCCGAAGAACCGCTCCACCAGAACGCTGGCCAACACATCCGCCCTCGAACCATGTCGTTTCGCGATGTAGTACACCTTGTATCCATCGATCCCGATGGTCGATGGAACGATGTACTTGAAGGCACCTCCGCGAAAGTACGCGATGATCGCTGCAAAAAAGGGAGGCCGCACCCCCAGCGCGCGCAGCAGAATGTTCCATTTCGCGCCCATGAACGCTTGGTCGAGGACAACCAACCCCGTTCCGAGAACAAACCAAACCAAGCTGACCTTCTTCAGCGTAGCAACTATCTCGCCGACATCTGCGATCACCACGAGCGTCCCAAACAGCAGGAGCCCTGCAGTCAGCTTCAGATAGGTCCGTGGTTTCATCGAGAATACGTGCCGAACAAACCTCGTTCTTCACGCGGCCAAGCCCCTAGCCGTTGCGCGATCCATGTGGGTTTCACAAACGGCCGGGCTGCCATGCGCGTGACGTCGCAATGCAGCGCTAGCGCGATTCTGGCGCAACCGGAAACCTTGGCCTGCCAGACCAGCGTCGGCGCGGTTGCCCTGCCGAGCGCAGCCCGCAATTGATTCTTTCCAGAACCTTGGCACTCGTCCAGGGCATCCTCGCGCCCTCCGCAAAGGCCAGGGCACTTTCGATCACATCATGAGTATCGCAGTTCAGAAACGAGGCCCGTGGATCCGAGTCGCCCAGCGTTTCCTCCTGCCAAGCCCGGTCGTCAGCCTGCTCTACTTCCTGAAGTACCGCGCGAAAATCAGTCCTCGCGCCGAGGTGGAATGGTCTTCGAACCTGCGGCTGGGCAAGCGCTGCGTCATCGGGTCGTTCGCGAAGGTGAAGGCGACGGACGGTCTCCTCGTCCTCGGAGACCGCGGAGGGATTGCCACAGGCTGCTTCCTTGCCGCGTCCACCGGCGGAATCCAGATTGGCGACAACTTCATCTGCGGGCCTAATGTCTGCATCGTCGGCTCCAACTACATCACCGAACAACTCGGCGTGCACCTCGACGACCAGGGCCACACATCCCGCGGCATTGTGATTGGAAAGAACGTGTGGATCGGCGCCAATTCCACGATTCTCGACGGGACGGTGATCGGAGACGACTCGATCGTCGTCGCCGGCAGCCTTCTCAACCGACGCTATCCACCGCGGTCCATCCTTCAGGGCAATCCCGCAAAGATCATTCTCAAGCGGGGCTGACCGCTTGAACACCCTTCACATGAGAGAACAAGTCATCCAACTCATCTGCAGCGCGCTTCGCGAACTCAACGAGGAGCTCCAGTACGACAACCTCGCCCAGCCGGATGAGGCCACATCCATCTTCGGCGGGACCGACGGGATCGACTCCCTGTCGCTGGTGCGCCTGGTCGTCATGCTCGAGGGCGAGACGTCCACGACGTTCGGCCGGAGCGTCCCACTCGCCGATGAAAAGGCGATGTCCCAGCGCAACAGTCCCTACCGCACGGTCGGCAGCCTTGCCGATTTCATCGTGCGCCGCCTCGAGGAAACCTCGGCACCATCCTCCTGAGCCATGAGCGAGGTCATGATCATCACGGGCACGCGCAAGGGAATCGGGCGACACCTCGTCGACCATTACCGCGCGCAGGGCTATGTTATCTGCGGATGCAGCCGGCAGCCGGTGGAGGAGTCGATCGAGGGCTACGAACACCACTGCCTCGACGTCGCCGACGAACAGGCGGTCCACCAGATGATCACCGCCGTGCACAAACGCCACGGGCGCATCGACATCCTGCTCAACAACGCGGGCATCGCCTCGATGAACCATGTCCTGCTCACGCCCTTGCGGACCGTACAGAGCGTCTTTGCGACGAATGTCTTCGGCACATTCGTCTTCGCCCGCGAGGCAGCCAAGGTGATGTCGACGCGCCGCTACGGCCGTATCGTGAACTTCGCGACAGTCGCAACACCGCTCAAGCTTGAGGGCGAAGCCGCCTATGCCGCGTCGAAGGCCGCGGTCAAGTCGCTCACGGAGGTGATGGCCAAGGAACTCGCCCCATTCAACATCACCGTCAACGCGGTCGGCCCGACTCCCGTAAAGACAGACCTGATCAAGAATGTGCCCAAGTCCAAGATCGATGCCCTGATTGGCATGCAGGCCGTGAAGCGCCTCGGCGAGTTTCGCGACATCACCGTGGCAACCGACTTCTTCATCCGGCGCGACTGCGATTTCATCACCGGTCAGACTCTTTATCTGGGCGGGGTTTCCTGAAGGTCCGATGTCGCGCATTGCCCACCTGCTCGCCGCGATGGACGCGCGCGGCACCGCCCCCGCCCTGGCTCACGGCGGAGAGGTCGTCGCCTATGCGGATCTGGCGCGGCGCCGCGCACTTTGGTCGGAACGCCTGCGGATGGCAGAGCTCGAACCTGGGGCCCTCATCGCGATCAAGTCGGACTTCTCATTCGAGGCGGTCGCCCTCCTGCTTGCCGTGCTCGAGGCGAGTCACGTCGCCGTGCTTGTTCCGCCATCGTCACGTGACGATGCCACCCTGTGGCACGAAACGCGCACGGGCTGGCGCGCCGACCCTGCCGGGGGCACCCTCGAACGTCTCCCCGGCGGACTAGCTTCCAGCGACGTACATCCTCTGGTTCAGACGCTCCGCGACCGCAGCGAGGGCGGTTTCGTCGTCTTCTCCTCGGGGTCCACGGGCCGGCCCAAGGCCGTCCTCCACGGGACCGAGGGGTTCCTGGCCAAGTTCGAGCATGCCAACAAGCCGTTGTCCACCCTCGCCTTTCTGCTCTTCGATCATATCGCCGGATTGGATACGCTCTTCTACGCGCTCGCCTCGGGCGGGCTACTGGTGATTCCCGCACAGCGCGATTCCGAACACGTCTGCCAGCTTATAGTGGGGCACCGCGTCGAGGTCCTGCCAACCTCGCCGAGTTTTCTGAGATTGCTCTGCCTTTCCGGCGCGGCTGATACCTACGACCTATCCTGCCTGAAGATCATCACCTACGGCTCCGAACCCATGGACCAGGCAACGCTCGATCGAGTGCGCCGAATGGTTCCGAGTGCACGTCTGGTCCAGAAATACGGCATGAGCGAGTTCGGTGCGCCCCCGTCACGTTCCCGCGACGACGGAAGCCTCTGGCTCAAGCTCGGCGGCGATGGTTTTCAGACGCGCGTCGTCGACGGCATCCTCTGGGTCAAGTCGCCGGGCGCGATGCTCGGCTACCTCAACGCACCAAGTCCGTTCGACGCAGAGGGTTGGCTCTGCACCGGCGACTCGGTCGAGACGGACGGTGAATGGATACGCATCCGCGGCCGCCAGTCCGACCTGATCATCGTCGGCGGCGAGAAGGTCTATCCCCACGAAGTGGAATCCGTCCTGCTGCTGATGGACGAGGTGCGCGACGTCGTGGTGCGCGGCCAGAAGACGCCGCTGATGGGCCAGATCGTCACCGCGGAGGTGGAATGGTTGGGTGAGGAGACGGATCGGGAGATCACCCGGCGCATCCGACAGTTCTGTCGCGAACGTCTCGCTCCGCACAAGGTCCCCGTCGCTGCGACGCGCGCGCGCGCTCCCTTGAGCACCGCCCGCCAGAAGCGCGTGCGGACGGCGGGGCACGATTCCGGCGCTCCTCAAACCAGCTGAACACCGGGGCGAGCGATACCCATTCCTCCCCGACGCGTATACCCCTCATGAACCTCCTCGTCACCGGCGGAGCCGGATTCATCGGTTTTCATCTCTGCGCACGCCTGCTCCAGGAAGGGCACGCGGTTTGCGCGTTCGATGACCTGAACGAATTCTACGACCCACGCCTGAAGGAGGCCAACCTTACCGACCTGCGGCAGCTTTCGGCGAAGTTCTCCTTCGTGCGTGGCGACATCACGGATCGTGCGGCCGTCGACGCTCTCTTCGAGTCGCACCAGTTTGACCAGGTGATCCACCTTGCCGCGCGCGCCGGCGTGCGGCCGAGCCTGCTCGAACCCGCCCTCTACCAGCGCGTCAACGTCGAGGGAACGGTGAACCTGATCGAGGCTGCGCGCCGCACCGGCGTGAAGAAGGCGACGATCGCCTCCTCCTCTTCCGTCTACGGCGTCAACAGCAGCGTGCCCTTCAAGGAGAGCGATCCGATCTTCACACCGGTGTCGCCCTACGCGGCAAGCAAGCTTGCGTGCGAGGCGCTCGGGCATGTTTACCACCACGTGCACGGCATGGATATTGCGATGCTGCGCTTCTTCACCGTCTATGGCCCGCGGCAGCGTCCCGATCTCGCCATCCACAAGTTCGCCCGGCTCATCCACGCAGGAAAACCGATTCCCGTGTTCGGCGACGGGTCGACTGCCCGCGACTACACCTACGTCACCGACACGGTCGACGGCATTGTCGCCTGCACGAAACGAGAGTTTGGATACACCGTTCTCAACCTTGGCGAGTCGCAGACCGTGACCCTGGGCCGCCTGATCGAACTGATCCAGAAGAGTCTCGGCCGGCCGGCGCTGATCGACCGTCAACCGCTTCAGCCCGGCGACGTCCCCATCACCTTTGCCGATATCAGCAAGGCCAGCCGCGAACTCGGCTACAACCCGAAGGTCAAGATCGAGCGGGGCATCGAGCTGTTCACGGAGTGGTTTCTCCAGCACTCCGCGAGGGAAATCGGCTGACCGACGACGATCGGGGCGGGTCTCCCGCCCCGGCCGAAGAAACGGCGACGCCCGCCTGCCAACGCCGCATCCATGTGGGAAGCCGGTAGCCTAACCGAATCATGCTGCCAGGCGTCGCGAGGCCTGGCACGGAGTGCTTCTTTTCGCATGTTTCCTCGATATTCAGACGGCCGACCGCGCTTGTGCATCATCGCGCCCGTCCCGCTCGCGGCGTCCGAGACCTTCATCGAGGATCACGTACGGGGAATCGCGCCGGATCAGACGCTCTTCCTCGGCCTGCCCCATCGCAACGGCGCCGCAGCCGAACGGATCAGCCCGCATCTTCGCCTGCCAGACTCCGACCTCAGCGCACGAGCGGAATCGGCGCGGTGGCGGCGATATTGCCGCTTCGCCCTCGGGCGATATCCTTGGAGCCTGAGCGGCCGCCAGCGGAACGCGCTTCTCGAGGGTCTCCAACGCCACCGACCGCACAGCGTCCTGGCGGAATTCGGTCCAACAGCGGCGCAGGTCGCGCCCGTCTGCACCACACTGGGTATCCCGCTTTTCGCCTACTTCCACGGCTTTGACGCATCCTATCTCGCCCGCAAGAGGTTGGAGCGAGCCTCGTGGCGGAGGCTCGCTCGCGCTGCAGCCGGATTCATCTTTGCGTCGAGCGCGCTCGCCCGAAACCTCCTCGATGCCGGATGCCGGCCGCCGCGGCACATCGTGGTGCCCTGCGGCGTGGATACAACGCGGTTTTCGCCAGTACCGCAAACGGTCCGGGATTCCTTTAGCGTGCTCGCGGTCGGGCGCCTGGTCGAAAAGAAGGCTCCCTTGCACCTGCTTCGCGCCTTTCAACTTGCCCGTATACACCATCCGCACGCTCGACTCGACGTCGTCGGCGATGGGCCGCTGCGGGACGCCTGCCGTGCATTTGTCGCCGAGCAGGGATTGGCACAACACGTCACGCTGCACGGATCTGCCGGGCGCACCCTCGTGCAGGATCTCATGCAGAAGGCCTCGGTCTTCGCCCAGCATTCCGTCACGGCGGCAAATGGCGACATGGAGGGCACACCGGTCTCGATCCTCGAAGCCATGGCTTCAGGGCTGCCCGTGGTGTCGACAAGACACTCCGGCATCGCAGATGCGATCGAACATGAGATTAGCGGCCTGCTCGTCGACGAGCACGACATCGAGGGCATGGCTGCCGCCCTGACGCGCTGCCTCGGTGATGCGAATCTTCGCGCGCGCCTCGGACAGGCTGCTCGCGTTCGGGTCGAGAACCAGTTCTCGTCCGAGATCCAAAATCGGCGGCTGCGCGAGTTCATGGGAATCGCAAACTCCTGAGCGCGGAGCCCGTTTTGGCCCGCAATCGCGAGCGCGCCGCTCACTGCAACCTCGCGTTTTGCTTCCAGCACCTTAGCCCAACGACGGCAAGCCATGTCCCTACGATATCTCTGGCCGATTCTCGCCGTGATCTCGACTGCGGCGGCGGTCGCAGGCTTTACAGCGGCCTATCGCCTCTACCTGCGGGCGTGCGCGCTGCAGCTCGATCCTCCCGGGCGCGGCCATGTTTCGACGGCACCCCGTCGGCCCACGGGGAAGGTCGTGGTCTTCTTTGGCGACTCGCGTGCGGCTCAGTGGATCGCCCCGGAATCCGGTTCCGACATCACATTCGTCAATCGCGGCATCGCTGGACAGACCACCGCCCAGATCCTCGGGCGATTCGAAGCGCACGTCGCGGCGCTCTCACCCGATATCGTGGTCGTTCAGGCCGGAAGCAACGATCTGAAATGCATCCCGCTCTTTCCTGACCGCGCCGAGGCGATTGAGAGAAACTGCGTCGAAAACCTGCGAGAGATCGTCACGCGCTCCGTCGATTCCGGGGCGACCGTCATCCTCACCACAATCTTTCCCCATGGGCGCATCCCCCTTTACCGGCGGCCGTTCTTCGACAGCCGGGTCACCGAAGCGACGAAGCGCGTGAACGAGGAATTGCGGCGCCTCATCAGTCCGCGCGTCATCGTCTTGGATACCTGGCCGATTCTCGCCGGAGCAGATGGTCTCGTGCGCCCTGAATTCGAGCGCGATCTTCTCCATCTCACCCCGGTCGGCTATGCGGCGTTGAATGCGCGGCTCGTGCCTGTGCTCACCGACGTGACCTTTGCGACGACGGACCGTCGAATCGAATGAGCATGCGACTCCGCGCTGGAAGCACGAAGGAAATGGGAATAACCGGGACCCTCGGCCACCGCCCGAAGGCCCGACGTGTTCTGTGAAGCATCGAATTTCCTGCCGCATGGATTCAGAACCTTTCAAACAACAACCGACACACAACGGTACCGTCACGGTGACGCACTCGACGACCGCCGAAGAGGCTCCGGGCGCAGTGCTCACAGAAGGCGTATTTCGCACACCGCGCGATCGGCGGCTGGATCTCATGCGGTTCTTCGGGATCGTGCTCGTGATTACAGCGCATGCAGAGCCGCCGAACTGGTTGTTTCAGCTCAGGAACTTCGGTACACCACTCCTCGTAGCAGCTTCCGCGCTGACCTATGCGACCATTTATCAGAGTCGAGAGATCAAGGCAGGTCCTTTTCTGCGAAAACGGCTCACGAAACTGATTATCCCCGCCTGGTGCTTTCTCACCTTCTTTTTTACTCTGTTTGCGCTTAGCGCCGCAGTGACTGAACGAAGCTTCCCATTCTCAGCCAAGGAGATCGTCACATCTTACACGTTCTACTCCGGCATCGGCTTCGTCTGGATCTTCAAAGTATATATTGCGTTGGCGATGATCACTCCCTCAGCGATTCGGTTCGCGAAGCTTCCGCTGTCGTCGACAGCCTATTTCGGCTGGCTGCTCGCAGCCTATGGAAGCTTTGAGGTCGCTGTCGCTTGGGTGCCGAAGGAAGTATTGGCTGATCGCAGCGGCTTTCTTAACTCCGTTCTACTTACGCTGCCGCCCTATTTTCTGCTATTTCTTTACAGCCTTCGGCTGAAGCGCTTGAGCGACCGGCAGCTTCTTCTTATCGGAGGAGTTGGGATAATCGTTTTTCTGATCGCCTCGTGGTACGTCGCAGAGACGCAAGGGTTCCTCTTTCCGGTTCAGAAGTTCAAGTATCCCCCTCGCGCCTACTATATTTGTTATGGATTCTCGGCCATTCACTTTATCTATTTCACTTGCCGGCAGCTCGATAAACTCGCGTCGACGCGCCCACTCACCTGGGTTTCAGAAAACTCCCTTTGGATCTATCTGTGGCATATTCTTGCGATATACATTTGGCGCTTCTTCGAGTGGCCGACCGAACCGGAGATGCGCTGGTTTCTACCTCACCTCGCCTTCCTATTAGTTGTCGGCATCGCGCTCACGTGGGTGCAGCAGCACGTGTTCGCATGCATGCTCTTCCTGCGTAGACGGGAACCGCAAATGCAGCAATCCCGGCGCATGGCCGCTCCGCCCCTTCGTTGAAAGTTGCAGCGTTCTACAAGTGCGGCTCGAGGCACTGACCGGAGAGATTCCCGTTGAGTGTGTGCAAGCGATTTCGAGTCAACAGCCGAAGGACAGCAGGAGCGCATGCTATAATCGGTCGGCGATTCGCTGGACAAGTATTGCCTCGACCATCCCTAACCTCGACACGAATGGCTGGACCCAGCCATAGACGTTGAGTCCCTTACACCGTGACCCTACCCCGCTCTTCGATGCAACTGCCCCGCAGCTTTCTCGTGGCCTTCGTCGTTCTGACGCTGGTGGCAAGCCCCTGGTTGCTCCAACTCGTCCGCTTCGCGCTCGGCAGCGATCTGTATTCACACATCGTCCTAATCCCCGCGGTGACGGTCGGGCTGATCTGGATGCGCCGTCGCACCAGCCCCAGTCCGGAAGGCCGGTCCACCGGTGCCGCGCTCATCTGCGGCGCGCTGGCTGCCGCCTCGCTTGCGTATGCCTTCCTCGCGCATCCGTCGCCAGTCTTGGAGCCCCACCACAGGCTGACCTGGGTGATCGCCGGGTATGTCCTGGCCGTCGCTGCGGCCGGGTTCTGGTCCCTTGGAGGGCGGTTCATGCGCGCCCATGCCGCGGCCATCGGGTTCCTTGTATTCATGATTCCGATGCCGGGCTGGCTCGAGCGCGCGACGGAGATCGCACTCCAGCACGCGTCCGCCGAGGCAACGCATGTGCTGTTCGCACTGGCGAACATTCCGTTCCTGCGCGATGGACAGGTCTTCCGTTTGCCATCCATCACGATGGAAATCGCGCAGGAGTGCAGCGGCATCCACTCCAGCCTCGTCCTGTTCATCACCAGCATCGTCGCCGGGCAGATGTTCCTGCGCCCGGGTTGGCCGCGCTGGGTCCTTACGCTCGCGGTCATCCCGCTCGCCATCGTTCGCAACGGCTTCCGGGTCTTCACGCTCGGGGTGCTCTGCGAGGAAATCGGGCCCCACATGATTCATCACTGGATCCACCACCGCGGCGGCCCCGTGTTCTTTGCGCTCTCGCTCATCCCGTTCTTCCTGCTGCTTCTCGTCCTGGCACGGGTTGGGCGGAGGAAAGGACCACAGGACAACGGGACCACGGGACAACGGACCACGGGACCACTGGACCAGGGGGAGAAAGGACTACAGGACCACGGGACTACTGGACCACTGGACCAGGGGACTACTGGACCACGAGTTGTTGGTTAATCGTTATCCGTTGTGGGTTATCGGCGGAGTACAGCGCCGGCGAATAACCGGTAACCGGTAACTGATAACCGCCCTCGCGGCGGGACCACGGGGTGAGGGACCACAGGACCACAGGACTACTGGACTACTGGACAACGGACCACGGGACTACTGGACCACGGGACAACTGGACCACGGACCGGAGTTTTTGGTTAATCGTTAATCGTTATCCGTTGTTGGGTCAACGGGGGGTCAGCCGGCCGGCGAGCAACCGGTAACCGGTAGCTGATAACTGATAAGTGGTAACTGGTAACTCATAACTGATCACCGATACCTGATAACCGCCCTCGCGGCGGGAACGAAGGACTACAGGACCACAGGACTACTGGACCACAGGACCACTGGACCACGGGTTATCCGTTGTTGCCCTCCTGGCAGCTAGCGACGCCGTGCGCCGTCGTCATTCCAATCGGTTCGACCTTCGATAGGAGATCCGAAATGCTCGACCGACCTCCCCGACCCTTTTCCGACATGAATGTATCGCTCCCTAGCAAGCTCTGTATTGTCGGGCTCATTGCCCTCGTCGCGGCGGCCGCCTTCTCCGGCTGCTCACCCAAGGCCAAGCTCGAACGACACGTGGCCAACGGTCACAAGTACATGGCTTCGGGCCAGTACGAGGCCGCCGAGATCGAATTTCTCAATGCGCAGCGACTCGATCCGCGCAGCGGCCCTGCGATCGCCGGGCTCGGCTCGCTCTACCTAGACCAGGGCAGCCTGACCAAGGCCGCCCCGCGCCTCCTGGCCGCCCGCGACCTCGTTCCCGACGACCTCGACGCGCGCATCCGGCTGGCCCGCGTATTCGCCGCGCTGGGACGCGCAGCCGACGCGCGCACCGAGGTGTTGTTCGTTCTCGGGCGACGCCCGGGCGACGGCGATGCGATGCAGATCCTGGCGGAAACCTCCACCACACCGGAGGAGATCGCCGAGGCACGCAGCCTTCTCACCGCCGACACCGCGGCGGCACACGTCGCGCTCGCGATGCTGAGCCTGCGTGAGAACAAGCGCGACGAAGCGGCGACCCATGCCGCGCAGGCGCTCGAGCGCGATCCGAAGTTCGCCTCCGCCCATTCGCTGCAGGCGACCGTTCACCTGATCCGGAACGAACCCGATGCCGCCGAGGCCGCGCTCAAGACCGCGGCCGAGCTTTCGCCGGTGCGCTCCCCGCGGCGTCTCGCCGTCGCCCAGTTCCAGCTCGGCCGGGGCAACCAGGTGGCGGCCCGTGAGACGCTCGAGGCCCTCGTCCAGGCCGCACCCGACTACCTTCCCGCCTCGCTCCTGCTCGCCGAGGTTTCCGCGGCCGCCGGTCAGCACGAGGCGGCCCAGAAGATCGTCGCCGGCGTGCTCGCGCGCGATCCCGACCACCCCGAGGCGGCGTTGATCCAGGCACGCATCCACATCACCCGCGGGGAAAACACGCGCGCCATCGAGGTGCTGGAGAAGTTGACCGCGAAATTCCCGGAGGCCGCGCCCATGCACTACATGCTCGCCTCGGCGTATGTGGCGGCCAACGACACGACCCGCGCCAATGCCAGCCTCAACCGCGCGATCCAGCTCGCACCCGACCATGCCGAGGCCATCATCCTGCGCGCCGCGTTGCAGTTGCGGGCGGGCGATTCCGCCGGCGCGATTCCCGCGCTGCGGGACGTCCTCAAGAAGCAGCCCGGGCTCGCTCGCGCCAAGGTGCTGCTGGCCGACGCTCTCCGCGCCCGCGGCCAGGTCAGCGAGGCGCTGCAGGTTTACCGCGAGGCCATCGAGACCTCGCCGCGCGATCCCCAGCTGCGTTTCTTCGCCGGCACGCTCTTCGCCCAGCTCGGGCGGCCCGTCGAGGCGCGTCGCTCCTTCGAGGAGGCGCTCGCGATCCGTCCCGATTTCACCACGGCCCTCGAGCAGCTCGTCGGGCTCGACCTCGCCCAGAACGACACCGCGGCCGCACACCGCCGCGCCCAGGCCCACGTGGCCGCGCATCCGGGCAACGTCGAGGCCCTGATTCTCCTGGCCCGCGTCTTCGTCGCGCAGAACGACACCGCCCAGGCCGAGTCGACGCTCAAGCGCGCGATCGAGGCCAACCCGGAGGCGGCCGCGCCTTACATGCTGCTGGCCCAGCTGTATTTGAACCGCAACCACGAGGACGAGGCGCTTGCCAACCTTCAGACCGCCACGGCGAAAAATCCCCGCGACGTCTCCACGCTGATGCTGATCGGCATCCTGCAGCAGCAGAAAGGCGAGCTGAAGGCGGCGGCCGAGGCCTACGAAAAACTCCTGCTGGCCAATCCCAGCTTCGTCCCGGCGCTGAACAACCTCGCCTATCTCTGCTCCGAGCACTTCGGGGAGCTCGATAGGGCCTACGAACTCGCCAACAAGGCCCGGCAGCTGCGCCCCAACGATCCCATCGCGCTGGATACGTTCGGCTGGATCCTGTTCCAGCGCCGCGAGTATCCCTGGGCATTGACCGTCCTTTCGGAAAGCGCCGCGAAACTGGGCGACAACGCGGAGGTGCAGTATCACGTCGGGATGGCGCGTTACATGATGAGCGACGAAGCCGGCGCCCGCGCCGCCCTCACCGCGGCGGCGCAGTCCTCCGCGGAGTTTCCCGGAAAGGCCCGGGCGGCCGAGCATCTCGGCATCCTCAATATCGACATGACGGCCTCTGACGACGCGACCGTCGCGATGCTTCGCGAACGCATCGCCGCGGCGCCCGACGATCCCATCGCCCAGTCACGCCTCGGCTCCATCCTCGCCCAGCGCGGCGAAGGTGCCGCGGCCCTCGCCGCGTTTGAGGCGGTGCTCAAGGCCCATCCTCAGAACCCGACGGCCATGATCCATCTTGCCGATTTCCTGCTCCGCCAGCAGGACGGCCTAGCCCGCGCCTTTGAGCTGGCGAAGGAGGCCTACAAGGCCGCCCCGGAGGATCCGGCTGTCCTGCATACGCTGGGGCGTGCGGCCTTTGCCAGCGGCGATCACGGCTGGGCAGCGAGCCTGCTGCGCGACGCCGCGCGCCGGTCGCCCTCCGCGGCGCCGGTCCATGCCGATCTCGCGCGTGCCGCGTACGCCGTCGGCAGCGTCGATGAGGCGCTCGCCGCCATGCGCCACGCGGTGCAACTCGCTCCCGACGCGCCTCGGGCGCAAGACGCCGGTCGGTTCGTGACGCTGGTCGGCGCCGGCTCCGCCGCGCCCCTCCCGGCTGAAACCGTTCGCGTGGCCCAGGAGGTCCTGGCGCGCTCGCCCACCGACGTGCCTGCGCTCATGGTCGCCGCGGCGGATCTGGAACAGCGCGGGGACGCTGCGGGAGCCCTCGCCGCCTATGAAAAGGCGCTCGAGGCACACCCACGATTCACGCCGGCGCTCAAGCGCCGGGCCGTGCTCCTCGCTCGCGACAACCCGCCGACCCAGGCCGCATTCGCCGCCGCCAGCAAGGCCCGCGAGTTGCTGCCCAACGATCCGGAAATCGCGGCGGCGCTCGGGACGATCCATTTCCGGCGCGGCGAGTTTCCACGTGCGGCGACGCTGCTGGCGGAAGCCGGCCGCGCGCCGACTGCGTCACCGGAAGTTCACTACATGCTGGGCCTGACCCAGAAGGAACTCGGCGAGAAGGACCGCAGCCGCGCCTCCCTGCGCCGCGCCCTCGAACTCGGACTCTCCGGCGAGGCCGCCGACGCGGCGCAGGCGGCGTTGAAGACCGAGAACTGAGGACCAAGGACGGAGCACCGCGGACAGAACGGGAGGTCGGACGACAGAAAACCTCGGAGAAGCCACCGACTGGGCGTCGGGACCGATGCAGATGGGGAGTTGGCTGAAACGGAGCACTGGCTCACGACGGCGCTCGCGTGCGGCTACCTGTCCTCCGACTCTCATGCCACTCTTACTGAGAAATCGCGGCGTATCGGGCGGAAGCTGGGCGCCATGATGTCGAAATCCGGCTCCTTCTGTCGCGGTTCGTAGCCGCTGTCGTCCGTCCTCAGTCCTCCGTTCTCGGTCCTCCGTCCTCCATCACCGCCCGGCCACGCGCATGTCCTTCACCTACGAACTCGCCCTGATCAATGCGATCGCGTGCAGCGCGCTTGCGCTGGTGGCGGTATTTCGCCGCCGCCAGTCGATCGCGCAGTGGGCTTTTGCCGTGGGCATGGGTCTGCTCGCGGCGCGCAGTGGCTGCGACGCCTGGACCAACGGCGCCGTCTCGGCGACAGCCATGCACCAGGCGCAGATCTGGACCATGGTCACCCTGGCGTTCATGCCGGCGCCCTGGCTGCTGTTCAGCCTCGTGTATTCACGGGGCAACGCCGGGGAGTTCATCCGCCGGTGGCGCTGGGCCCTCGCGGGATCGATCCTTCTCCCGAGCGCGATCATGCTGCTCTGGACGGAGCATCTCGTCACGGCGGTGCACCATCCCGGCGCGGGGTACCCGGCGGCCGTCGAGCTGGGCTTCGCGGGCGTGGTGCTCCATGGCTACATCCTCGTGAGCATGATCACGATCACGATGAACCTGGAGCGGACCTACCGGGCCTCCGTGGGCACGATGCGCTGGCGCATCAAGTTCATGCTCCTCGGCATCGCGGTCCTGAACTCCGTCCAGTTCTACATGAGCACGCAGTCGGTGCTCTTTCACGGCACCAGCACGAGCATGCAGGCGATCCGGTCGGTTGCGCTGCTGGTCGCGTGCCTGTGCATCGCCCGCTCCTTCCTGCGCCCCGGCCAGTTCTCGATCGACCTGCATCCCTCGCATTCCGCGCTCTACGGCTCGATCACGCTCGTCCTCGCCGGCGCCTACCTGGTGATCGTCGGCCTGCTCGCGCGCTTCGTGGCCTTCCTCGGCGGTGACTCCACGTTTCCGGTACGCGCCCTCGTCGTGTTCCTCGGCCTGGTCGGCCTGGCCGTGATCCTCCAGTCCGACCGCGCGCGGCTCAGCCTGCGCCAGTTCGTCAGCCGCCATTTCCAGCGGCCGCTCTTCGACTACCGGACGATGTGGCAGCGCTTCGCCGAGGGGATGGCAGCGGGCGCGGACCAGTCCGCCATCGCGCGTTCGGCGGTGACGCTCATCGCGTCCAACTTCGAGATCAAATCGGTCACGCTCTGGCTCGCGAACGACCGGCGCGACCGCCTCGTGCTCGCCGCCTCGACGTTGATCGACCAGGCGGCGGTCGACGCCGAGCAGTCCCGCATCGAGGGCTTTGCCGCGCCGCTCGCCCACCTCGAGGGGCACCCGGAGCCGGTCGATCTTGAGGAGACCGACATGCCCGGCGCCGACGACCTGCGGGCGCACCACGCACGGCAGTTCCCGGATGGCGGCCACCGCCTCTGCGTCCCGCTCGTCGCGCGCGGCACGATCGTGGGTGCGATCACGATGGGCGACCGCGTGGGAGGGCTGCCGTATGCGCCGCACGACTACGACATGTTCCGTTGCATCGGAGACCATGTCGCCTCCGCGCTGCTGAGCGTGCAGCTGTCGGAACGGCTCGCGCAGACCCGCGAGTTCGAGGCCTTCCAGGCGATGGCGACGTTCTTCGTGCACGACCTGAAGAACGCGGCCAACACCCTCTCGCTGCTTCTTCAGAACCTGCCCGAGCATTTTCAGGACCCCGAGTTCCGCGAGGACGCGATCAAGAGCTGCGGCCGGACCGTCGACCACATCAACGGGCTCATCGGCAAGCTGAGCACGCTGCGCGGGGGGCTGGCGATCCAGCCGGTCCCCACCGACTTGAATGCGATCGTCGCCCAGGCCGTGCGGGATTGGCCGCCGGGTGCGCCGCAGGTGCTCGACCAGGAGCCGGGAACGCTGCCCCTGGTGCCCGCCGACCCCGATCAGTTGCTCAAGGTCGTCACGAACCTGGTGATCAACGCCCGGGAGGCGACACCGCCGGGCGGTCGCGTGCGCGTGGCGACCCTGCAGCGCGACAGAACGGCCGTGATCTCCGTCGCGGACACCGGCTGCGGCATGTCCCCGGAGTTCGTCCGGCGTTCGCTGTTCCGACCATTTCAGACAACGAAGAAGCGCGGCCTGGGCATCGGCATGTTCCAGAGCAAGATGATCATGGAGGCGCACGGCGGGCGCATCGACGTGCAGAGCGAGCCCGGCCGGGGCTCGACCTTCGAGGTCGTCCTCCCGCTCCCGCGCGCCTGAGGTTCCGGAGCGTCCGCGGCCCGGCGATCGGAAACGTCGTCCGGGCGCGCGGCGGGCCCAGTCGCCTGCGACGCATGTCCATCCCGCGCGGGCACCGGCCGGAGGCCGTTTATGCGCGCATCGGAGAAAACCTGACGCAACGCCCAGCGCCTCCCGATGGCCTTTGACCTTCGACTTTCCACCCCTGAATCGATGAACATACCCCCGATGAAGCCCCGCCTGCTCATTGTCGACGACGACGAGGAGATCCGCACCCAGATGAAGTGGGCGCTGGCGAAGGACTACGAGATTTCCCTGGCCGCGGATCGCGACACGGCGCTGGCCGCGTTTCGTGAGCATCAGCCGGCGGTGGTGCTTCTCGACCTCGGGCTGCCGCCGGAACCGGCCAATCCCGAGCAGGGTCTGGCCACGCTGGGCGAGCTGCTCGCGATTGATCGCCGCTGCAAGGTGATCATTGTCTCCGGCCAGGGCGAGAAGGCGGTGGCGCTGCGCGCCGTGGGAAGCGGAGCCTACGACTTCCTGGGCAAGCCGGTGCAACTCGACGAGCTCCGCCTCGTCCTCAAGCGCTGCTTCCACGTCGCGTTGCTTGAACGCGAGTATCTGGAAATCCGCGACCGCCTCGAGAAGGACGCCTTCGAGGGCATGATCGGCTCGAGTCCGCAGATGCAGCGGGTGTTTGACTCCATCCGCAAGGTCGCGACCACCGATGCTCCCGTGTTGATCCAGGGCGAGAGCGGCACGGGCAAGGAAATGGTCGCGCAGGGCATCCACCAGCGCAGTGCGCGGCGGGCGGGACCATTTGTGCCGATCAACTGCGGCGCCATCCCGGAAAACCTCCTCGAGAGCGAACTCTTCGGCCACGAGAAGGGCGCATTCACCGGCGCGCATGCACAGCGCAAGGGCCACGTCGAGGCTGCCAACGAGGGCACGCTCTTCCTCGATGAGGTGGGCGAACTGCCCCCGCAGCTCCAGGTGAAGCTCCTGCGTTTCCTCCAGGAGCAGAAGTTCTCGCGCGTGGGCGGGCGCGGCGAGATCCCGGTCAACGTGCGCGTGATCGCCGCGACCAACGCCGACCTGCGCAAGAACATGGCGAGCGGCACCTTTCGCGAGGACCTTTACTACCGCCTTGCCGTGGTCGAGATGTCCCTGCCGCCCCTGCGCGAGCGCGAGGGCGACATCGAGGTGATCGCCCGTAGTTTTCTCGATCGCTTCGCACGCGAGAACAAGAAACCGGGGCTCACCTTCGCGGCCGACGCCGTCAAGTCCATGACCCGCCACGTCTGGCCGGGCAACATCCGCGAACTCCAGAACCGCGTGCGCCGGGCCGTCATCATGTCCGACGGTCGCAAGCTCACCGCGCAGGACATGGAGCTCGACTCCGCCGAAGCCGGCTCGGCCGTGACGTCGCTCAAGGAGGCGCGCGAGCAGGTCGAGCGCGAGCTCGTGCAACGCGCCCTCAAGCGCCACCACGGCAAGATCGCGCCCGCCTCGGTGGAACTTGGGATCAGCCGGCCCACCCTGTACGAACTCATGGACAAGCTCGGTATTCAGAAGGCGGATGCGGTGAGCAGCTGACCCGCCCGCCGGCTGCGTGTCGCGGCTGGCTGGCCGCCATGGTCGGCACCCGAGCCAACCCTCCCCGCCCGCACCCACGACTTTCCCCTTCCCCGTCCTGCCGAAGTCTGCCCAGATCCCTTTCGAATCCATGACCTCACCACATTTCACCCTGCGCCTGCTCATCGCGACGGCGGCGATCCTGGCCGGCCTCACCTCAGCCCCGGCCGCCCCCGCCCAGAAGCCGGCCGCCCCGGAGGCGGAGGCCGAGCCGATCATCCTCCGCGAGGGCGATGAACTCCAGATCACCTTCCCGGGCGCCCCCAGCCTCAACACCCAGCAGCGCATCCGCACCGACGGTCGCATCACGCTCGATCTCATCGGCGAGATCAGCCCGGTCGGCCTCACGCCGCTGCAGTTTCAGGAGCGCCTCGTGGAGCTCTACGCCAGCCAGCTGGTTTCCAAGGAGGTGACCGTGCGGCTCATGTCGCGCTCGTTCTTCGTCTACATGAACGGTTCGGTAGGGACAAACGGGCGGCTGGAATTCGACCGCCCCGTCACCTTGCTGGAAGCCGTGATGGCCGCAGGTTTCGCCGATGGCACGGTGAACCTGGGCAAGGTCCGCCTCATGCGCATGGAAAGCGGAAAGGTCCGCTCCTTCACGATCGACCTGAACCGCGTGATGGATGGCAGGAGCGACGAGAATCCCCAGCTGCGGCAGGGCGACATGATCATCGTGCCCGGCCGGATCCTCTGAGTTTGTCAGATCGGACGCCGACACGCAGCGCCCTCACACGAAGCCGCCGCGGGATTCCCGCGGCGGCTTCGGCGTTTTGGGGCACTGCGATCTCCGCGCACGTTGTTCGCCTACGGAAAACGTCCCGCCCTTCGCGAACCGGCGCGGTTTGGCTCAACCCTTGGCGCGTTGGCGTCTTCGCGCGATCCCTGCCCGAAGACGGCGGCCAAAACCTCTGCAACTCCGGCGCGCTCGGTTCCGAGGCCGCGCCGCTGCCGACAAGACCGGTCGCGCAGCGAACCCGACCAATCGCGCGCCACCTTCACCGGCCCTAGCGCTCCACCGTTCGATAGGACCCGGCTGACTCGCACCCGACACTCGGTCAGGGTCGCGCTTGCAGCGTGAACGGGGCGAAGAGTTCACGGCCATCGATCTTCACCTGCGCCCACAGGCGGTAGGTGCCGGGATCGGGAAGATTGAGTTCGAAGCGCAGCGCCGCTTTCGAATCTTGCGCCGCGCCGCGGGTGGCGAGCGGATGCAGGTGGGCAAAACCCGTCCGGCCCAGGTCAAAAGCCACGACATGCGCGTGCGCGCCCATGATCTCCTCGAGCCGCGCGGGCGATCCGTCGGGTGAGCGCACGTCGAGGCTGAGCTCGGCCATCTCGTTGATCCGCAGCACGGCGGGCGTGAGGCCGAGGTCGAAGCGATAACCCTCCACGACGGACGTCCGTGTCTCGTCGATGGCGGCAGCTTTGCCATGTTCCAACGCGTCCGCTCCCGCCACCGCCACGCGCGCGCCTGCGTAAAGCGCACGACCGGTCGACCGTGGCGTGAAGTCGGCGAAGAAGCGGTACTCGCCCGCGCCCGCGGGCGTGAACTCCACGGCGTATTCGCCGGGCCGCGCCGTCGCGACCGGATGGAGATGCTGATAATCGCGCAGGGCTGGATCCACCGCGAGCAGGTGGAACTTCTGGGTGTGCACGACCAGCAGGTCGTCCTCGGTCACAGGTTTACCACTCGCTGTGGTCAACACCAGGTGGAGCGTCGCGGCCGATCCGATACGCAGCGGAGCCTCCCCTTCCGCGCGCACCTTCATCGTCACCGGCGAGGCGACTCGGTCGACGGGTACGAATTGCGGGCCTCCCGGCGCGCAGAGCTCGAGCCCACCCGACGCGCCGGCCGCGAAGTCCGTGTAGTGCAGGTCGCCCCGCCCCACCGGCAGGCTGCGCGCACCCACGTAGAGCGTGAGCGCGGCGACCGTGATCCAGAAGGTCTGCCGCAACGCGCGTCGCGAACCCGGATGAGCCCCGATGGCGGTCATGGGTTGCGGGCCGCTTCCGTTTTCCGCAATCGCGAGGCAAAATCCTCCGCGGACCACGCAGAACCGTCGAAGCGATGCACCATCTTTCCCTTTCCATCGATCAGCACCGTGGCGAGCGTATGCTGAATCAGCGGACCATTCTCGAAGACCAGCACGCCCAGTTGCGCGAGCATGTCCTTGATCGCGCGCTCGGGCCCGGTGAGAAACCGGTAGTTGGTCGTGTCGATACCTCGCGCGTCGGCATAATCGCGCAACACACCCGGCGTGTCGTACTCCGGGTCGAGCGTGATCGAGACGAGTTCGAGGTCCGCCACGCCCGCTTCCCGCGCCATGGCCTGGAGCTGCATCATCTTCATCACCGTCGCCGGGCACATCTTCGCGTCGGGACAGCGCGTGAAGATGAAGTTCATCACCACCTGGCGACCGCGGAGCTGCGAGGCCTGCACGACCTTCCCGTCCTGGTCGTAGAGCGCGAAGTTCGGGAGATTCTCCCCCACTTCTCGATAGGGCGTGCCCCCGCGTGTCACCGTGTCCTGCCGCAGCGCCTGTCCCGCGGTCTCGACGATCCGCTCCGCCGCCGGGTCGAGCGGCCAGATCTCCTCAAGGTAGAAACCGTCGCCGGCCTCGTACATCTTTCCGCGGATCTTCAGCCCCTCGCGGAGGATGCGCAGGTCGCCGGGATTGACGTGAAACTCCATCGTCATGCGCGGCATGTAGCCCGGGATCTCCTCGTGGTCGACGAGCGCCGTGCCGCGCTCCTCGGAGAGCGAAACGACCGTTCCCGTGAGCGCGTAGCGCCCGTCCTGGCCGGCCGCGCCCGCCGATCCGGCCTCGCGTTTCGTGCAGCCCAGCATCACCGCGATCCCGAGCAGCGCCGCTGTGGAAAGAATTCTGGTTCGCGACGGAAGGAACATCACATCCACTGATTAAAGGCTGCTTTCGTTTGTCAAAGCCAACGGCTGGTTTATTGCAACACGCCCCCTCATGTCCGCATCCCCTCATCGAGTTCTCACCTATCGACCCGCGTTCGCGTGGTTCTGCGTCTTCGCGCTCCTCTGGACCGCGATCCTTCTCTTCGCCGGCGGATTCACCACGAGCATCCAGGCGGGCATGGCGTTCCTGGACTGGCCGCTGTCCGACGGCTCCCTCAATCCCGAGGGCTGGCTGACCGAACCGGACAAGCGCGCCGAGCACTCGCACCGCCTGCTCGCCGCCTCGCTCGGTCTGCTCACCGTCGGCCTCGCGTTCTGGCACGCGCGCTATGAGCCGCGCGCCTGGCTGCGCCGCCTGGCCTACTGGCTCGCGCTGGCCGTGCCGCTGCAGGGGTTGCTGGGCGGCCTGCGTGTACTGCTCGACTCGCTCAACACCGGCGCCGACCACAATCTCGTGGCGACCTCCTTCGCGGTGGCGCACGGCGTGGTGGCCCAGCTGATCCTGTGCGCCTTGGTGGCGATCACCGTGGCGCACTCGCGGCCGTGGATCGAGCGGACCGGCGGCCTGCAACGTCCGCCCGCGCCGGGGCTCGGCACGCTCGGGCTGGTCGCGTGCGGCACGGTCGTCGTGCAGCTCCTCCTGGGCGCGTTGATGCGGCACAACCAGGCGGGCCTCGCGATCCCGACCTTTCCGCTCACGCCCGAGGGCGGGCTCGTGCCGGCGGCGTGGGACTTCCGCGTCGCGATCCATTTTGCCCATCGCGCCTGGGCGCTCGTCGCGACCGCGGCGCTGCTCCTCTTCGCCGCGCGCCTGTGGCGCGCGCGCCACGACGGCCGCGTGCTCGGCGCAGGCGCGCTGGGGCTTGTCGTTCTCTTGGGGATACAAGTCTGGCTGGGGGCGCTCGTGATCTGGTCGGTGCGCAACCCGCATGCGGCCACGATGCACATGCTCGTCGGAGCTTTTCTCCTTGCCACGTGCTGGGCCCTCACGTTCCTAGCGCACCGCTTCAGGTTCGGCGACGCGCCGGCCCCGCATGTTGTCGCACCGGATACGTCAACCGGCCGCGGCGCCGCCACCGTGCGGGCTTGATCCCCCCATGCCCCCCGAGACACGCCAGGAACTCCTGTCCCCCGAATCGCCAGCCCTGTTGGTCGACGGCGTCGAGCGTCGTGCCTTCGCGGGCGCGCTCTTCGAGCTGACCAAGCCGCGCCTGAGTTTCCTCTCGGTGGTCACGACGCTGGTCGGCTATCTCGCCGCGCGACCCGAGCGCGACGGATGGTTGCTCGTCAACCTTCTCGTCGGCACGGCGCTGGCAGCCGGCGGCGCGGCCGCATTGAACCAGTGGATGGAGCGGCGCACCGACGCCCTCATGCGCCGGACGATGGATCGTCCGATCCCCTCGGGACAGGTCACGCCCGTGCAGGCGTTTCTCTGGGGCCTCGGCCTGTCCGTCGTCGGCGTGGGCCTGCTCCTCGCGACCGCGGGCAGCCTGGCAGCCTGGCTCGCGGCGGCCACGATCGTATCGTACATCCTCGTCTACACGCCCCTGAAGCGTCGCACGCGCTGGTCGACGGAAGTGGGGGCGGTCAGCGGCGCGCTTCCGCCGCTCATCGGCTGGGCGGCGGCGCGTGGCACGATCGACGGCCTGGGCTGGGTGTTGTTTGCCCTGCTGTTCTTCTGGCAGATCCCGCATTTCCTGGCGATTGCCTGGACCTACCGGCACGACTACGAGGCCGCGGATTTCCCGATGTTGCCGGTGATCGACGGCGATGGCCGGAGCACCGCGTGGTGGTCGCTGGTCAACACCGTCGTGCTCGCAGGAGTAACCGTCGCGCCAGCCTTCCTGGGGCTAACCGGCTGGCTGTTCGGAGGTGCGGCGTTTATTCTCGGAGCGGCGTTCATCTGGTACGCGATGCTCATGCTGCGTGCCGACGAGCGGAACCGCGCCGCGCGCCGGCTGTTTTTCTACAGCATCTTCTACCTCCCCGCACTCCTGGCCATTCTCGTGCTCGACCGCTGGCTGGCTTGAGGGGGGGGAGGGACTGGGGGTAAAAGGACCACGGGACCACGGACCACTGGACCACGGACTACGGGACAGGGTTATTGGTTATTGGTTATTGGTTTTCGGGGCGGGCGGCGCGGCCAGCGAATAACCGGGAACTGGTAACTGATAACTGCCCTCAGGGCGGGACCACGGGGTGAGGGACCACGGACCACAGGACTACGGGACCACGGGACTACGGGACAGGGTTATTGGTTATTGGTTGTTGGTTATTGGGACGGGCGGCGCGGCCAGGGAATAACCAGTAACCGTTAACTGATAACTGCCCTCAGGGCGGGACCACGGGACTACGGGACCACTGGACCACGGACTACGGGACAGGGTTATTGGTTACTGGGGCGAGTAGCCTGCCGGCGAGTAACTGGCCGCTGATAACTGATAACTGATAACTGGTAACTCGTAACTGATAACTGGTAACTCGTAACTGATAACTCATAACGGATAACCGCCAATCGCCCTGGGGGCACATGACCCCACCACCCTTTCGAGCTTTCAGCATGCGGCCCCTTCGGGCTTTCTCGAGGCATGACGGCCGCCGATGTCCCTGCCCTCAATGCGCTGCTCAACGCGACGGCGACCGTCCTGATCTGCCTCGGCTTTCTGCTCGTCCGCAACGGCCGGGTGCGCGCCCACCGTGCGTGCATGATCGCGGCGCTGCTGACCTCGTGCCTCTTCCTGGTGGGCTACGTCGGCCACAAGATCGCGGTGCAGGGCGTGCACACCGTGTTTGGCGGAACAGGAACGATCCGCACCGTTTACTACCTCATGCTCGCCACCCACGTTGTGCTGGCGATGGTCATCGTGCCGTTGGTGCTGGTCACGTTCCGGTTCGCGATTCGCGGGCAGTTTGAGCGTCACAAGCGCTGGGCGCGCTGGACGTTTCCGATCTGGCTCTATGTCTCGGTGACCGGCGTGCTCGTGTACCTGTTTCTCTACCGCTGGTATCCCGCGGCCGAGATCGTCGGCGGCGCCGGCTAACCTGACGTCACAAACACGGCGGGCGCCGGGCGACGGTTATCGGGCGAGCGGACGCGCAAATGCGCACGTTCGCAGCCCGTCGCAGTTCGCGCCCAGGTGGGCACGTCACGCCTCGGGTCAGCGTCGTAGGCGCGCCTCAACATCCGACGGCGACGCCCCATTGGCACGGCGGATGCGGCAGTTTGGGTGCGGCGGCTGTCCGCGAGGAGTCGAACACCCGCTCTAATCTGCCGCAGGGCTCCGCATGCGTTGCCCTGCGACTGCAAGATTTGCATGGGTTTGATCTTGAAACACCTCCTAATTGTCGGAAGTTGACCCGCTAATCCCCCAACCCCACTCGCATCGACTGAGACGATCATCGCAAGCATGGGCCGTTCGCTTCTTTCCAGATCACTCCACCTTCGCAGATCCACCGCGCTCCTCATCGGCCTCGCGGCCGTCGGATTCTGCACCGGCTTCGATATGGATGGTCCGCAGTCGACGCTCGTGACCGAGGGTCCGGTGGCCCGGGCGCAAACGGGACTCTTCTACATCACGCTCTGGGTCACCTGCTTCATCTTCGTGACGGTGGGCGGGGTCCTCGCCTACGCGCAGATCAAGTTCCGGGCGAAGCCGGGCGACGACGACACACCGCCCGAGCAGTCGCACGGGCATCCGCTCATCGAGATGGGCCTGATCGTCGGATCCACCCTCCTGCTCGTGATCATCGCGATACCCACGGTGCGGGGCATCGTTTACCAGGAGGACACGCCCGACCGCGAGAACGCGCTCGTGGTGCGGGCGACGGGCTACCAGTGGTGGTTCAAATTTGAATACCCGGACCTCGGGATCACGACCGGCAACGAGATGGTGATCCCGACCGGCCGGCCCGTGCATATCGACCTGCGCACCGTCGACGTGATCCACAGCTTCTGGGTCCCGCGCCTGGCGGGAAAGAAGGACCTCATCCCGAACCGCGCGAATCACATGTGGCTGCAGGCGGACGAGCCGGGTTACTACTGGGCCCAGTGCGCGGAATTCTGCGGGGAGTCGCATGCGAACATGAAGTTCCGCGTCATCTCGCTCGACCCGACCGATTTCGAGGCATGGCAGCAGCGGCAGGCCGGTCCCGCGCGCACCGTCGCGCCGGTCGCGGCCCAGGCCGACGATGCCGACCTCCCGCGCCTGCAGTTGGTGGCCGCCCGCCCCGACCCTGCCGCGTCGGACGCCGGTTCGCCCTTCGCCCACTGGCAGATGATGCAGGCCGAGCCCGCGCCCGGCAGCGAGGACCCCGCGCTCATCGCGCGCGGTCGCGAGCTCTTCGCGCAGAAGACCTGCATCGCCTGCCATACGGTCAACGGCCACGACGCGATGGGCAATCTCGGGCCCGACCTGACCCACTTCGGCTCGCGCACCACCCTCGCCGCCGCGGTGCTCGACAACACCCCGGAAAACCTCCGCCGCTGGCTGGCCGATCCCAACGGCGTGAAGCCGGGCAACCTGATGTGGCGCGACGGATACGTCCCGAACAACATCCAGCTCACGGACGGCGACCTCGACGCGCTGGTCGCGTACCTGAACTCCCTGAAGTAGCCTATTCATGGATACCGCCATCCATCACGGCGCCGCCGCGCCCGCCAGTGCGATCACGCTGCTGCCCCGCCCCCGCGCCAAGACCGGTCTGGTCGGCTGGCTCACGACCGTTGATCACAAGAAAATCGGGATCCTTTACGCGGTCTCGGCGGTGTTCTTCCTGCTCGTGGGCGGCCTCGAGGCCCTGTTGATCCGGATCCAGCTGATGGTGCCGAACAACACCGTCCTCTCGGCCGAGACCTACAACCAGATGTTCACGATGCACGGCACGACGATGATCTTCCTCGCCGTGATGCCGTTGAGCTCGGCCTTCTTCAACTTCCTCACCCCGCTCATGATCGGCGCGCGCGACGTCGCGTTTCCGCGCATGAACGCCTTCAGCTTCTGGACGTTCCTCGCAGGAGCCGTGCTCCTGAACCTCTCATGGTTGCCGATGCTTGCCCCCGACGGTTACACGGGCATCGGCCAGGCCCCGGCGGTAGGTTGGTTCGGCTATGCCAACCTCACATCCAACACCTACTCGCCGGGGCTGGGAACCGACTTCTGGATCGTGGGCCTGCAGCTGCTGGGCGTCGCCTCGGTCGTCGCGGCGCTCAACTTCATCGTGACGATCATCAACCTGCGCGCCCCGGGCATGACGATGATGCGCCTGCCGGTGTTTGCCTGGATGACGCTGATCACGTCGTTCCTCGTCGTGCTCGCGTTTCCGGCGATCACGATCGCGCTGGTCGAGCTGATGTTCGACCGGATGTTCGGGACCAACTTCTTCGAGGTCGCGAAGGGCGGGCAGCCGATCCTCTGGCAGCACCTGTTCTGGGTGTTCGGCCATCCCGAGGTCTACATCCTGATCCTACCGGCGATGGGAATAGTCTCGGAGATCCTGCCCACCTTCTCGCGCAAGCCGCTGTTCGGCTACCCGATCATCGTCTTCTCGGGCGCGGCGATCGGCTTCCTCGGCTTCGCCGTCTGGAGCCATCACATGTTCACGACGGGGCTGGGCAAGGTCGCCACCACCGCCTTCGCGCTCGCCACCATGACGATCGCGGTGCCGACCGGGGTGAAGATCTTCAACTGGATCGGCACGCTCTGGCGGGGCAAGATCCAGATGCGCCTGCCGATGTTCTACGCGCTGGGCTTCATCTGGATGTTCATGATCGGCGGGTTCACCGGCATCATGCACGCGGCGGCACCGGCCGATGCCCAGCAGCAGGACAGTTACTTTGTTATCGCGCACTTCCACTACGTGCTGATCGGCGGCTCGATCTTCTCCCTGCTCGCCGGCCTCTACTACTGGCTGCCCAAGATGTCGGGCCGCGTCGCCTCCGAGGGTCCGGGGAAGATCGGGTTCTGGATGGTCTTCGCGGGATTCAACATCGCCTTCTTTCCGATGCATTTCCTCGGCCTGAACGGCATGCCGCGGCGCATCTACACCTACGACGCGAATCTCGACTGGAACCTCTGGAACTTCGTCTCCACCTGCGGTGCCCTCCTGCTGGGCGCAGGCGTGGCGTTTGTGGTCATCCACCTCCTGTATTCGATCTTCCGTGGCAGCCGGTCCGGCGGCGATCCCTGGCACGGCCGCACCCTCGAGTGGGCAATCCCGTCGCCGCCGCCCGAATACAATTTCGCCGCGATCCCGGTCGTGCGTGCGCGCGACGTGCACTGGCATGACAAGCACACGGCCTCCCCCGCGCCCGAGCACCCCTTGGCGGAGCATGAGCGCGAACACGGCGTGCACATGCCCGACCAGTCGTGGTATCCGCCGCTCGCCTCGCTCGGACTGTTCATCCTCGGCGCAGGGATGGTGTTCAAGCCGCTCACCAGCCAGTTCCTGCCCCACTGGGCCCTGCTCCCGATCGTCGGCGCGGGCATCCTCATCCTGGCCGCCTGGCTCTGGGCTCTCGAAGGTCCGGGCGGGTACCATCTGCACCCGACCGAACCGCACGATGATCCGGCGCCGGAGCCCGCCGGTGCTTCGCACTGAGGCGGCAGGTCAAGCAGGAGGAAGAGAAAGAGTAAGAGAAAGAAAGATTGGGGCGGAGAACGCCGAGCCCTTCAGCTCCTCAGCTTTTTAGTCCTTCAGCCCTTCATTTTCCCCATGTCCCACGCGGCCGCAGGCGCGATTGATCACCACCACGACCCGTCCACATCGACGGGCATCCCGAACAAGAAACTCCTCATGTGGGCGTTTCTGGCCTCGGACTGCATGTTCTTCGGGTCGTTGATCGCGACCCACCTGGTCTACCGGCTCAACCCGATCGAGGGAAATGCCAACGCCGTCGAGACCTTCAACATCGAGCTGACGTCGTTCTCCACGTTCATTCTCTTGATGAGTTCGCTCATGATGGCGCTGTCGGTCGCGACCATCCAGAAGGGGCAGGTGGGGCCGATGCGCCGGTACCTGCTCACGACGATCTTCTTCGGCCTGATCTTCCTGGGGTGCCAGGTCTACGAGTTCGCGCACTTCGTGCATGAGAAGGAACTCACGCTCGGCTCGAGCGTGTTTGGATCGACGTTCTATGTGTTGACCGGGACGCACGGTACACACGTGGCGATCGGCGTGTTCTGGCTGATCCTCATGTATGTCCGCTCATTCCAGCCGCTGCGCGCGCAGGATTCGGGGGCGATGGCGATGCGCGCGTTCGTCCACGTGCTGGCGTTCCTCGTCCTGTGCGTGCTCGCCACCTACCTCACGCTCGAGTTCGTCCACGTCGTCGAGGGGGCCGGTTTCTCCGGCTCGATGGTCGGGAGCTTCCTCGGGCACCAGCTCGTGCCGCTGCTCGGCGCGGTCGGTGCGCTCGCCGTCCTGATGGTGCTTGGTCGCGCCCGCGGCCCCGTCGCCTTCAACGAAACCAACGCCATCGATGTCGAATCGATGGGCCTCTACTGGCACTTCGTCGACATCGTCTGGATCGTGATCTTCACCGCCGTCTACCTCATCGAGTACGTGCCGCTGCACTAAGGCGCCGTCCCGAGCAACACAGCCAATCCCCAATCCATTTTCAAAGGAGATCGCAGAGGAAACAGAGAACACCACGAGCAGTCGCGTTTCTCCGCGTCCTCTTCGGCCTCCTGAGCAACTCATCTTCTGGATCCGAATCGAACTCCGTCCCGCGCGCCGTCCATGGACATCCCCGTTCCCACTCAGCACCGTCACCCGAGCCGGTTCCACACCTTCATGCAGATCGCGATGTTTCTCGCGATCGTGACGGGCATTGAGATCGTGATCATCTTCATTCCCGTGTCGGACTTCTGGCAGTTCGCCACGCTGGGCGTGCTTTCCGTGGTGAAGTTCCTGGCCGTCATCTTTTACTTCATGCACCTGAAGTGGGACCGCGTGTTCTGCACCATCCTGTTCTTCATCGGGCTCATCCTGGGCGGAGGCACGCTGGTGGCCCTGCTCGCGCTCTTCGCGGAGGACCGCAGTGAAGGCAGGCTGGGCGACGAGTTCACCCGCGGTGTGACACCGCGGGCCGAGAGCATCGAACGGCTCGGCTGAATCGACGTCGTCGGACACCGCCGCGCGTTGGTTTGGTTTTGCGCCGGGCGCGCGCCCGGCCTGCACTGCTCCCGTGGTTTCCTGGACCCACTGGCACAATGAGCCCCTGCTGGTCGGTACGCTTGTACTGGCGGCGTGGCTTTATGCTCTCGGCGTGGGCCCGTGGCGGTTTCGCCTCGCCCCCGGGGAGGGATTTCCGCGCGCTGCCGTCGCGCGGTTCTATGCCGGGATCGCGACGTTCTACCTGGCGGTGGGTTCGCCCCTGGACCAGATCGGCGAGCAGTTCCTGTTCTCGGCGCACATGCTCCAGCACATGATCATCGTCTATCTCGCGGCCCCGCTGGTGCTCACCGGCCTCCCGGTGTGGTGGCTGGACCGCGTGATCGACCGCCCGGTCGTGCGCCCGGTGGTGCGGGCTGCGACCGCTCCCGTCGCCGCTGCGGTCATCTATGCGTTGTCTGTCTCGCTGTGGCATATTCCCGGCGCCTACGAGGCGGCGTTGCGCGACAAGCTGGTGCATGTCGTCCAGCACCTGATGTTTTTCGGGGTGGCGCTGATCCAGTGGTGGCCGCTCGTCAGTCCTTCGCGCGTGGCGCCAGCGCGGCCTCCGGGCGTGCAGGTGCTCTACCTCGTCGGGCTCGGCGGGCTGCAGTTTCCGCTCGTCGCCTTCCTCAACTTCTCCCGCGAGGTCCTCTACCCCACCTACGACTTTGCGCCGCGGCTGCTGAATCTCACGCCGCACGAGGATCAGGTGCTCGGCGGAGCGATCATGGGAGTTGGGGGCATGTTCATCTCGCTCGGACTTATTTCGTGGTCTTTCTATCGCTGGACGCGGCAGACTGAGCCGGATCCTGCTGTTCCCGTTTCCGTCCTCCGATGACCTGGCAAATCGCCCTCGTCTTTGTGCTGCTGATCGCCGCGCTCATCAGCTTCGCGTGTGAGAAAGTGCCGGCGGATGTCACCGCCCTCGCTCTCATGGGCATCCTGATCGCGACCGGGCTGCTGCCCTATGCCGATGCGCTGAGCGTGTTCTCCAATCCCGGTCCGCTGACGGTCGGCGCGATGTTCATCGTGTGTGCGGCCCTGGAGAAATGCGGGGCGATCGACATGGTGGCGCGCCGCGTGGATCGCGTCTCGCGCCTGCCCTACGAACTCATCCTGCTGGTGCTGATCGTGACCGTCGGAGCCGCCTCCGCCTTCATCAACAACACCCCGGTGGTCGTGGTCTTCATGCCGGTTGTCCTCAGCCTCGCCCGCAAATCGGGGATCCCGGCGTCGAAGCTCCTGATGCCGATGTCGTTTGCGGCCGTCATGGGCGGACTCTGCACGCTGATCGGCACGAGCACGAACATCGTGGTGTCCAGCATGGGCGAGCAGCGCGGGCTGGAGAAGTTCGGGATGTTCGAACTCGCGGTCGTCGGAGGTCCTGTGTTCGTGGTGGGTGCGATCTACCTGCTCGTGATCGGCCGGCGCTTCATGCCGGTGCGCGAGACGCTCTCGTCGCTGCTCTCCGAGGAGGAGCGACGCGAGTTCATCACCGAGGCTTTCGTCCAGCCCGATTCACCGCACATCGGCAAGACACTGCGCGAGGCCGCCCTGCTCAACCGTCGCGGCGTACGCGTGATCGAGGTCGTGCGCTCCGGGGTGGTGATGCGCGACGAGCTCACGAACATCCGCCTGCTCGCGGGCGACCGGCTCGTGCTCTCCTGCCGTCCGTCCGGCATCGCGCACACCAAGCGCCTCGCCGGCATCGATTTCGTCGCCGAGGCGAATCTCGGCCTCGAGCAGATCACCGCGCACGAGGGCGTGCTGGTCGAGGGCGTGATCGGCCCCTATTCCGCGCTGCAGGGCTCGACCATCGCGGAGGCCAACATACGCCAGCGTTACCGCGTGATCATCATCGCCGTGCACCGCCGCGGCAAGAACCTGCGCGAGGACCTCTCCGAGCTGCGGCTCGAGGCGGGGGACACCCTGCTCTTCCTCGGCACCCAGCAGGCGGTGAACAACCTGCGCGGCGGCGAGGACATCATCATCGTCGACCAGCCGATCGTCCCGACCGAGAGCCGCGACCGGACCCTGCCCCTGGTCATCGGCCTGGTGGCCGCGGTGGTGGTGGTCTCCTCGTTCAACTGGATGCCGATCGAGATGGCCGCGTTCCTGGCGTGTATCGTCCTTTTCACGACAGGAGCGCTCCGCCCGCAGGAGGGATACGGCGCCGTGCAGTGGAACATCCTGTTCCTCATCTTCGCCATGCTCGGCATGGGCATCGCCATGAACCGGACGGGCGCAGCGGAATGGCTGTCCCACGAGGTCATGGGTCTCGTCGGCGCGGTGGTGGCGCCCGAGCACAAGCCGCTCGCGATCCTGATCGCCGTGTATTTCGTCACCATGCTGCTGACGGAGATCCTGAGCAACAATGCGGCCGGGGCGATCATGGCGACACTCGCCATCGAGATCGCCGAGGCGCTGGGCGTGAGCGCGCGGCCGTTTCTCGTCGCCGTCACGATGGCCGCCTCGGCCAGCTTCGCCACGCCCATCGGGTATCAGGCAAACACCTACATCTACGGCGCGGGCGGGTACCGTTTCTCAGATTTCGTGAAGGTGGGCGTACCGCTGAACCTGCTCGCGATGATCACCGCGCTCGTGGCGATCACGCGGTTCTTCCCGTTCTAGGACGTGTAAGGCATTCGCGAAGACGACTTCGCAGGCAGGGCGCGACCGGTCTTGTCGGCCGCAGGCGCGGCCTCGGGACCGAGCGCGCCGAGCAGGCCGATTCGCACCCGCGGCGGGTTCGGCGAACCCGCCCTACCAGGAGACACCGCGCAGCGAAGTTCATGACAGGAGCATGAGGACGGTTCAGGCTTCGATGCGCAGCGGATCGGGGGCAGCGGCCAGCGGCACCTCGACGGAGAACACCGCGCCACCCGCGGGATGGTTGTCCACGGCGACACGCCCGCCGTGGGCTTCCACCACCGCCTTCACCACGCTCAAGCCGAGCCCGAGGCCGCGTTGCGAACGGCTGCGATCGCCGCGGTAGAGGCGCCGCCAGATCTTGTCCTGCTCGTTCGGCGGGACGCCCGGTCCGGTGTCGCGCACGGCGATGACGACATGATCGCTGCGTCGATCCCAGCCGACGTGGACTGTGCCCCCCTCGGGCGTGTATTTCACCGCGTTGTCGACCAGGTTGGCCACCACCTGGCGCAGGCGCGTGGCGTCGGCCGGCACGTTCACCGGCGCGCCAGGCTGGAGCATCAGCTGGACGCCCTTCTCCTCGGCGACCAGCGCGTAGAGTTCCACCACGCCCTCGACCAGTGCAGGGACATCGACGCTCTCCCGCTTGAGTGCGAGCACGCCGGCCTCGGCGGCGGAGACGTCGAGCAGCGTGTCAAGGAGCGCCCTGATGCGATCGGTCTCCTCGACGCAATCCGCCAGCGCCTCGCGCACGGCGGCCGGATCATCGCCCGCAGCGAGAGCCGCCTCCGCGCCCGCGCGCAGGCGCGTGAGCGGCGTCCGCACATCGTGTGCGACATTGTCGAGCGCCTCGCGCATCGCGCGCAGGAGGTTGTTGTTGCGCGCGAGCAGCGTGTTGAACTGGTCGACGAGTTCCCCCACCTCGTCGCGTCGGCGGCTGTCGGGCACGCGCTGCGAGAGATCCCCGGTCCGGATGATCTGCCGGGCGGTCGACGCGACCTGGCGCACGGGCCGGATGCCGCGCCAGGACACCACGGCACCAAGCGCCGCGGCCACGAACACCGTGATCGAGCCGGCGATCCACATCGTGCGGCGCAGCGGCGCGAGGAACACCGCGCGATTGTCGGTGGTGCGCGCCACGACCAGCCGCAGGCCGCCGGGCAGCGCCTGGTGGACCTCGGTGAGATCGCGCCGGGCGTCCGCCGGGATCTGGAGCGTAATGGATTTTTGGGGACTGAGCTGGCCCTGGGGGTTTCGCTGCAGCGTCACCGGCCCCTCCACCCGCCACTCCGGCGGCGTGAAGGCGAGGTTGACCTGCCCGCGCTCGCCGATCACGCGCACGAAGAGCGAGCGCACATACGGCTCCTGGTCGCGCTGGATGTAGAGCCTGAGGCCCTCGATGCCGACCTGGCGGAGCACGTCCGCATACTCCGCCGCACGCAGCTCGAGCATCTCGCGCTCGCGCTCCCTCAGGGTGCCCGTGATGAGCACGTAGACCGCGACGAACACGGCGGAGAGCCCGAGCGCGAAAAGCGCCGCGTAGAAGCAGGTGAGCCGCACCGACAGCGAGCGGATCAACCGCAGGCGCTCAGGCTTTGAAGACATACCCGACGCCCCTCACCGTCTCGATGCGCTTGTGGTCGGGGTCGACCTTGCTTCGCAGCCGGTGCACGAGCACGTCGATGACATTTGTCTGGGGATCGAAGCTGTAGTCAAAGACGTGCTCGAGGATCATCGTCTTCGTGACCGGCCTGCCGGCGTTGCGCAGGAGAAACGAAAGGAGCGTGAACTCACGCGGCTGAAGGTCGACCTTCGCTCCCGCGACCCGCACGTCGCGCGACACGAGATCGAGTTCCACGTCGCCGGCCGAGAGGCGCGTGGCCTCGGGCGCGCGCGAGGCCCGGCGGATCAACGCCTGCACGCGGGCGAGGAGTTCGGAAAACGCAAAGGGCTTGGAAAGGTAGTCGTCGCCGCCCGCCTGCAGGCCGAGCACGCGGTCATCGACAGTGCCGCGGGCGCTGAGGAAGAGCACGGGAAGGTCGCTGCCCTTGGCGCGCAAACGCTTGACCAGGCTGAGCCCGTCAAGCTTGGGCAGCATGATGTCGACGATGGCGGCGTCGAAGGGCGTGGTCTCGGCGAGCATCAGGGCCTCCTCGCCGTCGCGCGCGTGATCCACGGCAAAACCGTGCTGCTTCAGGCCACCGGCCACGAAGGTCCCGATCTTGACGTCATCTTCCACCACAAGGATGCGCACACCCGTGGAGATAGCACCCAACCGCTCGTCGCGTAAAGCCGGTCCTGCGTCCATGTTCGTGTACCCCGAAGCGAGAAGCCCGCGCGCCTAACCCATGGCGCGCGGGCCGTTCTCTGCTGCTGACTACCTGTCCTAACCTGCCTGCTGACTACTGAACCCAATTCTGCCAGAAATGCTCCCAGCCGCTCAGCGTCCGGTCTCGTCGACGACGAGGAAGCGGATGGAACCGCGGCTCCAGATCTTGAGCAGCGTCTTTGGGGACTCGGTGCGCTCGGTGAGCTCCACGGCCTCCTGCGCGCTGCGCACGACCTTGCGGTTGATCTCGAGGATCACGTCGCCTTGATTGAGGCCGGCCTCGGCGGACGCGGAGGCCGGATCGACCTGCGTCACGAGGGCGCCCTCGATCCTGGCGGGAATCTGATACTCGCGGCGAACGGCCGCGCTGATGTCGGACACGCCGACCCCGTCGAGCACGCCGTCGTCGCCCGACTCGTCCGTCGTCGCGCCGAGGGTCTCATCGCCAGGCTGCGTGCCGACGGTGAGGCTCAGGGTCTTTTCCTCGCCATCGCGCAGCACGCGCATCTGCACCTCCGTGCCCGGCCGGATCGCGGCGACGCTGAAGCGCAGGCGCTGGCCGTCGGCGATCTCCTTGTCGTTGAGCGCGACGATCACATCACCGCTCTCGAGGCCCGCCTTCTCGGCGGGGCTGCCGGGTGTCACCTCGCTGACCAGGACGCCCTTGTTCTGCTTGAGGCCGAACTTCTCCGCGAGCGCGGGATTGATATTCTGGATACCCACGCCGAGAAAGCCGCGGACCACCTTGCCGTCGGACACGAGCGCATCCATGATCGTGCGGGCGAGGTCGGCGGGGATGGCGAATCCGATGCCCTGGAAACCCCCGCTCCGGCTCAGGATCGCGGTGTTGATGCCGATGAGGCGGCCCTGCAGGTCGACGAGCGCGCCTCCCGAGTTGCCGGGATTGATGGCGGCGTCGGTCTGGATGAAGTCCTCGTAGTCGAGACCGATCCCGGCGGCGCGGCCCATGGCGCTGACGATGCCCGTCGTCACGGTCTGGCCGATACCGAACGGATTGCCCACGGCCAGCACCTGGTCGCCGACCTCGACGTCCTCGCTGGACGCGAATGTGATCGCCGGGAGGTCCTTGGCGTCGATCCGGATGACCGCGATGTCGGTCTTGGCGTCCTTGCCAACGACCTTGGCGGGGAACTCCCGGCCGTCGGCCAGGAGCACGTTCACTGAGTCGGCGTTTTCCACCACGTGGTTGTTCGTGATGATATACCCGTCCGGGCTGACGATCACGCCCGAGCCGAGTCCCTGCTGCGGGGGCGTCCGGAATGCCCGGCGGTTCCCGCGCTGGTCGGGTACCATGGGCCCGAAGAAGTGCCGGAACATCGGATCATCGAATGGCGAGGCGCCCGAGATCTCGCGGCCGTTGTCGCGCACGGTGACCTTCACCACGCTCGGCGATACGCGTTTCACGATCGGGGCGAGGGACGTCCCGCTACCCTCGGAGCGGGGAAGCGGGGTGTCGTCGACCTTGACCGTGACATTCGCTTTCGACGTCTCGGTCTTGGTCTCGGCGATGGCGAAATAGCTGCCGGCGCCGAGCACGGCTGACGCGGCGAGCGCCAGCACGAGGCGACGGCCCGAGAACGCTTTCTTGTGAGTGGTCATGTTGAGTGCAAAGGGTGTGTTCACCGGCGGAATCTGTTGGATGCCGGACACCATAGACCCATCACCTGTCAGGAGTCTTTCCCGCGTCTTACAGTCGTGTAAGTTTGCCGCGCGAGCGTTCCGGCCCCAGCGTGGCGAAGCCCATGCGCTCCGCCCGTTTCCAGACCCTGGTCAGCCAACAGCCCGGTAACGAATTGTTTCGTTTCTCACTCGCGCAGGCGCTGACCGAGGAGGGGCGACCCGCGGACGCGATCCCGCACCTCGAGCTGTGCGCCGCCAAGCGTGCAGACTGGATGGTGGCGCGCATTCTCCTCGGGAAAGCCCTGCTGGGCGTCGGCCGCCGGGACGAGGCACGACGACGTCTCGAGGAGGCGCTGCACCTGGCGGTCGAGCAGCACCACGAGGAACCGGAGGCCGAGCTTCGCGGGCTCCTGCAGGACCTCGCGGGCGGACCGGATCCGCGGGCATGAGCGCGACCGGCGGACCGGCTACGCCGCCGCGCACAGCAGGCGTTTTCGCGATGGATCGGCCGGCGTCGCGCGACGACTCGCGCGCGCCTCACGATTGTCACGCCGGCCCCCGGGATTCGGGTGTGACTTCGCGGAGCCAGCCGCTACAACCGCGCGCCATATGCAGGTGGTCCTGACGTCGCACGGCTCCACGGGCGACATCTTCCCGATGATCGCACTGGGCGTGGCGCTTCGCGACGCGGGCCACGCCGTGCGATTTGCCACCAGCCCGCCGTTTCGCGCCGAGGTCGAATCCGCGGGCCTCGACTACGTGGACCTCCCCCCGCGATGGTCCAAGTCCGAACTCGCCCACTGGATGGGTCGCCTGCAGCTCTACTCGAACCCGCTTTTCCAGTTGCGCGAGCTCTACCGCGCCGCCCTGCCGCACATCACCATCCTGATCGACGACATGGACGCCGTGCTCGCCGACGCCGACGTGCTGATCTCGTCGTACCTTTTCCCGATGAACCGTGCGCTGGCGGACCGGCACGGCGTGAAGTTCGCCACCTTCGCCTTCGCGCACAACACCGTCCCCTCGCGCTACTACCCGCCGGATGGTTTCCCGCGCCTGAAGGGGTTTCCCAAGGCGCTCCAGCAGGTGTGGAATCGCTGGTGCTGGCGTCTGGGCAACGTGGCCGTCGACACCGTCATCAACCTTACCATACGCCGGCAGCTGCGCGCGCGCGGCCTGCCGTTGGTGCGGGATTTCTTCTCCAAGCCCGCGGAGCTCGTGCTCGTCGGCGTCTCGCCCGGACTGATGAAGCCGAAATTCCGGCTCAACCCGCGGTTCCACTTCACCGGCTACTGCCGCTGGCAGGCGCGGCGCAGTGAGGAACTCGAGCGCGAGATCGTGGCATTCACCGGCGGAGAGCGCGTGCCGGTGCTCACCTTCGGCAGCATGGTCTACCAGAAACCTGAGGCATGGATGCAACGGCTCCTCCGCCACTGGCCACGCGACCAGAAGCTCATCGTGCAGCGCGGCTGGGCGGGATTCGAGGCGCCGGCTGACGCTCCGCACATCAAGGTCCTCGGGCCGATGTCGCACGACCAGCTCTTCGAACACGCCAGCGTCGTCATCCACCACGGCGGCGCCGGCACGACTGCGTCGGTGCTGCATGCCGGTCGGCCCCACATTGTCGTCCCGCACATTGCCGACCAGAACTTCTTCGCCCAGGAGGTGCGGCGGCTCGGGTGCGGCATCCAGATCACGCAGCGAAACTGGCCCGAGGCCCTGGCAGGCGCCGTCGCCCGCATCGCCGACGAACCGGGCCTGCAGCTGCATGCATCACAAGCACAACGCGTGCTGCATTCGGAGAACGGACCGAAAACGGCGGTGGACGACATCGAGCGCTTCGTTCACGATGGCGCGACCGTCGAGGACACCATCTGACTGCGTGGCCGGCCCGCGCATCGTGCCCATGACCCTGGATCGCGCCATCTCGGAGATTACCGGCCGCCACTTTTGCGTGGCTGAACCTGCGGGGTGCCCTTGCACCTGCGCCGAACTGCCTCATTCTCTTTCGATCACCCCTCGCCTCATCGAGTTACCCCACCCCAAGGCCAGGAAAACATGAACGCTGAGCTCGTATCCTCGGCGAACGTCCCGTCACCGCGGGATGAACGCTTCCGTGTCCTGATCGTTGAAGACGACCCCGTGGTCCGCCGACTTCTCCGGCTGCGCCTGCACAAGGCGGGCGTCGCGGTACTTTCGGTATCCTCGGGGGAAGAGGCGGTCGCCCTGACGAAGCAGGACACGCATCCCATCCATCTCGTCATCACCGACGGGGTGATGCCGGGCATGGACGGGTTCGATGTCGCACGATTCTTCGCGCGCTGCGAACCACCGGTGCGCGTCGTGCTCGTTTCGGGATACCTCAATCATTTCGTCTCGCGGGCCGATCTGCCGGCAAACATCGCGGCCTTTTTCGGCAAGCCGTTTTCGACAAATGAGCTGATCGCGAAGGTCCTCGATCTCGTCGGCATGCCGGCGCGCTGAGCGACGGGATCGCGCTGCCGGCACGGCGCGGCTCTGCGCCCCGGTCAATGGTGAAGCGGAGAGACTGCCGAATCTCGGATGGCCCTCGGCGCACTTGGCACTCACCTCCGTGGACTTCGTATCCAACGGCGGAGTGTCAAGGCTGGCGGCTATCCGAAGACCGGTCTGGGTCGGGTAAGGCTCCACCTTCGCCAAGCCTTCGGCTTGGCGGGCAGAGGCCGATCCTCGAGTTCGCAGAGCCGTCTTCATGGAACCAAGATCACGCCTTCACCGACTCACCCATGCGGTGATGCGCTGAAGCAGCCGAATCCTCTGCAACGCTCCGCGCCCTCGGCTCGACCCTCCCTGATCTCGGTGTCCCACCGCTCGCTTTAGGTTCCTGCGGGAGTCAGCGAGCTCGGAGATCGCGCTGCACCGTTTCGCCGACCGTCGTTTGGTGCTCGCACCCTGCATCTGCCGCGGCGCTGCCGGGACGACGCGTCCGGGCCGTTCGCGTCGCGCGGTTGGACGGCGCGGCCGAATCGACGCGCAGGGCGTCTTCAGGCCGAAAACGCATTCGATTTCCTGCGGCGTCTAAGAAATGCCGCGGACGCGCGTGTAGGGAGTTGGACGGACCCCAAAGACAACCCCGAAACGAGGAGGAGCACATGGATCGCAACTTCGTCATCCCGATCGCCGTGGCAGCAGGTGTGCACAGTCTGCTGTTCATTTCCGGACAGAACACGCCACCGCCGCCGCCAGTCGAGCAGGACGTCGCAAAGATCATCTGGAAGGAGATCGATCTTCCGCCACTCGAGCCAGACGTGCTCGAGAACCGGGAAGCAGGCGAACACGTCACCGAAGCTCCGCCGCCGCCGATCTCGATCGGGCTGCCTGACCCGACCTTCCGCACGGATGACATCGTCGTGGAGTATCGTTTCGACGATCTGCTGCCACGGCCGGAAGGGCCCGTGTCGGACAAGATCTTCTCAAACTGGCGCAGTGCCATCCCATCGACCGGCCCTGCGGGTGGACCCATCAGCGCAATCCACCTGGACAATCCTCCCGCCACGCGCTTCCAGCCGGCGCCGAACTACCCGCGCGAACTCCGGACGCTTGGCTCGGACGGCACGGCCACGGTGACCTTCTCGGTTGATGTGCACGGAAACGTGTTCGACGCCGCGGTGACCCGCGCGACGCACTCCAGCTTCGGCGAGGAGGCACTCCGCGCGGTGCGCCGCTGGCGCTTCGAACCGGGCCTGAAGAACGGCAAGCGCGTGCCCTTCCGGATGGTGCAGACGTTTGCCTTCACCCTCGCCGACTAGCGCCCCTGCGGGAAACGCCAGCAGGGCCAGGCCTCGGGCCGAGCCGCGGCACATCGTGAACGGTGCCCCGCGGCTCGTGCGGCTCCCGCATGTGTCAGGAGTATGTGGATAAACTTTCGAGGCGTCTGGCGCCAGGTCGGACAGCGGGCACGGGTTTCCGGGCGGACGGGTGAAGGTTCCCCGCCCGGAGGACAGGCGGCGCGGGACTCCGCTTTGGGTTGCGGGCCTGCGCCGCCCTCGTCTTTTCCATCATTTTCATGGATACGGATGCGGAAGGACCTCGTCACCCTCGCCTCGCGCTCCGATACCTACAGGAATCATCCTATCCATGAAACTCCGAGCCCACGCGCTGCTCCTGACCCTGGTCCTCGCGATTCCCGGCCTCACGGCCGACGACACCCCGGCCCCCGAGGCCGCGGGACCGGAAGCGCCGGCGGACGAGCAGGTCTTTGACCTCACTCAGATCCCGGGGATCGAATGGATGCAGGGTCCCACGCGCGCCACGCTCGGCTCCCAGGCGGCGGTGAACATCCCGGAGGGATTCATCTTCACCGGCCAGGCCGGCACCCAGCGCATGATCGAACTCATGGGCAACGTCGTCGCCAACGACGAGATGGGATTCCTCGCGCCGAAGGGCGAATCGTGGTTTGTCGTCTTCAAGTACGACGATTCCGGATACGTCAAGGACGATGAGAAGGACAAGATCGACGCCGACGCCCTGCTCAAGGGCTTTCGTGAAGGCGCGACGATGGACAACAAGCGCCGCAAGGAGCAGGGCCTGGATACGCTGGAGATCGTCGGCTGGGAAACGCCGCCTGCCTACAACACGGCCACCCACAATCTCGAGTGGGCCACGCGCATCCGCAGCAGCGACGGTTCGATCTCGATCAATCACAACATCCGGCTTCTCGGTCGCGAGGGCGTGATGAAGGTGATCGTCGTCGGCGATCCCACGGAGGTCACGAACGCGGCCGTGGCGACACGCGATCTGCTTGTCTCCGGTTACGCGTTCAATTCGGGCAAGACCTACGCCGAGTTCAAAAAAGGCGACAAGATCGCCGAGTATGGCCTCATCGGCCTGATGACCGCGGGCGCCGGCGTCGTCGCCGTGAAGTCCGGGCTGCTCGGCAAGCTCTGGAAGCTGATCATCATCCCCATCGTGGCGGTCGGCGCGTGGCTGAAGAAGCTGTTCAAGCGCAACGACACCACGACCCCGGCCTGATGCCGCGCCCCGCCGCGCCGCTCAACGCGCCCGCGCCGTTCGCGTGAGCGATCACGGTGCATTGCTGCTCATCCTGGCCGCCCTCCACGTGATGGAGAGCTGCCAGGTCGTGCCCCATGGCGCGGTGATCTTCCGTTCGGCCTGGTGGGGACGCTACCTGCCTCGGCCGGCCTCGTCCCTGCTGCAGATGAGCCGCGGCCGTTTTCTTTTTCTCAATCCACTGGACGTGCGCGCGCACGCATTCGTGACGGGCATCCCGCACATCCTGCCCGTCGCCGAAGGCGTGCTCGACGTGGCGCCCGAGGAGGACAACGCGCCGCGGCGGCGACCGTTCGTGCCGTGGAGCGCGATCGGTCCCGCCCGTGCGGACGAGTCGGTGGTGTGGTGCGCCGGACTGGGCATGCTCCCGTGCGGTTCGCCGCGGTCGGCGCGGCTCTGGGCCCGCGTGCTCAACGCCCTGCGCTCCGCCCCGCCCGAACGCCGGGGCGGACTGGCGGACCGCTGGTTGCGCCTGCGTTTCTCCCGCGAGATCGCCGGCCGCCGTCTCGCGCGCGTGGAGCGCGCCTGCGCCCCGCTGGAATGGGCGTGCACCCTCGGATTCGCCGCAACCGTGGCCGGCGCGGTCGTGATCACGCAGCGTGTCTCGGAATGGCTCCTGATCGGTTTTTTGGGTACAGGCGTGCTCGCGGGAATCGCGATCGCCGTGACGTATGCCCTCGCCCACGCGCGGCTCGAGCCCGGCGCCTGGCTGACACGACTCGGGAAAGCCCTGCTGATGGCGGCGTGTTTCCCCGTGGCCTTCCGCGCCCGCTCCATCCTCGGACGCGACGCACTCGGCCAGGCCCATCCCGCCACCGTCGGCGCCCTGCTGCTCAAGCCCCGCGCCGCACAAGCGATGCTCGCGATGACGCTGCGACGCTGGCAGCACCTCTCCCCTGCACCCCAGGCGGGGTCGGTTGATGCCGACATCTACGCCCGCGCGGCGGCGCGCATGATCGCCCAGGTGTGTTCGTTGGCGGAGGCCCTGGGAGCGGATCCAGCCGGGCTGACCGCCGGTCCCGACATGCGCGATCCCCAGGTGCGGGGCTGGTGCCCGCGGTGCCATGCGACCTACGTCCACGCCTCCGGCTGTTGCGCGGAGTGCCGCGATATCGCGCTCGTGCCGGTCGACCGCGGTTGACGCCAGCGGATGGTCCGCCCGGGCCAACTGGACACCACGCCCGCCATTCACCTTGCGCGTCGCGACCCCGTCGGCCCTAGTCGATGAGCGATGAAGGTCACGCAAACACCCGCCGCAGCCTGGCCCGTGGGCCAGATCGTGTGTCCCTTGACGGCACGCACATCCTCCGGCGCGATTCGTGAACTCGCGCAGTGCTTCACCTCCGTTCCCGGGGTGCTCGACCTCCCGGCCCTGGTCGAGGCCGTCGAGTCGCGCGAGAACCTCGCGCGCACGTACCTCGGAGGCGGTGTCGCCATGCCCCACGCGCGCACGGACGCCGTGGAGCGACTGCTCATCGCGGTCGGGGTGTCTCAGGAAGGCCT
Source organism: Verrucomicrobiota bacterium (assembly GCA_023399155.1). Classification (GTDB taxonomy): domain Bacteria; phylum Verrucomicrobiota; class Verrucomicrobiia; order Opitutales; family Opitutaceae; genus JAEWQP01. The sequence goes on along the minus strand of JAEWQP010000011.1, from coordinate 129,894 downwards.
GGATTGGGGCATGCCGAACGAGTTTGCCCGTCTGGTCTTTCTCGTGGGCGTCCCTCGCGACGAGGATAGCGGCTACATGGCGATGGTGCGGCGCATCACGCAGACCGTACGGCATCTCGATTGGATCGAGCGAGCCGTCGCGTGTCGCGATGCCTCGGCACTCGCGAGCCTGCTGGAGTCCACGATCCCGGCGGCTTGAGCGGGCGGGCGCGCCTCGCGCGCGCCGAGGCGTCTCACCGCCGCTGTGCAATCGCGCTGGCGAAAGCGCAAAAGCGTGGTTCCTTGCGGGCACCATGTCGCCGCTTCGCCGCTTCACCACCCTGCTCGCCCTCGCAGCCGCAGCGAGTTCGATCGCGCGGGCCGAGGTCCCCCTCGTCTCGCCCGACAAGGCGGCGGCACGCGTGGAGACGGGCAAGGCGGTCCTGGTCGACGTGCGGGAACCCGCGGAGTGGAAGGACACAGGCGTCGTCACCACCGCCCACACGCTCTCACTGAGCGACCTGCGCGGACCGCGTGAGCACTGGAAGCCCTTTCTTGAGGCGAACAAGGATGTGGAGCTGATTCTCTACTGCCGCACGGGAAACCGTTCCGCACAGGCGGCTGAACTGCTCGAGGCCGACGGTTACCGCGTGGCCAATGCGGGCGGTCTGAGTGACTGGGTCGATGCGGGATACCGCACACGGCCGCACGACCAACCGGTTCAGCCCTCGCCGTCCGCACCGCAGAAATCTCACCCCGAGCCACACCCATGAACCCATCTCCGCTTCCACCCGCCAGCCACAGCCCCGCTGAAACGCAGTTCTCGCTGTGTATCGATGATGCCCAGTCGGTTCTCGACTACACGCTCGCACCCGGGCGGATGGTGATCACGCACACCTTCGTGCCACCGCAGCTCCGCGGCCGGGGCATCGCCGAGGCGCTCATGAAGGCCGCAGTCGCGTTTGCGCAGGCGGAGAAGCTCACGATCGATCCGGTCTGTTCCTACGCGGCGCGCTACCTCGAGCGCCATCCAGTCCGCACCTGAGGCTGCGGCTTCAGGGCAACACGTATACCTCGACGAGAACGTTTCCGGCACGCCCGGCGGTATCCGCGGCATGCGCGGTGTAGACGCCCGGGGGCAACGCGACAACCACGGCTGCGTCGCTGCTGCCGTCGGGAAGCGGAAACGCGCCGACGGCGGCCATCGCGGCTGAAAGCTGCGCGACATCCGTCCCTCGCTGCCAGTCGTCATTTTCCGCCAGCACGCTCCCGTCCCCGGCGTGCAGCGTGAGCCGCGGATCCGGCAGGACCTCGGAAACCTCAAGTTCGGCCAGTGTCGGACCGACCGCCCGCACCAACACACGCACCGTTCCCTCGCCGCGGATCACGAGCCCAGCGATCAGCAGATTTTCACCTGACTCGACGAAAGCCCTCCCGGAGAGGTTGACCAGGCGCGATGACGCGCCGAGATCGGCATCGTAAAGTTCAATAAGCACCACACCCGGTCCACCCGTCGCCGCGACCGCGTGGGCCGTAAGCACGCCCGGGTCGAACGACCGGCACAGCGCCGCGTCTGCGCTGGCGCTGGCGAGATCGAAAGCTCCGCTCTCCCGACCGGAGACTTGCACGACATCGAAGTTGGGCGCGGCTTCCCAGGTGTCGTTTCCCAAATCAAAGGCGGGCCCGCGATACACGGCGAGCCGGGGATCAGGCATCCGGTCGCCAATCCCGAATCGAGCCAGACCCGGACCCACCGCGCGGATCAGCAGCGACTTGGCCCCGGAACCGGATAGCACCGCACCGGCAACCAGGACGCGATCGCCGCGCTCCGAGCGGGCCCGCACCGAGAGATTCACGAGATGAGCAGGCGCCTCCGCAGGTTCCGGGGGCGGCGAGTCCCGGCGCGGATTTCCGGCCGAGGAAAACGGATACGCGAAGCGCGACTGCGCGAAGCGGGGCATCGGGTCGTCCGTGACAGACATCACGCGCAACGCGCGGCCCGCGGAATCAGTCCCCATGTCGCACTGTTCCGGCGTGCCTCCGCCCAGGGCAATCGCGCGGCCCGCCGGGTCGTCGGCAAAGCACGACGCAGATAGCGCCGCGATGACGCGCAGCACGCCCCGTTCGAATAGCGCGTCGTCGGCGCCACGCGCCGGGACACTGTGGCCGCTCTGGTAGGCATACCCCGCCACCTCGTCGGAGCGCAGGAGCACGAAATCCTTGTCGGCGGCCGGCAGGCCGAGTCTGCGAAACACATCGATCGCCATGCGATGGTCGTTCACGACATCGTCCTCGTAGACCTGCACCACCGCCTGGGTGCCGGCGGGATACCCGGCCAGGTCCTCATCCGTGAGCTGAAAGCCGAACCAGGGCGCCATGGGCATGAGACAGCGGGCGTCACGCCCCCACCCCAGTTCGCGAAACGCGCGCAGGAGCAGGGCCGGCGCGGCCCCGCCCCCGAACGAATGGCCGGCAAAGCCCACCCTGCTCGTGTCTATGATTTCCGGATACCGATCCGCCGCCTCGACGAAACCGGCAAACAACTCCTCGTAGTGGCTTTCGATCGTGCCCGTGGTCGGATAGGGCGAGAACACGACAGGCCAGCCGTGGCTGGCGAGGTGGCGCAGAAGCGGATCGTAGAAGGCGACCCGATTGCCGCCGAAGCCGTGGCAGAAAAACCACGTCGGGCGCGGCCCGCCGGGCTCCGCGGGCGCATAGACGGTCACCGCATGCCCGGCGAAACGCGGACTGGGGAAACTGTGGGTGGCGACTGGGTGCGGTCCCGGCGCCCCGAATCCTTCGGTCGGAGCCGCGATGGGCCCGGAATGCCCGGCCCAGGCAACCGGGACAAGGTGCAGGCAAAGCAGGATGAGCGTGGGGATCGGGCGCATGGGTGGTTCGCCGCCCGGCCCGCGTGCGGGCCCGGCAGCTGTGTCCGGAGATGCGCCCAGCGCGCGGTGGTTACGCAAAAGCAGGATGCGCCAACCCGCAGGCAACGCCGGGCCGTTGGAATCGATGCAGGCCGGGCGACCGCCCGGCCGCGGCTCACGAGGAGGGCAGCTGCACCTTGACCGTCACCTGGCCGCCCGTGTTCTGGCCGATGTACTCGATCGCCGCATCGATCATCGCCGGCAGGGCCGCCTCGAAGTTCGTCGACTCATCCTCGAGTGTTGCCTCGACCGCCCAGACCTGCTCGGGCGGCGGATCGCCGCGGCGCTTCAGCTTGGGGTTTTCCGTGGCGCGGATCCGGATGTACTTTTCGGTCGTATACGTAACACGCTGGGTCTGGACCATCACGACCTGCGAGCGCGGCATGCCCGTGACCGGGTCGATGTTGGACCCGGGGTAGCCGCCAGGGTACCCTCCGGGTGGATACCCTCCGCCCATGGTCGGCTGCACCATCACGGGCTGGGACACGGTCGTGACGCGCGTCTGCGGCGGATGCTCACCGTAATCGACCTCGATGATCACATCCGCGCGGGCGGGATCCGGTGCCTCGAACATCCCGCGCGATGCCAGGGCGACATGCACGTGTTCGACAACGCCGGCGAAGCGCGCATCGTGGGTGCGACCCGGGTCGCGGCTCGCGATCGCATAGCCGTATCCGTCGGCCGCAGCCGGGTTGGCCGCTGCATCAATCTTGACGCTGGTCGTCGTCGCACAACCTCCGGCGAATCCACCGAGCGCAAGCACGCCGAGGCACATACTCCACCTCATCAACGGGGCAGGAAGACGCGTGAGCATGCGCTCACGATGGCAGGATTCCCGCCGGGTGCAACCGCTCTGAGGCAGGACTCATGCCGTCGGCCCTCGGGGAGCGCGCACTCGGGGCGCCATTCGACCTCGCAAAACCGGGCCGAGGCTCCTTCCCTCCCCTGCGCCCCGCACGGGCATGATGCCATGGACGATTCCGACAACAACCGGCCCCTGACCACGGGTGAATGGTTTCTGACCATCTTCGTCCTAGGCCTGCCGCTGATCGGGATCGCGATGTATTTCGTGTGGGCCTTCACCGACGGAAATGTCGGGCGCCGCAACTTCTGCCGCGCGGCCCTGCTCTGGCTCGCCATTCTCTTCGGCCTGGGCCTGATGGTTCTGGTGGCGATGCTGTTTGCCAGTGCTCTGCTGGCCGGGGCTGGTGCCGCGGCCGATCTCTGAGCCCCGCCACCCATTCACCCAGACTCATGCCTCCCCTCGCCCTGGTTTCAATCCCGCCTGAGATCCAACTCTCGATCACGCCGGTCATCCTGATCTCCGGCCTCGGCGCCCTCGTCATCTCCATGACCAATCGCATGGGGCGCATCGTCGACCGGACGCGAAGCCTTGCCGGCCTGGCCCGGCAGGCCAAGGACGAGGAACGCCGGCACGTCGAGCGTCAGTTGAAGATCCTGTTCCGTCGCGCCAAGCTCATGCGCCTGGCCATGACGCTCGTGGTTGGAAGCATGGTCGTGGCCGGGTTGCTGATCATGCTGATCTTTCTCACCGCGCTGGCGGGCCTGAACCTTCCCGCGGTGATCCTCGGCGTGTTTTTCCTGAGCATCGCCCTGATGCTCGGCGGTCTCGCCGCCTTCGTCGCGGACCTGTGGGTCTCGCTCGCGGCGCTCAACGCCGAGGTACAACGCGCGATCGGCCCCGAGGCCGATACAGTCCACATCTTGTAGCGCGCGGCACCCCTCGACTCCATCGAGAACGAGACACGTGCGGGCGAGCGCCCCGTGCGCTCGCCCCGTTGCGCCTCCGCGCCCAAGAGGTCTCCCCCTCCCCCTCGTTCTCGTTCTCTTTCTCTTTCTCTTTCTCGTTCTCCTGCCTTCTCCCGCTCCCCCGCCGCGCCCACCACGCATCGGGCCCGCCTCGCCCCGTCCGGCTCGATCGAGCAGCCCGACTGATTCGCGCCATGAGGTGCGCCCATACCGGTCCGCAGAACACGGGTGCCCGCTCGCAGGGGGCGGCCACGCGCGCAACATAGCGGGCCCGGCCCGTTCGGCCGTTTCGTCCACATCCCATGTCCGTCGAGATCCTCGCCCGCCTGCAGTTCGCGTTCACGACTGCGTTTCACTACATCTACCCGCCGCTGAGCATCGGACTCGGGCTGCTCCTGGTCGTGATCGAGGGGCTCTGGCTCACGACCAAGAAGCCGCTCTACCACCAGATGGCGCGGTTCTGGACCCGGGTGTTCGCACTCACCTTCGCCATCGGCGTGGCCACGGGGATCGTGCTGGAGTTCGAGTTTGGCACGAACTGGGCAACCTACTCGCGCTATGTCGGCGATGTCTTTGGCAGCGCCCTCGCCGCCGAGGGGATCTTCGCCTTCTTCCTCGAGTCTGGGTTTCTCGCCGTGCTGCTCTTCGGCTGGGACAAGGTGGGGCGGAAGATGCACTTCTTTGCCACCTGCATGGTCGCATTCGGAGCCCATTTCTCCGCCATCTGGATCATTGTCGCCAATTCCTGGATGCAGACGCCCGCGGGGTTCCACATCGTCGGCGAGGGCATGGAGGCGCGCGCCGAGATCACCCATTTCTGGGAGATGGTGTTCAACCCGTCGTCGATGGAGCGGCTCGGCCACACCGTGGTGGGCTGCTGGCAGGCGGGCGCCTGGCTGATGGTGAGCGTGGGCGCGTTCTACCTGCTGCGTCGCAAGCACCAGGAGTTTGCCCGCGCCTCCGTGAAGATCGGCGTGATCGTCTCGCTCATCGCCTCGGCGCTCACGCTTGTCACCGGGCACGCGAGCGCGGTGGGCGTGGCGAAGAACCAGCCAGCCAAGCTCGCGGCCATGGAAGGTCACTGGGAATCCGGCGGAAATGCGCCGCTGCACCTCTTTGGCTGGGTCGATGCGGAGACCGGCACGACCCGCGGGCCCGCGATCCCCGGGATGTTGAGCTGGCTCGCCCATGGTGACGCGAACCAGCCCGTGACGGGGTTGAACGACATCCCCAGGGACGAGCATCCGCCGGTGAACATGACGTTTCAGTTCTTCCACATCATGGTCGCGGTCGGCTTCGGGCTGATCGCGCTGGCCGCATGGGCCGCCTTCGCGCTCTGGCGGGGAACGCTGGCGCAATCGCGCCTGCTGCTCGGCCTGCTCACGCTCTCCGTGCTCGGTCCCCAGATCGCCAATCAGGTGGGCTGGTGGACGGCCGAGGTCGGGCGGCAACCCTGGATCGTGTGGAAACTCCTGCGCACCTCCGACGCGCTCTCCAAGGTGGTCACGGCAAACCACGTGCTCGCCTCGCTGATCATGTTCGCGGTCGTCTACCTTCTGCTTTTCGCGGTGTTCGTGTTCCTGCTCAACGACAAGATCCAGCACGGGCCGGACGAGGCCGATCTCGAGCCCACCGGCAAGCTGCGCAGCCTGGCCACCGCGCCGTCGGTCGAAGGAGGTGCGTCGTGAGTTTCGGCGAACTCGATCTCAACGCCACCTGGTTCATCCTCGTGGGTGTCCTGTTCACCGGCTACGTGATCCTCGACGGCTTCGACCTCGGCGTCGGCGTGCTCCACCTCCTGGTGGCGAGGAAGGACGAGGACCGCCGCATCTTTCTCAACGCCATCGGCCCGGTGTGGGACGGCAACGAGGTCTGGCTGGTCACGGGTGGCGGCGCGCTTTTCGCCGCGTTCCCGGATGTCTACGCGACGGTGTTCTCGGGTTTCTACATCCCGTTCATGGCCCTGCTTTGCGCGCTGATCTTCCGGGCGGTGGCGATCGAGTTTCGCAGCAAGCATCCCTCGGCGTTCTGGCGGCGTGCCTGGGACATCGGCTTCGCGGGGGGAAGCCTTGTATCCACGCTTCTGATCGGCGTGGCGATGGGCAACATCGCCTGGGGCGTGCCGATTGGAGCCGACGGCGAATTTGCCGGGACGTTCCTGGGCATGCTGCATCCGTACGCGCTGCTCATGGGCGTGACGACGGTCGCGCTCTTCGCCATGCACGGCGCGATCTACCTCGAGCTCAAGACCGAGGGCGAGATCCAGGCGCGCGTGCGCCGGTGGATCAATCCGACGATCATCACCTTCATCCTGTGTTACGTGATCACGACCCTCGCCACGCTTCTCTATGTGCCGCACATCACGGAAGCGTTCCGACGCGAACCCTGGTTCTTCGTGATCGTGATCCCGGTGGTGCTGTTGATCGCCAACATCCCGCGCGAGGTGAACCGCGGACGGGAGTTCCTCGCCTTCCTCTCGTCGTGCGGCGCCATGGCCGGACTGATGGCGATCTTCGGCGTGGGCATGTTTCCCAACCTCGTCTTCAGCGCACCGGTCGCCGAGCACAGCCTGACCGCCTACAATGCATCGTCGTCGCAGAAAACGCTCGGGGTGATGCTCACGATCGCACTCATCGGCGTGCCGATCGTCCTGGCCTACACCACCAGCATCTACTGGATCTTCCGCGGCAAGGTGCAGCTGACGAAGATGAGCTACTGAGCGCGGCCGGCCTGCGGCGGGGCCTTGGTGCTGTCCCCTCCGAGGCTCGCCCGCAACGCCCGCGCTTCGGCCAAAAGTTCCTGTGCCGCCGCAAGCACGTCGGCCGGGGCAGCCCCGGTCGCGTCGGTCGCGATGCGGGGAATCGCGGCTGCGACGCCCGGCGCGCCCGCGTCGGACATGCGTTCGTCCGGATCACCCAGTCCGCTCTGGCGGAAGCGGCGAAGGCGATCGAGGATCAGATCGCGAATCTCCGAGGCGTTTGTCACATGCCGGAACAGGCCCAGATGCATGTCGTCGCCGCTGCTCGTCCTGCCGTCTTTCTCCCCGCCACCCCCGCCCCCCGCGGATTGTACCTTCACATCCGCCAGGCCCAGCAGCCGCTGCAGCGGCCCCTGGTTGACCACGACCTGCTGGACATTGGCGAAACTCATCGTTGACTCGGTCACTCGCCACACCCCGTGCCGGAGACGCAGGCTTCGGTCCGTCACCATGTACCAGCGCATCTCGTAATCGAGCCGGCGTACGGCATACGTGATTGGAATCTGGATCAGGTAGATGGCGAAGCTGCCCACTTTCACGATCCAGACGATGGGAAAGGTCCAATCGGGCAACCGCAACGTGGCCTCGACGAGGAACTGTTTCATGGCGGCGAATCTGGATCCGACCGGCCCCGGCGCCTGCTCGGCGATACGAGTGACTTCCTCCGCCGCCGAGTGCGCTTCCCCGGCAAGACGCTGCCAGAATTTCGCGGGCCCCGCCTCGCCGGATGGCGCCGCGTCCGGCTGCAAGTCGGCAGTCGGAGCCGCCGTGCGAGGCTCACCCGATCCGTCCGCGCCTGCCTGTTCCGTCTCGGCAGACACCGCCGGCGCGGTCGTGTCCTGACCCGAGGCGGCGCGCGCCTCCTTCCGCTCCCGCACGGTCGCCTCGACGTCGACGAGGATCGCCGCCCAGAAGACGATCGCGAGCAGCGCCGCCCCCTGCGCCAGAATCCACTGCGCGATCCGCAGCCGGTAGAAATTGCGCCCGGCACGGAATACGCGCAGCGAGGCCGGCTCACCGGCCGGCGGCTGCGGCTCGGGCGGCACTTTGAGAACCCGTAGCGCGCCGGAGCGTATCGAATCAAACATGACGATTGCCCCCGGCTCCGAGTCCTCGCTCGCGCAACGCCTCGCGCACGCCGCGCAGCTCCTGGGCCACCTCGCGCAGGGCGAGGGCCAGCTCCGGCGGGGCGTGTGCACCAGAGGCGGCCGCGGGGGCCGCGGGGGCGGGTGCGCCCGTGCCCGCATCGTGCACGCCCCGCATGCGCGTGTAGAGGAAGTCCCGCAGCGCCTCGAAATCCCTGACCCCCTCGATCGTCATCTCGGCGGCGTGGCTGCCCGACGCGGTCTGCACGAGGATGCGCGCCAACCCCAGCCAGCGTTCCGCGATGTTGGAACGCAGATGGATGTCCTGGATACGCGCATAGTTCACGATGATCTCGCGCCGGAAAAGGACGCCCCAGCTCATCGAGATGCCATCGTCGGTGAACCTGTAGCGCATCGTGTGGTAGCGGAAATAGAGCACCACCAGAAGGACGGGAAACGCCGGGGGAATCGCCGCCGCGAGGAGGATATAGTAGGTCCAGAGCGCCCTGTCGGGCCGCTCGATCGCCTGGATGCGCCGCTCGAGTCCGGGGTCGATCATGGTCGCGAGCAAAGGAAGTTCGGGTTCGGAAGCAACCCGACTCGACAGCGCCATCGCCGTCAATCGCGGAGCCACGACCCCGTCGGCGCACAGGTGGATTGCCTCCGGTGCGGGCTGCGATCACGCTCTCCGGCATGCTCCGTTTCCTGCGAGCCAATCTCTGGTTTGTCATTGTCGCGGCGGTGCTCGTCACCACATCGCTGCTCCTCCTCGATCCCGCCCCGCCGCGGGAATTGACGCTCGCGACAGGGCAGCCCGGCGGCGCCTACCACGCGTTTGGCGAGCGACTGGCGGCGCGACTCGCCGAGCAGGGCATCACGCTGCACCTGCGCACGACCCAGGGCTCGACCGAGAACCTCCGCCTGCTGGCCGACGTCGAATCAGGCGTGCCCATCGCGCTGGTCCAGACCGGTCTGCCCGTGGCGGATTCGGCCGGGCTTCAGGCCCTCGGCAGCTTGTTCTACGAGCCGCTGTGGGTGTTCACACGGGCGGACCTGTCCCTCGAGAGCCTGCGCGACCTTCGCGGGCGCCGCGTGGCCGGTGGCACGGAAGGGAGCGGCACGCTTCCCGTGGTCCTTCGCGTGCTCGAGGCGAATGGATTGCTCGGGCCCGCGCCCGCGCCAGCCGCAGTCGAAGTCCTCCGCATCGGGGGCGCCGAGGCTGCGGACGCACTGCGCACCGGTCGCGTGGATGCGGCCTGTTTCATCGGCGCTCCGGGCGGCACGCTCATCCGCGAACTCATGCGCGATCCGGCGTTTCGCTTCCATGGCTTGCGCCGGGAGCGCGCCTTCCAGGCCGCCTTCCCGAACCTTGCCACCCTCACCGTCGGTGAAGGCCAGCTCGATCTCGCCGGGAACATTCCGGCCGAGGATCGCGTACTCCTGGCGGCCACCGTGTCGCTCGTCGTCAACGACGCGTTTCACTCCGGACTGACACCCGCCCTGCTCGAGGCCGCCACCGCGCTCCTGCGCGACGGTGGGGCGCTCGAGCGCCCCGGCACGTTTCCCGCGCCCCGCCCCACCGATTACCCGCTTCTCGCCGAGGCCGCCCACTACCACAAGCACGGGCCGCCCTTCCTGATGCGCTACCTCCCCTTCTGGGCCGCGACCATCGCCTTTCGCGTATTCATCATGCTGGTGCCGCTTCTGGCCCTGCTGATCCCGCTCTTCCGCCTCGCGCCGCCGCTCTACCAGTGGCGCACGCGCCGGCGGATCTTCCGCTGGTACGCCCATCTGCGCGAAGTGGACCTCCACCTCGCCTCCGGGGCCGACGCCGGCATGATCGCGCGCGACCTCGACAAGCTGCACCGGCTCGAGGACGAGATCCTGGAGGTGAAGGTCCCGCACTCCTATGCGGACGAGCTCTACGACCTGCACCTCCACATCGAGTGGGTGATCCGCCGCCTCGAGCGCGCCCGGGATGCCGCGGCGCCTGAAGCGACCCGTTCCAGCGCGAACCCGTGACGGCGCTCGCCTCGCTCTTCGGCCCGGTCGAACGTGCGAGCAACGCGCTGGCGCACGCGATGGGCCTGGATCCGGCCACGGGGCCCGGCGCGGCGGTGTCGTTCTTCCTTTACGAGTTGGTGAAGGTTTCGGTGCTGATCCTCGCCATCTCGTGGGTCATGGCGCTGGTCCGGCGCAGCCTGCCGATGGAGCGCGTGAAACGCTGGCTGGCGACGCCGCTCGGCCGCACCCTCGGCTATCCTGCGGCAGCGGCATTCGGCGCGGTCACGCCGTTCTGCTCCTGTTCCTCCGTGCCGCTGTTCATCGGATTCATTGAAGCCGGCATACCTGTCGGCGTGACCTTTGCATTCCTCATCACCTCCCCGCTGGTGAACGAGATCGTCGTGGCCCTCTTCCTCGCCAGCTTCGGCGGCAAGGTGGCCTCGCTCTACGCCACCTCCGGCATTGTCCTGGGAATCCTCGGCGGCATGGCGATCCAGGCGCTACGCGGCGAACAGCTGCTGTCTGCCTTCGCCAAGGGGTTGAGGGAAACACCGCGGCTGGCCACAGAGTCCGATGGCGAGGCGTGCTGCTGCGGTGGCGGTCCTGGTGCAGTGAGCAGCCCGAGCCGTCCGGACCGCGCGTGTGCCGACGGCCTCGCGTCGAACCCGCCGCCCGAGGCGGCCGGCGAGGATGCGTCGGCGTCATCGGCCCACTGTGCAGCGGAGGTACCGAGCGCGGCCTGCGGCTGCAGCGGGGCGGGTGGATCACGCGTCGCGCCGGGCGCGCTCGCTATTGCGACCGCTGAGGCATGGGGAATCTACCGCCGGATCGTGGGTTATCTTCTGGTGGCGCTGCTCATCGGAGCCGGTATCCACGGATTTGTGCCAGCGAGCGCCTTCACCGAGTTCTTCCGAAGCGGTGCCTGGTGGCACGTGCCCGCGGCGACCGTGATCGGGCTGCCGCTCTACGCCAGTGCCAACGCGACTGTTCCCATCCTCGAGACGCTCGTGGCGAAAGGCGTTCCACTCGGGACCGGCATGGCCCTGATCATGTCCGCCGTCGGCGTCTCGCTGCCGGAGCTGGTTCTCCTCAAGCGGGTGATGACCGTGCGGTTGCTCGCGCTGTTCACCTGCGTGGTGAGCGCCGGAGTGGTGGCCATCGGTTTTCTCTTCAACGCGCTGCCAGTCGGGTGGTGAGCCGGACGGACACGCAGAAACTCCAGACCTCGCCCCCACCTCACGTCATGGCCTTCGATGCTTCATTCTGGGACACCCGATTCTCCGGCGAAGAGTTCGTCTACGGCACGGCGCCGAACGAGTTTGTCGAGGCCATGGCGGCTCGCATCCCGCCGGGCCCCGTGCTCTGCCTCGCCGAGGGTGAGGGACGCAACGCCGTCTTCCTGGCCGGGCGCGGCCACGCTGTCACGGCGATGGACCAATCCCCGGTCGGCCTGGCCAAGGCCCGGCGCCTCGCGCAGGCGCGCGGTGTCGCCATCGCGACGGTGACCGCGGATCTCGAGCGCTTCCCCATCGAGCCGGCCGCGTGGAGCGGCATCGTCGCGACCTTCGTTCATCTGCCCCCGCCGCTTCGCCGCGACGTATTCGCACGTTCGGTACACGGCCTGCGTCCGGGTGGTGTCTTCCTGCTCGAGGCCTACACGCCGGCCCAACTCGCCTTCAACACGGGCGGTCCCAGGGACCTCACGCTGCTCATGCAGGCCGCCGCGCTACGCGCGGAACTCGCCGGGCTGCGCTTCGACGTGCTGCAGGAGCTGGAGCGCGATGTGAGCGAGGGCCCGGGACACAGTGGCCGGGCCGCGGTGGTCCAGGTGTGCGGGGTGCGCGAGGCCTGAACCAACAGGTCACAGAAAGGAGTCCCGAGGACACAGGGAAACTCGGAATCGGAGCCGCCGAGTGTTCCTCCTGCCGGGAGATGAACCATCCAGCATGCGATGACCCCGGCTCAAGAAACGCGCTGGGCCGGACGCATGCATTGGCTCCCGGCGGAGCGCGTCCGCCGGGAGCGCTTCTCGCTCTCGCCTATCCATCAGCCCGCCCAGGCCGCCGTGCGGTGGCCGCGGCGGCAGGTGAGGTCGGGGTCCACCGGTCTCGTCCGGAATCGGCCCGCAGGCCGCTAGCGGCGCCAGGCCGCGATCGGGCGCATTTCCCCGCAGTCCAGGCAGCGGATGTCGGGGTGCATGGTGCCGCAGCGCGGGCACATGCCGCCGGTGGAATAGGGTTCGAAAGGCTGGCCGCACTGATCGCACGGAAGGGCCACGCCCTGCAGTGGCGCGGCGCCGCAGGCCGGGCAGGCGTAGGCGTGATCGCGCGGACGGCGCTCAAATTTCATCCGCTCGCGGGCGAACTTGAAACTCTGCCAGCAGCGCGAGCCCAGGAAGATCGCGATCAGGATCGGCCAGAAGGACCCCGGGTTGGTGTACCAGCTGTAGGCCACGAGGCAGGGCACACCGATGAAACCCAGGATCGACACGATATAGAGGCTGCGACCATAGCCGACGACGAACCAGAGCATCGACTGGACGACCTGACCTCCATCCAAGGGATACACCGGGATCAGGTTGAAGATGAGCAGCACGAGGTTGATCACGAAGATCGTGCGCGCCAGGTCGGGCAGTCCGGGCGAGGTCAATGCCAGGTCGCTGCGAAAAGCCCAGTGCATGAACGCGTAGGTCACCGGCACGAGCACCACGTTGACCAGAGGCCCGGCCGCGATGCTCCACAACATGGCCCCGGGCCGGTGGGGCGGCCGGACGAAAGCGATGCCGCCCAGTGGCCATAGCACGATATGATCGGCGCGACCGCCGACCTGACGGCAGGCGAAGGAATGGCCGAACTCGTGCAGGAGCACGATCAGGAACAGTGAAAGATAGGCCGCGATGGCGTAGAACAGCGGCTCACCCGGCGTGTGCAGCTCGGAGATGAAATACACCGCGGCCAGAAACCACGACCAGTGCAGGTCGACCGTGATACCCGCGAATCGAAACAAAGTGATGCTACCCTTCTGGAACGGAGCCACCCGCGAGGGCTATTCGTGAAGCGGGCCGGCAACAAGGGCTTTCTCCGCGCCCGATCGTGGGTGCCCGCCTTTGGCAAACGCGGCTCCGGGCAACGGCAGCGCAGATCGACCGGGTTTGGCAACGGCGGTCAGGTAGGGCACGCTTGGTCCGGTTCGCGGCGCGACCGGTCGTGTCGGCCGCAGGCGCGGCCTCGGAACCGAGCGCGCCGCGAAGGCCGATTCGCACTCGCGGCGGGTTGGAAGAAACCGCCCTAACTGGGAGACACCGCGCAGCGAAGCTCGTGACAGCTTCTAGGGCTTGGGGTTTTCCGCGGGCTTCTTCTCCTTCGGGGCGAGCAGGCCCTCGAGCAGTCCGCCGGCTGCCTTCTTCAGGTCGTCGCCCGATTTGTCACCCTCAGTCCCGCCAAGTTTCTTCTGCAACTCGGATTGCAGGCGATCGGACAACTCGTTCTTGCCGGCCTGAAGCAGCGCGTTCTGCAGCGCCTTGGAGTCAACGCGGATCGCCGGCTGGCTGAGCGTGCCACGCACCGCGACCGGCACGGTGAGTTCCTTCAGTGCCGTCGACTTTGAGCCTCCGATCGAGAGGTTGGTGTCGTGCAGCGTCAGGGTGACGGGAAGGTCGAGGTCGTCCAGCCCGAGCGAGCCGTTCGCCGCCAGATCGAGGGTCCCACCCCGGAGGGCGGGCCGGCTGGTTTCTTTCAGCATCGCCACGAGGTCGTCGACCGGCAGGGCCTTCATGACGAGCTGAAGCTGCGGTGCGCCTCCGGACGGCGCGGCGAGCGCGCTTTGGAAGCGCCCGGATTTCGACACGATGCTCACTCGCGGCGGTTCCGGCACGAGGTGCGGTTCGGTCGAGATGTTCTCGGCGCGCACGTCGACCGGGTCGCCCGGAAGGGCTTCGGCCTGCACTTCATCGGCGGCGATCAATCGGATGAGCAGGCGCGGCGCCTTCTGCACCAGGGTCTCGTCGCGCACGCTGGCATAGCCGAGCAGGCGCACCCGTTCACGCAGGATCTCCTCGAAGGTGGGGCCGGCGGGCTGGCCGGGCTCCGTGGGCGCGCCGGGAGCGGGCTGCTCGGACTTCACCTTCTCCAGCCAGCGGCGGACCGTCTGCAGGCGCTCCCGCCAGACCTGGGCGTTGGCCAGGATCTGATCGAGTGATTGCATGTCCGGCCATTTCCATTCGCCCTCGGGCTCGTCGGGCGGGGGCGCGATGCGGACGCCCGGCACGGCGCGCTTTCCACCCTGGGTGCCACCGGTCACGACGACCGAGTCAACGACGGAACGGCGGCGCAGCAGATCGCCCGTGCTGAGGCGCGCCTCGACCCCCTTCGCCGCGAAAAGATTGGTGTCCAAGCGGTCGGGATCCGCCATCGCGAGGCCGGTGATGCTCACGCGTCCCTCGCGCAGCGAGACGTCCACCTCCTCCAAGTCCACGGTGGCGCCGTTCACGCGCTCGAGTCCGCCGCGCACCGCCATGGTCACGATCGTGCTGTCGAGAAACTGGACGCCGACAACGCCCAGTGTGACGAGCAGGAGCACCAGGACCGCGCCGATGATCCGCACGGGATTGCCGAACCGCCGCGCGAGGAGCACGCCATACAATTCCTTCCCGCGCACGCCGCCGACGAAGATCCAGGCGAACAGCTTCACCCACCCCTTGGATGACCAGGCCCGGTAGGCCTCGGAATCCGTCTCCAAGGCGGCGAGACGACGCCAGGTCCGATGCAGAATCCGCACGAGCGCAATGCCGATCGCGAGACCGAGAAGCAGCCCGAGCGCCGCCCCTCCCGTGACGACGTAGTAGTCGAAGCCGAACCAGGCCGTCACGGGTCCGTTCACCAGCGCCCCGAACAGGCCGCGCGTCGGCCCTTCAAGCAGGAGGCGACCGACCCAGAAGGAAACGGGGGTGAGAAGCAGGGCGAGCAGCTTGGCGGCGACGCCCACCAGACCCGCGAGGAAGAGGTTCGCGTTCACCACCACCAGAAGGGCGATCCAAAAGATCAGAAGCCCGGGCGCCTGCTGAAAGCCCGGCACGAACCCGATGAGCGAACCGAGCACGCATGCGGTGATGATCTGAAACGGCGTGGCCTTGCCGCGGAGGATGTTGCCAATTTTGCGGGAGATCATGGATGGGACGTCGGAGAACGGAGGACAGAATTGTGTATTCGGCGCGGGGAACCCGCAGGTCGGAGGTCGTGACGGTGGAAGTCGGTTCGAGGGGGTGGCGAAGGGCCGGATCGTGGTTCAAACTCCGCGTGCTGTCCTGCCCGGCATCGGGTATTCACTCCTCGGTCACGGCGACGAAGGCACCGCCGTGCCGCTGCGTGAGTTCGCGCATGAGGTTGGCGAACTTCACGCCGGTCTGGCCGAGTGAGAACCCCGCGCGCAGCAGGTTGGGAAACCCGACGCCGTTGATGGTGATCTTGCGCTTCCCGCTCTCGTCGGCGGGATTGAGCTTGTCGACGCGGTCGAGCACCGAATCCGACGTGTCGGTGAACTCGTCGCCAAAGACGTAGATGCCCATCTTCATCTCGGCATCCTCGGGGTTGTGCAGCGTGCGGATCGCACGCACGATGCCCGGCACGGGATTGGAGTTGCTGAACACCTGGTAGCGCAGCACCGCGTCCATCACGGCCTTGCGCGCGGACGGTGTATCCGGAATCCACTCACCGGAACGCCCGATGATGAACCGCCCGTCCGCATCCAGGAACTGGACACCCTTCACCGTCGGGTAGGCGCGGATCACCTCCTCGAACTTCTTCACCACGTAGTCCCAGAGCATCGCCGTGTTCGGGTCGCGCATGGAACCGGAGGTGTCGATGACGAAGGCGACGTAGTTGCTCTCCACCGGGATGCCGATCGGCGTGGAGGCGTCGAGCTGCTCGATCGGCGGCTCGGTCTGGGTGGCGTCGATCTCCTTGCGGAGCTGCTCGATCTCGGTGAGCAGCGCCTTGTCGCCGCCGGCCTCGTTCTGGAGCTGTTCCATGAGCGTGGCGATGACGGCATCGAGGTCGGTAACCTCCTTGATCAGCTCCTCGAGCGTCTTCTCGCGCGCCGCGAGCTCGCCGGCCAGCGACTGCCTCGTGGTCGTCACCGTCCCGAAGGCGGCGAGGCGCTGCTGCAGGATGTCGTCGAGCTGCTGGCGCGTCTTCTTCACCGAGCGCTGGGTGACGCCCATGGAGAGGATGAAGAGCAGGATGATCGCCCCGAAACCGCAGCAGATGCAGTCCAGGAAGGACAGGCTGAAAACCTCGAATTCGCGTCGCCTCGCCATGGGTTCTCAGGTGTCGGGCCAGCCACGCGCGGGGCTGATGAGGGAGCCGCCGGTGGTGTCGGCGAGCTGCCAGAAGAGGAAGGCGGCCGCCGGGTCGCCAGACATCGGATACAGGATGGTGTTGATCGGCGTCTTGCGCGGCAGCTCGCGTATGGCGGCGCGGAACATGCGCTCGCGCTCGCGGTCGTCGGTCGCGCCGGACACCGGGATCGTGTCGCTGAGCGTCGGCAGGCTGTCGGTGAAGAGCACGATCGTCTCCGTCAGGGGGAACTTCTCGCGCGCCGTGACGAAGGCCCGCTCGAGGTTGGCGCCCCCCGTGGGGGTGAACTCGGTCAGGGCGGTGAGCACCTCGGCCACGCGCCGGCGATCCTGCGGGTCGAACCACTCGCCCTCGCTGTCGACGACGAGTGAACGCGCCTCGCTGTTGAAGATCAGGATCTGGAAGGCCTGGTCAGGCTGCAGATTGGCGATCACCCACTGCACGGACTTCACCACCTGGCGCCATTTCGGCGACTGGCGTTTCTCCTCGTCCGACTTCCCGAAATAGGCGATCGCCTCGTCGACCGTGTAGCCGAGCATGCCACCCGAGGCTTCGACGATGAAGAGCATGCTCTTGCCCTCGAGGTTGAAGCCCGTGAGGTACTGCCGGCGCTGCACGTTCGGGATCGGCACGGGCGGCGGTTCCTCGACCTTCGGGATGTCCTTCTTTTTGGCCAGGAGGCGGTCCAGCTCCTCCTTCATCGAAGACTTCTCGCGCAGGACGAGCGCCAGTTCGTCCTCGAGCGAGGTGAGCTTGTCGCGCCGGCTGTCGCGGTCGGCCACTTCGTCCGCGATCCGCACGTCGCGCCCGCGGATCGCGTCGCGCAGCGCCTCGGTCAATTTCGTCTCCTGGGTGATCTGCGATTCGAGGCGGCTGATGCTCTGCTCGAGTTTCGAGACCACCGAAGCGCGCGAATCGGCGTGCCGCCCGATCGTCAGCACGAAAAGCAGGAGCATCGCCCCGAAGCCGCAGCAGATGCAGTCGAGAAACGATACGCTGAAGACCTCGAACGTGCGACGCTTGACGGCCATGGCGGGAAGGCGGATCCCCGGCGAGACGCCGCCGGATCAGACCGAGGGCACGACCTCGTCGGCCACGGGCTCGGGCGCGCGCATGCGCGAGATGAGGTGCGCATCGCAGTAGCTGAGCAGGTCGACGAAAAAGCGGTCCTGCCTGCCCTGCACGAGGAAAAGGACAAACATCAGCGGCATCGCCAGCAACAGCGCGACGAGCGTGGAGTTGAACGCGAGACCGAGTGCGTCGACCACACCGGTGATGTCGCCGGCGATCGCCCGGCTCGCCTGCGCGAGTGCCTCGCCGATACCGCGGACAGTGCCAATGAACCCGATGGCCGGGATCGCCCAGGCGATGTAGCGCACCAGCGCAAGGTCGGCCTCGTACTCGTTGGCCGCGGCGTCGGCGCGCTCCTTGACCGAGCCGGCCGCATCGGTGATCGAGGCGGTGGCGTGAAACCGGTGCAGTGCGTTGAGGATGATGTTGGGCAGGAGCCGGTCGCGCCAGACCGGCCGCTCCTCGAGCGCGCCCTCGATCTCCCTGAGCCGCGACTGCGCATCGGCGGGCAGGATCGTGTTGCCAGGTTCCAGCCCGAGGTAATCGAGGCCGAGCATGCGGTTCTCGCGCGAGAGCCGCCAGAACTTCTGCCCGAGCAGGATCATGGCCCAGACCCAGAAGGTGAGTTCCCAGCGTTGCTCCGGGTCCTTCACGATGATGGCGGCGGCGCGGGGGGCGATATAGCCATCCGTGCTGGTCCGCGCCTGCACGCGACCCTCGATGACCAGCTGTTCCACCGTAGGATCCACGTAGCTCGAGTAGAACAGCGACACGACGATGATCGCGAACACGAGCGATCCCACCTTCACGAGGAGATCCACGTTAAAGAAACGCGGAACCCTGAACCGCGGCACGAAACCAGTGACTTTTTCAGACATGGGGCGTCTCCGGAGAGTCTAAGGAGGGAGTCAAAACGGGAGCGTCACACAACGCACGGTTGAAAATCGGATGTGACGTTATATGGTCACGGATAATCTGCAATGCGTTGAAACGTAATCGCGATCGAGAGCCCCAGACTCCCCTAGCTTCGATGTCCTCATTTCGACTCCCTTCCCTGACCGCGGCAATCGCCGCCTGTGCCATGCTCGGATTGACCGGATGCTCCAGCACAGCATCCAAGCCGGTCAAGGGCGCCGGAACCGGTGCCGTCGCCGGCGCGGTGGCCGGCGCCGTGATTGGCAACAACACCGGCAGCGGCAATGCCGCCCAGGGTGCCGCGATCGGCGGCGCCGCGGGTGCGGTGGTCGGCGGCGTGGTCGGCATGGTCCAGGAGGCGCGGGAGCGGTCCGAGCAGGACCGGCTCGCCCAGGAGCGCGCCTACCAGCAGGAGCTTGCCAAGCGTCGGGCGCAGGAAGCGAAGTTCAAGGCCGCGATCGAGGAGGAGCTCGCTGTGGCCGAGGGCTTCCGCATCAGCGATCAGGAATTGAAGCAGGTGGAGGAAAACGCCAAGGACCTCGAGACCCGCCTCAAGCGGCTCCAGGAAGAGCGCCAGGCCGCCATCGCGCGCAAGCGCACGCTCGACACCGCCCAGAACCGCATCGCCGCGGCTGAGGCGGAGATCCAGCGCCTCGAGGCCGAACTGGCCGAACTCCGCGGCGACGGTGTCCTGTCCGCCGCCGGCCCGTTCCTTGAGCACCAGGTGGAGAGGGGTGAGGACCTGACCGCCATCGCCGCGCGCTACAATGTCTCACCCGCCGAGATCCGCGCGGCCAATGACGGCGTGAACGTCGACCGGCTCGAGCCCGGTCAGAAGCTCCGCATTCCTGTGCAGGGTTCCACCACCGCGCGCGCCTCGACCTGAACCGACCCGCCGCATCCCCCATCGTTTCCATGAGCCTTCGCCCCTTTTCCGCGGCGCGCGCGCTCCTCGTGCTGGGCGGGTGCGCGCTCCTTGCCGGCTGCGGCTCGACCTACCGGTTCAAGGTCGACGCGGTCAAGAATCCCGAGGTGGTCGAGGAGAAACACTCCTACCGCATCGCCAGCGGCAATCCCGAGATGGACAGCGAAGACCTGCGCTTCAAGGAAGCGGAGGGGTATGTGAAGACGGCACTGTCCAGCAAAGGCATGTACGAAGCGCCCCCGGGCACACAGGCTGACATGGTGGTGGAGGTCGACTTCGGCATGGAGGAGCCGCGCACCGAGACGCGGGAGTTTGAGGAGCCGGTCTACGCCGAGTTTCGCGGCCCGCCGCAGGTAATGACGGTACCCGTGAAGGACCCCAAGACGGGCGCTGTTCGCATGGTAAGGATGATCGTCGACGGTCCGATTCGCCGCGAGCTGATCGGCTTTCAGAAACGCGTCGTCACCGTGACCGTGTATGAGAAGTACATCCGCATCACGGCTCGCGAGGCGCAGAGTTCCGACGGTGATCGCCCCCCGCGCGAGATCTGGAGCGTCTACGTGAAGAACGAGGACGAAAACGACGATCTTCGCAAGTATGTGCCGCTGATGGTCTCGGCAGCCATGGATTCGATGGACGAGAACAGCTCCTCTGCGAAGGAAGTGGTGCTCAAGGACAAGGACGAGCGCGTCACCTTCGTGAAGCAAGGCCTCGACGGAACGCCCGCGACCGCGGCGAACTAGAGGGCATCCGAATACCGGGTTCTGGTCAGGAACCTCGATCACGCCTTCACCGACTCAGCCACGAGGTGATGAGCTGAAGCGGCCGGATCTTCTGCAACGCTCGGTGCCCTCGACTTTATGCTCCGTGATCTCTGTGTCCCACACCGCCTATCTCGGTTCGATCGGGATGGCGGGTGCGGGTGGCTGGCGCGTGCGCCCCGCGCGTCAGGGCCTTCGATGCATGAGCGCGTCGTAGCGCCATTCAAGCGCGCGCCAGAGGACCAGCCCAAGCAGGTACCCCGCGATCGGCCAGAGGACGGCTCCCGTGAGGATGTTGAACCACGGCCGCTCCAGGCTTTCGGCCAGCCACGGGACGGCGCCGAAGGAAGGCAGGAGCGACATCAGCACGAAGAGCGGCACGCCGGCTCCCAGCACGCCCCAACGCACGATAAACCGCTTGCGCCCGCCATCGAAGATACGGCGAAGCGAGGCGATGGATCGGGCGGTTTCTGGGTCGGGCGAAGGAGCGGACACGGTCTTTCACACTCCCGCGGCGGGACGGAAAAGCCAGAACAATTTCCCGCGCATCCAGGCCGGCAGCCCGAAGGCGGGAACTCGGGTTGCACCGCACGGCGCCGCCTGATTCATGCGAGAGCGAAAACGGCGCTCGAAGATCGCGCTCCACCGTCGCCGACCGCTTGAACCCGTAACGGCTCAGTTGTCGCCGGGTCGTGCGGGCGGCTCCGCAGGCTCGCTCGCCGAATCGCCCGCGGGTGAGTGCCCGTTGGTCTCGGCGGTCGGCGCAGGAGCGGTTTCGACCGCCGTCGCGGTCCCCTCGGGCTCCGGCGTCGCTGTTCCCGCCTCCGAGGCCGCCACCGTGCCGCTTTCCGCCTGGGCGCCGCCGGCCGCCACGGGCGCACCATGCGTCACCACATCTTCGATACGCGGCGCGTCAAGCCGGCCGGCGATGCTGAGCTTCACGAGGTCGGCGTCCTGGTGCTCGGTGTGGAAACGCATCGAGACCACCTTCGACACGCCGCGCTCCTCCATCGTCACACCGTAGATGCTCTGCGAGGCGGCGATGGTGCGCTTGTTGTGCGTGATGATGATGAACTGCGAGGCCGAGGTGAACTGCTTGAGCAGGTTCGTGAAACGGCCGATGTTTGATTCGTCGAGCGGCGCATCGAGCTCGTCGAGCACGCAGAACGGACTCGGCTTCACCATGTAGATGGCAAAGAGCAGGCCGACCGCGGTCATCGTCTTCTGGCCACCGGAGAGCAGCGTGATGCTCTTCAGTCGCGTGGCCGGCGGCTGGGCGACGATCTCGATGCCGCTTTCCAGCACGTCGCCGGTGTCGATCAGATGCAGGTCGGCGTGGCCGCCGCTGAAGAGCGTGTTGAACGTCTGCGCGAAGTTCCTGCGGATCTGCTGGAATGTATCCGCAAACTGCTTCTCGGAGGTCCGGTTGATCTCCTCGATCGCCTTGAGCAGCGCGTTCTTGGAATTGATGAGGTCGTCGCTCTGCGCCTTGAGAAACTCGTAACGCTGCTTGAGTTCGCCGTACTCCTCGATGGCGACAAGGTTGACCGGCCCCATGCCCTGCAGCCGCTGACGCAGTGCCAGCACCTCGTTCTTCACGGCATCCCAATCCGTGTTCTCGAGCGCGGCGAGTTCCTCAGGCGTGGGGAGCTTCCTGGCGGGCACGGCAGGGGCCTGGCTCTCGCCCTGCGGTTGACCCTCGCTGGGGGCGGCTTCGCCTTTCTCCGAAGGGGCACTCTCCGCCTTCGGCTGTGCGGCCTTCGCGGCATCCGCCGGCGTTTCCTCGCTGTCCTCGTCGAGATCGAGCGGCCGCAGGCCCTCCGGCTGCTGCCCGGCCATCCATAATTCGTAACGCCATTCGACGGACTTCAGGTCCATCCCGTGCTCGCGCTGCGCCTCTTCCTGGAGGAACTGCAACCGGGCGCGCTTTTCAGCCAGGTCGACCTGAAGTTTCGAGGCTTCGCTGCGCAGGGTCTCGCTCTGGCTGCGGACGTAGCCGAGTTCCTTCTCGAGCACGCCGAGCACCTCCTCGATCTGCACGAGTTCCTGGCGGATCGCCTGGACCGACTCCTGCGCGATCACGAGCGTGCGCGCGCACTCCTCAGCCCGGGCGCGCTGCGCCTCGGCGGCGACGCCGAGTTCACCGATCTGTGCGGTCCACGACTCGATCTCGCTCTCGCGCGTGCGCTGGGCCTGCACGAGCGCGCTGCGGCGCTGCTCGATCTCGGAGAGTCCGCGGTTGAGCACCTCGAGGCGCTGGCGTTTCTCGGCCAGATCGAAGCGCGCCTGCGTCACACCCTCGCGCTTGATGTCGCGCTCGCCGCGAAGCACCGCCAGGTTGCCGTCGATCTCGTCCATGCGGGCGCGGAGGCTGTTCAGCTTGGCCTCGCCCTGCTCGAATTCCACCCTCGCCTGCGCAACGCGCTCGGTCGCGCGGCGGTGGGTTTCCTCGATGCCCTCGCGCTCGCGTTCGAGCTTGGCGCGGCGCATCTCGGCCTCCTGCACGGCGCGCTGGGCATTGCGTTCCTCGGCGGCCACGGCACCGGCCTGGCGCGTCGCCTCGACCTGCTCGCTGCGTTTGTCCTCGAGCGCGCCCTCGGCCTCGCCCAGACGCATGCCGATCGCCTCGGCCTGGGATCGCGCCGTGGCAAGTGTGGCCTGCTCGCCCGTGATCTCGGCCTCGATCTCCTTGAGCTCGGCCGCGCGCTGGAGGATGCCGCCCCCGCTCTTGCGCTGGCCGCCGAAGACGAGGCCGCGCCGGTCGATCAGCTCGCCCGCCGGCGTGGCGGCGAAGACGAACTCCAGGGTCGGGTTCGCCTGCCAGTAGGTGAGAAAATCCGCCGCCGTCTGCGCCACGTAGCAGCCGGTGAGCACGCCGGCCACGGGATGTTCGGCCAGCGCGGCCGGATCGATCTCGAGCGCCTCGATGGCTGGACGGATCGCTGCAGGCAACTCCGACGGCGCCGCGGCGAACGTGCGCGGCGGCGCGGGGAAGCGCAGGCAGGCACGGCCCATTTTGAGCTCGGCCAGCCGGTCCAGGACCAGGCGGGCGGTCTCGCCGTCCTCGACGAGCACGGCCTCGACAGCCGCGCCCAGGAGCGTTTCCACCGGGCGCGCGTATTCACTGCGCACCTTCAGCCCTTGCGAAAGCACGGCGAAGCGCCGGTCGCCGAAGACTCCGCCGAGCCGTCCCTGCATGAGCGCCTTGGCGCCCTCGCCGAAGCCCTCGAGCTTTTCCTGCAGCTGCTGGAGGAGTTTCAGGCGGGCCGACTTCTGGGCGAGTGCGCGGTCGAGTTCCGTGATCCGGCGCTGGGCTTCCTTGAACTCGAGCCCGAGGGCGTGGATCGCCTGCTGCGCCTCGACCACACCCTGCTGGGCTTCGGCCTGGCGCTGACGGGCGGCCTCGACCTGCTCGTGCACGTTCTGGAGCCCCTCGCGGGCCCGCGCCTCCGCGGCCTCCTGCTCGGCGAACTCCTCGCGGAGGCGCTCCGTTCGCGCCTGCGCGGTGCGATCCTCGACCTCGAGGTTGGCGCAGTCGTTGCGCAGGCGGACGAGCGCGCTCTCGGCCTCGAGGCTGCGATACTTGAGCTGCTGGAGTTCCTGCTCGGCGCCGGTGAGGCGGGCCTCGACGTCGTTAAGCTCGCGGTTGCGGTCCTGGAAGACCTCGTCGGAGTCGCCGAGGACGGAGAGCTGCAGCTGCTTGTCCTGCGTGCTCACATCGGCCCGCTGGGCGAGGTCGGAGAGCTGCGTGGTGATTGAACCGAGATCGTCCTTCGCCTGGACGATGCGTTCCTCCAAACCCGTGCGGCGGATGTCGTTCAGGTGCGCCTGGTTGAGCGCCTGTTCGCGCTGGCTCTTGAGGTCGAACACCGCCTGCTGGGCCTCCTGCACGCGTTGCAGGAGTTCGCTGCGCTGGGCCTTGCGGGTGGTGACCTCGGCTTCCTTGGCGCCGAGGTCGCTCTGGAACTGGCGGAGGTCGCCGCCGCGCGCGCTGAGTTGCGCGTCGAGGTCGCTGACCGTGAGGTTGAGCACCTCGTAGGTGCGACCGCCCTGGGCGAGATCGAGATGGCGCAGCTTGTGATTGAGGCGCTTGAAGCGCAGCGCCTTCGAGGCCTGGCGCTTGAGGCTGCCGACCTGGCGCGCGACCTCGTTGATCACGTCCGTGACGCGCGAAAGGTTCTGATCGACGAGCCCGAGCTTGGCGAGCGCCTCGCGGCGCTGGCTCTTGTACTTGGTGATGCCCGCGGCCTCCTCGAAGACGGCGCGGCGCTCCTCGGGCTTGGAGGAAAGGATCTGGTCGATCTGGCCCTGGGCCATGATCGAGTACGAGGTCCGGCCGACGCCGGTGTCCATGAACAGCTTCTGGATGTCCTTGAGGCGGCAGGCGCGGCCGTTGATGAAGTATTCACCCACGCCGTCGCGCGAGACCCGGCGGGTGATTTCCACCTCGTGAAACTCCGTGCCGAGGCGCTCCTCGCACTCCGTCAACAGCAGCGACACCTCGCAGATCTGCACCGGCTTGCGCGAGTCGGTGCCCTCGAAAATCACGTCCTGCATCTTGCCGCCGCGCAAGGCCTTGGCGCTCTGCTCGCCCAGGACCCAGCGGATCGCGTCCGCGATATTGCTCTTGCCGCAGCCATTGGGACCCACGATGGCCGTGACTCCGCGATCGAACCGCAACTCCGTCGGATCGGCGAAGCTCTTGAAGCCATTCAATTTGAGGGCCCGAAGATGCATGAAGGGGCGGATATGAGGCCCGGCCTCAAGGCCTATCAACAGCAAAAACCCGGAAGTTGTTCACACGAACGGCACACGGATTTGGGTACAATTTCTAAAGCCCGTCCCCACTCGCAGGCCTTTCGGATTCGAGCCAGCCGATGCACTCGACCGCAGGCGGTGCGCCAGCCTCTCCGGCCGCCGCGGCCGAATTCTCCGCAACCGGCCGAACGCAGGGTTGCGTTCGGTCCGCGCCAGGCCTACCGGTGTGGTCGTCCACCCATGAATCCCCCCGTTTCTACCCTCTTGGCGGACAAGGGTTCGGCCATCCATTCGGTGCCGAGTTCCGCCACTGTTCGCGATGCCGTTCGAGTGATGAATGCCCACAAGGTCGGCGCCGTGCTCGTGATGAACGGCGACCAGCTCGTCGGCATCTTCACCGAGCGCGATGTGCTCTACCGGGTCGTGGCCGCCGAGCAGCCTCCGACCACGCCGCTGGACCAGGTCATGACCCGCAACCCCAAGGTGCTGCCGGCCGACGCCACGGTCGCGGACGCCCTCGCATTCATCAGCGAAAAGCGCTGCCGCCACCTGCCGCTCATGGAAAACGGCAAGCTCATCGGCCTGATCTCCCAAGGCGACATCACGCGCTGGCTGGTCGAGGCCCACAAGACCCAGGCCGAACACCTGATGAACTACATCAGCGGCGAGTATTCAGTTTAGCCCGACGTACGCCCTTCTCCGCCCCTCCGCGGCCCCGGGGCTCGCGGCGGGGGCGTTATTTTTCCGGTATGTGGTCCTGATTCCCTCAGCGGGGATCAGGTCACAGGGCGGTCTCTGCAAAACCAGGGTCACGCCTCACCGCTCACCCAGGAGGGGATGAGCTGAAGCGACCGAATCCTCTCCAACGCTCTGTGCCCTCGGCACGATCCTCCGTGATCTCTGTGTCCGGCGGCAGTTTCCGGGGCGGTGCACGAAATCCGGCGCACCGCCCGGTTTTCGGACGAGGCCTCAGCGGTACTTGACGCCGCATCCGTACGGACGCGTCGAGGCCACTTCGACGGGCTTGCCTGCGAGCAGCGCGTCGACCGCGGCGGCGACGTGGTTCTTCGCCTTGGCCGTCTCGGCGGCGTTGGTCGTCGCCGCCGAGTCAATCGCGCCGTTGTAGGCGAGCACGCCGTCGGCGTTGATGACAAACATGTGCGGCGTCGTCTTGGCACCGTAGAGTTTGCCAACCGTTCCGGAGGCGTCCACCAGCACCGCGGTGGAGGCGATCGCGTGCTGCGCGATCTTGTCGTTCCATTCCTTGGCGCTGTGGTGCCCCTGCTGGCCATCGGCCGACGAACAGACCGAAAGCCAGACCACGCCCTTGCCGGTGTAGGTCTTCTGAAGGTTCTGCATGTTGCGCGTGGCGTACTGATTCTTCACATACGGGCAGCCCAGGTTGACCCACTCCAGCACGACCACCTTGCCCTTGAAGTCGGAGAGCCGGTGGGTCTTGCCGTGGGTGTCGGTCAGGGTGAATTCGGGGGCGGGCTTGGCGATCTCGGCGGCGGCAAAGGCGGCCGAGGCCAGGGCGAGCGCAGCCAGGGCCGCGACGGACGAACGCAGGATGGTGTGCATGGTTGGCGTGTGTTTGAACGGACTTGTTGGTCTTGGGGGAGTCGTTCGAACACCCAGACGCCCGGGCCGGAACCCGGGTTTCACCGAACCGGGAAACCCGACGTGCGGCTCACCCGCCCGCCGCGATGGGTCGTGCCGGCGACGCCGCCTGGTCCAGCGCCTCGAGCACGATCCCCGGCGTCAGCACCTCGGGAAGAATCCGCGGTTCCGATGAACCCGGCGCGTAGATGAGGTTGAACGGCACCGCACTGCGTCCAAATGAGGCCAGCGCGCGGGTGATCTCCGGGTCGCGGCTGGTCCAGTCGGCCTTGAGCGGCACGACCTTCCGATCGCGAAATGCCTCGCGCACCGCGTCCGAGCTGAAGACGAGTTTCTTGTTCGTCTGGCATGTCGCGCACCACCGCGCCGTGAAGTCCACGTAGACCGTCCTGCCTTGCGCCTGGAGCTCCGCAACGCGCTCGGGGGTCCACTTTTCCCAGACGATCTCGTCGGCTTGCGCTGCGCGGGGCCAGCCGATCGCAAGACCGGTCACGAGCAGCACCGCAGTGAACGCGAGTCCCGCGCCCTTGCCGCCGAGCGACCGGCTGCGCTGCACGAAACGGCCATAGGCCCACGCTCCCATCGCGACCAGCAGGAGCCCGAACAGCGCACCCAGCAGCGCGCCATCCTGCTCCTGAGTCTGGCCGGCGAGGACCCAGACCATGTACATCGCCGTGCCGTAGAGCGGAAAAGCCATCAACTGCTTGAACGTTTCCATCCAGGCACCCGGTCGCGGCAGGACGCGCACGAGCGAGGGAAAGGCCGAGAGCACGAGGTACGGGGTCGAAAGGCCGAGCCCGACCAGCGAAAACAGCGCGAGCGACTGAGCCGCCGGGAGCGTCACCGCGAGCCCGATGGCCGGCGCCAGCATCGGCGCGGAGCACGGCGTCGAGACGAGCGTCGCCAGCACCCCGGTGAAGAACGATCCACCGTATCCCGATCGCATCTGGAGCTTGGTGCCCACCCCGACAGCCGAGGTGCCGACCTCGAACAGCCCGCTCAGATTCAGCGCGAAAATCAGGAAGAAGATCGCGGCACCAAACACGAACCCGGGGATCTGAAACTGATAGCCCCAGCCCTGCTCGCGCGCGCCCTCCGGATTGAGGAGGATCAACGCGCCGGCGAGGACCCAGAACGACACCAGCACGCCCATGGTAAACACCCAACCGTGCAGCGTGATCTTGCGGCGATCGGCGCCGGCCTGGTTGACGAAGCCCAGGATCTTGATCCCCAGGACCGGAAAGACGCACGGCATCAGGTTGAGAATCAGCCCTCCGAGAAAGGCGAAGATCGCCGCGACCGGAAACGCGATGAGCGGCGTGCCCCCGCCTTCACCCGCCGCGCCGTCGCCAGCGGATCCGATCGGCACGGGCCGGGCCGCGGCGATCGGTCGTGCGGCAATCTGGATCGCGCGATCCGCCCATTGCGGCGGAAAACCGCCGGGCGCGGTCAGCACGCCGCTCAGCACCGCGGGCACCTGCGGCTCCACGTCAGCACGCGGGAGGCGCACCACCAGGCGGCCGTTCTGCAGGGACGCCGTCTGCGGCTTGGACGGCTCGATCGTCAGCTCTGCTTCGGGGAAAAAGTAGACGTCGGCCGGCGCCGTCACCGTGGCCCCGGCCGGCAGCCCCACGCTCAGGACGAGTTCCCGGGCCTCGACTGAAAACTCCGCCGGCCACGCGGAGCCTCCCGGCACCGGCAGGCGTCGACGGGCCTCGGCAAAAAGCGGGGCGACCTCGGGGTCGGGCTGGGCCGGACCTGCGCCCGCGAGCACCTCGAGAGCGTACTCGCCCTCGCCCGGCATGCACAGCTCCTTGCACACGAGCCATTCCGCCTTGGCGCCGATCCGCACCGTACCGCCGACCGGAAGTTGCGCCGGCGGCGTGATCTCCACGAGGAGCAGGATCTCGCCCTCGAAGCCATACGTCATCAGCGGCGGCGTGGGTATCTTCTGCGGCGCGGGCCAGTGGATCGGTCCCGCGGAGAAACCCGGCGGCAAGTCCCACGTGATCGCCGTCGCCATGCCCGAGTCCCCGGGGTTGACCCAATAGGTGTGCCAGTGCTCCTCCATCCGCATGCGCAGGCCCACCCAGAAAGGACGACCCGCCTCGATCGTCCGCGTCTCGGCCAGGAGTTCAGAAGTGACGTGTGGCGACTCGACCGGCGCCGCCGATCCCGGGACCGCAGGCAGGAGCAGGGAAAGACCAGCGATGAATGAGAACAGGCAGGCGCGCAGTTTCGGCATGATGAGTGTTCACGAAGGCGAGCCCGCACCCGCGGGCCGCGTTCCGAGCCGACACTAGAGCTGGGCGCGGGTTACGCAACCCTCCCCACACAGTCCGCTTGCCAGCACGCCGACAGTTGCGACACTCCGCGCGTGCCCCTGCATCTGACCGCGAAGGAACGCACGACCCTCGCGACCATTCTCGTTCTGCTGATCCTTGGCCTGATCGGCATGACCGTCCTGCACGACGACCGTCCCGAACGGCCGGCTGCCGTGCACGAGCGGCCTCCGCCGTCCGGCCGGACCTGATGCACCGGCCAGCCTCGCGCAGTCGATCACAAGATTTGCTCGACCGGGTTTCCACGGCCTGCCCACACTCACCGAATGATCGTTAAACCCAAGGTCCGAGGCTTCGTCTGCGTCACCGCACATCCGGTCGGCTGCGCCGCCCATGTGCAGCAGCAGATCGACTATGTGAAGTCCAAGGGACCGATTTACGATGGCCCGAAAAAGGCCCTGATCCTCGGCGCCTCCACCGGCTTCGGCCTCGCCTCACGCATCACGGCAGCCTACGGGTCCGGCGCCGCAACGATCGGCGTGTTTTTCGAGCGTCCCTCCGAACCCGACCGTCTCGGGACCGCCGGTTGGTACAACTCCGCGGGTTTTCACGCCGCCGCCAAGCGCGACGGACTTTACGCGAAGAGCATCAATGGCGACGCGTTTTCCGACGAGGTGAAGCGCCAGGTCATCGACCTGATCAAGGCCGACCTCGGTCAGGTGGATCTCGTCGTCTACTCGCTCGCCTCGCCTCGCCGCGTCCACCCGAAAACGGGCGCGGTCCACAAGTCGGTGCTCAAGCCGACAGGCACCAGGACCTACGAAGCGAAGACGGTCGACACCGACACCAACGTCATTCTCCCGGTCGCGATCGAACCCGCCACCGAACAGGAGATCGCCGATACCGTGGCGGTGATGGGGGGCGAAGACTGGGAGATGTGGATCCTCGCACTCCAGGAGGCCGGCGTCCTCGCTCCCGGTGCGACCACCGTGGCCTACGACTACATCGGGCCCGAGGTGACCTGGGACATTTATCACCACGGCACGATCGGCCGCGCCAAGGTCCACCTGCGGGAGACCGCCAAACGCCTCGACGCGCAGTTGAAGGCCCATGGCTACGGCCGCGCGCTCATCTCCGTCAACAAGGCGCTGGTGACGCAGGCGAGCTCCGCCATCCCGGTGGTCCCGCTCTACATCGCCATCCTCTACAAGGTCATGAAGGAGAAGGGTATCCACGAAGGCACTATCGAGCAGATCCAGCGGCTCTTCGCCACCCAGCTCTACAACGGCGGCTCGATCAACTTCGACAGCGAAGGGCGCGCCCGCATCGACGACTTGGAGATGCGCTCCGATGTCCAGGAGGACGTGAAAAAGATCTGGCCTCAGCTCACAACCGAGAACCTGCGGACCGTCACCGACTACAACAGCTACGAGAAGGAGTTTCTGAAGCTGTTTGGCTTCGGGGTGTCCGGCGTCGACTACGACGCGGAGGTCGAACCCCACGTGAAGCTGGATTAGGCGGAGGGGGTTGGCCACGGAGACACGGAGGCACGGAGAATAGTACGGCCAGACTCGTCTGAAACGGCACGGCCGCTGAGCCCCCGGGATTCTCCACCCTCGAGTTCGACGGTGACGTTCTCAACCATTCCGCCCTCAGCTCTTCTATCCTTCCACCCGTCCCACCGTCGAACGTTCCGCCCGCTTCCGCTGACTCCTCAAGTCCGTCCTCCGTGTCTCCGTGCCTCCGTGGCCAACCCACTCCGATTCTGACCCATGCGTGCCGTCATCCAACGTGTCACCTCCGCGCGCGTGACGGTCGGCGATCGCACCACGGGCGAGATCGGGCCCGGCCTGCTCGTGCTTCTGGGGGTGCATCGGGACGACACGGCGGCCGATGCCGAGTGGCTGTGCGCACGTATTCCGAAGATGCGCATCTTCGACGACGAAGCCGGGCAGATGAACCGCTCGGTCGTCGACATCGCGGGCGGGATCCTCGTCGTGAGTCAGTTCACCCTGCATGCCAGCACACGAAAGGGCACCCGCCCGTCGTGGAACGACGCCGCTCGCCCGGAACACGCGATCCCGCTCTATGAGAAAGCCTGCGCCCTGCTGGCCGCGGACCTCGGTCGTCCCGTCGCCACCGGCGAGTTCGGCGCGATGATGCAGGTCGCCCTGATCAACGACGGACCCGTCACCGTCGTGATCGACTCGCGACTCCGGGAGTAACTCGCCGCACAGCCCGCGCGCTCGCGGGCCAATCTTCGAACAGCATAAAGCAGGATGCGCGCGGCCCGGCGGGGCAGCACACGATACGCTCAAAGGCCGCCACCCCGCGCGTCACCCCCAGGCGCGCTCCCATCCATTGCCCACCCGCCGTCGGTGGGTCTCCCGCACCGCCCCGCCATGGACACTTCCACCCCGACCAAGCCGGCCCCGTCCGCTGCCCCTTCGCTCAAGACGCTTCCCGGCGACGATGTGCGCCAGATCCTGTGGCGCTTCGCCGACCGCTTCGACATCCAGATGCTCGTGCAGTCCACGCGAGCCGTGGCCCGCGGCCCCGTGGCCCGGCTCGTGGCCCAGGGCGCACGCAACACCCACGACTGGACGCCTGAGAAGAACGAGTTGCTGAAGGCCTTTGACGACGCCGGCATCACGACCGCGTTCATGGCCCCACATCAGGGCGGTTTCATCGACGGTCCGAAAAACTTCGTCCTCTCGCTCGTCTCGCTCGAACTCGCCTGGGTCGACGCCGGCGCCGCGACCGGAGCACTCGCCGGCAACCTCGCGCTCTCGCCCATCCACGAGCGCGGCACACCCGAGCAGCGCGATTTCTACATGAGCCGCTGTGTGCCGCCCCAACCCGGCGAGGATCGCAAGATCTGGCGTGGCGCATTCTCACTCACCGAACCCCTGCCCTACGTCGGCGTCGAGACCGGCCTGCTCTGCGGCAAGGTGCGCGTGGCCGAGTGGAAGGAGGGTGCGGAGCCGATGCTGCACGTCGACAAGCGCGCGCGCTTCATCACGAACATGGGCTTCGCCAACTTCTCGGCCGTCGCGGTCGACACCGCCGACCCGCGCATCAAGTCGAGCTGCATGATCATCCTCGAGGAGACCGACCCCGGCACCTTCGACCGCGGCGCGCCCACGCACAAGATGGTGCACCAGCTCTCCTCCACGCACGACCCGGTCTTCAACATGACCGTGCCCGCCAGCCGTATCATCGGCGGCTATACGGTGAAGGACGGCGTGATCATCCCCAATTACTCGCACGGCGAGATCATCGAGGCCGTCTTCCGCCGCACGCGCGTCGGCGTTGGCCTGATGACCGCGGCAAAACTCCTCTCCGCCGTCGAGCCCGTGATCCGCTACCAGCGCACGCGTTTCCGCGGCGCCGCCAGCGTCAACCCCGGCACCCCGCGCTTCGAACAGGGCCTGCAGCAGAAGGAGGATTGCCTCCAGCGCCTCGTCGACATCTGGGCGACCGGCGAGGCCGCCGCCTCGCTCGGGTTCGCCACCGCCCGCCTCTTCGACGAACTCGATCCGATCGAGAAAGTGAAGGACCAGAAATTCGCCGAGCAGGGCATCGCCCCCGGCATGGCGCAGATGAAGGCGTTCCGGGCCATCGCCAAGCAGGCGCTGGAGTTCATCGCCCTCGAGGGCATGCCCGCGGCCGAGCGCGACGCCGCGCGCTTCGACGCGCTGAAGGACGACCCGCTCGTCCAGTACCTCATCCTCGACTCGCAGGCCAACGTCCTCTGCCCCGCCACCAAGCTTTGGAACACCGGCCACGGCGCGACCGTCATGCGCGAAGCGGTTTCACTCATGGGCGGCTACGGCATCACCGAGGATTGCCCCGGCTTCCTCGGCCAGAAGTGGATGGACGCCCAGCTCGAGGCCACCTACGAGGGCCCCGAGGCCGTGCAGCGTCGCCAGATTTCGGTGACGATGACCAACGAGGTGTTCCTCGCGAAGATGCGCGCCTGGATCGCGGAGTTGCGCGGCATCGCCGCGAAGAACCCCAACGTCGGCGCCTGCACCGTCGCCGCCAGCATGGAGCTGTGGCTCTGGACGCTGAATCACCTCCAAGCGTCGAAGGACGCCCTCGGCGCCAAGCTCCTCTCCGGCAACCGCCACGGCGTGGTCTTCCCGCTGGTCGACGCGCTCTGCTGGCTGCTCGCGTCGCACCGGCAGATCCTCGACGTGCTCGAGCTGCAGGAAAAGGGCCCGGCGAATCCGGTGGTGGCCGAGGGCCTCGAGGGCACGGTGGCATTCCTCTCCGACCTCTGCGCCGTCCAGGCGGCCAGCGCCGCCGGCGAATGCGGCCGGATCTGCGCGGAGTTGATCTACGGATACAAATGTGCCGATGTCTGCCCGGCCGATGGCTGCGCGGACTGCGCGGGCGCCACCGCCGCGGCCGAGGAGTTCGCGAAGCTGCGCGTGCGCGTGGACACCTGCCTCGCAGGCACCCGCCTGGCCAAGGACCGCGCCGCCGACTGCCTCGCCAGGGTCATGATCCCCGAGGCGCTCGATTATCCGAAATGAACGGAGCCGGAATTTGAACCACATCGCGCTTTTTGCCGGACGGCAAAAACGCTGAGGACACAGAGAGCACAGAGACCAAGGCACCAAAATTCAGGAACTCGGAATTTCACCTCTGTGTCCTCTATGACCTCTGTGGTTCAACCTTCTGAATCGACGACCGCGGCGGTCGAACGCCAGTCGATGAACGTCGACATCGTCTGCGTCGGGTTCGGGCCGGCGACGGCGGGTTTCCTCGCCGCGCTCTCGAAAAACCTCGTGAACGCCGACGGCATGCCGATCGCCGACAGCGCCGCGATGCCAGGCATGCCGCCGCAGGTCATCGCGTATGAGCGCGCCGACGACGTCGGCTTCGGCGTCTCGGGCGTCGTCACGCCCGGCCGAAGCATCAAGGCCGCGTTTCCCGACCTCGATCCCGCGCAGATCCCGATGGCCGCCCCGGTGAAGACCGAGAAGGTCGCCTACCTGCTCGATCCGATTGGCGCCAGCCGCCGATCACTCGCCCTGCGCGCGGCCGACGTCGCGTTGAAGCTGTTCAAAGGAAAACACCACGCCATCGAACTGCCGTGGATTCCGCCCTTCCTCGCCAAGCACGACGGCCTCGTCCTCTCCATGGGCCAGTTCATGCAGTGGGCGGGCAGCCAGGTGATGGGCAGCGGCCTCGTGCAGGTCTGGCCGTCGATGCCCGTGGCTGGTGCACTCGTCAAGGACAACAAGGTCGTCGGCATCCGCCTCGTCGACCAGGGCGTGGAGAAGAACGGGAGCGCAACCGGCGCGTGCATGCCGGGGATGGACATCCGCGCCGCGCTCACCGTGATCGGTGACGGCCCCGTCGGCGCCGTCGGCCAGCAACTCGACCGCGAGTTCGGCCTGCCCAAGGGCAACCACGCGCATGACTGGGCGGTCGGCATGAAGTTCGTGATCGATCTGCCCGAGGCGTGCACGCTCGAGCCCGGCACGGTACTGCACACCTTTGGTTATCCCGAGCCGGAGATTTTTGGGTTCCTCTACGTGCACCCGGGCCGCATCGCGTCGCTCGGCATCTTCGTGCCCTCGTGGTTCGACAGCCCGGTGCGTACGGCGTATCGCTATCTTCAACACTGGATGCTGCACCCGTGGATCTGGCGTCATATCGACGGCGGCACCCTGCGCTCGTGGGGCGCGAAGACACTTCAGGAGTCCGGGCGCCGCGGTGAGCCGCACCTCGTGGGTGACGGCTTCGCGCGCATCGGCGAGGGCTCCGGCAGCACGAATGTGCTCACCGGCTCGGGTGTCGACGAGGCGTGGGCCACGGGTACGCTGCTCGCCGAGGCGGTCACCGAACTGCTCACGGCCGGCAAACCCTTCACCAAGGAGAACCTCGAGGCCACCTACGTCGCACGTCGCCGCGCGAGCTGGGTCGACGCGGAGAGTCGCGTGGCTGAAAAGGCGCGCGATGGTTTCCAGCGCGGCGTCGTCACCGGCCTGATCGGCATGGGCCTCGCGGGGCTCACCGGCGGACGCCTCCACGCGCCCGGCAAACCTCTGCCGCCGCACAAGCGCCTGCCGACGATCGAGGCGTTCTATCGCGGGCGCATACCGGCCGCGGAGATCGCGAAGGTGCGCGCCGAGTGTCTTGCCAAGGGCGCGCCGCTGCACCTCGCGCTCATGGATCGAGCCGGCTGGCCCGCGATCCCGCTCGATGGCAAACTCCTCGTCTCACACCAGGACGCGCTCCTCCTGGGCGGCAAGGTGCAAGCACCGGGTGGATACGCGGATCATGTCGTGTTTCCGTTCCCCGCGATCTGCGCCGCCTGCGACCAGCGCACGTGCGTGGAGGTCTGCTCGGGTCAGGCAATCGCCCACGGACCGGACGGCGTGCCGGTGTTTGATCGCGAGAAATGCATCCACTGCGGCGCGTGCCTCTGGAACTGCGCGAGCGAGCGCCCCGACGGCAGCGGCCGCACCGTCCTCGAATTCCGCGCCGGCGCCGGCGGCCTGCACTCAGCCGAGAACTGATACAAACCGATTGGCACAGGATGTCGCAGAGAAAGCAGAGAAAACATCCAAGGCCTTCATCTCCGCGTCCTCTGCGATCTCCTGTGCAACCTGTCTTTTCAAATACATCCAAACCATCTCCCAGGAGGTAAAGGAGAGAACGGAGAAGACCTCGACCCGCGAATCCCTCCTCTCAGTTTCCTCCGTTACTTCCTGTAAAACCGCTCTTCGCCACCATGCCCTCCATCTTTAACATCGTCGTTTGCGGCAGCATCGTGCCTGATCCGCTGCAGACGCTTGAACCTGTATCCACGCCGACAGGACCGGCGCTCAAGAACGAGCTCATGCTCCCCGCGGTGCTCGACCCGTGGGCGTGGCACGCGCTCTTCGAGGCGGCGAACCTCGCGAAGAACAATCCTGGCTCGAAGGTCTGGCTCGTCGCGCTCGGACCGAAGGCCAAGCTCCAGCAGGTGATGATGAGCGTGGCGCAGAAGGCACCGTTCGAACTCGTCGTCGTCGACGGACCGGCCAGCGGTTTCACCGAATCCGCTGAGGTCGCGGCGGAACTCGCCACCGCGATCAACGGCATCGCCGGTCTCGACAAGTCCAAGCTCCTTGTCTTCGGCGGCTGGGAGTCCGCCTCGCGCGGCGCCGGCACGACGCTGCAAATGGTCGGCGAGTTGCTGGGCCTTCAGGATCAATTCCAGGGCGTGGACCAGATCACCGTGCAGGCGGACGGTTCCTTCGAGGTTCTCGAGCGCATCGAGGGCGGCAAGCACCAGGTCTCCACCTGCGTCGGCGCACCTGCGCTCCTCGGCTGGGCGACCGGAAATCTCCCGGAGCCGCCGAACAATCCTCAAGTCGGCATGGCGAACATGCGCACGCTCATGCCCGCGCTGCAGAAGGCCAGGCCTGCGAAGCTCGCCAGCGCCGGGCTCGCCTACTCCAGCGTCACGCTCCCGAAGCAGCGCCGCGAAACCCGCATCGTGAAGGACATGCCCGCCGACGAGATCGCGAAGGAAATCGTCGCATGGATCAAGGCGGAGTAGCGAGGAGCGAGCATCCCAATCCCGCCCACCACCACCCACAACTCGCTACTCCTTTCGCACTTCTCGCTACCCGCTCGTCCCCTCAGCCACCCGCTACTCCCTCCTCATGGAATCGATTCTCTTCCTCGCCTGCGTCGAAGCTGACGGCTCGCTCACGAAAACCGCGCTCGAGGCGTTCACGGCCACCACGAATCTCGCCGCAGGTCTCGGTGGCGCCCCGCTCGCAGTCGGCCTGATCGGAGCGAACGTCCAACCCGCCGCAGATGCGCTTGCCGGAAGCGGTGCCGCACGGTTGCTCGCTGTTTCCGGTGCGGAGTTCGCCGCCTCCCGCTATTCCAGCGACGCGGCTGCAGCGACCGCACTCGCCAGGGCGGCTAACGCCACAATCGTGGTCGCGCCCGCCTCGTCGCGGACGAATCGCTGCCTGGCCGGCGTCGCACAGCGCCTCGGCGGACGTGTTGACTCTCACGCGACGTCCATCATCGCGAAGGATGGAGCCGTTTCCCTCACGCGCTGGTATTATCGCCAGCGCATGGAGGGCGTGCTCACGCGCACGGCGCGCCCATGGGTCGTGCTGCTCGAGGGCGGCTGCGCGCCCGCCTACACGGGCGCTCCTGGCGCCGCCACGGTCGAAACGGTCGCCGTCACGCTAACGGGCCAGCGCACGCAAGTCACGGGTGTGCGCGCCCCGGCGTCGGATGCCCAGACCATCCGGCCCGATGCCAAGCTCCTCTTCGTCGCTGGTGCCGGCTGGACCAAGAAGCAGGCGGATGGGCAGGTGCATGCGGCCGAGGCGGAGAAGATCATCCTCGGTTTTCTCGGCAGCGCGAAGGCCTCGCTCGGCAGCACGAAGTCGCTCGTCGATCTCAGCGGCGAAGGTCAGGCCGTATTGAAATTCATGAGCCACCTCAACCAGGTGGGTCAGACGGGCTCGACACCGCGCCACGCGAAGGGACTCGCCACCTGTTGCCACGGCGAGGAGCCGCACACCGTCGGCTGGCGTTTCATCAACGAACGTCGCGCGATCAATACCAACGCCGCCTGCAGCTGGGCGCAGGGAAAAGCCGACGTGCTCTACGTCGCCGACGCCTTCGAGGTGATGCGGAAGGTGAACTCGCTGCTGGGCGACAGCTGATCCGCTTCGGCGATCGCGGCCGCTGAGTCGGCAGAGCGGTAGGTATTGCCTTCAACGCCCTTCCCATCCATGCTCCGAACACCCTACTGGCATGGCCATCCCCTTCGCGACTCGCCGGATCTGGGCAGTCCTCGCGATTGCCCGTGCTCGTTTGTCATCTCCCGGCGAGGCGTTCAGCAAACAACCGCCAGGCTTTCGCAAGGACGCTCGCGACTCAGCGCGAAGTGACACGCGAAACTGCCCACTGGGACGCACGCGCACTCCGTCACGATGGTTGCCGTCGCCGGCTCGGTTCACGCAGCTCGGCCTGCCGACGGTCGTGACCGCCGGTGTGCTTCTGACGGCCAGCCCTGTCCTCGCCGCGACGGAAAGAACGACGGTCCACGTCGCCATCGCTTTTCCCACCGAATGGGGTACCCGTCCCGCGAGCGATGCGCCGCCACGGGTGCTGGAGTGCGCGGCCATCCAAATCCCATCCAAGGTCGCCGCCGTCGCGAAACCCGGCACAGGGGGACGCTTCACGATCCGCGTGGATGAAGCAGGAGCGGTTCACGATCTGGAGTTCGCCAAGGATGCCTCTCCCGGTGGACTGGCGCGGCCGATTCGCCAGGCGCTCGCCGGCTGGAAGTTTGAGCCCTTTCGCTGCGGGGGCGAGGTCAAGGCCGTCACGGTCCCTCTCGCCTACCTCGTCGACAAACGTCCCGCC
Source organism: Verrucomicrobiota bacterium (assembly GCA_023399155.1). Lineage (GTDB taxonomy): Bacteria > Verrucomicrobiota > Verrucomicrobiia > Opitutales > Opitutaceae > JAEWQP01. The sequence goes on along the minus strand of JAEWQP010000011.1, from coordinate 91,278 downwards.
CTCGACGGCGGCGAGTCCGGTGAAGCAGCTCCGCCGCTCCCGACCTTTCGCGTCGTCCCCCGGCACCCGGTCGCCCTCACGCGCCGTGCGCTGAGCCAAACAAGGACGAGTTTGATCGATTTGCGTGCGCAGCCCATTCCCCGTCAGGTCGTGATTCGCAACGCTAGCGGACGGATGCAAACGATCACGGTCCAGGTCTCTCCGCCGGTTGCTCCAAACCTCGTGTTCTGGGAATCAGGTCCGGGCACCCATGAGACGCCCTGGTTGCACGCGACCGTGGTGCTCGACTATGAAGTCGATGAACTCGGCATCGTGCGCACCCTCTCCGTGCCGGATTCCTCGTGTCCTCTTCTCGAGCCCGAGGCCGTGGCGGCCGTGTCGGCCTGGCGCTTTCAACCGCCGTTGGTCGGCGGAAAGCCCGCCCGCATCCGGGTGCGCGACCGCCTGGTCTTCGGCGTCCCGGAAGACGCCGTGGTCCCGGGGTTCATCCGGACATCTGACGAGATGCCGTCGCCGTGGGAGGAAGCGCCGCGGTTCGCCGTCCTGTCGCTGCCGATCTATCCCGGCGAGTTGCTGACCGCGAAGACAACCGGAAACGCATCCATCCGCGTGACGTTGGAAAAAAGCGGCAACGTGCGTGATCTCACGATCATCCGCGCGGACCACGCTGAGTTCGGGCACGCGTTGCGTGCCGCGGCGCGCGAGTGGCGGTTTACTCCGGCGAAGCGGGGCGGCGAGACTGTGCCCTCGATGTTTGAGATCGAGGCTCGTTTCACACATGAGCCGGAGAACATGTCGCCCGCAGACAGGTGCCTGCCTGCCATCGTTCTCAAGCACGTGGGTGCACCGCCCGTTCGCTCGGATACGCTCGATCACAAGCCCCGCTTGATCGTGGGACGCCAGCCCCGATTCGACCGCGCCGCACTCGCCGGCAGTGAAACAGGTTCCGTGATGCTCGAGATCACGATCGATGCCACGGGCCGGGTGAAGGACCCGGTCGTCGTTTCAGCATCGCATCCAGAATACGGGTACGACGCCGTGCAGGCGTCGGCTTCGTGGCTGTTCGAGGCGCCTCAGGTGCAGGGAAAGCCCGTCGCCGCCCGCGTGCGCGTTCCTTTCAAAGTCGTCCCTTCTCTCCCATGATCACCTCTTATCTGCGTCGGGGCTGGAATCGCGCGGCTCTGCTGGCGCTCGGCACCGTCGTGTCGCTGGGGGCCGTGCAAGGCGCGCTGTTGCGCGGATCGCCGGCGGATGAGCGCGGCGTGATCGCCGCGGCTTCGCAGGCGTTTGCGACGTTTACCTACATCACCAGCCGGCCGGCAACGCCGGCGTGCGATTTCCCGCCGTCGATCCAGGAAGCGGCGCTCATCGAGATTCCCGCGGGTCTGGCGCACTGTTCGGAGTCCCGGGCGCCCCGCCGACTCGTGGTGCAGGTGGACGCCACGGGTGCGGTGACACATGTCTCGCCGCCCAAGGACACTGAGTCATCCGAATTGGCTGCGTTCCTGGCGCGCTCCCTGGCCGCGTGGCGCTTCAATCCGTTGCTGCAGAAGGGAACCCCGACGGCGGCGGAGTTCACCCTGGATTTCGCCGTGCAAGACTTGCCCGCAACCATCGCACACGCGTCCGGCAAGCCGATCTCCCCGCCGGCCCTGATGTATCGAATCGCGCCGGCACATCCCGCGGTATTCACCTCGCCTGTGGCCGTGCGTACCGTCGATCCCAGGGAAAACCTCGCATCGAACCGCGACATCAGGAGGCCAGAACATGATCGCCTTCTGCCGTCGCCCCGCCCCGCAGATCACACGGAAGCCGTGGACCTTCCCTGGCTGAAGGGAGCCGTCACGTTGCGTTTCAAGGTCGGAAGCGATGGCAGACCCCAGGACATCCGCTTGATGGAATCCTCGTGCGCGCACCTGGATGCCGAGGCGTATTCAGCCGTCCGCTACTGGATGTATCGACCGATGCATGCCGAGGGAAAGCCGTCGGCGAGCATGTTGAACGAGATCGTCTGGTTTCCCGTGTTGGGCGGCTTCAGCATGCCGGAGTTCATCCGGCCGCCGACGCGGCAGCCCAAGGGCGCGCAGCGCTGGGACGAGCCCCCCGCCTACCTCCGGCTGGCCCTGCCCGTCTATCCCGAGGACTTGGTGCGGCGCGGCACCGAGGGTAACGCGACCGTGGAGGTTCAGCTCGCGGAGGATGGCCGCGTGCTCGAGGCACGCCCGAGGGACTCGGATCGGCCCGAGTTCGGCCTCGCCCTGCAGGCCGCCGTGTTTGCCAGCAGTTTCACACCCGCTCGCAAGGACGGGCGCGCCATCCCGGCGGCCTTCCCCCTCTTCGCAAAGTTCTCGCGCGATCACGACAACGTCTACACCGGACGCGTCCGACTTCCGGCGCTGCGTCTGGCCTACGAGGGCCAGCCCGAGCCCGTGCCGGCGGAAGACCTCGATCAACCGGCGCGTGTGCTCATCGGGACCGAGCCGTTCTTCCACCGATCGGAGGCGCAGAGTCCGGAACCTGCCAACGTCGAGCTCGAGCTGATCGTCGATCCGACGGGGCGCGTTCGAAGCCCCAGGGCCATCAACGCCTCGCGACCCGAATTCGGCTACGCGGCGGTGCAGGCGTGTGCGACCTGGCTGTTTGATCCGCCCACCATCCGAGGCAAGCCGGCGGCCGCCCGCGTGCGGATCACGCTCGCAGACTCCCAGACCGCTCCCGGAAGCCCCTGAGTCTGCGTCGGGCGAAATCCCGATCCCGGCGCGACCCGGCCCGCCGATTGCGTCATTGCCACACCGCGGCCGGCTTTGGCAAGCTGGTCACTTTGCCCTTTCACGCATGAGCGCTGCACATCCCGACACCCCTGCGTCGTCGCCCTCGCCCGAGGCCGCTCCCGCCGCCCCGAGCGATTTCATCCGCGACATCGTCGCCCAGCACGTCGCCGAGCAGCGCTACCCGCAGATCGTCACGCGCTTCCCGCCCGAGCCCAACGGCTACCTGCACATCGGCCACGCCAAGTCGATCTGCCTCAACTTCGGCATCGCGCGCGAGAACAACGGCCGGTGCAACCTGCGCATGGACGACACCAACCCGACGAAGGAGGACGTCGAGTACGTGGAGTCCATCATCCGCGACGTGCGCTGGCTCATCGACGGCTGGGCCGATCATTGCCTGGCGTTCAAAAAACATGGCGTGCCGCCGGAGCCGCAGACCGTGCGCGGTGCGACCGACTACTTCATGGCGCCGGTGCAGCCCGTCCCGGCCGACGCCGCGGGGCTGGAGCCTTTCTTCGCCAGCGACTACTTCGACCAGATCCACGCGTATGCCGTGCGCCTGATCGAGAAGGGCAAGGCCTACATCTGCGACCTCTCGCCGGAGGACACCGACTCGTACCGCGGCGCGCCGGACAAGCCCGGCACCGACAGCCCGTACCGGAACCGGACGGTGGCGGAAAACCTCGACCTCTTCGCGCGCATGCGCGGCGGTGAGTTTCCCAACGGCGCCCGCACGCTGCGCGCGAAGATCGACATGGCCTCGCCGAACGTCTGGCTGCGCGATCCCGTGCTCTACCGCATCCGCCACGCCGCGCACCACCAGACGGGCGACGCCTGGTGCATCTACCCGCTCTACGACTTCGCCCACTGCCTGAGCGACTACATCGAGGGCATCACGCACAGCATCTGTACCCTCGAGTTCGAGGTGCACCGCCCGCTCTACGACTGGATCCTCGAGAATCTCGACCTGCCGCGCCCGCTGCCGCACCAGTACGAATTCGCGAAGCTCATCCCGAGCCACATGATCGTCTCCAAGCGCAAGCTCATCCACCTCGTGAACGAGAAGGTGGTGAGCGGCTGGGACGACCCGCGCCTGCCGACGATCAGCGGCATCCGCCGCCGCGGCGTACCCGCCTCGGCCCTACGCCGCTTCGCGATCGGCGTGGGCGTGACGAAGTTCAACAGCCTCACCGACATCGCCGTCTACGAGCATGTCGTGCGCGACGAGCTCAACGCGGTCGCCCAGCGACGGCTGGCGGTCCTCGATCCGATCAAGCTCGTGCTCACGAACATCCCGGCCGGGGAGGTGATCGAGGTGGAGGCGACGGACAACCCGCAGGACGAAAACCCCACCACGCGCAAGGTGCCGTTCGGTCGCGAGGTCTACATCGAGCGCGACGATTTCGCGGAGGTGCCGCCGCCGAAGTACTTCCGCCTCAAGCCGGGTGGCGAGGTGCGCCTGAAGTACGCCTGCATCATCAAGTGCGACGAGATCGTGAAGGACGCCGCCGGAAACCTTGTGGAAATACGCTGCACGGCTGATCTGGATACGCGTGCGGGCGGCACGAACGCGGCGAAGAAGGTCAAGGGGACGATCCACTGGGTCAGCGCCGCACACGCGGTCGACGCCGAGGTTCGCCTCTACGACCGGCTCTTCACCGCGGCCGAGCCCGATGCGGGCGGCGACTTCACCCAGGCGCTCAATCCCGACTCGCTCCGTGTCGTGCGCGCCAAGCTCGAGCCATCACTTGCCCGGGCCGCATGGGATCAGCGCTTCCAGTTCGAGCGCCTCGGTTACTTCGCCCTCGACGGCGAGGACTCGGAGCCCGGTGCGCTCGTGTTCAACCGCACCATCACGCTCAAGGACACCTGGGCGAAGACGGCCTGAAGCGCGGCGCCGTTGCGGCGTGCGCCCACGGCGGGCTTTCCCACCGGCACGTAGGGCGAGGCCGCTGGCCGAGCCGCAGCCGTTCGCGCGTCGTTGACCCGGCTCGGCCAGAGGCCTCGCCCTTGTTGCCCCAGGGGCGTGATCGGCCCTCGACGCTCGTCCCTCGTCTCTCGATACCCCGCGCGGCTCGGCCGGAGGCCTCGCCCTACCGGTCTCGGAGCCGCAGATCGTATCGGTCAAAACGGGGAATGCCACGCTGCAGGGTGCAGGCTGACAGCGAAGTGCTGACGCATCTTTCCGTAACCGGCGCCGGGCCGCTGCAACAGAGTGACTGAACAGCACATCACCATGACACGCACGAAGCAGATCGTCCTTTCACTCGCCGCCGCGCTTTCCCTCGGAACGCTGGCATTGGCCGCTGATCTTTCCTGCCCGGCTGGTGGACCCACCGGCGGCCAATGGACGCAGTCCCCGGCTGACCACTTCGACCGCATGATGCGCCGTGCCTCCCATCGCCTGAACCTGAGCGAAGCGCAGCAAACGGCGCTGAAGGAAATCTTCGCCCGGCACGAGTCGGAGCTTGGCCCGCTCATGGAGCGCGCTCGCACGGAGCGACAGGCGTTGCGCGCCATCGTTTCAGCCGACACCCTCAACGAAGCCGCGCTTGAAGAACAGGCCGCAAAGATCGCGGAAACCACGCGCGAGCTCACGATCGCGCGGGCGCACCTGCGGGCTGATATGAAGGGCATTCTCTCGCCCGAGCAGATCGATCTGTTGATGCAGACGCGGCGGCAGATGGCCGGACGCGGACCTCGTGGATGGGGCCGGTTCGGCGGCTGACCCGAGAGCGCCTGCGGTTGGAGAGGCGCCACACACGAAGCAGTCGGGATGTGCGACGGCCTCCGAGATACGGAGGGCCGTCGCATCCACCCTGGACACCAGATCCCGAGGTGAACGATCAGCCGCGGCCGCGCAACGCATCGGCCACGACGGCGCCAAGGCGCATGATCCCCTGCGTGATGCGGGACTCGGACGCGTTGCTGAAGTTCAAGCGGAGGGTATTGCGGTGCGGCGGGCCGACCCAGAACGGTTCCCCCGGCACGAAAGCCACCTTGGCCTGAGTGGCCCGCTGGAGCAGATCGAGCGCATCCACCGTTTCCGGAAGCGTCACCCACAGGAACAATCCGCCTTCCGGACGCGTCCAGCTGCATCCCCCCGGCATGGTGCGCTCGAGCGCCTCCAGCATGAGATCGCGCCGCCGGCTATAGACCTCGCACAGTCGCGCCACGTGTTGCTCGAGTGCGCCGGGCGACTTCATGCACTCGTAGGCGAGACGCTGCGTAAAAGTCGACGTATGCAGGTCCGCTGCCTGCTTGGCGGTGACGATCTTCTCGATCAGCGCGCGCTCGGAGGACACGAACCAGGCCACGCGCAGGCCGGGTGCGAGAATCTTGCTCGTCGTTCCCAGATAGACCCAGGGTGCGCCTTCCGCACCGGCGACGAGTGCCGGCTGCGGCATGCCCTCGAAGCGCAGCCGGCCGTACGGGTCATCCTCGACGATGAGCAAACCGTGCTCGACAGCGATGCGAACGACCTCCGCGCGCCGATCGGCCGCAAGACTGGTGCCGGTGGGATTCTGGAAGTTGGGGATAAGGTAGAGAAACTTCGGCCGTCGTGGCGCCCGCGCCAGTGCCTGCCTCAGCGCGTCGGGGCGGATGCCCTCCGCGTCCGAATCCACCCCGATGACATGCGCCTGATAAGCCCCGAACGCCTGCAGGGCGCCAAGGTAGGCGGGATTTTCCGTCACGACGACGTCACCGGGGTCGAGCAGCACTTTCCCAAGCAGATCAAGACCCTGCTGGGATCCGTGCGTGATCACCATCCGGTCGGGATCTGCAGTCAGGCCGACCCAGTCAACAAGGTGGCGTGCCACCCACTCGCGGAGGGGACGATACCCTTCCGTCGTGCTGTATTGGAGAGCGGCCGGCCCGTCGCCGCCGAGCACGACGGCCGACGCCATCATCGTCGCCTCGATGGGAAACAACTCCGGCGCAGGCAGGCCTCCGGCAAACGAGATGATCTCCGGTGCCTCCGTCACCTTGAGTATCTCGCGAATCGAGCTCGGCTTCATGCCGGCGGTGCGCGCGGCGAATCCGAGCAGGTGCTCCCGCTGTTGTGTGGCCGTGGTGGTGGTGTTCATGGCAGGTCCCTCGTGAAGAAGTGTCGTGGCGCGATCTGGAACCGGTCGGCCGACGACGCGGCGCGGTCGGCGACGGCACCGGACTGGACCACGAGGAAATCGTGGAGCGGTTCGGTGCGCGCGCGGTCGTCGCGCAGATGCGCGAAACCGAACTGCGGCGTGGCCAGGAACTGAGTCCGGGTGTCGGGCGAGCTTGGGTGCATGATGGTGGGCGGTTGAGTGCCCCACCGGGACCGGGAACCGAAGGCGCCAAACAAAAAGCCCCTCCGGTGGCGGCACCGGAGGGGCGGAAAGTCGTGGTGTTGACTCACATCCCTCGCGGCGCGCGCGTGACGACGACGGCGACGGCCGAAATCGCGGAGGCGATGACGGAGGCCGGGGCAAACGAGGTCGTGGCGCGAAGGATCATGAGTGGAAGCGAGAGGACGCCGCAGACCATCGACGGAGTCAAGCCCGACTTGAACGCATCCTCGCGCTCCGCGCCCCGCTCCTGCCAGATCGATGTAACGGTCGTTACATCAATCTGGCTCGTGTGATGGGTCTGCTTGAAGCGAGCGCGACCAGCTTGGTGTAACGGTCGTTACACCAAGCTGGTCGCCGCGAGAACGTCCGCCCTAAGCGCGGGAGTTGGGATCCAGGTGACCAGAGATGAGCGCGGTTTGGCGGGCCGGATGCCGCGATGAGGGCGTTGGGGTGAGCGACTTCTCGAGTTTCGCACTGGAATCCGAACAGACGCGAAGGCGGTAGGCTCACACGCTCCCACCCTCGGCGCGGAAGAGGTGGAAAGCCCGGGCAGGTCCGGGTGTCACAGAACGACCTCGCATGAAATCCAGCGGATGCCGATGATACCCCATGGTACCGCCCTCGTCCGTTGCCGAACGTCTCGCGCGCCAGGTCGCATTTCTCATCGAGTGCGACCGCCTCAAGGAAATCTTCCGGCAGACGCTGAACACGCAGAGCCGGCGCCAGGAGAACGATGCCGAGCACTCGTGGGCCCTGTGCCTCTTCGTGATCACACTCGCGGAACACAGCAACGTGCCCGTCGACGTCCTCCGCATCCTCAAGATGCTGCTCATCCACGACCTGGTGGAGATCGACGCTGGCGACACCTTCGCCTACGACACCGTGCGCATGGCCGACCAGCACGAGCGCGAGGCGCGAGCGGCCGACCGCATCTTCGGACTGCTGCCGCCGGACCAGACGGCCGAGTTTCGTGCGCTCTGGGACGAGTTTGAGGAAAAGCGCACGCCGGAGGCAAAGTTTGCCACCGCGGTCGACCGCTTTCAGCCCATGCTCCTCAACTGCCTGACCGAGGGAGCGGCCTGGCAGCGCCACGGCGTCAGGCACGCGCAGGTGATCGCGCGCAATGCCCATGTGGCCCACGGTTCGAACGCGCTCTGGGAATTCATCGCGGCGACCGTCGAAGAGGCCGTGGGCGCCGGTCACCTCGCCACGTAGACCCCCCAGACGAGCGGGTCGAACCGCGCGCACGAGGGCCCGATCCGAGGTGAAGAACCACACACGCGGGCAGCCGCGACCGTCGTGAGGCCTCCGTCGTGGACTCGACTCCCAGGGACCGGTCCGCCAGGATTTCGCGCATGGATTGGACCTTCCTCGAGTGGCTGGAGGCGGCCTCCTACCTCGTCACGGTCGTCGGCCTGCCCTTTGCGATCGCTGTGTTTCTCTGGGAACAACGTCGCGAACGCCAGAATGAGGAGGAGGAGATCTACCAGCGGCTCTCCGACGAGTACGCGGAGTTTCTCAAGCTGATCCTCAGAAACGCGGACCTCCAGCTCATGCGCGTGGAGTCCGATGAGGAGGCGCTCGACGCGGAGCAGAAGGAGCGCCGGCGCGTGCTCTTCGAGTTGCTCATATCCCTGTTCGAACGCGCCTATCTGCTGGTCTACGAGGAGGACATGAAGCGCCAAACGCAGCGCCTTTGGTCCTCGTGGGAGGACTACATGCGCTCGTGGTGCCGACGTCGGGACTTCCGCCACATCCTGCCCGAGCTGCTCGAGGGTGAGGATCCGGACTTCGTGGCGCACATCACCCGCATCGCCGCGGAGGAAGGAGCGCGCGAGACGCGGTAGCGTTCAGCGCACCTCGAGCGCAGGGCCGGTGAACACGTAGGTCGTGGCGCGTGCGGTGGTGAGATCACGCGCGGCTTTCCCATGGCGCACGCGTAACGGACGTCCGAGGAGGGATGTGATCTCCGCCCGATCGAGCGCTCCCTGCTTCCACCAGAGCGAAACCTCGAATCCGCCGCGGGCGCGCAGGCCGGTGACATGGCCCTCCGCCCACGCGGCCGGGAGCGCGGGAAGCAGATCGAGCCCGCCGTCGTGGCTCTGGAGCAGCATCTCGGCGATGCCCGCGGTGCCGCCGAAATTTCCGTCGATCTGAAACGGTGGATGATCGTTGAACAGGTTCGGGAGCGTCGATTTCGCGAGAAGCGCCTGGACGTTCTCGAGCGCCTTCTCGCCCTCCCTGAAGCGGGCCCAGAAATTCACGATCCAGGCACGGCTCCAGCCCGTGTGTCCCCCGCCCTGCGCGAGTCGATGGTCGATGCTGCGTCGAGCCGCGGCCACGTAGTCAGGCGATCCCAGGAAGGTGAACTGGTCGCCGGGATGCAGACCGTAAAGGTGCGAAAGATGCCGGTGGCCCGGTTCGGCCTCCTCGAACTCCTCCGCCCACTCCATCAGGCGGCCGTCCCTGCCGATGCGCGGCAGCGCCAGCCGCGCCATGGCGGACTCGATCTCCGCCAGCTCCGCCGAGCGGATGCCCAGGTCGCGCGCGGCGGCGATGTAGTTTCTGAATACATCCCAGGCGATCTCCTGGTCCATGGACGCACCCATCGACACGCTGTAGCGGCCGCCGTCCGGACCGATGAAGGTGTTCTCGGGCGAGGCCGACGGTCCGGAAACCAGCTTTCCGGTGCGCGGCTCCTCGACCAGCCAGTCCGCAAGGAACAGCGCAGCATCGCGCAGCACCGGCCAGGCGCGTTCGCGCAGGAACTCGCGATCGCCCGTGTAGCGGTAGTGCTCCCAGAAGTGCCGTGAGCACCACGCGAAACCGAGCGGCCACATCGCCCAGAGGGGCTCGCCCGCGGTCGAGGCCCCCAGCCACGCATCGGTGGTGTAGTGGGCCACAGCCCCCCGGGCATCGTAGACTTCGCGCGCGGCGCGTCTTCCGGAGACGGCGGCGAGGTTCTCCAGAAACGTAAAGAAAGGCTCGTGGCACTCCGAGAGGTTCGTTACCTCGGCGGGCCAGTAGTTCATCTGGATGTTGATGTTGATGTGGTAGTCGGCGCCCCAGGGCGCGGACACATCCTTGTTCCAGAGGCCCTGGAGGTTGGCCGGAAGAGAGCCGGGACGCGACGAACTCACAAGGAGGTGACGGCCGTACTGGAAATACGTGGCGATCAGCCCGGGGTCGTGGTCGCCCGCCTTCACCGCCGCGAGACGCTCATCGGTGGGACGGTCCGCGCGATGTTCGGCGCCAAGCGAGAACGTCACGCGCCGCATCAGGCTGGCGTGATCCTCGACTGCCCGCTGGCGCAGGTCCTCGCGATCCAGTGCGGCCTCGGTGATCGCCGCAGCCGCACCCGGCTCGAAGTCGCGGCGTTCGCGCGGGGCGGAAGGCGAGTAGTCGGTCACGCATGACAGCACGAGCGTGGCGGAATCGGCACCGCGCACCCGCAGGCTTCCTCCGCTGGCATCAATCGTCCCGCCCTGCGTGCGCACCGCCGCCACGACCTCAAAGCGCACGCCCTCGGGAAAGCCCGGCATCTGCGCGGCGCCGCTCATGCGCAGGCCGTTCATGCCACTGGTCATCAGCGCCGCCCCCGGCCGTCCGAGACGGGCCGTGAACGACAGCGCTCCCGGCCGGCTCGCCGCGTAGGTGACGACCAGGACCTGGTGGGGATGACTTGCCATCACCTCGCGCCGGTAGGCGACACCGTCGAGCGTGAACACGGTGGCGGCCACGCCTGTCTCCAGATCGAGCGACCGCCGGTACGCCGTGGCCTCGCCCGAAACCCCCTCGAGGCTCAGGCGGAGTTCGCCCAGGGTCTGATGGCTGCGTCCCCCGCCGTACTCCGCGAGCAGTTCGCGGCGGACCAGGGCATCGGCCGCGGCGAACTCGCGCGCGAACAGGAGCCGCCGGATCTCCGGCAGGTGCGCAGCCGCGCCGACGCGATTCCGGGGCTCCGGGCCGGCGGACCAGAGCGTGTCGTGATTGAGCTGGATCGTCTCGCGTAGTGTATCTCCAAATACCATCGCGCCGAGCGAACCGTTGCCCACGGGCAGGGCCTCGTGCCAGTCGGCGGCGGGCTTCCGGTACCACAGTTCCTGCGTGCGTTCATCGCCGCGGAGCAGGCCGGCGGCGAGCACATGAGCCAGGATGACGAGGAGTATCGCGCGAATCGGCATGAGTTTTCTGTTTCAGGCGGCGCCTACGCACGTGCGCGCGATGCGACGGGTGTCCCGCGCCGGACTCACCACGGGGGCACGAGGGGCATCAAGGCACCGGCGCGCAAGCGTCACCGCACCGAAAGGATCGTCGCTTCACGCCCGTTTTCAAGGCGGACCTGCTCGCCGGAGCGGCGCCCGAGGAGGGCACGGCCCAGCGGCGACTGCGGGGTGATGACCATGACCTCGACGCCGTCCTGCCGCACCACGATCCCGCCATTGCGCGGGCCGATGAAATAGAGGTCGCGAAACGACTGCTGCCTGAGTTCGACAAGCGCGGTGAGTGCAATCGGCTCGCCCTCCTGAAACTCGCGAACAGAGAGCACGCGGTACTGTTCGATCGCCTCGCGCAGCTCGGCCGCCAGTCGTGCCTGGCCGTCGGCGAGGTAGGACGATTCCGTTGCGCGCGTGTCGTACTTGTCCTCGGCGCGCGTGTCCTCGTGGGTCGCGGCCTCGCGCGCCTCGCGTTCCGCGCCGGCGACGGTCTCCAGTTCGGCGAGCAGGTGATCGATGATGAGGGAAACGACCGCGCGCTTGTCCATGAAGAGAGCCGTCATGCCTAGGCGGACGCGCGGACCATGGCAACCCGGCATTTCATCCATTGCCGCCTCCGCCCCTGGACAGCGCCCGGGAGGTCTCAACGGAGCCCGTCGAGAATCGCCTGCGCCGTGTCGCTCCAGCGAGGCAGCGCACGCGTGGTCGCCTCTCCGGTGAGTCGGCCGACCAGGGCATCGTCCTCGAGCAGCCGGCGCATGGCCGCGGCGAGCGCCGGTACATTCTGTGGCTCGACCAGGACGCATCCCCCGCCGCGGGCGCTCTCAATCATCGGCGGAATACCGGCAGCCACGACAGGCAGGCCCGCCCACAGGGACTCCAGCACGGGAAGGCCGCACCCCTCCGCCCGCGAGGGCTGCACCGCAAAACGCGCACGCGCCAGCAGCTCGGCCACCCCGCGATCATCGAGGTCGTCGCGGTGAACCACCGGCCGGCCTGCGCGGGCCATCTCTTGTATCCGTTTCTTGATGTCACGGCCGAAGTGCGGATTCACGCGACCCGCGAAGGTGAGCCCGAATGCGACGCCCTCGCCCGCGAGCGCGTCCATCGCATCGAGGACCGCCCCCTGGTTCTTGCGCGGTTCCAGGATGCCCACCATGACGACCTCACGCGAGCTCGCGCGCTCCGGGGGATGGGAACAGCGCGGCCGGCCGTGACCATCGGCTCCGAGGACGATCGGCCGAACATCGGGAGGATTCTCCACGCCCATCCACTGCCAGTAGCCGGTCAGCTCGCGCGCACTCGCCTCGGACACGGCAAACACCCGCCCGAACCGCGCCAGAAGCCGCATGTAGCCGGGGTGTCGCGCCACGCTCTGCGGCCAGGTGATCTCGGGAAACCGCAGCGGGATCGCATCGTGGAAGACAGCCGCCGCTCGCGAGCCATGACGCTCGAGCCAGGCGCCCAACCCGGGCCGCTCCTCCTCGCAGAAAAGCTCGGGTGTGAGGACCCAGTCGCCGGACGCGGGCTCGAGCGCCGCCCCGGTGCGATCATCGACCCAGGTGCGACGGCGCGCATGCCAGCGCGCCAATGCCACGGCACCGCTCCCCGCGCGCTCGAACTCGTCCCGCAAGCGCTCGCTCACGCGCATCAGCCCGCTGCGGTGCCGCTGCGCGGCACTCTTGGTGATGTCGAACCAGATCACGCCGTATCCTCCCGCATCTCCGCCCGCGCACCGACGGACAATGAAAACCCCTCGAGAATGCGTGCCGCGTTGCGCCGGGCGTCAAAATGCTCCGCAACCCAGGCCCGCGCGCGCGTCCGGAGCTGTTCGACGAACGCCTCGTCGTCGCGCACGCGCCTGAATGCCGCAAGCCACGCCTCCGGTTGATCCAGCGGGCAGACGATACCGGTCTGCCCGTCGCCCACCGCCTCGAGCACACCGTCACCCGGAGCGGTGATCACCACCGCGCCCGCGGCCATGGCCTCGGGGACGACATTGGGAAGCCCATCGCGATCGCCCGTCGGCGTCACCACGCCCGTGTGCACGAGCACGTCGGCCCAGGCCAGTTCGGACCAGACTTCCGATTGGGACCGCAGTCCAGTGAGACGGACCACTCCGCCCAGCCTGCTGGCTGCGATCTCGCGTTCGAGTTGAGGGCGCAAGGGCCCGTCGCCGAGGATGTGCACCTCGAGTTCCAGCCCGCTCGTGCACGCATGGCGGTAGAGGGCCAGTTGCGCCATCAAGCCCTTCTTTGGCACCAGGCGCGCGACGCAGACGATGCGTAGCGGCCGGCGCTCGCGCCGCAGCGGACGCACCGGCGGAAACGCGTCGAGCCCGCGGCGTGCGAGCACGACCCGACCTGGCGGTATCCCCAGATGGAGCAGCCGCCGAAGCCCCGCCGCCGTCGACGTGTGCACGAACGCGGCGTCGCGGCACTTGGGCACGATGAACCAGTCGCCGTCGTGCTCGAACAGGTCGTAGGCATGCGCACCGGTGCTGAATGGGATGTCGTTGAGCCGCGACACCACCCAGGCGGCCATCGCGGGGAGTGACGACCAGGCTGCATGCACATGTTGGATACGCGCACGGCGCAGCGATGCCGCGAGCACCACGCCGACTCCGGCACCGTAGAGGTTTTCCCAGTAGTTGAGCCAGTCGCGCGGCCAGCTTGTGAAAAGCAGGGCCGCGAACCGCGTGACCTCGGACGGGCGCCGGCACCACTCCAGCGCGATGAACCACGGCAGCAAAAACAGGCGCAGCTTCGAGAACTGCAGCACCGGGTGTCCGTCAAAGCTCGACGCGCCGTCGTGGAACGAATGCACCCGCGGCCGGAGGCCGAGCGACCACATCGCCCGGACCTCGCGCTGCAGAAAGGTTTCGGACGGATGCGGGAAACGCGTGAAGAAGTACGCCACCCGCAGGTCCGCAGCGGCGACGGTCCGCGGCGGTGGCGGCTCGTGAGGTGATCCGATACGGCGTCCGGGCGGGGTGCGTGCCACCGTTTTCATACGCCCGCAACCCGTCAAATGACCGGATCGAGTTCCGCCACCGACGATTTGTCCGCGGCCGCCTGAGCGAGCGCGACCAGTTCCCCCACCACCACCTTCGGATCGTCGTCGTAGCGGAGCGCCATGAAGCGGTTCCGCATCTCCTCGAACGAGTCCGGGTGGCTCCGCCACTGCGCCAGGAGCCGGTCGAACTCCTCGACGCGCGAGATTGTCACCGAGGCGCGGTCCTGCAGGAAGAACTTCGCCGTGAGGCGTTCCTGCGGCATCACGCCGCCGAAGCCGTTGAGCACGATCGGCGTCCGGAAGTGGAGGGCCTTGGCGCACGAGGTGGTGCCGCCGCGCGTGACCATCACATCGGCGGCCTGCACGAGAAGATGCATGGTCGTGCAGTAGCCTTCGAGGTGGCAGAGCAGCTGCGGATGTGCCTTGCGCCACTCGTTCACGCGCACGAAGGCGCGGTGGTTGCGCCCGCAGACCACGATCACCTGGTGCGTATCCGCGTACTTGAGCAGCACTGGCAGCAGTGCGAGGTGGTTGTTGGCTCCTGCGCCGCCGGTGGCGAGGAAGACGGTGAACTTGTCCGGATCGAGGCCGAGATTCTCGACGCGGAACCGGCGCCGCTTGTCGCCCTCGAGCACCTCCTCGTAGATCCGCGGATCCATGAGGTGCCCGCGCACCACGATCCGGTCGGGCGGCATGCCGAGCTTGACGGCATAATCCGCCGCGGTGCGTGTGCGCGAGATGTAGAGGTCGGCGGTCGGCTCGATCCAGTTCTGGCTGTAGCCGTATCCACCGGAGAACTCGCTGCAGTAGGTCGCGCAGCGCACGCTGTCGGCCCCGAGCATGGCCCGGACATCCTGGAAGTACCCGCGATTGAGGCAATCGTGCACGCTGAACACCAGGTGCGGCTGGAAGTTCTCGATCACCTGGCGGTAGTATCTGCGTCCCAGGCTGACGCTGCGCCGGTTCACGAAGGCCAGGAGTTCGATGAGCAGATAATAGGGATGATGCAGCCAGGGCGCATGCCTCTGGATGAAGTTGTAGGCGTTCACGCCGAGCCGGTTCAGCGCGGACGAATCCTCCAGCATGCTTTCGACGCGGACGTCGATGGACCAGCCGTGGAGGCGTTTGATCCAGCGGACAAACGCAGCGGCGCGCGCATCGTGGCCGCCGCCCGTGCTGGAGGTCAGCACAAGAATACGCAGGGGAGTCATGCTTCGGGGAGTTCGAAGTAGCGACGCTGCACCCGCCGGCTCAGCCCCTGCGAGGCAAAACGCTGCAAAAACGGGGCAAGGCCCGCCTGGAACAACGAGCCGGAGCGCACGATCCCGCAGCGCCCGCTCAGCAATGCTGCCCGAAGGTCGCGGGCCGCGCGGTCCGGAGTCGGCGCGCGGCGCAGGAGCGCTTCCAGTCTGTTCCACACGCGCCGGGCGCGCGCCTGTGCGGGATCGTCCGCGGGCGGCCGCATCGCCTCGTTGAACCGCGTGCGGTAATCGCCGGGTCGAAAATCAATCAGCCGCACCGGGGCGTGGCCACTCTCCAGCAGCATGGCGGCCGTGAGCGCGGAAAGGCCGGCCTTGGCCGCGCTGTAGGCTGCGAGATAGGGAACGGGAAACTCCCCGGCAATCGAGGTCACGTTGACCAGACAGCCGCCCCCGCGCGCGGACATGTGCCGCAGGGCGCGACGCGCGAGCGCCGCGGGTCCGCACAGCAGCACCTCAATCTGCCGCGCGTGCTCGGCATCCGTCAGTTCGAGAAACGCAGCAAACACGCCCTCGCCGGCATTGTTGATCACCAGATCCACGCCGCCGGACGCACGCTCGACTTCCTCCCAGGCGCGCGCGATCGAGTCGACGTCGGCAAGTTCGAGCGCCAGGCCATGGAAGCCCTCGCGATCCGGCACGCGCTCGCGTCGGCGCGATGTCCCCCAGACCTCCACGCCCTCGGCCGCGAGCATCGAGACAAACGCCGCACCGAGCCCGGACGCTGCGCCGGTGACCAGCGCGGTGCGGAATCTCTCGCGCAGGCGCATGCCGTTCACGGGCGCCTCAGGACGACCGCCACGTTGGCCCCGCCGAAACCGCTGCTGTTGGAAAGCGCGATCTTCGGGCCCTCGGGAAGCGTCTCACGCAGGATCGCCACACCGGCGGCCTCAGGATCGAGCTTCTCGATGTGTGCGGACCCGGGTGTGAAGTTGTCCCGGATCGCCAGGGCACAAAACGCGGCCTCCATCACGCTGGACAGGGACAGGCCGTGGCCGGTCAGCGCCTTCGTGCTGCTGACCCAGGGACGCGTCCCGTCGGTGCCGAAGACCGCCTTGATCGCGCGCAACTCGCTGACGTCCCCGATGGGCGTCGAAGTCGCGTGCGCGTTGATATAGTCAATCTCGCCGGGCGTCACGCCGCCGTCGGCCAGTGCGCGGCCCATCGCCACCTTCAACCCGAGGCCCTGCGGATGGGACATCGCCACGCTGTGACCGTCGGACCCCTGCCCCCATCCCAGGAACTCGCAATAGGGCTCGATGCCGCGGCGGGCCACCTCGTCGGCCGACTCGAGCAGCATCGCCACGGCGCCGCCGGTGCCGACAAAACCATCGCGCGCCGCGTCGAACGGGCGGGACGCCTTGGCCGGGTCGGTCTGCACCGAGAGCGCCCGCATGCCGGCGAACGGCAGCATGCTCTCGCGGTTGCAGTCCTCGCCGCCGATGACGAACATGCGTTTCTGCCGGCCGGTGCGGATTTCCTCGCAGGCAAAGCCCATCGCGTGCCCCGAGGAGGCGCATGCGGAGGAAAATCCCGTCGATGCGCCAAGTATCCTGAAACCGGCGACAAGGTTGAAGTTCAGCGTGCCGGCGATCGAGGCGACGATGCCGGTGGGCGGGCAGCGCATCACGCCCACGTCGTTCATCCTCACCATCTGGCGGAATAGGAGCATGGGCGAGCCTCCCGACGCGGCGTAGAGCCCGGTGTCGGGATTCGACACGTCGTCCGGAGCGAGCCGCGCGTCGGCGATGCATTGCTGCATCGCGCACCAGGCGTAGACGCCGTGGGGCGCGAGCGAGCGCATGACCTCGCGGCGGATCGTGTATCCATCCGGCACCTTCCAGTCCTCGAAGTCCGCCGAGTCGACGGAGAACCCGCCCTTCACGGTGGCGAGGAGCTTCACCGGGACGTCGGCCGGCTCGAACGGCGCGTAGGGGCCGATGCCGTGCCGCAGCTTCCGGAGGCTGTCGACCACGCCCGCGCGGTCGATGCCGATGCTCGTGATGAAACCCAGTCCGGTGACAAATACCCGTTGCATGCCCATCGGGAAATCGTGCGGTTTAGGTCAACGCCGCGATGGATGCAAGCGGTTCACGGGGTCGGACGTCGCGTGCGTCCCCCGATATGCCGACGATGGCGTTTCGTTTCAACCGGCGACCGGTGCAGCGGATGATTCCGCCGCGGACTGGGGCCCAGGGGGTGCCTCCACGAGGAAACCGAAGGTGAGGCTGATCTCCTCCGCGACGGCCGCGCGCTCCTGGCCGACGCGGATGTGGCCCTCGAAGGTCGCGAGCGGCATGCGCAGGCGCTTCGGCTTGACGCTCAACTTCAGGACGTCGCCGGGCCGGCAGACGCGATGGCACCGCACGCCCTCGGCACCGGTGAAGAAGATGGTCTTCGGATCGACGGGCGCGCCCAGCTGTGAACCGGGTGCCTCGAGGAGGAAAAGCACGGCGAGCTGGCCGAGCGCCTCGAGCATGATCGAGGCAGGAAAGATCGGGTTTTCCTTGAAATGGCCCGCGAGGAAGTCCTCGTCGCCGGTGATCGTGTAGGTGCCGGTCGCCCAGGCCGAGGACAGCGTCGCCTCGCGGACGAACAGAAAAGGCGGCTGTTGCGGCATGATCGCCGCGACCTGCTCGATCGGCATGTACTTCGACGGCTGAGGCGGCGGCAGCCCGCGCACCTTGTGGTCGATGAACACCTTGATGTCGCCGACTGTCCGAAGGGAGCGCAACTCGTCGTTGTTGATCGAAATCTGTACGACCTCCTCGATGAGGATGACGGCCTCCATCAACGTGAGCGAATCGAGGCCGAGATCCTCGATGACGCGGACGTCGTCGTCCGCCTGCCGGAGGCGTTCCACCGCACCCGGCTCAAGGAAGCGCTCGATGATACCGAGCACGATCGTCGGGACGAGTTCGACCTCCTTGGTCGAACGATAACGCACCGCGGCTTCAACAGCTTGCGCGGAGCAGCGTTTGAGGGAATCTCGCAGTTGGGTTTCCTCGGGCGTCGGGGACCCGGGCTGCGCAGTAGTAGGAGTGTTCGAGGCTGACGCCATCGTTCGTGCAGCAAACGTGGCCGCATTGGCGATGACAACGCAAAATTCCGCACGTTCCCTGATGTGTTTTCTCTGCGGTCTAACCGCTTGACCTGCCTCGCAGCCCGGGCCCATGCTCCCGGCGTTGCACTCCTCGGTCAAACGCGCGGAAAACCACGCCCTACTGAACACGTGCCGCCGGCTCAGCTCCCCGACGCAGCAGCACTCCGTTTGGTTCTCCGCCTCAAGCCCCATGTGCCCCTCAGGCCAACCTCCGATGGTTTCACGACGTCGCCGTCTCGCCGCGTCGTGGCGAACCAGAGCAGCGCGGTCCCCTGGCCATGAACGCGTCGAACACACCCCTACCGCTCACTGTCATCACGCATGAATTCTTCCCCATGATGGGGGGGATCGCCACCTTCGTGGAGGAGATGGCGACTGCACTGCATGGTCTCGGGCATCGCACGGAAGTGTGGGCTCCGCTCGCGGCGACGCCGATCGAGCGCCGGTTTCCATTCGCGGTCAAGCGCGTGCCGCTCAAGGGCACCCAGGACATCACCTGCCAGCTTCGCATGGCGCGCGAGATGATCGCGCATCGCGCCCAGTTGCAGCGCGGCATCGTGTATCTTCCAGAGCCGGGACCGCTGCTGGCGATGACCTACCTGCAGTTTCTCCGCCTGTTCAAGCCCGCGCGTCTCATCCTGACGTTCCATGGCTCCGAAGTGCAGAACTTTGCCTCGCGGCCGACCGCCCGGTTGCTCGTCGGCCAGCTGATTCGTTTGGCTGACCGGATCTCCGCACCGTCCCGGTTCACCAGCGGTCTGCTGGCGCAGCATTTCCCCGCCGCCGCCTCCAAGACCGTGCTCACCCCGGGCGCTGTCCGCGCTCATTTCGCCCAGGGTTCTGGCGCCCGCGCCACCAAGGGATCCCGGATCGTGATTGTCACCGTGGGCCGCCTGCATCCGCGCAAGGGGCAGATGCACGTGCTCGAGGCGTTGAATACGCTTCCCGACTCGGTCCTGCAGAACGTCGAATACTGGATCATCGGCCGGTCGGTCCGGGGCAACTACGAGGCGTGCCTGCGCCGCCGCGCCGCCGACGCGCGCTTCCCCGTCAGCTTCCACGGCAACATCGACCACGACGACCTCGAGCTGATCTACCGCCGGTCGGACATTTTCGCGCTCACCAGCGTGAACCACGGCAAGAGCGTGGAAGGGTTCGGCCTCGCCTATCTGGAAGCATCCGCCTTCGGGCTTCCGGTCGTCGGGCATGATGTCGGCGGCGTTTCCGAAGCGGTGCTCCACGGCCGCACCGGACTCCTTGTGCCGCCGGGCGATCGCGCCAGCCTCGCCGCCGCGCTGGAGAAACTGATCTGCGATGCCACGCTTCGGCGTACGTTGGGTGACAATGGCGTGCGCTGGGCCCGCGAGCACACCTGGCACGATTCCGCGCGCGCCCTGGTCGATGGACTGGCCTTCACCGGCTCCGCCGCCGAGGCCGTGCTGGACGAATCGCTCCAGCCGGCGTGAGCCGCGGCCCCGGGCGGCGCGGCGAGAGGGCGGGACCCTTTTCGAGGCGCGTGGCTCGCGGCAACGGCCTGCCATGGGCACGAATGCGCGCACGGAGGTCATGCTCCACCAGAAACCGTCGCCTGAGTCCGCTCAGTCGACCACGACCTGGATGTAGCGGTAGGTCCCGCGCTGGTTGATCAGCACGAGATTCTTGCCGCGACCGAGCATGCGCCGGGCGCTCGCGAGGTCGGTGACAATCTCGTTGTTGATCTTCACCACGACCGTTCCCGGCACCAGCACCCTCGCATAGGGCGAGGAGCGCTCGGCCGCGACCACCACAATACCGACCAGGTTCCGACCCAGGCCGTACTGGTCGCGAAGTTCCGGGGTGATCGGCGCGACCGAAACCCCCGGAAGCAGTTCCTGCGGCCGATAGCCTTCGGCCTCGTCCAGAGCCCCCAATTCCGCGGTGAGCTCCACCGGGCGTCCCTCGCGCATGACGCGGATGACGCTCCGGCTGCCAGGCGTCACTTGTGCGATGGCCAGTCGCAGCTCGGTCGAGTTGTGGATCGGGCGTCCGTCGAATGCGACCACGACGTCGTCCTGCCGCAAACCCGCCTTTTCGGCCGGACTGTCGGGAATCACGTCGACGACAATCGCGCCACGCGCCTCGGTGAGCCCGAAGCGGGGTGCGAGTTCCGCGTCCACATCCTGCATCTGCACGCCGAGATAACCGCGCGCGACCGCGCCGGTCGCAACGAGGCTGCGCATCACGTTCGCGGCGAGGTTGACCGGAACGGCGAAGCCGATACCGATGCTCCCGCGCGAGGTGGAGATGATCGCTGTGTTGATCCCAACGACACGTCCAAGGGCATCGACCAGCGCCCCGCCGGAATTGCCCGGATTGATCGAGGCGTCGGTCTGGATGAAACTCTCGTAGCCACGCTCGATGAGCCCGAGATTGGAGCGGCCGGTGGCCGAGACGATGCCCATCGTCGTGGTCTGCCCGACCCCGAGCGGATTGCCGACGGCGAATACGATGTCGCCCACCCGCAGCAGGTCGCTGTCGGCCAGCGTCGCGTGCGGCAGATCCTGCGCGCCGACCTTTAAGACGGCCACGTCGGTGCGCGGATCGGTGCCCACGACCTGTGCATCGAGTTCCCGTCCGTCGGCGAGCGTCACCTTGATCTCGTCCGCGTCCTCGATCACGTGATTGTTGGTGAGGATAAAGCCGTCGCTGGAGACGAGCACACCGGAGCCGAGGCCATAGGGAATTTTCTCCTCGCGGCGTTCGAAGCCGGGGCCGAAGAACCGACGCAGGAGTGGATCGTCGAAGGGAAAGCCCGAGCCGCGCTGGCGGATGATGCGGGTCGAGGCGACGCTCACCACGGAATGGCGCACCTGTTCAAGCGCATCGGCATAGCTCGTGATCACCGCCTGGTTTGATCGATCCAGCGCGGTGGGGTCGACCGTGAGTCTCACCGTCGGCCGCTCGAGTTGTGCCTCCTCCGCCGAGCAACCGGCAGCGGGGAAAAACACGAGGAGGAGTCCCAAGCACCGGACCAGCGCACCCTGCGAGAAGTCGGTGCCGCGCGCGAACCATCGGCGGGAAACGGACGCGGCGTGAGCGGGACCAGACATGGCTTGCGATGGAGATCGGCCGGGCACCCTCCCCCGGTCGGCTAGAAACCCTTGATGCGAAAGAGACTGGTGACGCTCTCGTTGCCGTTGATGCGCACGATGGCCTCGCCGAGCAGCTTGGCCACGCTGAGCACCGTGATGGGCAGCCCGCGCGTCTCGATGGGAATGCTGTTGGTCGTGATCAACTCATCGATCAGGCCGCTCTTCAGGCGATCGTAGGCCATCTCATTGAGATTGGAGTGCGTCACCGCAGCGCGGATCTTGCGCGCGCCGTGCTCGCGCAGGAGCTTGGCTGCGGCCGTGATCGTGCCGGCGGTCTCGGTGATGTCGTCCACCAGCAGCACCTCGCAGCCCGCGATCTCACCCACGATGTTGGTCGCCTCGACCGTCGTGGCCGTGCGCCGGCGCTTGATGACAAAGCTCACCGCGCAATCCAGCATGTTGGCGTAGGCGGCCGCCATCTTCACGCCGCCCACATCGGGCGACACGACCACGAGGTGGTCGCAGCGCGAGTCCTTGAGGTAGTCGTAGAAGACCGTCGAGGCGTAGAGATGGTCGACGGGGATGTCGAAGAAGCCCTGGATCTGGCCCGCATGCAGGTCCATCGTCAGCACGCGATTGGCGCCCGCAGCCACCACGAGGTTGGCCACGAGCTTGGCCGTGATCGGCACGCGCGGCTGGTCCTTGCGGTCCTGGCGGGCGTATCCATAAAATGGCAACACCGCTGTGATGCGCTGGGCCGAGGCCCGGCGGGCGGCGTCGATCATGATGAGAAGCTCGACCAGGTGGTGGTTGGTCGGCGGGCAGGTCGACTGGATGATGAACACATCCTGGCCGCGCACGTTCTCGTTGATCTTCACGAACGACTCGCCATCGGGAAAGCTCGTGACGGTCGCATCGCCCAGAGGCACGCCGACGTGCCTGCAGATCTCCTCAGCCAGGGCGCGGTTTGAGTTGCCGGAAAAGATCTTCAGCTTCGAGTCCCTCATGGAGTCGGCCGACTATGCGGGGAGGACGGCGCGAAAACAGGTTTTTTCGCAGGAAAGTTGCCGGTGCCCGGCAATCGGCGGGGGATCCCCGGGCGCTGACGACGCCAATCCCGGCCCCAGCTGCCGGGCCGCCCGGAAGAGGAAACGCCGCTGTCGACCGATCAGGATCCGGACTGCGCGGTTTGGGCCGGCCCGGCCCCGCGGCCGAGGTGAAGCGCCGTCTCGAGCGCATCCACGCGCTTGAAGAGCTCGGGGATGCGCTTGCGGAGCACGTTCAGGCGCTGCTCGAGATTGTACGGCAGGCAGGGCGTGCCCTTGACGAAGCTCCCCGGGGCGAGGTCGGAATTGACCCCTGACTGCCCGTCCACCTTGGAGCCGCGTCCCACCGACAGGTGCCCGGCCAGGCCCGCCTGTCCGCCGAGCACGACATACTCCTCGATCGTCGTGCTGCCGGAAATGCCAACCTGGGCACACACGATGCAATGGCGCCCGATGACGACGTTGTGACCCACCTGGACGAGATTATCCAGTTTGGCCCCCTCTCCGATCAACGTCGTGTGGAAGCGGGCGCGGTCGATCGTCGAGTTGGCCCCGATCTCCACGTCGTTGCCGATCGTCACGTTGCCCACCTGCGGGACCTTTTCGTGGCGGCCACGGACGGTCTCGTAGCCGAACCCATCGGAGCCGACCACGACGCCGGCCTGCAGGATCACGCGTTCGCCAACCACACATTCGGCCAGAACCTTGACTCCGGGGAAAAGGCGGCTGTCCGCGCCGATGCGCCCATTCCGGCCGACGTAGCTGCCGGTCTCCAACCACGCGCGGTCGCCGATTACCGCCCCGGCATCCACCACGCAGAGGGGGCCCAGGGTCACATCGGCCCCGAGGCGTGCGGTCGGGTCGACGACCGCGCTCGGGTGCACGCCCGGAGCCGGCCGCGGCCAGAGTTCCTGCTCGAGCCGGCGGCAGACGCGCGCGAGCGCGAGCGAGGGATTGGCGACGCGCAGGAAGACCTGATTCGCGGCGGGCGAGCCGGGGTGGTCCTCGGGCACGATGACGGCGGATCCCTGCGTGCCGGCCACGGCGGATCGGTATTTCGGGTTGCCGAGAAACGTCAGGTCACCTGGGCGCGCCTGTGCGAGCGAGGCGATACCCCGGATCGGCTCGGTCGTGGAGCCCTCGACGCGGCTGGCGCCGCACAACGAAGCCAACTCGTCGGCAGAAAAGGAAAAAGTCATGATCCTAGAGAGAGCAATTGGACACAGAGATCACCGAGGATAGTCGCGAGGGCGCAGGGAATGGCAGAGGATTCGGCCGCTTCAGTTCGTCTCCTCGTACGTGAATCCGTGAAGGCGTGAGCTTGGTTCTGCGAAGACCGCTCTGTGAACCCCATGATCGTCCCCTGCCTGCCAAGCCGAGGCCTTGGCGCAGGCGGGTGCCCTCTTTGACCTGATTCCATTGAGGAAATTGGGATGATGCGGGATCGCTGGGAGCGAGTCGGGGTGGGACGCATTTTCGCCGCCCGCCGCCACGCGCCAACAAAAAAGCCCCGCGTGGCACGGGGCTTTCCTGGACTGGGTGAATGACCCGGTGGGATCAGCGCTGAAGCTTGAAGTCCGCCGGCATCGACTTGTTCACCACCGCGATGACGTCCTCGGTGATGTCGAAGCCCTGATCGGCGTAGAGGATGGCGGAGATGCCGATGTTCGAGCGGCCCGACGTATCCACCACGAGCGTGGCACCGCGGTTCTTCGCGATCTCGAGCACAGCTTCGCGAATCTCGCTGAAGAACATCGCATTGTCATTGGCGCGGCGCTGCGCCAATTCGCGCTCCTTGTTCTCCTTGAACTGCTCGGCCTGCTGGCCCTTCTCCTGGTACTGCACGTAGATCTTCTCCGCGTCGGTGCGGGCGCGCTTCTTGGCGTCCTCGGTCAGCGCCGAGCTCTGGGCCTGCTCCGCGGCGGCGTCGAAGTTCTTCTTGATCTCCTCGAGAGCGGCGCCCTCCTTCTGGAGGTAATCCTGGGCGGCCTTGGCCGCGTCCTGGAGCTGGTTCTCGCTGTTCTGCTTTTTCCAATAGCTGGCCATGACCTTGACCACGTCGACCGTGGCCAGATTCAGGGCCGGGGTATCGGCGGCCTGGATGGAAAGGCTCGAGGCCAGGAAAAGGCCGGCGAGCGCGATGGAGACAATGGGTTTTCTCATGGTATTCGGGGAATGAAGTCCGGGTTAGAATTTGGTGCCGAAAGAGAAGTTGAACTGGTTGCCCTCGTCGTTGGCCCGATCCGTCGTGAGCGGGAGCGCGTAGTCGAGACGCAGGGGCGAGCCCATCAGGAAGAAGCGCAGGCCGAAGCCCCAGTTGTCATTCATGGACGAGGGGTTGAAGTCAAATGAGCCGTCGTTGATGAAGCCCGCGTCGTAGAAGAACACCCAGCGCACCGGATGGACGATGTCGATCGAGTATTCGAGGCTGAAGAAGCCCATCGACTTGCCGCCCACAGCCTCGCCATAGAAGTTCTTGGGACCGACATCGCGGTATTCGAAGCCGCGCAGGTTGTTGGGTCCGCCGAGGTAGTACTTGTCGTACCAGGGAACGTCGGGACTGTCGCCGTATTCCTGGAGTGTGCCGAGGTTGGCCACGATCTCGAGCGTCTGGTTCTGGAGCGAGAAGACCGGGATGTACTGCGCCATGCGTCCCTCGATGCGGTAGTAGTTCACGTCCTCGCCGAAAGGACCTCCCGCCCACTCCACCAGACCCTCCAGGCGGCTGCCGCGGGTGGTCGTGATGAGGTTGTTGCGCGTATCGCGCAACAGGCTGAGCCCGACCTTCGAGACCGCCTGCTTGTTCAACAGGCCGCCGAAGCCACCACCCCGGCTGGTGATGTTCGAGATCTCGATTGTCTCCCAGCGGTAGGACAGGCGGCCTTCGATCAACTCGATGAGGCGCTTGCGCAGGTAGACTTCGAAGCCGTAGCGCATCTCCTCGTAGTAGGTATTGTCGTAGTCCGCCGTCATGCGGTAGACCTGAAAGCCGAGGGCGAGCTGCCGCTCGAAGAGCCACGGCTCCTCGAAGGCCAGGATGATGTCGCTCGAGTAGGAGCCGATCTGGGCCTTGAGACGGAACTTCTGGCCGTCGCCCTGGAAGAAGGAGCGGCGGTTGAGAAGGTCGAAGTTGGACTGCGTGAGCTCGATGAAGAACACCGCCTTCTCCAGGGAGGAGAAGCCCGCGCCGAAGGTCAGGTTGCCCGTGCGCCCTTCCTTGAACGTGATCTTCAGGTTCTTGCGGTTGGGGATGTTGGTGCTCTCCGGGGTGACATTGATGTCCTCGAAGAAGCGCGTGTTTTCCAGGCGCGCCTTGGTGGTCTCCATGCGCACGGAGTCGAAGACGTCGCCCGGGGCGAGCAGGACCTCGCGCAGCACCACGATGCTCTTGGTCTTCGTGTTGCCCTCGATGTTGACCGACTCCACCGTGTAGCGCTCGCTCTCGTTGACGGCGAACTCGAGGTCGATCGCGCCCGTCGACACGTTGGGGCGGCGGATGAGGCGCACCTGGGTCTCCAGGTAGCCGAACTGCCCGTAGAAGTCCTCGAGGCGCTTGGTTTCCTCATCGAGCTTGGTGGGCGAGAAGACCATGCCTGTATCCACCCGGGCAACACGCCGGAGGAGCTCGGAGGGGAAGAGCTTGGAGCCCGTGACCTTGATCTCGCCGATGCGGTACTGTTTGCCCTCCTGCACCGGGATGGTGATGGTCATCTTGCTCTCGCTCGGGTAGGAGAACGTGACCTTCGCGGGGTCGATCTCGACGTCGAGGTAGCCCTCGTCGCGGTAGAAATCGCGCAGCTTCTCGAGGTCCTCCTCGAACTGCTGGTCCTTGAACTTGCCGCTGCCGGTGAGCCAGGAGAACATCCAGTGGCGGCGTGTTTCCATCTTCTTGCGCAGCGCACGGGTCTTCACCCGCTCGTTGCCGACGAACTCCACGCGGGCGATCTTGACCTTGTTGCCCTCGTCGATCCGGAACGTGATCGTGCCGAAGCCCGCGACGGGGTCGCGATCGATCGTGTAGTCGACGCGCGCCTGCGAGAATCCCGCCTTGCGGTAGAACTCGAGCATCTTGTCGGCGTCATCCTTCACCAGCCGCTCATCGAGCACGAAGTTGCTGCGGCTCTGCGTCTCGTCCTCCAGGCGGCCGGTGCTGATGCGCTTGTTGCCCTCGAAGCGGATCGCGCCCACGCGCATCTTGGGCCAGACGGAGAAGATCAGGTCCATCTGCTGCGCATCAATCGGCACGCGCTGCACCTCGATGCGCTCGAAGAGCTGGGTGCGGTAGAGGGAGCGGATGTCGCGGTCGATCAGCGTCACGTCGTAGGGCATGCCCTCGCGCAACGCCATGTTCGCGCGCACCACCTCGTCGGTGAAGGTCGTCGCGCCGGCGAACTTGACCTCGATCTTGCGGATGATGGGGCCCTCGGGCTGCGCCGGCTGGTTCTGCGCCGGCGCCTCCGTCGTGCCAGGGGTCGCGGGCGCTTGGGCGAACACGCCCGGCACGGCCAGGGATAGGCACAGGAGCGGGAGCGCAAAGCCGCGGAGCGCCCGCTTTGAGGGGAGGCTATTCTGCATAATTTTCAAAGCGGGTGATCTCTCGGAGAAACGTCAGTCGAACCTCACCTACGGGTCCGTTTCGCTGCTTGGCAACGATTAAGTCGGCGTGATCCGTGGCGACGGAATAATCGTCCTTCGCGTCCTTCGGACGCGCGAGCAGAAGCACCAGGTCGGCGTCCTGCTCGATCGAGCCGGACTCGCGCAGGTCGGAGAGGCGCGGCTGGCGCTTTTCCTTCTCGGACTCGCGGTTGAGCTGGCTGAGCACGATCACGGGTACGTGCAGTTCCTTGGCCGTGGCCTTGATGCCGCGTGAGATCTCCGCGATCTGCTGCTCGCGCTGGATCTTCGGGTCGGTGCCGGTGATCAGCTGAAGGTAGTCAATCACGATCAGCCCGAGCTTGTGGCGCGTGTGGAGGCGCCGCGACTTGGCGCGCAGTTCGTGGATGTTGATCTGGCCGGAGTCATCGATCCAGAGCGGAGCAGTTTTCAGTTCGACCGCGGCCTGCGCGAGACGTTCCTGTTCTTCTCGATTGGCAAAACCGCCGCGCAGACGCTCGGAACTCACCTTCGCGCGGCTGCAGAGCATGCGCATGGCGAGCTGCTCCGCGCTCATTTCCAGACTGAAAACCAGCACGGGCTGGGCGAACTGCTTGCCCTTTTTCGGCATGCACACGGCCTCGGCCATGTTCATGGCGAGACTCGTCTTGCCCATGGAGGGACGCGCCGCGAGCACGATCATTTCCTGCGGATGGAGGCCGAAGGTGAGCGTATCCAGGTCCTTGAACCCCGTGGAGAGGCCGGAAAGCTCGCCGCCGCGCTCGAGGAGTTTCTGGATGATCTTGACCGCGCCAGTGACGGACTCGCCGATCGGCCGCGCCGAGTCGGTGTAGCGGTCCTCGGAAATCTTGAAGATCTCCTGCTCGATGTCCTGGATGAAATTCTCGAGCCCTTCCTGCGCGTAGTTGTAACAGCGCTCCACGGCGCCGGTGGCCGTGCGGATCAGGCGGCGCAGGAGATACTTCTCGCGGACAATCTCGATGAAGTGGCCGGCGTGCGCGGTGGTCTGGATGCTGTTCGCGATCGACTCGATGAAGGCCGGCCCGCCGATGTTCTCGAGTTCGCCGCGGTTGTTCAGCTCCTCCATCAGGATGATCGTCCCGATGGCCGACTTGCGGTCGTAGAGCGCGATGAGCGCCTCGAAGATGGCGCGGTGCGCGGGGCTGTAGAAGGCCTCCGCCACGAGCTTCTGCTCGTGGCAGCGCGCGATCGTGTCGGCTCCGTCGAGGATGCAACACGCGAGGATGCCCGCCTCGGCCTGAAGGCTGGCGGGCATCTCGCGACCCGCCGGGGACGGCATGTGGCCGTCCGCGGAGGTCATGAATGAGGTGGCGGGACCGCGGGGCCCGGTTCCCTCACGCCTGATCGTCTTCCTGTCGCCAGGCATGTCGGCTGCGGCCGGTTCTTGAGCGACCGGCGGGCGGCGTTACTCGGCGGCGGGAACGATCGGGTTCTCCGAGACAACGTCGAAGGAGAACTCCACCTGCACGTCCGGGTGAAGACGGATCTTCGTCGTGTGCTGGCCGAGCGTCTTGATCGGATTGTAGACGTGGATCTTCTTGCGGTCGAGCTCGACACCCGCCTCGGTGAGCTTGCCGTGGATGTCGGCGGCGGTGACGGCGCCGAACATCTTGCCGCCCTCGCCGGTCTTCACGGCGATGGCGATGCGCGTGGCCTCGATCTTGGCGGCAAGTGCCTTCGCGGCGTCGAGCTCCGACTCCTCGCGCTTGGCGCGCGCCTTGCGGAGGGCCTCGACCTGCTTGCGGTTCGCCTCGGTCAACGGGATGGCGAGCTTGCGGGGAAGAAGAAAGTTGCGGGCATAACCGGCGCGCACGCGCACCTGGTCGCCTTCGCCGCCGAGATTTTCGACGGGCTTGAGGAGGAGGATCTCACTGTGAGCCATGATTCAGGGAAGATTGAGTGTTATCGGTAAAGGGGAACTCGCGCGCGACGGCGCGATGTCGATCAGAACGGGACGTCCTGCTCGTCGATGCTTTCGTTGCGAGCCGGGGCCTGGGCTGCCCCGCCGCGCGCCGCCGGCCGTGCCGGGGGCGAGTTTTCCTCGAAGTTGCCGCCGCCGGAGGAGGAATCGCCACCCTCGCCGCGGCCGGGCCCGCTGCCGACAAACTGGAAGTTGTCGAGGACCACCTTGAGCTTGCTGCGCTTCTCGCCCTCCTTGGTCTCCCATGAATCGAGCTTGAGCCGGCCCTCCACGAGGATCGGACGGCCCTTGTTCATGTACTTCGCGATCACCTCGGCCTGGCGCCCGAACACATCGACATCCACAAACGTCACCTCCTCGCGCGCGTTGCCTTCCTTGTCCTTGTAGGAGGAATTCACGGCGAGGCCGATCTGGCAGACGGCAGTGCCCTTCGGCGTGACCCGCAGCTCGGGATCGCGCGTCAGGTTGCCCATGAGGATGACTTTGTTGAACGAGGCCATGGCGGGGTGCTTCGGGGTTGCCGCGCGCTCAGGCGGACTGAACGAGCACGCGATAGACGAGAGGATTGAGGCGGAAATGCTCCTGAAGCTGCGACGCCGCGTCCGGCCCGGCCGTGATGTCGTACTGGGCGTAGTTGCCGGCCGGCAGTTCCGGGTCGGTCGTGCGGGCGAAGTCGCGGCGGCCGAGGTTTTCGACCTTGGTGACTTCGATGCCCAGCGAGGCGATCTCCTTCTGGAGGTCGACGACGAGCTGGTCGGCGGTCTCCTCGCGACCACGGGTGTCGAGGATCAGCGTGGCCTTATAGTTTCTCTTCTGTGCTGCGGTGGCGGTCATCGGATGGCGGACGTCGGTTGAGCCGGTTCATGGCGGCGGCCACACCCTGCGTGAGGAGCAGGTCGAGGCCGGACAAATAGACCGGCAGGAGTTGAGTTAAAGTGGATTGCTGGTCGGGAGCGAACTTGCCGAGCACGTAGTCTTTGAGGTCGATCTCCGGAGGATGACGCGGGCCGATGCCCAGGCGAAAGCGACGAAAACCGTCACCGACGTGGGTAAGCAGGCTTTGCACGCCATTGTGGCCCCCGGCGCTTCCCCGGATGGAGAGCTTGATCGCGCCGAGGTCGAGGTTGAGTTCGTCATAGCACACGGCGATCTCCTCGGGCTCGATGCGATAAAACCGGCTGAACGCCCCCACCGCGCGCCCGCTTTCGTTCATGAACGTGAGCGGCTTGAGCACATAAAGATCGTGACGGCTTCCCTGTGAAACCTTCGCGACCTCGGCCTCGAACTCGCGACGATGCGTCCACCCGGCCTGGCGGGCACGGACAAACGCATCGGCGACCACGAAACCGATGTTGTGGCGCGTATCGGCGTACTCGCGACCGGGGTTTCCCAGGCCGACGACCAACCGGATCGACATACTCAAAGAACAGGTGCGCGGGGACGCTCGGGTCCCGCGGAGGAAAACTTACTTCTTGGCCGGAGCCTTGGCGGCTGCGGCAGGCGCGGCGGCCTTCGCAGCCGGAGCTGCGGCCTTCGCGTCGCCAGCAGCGGGAGCAGCACCAGCCGGCGCCGCGGCGGCACCTTCGGCAGGAGCCGCACCCTCGGTCGCAGCAGCGGCCGGCGTGACTTCCGCTTCGACGGCGGGCTGGACGCAGGCGACGACCGGACGATGCGGGTCGCCCAGGTACTTCACACCCGGAAGCTTCGGAAGTTCGCCGATGTGAACGGAATGGTCGACCCTCAGCTCCGTGATGTCCACCTCGATGAACGCCGGCAAGTCCTTGGGTAGGCAGCGGATGCGCACCTCGTGGGAAACGACTTCGAGGATGCCGTTCTCGACGCGCACGCCGTAGCAATCGCCCGTGGTGTGGATCGAAACGTTGAGTTCCATCTCCTCGTTCGCCAGGACCTCCTGGAGGTCGACGTGGAGGATGCGGTCGGTCATCGCGTCGCGCTGGATCTCCTTGATGATGGAGAGGCGCTTGTCAGCCTCATCCGCAGCAATCTCGATCACGGCGGCCGACCCGGCGATGCCCTTCAGGAGGCGCGAGAACTCAGGGGCGTCGAGAGCCAGGGTCTGGGGCGCGTTCGGTCCGTAGAGAATAGCGGGGATGCCCCCGGACTGGCGAACCCGGCGCGATGCACCGCGGCCGACACCAGCACGCGAGGAGACCTTCAGAGAGAACTGTTTCATGGCTGTACCGAAATGGTGACGAGAGAAAAAGGGGTTGGGTCTAAGAACCGCCCCACCCGAAATCAACCAAATCTTTGAACTTTCGGGAAAATGAAGAAGGTGCTGCAACAAGGTTCCACCGCGCGGGATAGTGTGGGCCACCTGGGTGCGGCCGACCGACCGTGCTTGGGCGTCGCCCCGTCGGCGAGAGCCACGGCCGCCCGCGGGGAATGGCGCCACCCGCGCCGGCCGCACCCGACCGAGGGCGGTCGGCAACAAGTCAGACCTGCGTGCACAGCCCGTCCATGAAGCGTCGCGAGTTGAAAAGCCCGCTGCCGTCCAGATACTCACGGCGCGGTCGTCCGCGATCGCACGAGGAGCCTGGAAATGCATGCGCCCACGCGACAACGCTTGCGCCTGTCTGGCGGAACCGAGCTGTCGTTCATGACCGCGGGCGAGCGATCCACACCGGCAGTGCTGCTCCTGCACGGGTTTCCCAACTCCGCGAGGATGTTCAGCGGCGTCGTGCCCGGGCTCTCGCAGGCCGCCTTCGTGATCGCGCCCGATCTGCCGGGCTTTGGCGAGTCGGACGTCCTGCCCAAGGCGTCGTTTCGCGCGCTCGGCGAGGCGATCGCGGAGCTGCTTGACCGGCTCCACGTGGGCCCGCGCTACATCTATCTTCACGACTTCGGGGCTCCCGTCGGTTTCCATCTCGCCCTGGAGTCGCCCGCGCAGGTGCTCGGCCTGATCATCCAGAATGCCAACGCCCACCCGACGGGTCTCGGTCCGGCCTGGGCCCAGACTCAGGCCTTCTGGTCGCAACCGACTCCCGAGAACGAGGCCGCGGCGACCCAGCATCTCACCCTCGAGGGAACGCGTGACCAGTATATCGCCGGGGTTCCACCCGACGTGGCCGCGCGCATCCCGGCGGAGCGCTGGCTGGACGACTGGCGAGTCATGTCGCTGCCTGGCCGGATGGATACACAGCGGGCGCTCATCGCGGACTATGGAAGCCACGTCGCGCGCTTCGCCGTCCTCGCCGAGTACTTGAAGCAATGGCAGCCCCCGTCCCTCCTGCTCTGGGGAAGGCACGACGTGTTTTTCGATCTGGCCGAAGTGCTTTCCTGGATGCGGTCACTGCCCAGGATGGAAGCCCACATCCTCGACGCCGGACACCTGCTGCTGGAAACCCACGCGTCCGCGGCCACGGCGCTCATGGTCGACTTCATCCGGAGGCATTCCGCCCAGGGCGTGTGAGGCCTGGGATGGACGGAAAATGCGACGGTCCGCCGGATCCGGTGTTGACAATAGCGGGCGCGGTTTCTTTCTCGGTCGCCTTTCCACTGCCCAGTAGCTCAGTGGTAGAGCAGGTGACTGTTAATCACTTGGTCGCTGGTTCGATCCCAGCCTGGGCAGCCATTTGCGCCCCGAGGGGATCACACCAACGATTGGGTCTACACCAACGATTGGGGGCATGAGTAAGCTGGGCTGAGGCTAGACAACACTCCGCACCTCGTTCGTCAGCACGAACACAGGAACTCGGAAGCCCCGGGCATCAGCGCATCGCCGGGCCCGAATCCGCTCGGAATGGCCCGCCAACCCGGCGCCCGCATCGGCACATCGCTCGGGAGATCGCGCCGTTCCCGATCAGCCAACCCCGAAGGCGGCACAGCGCACGGGCGGCAGATCCTGCTGCGTGAGGTTGATCGCCTCGAGCCGCGCACGTCGCGCCTCGCGGCAATCCGGACACGGCGCGAAGGGCTCAACGTCCCGGGTATCCGAAAAAGCACGACCGAGCGGATGCGCCACGCAATCGCCCGAACCGCCGATGACGAAGCGAAACAGGCGTGCGGGAACGCCGGCTTTTCAGGCGCGCCGCAGCTGGCCACGGGTTTGCGGCGATTCGCCCCTTTTCCGTCTCCCAGCGCCGGTCCCCGGACATCCTCTCGGCGCATCCGTCCACCCCCCGACGGATGCTCCCCTCCCGTCGCGGACCACCATGTACCCGCCTCCTGATTACGCCACGCCCGCCTCACCGCGTTGCGCAGCCTCCCGGCGCCGACCGTCCCGCGCGCAAGGGGGCTCCGCGCCCGCCGGCCCGCCAATGAAGCGTTGTCGAACCGCGGGCTCTCCACTAGCACCCGTACCATGTCCAAGCGCCTGCCCCTGATACTTGCTGCCCTGCTCGTCGTTGCGGCGGCCATCGCGCTCGTTGCCGTGCGCTCCCGCCCGGGCGCAGCCACCGCGTCCGGCCCGGCCTCGGTGGAGTTCACGCAACTGATGAACCGTGGCAACGGCCTCCTGCAGAACGGCGATGCCGCCGGCGCGATCGATCTCTACACGCAGGCGCTGCGACTCTCACCGGAGAGCATCGACGTCCGGCTCAATCTCGCCAATGCACACCTGCTCGCCAATGAGCCCGCGCCGTCCGCCGCGATGAGCCGCCAGGTCATCGACCTCGAGCCCAACAGCGCGGCCGCCCATTACCTCCTGGGCTGCGCCCTCCTGCGGCAGAACCAGCCCGCGCCCGCCGCCGAGGCCTTCCAGCACTCATGGCGGATCGAACCCGGCATTCCCGCGCTCGATTTTCAGACGGGCATGGCGCACCAGGAGCTCGGACACATCGACGAGGCCATCCGCCTCTTCGAGAGTGTCATCGGCGCCGCGCCGGGCCACCCCTCCGCCCACTTCCAGCTCAGCCGGCTCTACCGCCGGGCCGGGCGGACGGATGAGGCGACGCGCGCGCTGCAGGAACACCAGCGCATCATGAGTCAATCCCCCGCCCCCCAGGTCACGGTGGCGGCACTCGAGCGCTGCAAGCACACCGAACCCCTGGCCCCGTTTGTCCTCGCCCAGCCCGCCATCCCCGGCATTCCCGTGCGCTTCACGGACGACACCCCCGCGGTCTTCGGCGAATCCGCCGCGGCCATCCGCGGACCCCTTGCCGTGATCGACTACGATCGCGATGGCCGCCCCAGCCTCTTCGTGCGCGACAGCGGTGGCGGATTCACCCTGCTCGACAACCGCGCGGGCGCCTTTTCCGCCCTTGGACGCCCCGTACGCACCCCGGCCGATGGGTCCTACCGGACCGCGCTGACCGGCGACCTCGACAACGACGGCTTCGACGACGTGGTCGTGCTCGGCGAAAACGACTCCCGCGTATTCAAATTCTACGCGCAAGGCCGCGTGCGTGACGCCACACGCGCCGTCGGCCTCGAGGGCCTGCGGGCCAGCGGCGGCCTGCTCGCCGATCTCAACTTCAGCGGCAATCTCGATCTCGTCACGATCCAGGCCGACGGCGCCGGCCTCGCCATCCACCGCAATCTCGGCAACTTCTACTTCGACGGCACCTGGAACGAATCCGGCCTGCCCCGCGAACTGCCGGGTGCCGCGCAAGCCTTGACGGCCGACTGGGGCAACGAGGGCCTTCCCGGCCTGTTCGTCGCCCGAACCGACGCCGCGCCGGCAGGTTTCGCCAAGCGGCGCGCCGCAGCCTTCACCGCAACGGAACTCACCGCCGATTGGCCGGCCGGTGCGGTGATGGAGTTCGGTGACCTCGACAACGACCTCCGCCTTGAGGCGGTCGTCGCCACGCCAGCCGCCCTTGAGATCGTCGACCGCGAACGCGCCGAGCGCCGTTCCATCCCGCTGGAAGGCTTCAGCGTCGCCGCCCTGCACCTCGTCGATTATGACAACGACGGCTGGCTCGACGTTCTCGCCTCCGGCACGGCCGGCCTTCGTGTCTGGCGCAACCGGGGGCATGCGGGCTTTGTGGATACGACCTCCGATCTCGCCCTCGACCAGGCCGGACCCGTCGAGGAGGTCGTCGCGGCGGATTTTGACGGCGATGGCGACACCGATCTGGTGACCGCCTCGGCTGCGGGTGTCCGGTTCTGGCGCAACGGCGGGGGCAACGAAAACGGACAGCTGAAGCTCCGGCTCGCGGGCAACCGATCGAACACCAGCTCCCTCGGCGTGCGCGTCGAGCTGATTGCCGGCGACTGGCGCACCAGCCGAACGGTGCGTCGCATTCCCATGGAAATCGGCGTCGGCCCGCACACCCGGCTCGATGCGCTCAAGGTGCACTGGTTCGACCTCTCGACGGCGCAGGTCGACGTGCCCGTGGGCCGGGAGACTCACACCGTCACCGAGCCGACACTGCCCGCCGGCTCGTGTCCGTATCTGTATGTCTGGGACGGCACGCGCTTCCGGTTCGTGACCGATTTTCTCGGCGCCGCGCCCCTCGGCCTTCCGATGAACGAGCGCATGGTCGTCACCGCCGACCCCGAGGAACTCCTCGCGCTCGGCGACACCACGACATTCCAGCCGCGCGACGGCTTCTACGAGATCCGCATCACGGAGGAACTGCGCGAGATACTCTACCTCGACGAGGCGCACCTGATCGCGGTCGACCATCCGCAGGAGACCGTCGTGCATCCGACGAGCAAGATGCTGCCCGGCCCGCCGTTCCCCGTCCACGAACTCTGGACCCTGCATCCGATCGCGTCGCCGCGCCGCGCGGACCGCAGCGACGGCCTGGACGTGACCGCCCTGCTCGCGGCGGTCGACCAGCAGATGGTCGCGCCCGTCCAGCTGCGCCGGGCCCAGGTCCGCGGGCTCGCGGAGCCGTACTCGGTCACGCTGGATTTTGGTCCCCTCGACTCCTCCCGTCCGCTCGTCCTCGCATTGACCGGCTGGATACGCTTCGGCGGCGGCATGGCAAACATCTCGGGCTCGATCGACCCGACCCTGCCCTTCCCCTTCCCGGTCCTCGAGGTGGAGCGCGCGGACGGCAGCTGGCAGCCGGTCGACGTCGTCGTCGGCACGCCGGCCGGAAAGACAAAGACGATCCTCGTGGACCTCGCCGGCAGGCTGCCGTCCGACGCGCGGCGCCTGCGGCTTTCCACCGCGTTTGAGATCTACTGGGATAGCGCCCAGCTTTGCGAACGATCCGCCTCGGCCGGCTCGCGGGAGCATCACCTCGCGGCGGATCGCACGGACCTGCGCTGGCATGGCTACGGCCGGCGCGCCGATCTGCCGGAATCCATCCCGCTCACGCCGATCTACGACGAGGTCTCACCGGTCCCGCCATGGGACCGCACGCCCGGCGGCTGGGTCACCCGTTACGGCCCGGTCGACGAGCTCATCGCCGACCGCGACGACAGGCTCGCCCTCCTCGCGGCGGGCGACGAGGTCGCGCTCTGGTTTGACGCCGCCCGGCTTCCACCGATCGAGCCCGGCATCACGCGCAGCTTCTTCCTGCACACCGTCGGCTGGGACAAGGACGCCGATTTCCATGTGAAACACGGCTGGCAGGTCGAGCCCCTGCCGTTCCATGGCATGGACGACCAGCTCTACGGCCGGCAGCCGCGCCCGGCACACCTCGACGACTCCTGGATCCAGAAATACAATACGCGCTGGATCGCCCCGGTGGTGCCGAACCCCGGCGGCGAACTCCGGCAGGTGCCGTGACGGCGCTCCCGCGAGACTCGCGCAGAATCGAACCGATGTCGCTCCCCTCGATGCATCCTGCACTGCTGTCCCTGGTAGGGCGAGGCCTCCGGCCGAGCCGAAGCTCGCGGGCTCGTGTCCGGGCGCCGCGGCAGAGAACCCCGGGCGCCGATCCGTATTCACGTGCTCGTGACGCGGAGACACTGTGCGCACATCGTCCCGCGTTCGCGGCTCGGCCGGAGGCCTCGCCCTACCTGAGGAGCGGCGGAGCCGGCGTGCTGGCATTCGTCGCGGGTCTGTCCTTCGCCGGCTCCGCATCCGCCCAGGATGGCCTCCAGACGCAGCCGCTCGCAAACCGCTCCGGTCCCCGCGGCGCCACTCTCTTCGCGCCCGTCGCACCGGAGGAATCAGGCATCCGCACTGAAAACAATTACGCCGACCCGGAAATGTGGGGACGGCGCTCGCGCGAGTTCGACCTCGGCGGGATCGGCACCGGCATCGCCATCGGCGACTACGACGGCGATGGCCGGCCCGACCTGTTTACCGTCAGCAAGACCGAGAGCTGCCGGCTCTTTCGCAACCTGGGTGAATGGCGCTTCGAGGATGTAACGGAGGCGGCGGGCGTCGGTGACGATGCCGCGGCTGCCCGCATCTGGAAGCAGGGCGCGACCTTCGCCGACGTGAACAACGACGGCTGGCTCGACATCTACCTGTGCCGCTTCAACGCGCCGAACCGACTCTACATAAACCAGGGCGACGGCACGTTCCTGGAGCAGGCGCAGGCTGCCGGGCTGGACCTGAAGGACGCCAGCATCATGGCCGCGTTCGGCGACTACGACCGGGACGGCTGGCTCGACGCTTTCGTGCAGACCAACGTGCTCGACGCCACGGCCGCGCCCGAGGGCCAGCGCGATCGCCTCTACCGCAACAACCGCGACGGCACGTTCACCGACGTCACCGACCAGTCGGGCGTGGGCCCGGCACCGACCCACGGCAACTCCGCGCTCTGGCTGGACTTCGACGACGACGGGTGGCCCGACCTCTACGTCGCGAACGATTTCGCCGTAGCCGATGCGTTGTACCGCAACAATGGAGACGGCACGTTCACGAACATCATCGCCGGCGCCGTGCCTTCGGTGCCGTATTCCTCCATGGGATCGGACATGGGCGACGTCGACAACGACGGGCGCATCGACCTGCTCGTCGCCGACATGGCGGCGACCACCCACGTCAAGGACCAGCGCACCATGGCCGAGACGCGTGCGAGGATGAAGCCTCCGGCCGAGGGCAGCGCCGAGGTCCGGCAGTTTCCCTACAGCACGCTTTTCCTCAACACCGGCACGGGACGCTGCATCGAGGCCGCCCACCTCGCCGGGCTCGCCGCGACCGACTGGACGTGGTCGCCGCGCTGGGAGGACCTCGACAACGACGGCCGGCTCGACCTGCACGTGACGAACGGCATGTACCGGGAAATCCACAACCAGGACCTCATCTCCAAACGCATGATGGCCGGCAGCCCGGCCGCCGGCGGACAGGTCGTGCGCAACAGCGCGGAACTCGCCGAGAGCAACCTCGCCTTCCGCAACCTCGGCGAACTGAGGTTCGAGAACGTATCGGCCGCATGGGGACTCGACCACACCGGCGTGAGCTTCGGCTCCGCTCTCGGCGACCTCGACGGCGACGGCGACCTGGACCTCGTCTACGGCAACTACCGCGCGGGCGTCACGGTGCTGCGCAACGACAGCGACACCGGACACCGCGTGGTCTGCGTGCTTCGCGGCACCCAGTCCAATCCCCACGGCATCGGCGCGAAAGTCACGCTGGAAAGCGCCTCCGGTGTGCAGGTGCGCCTGCTCGGCCTCGCACGCGGGTTCATGTCGAGCAGCGAACCAATCGTCCATTTCGGCATCGGCGACGACACGACCATCCGGCGGCTTTCTGTGCGCTGGCCGAGCGGAGTCGTGCAGACTGTGGAAAATATCGCCGCCGACCAGCGGCTCATCCTCACCGAACCACGGTCCGGCCCCGCCGAAGTGCTCGAGGCGCCGTCGCAGCCGCAGTTCACCGAGATCGGAGCCGCCGCGAAGCTCAATTCCATCGCGCGCGAGGAGCCCTATGACGAGTTCCTCGATCAGCGCCTCCTGCCCGCCTCGTTCAATCGTCGCGGGCCCGCCATCGCCGTCGGGGACCTCCATGGCCAGGGACGCGACAGCGTGGTCATCGGCGGCACCACCCTCGATCCGCTCCGCATCGCTGCGAGCGAAGACCGCGAGACCTGGAAATCGGCGACGCCGCAATCGCTGGCTTCGCCGCCGTGGATGAACGACGGGCCGGTGCTGGTCTTCGACGCCTCCGGCGACGGACACCCCGACCTGCTGGTCGCCGCCGGCGGCGCGAGCCAGCCCGACGGGGCCGAGGACTACCAGCCCCGGCTGTATTGGGGCGATGGACACGGCGGATTTGCGCCGGCGCCGGAGGGAACCGTTCCCGCTCTCGCGATCAGCACCGGGGCGGCCTGCGCCGCCGACTTCGACCGCGACGGCCGGCTCGATGTCTTCCTCGGCGGACGCCTGCTGCCCGGACGCTACCCCGCCACGCCGCAAAGCGCGCTGCTCGCCAACCAAGGCGGGCGCTTCGCCGACGTGACCGACGAGGTCGCCGCGGCTCTGCGCACCGTCGGCATGGTCACGGGCGCGATCTGGAGCGACGTCGATGGCGACACCTGGCCCGACCTGCTCGTCGCGCTCGAATGGGGCCATGTTCGGTATTTTCACAACGAATACGGCAAGCGCCTGGAGGACTGGTCGGACCGCGCGGGCTTCACCGCGGCCGGCACGGGCTGGTGGCGCGGGCTGGCCGCGGCGGACTTCAACGGCGACGGGCGGCCGGATTTCGCCGTGGGCAACCTTGGCCTGAACACGCCCTACCGCGGGGACGCGTCGCATCCCGTGATGCTGTTCGCCGGAAACTTCGGGGGCCGCGCGGCCGCGGATCTCATCGAGGCGTACCATGACGGCGACACGCTCTATCCCCGCCGCAGCCGCACCGACCTCGGCGCAGCCCTGCCCGCCCTGCTTCGGCGCTACCGGTGGAACAATGACTACGCCGCCGCCGCGCTGCCGGATATCCTCGGCGCGGAGCCTCTCGCGGCCGCCACGCGCTTGGAGGCCACGCAGCTGCAGGGCGGCGTCTTCTTGAGCGGCCCGGAGGGAACCTATCGTTTCGCGCCGTGGCCGCGCCTCGCCCAGGTCGCGCCGGCCAACGGGCTCGTCGCGGGCGACTTCGACGGGGATGGATGCGCCGACCTTTACGTCCTGCACAACTCGCACGCTCCTGCGGCCGCGCATGGCCGCTTCGACGCCGGCCTGAGCCAGTTCCTGCGCGGCGACGGCCGTGGCGGTTTCCAGGCCGTGCCAGCAGCGGAGAGCGGCCTCGTCGTCCCGGGTGATGCCAAGGCGCTCGCCGTGATCGATCTCGGTGACGACGGCTGGCCGGACCTTCTCGCGTCGCGAAACAACGACACGCTGCTCGCCTTCCGCAACCATGGTATCGCGGGCCGGCGTTCGGTGCGCGTCGTGCTCCAGGGGCGGCCCGGAAATCCGCAGGCTATTGGCGCACGCGTGATCGGCGACTACTCCGATGGCTCCACGCGCATCGTCGATGTGCACGCCGGGTCGGGCTACTACAGCCAATCGACAGCGGCGCAGTTCCTTGGTTCAACCGTCGGCAATCCGCTGCGACAGGTCCGCGTGCGCTGGCCTTCGGGCGCGGAATCCAGCGGCCCGGATTGGAGCACCTTCGACAACCTGCCATCGACCGTGCGGCTCGCCGAGCCCGCTGACGCGTTGGCCTTCGAGGCATCGGGAAACGCGGACGCCGCGCAAGCGAAGTAGCCGCAGCGACGCAACCCACCGTCGGACTTTTCGACCAGTCCGGCCGGCGCGGCACGAGCGATCTGCACGCGAATTGCGCGTGGATGGCAATCCATGCTGGACACTCGCCAAGGGCAATATCCGTTCGCCCCTGAATCGCGTCCACTCGCCACACACGGCTCGTGCTTTGCCGGCGAAGCTGCCAGCACAGCCGCACCCCAGATGTCCTGCAGACCAGATCCGGCGTCCCCCGCGAAGAAGGCCTCCTCTCCAAAGCGAGTCCTCCCCGGCCCGGATGACATCAGCCGGGCTACTGCAGATCATAAACCACTCGCGCGCACGGCGGCACACCCCGGCAGCCTGGCGCGTCGTCGCGTGTCCTTCCGCTTTTCCATGCATTTCCCGCTCACGGGCCACGTACCCACCGTTCAACGACACGTCTGCGCAGTCCTTGTGCAGGGCTTGGTCGCCCTCGCGCTGCTCGTGCCTTCAGCCCACGCCGCCCGGACCGGTCTCGACGCGCCCGTGATCGTGACGCAGGTGCCGTTGCGGCCGCAGGCGCAGGGCCTGGAGGCCGGGCAACTCGTGCGTACCCTGGACTGGTTCGACGGCGCCCGGTTGATCGTGGTCTCCCCCGAGGGACGGCATCGGATCCTCATCGACGGCTTCGCCTCCGCGTGCGATCCAAACGTATCGTTCGACGGCGATCGCGTGCTCTTTTCCGGCCGCAAGGACCCGGGCGACCGCTGGCGCATCTGGGAGATCGGCGTCGACGGCCAGGGCCTGCGCCCGGTCAGTCCTGAAAATCTGGATGCACGCAGCCCGATCCACGTCTCGACGCTCTTCACGCTCGATTCGCCGAAGCCCTGGTTCACCACCGTCTTTGTCGGCCGCGAGATTGCCAACGATGGTTCCGCCACGCCCTGGAACCTCTACAATGTCCGGCTCGAGGGCGGCGAAGTCCGGCGGATGACCTTCAACCACGCCAACAACCTCGATCCGTTCCAGACCGCCGATGGCCGGCTGCTCTACGCCGCCGAGCGCGGCCTCCACGAGCCGGGCGACGCCCTTCGTCGCATGAGCCTTTTCGCGGTCCACATGGAGGGCGCCGACAACGAGTTCTACGGCGGCGGGCTCGGCGGACGCATCCAGCAGATGCCCTGCGCGACGGAGCGGGGTCTGGTGGTGTTCATCGAATCCTCGGAGCCGGCCGCCGACGGCTCCGGCCAGCTGGCCTGCGTCGAACACCGCCGGCCGCACGTCACCTACCGGCCGCTGACCGCCGACACCGGGCACCGTTTCCTCCACCCCGCGCCGCTGCATGGCAACCACTTGCTCGTCGCCCGTCGCCCGAGTGACGGAGCCGGCACCTGGGGCGTCTTCCGTTTCGACGCCGACTCCGGCCGCTGCGATCCGATCTTCGATGATCCACAATTCCACGACGTACAGGCCGCCGTGCTCGCCCCGCGCGCACAGCCCGACGGCCATTCCACCGTCGTCACCGTGGCCGACACCTCCGGCGCGTTCTACGGCCTGAACTGCTACACCGCCGATCCCGCGCGCACCGCCGGAACAAAGGCCGGCGAGATCAAACGCATCCGCTTCCTCGAAGGTGTGGCCCCCCCTCAGCCGGGCACGCCCTCGTCCGGACTTGTCACGCGCCGCGTCGTCGGCGAGGCGCCGGTCGAGTCGGACGGCTCCTTCAACGTCGTCGTGCCGGCCGACACGCCGCTGCTCCTGCAGACCCTCGACGAGCGCGGTCTCGCCCTCGGCACGTGCGGCTGGGTCTGGGTGAAGCCGAAGGAGAGTCGCGGTTGCATCGGCTGCCACGAGGATCCCGAGCTTGTACCCGAGAATGATTACGTGCAGGCGCTCCGACGCCTTCCCAATGCATTGCTCGCCCCGCCGGAGGAGCGCCGCACGGTGACGTTCCTGCGCGATGTGGTGCC
Organism: Verrucomicrobiota bacterium; assembly: GCA_023399155.1. Lineage (GTDB taxonomy): Bacteria > Verrucomicrobiota > Verrucomicrobiia > Opitutales > Opitutaceae > JAEWQP01. The sequence continues at coordinate 48,464 of JAEWQP010000011.1, read as the reverse complement.
GATCCTTCAGAAATCGTGCGCCACCGCCCAGTGCCACAGCAGCGCGATGTCGCCGCTGCACCTGCCGCTGGCAGCCGCCGAACCAAGTCCGGCCGACCTGCGCAAAGCCTACGAGGCCCTCACCGTGCCGGCTGCGAACATCGTGCGATCGTCCGATGCCGGTCCGGCCCCCGGAAAGTACGTCGACGCCGGTCGCGCCCGCACCAGCCGCCTGGTCTGGACGTTGCTCGGTGAAAACACCGCCCGGCCCTGGGACCCGGTGGCAGCACCCGTCGCCGCGCGGGCCCGGATGCATCGCCCCGACCCGGAGACCGGCGAACGCCCGCAACTCGGCACCGACGAACTCAAGACCCTGCTCCTGTGGATCGACCTCGGCGCGCAGTTTGACCTGCCGCCGCCCACCATCGCAGACCAACCCGCGCCCCCGACGAAGTGAAAACGCCGACTCTCCCGACTCTCACGGTCCTGCTGTTCTCCGCCGCGCTGCCGGCCGCCGCCGGCACGTCCTGGCCGACGTTCACGGACGTCACCGAGGCCGCCGGGCTGAAGTTCGAGCATGGGTTCGGTGACTTCGACCTGAGCAACATCGTCGAGGCGACCGGCCCCGGCTCCTGTGTTTTCGATTACGACAACGATGGCCTGCAGGACATCTACCTGGTGAACGGCCGCTGGCATCCCGACATCAGCGACAACCGCGGCCGTTCCCTCAAGGGGAGGCTGCGGAACGCATTGTACCGGAATAATGGTGACGGCACCTTCGCCGACGTCACCGCGCAGGCCGGCGTCGGGGGCGCCGACGATGCCTACGGCATGGCCGCCTCCGCCGCCGACTTCGACAACGACGGCGATCTCGATCTCTACGTCTGCAACTACGGGCACAGCGTGCTCTACCGCAACAACGGCGACGGAACCTTCACCGACATCACGGAGGTCGCCGGTGTGGCCAGCCCCGGCTGGGCGCTCGCAGCTCCCTGGTTCGACTACAACGGCGACGGCCGGCTCGATCTCTTCGTCGTCCACTACCTCGAGTATGACAAGGGCGAGTTCCAGCGCACGGGCGCGTACTACAAGGCCGACAACTTTCCCGGCCCGCTCTCCTACCCGGGCGAAGTCGATCGTCTGTATCGCAACAACGGCGACGGAACCTTCACGGACGTGACGGTGGAGACCGGCCTCTGGGAGCCCACCGGCCGCGGCATGGGCGCCGTCGCCGTCGACCTCGATGGTGATGGAGACATCGACATCTACGTCACCAACGATGCGATGGCCAACAACCTCTGGATCAACGACGGGAAGGGCCACTTCACCGACATGGCGACGGAGACCGGGACCGCCTTCGGCGAAGGCGGCCAGGGCGTCTCCTCGATGGGGCCGTTCGTGGCCGACGTCGACCGCAACGGCCTGCTCGACATTCTCGTGCCGGACATGGGCTACAGCTCACTCATGCTCCAACGGCGCCCGGGCTTCTTCACCGATGTCACCGCTCAGTCCGGCCTCGCCCTGCTCTGCGGTCAGTACACCGGGTGGGGCGGCCTCCTGAACGACTTTGATCACGACGGCTATGTCGACCTGTTCATCGCCAACGGCGACCCGCACCATCTCTATGTCGAGGAGGCCACCCTCGCGCGTTACGACGGCGAGGGAAGGTTCATCGACATGGCCCGCCAGTCCGGCGAGTTCTTCAGCCACAAGTACGTCGGCCGCGGCACCGCCTACGCCGACTTCGACAACGACGGCGACCTGGACATCCTGGTGAACGTCATCGGCGGGCAGCCGCGCCTCCTGCGCAACGACAGCCCGCACCGCCACCACTGGCTCACCGTCGTCCCCGTGCGCGCCGACACCGGCATGGTCGCCCTCGGCAGCACCGTCACCGTCAAGGCGGGAGGCCGGACGATGCTGCAGCCCGTGATCGGTGTGAATGGATACCTCGTATCCAATGATCCGCGACCCAATTTCGGCCTCGGGACGGCCGCGAACGTCGAGTCGGTGGAGATCACCTGGCCCGACGGGCGGAAGCAGGTCCTGACCAACGTGAAGGCGGACCAGATCCTCAAGGTCACCGCCGACCCCGCGCAGTAAACTCCCCGGTTCTGCAGCCATGATCCGTCATCCGAAACCTCTCTTGACCCTGGCGCTCGTCCTGGCGGCCGCCCCTCTCCTCCCTGCGCAGGACTACTACAAGAAGCCCGCCAAGGATCCGCTCTACATCGGCGCCAAGGCCTGCGGTGAGTGCCACAGCGGACCGGAGGCGGGCCATCAGGTGGCCAAGTGGCGGCTGACCGCGCATGCGAAGGCCTACACGTCACTTGCCAAGCCCGAATCCAGCGAGATCGTGCGCCTCAGCGGACTCACCGGCGATCCCTATCAGCTGCGGATGTGCCTGGGCTGCCACGCCACCGCCTCCGAAGCGGAGGATTGGGAGAAGCTCCCCGAGTTCCGCACCGAGGACGGCCTTCAGTGCGAAGCCTGTCACGGCCCCGGCAGCGAGTACGCCACGGACTCGTTGATGAGGGATCCGAAGCTGGCGCGCGGTGCCGGATTGATTATGCCGACGAAGGAGGATTGCCGGATCTGCCATCGTCCGAAGGGTTCCCACGACACCGTCCTGAAGGGCAAACCCTTCGACCTCGACGCCGCTTGGGAAGCCATCGCTCACCCCACGCCAAAGCCCGGCAGACCCGTCAGCCCGCCCCCCCCTGCTCCCACGCCCGTCAGCACTCCGGCTCACGCAGCACCCGCCGCCGCGCCATCCGAACCCGCCCACAAGAACCCGCTCAATCTCGCGCTCACGCCCGACGGCCGCGAACTCTGGGTTGCCTGCGAGGCCTCCGCCTCGGTGACCGTGATCGACACCGCATCGCGCGCGAAACGACTCGAGATCCCCGTCGGCGGCCAGCCCAACGATGTCTGCTTCAGCCCCGACGGGCGGCGCGCGTTCGTATCCAACCGGCTCGATGACACCGTTTCGGTCGTGGACGTCGCCACCCATCGCGTGACCGCCACGATCCCCGTCGGCGACGAGCCCCACGGCGTGCTGGTGGACCGCCAGGGGCGCCACCTCTACGTCCTCAACACCTCGATCGACTCCATCTCCGTGATCGACGCCTCGTCGCTTGAAGAAGTGAAGCGCCTGAGCGCTTCGCGCTCGCCCTGGTCCCTGGCCGAGTCGCCCGACGGTTCATCCATCGTCGTCACCCACGCGCTCTCGCGCTTCATCGGCGACCGCAAGCCCTCGATGTCCGAGCTCACCGTGATCGACACGGGCACCGCCACCGTGCGCGACCGCGTCACCGTGCCCGCGGCCAACCTCCTTCAAGGCATATCCTGGCATCCATCCGGCCGATACGCGCTCTTCACCCAGCTGCGCACGAAAAACCTCGTGCCGATGACCCGGATCAACCACGGCTGGACGATCACCAACGGCCTCGGGCTCCTCTGGGCCGACGGCCGCGTCGACCAGGTGCTTCTCGACTTCAACGACGTCTGTTTCCCCGATCCGTACGACGTCGTCATCACGCCCGATGGCAAACGCGCCCTGGTCACCAGCAGCAGTTCCGACCAGGTGGCCGTGGTCGACCTGGACAAACTCGTCGCCCTGCTCGAATCCGCCACGCCCCACGAGCGCGAGCGCGTGATTCCGAATCACACCGGCAAGCCCGCCGAGTACGTCGTCGCGCTCATTTCCACCGGCACCTGCCCGAGGGGGATCATCTGTTCCCCTGACGGCCGCACCGCCTATGTCGCAGGCATGCTCGACGACTCCGTCACCGTGCTCGATCTCGCCCGGCTCGAGAACATCGGCCGCATCGACCTCGGCGGTTCCACGGAGGAGACGATGCGTCGCCGTGGTGAGAAGCTCTTCCACAGCGCCAACATCACCTTCCGACGCCAGTTCTCCTGCAGCACCTGCCACCCCGATGGTCACATCGACAACGTCGTCTACGACATCGAGGACGACGGATTGGGCATGGGCCCGATCGACAACCGCACCCTTCGCGGCATCGCCGACATGGCCCCCTACAAGTGGACCGGCATCAATCCGAACCTCAAGCGCCAGTGCGGCCCGCGCCTGGCCGTGTTCATCACGCGGATACATCCCTTCACCCCGGAGCAACTCACCGACCTCCACGACTACATCTGCAGCATTCCACGCCCGCCCAACCGTTATCGCAAGCTCGGCGAGGACCTCACCGAGGCCCAGCGTCGCGGCAAGGTGATCTTCGAGCGCACCCACAAGAACGACGGCACACCCATCCCGCGCGAGAACCGCTGCGTGACCTGCCACCCGGCCCCGCTCTACACCGACGGCCGGATCCACGATGTCGGCACGAAATTCGCCTACGATCGCGACAGCAAGTTCGACGCCCCGCACCTCCTCAACATCTACGACTCGGCGCCCTACCTTCACAATGGCATCGCCCGGACGCTCGAGGAGATCTGGACCGTCTACAATCCCCACGACACCCACGGGGTCACGAATGACATGACCAAGGATCAGCTCAACGATCTGATCGAGTATCTCAAGACCCTCTGACCGCCAGACCGCCATGAACGCATTCGCACCCGACCACGCCGCCACGTTCGATCATCGCATAGGCCGCCCGCTCGCGGGCGCCACATCCACGCACGCTCCAGCTGCGGGCGTCCGCAAGCGCACGGCCCACGCGCCAGGCGTCACCCCATTCATCGTACTCGCCGCAGTCGTCACGTTCGCCGTTACCGCACCCCTCCTTCATGCGGCAGACGCGGCGCCCGCCGACCCGGGCCTGCCCTTTGTCTACACCACCTGGGAGCAGATCACCACGGAGGACGGCCTGCCCAACGACCACATCTTCGCCATCAAGGCCGATCCCGCCCGCGATTGCGTCTGGATCGGCACGGAAAACGGGCTCGCGCGCTTCGACAAGAAGACCCGCAAGATCACATCCTGGCTGGAAAAGGACGGGCTGCCCTGGCGTGTCGTCACCGCCATCGCGGTCGATAAGAAGACCGGCGACCTCTGGCTGGGTCTGTTCGGAGGCGGACTCGCCCGCTTCTCCGCCGGCCGCTTCGACCATTTCAACCAGATGAACAGCGGACTGGTGAACGACGTCGTCTATGCCATCACGACCGAGGGCGACCACGTCTGGTGTGCCACCACGGCCGGCGCCAGCCGCTACGACGTGAAGACCGACAAGTGGGAGATCTTCACGGAGAAGAACGCACCCATGGAGGAGATCTGGAACTACAACATCAGCGCCAACGAGAAGGAAGGGAAGGTCCACCTCGCCGTCTGGGGCAGCGGCGTGCTCGAGTACGACATCAAGACGGAGAACTGGAAGACCTACCTCGACCCCGACGGCGAAATGGAGATCGATCTCTATCGCGACGACGGCAACGTCCACGTCATCGTCACAGGTGCCGAGTCGGTCGAGAAGACCCTGTGGATCTCCTCCTATTTTGGCGGCGCGCGCTACGACGGCCGGCACTGGCGCGGCTACTTCGACCACGACTCCGGCCTGCCCAGCAACTTCCAGAACAACATCCGCGCCCGATCCGCCCAGGAGTGCTGGTTCGCCACCGACAAGGGCGCGGGCGCCTGCATGGACGCCGCCACCGACACCTGGGTGGCCTACACCGCGGACGGCCGGAATCGCACGGGCCGGGCCGTGATCAAGCGCGAGGGCAAGGTTATCCAGGTCGTGGATACCGGCTACAGCATCCCGCAGAACTTCATCATATGCGTCGATTTCGACGGCGCCGACGTCTGGGTCGGCACCTCCAAGGGCATCGGCCGCGGCATCGGCGAGGGTTACTTCCCGCGCCTGCGTTCCACGGCGAACGCCGCCGCACCGGCATCGATCGCAGCCTCCCAACCGTAGGACCAACCATGCATACGACGATCCCTGGCAATCCGGCAAAGCCGTCCGCGTTAGGGCGAGGCCTCCGGCCGAGCCGAGCCAACCCTGGGTGCACACCGACGGCCCGGCCAGAGGCCTTGATGCTCGCCCTCACGCTCGGCGTCCTGTGCCTCTCCTCGACCGCGCACGCCGCCGATGCGCCCGCCGCGGCTCCCGCCACTGAACGCCCCATCGCGACCGCCGCGGACATCACGGTCGACGACATCGTCAAACGCCTCGACGGCATCGGCCCGCACGAACTGCCCGACCTGCCGCTGAAACAGAGCCAGAACTACGCATCGTCCTCGGCGGACGTGGAACCGTTCGGCGGCGTGAAACCCTACAAGGAGCATTTCCTCGTGCAGATGGAGTACACCGGCGCCGGGCGCGCCATCCCCGAGCCCGAGCATCTTGATTCCGTCAAGATCGGCTTCCTCGGCCCGATCGAGCCCACGGTCTCCGTGGCCACCGGCGGGGGCAGCCACAACGAGGAGCAACTCGGCATCGCGATGATGCGCGGCGCCCGTCTCGCCATCGAGCAGGCCAACGCAAACGGCGGCTACACCCGGCGCGGCATTCCATTTGAGCTGAGCGTGCGCAACGACAACGCCCTCTGGGGCGCTTCCGGCTCCGAGGTCATTCACCTCGCCTACAAGGACAATGTCTGGGCGATCATCGGCGGCATCGATGGAGCGAATACGCACATCGCCATCCGCGTCGCGCTCAAGATCGAGATCCCCTGGATGACGCCCGGCGATCTCGATCCCACCTACATCGAGACGAACATCCCGTGGGTGATGCGCTGCATCGGCGACGATCGCCAGCAGAACTACATCCTCGTGGACTACGCGCTGCGCAAGATGGACTACAAGCGCCCGTGCATCATCCGATCGAGCAACCGCTACGGCCGGTTCGGCGTGCGCGAGATCCGCGACGGCTGCCGGCGCCTCGGCCGTCCGAGCGTGATCGAGATGGCCTACAAGGGTGGCTCGGAGAACTTCGACATGCAGCTCGACCGCATAGCCGAGTACAAGCCCGACGTCATCTTCCACTGGGGCAACGGCGAGGACGCCGCGCGCGTGCTCAACGCCATCCGCGCCCGGGGTTGGACGCAGCCCTTCCTCACCTGCGATCGCGCCGTCAATGACGACTTCGTCAGGATCGCCGGGGATAACGCCGAGGGGGTGATCTGTGGCTATCCGTGGAATCCCGAACGCGACGATCCCAAGCTGGCGGCATTCAAAAAAGCCTTCCGCGCGCGGTGGGGCGTCGAGGCCGACACGTATGCGGCGCATGCCTACGATGGAGCCAGCATGCTCATCTGGGCCATCCAGACCGTGGGTCTCAATCGCGCGAAAATCCGCGACGTGCTCGCCTACCGCGCCGAGGCGTTCCCCGGTGTGACAGGCGACATCCCGCTCAGCTCCGCGCTGGATGATGCCGGCGAGGTCTTCCTCGCCATCCGCGAAGGGGGACGCTGGGTGTACCGCTCGCGAGACGACCTTGGCATACCGCGCGGCAAAGTAATAGAGACGCCACGGGCGGAGCGCGAGTTCGTGAGCGCACCTTGAACGGCCGCCGCAAACCCGCATGGCCTTTCGCTCGTTCAGGATTCGACCTCGAGCGGGCGGCGAATCGACCTCCCCAGCCGAGCTGCGCGTGAACCGAGATTGTCAGGTTGGGCGAGGCCCCCGGCCGAGCCGCGCATGGGCACTGTCGTCGACCCCTCCAGCTCGGCCAGAGGCCTCGCCCTCCCTGCTGGCCCGGGCTGTGGCGCTGATGGTCTACTGTTCGTTGCCATTCATGGCTCAGGCGGACGTCGGCGGCACGGAAGCTCCCGCCGAAAGCTCCGCACAGCCCCAGCCGTATTTGCGTTATCGTGACATGACGCTGGGCTACCACGGTGCATCCGAGGACCAGGTCGATGTCACGGAGTACCGCATCGGATGGTTCGGTCCGACCGATGCGGATGATCCACTCACCGGCGATCTTTGGTGGGCCACCGATTTCGCCGTCTCCGAGGCCAACCGCTCGCGCCTGAACCCGTCGTTCGCCCCACCCCTCGTCCCTCGTCCCTCGTCCCCACTCCCATTCCGGCTCGTGCCACGCTGGTCCACGGATGTGTGGGGCACGGGCGTGTCCCAGCTGGCGCGCATGGTCTACGAGGAAGAACCTCTCGCCGTCATCGGCTCGATCGACTCGTCGGCCACTCACCTCGCGGAGCAAGTGGTGGCCAAGGCAAATCTTCCACTCGTCAGCCCGATCGCCACGGACAAGACCGCCACGCTGGCTGGCGTCGCATGGATGTTCTCCTGCGCTCCCGCCGACACCGCCGTTGCTCGCGTCATGGTCGAGGCCGCGCTCGAGGCGGCGGATCGGAGAACCCGTCCCAGCGGTAACCATCCTACGGATACCGTGGAGGCATCCGGCGTGACGGGCGTCCCGCGCGTCGAAGGCTCGATCCTCCTGCTGGGCACGACCGATCACGACTCACGGATGACCGCCCGCGAGGTGATGGCCGAGTTCTCCCGGCGGGGCCGGCTTCCCGACCTGCGGGTCGACCTGCCGGCCGGAGCCGCCGATGTACGCGCGCAGCTCGGAGCCGCCACGGCCCGCAACCCCGCGGTCGTGATCATCATCGCGGCGGCCGAGGACGCGGCCCGCCTCGTGCGGACGACACGCGAGTTGCTGGGCGACGTCGACATTCTCGGCGGTCCATCGATGGGCCGGCACCGCTTTGTCGCACTCGCCGGTCTGTCAGCCGAGGGCGTGCGGTTCCCCCTGCTTTTCTCCGCACACGGGGGTGCGCGTCACACGGTCGCCTTCGTCGAGCAGTTCACCTCGCAGCGCGGCCGCCCGCCCGATTACACTGCGGCACTGGCCTACGATGCCACCCGCATGCTCCTCGAAGCGATCGATCGCGCCGGACCCAACCGTGCGCGTATCCGCGAGGTCCTGCTGCAACTCTCGCCGTGGCCCGGCGTGTCCGGCGCCATCCAGTTCGATGGTACCGGCCAGAATGTTCGCGCTGATCTGCGACTCGGCACCGTGCAGCACGGTGTCGTGGTCCCTGTCGCCTCGGACGCATCCACATCCACACCGAACCCCGCCCTGGCTCCATGAAAGCTCCCTGGTTTGTCGCCCTCCTTTTCCCGGCACTTAGCGCCGCCGCCGCCGGCCCCCGTGTCGACTTTGCAGCGCCGGCCGTAACCGTCGCGTGCCACGACTATGTGGAGGTGACGATCCGCCTTGCGGAAGCGCAGCGTCTCGAAACTCCGGGCGTCATTTCGGTCAGCGGTGTGTTCACACGGGAGGGAGAGGCATCGGCCATCGTCGATGGCTTCCGCGACGCCGCGGACGGGAGCACCCACCGAGTACGCTTCGCGCCGTCCCATCCGGGCACATACAGCTATTCGGTCACCTATCGCTCCGGCGACCACGTCGCCACCCACGAAGGCCACTTCGAGGCGTCCGGTGTCGCGGGCAAGGGAATGCTCCGCGCCGATCCGGAGTTTCCCGCGCATTTCCAGTGGGACGGGAGCAAGGAGAGGTTCTTCTGGAACGGCCTGACCGCCGGAATCATCGCCACGTGCGATGATTCCGCGATGGTCGGCAGGCTCGAGATCCTCGACCGCGCCAGGATCACCGGTATTCGCGTCGCCCTTACGGATGATTCGATCGATGCCTGGCGGAACTTGGAACGGCTCGTCACACAGGCACGCGATCGCGACATCATCGTGGCGATCGCGCTCGCCCATGCCGCCGACGATGACCTGGGCCTCGCACGTCACGCCATCGCCCGGTTTGCCGCCTTCCGGAACGTGATCTGGGATGTGGACGATCCCTGTGTCAGTCCGAACGATTGCTCGCAAGCCGACGCCCTTCGCGCGCTCCTCGCCGAGCGGGATCCATACGGCCACCCCACGCACAGCCCGCGACCGATCGCATCGTCCGGCGCGGCCTCCTCGTGCACGATGGCAGGGGCTGAAGTCCCCGGCCCGGTCGATCATCTCAGGACGGCCTGGGAAACCTGTCTCGCGGGCGGCTATCCGACACTCGACGCCTGCTTTGCGAACGCCTGCAATTCCGGAGATGCCGGCTTCGGGGATCTGGCGATGGCACTCGAGCCCTTCGCGCATCTCTACGACTTTTTCACCGGCTTCACCTGGTGGGAACTGCAGGCGGATCCCGAGATCGTGGTGTCGCTGCAGCCCCATCCGTCGGCCAGGCAGCCCGGCCGTCCCGCGCCGCGTGCGTTCGCCGCGCGCAATGCCGACGGTGACCTCGCCGCCGTCTATATCGCCGATGGCGGCGTGGTTTCACTCGACAGCGAGCGGCTCCGCGACCAGCTCAAGCCGCTCTGGTTCAGCCCGCGCGACGGCGGCATGCGCAATGCCCGCGCCCTGCGTGACCGCGTCTACCGCACGCCGACAGCCGAGGACTGGGTGCTGCTTTTCCGCACACCCTGCAATTGCTCGTTCCGCGACTTCGACGGGGAACGCGAGTAAGGATCTTTGAATACCCCGGGATGAAGTCGTGCACGAAACGGGTATTCATCGGCTGCACTCCTCATGCTGTGCTTGAACGGGCTTACCCCACCGTCGCTCTTAGAATCACCGTCCTTGTGCAGGTGCGTTCCATCTCCCGACCCGTTCACGAACCGCTGAACGAACCGGTCCCGCAACAATCCAAGCCGAAGCAGAGTCGGTATGTCCGGCCGAACGAGGGTGCACGGATCCCCTTGGATGGTGCCGTGGTTTCTGCAAAGTGAAGCATCGCTGATGAAAAAGCTCTTTTCTTTGATCGTCGCCGCCGCGGTTGGCGCGCTCGCCCTCGCACCCGCCTCCGGCTGTCGAAGGAACACCCCTCTCGAGCCCAGCCCTGCCGCCGTCGAGGCCGTGAACCTCGGCGTCGCGCTCATGGGCCAGTACGACTACGATGCGGCGTCTCAGGCATTCGAGGACGCACTCGCCGCCGCGCCGGACCATCCGGAGATCAAGGTCAATCTCGCCATCGCGCGGTTCAATCGTGGCCGCAAGGAGGATCAGGATATCGAGAAGTCGACCGAACTGCTCGAGGAGGTCCTTCGCGAAAGCCCCGACCATGCGCGGGCCTGGTATTTCAAGGGCATCGTTCTCCAGCACCTCGGGCGCGCCGAAGAGGCGATCCCGTGCTTCGAGAAAGTCCTCCAACAGCATCCGGACGACGGGGTGGCGTGGTACATCCTGGGCATGTGCAGGCAGCGCGTCGGCCAGGACGCCTTCAGAGAACTCGCGCGGGCGATCGAACTGCACCCGTATCTGGCCAGCGCCTACTACCGCGTCTGGCAGATGCTGCAGGCCGCGGGCGAGTCCGAACGCGCCACCCCCTACCTCGAGCAATTCAAGAAACTCCGCGAGCATCCGCTGGCTGAGACGATCGAGCTCCCCCAGTACAATCAGATGGGCGACCTGGCCCTCGTTATCCCGATCGGCGACGCCGCTCCGGCGGCGTCCGGCAGCTTTGTCTACCGCGGCGGAGCGACGCGCGACCTTGTCGCCCGCCCCGGCGTCGCCCAGCCGGGCGATGCGAACGCCGCGCGGCTGGCGTCGACGTTCGGAGGTGTTTCAATCCTGAATACAGGCCTCCCGGGCGGTCCGACCTGTCTCCTGGGCGGCTGGATGCCGGATGCGGGCGCACCGGTGCACGCCAGCCTTGGCGCCACCGGCGTCGACCCGACCCTGCAGACGGTCACAGCGCCTCTCGCCTGGAGCATCGGCGACTACGACAACGACGGCATCGAAGATGTCTTTGTCGTCGCCGCGCACGGCAACGAGCTGTTCCGCGGCACGCCCGAGGGTGGATTCACGCGGACGACCGGGCTGATCGCACAGCCCGCCTCAGGCGGAGCATCGAGCAGCGCACTCTGGCTCGACACCGATCACGACGGCGACCTCGACCTTTTCGTCTGCAACGTGGGTGCGCCGAACCAGCTGTTCAACAACAACGCCGACGGCACGTTCACGGATATCGCCACGTCCGCCGGCATCGCCATGCCGGAGGGTGACTCCGTCATGGTCCTTCCCGGTGATCTCGATGGCGACCGCGACATGGACCTTATCGTCCTGCGGCGCGGCGCGCCCGCGCGCATCTTCCTCAACGAGCTGTCGGGCACGTTTGCTGAGGCGACGACGCAGACCGCGATCCGCGGCGACCTCGGCGGCGTGCTGCAGGATTTCGATGGTGACGGCATTCTCGACCTCCTGACGCTCTCCGACCGCCCCGCCATGCCCGCCCTCCATCTTGGCGGTGGACGCGCCGATTTCCGGGCGAGCGCGAAGTTCGCCGAGGCCGCCACAGGAGCCGCCGCCCTCGGCAAGATCGGGGGCGTGCGCACGACGGACGTCGATCTGGATGGCGACCTCGACGTCGCCCTCTTCGGCGAAGAAGGTCATCTGCTCCTCAATGACGGCGCCGGCGCATTCACGCTGCAGGCGCGCGTGTGGCAGCCGCTCGAACGCGGCCGCATCGTCGGCGCGGAACTCGTCGATGTCACGGGGGACCTGATACCGGATGCCATTCTTCTCGAACGCGGCGAGACCGATCGCGTGCGGCTGGTGCCCGGCGAGGTGTCGCCGGCCCCGACCGCCATCGCGATTGCGCCCACGGGCGTTCGCAGTCGCGACAAGCGCACCCGGAGCCCGGCCAGCGGCTACGGCGTCAGGACGGTGGTTCGCACCGGCCTGCGCGAACAATCCCGCTGGAACACCGGGCAGGCCGGCGGCTTCGGCCAGGGGCCCCAGCCGCTCGTGTTCGGCCTGGCTGGCGCGACGCACGTCGACTACGCCCGCCTCCACTGGCCCGACGGCGTCTCCCAGGTCGAGCGCACGCTCGCGGCCGGCCGCACGCACGTCGTCGCGGAGAGCCAGCGCAAGGTCTCGAGCTGCCCGGTGCTCTTCACGTGGAACGGAGACGAGTTCGAGTTCATCACCGACTTCGCCGGCGTCGGCGGACTTGGCTACTTCGCCGCGCCCGGTGAGTACGCGTATCCTCAACCGGTGGACCACGTGAAGATCGAGCCGCATCAGCTTCGGCCGCGCCATGGCCGCTACGAGATCCGCATCACCGAGCCGATGGAGGAGTCGGCGTACGTCGACCGGCTCGAGTTGCTCGCCATCGATCACCCGCAGTCGTGGCAGGTCTTCCCCGACGAGCGACTGGCGGTCACGGGACCCGCGCCGACCCATCAGCTGCTGGTGGTGGAACGCGCGATCGCGCCAGCGCGGGCCACCGGGCCGGCGGGAATCGACTGCACCGAGGCGGTGCTCGCCGCCGACCGTCGCTACGCCTATGAACCTGCGCTCGACGCGCGGTTCGTCGGCTTCTGCGAACCCCATGCCCTGGAACTCGATTTTGCCGATCAACTGGCGGCCCTTCCCCGCGACAGCCGCGTGTTTCTTTTCATCGTCGGCTATCTCGAGTATCCGTATTCCCAAACCACCTACGCCGCCGGGCAGGCCCACCTCGGCTGGCAACCGGTGCGCATCGACCGGGCGAAGGCCGACGGGACCTGGGAAACCATCGTTCCGGATGCCGGCGCGCTCAGCGGCATGTCGCGAAGCATGACCGTGGACCTCACGGGTCTCCTCACGGGGCCGAGCTGCCGGCTGCGCCTCGTTTCCAACCTGGAAATGTATTACGACCAGATCTTTCTGGCGGCGCCGCTTCCGGCCGAGCGCGTCACCGTGCACGCGATGCCCGTCGCCGAGGCCGAGTTGCGCTATTCCGGTTTCGCGCGCGAGGTTGCGCCCGACGGGCTCAGCCCGACGATCTACGATTACCAGCAAACCGAGCCCGACGCGCCCTTCAGGTCCCTAAGTGGCGCCTACACCCGCTATGGGCCGGTCCGCGAGCTTCTGGCGGACGATGACGACATGTTCGTCCTGATGGCTTCCGGCGACGAGATTGCCGCGAGCTTCGAGGCGACCGGGCTTCCGGAGCCCGCGGCCGGCATGACGCGCAGCTTTGTGCTCGTCTCGCATGCCTACTGCAAGGACATGGACTTCTATACGGGAACGCCGAACACCCTCGCTCCGATGCCGTTCCGCGGCATGAGCCGGTATCCGTATCCTGAGCACGAGCGTCCCGCGGAAACCGATGAACAGCGCCGCGTGCGCGAGACCTACCACACACGAATCATCGAATGAAAACCGCGAGGGAAGCCTTGAACCACAGAGGACACAGAGCGCACAGAGATGGAAGATAGGGACGTGTGCTTGGCCGAGCCGGGATGCAGCGTGTCTCTGGACGCGGCTCGGCCGGAGGCCTCGCCCTACCCCAGACCGCTGAGAAGCGGGAAGCTTGCGACTCGAATCTTCGTCTCCTCCGGTCGCTTCGGTAAGCCTGCCTCGTATCCTCCGTGTCCTCTGTGATCTCTGTGGTTCACTCCGCTCCGACGCACACCATCCATGCGCTACGCCGTTGCCGCCTGTCAGACTGACTTTCCCTGCCCGACCGAACGCCGTGAGATCGCCAGCCGCGTCGATCGCATGCTGGCGATGATCGACTGTGCCGTCATCGGTTACCGGCCGTTCTTCCCGGTGCGTCTCGTCGTGTTCCCGGAGTTCGCGCACGCCGCCCCGGTCTACCTCACCGCAACGGAACTGCGCGACAAGCTGGCCGTGCCGGTGCCGAACGAGCACACCGATCGCTACGTAGCCAAGGCGCGGGAACACGGGATCTACATCCAGACCGGCAGTTTCATCGAGTTTGATCCGAAGTATCCCGGGGTCCTCTTCAACACGACCTGCCTGATCGGCCCCGAGGGCCTGATCACCAAGTATCGCAAGGTCAACCCGTGGATCCCCTGGGAGGTGCATGCCAGTCCGCATGATGTTCCTGGATACACCGAGGAGCTCTTCCCGGTGGCGAAGACGGAACTCGGTGCCCTCGGCTGCGCGATCTGCTACGACTGGATCTTTCCGGAGACGATCCGCGCCCTCGCGCTCAACGGTGCGGAGGTGCTCATCCGTGTCTCCGCCTACATGGACCCCTGGGGCGCGACGCCGCCGATGGACTGGTGGACTGTCGTGAACCGCTGCCGTGCGCTGGAAAACCTGGCCTACGTCGTGGCGGCCAACCAGGGCGCCAGCCTTCAGCACTACGGCCCGTTCTCCTGGCCGGGCGGCAGCATGGTGGTCGACTTCGACGGCCGGATCCTGGCGCAGGCCGATCCCGGACCCGGCGAGAAGATCGTCGTGGCGGAGATCGATCTCGGGGCCCTGCGGGCCGCCCGCGAGCAGCGCCTCGGTCACAATCCGCTCGCGCACCTGCGGCGCGAGGCCTACGCGCGGCCGGCGGCGACGGGGTATCCAATCGGCTCATTCGGCGGTGCGGGCGATCCGCGAGCGAACCGCACGGTCGCGGAAAACGACGCCGCGATCCGCGGCGTGCTGGCGAAGGATCCCTACCGGGGACGCTGACGTCGGCAGAGCGGGCTCTCCGGGCCCGCCGTACGACTCGTCGCAACTGCGGCGCGCTCTGAGAGCACGCCCTGCCCGCACACCGACTCTCAGAACTCCAGGGGCACGCGAATCACGATCGCGCCCATGACATCGCCTTTCTTGAAGTCGCGCCGCGGAGTCCCCGGCAGTGCGTTGTGGCAGTCCACGCATGAGGCGAGCGTGGCACGCTCGGCGTAGATCGCGGTGAAGTAACTGCGCCCACCGAGTTCTTCCTCCGTGTAGAAAGCCTCGTTCGGATGCGTGGCCACAAACTCGAGGCCGACCTGCTCGACCTCGGTCTGCGGTCCATTGCGCGGCTCGATCGGCTGAAGCGAGCGCAGGGTGTAGGAGAATTCCGCACCGTGACGCTGGATGCTCTGCGCCGCCTGGCGCAGCAGCGCTGCATGATCCGGATGTTCGGCGCCGGCCCGTTGATCGCGCGGGACCTCATTGATGTAGGTGCGCTGGTCGGCGGCGATCACGGCGTGCAGCGAGTCCGCCATCTTGCGAAGGCTGACGGTGGAGAGCTTGTGCCCCTTCTCGTCGGCCGCAGTTGCCCACGCCGCCCACGCCAGAACGGGCAGCACGATCATCATGGATAGGGAACGTTTGGTCATGACTGCGGCTCCTTGATCTTGAGGACTTGGTCAGCGGGGATATCGGTGAGCACCTGCACGCGACCACTCGGCCAGCGAATCTCGAGTCGATCCACCGTGGCCGACGTGCCGAGGCCGAAGTGCGGACGCGCGTCGCTCTGCATGAGAAATCCCGTCGGACACCGCGATTCGCCGTGGTACGTGCGACCGCCACAGGTCAGCGTGAACAGCGCGCCGTAGCCGCAGCGATTGCTGCGCGTGCCTTCCAGCGCGAGCTTGAGCCAGTGCCCCGCAGCCGGTGTGCGGTTGCGCAGCAGAAAGGCGCGGTCCGCGAGGCCGGTGATCAACACGTCGAGACCGCCGTCGTTGTCAAAGTCCAGCACGGCGGTGCCGCGTCCGTTGACCGGCGTCTGGAAGAACCCACCGCCGCGTGGAGAGGCATCCACAAATCTTGCGCCGCCCTGGTTCTCGAGCAGGAGGGTGTCGGTTCCGTCGAGGACGAAGGCCGATCCGTTCGCCACCACGAGGTCGGGATCGCCATCGTTGTCGTAGTCGAGGAACTCACCGCCCCATCCGACGTACTTCCGGGTCAACCGCCCAAGACCCGATGCCCACATCCGATCGTCGTAGTGACCCTGCGGCGTGCGCACGTAAAGCGATCCGTAACCCAGCCGGGTGACGAAGATGTCGGGCATGCCGTCGCCATCCGCATCGGCGATGGCGGCGTTCATCGAGCCCGGTGCCTCGCCGATGGAGTTGAAGGCGACGCCGGCCTCGATGCCCGCTTCGGTGAATCGACCGCCGCCGTCGTTCAGCCAGAGCTGGTTCGGCGTGTCGTCGTTTGACACATACAGATCGGTGTCGCCGTCGCGGTCGCAGTCGAAGGCGCTCACCGACATGCCGCGCTGGCCGGGCGAATACAGCCCGGCCTGCCGCGTGACGTCCTCGAACGTGCCGTCGCCACGGTTCCGGAAGAGCACGTTCGCCTGGCCGGCATACGCCAGCGGCCCCGGGTAGGCGCCGGGATTCTGCTCCGACTCCTTCTCCGGGACGTAGGTGAGGTAGTTGACGACATAGAGATCGAGCCAGCCGTCGTTGTCGGCATCAAAAAACACAGCCGAGATCCCCGCATCCGTGTCGCCGACGCCCGCCTGGTCGGTGATGTCCTCGAACGTGCCGTCGCCGCGGTTGCGATAGAGCAGATTCCGCCCGATGTTCGCGATGTAGAGATCGGCATGGCCGTCGTTGTCGATATCGCCCGCGGCCGCGGCGCTCGCATAGCCGCTGCCCTCGAGGCCGGCCGCTGCGGTCATGTCCTCGAACGTTCCGTCGCCACGGTTCCGGTACAACCGGTTCGGTTCGCGCCGCGTGCCGGCCGCAGCGTCGGTCACGCCATCCATCGGACCCCAGTTGACGAGGTAGATGTCGACCCAGCCGTCATTGTCGTAGTCGAACACCGCGCCGCCCGATCCGTTCGAGAGCAGGATGTTGGCGATGCGGCTGTGGTTGAACTGGTGGACGAAGTCGATGCCCGCACGCGCCGTGACGTCCTCGAAGAGATCGGCGGGGGCGGCGGCGACCGGCGGCGTGGGAGGACGCGGGCGCGACCAAACCGGCCCGGCACCAGCGGCTGATGGTACGAGCACGAAAGCGCTGAGAGCGAGGAGACAGGCGGGCATGCAGCGGCGCGCCACTCGCGGGTTCAAGTCGAGAGAAGATTCAGGCATGGGATCGACGAAAGAGCGATGATTGGTCGGGCTCAATGAGGTAGGGCGAGGCCGCCGGCCGGGCGGCGCACCGTGCGCAGGCTGTCGTTGGGGCTCGGCCGGAGGCCTCGCCCTACCCGATGAGTATGCAGGCCCTGCATACAGCATCAGGGCTCGCGCACCACCAGGATCTGGTCGACAGCGGGATTCTCGATGACCTGCTCCTGCCCGGTTGGCCAGCGGATCTCGATGCGCTGCACGGTCGATTCGCGGCCGAGGCCGAAGTGCAGCCGCGGATCCTGCTGGAATACGTAACTCGTGGGGCAGCGCGCCTCGGCGTGGAGCGTGCGCGCACCCGCGGTCACCCTGACCCGGGCACCGAAACCGTCGCGGTTGCTCCGCGTGCCGACCAGCTTAAGCGTGAGCCAGTGGTGACCGGTCGCCGCCTCGTTGCGCAACAGCACGGCGCGGTCGCCCAGGCTGGTCAGAATGAGGTCCATACGGCCGTCGTTGTCGTAGTCGAGCGCCGCGCTTCCGCGCAGGTTGAGCTCGCGCTGAAAGAACGGCCCGGAAGTGCCGGACGCGTTGACAAAGACCGCATTCCCCTGGTTCTCGAGCAGAAGGCTGGGCGAACCCTTCAGGTAATGCGGGTCGCCGGTGGCCATGAACAGGTCGAGGTCGCCGTCGTTGTCGAAATCGAGAAAATTGCCGCCCCACCCTGTGTATTGGGAGGACACATTCAGGATGCCCGAGGCCACGACACGATCGTCAAAGAAGCCGCCGCGGGAGTTGATGTAGAGCGAGGCCTGGCCGAAGCGCGTGACCAGCAGGTCCGGGAGCCCGTCGCCGTCGACATCGCCCACGGTTGTTCCCATCGACCCGGCCGCCTCGCCGAACTGGTTGAGCGCGACGCCGCAGTCCAGGCCGGTTTCCGTGAAGCGCCCCGAGCCGTCATTGGTCAGGAGCAGGTTCGCCGTGCCATCGTTCGACACGTAGAGATCCTGGTCGCCATCGAGGTCGAAGTCCAGCGGCGTGACAGACATCGCGCGATGATTCGGTATCCGGATGCCGGATTGCTCGCTGATATCCAGGAAGGTGCCATCCCGCTGGTTGCGAAAGAGAAGGTTGAACTCGGGGGGATACGAAAGCGGTCCCGGATACGGCACGTTTGCACCGGGCGGCGGCATGATGGCCGGGTCAAAGACGAGATAGTTCGCGACAAAGAGGTCGAGCCAGCCATCGTTGTCGGCGTCGAAGAACGTCGCGGAAATTCCGGCCTGGGTGGATGTCAGTCCCGAGGCTTCGGATACATCCTCAAAGGTCCCGTCGCCGCGGTTCCGGTAGAGGATGAGTCCCCCGAAGTTCACGACGAGCAGGTCGGTGTCGCCGTCGTTGTCGTAATCCGCGGCGGCGGCGGTGGTGCCGAATCCCCACCCTTCGACGCCGGCGCGCTGGGTGACGTCCTCGAACGTGCCGTCACCACGATTCCGGTACAGCCGATTGGGGAGACGAGGCGTGCCGGGCGGGGCGTCAGAAAGCCCGAGCACCGGACCGGAGTTGACCAGGTAGATGTCCATGAAACCGTCGCCGTCGTAGTCGAGGACTGCGCCGCCGGTGCCGTCGGACTTCATGATGTTGTCGAGCTTGCCGTTCGCGAGCTGATGGACGAAATCCACGCCCGCCGGCTCCGTCACATCGACAAAGACCGGCGCGACCGTCGCCGGTGCCGCGCTCGAGCCCGCCTCGTCACGCCCCCTGCCGCACCCGGCGGCGAGCAGCACGCCAATGCCGAGAAGCGCGGCGGACGGGAAGAGCTCGATCGTGAAGCGAGGGAACGATGCGGAAGAGCCCGCGGGTGCCGAGGGAGTCATGGGGAGCCGTCACTGTACGCGGACCGCCGCGTGCGGCGCAATCACCGACGCGTTCCGGAATCGCGCCAAGCGTGCAGCACCGCAGCGGCTGCGTGTCAACGCGCCGGCGCGAGCGCCGCGGCGAGGGCCTTGAGCCTGGCGGGATCCTTCACGCCCGGGGAGAGCTCGACCCCGCTGTTGATATCGAGAAAACGCGCGCCTGACGCCGCCAGCGCGGCCGCGACATTGTCCGGGGCCAGCCCGCCGGCGAGTATCCAGGTATGCTCGACGTGGGCCTCGCGTGCGCGGCGAAACGCCGACCAGTCGCCTGTCCGCCCCGTGCCGCCGTATCCATCCGCCGCATAGGTATCCCAGAGGATCGTGCCCGCGTGCGCCAAAACACGCTCAGGGAAAGCCACGCCAGGCGGCATCTTCGGTGCGAGCCAGAGCCGGTCGCGCCCGACTGCCTCGGCCCAGGACGCGAGAACCCCATCGTCTGTCTCGAGCGGGAAGTGGACCTGAAATGCATCGAAACCGGCCTCCACCCAGGTGCGCAGATCGGCCGGCGAGGGGTTCACCGACACCGCGACGCGACGGCGCGGCGGCAGGCGCCCGGCCATTGCCCGCCACTGTGCCAGCTCGATGTGCCGCGGAGATTTCGGGTGAAAAATGAAACCCAGAAAATCCGCGCCGATGGCGTCGGCTGCGTCGGCGTCGACGAGCGAGGTGATACCGCAGACCTTCAGGCGGATCCCGGCGATCATGAGTGTGACATGGGCTGCGAGCACGGCGTGCCACACAGCCCCGATAGGGCGCATTCCTCTCCGAGTGCGCCGCGAATGTCGAAGGAAAGAACGCGGCGCTCTGGGAGAAAGCGCCCTACCCAAGCACTCGTGTCGCATACCTTCATCGACGGCATCAGAAGGCGTTCACCAAGGCGATCACGTGATCGATCTCGGCGTCGGTCAGTTCCGGAAAGATCGGGAGGCTGAGCACGGTTTGCGCACACGCCTCGGCCCGCGGAAGCGCCCCGGGCTTGTAACCAAGGCTTGCATACACAGGTTGCAGATGCAGCGGGATCGGGTAGATCGTGTCGGTGCCGACGCCGCGCTGCGTCAGGTGCTCTCGCAGCGCGTCGCGGCGCGGGTGCCGGAGGGTGAACTGGTGATAGACGGACTCTCCCCAATTCGGCGTGTCCGGGAGCGCGCAGTCGGCGAGATGGATCTCCGCCCGGTAGCGTCGCGCGATGGCGCGACGGCGCTCGGTCCACGCGGCGAGGTGCCGTAGTTTCACGCCGAGGGCGGCTCCCTGGAAACCCTCCATGCGGTAGTTGTAGCCGACCTCGTCGTGCCGATAGCGCACGGCCATGCCGTGGGCGCGCAGGAGGCGTGCACTGGCGAGGATATCGGGCCGGCGCGAGACGACCGCCCCGCCCTCGCCACAGCCGCCGAGGTTCTTCGTCGGGTAGAAACTGAATGTGCCGGCGTCGCCCATCAGGCCGACCGGCCGGCCGCGGTAGGTCGCGAGATGCGCTTGCGCACAATCTTCGATGACGGCGATCTTCGCCCGCGCCGCGATCGCGAGCAGTTCATCCATTGGCGCCGCCTGGCCGAAGAGGTGCACGACGACGATGGCCTTCGTCCTCGGCGTGAGGAGCGAAGCCACGTGTTGCGGATCGAGGCAGAACGTCGCCGGATCGATGTCCGCGAAGACCGGCCGCGCACCGACGTAGCTGGCGGTCCAGGCGGAGGCGATGAACGTAAACCCCGGCACGATCACCTCGTCGCCGGGACCGAGGTCGAGCGCGCGCGCCACGAGGTGGAGAGCGGTGGTGCCGTTGCTGACACCGACCGACTCGGCCGCGCCGGAGGCGGCGGCGAAGGCGCGTTCAAACGCCTCGACATCGCGGCCGAGGCAGAAGCGGTTGCCATCATAGGCGGCAGCGATGGCGGCGAGAATCTCGGCGCGCAGCGCTTGGTGCGGACGGTTCAGGTCGAGGAAGGGAACCTTCATGGAGATGCGAGGCCAGCTAACCACACCCAACGGCTCGCGCACAGGCGAATGTTCGGGGCGCCATGGAGCCAGTCGTGGTGAGAGGATTGCCCCCTGCCGCCTGCTCGCGAAACCTCCCGCATCCGCGCGCCTCAGGGCGCCCGCAGCGGGCGGCCTCCGAGCTGCGTTCCCGCCGGCCTTGGCAGCCTCCGCGCATCGGCTGGCAAACGGCATTTTGCACTCGTCAGTCGCCACTCGTCACCCGTCACTACCCGCATGGATTCCGCACCGCTGTTCTACCCGCGCGGGAGCAAGGACGAGCTCGAGATGGGCGAAAAGCTTCAGCCGAAGTTCGACGCCGACGGGCTCATCCCGTGCATCACGGTCGACGCCGCCACCAACGAGGTGGTGATGTTCGCCTTCATGAACGAGCTGGCGCTGCGGCATACGATTGAGACGGGCAAGGTCACCTACTGGAGCCGTTCACGGGGCAAGCTCTGGATCAAGGGCGAGGAGTCGGGCAACTTCCAGCTCGTGCGCGAGCTGCGCACGGACTGCGATCAGGACGTCATCCTGGTGAAGGCCGACATCGGCACCAACGGCGCGGCCTGCCACACCGGTTACAAATCGTGCTTCTACCGGAAGCTCGATCCCGCGACCAAGCAGCTCGTCATGGCCGGCGGCCCGCGCATGTTTGATCCGGCGCTGGTATATAAGAAGAAGTAGCGAGTAGCGGTCAGCGAGCCGTGCTTCGCGGACGCAGCCGCATACGCGGTAGGCACGCTTTGGGCAGCATGGGCAGCCGACAGTCAACGGCGTGTTTTCAAATCCTCATAGGCGCCTGGAGGACGGAATGGCTGCTTCGCCGCGCATGCCCCACGGTGGGCGCTTTCCCTGAGACGATCGCGGCCTGGCCGGACCCCGGCCTTCCATTGGAGAGGCTGGTCGATCGTTTTGAACCAGACCACGGGACGGAAAACACGTCCCTTGTCTTTTCAACCTTCAGCTTTCCGCTCTTCCCTCCACCTTTTCGGGACCGGCGCACAGGCCCCGCTGGCTGGCGGCGGCGAACTCGCGCACGGATGCGACCTCGACGCTGTCGGCATCGGGCCGGGCGGCGAGCGCCTCGAGCGCCTGGCTGCGATTGAGGCCGGAGCGATAGAGCGTCTTGAAAATCGCGCGGACGCGCTCGATCTGCTCGGCGGTGAAGCCGTTGCGCTCGAGCCCGATCTTGTTGTAGCCGCGAATCACCGCCGGATAGCCGTCAGCGATCATGTAGGGCGGGACGTCGTGCAGCAGCTTGCCCATCCCGCCGAGCATCGCGAACGAACCCACGCGGCAGAACTGGTGCATGGCCGACCCCCAGGCGATGTTGACATGGTCGCCCAGAACAACGTGTCCGGCCAGGGCCGACTGCGAGCTCATGACGAGATGATTGCCCACCACACAGTCGTGCGCGATGTGGCTGTAGGCCAGGATCACGTTGTCGTCGCCGAGAACCGTGAAGTCGCCGTCGTTGGTCGCGGCATGGACCGTGACGTACTCGCGGAACACATTGCGTGCGCCGATCTTCAGGCCGGGCATGCCGCCCTTGAACTTGAGATCATGCGTCTTCGTGCCGATCGCGGCGTAGGGAAACACCTCGCACTGCGGGCCGAAGAACGTGTAGCCCTCGGCGGTGGCGTGGTGATGGATACGGCAGCCGTCCCCGAGTGTGACGCGTCCGCCGACGTAGGCGTAGGCGCCGATCTCGACGTCGCTTCCCAGCGTCGCACCGTCCTCGACGATCGCGGTGGGATGGATCTTCGCGGCCATGGTGCCTACTCGGCGCCCTCCTCGATGATCGTGAACATCAGCTCCGCCGAGGAGACCACCTGGCCATCGACCGTGCAGGTGCACTCGGCCTGGGCGAGTTTGTCGCCGCGGGTCTTCACGATCTTTGCGTTGATGAGAAGCTGGTCGCCCGGCACGACGGGGCGCCGGTACTTCACCTTGTCGGCGCTCATGAAGAACGCCTTCTTGCCCGCGTTGGACGGGCGCCGCAGCGTCACGATGCCGGCGGCCTGAGCCATGGCCTCGAGCTGGAGCACGCCGGGCATCACGGGCTTGCCGGGAAAGTGGCCCTGGAAATAGGGCTCGTTGATCGTCACGTTCTTGATCGCGACGAGTTCGTTCTCCCCGATGAACTCGAGGATCCGGTCGATCATCACGAACGGATAGCGGTGGGGCAGCGTGTCGAGGATGCGCTCGATATCGAGCGAGGTCTCGGTCGGCAGGACGAATGACGGCCGCGGCTTCTTCTTCCCGCCCTTCTTCTTCTCCTCATACTTCCCGCGCAGCGCCTTGGTCAGCTCGGCGTTGATCGCGTGGCCGGGAAGGTTCGCGATGATGTGCGCCTTGAGCGGACGGCCCAGCAGCACGATGTCGCCGACGATATCCAGAATCTTGTGACGAACGAACTCGTCCTTGAAGCGCAGGCCCTCCTTGGAGATGATCTTGTCGCCGCGCAGCACGACCGCGCAGTCGAGCGACCCTCCCTTGATCTTGCCCATCTTGATCAGCGGCTCGATGTCCTCGTAGACGGTGAACGTGCGAGCCGCCGCGATGTGCGCCGCGTAGGTGTCCGGCGAGATCTCGAGCGAAAGATGCTGGGCGTGGATCCCGCGGTCGTCGGCCGACGTGCAGGATATCTTCAGCCGGTCGTGCGGCAGCGCGGTGATGGAGGAGTTGCCGCGCTGCACCGTCACCGGCTCCTCGAGCACGAAGAACTCCCGCTCCTTGTCCTGCTCGATCGGATCGCCCTCGAGGATCAGGTCGACGAAGGGCTTGGCCGAGCCGTCGAGGATCGGCGGTTCGGAGGCGTTCATCTCGATGGTGACGTTGTCGATGCAGCAGCCGTTGAGCGCACTGAGCACGTGCTCGACCGTGTGGATGTTGGCGCTGTCGCTGGTGATCGTCGTCTGCCGCACCAGGTCGGTGACGAGCGCGATGTCAGGTCGCAGCTCGGGCGCACCGTTGAGGTCAACCCGCCGGAACACGATCCCGTGGCCCGCGGGGGCGGGTTTGAGCGTGAGACGGACGTTCTCCCCCGTATGGAGGGCCTTGCCTTCGATGCTCACCTCGCGGGAGAGCGTGCGCTGCTTCATAAACGGCGAGCATGCGAGGCTGTTGGCGCAGCTGACAAGCCCGGACGTGGATGGGCGCTCCGCCGGCCCCGGGATGGGGGGTTCTCCCCGGAGACCCGTAAAAGGTTCCTCAATCCAGGTCGCCCCAGGAACTCTCGCTTTTCTTTCATGGAGGAAACTGCCACTGCTTGCCGCACTCTCCACCGCCCATGATCGACGGCATCAACGGTCCTACCTCCAGCTCTGCCGGCTACCCTGTTTCGTTCATCACGAATGTACGGCAGTCCGTACCGAAGGCGCCCGCCGCGCCGGTCGAGCCGGCCACCCGCGAGGTCAGCCCCGAGGAAATCGCTCCGCCGAACGGCGATGAGGCCGAGGTGAAGCAGGAGTACATGGCCCTCGAACTGGCGCACCGGCAGTTTTCCCAGATCCTGCCCCGCCTGGAAACGGCGAACGCCGACGTCCAGTAGGCCAACCACCCGACATCCTGTTGGACGAGTCCGAGCCCGGCCCCGCCGGGCTTTCGTTTTCTGCGGGATCCGGACTGCCTCGAACCGGCGGCTACGCCATCGTCTTGCGGAAGCGCATCACCGCGATCGCGAGCACGAGGGCGCCGATGACGGCCAGCGCCAGCATCTGCGGCCATAGCACTTCGAGTCCGACGCCCTTGAGAAAGATGCCCCGGATGATCACGAGGACGTGGCGCAACGGGTTGGCAATCGTGACCCACTGCACGGGCGCCGGCATGTTCGCGATCGGGTAGATGAACCCCGACAGCAGCATCGCCGGGAAGAAAAACAGGAACGTGGTCATCATCGCCTGTTGCTGGGTCGAACTGACGGTCGAGATGAACAACCCGATGCCCAGCGTGCTCATCAGGAACAGGCCCATGCCGCCAAGCAGGAGCAGGAAACTCCCGCGAATCGGGATGCCGAACCAGCCCACGCCGACGGCGGTGACCAGAAACACGTCAACAAAGCCGATGACGATGAACGGCGCGCATTTGCCAAGGATGAACTCAACGGGCCGTATCGGCGTGACCATGATCTGCTCGATCGTCCCGACCTCTTTCTCCCGCACCACCGCCATGCCGGTGAGCATCAGGGTCACGAGCATGACGAGCACGGCCATGATGCCCGGCACCATGTAGTTGCGGCTCTCGAGATTCTCGTTGAACCAGGCGCGCGTCCGAAGGTCGACCACGGCTTCGGGAGCGAGCCCGCCTCCGCGGCGATCGAGCTGGCGGACCTGCACGACGCGATTGTGCCGCAGGACGATGGACTGGCTGTAGTTGAGCACGAGCCGGGCCGTGTTGGAGTCTGCGCCGTCGACCACGAGTTGCACGGGCGCGGCCCGGCCCGACTCCACCGCGTCGCCGAAGCCCGCCTCGATGCGCAACAGGCCTCCCGCCGCGGCGGCATCGATCTCCGCGCGCGCCGCCGCCTCATCTTCCGTCCACAGGCGCGCCTCGAAATAGTCGGATCCGAGGAACGCCGCGACCAGCTCGCGGCTCGCCGGCGAGTTGTCGCGGTCCATCACCACGAGCTTGATGTGCCGCACGTCCATCGTGACGGCGTATCCGAAGATCAGGCACTGCAGGATCGGCACGCCGAAGATCACCATGCGCATGCGCGGGTCGCGAAACACCTGCGCGAACTCCTTGCGGAGCATGTGAAGGATACGTTCCCACATGGCGGCGGTCAGGTCAGGCGCTTCTTGAAACGCGCGATGGCGAGCGCGACGATCACGGTCGCGAACACGGCCAGGATCAGCGTGTCGCGCCAGAGTGTCTCCAATCCCACGCCGCGCAGGTAGATGCCCTTCACGATCGCGACGAAGTAGCGCGCGGGCACAATGTGGGTGATGACCTGCACGGGCACCGGCATGTTCGCGATGGCGAACATGAAACCCGACAGCAGGAATGCCGGCAGGAAGGTCGAGACCATCGCGAGCTGGCTGGCGAGCAACTGCCCGCGCGCGATCGTGCTGATGAAGATCCCCTGCCCCAGCGTGCAGACGATGAAGAGCGCAGCCGTCGCGAAAAGCAGCGGGACGCTCCCGCGCAACGGCACGTCGAAGAGCCCGACCGCCATCACCACGGCGGCAAGCACGTCGAACATGCCGATCGCGAAGTATGGCAGGAGCTTGCCCAGGATCAGCTCGGCCGGCCGCATCGGTGTGGAGATGAGCTGCTCCATCGTCCCTCGCTCCCATTCGCGCGCGATCGTGAGCGAGGTGATCAACGCGGCGATGAGTCCGAGGATGACAGCGCCGATCCCGGGGATGATGAAGTTCTTCGACTCGAGGTCGGCGTTGAACCACACGCGCGGGCGCAGATCGACCGGAGCCGGTGGCATGCGGATATCCTGGCGCCCGACGCGCTCGATGGAGATGGCCTGGTCGTACTGAAGCGTGATCGCCTGGGTGTAGCCGAGCACGATGGCCGCGGTGTTTGAATCGGTGCCGTCCAGGATCGCCTGTACCTGCGCCGGCCGGCCGGCTTCGAGGTGATCCGCGAACTCCGCCTCGATGACCAGTGCCAGCATAGCCTGGCGGTCGTCGATGGCATGCTCGAGTTCCGCCTCACTCCAGACGAGCCGCTGGAGCTCGAAATAGCGCGACGCCTCGAAGCGGGCCACATACTCGCGACTCTCGGGTGTGCCGCTGCGGTCCCAGACCACGAAAGCGACGCGGTCAACATCGAGCGTCAGCGCATAGCCGAATAGAATGATCATCAGCATCGGGATACCGATGGCGAGGATCAGGCTTCGCGGATCACGACGGATGTGGAGAGCCTCCTTGCGAGCCACCGCCCAGAGTCGGCGCAGGTTCATCGCCGCACCTCCTGTTGTGCGCCGTCGGCGCGATCCCGGGCTTCGATCAGCGAAACAAACACATCCTCGAGCGTCGGTGTGATGCGCGCGGCGCGCCGCACGGCAAAGCCCGCTGCATCCAGGGCCCGGCGAACCGCGTCGAGCGCCGCCTGCGGTTCGCCCACCACGACGTGCAGTCCAGCGCCGAACAGTGCGGCCTCCTTCACCCCAGGTTGCCGCTCGACCACGGCCATCGCCTCGGCGGGCCGGTCGCATTCGATCTCGAGCACCGCATCGCGCATGTGGCCGGTCTTGAGCTCCGACGGCGTGCCGCTGGCGATGATCTCGCCGCGGTAGATCACGGCGAGGCGGTCACAGTATTCGGATTCCTCCATGTAGTGGGTGGTCACGAACACCGTGACGCCCTGCTCCGCGAGCGCGTAGATCAGGTCCCAGAAAGCGCGACGGCTGTTCGGATCCACGCCCGAGGTGGGCTCGTCAAGGAAGAGGATGGGCGGCTCGTGAAGCACCGCGCAGCCGAGGGCGAGCCGCTGCTTCCAGCCGCCGGGAAGCTCGCCCGTACGCGATCGCCGGTGTTCGCGCAGTCCCGCCATCTCCAGCACCCACGCCTTCCGCGAGACCTTCTTTGCGCGAGGGATGCGATAGATGCCGGAAAAGAAATCGATGTTCTCCTCGACCGTGAGTTCATCATAGAGCGAGAACTTCTGGCTCATGTAGCCGATGCGGGTCTTGATCCGTTCGGTCTCGCGCACGATGTCGAACCCGGCCACCCGGCCGCTTCCGCCGCTCGGCGCCAGCAGCCCGCAGAGCATCCGGATCGTCGTCGATTTGCCCGCGCCGTTCGGCCCGAGGAAGCCGAAGATCTCGCCCTCGCGCACCGTGAAGCTGACGCCTGCCACGGCACGGAACGAACCGAATCGCCGCTCGAGCCCCTCGACCTCCACCACGACCGGACTGTTCGGATCACCGCGCACGATCCACCTCCCCGCCGGCGGCCGGCTCCCGCCCCGCGAGCACGGCGACGAACACGTCCTCCAGCGACGGCTCGATCGCACGGATTCCGCCGATGGCAAACCCGCCCGCCTCCGCCTCCCTACGCAGCCCCGCCTCATCCAGGCCGGTGCCTGTGACGTGCAGGCGATCACCGTAGAGCGCCACCGCCGCCCGCGGCAGCCGCTCGCGGAAAAAACCGGCTGCGGCGCGCGCCCGCTCGAGCCGCACCTCCCATGTGCCGCCCCCGAGGAGGCGCTTCACCTCGGGCGGCGTGCCCAGTCCGAGGATACGACCGCGGTCCATCAGCGCGACCCGACCGCATCGCTCGGCCTCGTCGAGGTAGGCCGTGGAGACGAAGATCGTCACGCCCTCGCGCACAAGCTGGTAGAGGATGCGCCAGAAATCGCGCCGGGAGACCGGGTCGACGCCATTGGTCGGCTCGTCGAGCAGGAGCACGCGCGGCGTGTGGATGAGGGCGCATGCGAGCCCGAGCTTCTGCTTCATGCCGCCGGAGAGATTTCCGGCGAGGCGGCGCGTGAAGGGCGTGAGATTCGAGAATCCGAGCAGGCGTTCGATCTTCCCAGCGCGCCCGCGTGAGGCGACGCCGTAGATGTCGGCGTAGAAAAGGATGTTCTCGAGCACGGTGAGGTCTGGATACAGGCCGAAGCGCTGGCTCATGTAGCCCACGTGGTCCTTGAGCCGCTCGCCCTCGCGCCGGACATCGCATCCGGCGACCATGGCGGTGCCGCCGCTCGGCTCGAGTATCCCGGCCAGCATCCGCATGGTCGTGCTCTTGCCCGCCCCGTCGGGACCGACGAGGCCGAAAATCTCGCCCTCCGCAACCGTCAGGTCGAGGCCGTCGACGGCGACCGTGTCGCCAAAGACGCGGCGCAGCTGCGTGGTGCGGATCGCGGCCATGAGAGGTCCGGCGTACCCGAAATCCTAGGACGCCGTTGGCGGAAGGATCGCCCGCGCCGCCATGCCCGCCTTCAATTCGCCTTCCGGATTGTCCAGATCGACCCGGATGCGGAACACGAGCGTCACGCGTTCCTTCTCCGTCTGCACCGTCTTGGGCGTGAACTCCGCCTCGGGGGAGATGAAGGCGAGGCGACCGGAGAAGGTGCGTCCGGGAAAAGCGTCGACCTCCACGGCCAGGGTCTGCCCCAGCCTGAGGCGTCCCAGGTCGAGCTGACCCACGTATCCGCGAAGCCACACGTGGCGGTTGTCCGTGATCGTCACCACCGGGGCGCCGATGCCCAGAAACTCGCCGGGCTCCGCGTGTTTCGAGAGAATCACACCGGCCGTCGGCGCCTCGAGACGGGCATTGTCCGCCCGGGTCTTCGCCAGCGCGACAGCGGCACGCGCCTGCTCCAGCCTTGCGCGCGCCTGCGCGATCGCCTCGGCGCGAGCGCCCTCGCGCAGCAGCGCAAGCCGCTCGCCCAGCTCGGCGACACGTGCGGCGGTGACACCCAGCGTGGCACGAGCGACCTCGAGTTCGCGCTCCGCCGTCACATCGGAGGCGCGAAGCCTCTCCTGCCGGCTGAACTCAAACCGCGCGCGTTCGTGCTCGGCCTGGGCGCTGTGCAGCATCGCCTCCATGGCCGCGATCTCCTGGGGACGCGCGCCCGCCTCGAGTTCGCTCAGCATGGCGAGCGCCGCCTCCGCCTCCGCCTGGCGGATGGCCAGCTCCTGCACGAGTTCCGTGTCGTCGAGCCGCGCGAGAAGCTGCCCCGCCTCGACGCGTTGGCCTTCATCGATCGTCCGCTCCACGAGACGGCCGGCGACCTTGAAGGAAAGCCGCGCATCGTCGGTCTCAAGGTTGCCGTGGACGATCACGGCGTCCCGGTCTCCCGCCCCGCGCGAGCAGGAGGAGAGCAGGATCAATGCGGTGGCGAGTGATCCGGCCACGAGCAAACGGCGCGGCGAAGACAAACCACCGCCGGTGCGGCGTGGTTCAGCGTTTTTCAGCATGGTGCGCATGGTCGGCGGCTCCCGCAGGCGTGAGCACGCCTGCAAACATGATGTTGAAGAAGTGCTCGAGCATCTGGTGCGGCTGGAGCGAAAAACGCTGGAGAGTCTCGGGGTGGAGAAGCGTCTGCATCGCGACGGGGATGAGCCTTCCGACGAATTCGGGGTCGATGTCTGGACGCACGGCGCCGGTGTTCATGCCGAGCCTCAGCAGTCGTCCCCAGACTCCGGGCGCCACGCGGGCCCGAAACTCCTCCACGCGTGCGTAGCAGGCCGGATGGAAACGGCGAAGGTCGTGCAGGAACACCGCGCTGACCTCCGACAACTGTTCGTGCGCATGCCTCAACATGCCCGCCGCACGCTCGGCAAAGCCGATGCCCTCGCGCGCGAGCACCGCTTCGAACCCGTCCCGAATGGCCGCGGTCTTCAGCTCCATCAGGGCGTCGATGATCTCCTCCTTGCTTCGGAAGTGCTGGTAAAGCGTCTTCTTGCTCATGCCCAGCTCACGGGCGAGGCAGTCCATTGTGCAACTGGCGAACCCAAGCGGGAAGAAATGCCTGCGCGCCGCGGCCACGATCCGTGCTCGCATCTCATCGCCTGGCGCGGACTGCGCGCCGGAGAAGGCGGTGCCAGACGCCTTCCCCCTGGCGGGCACGCGCCCCGCTGATCGCCCGCACGTTGCCCGTGGTGATGATGACCGGCTCATAAACGATGGAAACTGCTAGCGTTCCATTAGTTTCCTCGCAAGCCGAATCGTAAGTGCGAGCCCTTCCCGATCGAGCCGGAGGCGCGGGCACAGGCGGACCACCTCACGGGTCGCGAAGCGCCGGGCTGGCCGCAGCGCTTTCCGGCCGGAAGAAATCCACGTTTGACACCGCCCCGAGCCGCCGGGTAGACGAACTCCTTTTATAACCGCGAACCGCACCCATGGCCTCCGCCAACGACATCCGCAAAGGCAACGTCATCAAGTACAACAACGAGCCGCACTTCGTCATGGAGGTGCATCACCGCACCCCTGGCAACCTGCGTGCGTTCGTTCAGGCCAAACTTCGCAATCTGCGCAACGGGCGCAGCGGTGAGGTGCGTTTCAATTCGACAGAGCCGGTCGAGGTGATGACCACCGATCGGCAGACGCTCGAATTCAGCTACGTCGACCGCGGCACGTACTGCTTCATCAATCCCGAGAGCTACGAGCAGGTGGAACTCAACGACGAGATGATCGCGGAGGCCAAGAACTTCCTCGTGCCGAGCGGCATGGTGGAAGTGCTCTTCGTCGAAGGCGTCGCGGTTTCGGTGACGCTCCCCTCCTCGGTCACGCTCAAGGTCGTGGAGTCGGCCGACGGCATTCGTGGCGACACCGCCAGCAACGTGCAGAAGCCGGCCAAGATGGAGACCGGCCTGATCGTCCAGGTGCCGCTCTTCATCAAGGAGGGCGAACTCCTGAAGGTGAGCACGTCGGACGGATCCTACCTCGGTCGCGCCTGACCCTGGGCGCAGCAGCGGGATACCCCGCAGAGTATGAGAACCCGCGGAGCACTCCGCGGGTTCTCGTGTTTTCGGTGGGAATGGTTCGCGCCCCGAAGGGTGCCCGCGCGCCCGGTCAGGCAACGCGGTGGCCGCGGTCGGCGTGCTCGCGCGTGCGCGCAGGGATCGCCTCGCCTTCGAACGCGAGAAGTTCGGCGGTCGGCCGCTGCACCGCAGGCGCTTCCGCCGCGGCCAGCTTTCCGGCCTGCCAGCACAGCGCCACAACCACACCGGCGAATCCCGCCTCGAGAACCTCCTCGGCCACGGTGAATCCCAAGAACTTTTCCGAGATGAGGCTGCAGGCAACGAGCACTCCCGCAGCGGTGATCGAGCCCAGCCAGGCCTCACGTTGCCGGACGGCATGCGCCAGGCGCAGCCAGGCGGCCCGTGCGAGGATCCAGACGGCACACGCGAGAACGGACAGGATTGCAAGCGCGACGACCTTCTCGGTCAGGCTCGCGATCGGCCGGGTGTAGAATCCGATCGATTCGATGGAGCGGTAGGTGAACCGCTTCTGAAAATCCAGCTCCCGTAGCAGAAGGCTCGTCACCACGACGGCACCCGCCAGGCGCACGAGTGACATGCGTCGCAGCGTGCTGCCGATCGCGATACACGCACCGACTGCGAGCACCAGGGCTGAACCGATCTCAATGGGACCGTCCTCGCGGTTGAGCCCCTGGGCGCTGCCGGCCGGCAGCGCCTGCGCCGCGCATGCGGCGAGGACCGTGGCCGCCATCAGGACGATGAGCGGACGCGAGGGCAAAAACGCCCGGGCCGTTTGATGAAACATGGAGGCATGCATAGGAAAAACGGAGGCGGCGGCACCATCCGACGGCGACACCCCTCCGGGTACAAGAGTTCCCAAAGCAATGACCTGCCGCTTTCCTGTCAAACGGACAATTCCCGCATCCTGACAAGGGATACACGCACCCCCGGGCCGGGGTTGCACCTCAACCTGCACAACCCCACGGCGATGAACAAAATCCCGAGCCAAGCATTCGTTTGATTGCCCGTACCCGGGTTATGATGACAGGCCTGCGACGGCTTCAATGGCGCAGCCGGCTGGAGGCCTGCCTTCCGCCTCCGACTGATCCGGTTCGGGCGACGCGATTCAGGCGGTAGCGGCACCTTCCGGCGTCAGCCCTTCGTGCGCTCAAGCGCCCGGGCCACCTGGGGGTGCACGACACGCCCGCCGCGGGTGTTGATCCCGCGCGCCAGCCCGCGATTCTCCACGAGCGCCTGCTCCACGCCCCTTTCCACCAGCTGCACGATGAATGGCTCGGTCGCCTGCGTGAGCGCGACCGTGGACGTCCGCCCGACCATCGCGGGCATGTTCGGCACGGCGTAATGGACCACGCCATGAGCGACATAGGTCGGCTCCGCGTGCGAGGTCGGCCGTATTGACTCGATGCATCCACCCTGGTCGACGGCGATATCGACGATGACGCTGCCAGGCCGCATGCGCGCGACGGTCTGGCGCGAAACCACGACCGGCGCGCGGGCGGCCGGCACCAGGACCGCGCCGATCACGAGGTCGGCGGTCGCGACGGCGCGCTCGATGTTCGCGGGATTGGAGACGAGCGTCGTCACGGCCCCGCTGTATTCGCCATCCAGGTACTCGAGCTTGCGAGGGTCGACATCGATCAGCGTGACGTGGGCGCCGAGCCCGACCGCCATGCGGCAGGCATGCGCGCCGGAATTGCCCGCGCCCAGGATGGCGACGTGCCCGGGCGCGACCCCGGGGATGCCCCCGAGCAGCACGCCCGAACCGCCGTTCTGGCTTTGCAGGTGATAGGCCCCGACCTGGACCGACAGCCGGCCCGCGATCTGCGACATCGGCTTGAGCAGCGGGAGCGTGCCGTCCGCCGCCTCCACCGTCTCGTAGCCGATCGCCAGCACGCCGCGCCGCGCCAGCGCGTCGGCGAGCCTGGGAATGGCGGCCAAGTGCAGGTAGGTGAACAGCGACAATCCCTCGCGCAGGTGCTCATATTCCGCCTCGAGCGGTTCCTTCACCTTGAGCACGAGGTCCGCCCGACGCCAGACGGCCGCAGCGGTGGCGGCGATGCTCGCGCCCGCCTCACGGTAGAGTGTATCCGGAAATCCGGCACTCACGCCGGCTCCCTTCTCCACGATCACGCGCGCGCCCATGCCGGTCAATCGCCGGCACAGACTCGGGGTCATCGACACCCGGGTTTCACCAACTTTGATCTCTCGCGGGACACCGATATTCATGGGCCCATCCTGCGCCCGGTGGAGCCGGTCGCGATTCAAAACAGGCCGGCGCGCCGACCGACCCGCCCCGCTCAGTAGCCGGACGGTAGTGTGAACCGCTGCAGGCGATGACGCCATGCGGGCTGGCCGCTCGATGCCATCTCGGGCACCACGACCAGGACGCGTCCATCGGTGAGCGTCGTTGCCGCCGGCTGTCCCGGAGAGAGGAACACGGTCGGGCGGCGGAACTTCACCGTCTTGACCTTGCCGCGGCCACCCTTGAGCACGCCGATGTCACCGTTGTTATGGGCCACGATCAGGCTGCCGTCCGGTGTGAGGCAGGCGCCGACCATGGGCTGCGTTTCCTTGAACACGGTGTCGATGGATCCAGACGGGCCGAAATCGCCACCGGGCAGCCGAAGCACCGCGCCCGCCAAGTCGCCGTAGCCCGGGCCGGTCGCCCAGTACAGCATCGAGTTCTTCGGCCAGAAGGCGATGCCGCCCGGGACCTCCGGGACGTCGAGAAAGGATACCTGCGATGCCTCCGGCGCCTCGCCGCGCACGATGGCGAGCAGCGCCGCCGCCGAGAGGCGCACGATGCCCGGCCGGTTGATTTCGCCCGGGAGCGGTTTGAGCCCGAAGCCCGCCACGTCGGTGAGGTAGGCGTTGCCGGCGGGGTCGAACACGATGTGGCTCGGATCGGAGACGGGCTGGCCGAGCGCGGCCTCGATGGGAGATCCAGCTCCCAAATACGCCGAGCCGAGCCGCGCGCCGGTATGCGGGTCGAGGAAGACCAGGCCCGTCTCGCGTTCGCGCGGATCCGTGATGCGGTTGGCCCGGTCCTTGGCGACCCAGCGGTTGCCGACCGCCACGGCCAGCGTGCCGGCGGGGAACTCCCCGAGGGATGCAGGCAGCACGGTGATGCCAAGAGGTCCGCTCAGGCCTTCGGTGAATTTCTGCCGGTCCATGCTCAGCGTGCCGTCCTCCCCGACCGTCACGCGGCTCACCGCGCCGCGTCCCACCATCATGCCGTAATCCACGCGCGCCGAGTTCGTCACGAACAGCGTCCGTCCGTCCGCGGAAAACACCGCGCCCGCCGGGGCAAAAAAGCCCTCGAGCGGTTCCAGCAGAGTTCCCTGCCCGATGACACGGCCGGCGGAAAGGACGGCTGCCACACCGAGGGCGAGGATGAGGAACGTTTTGGGGACGAACGTGCGCATCCCGCCACGTTAGGTGTGCAGCGCGCACTGAAAAGCAGCAAAAGCGGGATTTGTCGTTGCCGCGGCACCCGCCGGGGTCGTTTCAAACCCTGCAGCGGGTTTGACCTGCACGTCGCCTGCGACGAGGCTCATCCTCTTTTCCCGAATGCTCTCGGCCCAAGAAACCCAAAAGAAGGTCACCCGCGCGCTTCTGGTCGGCGTGCACACCGCCACGATGGCACCTCACGAGGGCCAGGCTCTTCTCGATGAACTCGAGGAACTCGTTCAAAACCTGGAGATCGAGGTCGCCGAAAAGATCCTCGTGCGGCTGAGGGAGCCGAATCCACACTTCCTCATCGGGACCGGCAAGGCCCAGGAACTGATTGAACGCGCCCGCGAGATCGGGGCCGACGTGATCGTTTTCGACGAGGACCTCAGCCCCGCGCAGCAGCGCAATTGGGAGGCCGAGGCCAAGGTGGCGGTCATCGACCGCTGCGAGGTGATCCTCGACATCTTTGCGGACCGCGCGCGGACGCGTGAGGCGATCCTGCAGGTCGGCCTCGCCCGGATGGAATACTCCCTCCCGCGCCTGAAACGCGCGTGGACCCACCTCAGCCGCCAGCGCGGTGGTGGCACGGGCGGGCGCGGCCAGGGTGAAACGCAGCTGGAGAACGACCGCCGCATCGTGCGCGATCGCATCGCCCAGTTCCGCCGCGAACTCGTCGAGGTGGTGAAGCAGCGCGACGTGCAGCGCCGCAGGCGCATGCGCGTGCCGCTCCCCACCGCAGCCATCGTCGGCTACACCAACGCCGGCAAGTCCACGCTCCTCAACGCGCTCACGGGCGCCGGCGTGCTCGCCGCGGACAAGCTCTTCGCCACCCTGGACCCGACGACGCGCCAGCTCACGCTGCCCGATGGCGAGACGCTGCTCGTCACCGACACCGTCGGCTTCATCCGCCGGTTGCCACACACGCTGGTGGAGGCGTTCAAGGCCACGCTCGAGGAGGTGATCGTGGCCGACTTCCTGATCCACGTGATCGACGTCACCAACCCCGATCTCGAGGAGCATGCGAAGATGACGCTCTCGGTGCTCGATGAGATCGGCGCGCTCGAGGGCCGCACGATCATCACGGTCTTCAACAAGGTCGACCTGCGCGGCGATCCCGAGCACCTGCACTCCGTCCACATGCACCACCCGGAGGCCGTCTATGTCAGTGCCGCCACCGGCCAGGGCATCGATGCGCTGCTGCAGCGGATCGTGGAGGTGCTGCACGCCTCGGGCCGCCAGGCGGTGGAGTTGCTCGTCCCCCACGACCGCTATGATGTGCTGGGCCGGCTGCACGCCGCCGGCGGTATCCAGCGGACGGAGACGCGCGACGAGGGTGTGTTCGTGGTCGGTCGCTTCCCGCCCGGCCTGACCGGCATGATCGAGCCGTTCAGGCAGGCCACGGCGGCGCCGTAGGGCATCCGCCCCGACCGGGCTCGAATCAGCCCGTTCCCTGCCGGACGCATCCCGCTAGCGACGGTGGCGCGCGACCTCCGGGCGGGCGGCCCGCTCTCGCACGACCAACAACCCGCCCGGCCGCCTGCGCCGCGGGCGTCGGCGGTCCCCGGCTCAATCAGCCGGACCGCTCAGGCGATCACGGCGTCGCGGGCGCCGCTCCCGACGCGGGCACTCCGGCCGGATCCTCATCCGGGAGGGAATCATTGAGGCGGTCCCAGAAGGCCTCATACAGCGCGCCGCCGTGGATGAGGCGCGAGCCGACGACCGCATTGTCCTTCTGGGAGGTCTCCTCGCTCGTTTCCCAGAACCCGATCTTCACCTCCGTGCCTTCCGAACCCATGGCACGGAACTCCAGCACGGCGCGGCGCTGGCGGAGGTTTTGCGCGTTGCCGCCGGGCTGGACGGGGGTGGCCATCTCCAGGCGGTGCGAGGCCAGGCTGCCGCGCTCACGCGCGTAGCCCATTCCCTCCAGCGACCGCTGCGCCGCGGCGTAGACGATCTCCTCGTCTCCAGCCGCCACTGCCGCGGTGTGAAACTCGGAAAACTGGCTGCGCACGCGGTCCATGACCGTGCACGCGGTGGTGAGCACGCCGGCGGGAACGAGGATCGAGGCAGTCAGGGCAAGGAGGATGAGGCGGGGTTTCATCGAAGGTATGCGAGCGGACGCTTCCCCATGCAGACACGCAAGGCGAATGCAAGGTTCACGCCGGCTGCTGCTGGGATATGCAGTGGAGCGTGCCGAGGCCGAGCACGAGGTCGGCGC
The DNA here is from genome assembly GCA_023399155.1 of Verrucomicrobiota bacterium. Taxonomy (GTDB): domain Bacteria; phylum Verrucomicrobiota; class Verrucomicrobiia; order Opitutales; family Opitutaceae; genus JAEWQP01. Next base: position 10,835 of record JAEWQP010000011.1, on the reverse strand, counting down.
AGTTGAGGCCGAGCACCTCCCGGCCGGGAAAGCAGTCGCGCAGCACCTCGAGCGCCTCGGCATCGCGGCGGGGCTGGCCGAACACCGGGACGATGACCGCGCCGTTGATCACGAGAAAATTCGCGTAGCTGGCGGGCAACCGCTGGCCCCGGCCGTGCATGGCGCGGGGCATCGGCAGGAGCCGCAGGTCGAACGGTCGTCCCTTGGGGGTGCGCAGCGATTTCAGGCGCTCCAGGTTCTCGGCGAGCGCACGGTGGTTGCTGTCGCGCGGGTTCGACTCCACGGCCGTGACGATGCCGTCCGCCTTGAAGAAACGAGTCAGGTCGTCGACGTGCCCGTCAGTATCGTCGCCCGCGATGCCGTCGCCCAGCCAGATCACCGTGTCGACCGCCAGGTAGTCGCGCAGGTGCTGCTCGATCGCCGCACGCGAGAGATGGGGGTTGCGGTTCGGGTTGAGCAGGCAGGACTCGGTGGTGAGGAGCAGGCCCTCGCCGTTCACGTCGATCGACCCTCCTTCGAGGATCATGGGCGCCTCGAAGCGCCGCAGGCCCAGCACGCGCTCGATGCGACGGGGAATTGCATCGTCGTATTGCCACGCCGGATACTTGCGCCCCCAGGCATTGAAGCCCCAGTCCGTGAGCGCGACCTCGCCGGTGCGCCGGTGCTTGACGAAAATCGGACCGTGGTCGCGACACCATGCGTCGTCCGTCGGGTGCGGCAGGAAGCGCACGCGTTCCATCACGGCGCCTGCCCGCGCGCACAGGCGCTTGGCGCGCGGCTGGAGGGCGCGCGGACAGTTCACGCGCACGTCCTCGAACCGGCTGATCGTCGCGATGATCTCGGCAAACTTCGCTGGAATCGGCCGGAAGTGCCGCGGCCAGGTCTTCAGGCGATGCGGCCAGGAGAACCAGACCGCAGCCTGGGGTTCCCACTCAGCCGGCATGCGAAAGCCGAGCGCAGCCGGCGTGGCGGCTGCAGCGGGTGACGTTGACGAGGATTGTCGCTTGGTGGAGGGAGAAGTCATGGAAACGTGCGGCGGTCCGGCCGTCCGCCGGCTGGATAGCCAGCCGAGCGGCCGGCGAAGCGCCGTCAGTCGATGTAGCGTCGCGTGAGGTCGCCGAAGGTGTCGATGCGCCGGTCGCGCAGGAACGGCCAGTGCGTGCGGGTGTCGTCGATTCTCGCCAGGTCGACCTCGGCGAGCAGCACCGTCTCGGCATCCACCGGCGCCTTCGCGAGGATCTCGCCCTGCGTGCCGGCGACAAAGCTCTGTCCCCAGAAACGAATGCCATCGCCGCCGTAGGGATCTTCAAACCCGGTGCGGTTCACGGCCGCGACGTAGCACCCGTTGGCGACGGCGTGGCCGCGCTGGATCGTCTCCCACGCGCCGTGCTGCTTTTGCCCGAGTTCGGCGGGTTCGCGCGGATGCCAGCCGATCGCGGTCGGGTAGAACAGGATCTCCGCGCCCTGAAGCGCGGTGATCCGTGCCGCCTCCGGATACCACTGGTCCCAGCAGATGAGCACACCGATCCGGCCGAAACGCGTCTGCCAGGCACGGAACCCGAGATCACCCGGCGTGAAGTAGAATTTCTCGTAGAAGAGCGGGTCGTCCGGAATGTGCATCTTCCGGTAGATCCCGAGCAGCGCGCCGTCCGCGTCGATGACCGCCGCGCTGTTGTGGTAGAGTCCGGAGGCGCGCTTTTCGAACAGCGATGCGACGATCACCACGCCGTGCTTCTTCGCCAGCTTCTGCATCGCCGTCGTCGTGGGCCCCGGGATCGGCTCCGCGAGGGCGAAGTTTCCGTAGTCCTCCGCCTGGCAGAAGTATTGCGAGCGAAAGAGCTCCTGCGTGCAGATGATCTGCGCGCCCTGTTTCGCCGCGCGCTCAACCAGCGCGACCGCGCGGCGCTGGTTCGCACGCGGATCCGGCCCGCAGGCATGCTGGAGAAGTCCGAGCGTGACTTTCATCCCGGAGAATCTGCGACAACGCCGACGCGCGGCAAGCGCGCGTCAGTACACGACCTTGTTGAGCGGGTACTCGACGATGCCCTCGGCCCCGAGTTCCTTGAGCTTCGGGATGATCTCACGCACCACGCTCTCGTCGGTGATCGTCTCGAGCGCGACCCATTCGGGATTGCTCAGCGGGGAGATCGTCGGGTTCCGCAGCGCGGGCAGCGCACGCGAAATGGAATCGAGGGAGGACTTCGGGAGATTCATCTTGAGGCCGACCTTGATCTCGGCCTCGAGCGCGCCGCGCAGCAACATCGCGATCGTCTCGATCTTGCGGCGCTTCACGGGGTTGGCCCAGCTCGCCTTGTTCGCGATGAACCGCGTCGTGCTGGTGAGGATCGTCTCGACGATGCGCAGCTTGTTCGCCTTGAGCGAGCTGCCGGTCTCGGTGATGTCGACGATCGCGTCGACGAGGTCGGGGACCTTCACCTCCGTGGCGCCCCAGGAAAACTCGACCGTCGCCGTGACCCCGCGGTCGGCGAGAAACTTCTTCGTCGTGCCGACGAGTTCGGTCGCGATGCGTTTCCCCTGCAGGTCGGCGATCGTCTTGATCGCGGACGCCTCGGGCACGGCGATGACCCAGCGCGCGGGATTGCGCGAGGCGCGGCTGTAGCCGAGTTCGCACACCTCGATCACATCCGAGCCATTCTCGACCACCCAATCGTGACCGCACAGGCCGCAGTCGAAGAATCCATGCTCGACATAGCGACTCATCTCCTGGGAACGCACGAACCGGCCGTCGAGCTCCGGGTCGTCGATCGCGGGCCGATACGACCGCGAACTTACTGAAATTTTATAACCCGCCTTGGCGAAGAGGTTTCGCGTCGACTCCTCGAGCGACCCCTTCGGAAGGCCAAGCATGATAAGAGGTTTTGCGTCGGGCACAGCCGGACAGACAGCGGGAGGCATGAACACGCTTCAAGGAAAAAGGCCTCGAGCTTTTTAACACTTGTCCGATGTAAAAATACGGGTGAAACTCACAACCGGTTCGGATTCACATCAAGTCACGCGGCGGCCACCCCGCCCGCTTGCCCCGGCGTGAATCCATTCCTGCCCGCTTTTTCAGGCTTTCCGCCAGAACCCGTGCTCCCCGGAACTGTCACCCCAGCGTCCTAACCCGCCCAAGCGTCAGACTGTTCCCATGTCCGCCACACCCAAACCGCTCATCCTGATCTGCGAGGACGAACCCGAACTCGCCAGCATCATCTCCCACCAACTCGAGTCGGTGGGCATGCAGACGCAGATCTATCATCGTTGCGCGCATGCCCTTCGTTTCCTGAAGCGCAACTTCGCGAATCTCCTGCTGCTCGACATCACCCTGCCCGACCAGGACGGCTTCTCGTTCCTGGACGAGCTGAAGCGCAACGAGATCAACCTGCCCGTGATCTTTCTCACCGGCAACGACACGGAAGTCTCGAAGGTGAAGGGCCTGGAGCTCGGCGCCGACGACTACATCACCAAGCCGTTCAGCGCGGCCGAGTTGATCGCCCGCATCAACGCCGTGCTGCGCCGCGCTGAGGGTTCGCGCGATTTCAACGTCACGAAGAACGCGCGCATCACGGACAACCCGTTCCCGTTCGAGGGCGCCATGATCGATCCGAAGACGATGACGGCCACTTTCCCGGACGGCTCGACCGAGAAGATCGGCCGCAAGGAATTCGGCATCATCGCCTACCTGGCGAACAACGCCGGCGTGATCATCACGCGAAAGAACCTGATCCACTCCGTCTGGGGCCTGCATGCCGACGTGCGGAGCCGCTCGCTCGACCAGTACATCGTGAAGATCCGTGATCTCTTCGCCCGCAAGGGCCGCCCGATCGCCAATCTGCGCACGGTGCACGGCATCGGCTACGAGTTCTCGCCCACCTCGCTGCCCGGCGACGTCAGCGACCCCGCAAGCACGCCGAGCGAGTCCGCGCCCAGCGTTTGACCGGGTCCGCGACCCGGCCCCCGCCCGAGAGCACCGCCCTGCACCGGCGGTGCTTTTTTCGTCCCCTCGTGCCGGACCGCCGACCCTGGGGAAACCCGCCTGATGCGCTCGCGCGGCGGGCAAGACGTTCAACCGAGCCGCAGATCGAAGATCCGAAAAATGGAAAGCGCCGGTCTCGAAAGACCAGCGCTCTTTTTGCGACGACCGGTGACTGCCCTACCGGTCCCCGTAAAGCTCCACGGTTTCGATCAGTGGACGCGTGCCTGCGCCTGATGAAACTCGAGCACCTTGCCCGACTGAACTTCCTCGATGATGTGGAAGCCGTGCTCGTCCTCGATCGCCACGGGAGCGCGCCGGATGTGAATCACGGTGACAACGACGCCGACGGCCCAGACGGTGGCTATGGAGAGGAGGAGGGGCAAGAGCATGCGTGGAGTATACGGCGTCGCTCAATCAGAACACATAGGGAGAGTTCCCCAGTCCGACGAGAAAATTCCTTGGGTGTATGAACAGAATCAGTCAACGCAGCCGGAAATAGCGATCCGGGTTGTGGAGGAAATAGCAGTCGTGCGGCATCAGCCTCGGGAGAACCACGTAGGGATCGCCGCGATCATCCGTTTTTTCCTCGAGGGAAAGGGTCATCGGCGAGAGCGGTCCGTGCCGGTCGGGATGACGATCGACGGACGTCTCCCAGATTGTATTCACGATCTGGTCGACCCATTTCAGCCTCACCGCGGCGTCGGCAAATTCGCGCCAGTCGCCGTCGCTGTTCTTCTTGTACATGTCGGCGATGAATTGGTCGAGGGTGACGCCCATCTTGCGCGCCACCGGTTCGGCGAGGCGGCGCCACCACTCCTCGGCTGTGCGCATCTGCTCGCGCTGCTGCGTGAGGTTGCCCGCACCCAGCCACGAGATCTGGTGATGCACGAGGATCGCGTTCGGGTAGGCGTAGGACCGGGGCGCGACGGCGGTGATGACCGCCGCCATGCTCGCAGCGTACGATTTCAGGACGACGTGCACGGACGCCTGGCTGCCCTCCATCGCCTTGATGATCTGTTCGCCGGCCATGACCGAGCCGCCCGGAGAGGAATGAATGACGATGAAGATCGGGTATTCGGTGCTCTGGTTGTTGAAGAAATCGATCCGCTCGGCGACATGGGTGGCCAGGGCGGACGTGATCAGTCCCGCGATCTCGATGCGCCGGTCGCTCACGCGCAGCACTCCGTCGACGAACGGCTCCTTCACATATGTGCGGTCCTCCGGGACGAGGTCGCGCAGCATATCCACTTTTTCACGACGGGAGAGCTCGGTCTGAAGGCGCGCGACCTCCATCTCGAGCTGCGCGCGCCGGATCTTGTAGTCCGACTCCTGCATGCGCAGCTCGGCGAGGCGCACCTCGTTTTTCTGCGACGCGATGGCGTTGGCCACGCGCGCGCGCTCCTCCTCGGCGCGAAGATCGGCCAGTTCGCGATCGAGGTCGCCCCGGCGCCTGGCGGTCTCAAGCGCGAGCTGCTTGTTGAGCGTGTCGGTCTCGAGCGACATCCGGTCGAGCTTGGTGCGGGCCTCGGCCATCTCCGCGTTGAGCCGCTCGGTGCGCAGCGAGTTTTCCAGCTGCAGGCGCTGTTTCTCCGCCTCGAGCGCCGCCAGTTCCTGGCGCACGCGCTCCGAGGCGAGAGCGTTTTCCGCGGCGATCCGCTCGCGCTCGCGTCGCAGGCGCTCGAGTTCCTTCTTGGCTGCCGCCTCTCCCGCGGATTCCGCGTCGTCGGATGCCTTCGCGTCGTCGACACCTTCGATATCCGTTTCCTCCGCCTCCTCGTCGGCCGAAGCCGTGACCACCATCTCCGCCGGCTCGTCCACGGCCGAAACCGAGGCCGTGGCCGCCCAGGCGCCCGAAGCCGCGAGCACGGCCAGCGATGCATTCCGAATAGACCTGATCATCTCTCCCTAGATGTCCGGCTTTGGCGCGAGTTCAACTCTCCGCCACCGGGATTCGTCAGATGAAACACCCTGCGGTGGCGACTGCGCGCCCGATCCCTTTTTGCCCGTAGGCGCATGCACGCCACCCGTGGCGGCGACCCGACTGGGCCTGCACCAGCCCGGTGTTGCCCGGCGCCGCCGATCCGTCAGGCTGGCGGCCGATCCCATGAATCGCTCCCGCCTCGTCCTCGCCGCGCTCGCGCTGTTCGTGATCGTCGCGGCCACGTGGTATCTGCAGCCCGAACGCCGCCTGCGCCGCACGTGGGACAAACTCGTCGCCACGGTCGAGGCACGGCACGCGCGTGCGCTCGGCACGCTCCTCGCCGAGGACTACAGCGACCGCTGGGGCTACACGCGCCGGAGCCTGGTGAGCGAGGCCCGGCTGGCATTCTTCCATTTTGACTCGATCGAGGTGCGCATCGAGCAGGAGCAATTTCACCTCGACGGTGATCGAGCCACGATCTCCGCGCTGCTTCGCATCGAGGTGCGCGGGACGGAACGCGCCGCCGAGGCGCGCGTGGCGGCCAATGCCCTCTTCTCGCCCTTCACGTTCGAATGGCGGCGCGACGACGACTTCCCGTGGGGATGGAAGCTCGTGAGCTTCGATCAGCCGGAGTTTGATCTCAACCGCTTCAGGCAGCGCTTCGGCGGCTGAGCCACTCATCTTCAAGCCTCCGCTCAGGCCGCTCCGAGAGTGCATCCGGCTTCGGACGCGCCAGGGGACGGTTGTTCCAGAAATCCCGCCCCCGCTCGAGCGGTCACCGACACGGCGAGGCGGTCTGTCTGCGGATCGGCCCCGGCTCAGTCCCCCGGGGACTGGCCCAGCACCTCGCCAAGCGTCCGCGCGCAATCCTCGAGGCGGTACGGCTTCGGGATCACGCCAACGAACCCGTGCGCGCGGTAGTCGCCCATGACCATGTCGTCGGAATATCCGCTCGAGACAATCGCGCGGACGCAGGGCTCGAGTTCGCGCAGCTTTTCCAGGGTCTGCATGCCGCCCATGCCGCCGGGCACAGTGAGGTCGAGCATCACGAGATCGAACGGTTCCCCGCGGTCGCGCGCGGATCGGAACAACTCCACGGCGCTCGTGCCATCCGGTGCCGTCTCGACCGACAGGCCGAGGCGCGAGAGCATCCGACCGGCGACCTTCCGGATCGGCTCCTCGTCATCCATGAGCAGGATGCGGCCGTGCAGCCCGTCGGCCCGGGGCTGCCCCGACGCCACCCCGGCCGGTTCCATGGCATGCGCCGCCGGAAGGAGGAGTTGGAACGTGCTGCCGACACCGAGCTGCGAGTCGACGTCGATCGCGCCCCGGTGCTTCCGGACGATCGAGTAGACGGTCGCGAGGCCCAGGCCGCTGCCCTGGCTCTTCGTCGTGAAGTACGGATCGAAGATGCGAGCGAGGTCCTCGGGGGGAATGCCGCAGCCCGTGTCGGTAATCACGAGTCGGATGTAATTGCCCGGCGCCACCGCAGCGGTCCCCGGCTCGATGCGCTCGTTCCGCGCCGAGATGCGCAGCACCCCGCCTTGCGGCATCGCCTGAACGGCGTTGAGGACGAGATTCTGCACGACTTGCGCGATCTGCCCGCGATCGGCATCGGCCGGCCAGAGGTCGGTGGGAAGATCGACGTCGCACCGCACGGAAGACCCGCGCGCCGCGAAGGCCGCAGCCTCGGTGATGGTGTCCTGGAGGTGCACGGCCGCGCGCACCGGGTCACCGCCGCGCGCGAAGGTCAGCAATTGCTGGGTGAGGTCGCGCGCCCGCAGGACGGCGCGTTCGGCCTCGCTCAGGCAGGCGGCCACCTCGCCTTCATACGGGAACGTCTGCTTGAGCACGACGACGTTGCCCAGGATCACGGTCAGCAGGTTGTTGAAATCGTGGGCGATTCCACCGGCCAGGAGACCGACCGACTGGAGGCGTGAGGCACGCGAGATCTCCTCCTCCAGGCGTTCGCGCCCCCGGACATCGCGCATGACCGCGACCGCGCCCATCACCGCTCCCCGCGGATCGTGCACGGGCGCGACTGCGCCCTCCACCGCCACCCGCACCCCGCCGGCTGCGAGGATCCGGGCCCGGGTCGGCAGGAGCACGGATGCGTCTTTTCGGAGAACATCGCGGAATGGCGCGGGCACCGGGCGACCGCGTTCGTCGGTCAACTGGCAGAGTTCGGTCGCGGCGCGCCCCACCAGGCGCTCCGGATCCTCGCCCAGAAGCTGGCCCAACGCGCGATTGGCGAACAGGACGCGCCCGGCGCTGTCGGTGGTCAACACGGCGTCGGACATCGCGGCCAGTGTGACGGCGAGTCGCTCCTTCTCCGCGGCCAGCGCAGTCTCGGCGCGATGCAGGGCGGTGACATCGAAGACCGTGCCGACGAGGTACCACTCGTTCTCGTTGATCGCCTGGACGTTCACACGCTCATGAAGCATGAACTCATGACCGTCGTTCATAGCCTGGATTTCCTGCTCGTAGGCGCTGGCGCCGGACAGAAGAGCCTCCCGGGCCCGGTGGTACATGTCCTGGGATTGCTCCGGCGTGACGATCCGCTCCCACGGCAGGTTCGGCGCCCCCGCGGGATCCGCGCCGAAGAGGCGGCGATGCAGGCTGGAATTCGGCACGTAAAGGATCCAGCGCAACTCCGGCGCGTCCGTGCGGAAGACCCGGGCCTGCCAGAGCAGGCAGTCCGCCCGGGCGAGCAGGTGCTCGATCTGCGCCTCGGTCGCCTTGCGCGCCTCCTCGGCCGTGCGCAATGCCGTGACGTCCATGATCACACCCACGAGGTGAAACTCACCGCCACCCGCCGGCGCGATCGACACCTGCTCGTGCAGCCAGAAGAGCGTCTCGCCACGAAAGGCGTGAAACTCCTGCTCGTATCCACTCGCCCCCGACAGAATAGCCCGGGTGCTGCGCGCGTTCATCGCCGGGAGATCAGGGACGTCCAGCAGGCTCCACAGGGTGCGACTGCCGTGGTCGGCCTCGCCGAAGAGTCGGGCGTGGAGCCCCGACTCGGGCATGTCGAACCGCACCCAGCGCACCTCCTGCCCTTCCGCCCGGACTACCGCGCGCCACAGCAGGCAATCGGCGCGCGCGAGCGTCTGCACGACCATCCGGCCGTGTTCACGGAGTTGCTCCTGCGCGACGTGCATCGCGGTCACGTCGGTGATCACGCCCACCAGCGACCAGCGCTCCGGCCCGATCGGACGGATGGTGACGTGTTCCTGCAACCAATGCGTGACCCCGCCGCGCTGGATGGGAAACTCCTGGGAATAGCCCGGCGCGCCCGAATCGATCGCCTCGCGCGAACGCCGGTCCATCGCTTCCTGTTCCGGACGCACGACATCGCGCCACGGATGGTGGGCGTCCGCATCCTCGGATCCAAAGAGCTTGTCGTAGAGCGCCGAGCGCCCGCAGAAGCTGAAGCGCCAGTGCAAGCCCTCGGGCCTGCGCTCCACGATCGCCTCCCAGATCTGCCCCTGGGCCCGGCCGAAGACTCGGGCCGAGCGTCGGCGCTCCCTTGCTCCGCCGAACCACCAGGCCAGGCCACCCACCGCAGCCACCAGGCTCGCGGCGATGAGCAGTTCCACGCCCGTCCAGGAAAGCGCCCCGACGGGCGGCATGAAAACGAGCGGCGGCACCGGGGGTTCCCCAGGGACAGCCACCGCATTTCTGAGCACGGATGCTATGCCAAAGATGGCCGGAAACATGAGCCTGGTGCCACCGGGCCAGGCTTGGCGGGGCACGGGCGCGATGCTCGATCAGCGGGGCGCATGACGCAAGCACCGCTTGTGGCGTCGGATAGGTGCCTCTGGACACGTTTCGTATGATGTTCCATCAGTCCAAGCTACCGATGCGCACCCGCGTCCTGATTCCATTCCTGATGTCCGCCACCTCCTTGATCGCCGCTCTTGGCGCCGCGACCGATTCCGCGCCCAAGGCACTGGTCGTGATCGCGACCAACACGATCATCGCCGACATGACGCGGGAAATCGCCGGCGAGGCCGCAAAGGTGCGATGCCTCGTCGCGCCCGGCGTGGACCTGCATGGCTTCGATCCGACGCCGCGCGACATCGCGCCGCTCCTCCAAGCCGACCTGGTGGTGGCCAACGGTGGAGGCTTCGAGCCCTGGCTGGCCCGCTTTCTGGCTGCGAGCGGCTACGATGGGCCCGTAGCCGAAACGGTACAAGGCTGCGCCCTCATCCAGCACGACGACGAACACGACCATGCCGCGGCTGGGGACCACGACGGACACGACCACGGCGCTGGCGAGGCCGATCCCCATGCCTGGCACGACCCGGCGTGCGGCGTGCGCTATGTGGCCAACATTCGCGACGCACTCGCACGCGTCGACCCGGCCCGGGCCGAACTCTTCCGCCGCCGGGCGCGTCTCTATGCGGCGCAAATCGAGACGACCGGCGCCTGGGCGCGACGGCTGTTCGCACTCGTCCCGCCCGAGCGCAAACGCATCGTCACCGCACACGACTCGCTCGCCTATTTCGGCCGCGCCTTCGGACTCGAGATCCTCCCGTTGCGCGGCCTGGATTCGCGCGCCGAACCTGACGCCCGTCAGCTTGCGGCGATCGTCGATGCGCTTCGCGCCGCCCGCGCCAGCGCGCTGTTCGCTGAAACCGTGAATGATCCGCGCATGCTCGCCCAGATCGCGCGGGACACGGGCGCCGTGTTCGGCGGGGAACTGCTGACCGACAGTCTCGCCCCGGCGGGTGCCCCGGGCTCGAGCTATCTCGGGATGTTGCGCGAGAACACGCTGCGCGTGCTCGCCGCGATCGAAGCACCCGCGCTGGCGCCGGCCACGTCGCCATGACGACTTCGCTCTTCCAGCGCGGCCTCGCGCCACGCCTCGCCGCCGCCGTGCTCTACGCCGTGCTCGCCGGAGCCGCCGTGGCGTGGCTCGGGCCCGCCCCCGGG
>JAEWQP010000020.1 GCA_023399155.1 Verrucomicrobiota bacterium | reverse complement strand
CCGGGGAGGCGAGGAGCGTCGTCCGGCGCGCCAGCCCCTCCCGGCGCGCGAGGGTCTCGAGCTCGGGCAGCGACGATGAGTGGACCAGCTGACCGCCCGCGATGATGACCACGTCGTCGACGGTCTGCTGGACCTCGGACAGCACGTGGCTGGAGACGAGCACCGTGCGACCCTCGGCGGCGAGGTAGCGGAGGAGCGAGCGCAGCCAGGCGATGCCCTCGGGGTCCAGGCCGTTCGCCGGCTCGTCGAGGAGCAGCACCTTCGGGTCGCCGAGGAGCGTGGACGCCAGGCCGAGGCGCTGGCGCATGCCGAGCGAGAACCCGCCGGCCCGGCGTCGGGCGGCGTCGCTCAGGCCGACCAGCTCGAGCACCTCGTCGCAGCGCTTGGTGGGGACGCCGACCTGGGGCGCGAGCACCCGGAGGTGGTCGCGGGCCGTGCGGCCGGGGTGGAAGCTCGACGCCTCGAGCGCGGCGCCGACGACGCGGCCGGGCCGCTCCAGGTCGTGGTAGCGCAGGCCGCCGATGGTGGCGGTACCCGCCGTCGGAACCACGAGCCCGAGCAGCATGCGCAGGGTGGTGGTCTTGCCGGCACCGTTCGGGCCGAGGAAGCCGGTGACCCGGCCCGGGCCGACCTCGAACGAGAGGTCCTGCACCGCGTGCACGGTGCCGAAGGTCTTGGACAGGTGCTGGACGCTCACCACACCGTCGATCGACGTCGTCATGCCGCCACCCTACTTGTTTGAGTATGGCTATAACAAATGATTCATTCCGCCGACGGCGGCCGAGTCTGCGCCACGCCCGCCCGGCCGCCCGGCAGGGTCACGCGCAGGCGTGCGCCCGCCGCGGAGTCGGCAACCGCGACCGACCCGCCGTGCAGCTCGACAGCCCAGCGTACGATCGCCAGCCCGAGGCCCGTGCCGCCCGTGCTGGCCCGACCCGTCTGCGCTGGGGCGTTGCCGCGCGTGAAGCGCTGGAAGATGCGCTGCCGGTCCGCCGGTGCGATGCCCGGGCCCTCGTCCACGACGTCGATCACCGCGTTGGTGCCGGCCCGGCGCGCCTCCAGCCGGACGACGCCGCCCTCGGGGGAGTGGCGGACCGCGTTGTGCAGCAGGTTGGCCACCACCTGGTGCAGCCGCTCCGCGTCGGCCGGGATCGTGAGGTCCGCAGGCCGGACGTCGACGGCGAAGGTGATGTCCTTCGCCGCCCCGAGCGGCTCGGCCAGCGCGGCGGCCTCCTGCATGAAGTCGGCGAGGGAGACCTCGGAGATCTCCAGCCCGACGGCGCCCGCCTCGATCCGGGACAGGTCGAGCAGGTAGGTGACCAGGCGACCCAGCCGCTCGGTCTGGTCGAGCGCGGACTGCAGCGTGCCCGCGTCGGCCGGCACGACGCCGTCGACCATATTCTCGAGCTGGGCCTGCAGGGCGGCGACGGGCGTGCGCAGCTCGTGCGACACGTTCGCGACCATCTCGCGGCGCAGCGTGTCCACCTGCTCGAGGTCCTGCGCCATCGTGTTGAACGCCTGCGCGAGCTGGCCGACCTCGTCGCGGCTCGTCGCGCGGACGCGCCGGCTGTAGTCGCCCGACGCCATGGCCCGGGCGGCCGTGCGCATCTCGCGAAGCGGCGCCGTCATGCCGTGGGCGATGACCTGCACCGCGATGACGCTCACCACGATCGCGAGCGGCAGGGTGCGGCTCGGCCCGAGGTGGTTCTGCAGGCCGAGCCAGGTGATCAGCGCCGCGAGCGTCACCGTGGCGGTGACCAGCACACCGAGCTTGATCTTGATCGAGGAGAACCGGTCGAGCGGCCGCACGTCCGGCAGGAGCCGGCGCCCGGCGTGCCGCGGGGTGTCCACCGATCAGGCCTCCGCCGGCTCGAACGCGTAGCCGACGCCATGCACGGTGCGGATGAGGTCGGCGCCCAGCTTGCGGCGCAGCGCCTTGACGTGGGAGTCGACCGTCCGCGTCCCGCTCGCGTCGACCCAGTCCCACACCTCGGCGAGCAGGCGCTCGCGCGTGAGCACGGTCCGCGGGGAGGACGCGAGCGTGACCAGCAGGTCGAACTCGGTCGGGGTGAGGTGGACCGGCTCGCCCGCGCGGGACACGCGGCGCTGCGCGCGGTCGATGACGACGTCGCCGGTGGTGATCGCGGGCGGGGCCTGGTCCGAGAGCTGGGCGGCGCGCTCGACGCGCCGCAGCAGCGCCTTGCTGCGGGCCACGAGCTCGCGCATCGAGAACGGCTTGGTCATGTAGTCGTCGGCGCCCACGCCGAGGCCGATCAGCATGTCGGTCTCGTCGTCGCGCGCCGTGAGCATGATGACCGGCACCGGGCGGTCGGCCTGGATCCGCCGGCACACCTCCAGGCCGTCCATGCCCGGGAGCATCACGTCCAGGACCACGAGGTCCGGCTCCAGGGTGGCCGCCGCGCGGACGCCGGAAGGCCCGTCCCCGGCCACGTCGACCTGCCATCCCTCGGCCGTGAGGCGGTGGGCGATGGCGGTCGCGATGGCGGGCTCGTCCTCGACGACCAGCACGCGCGTCCCGTTCGCGCCCGCCCCGTTGGGCGGCTGCGCTGCTCGGCTCATCACGCGCCTAGCGTGGCACAGGCGGCGGGGGGTGCTGGGTTATGCTCGCCGCATCATGGACAGCTCAAGTCCGTGCCGGTGCTGGCCCGTCAGCACCGGCGCGCTCCAGGTCCTGAACCCCCCGCGGTGCGCCGGTCGCACCGCCGACGGCCCGCGCGGCGGCCGACGGCGCGGTGACGCCCCGTGATGACCGACTGGCTCCTCGTCGGCTTCGGTGTGCTGCTCACGGCGGGCACCGCCGTGTTCGTCGCGGCGGAGTTCGCCCTCGTCACGCTCGACCCCGGTCTGGTCGAGCGTGACCTCCAGCGCCGGCACGACCGGCGCGGGGCAGCGGTGCGCGCGGCGGTCCGCGAGCTGTCCACCCAGCTCTCGGGCGCGCAGGTCGGCATCACCGTCACCACGATCCTGCTGGGCTACACCGCTCAGGCGGCCCTGACGCGCCTCCTCCGGGGGCCTCTGGACGGCCTGCTCGGCGCAACGGCGGCCGCGGGCCTGGCCACCGTGCTCGCGATCATGGTGGTCAACGGGTTCTCGATGCTGTTCGGGGAGCTCGTGCCGAAGAACTTCGCGCTGAGCACACCGCTGACGACCGCGCGCGCGGTGGCGCCGCTCCAGCGCGGTTTCACCACGGTCCTCGGGCCGGTCATCCGCCTGCTCAACTCGAGCGCGAACGCGCTGCTGCGCCGCTTCGGCGTCGAGCCGCGCGAGGAGCTCTCGGGCGGGCGGTCGCCTCAGGAGCTGATCGCGCTGGTCCGGCGCTCCGCGGCCGCCGGCACCCTCGACGAGGGCACCGCGACGCTGCTCGCGAACTCGCTCGAGCTCGGCACGCTCACGGCCGTCGACGTCATGACCGACCGGACGCGGATGGAGGTCGTCCGGCGTGACGACACCGCCGCCGACGTGCTCGCGCGGGCGCACGCGACCGGCCACTCGCGGTTCCCCGTGATCGGGGCGAGCCACGACGACGTCGTCGGGCTGGTCCACCTGCGCCGCGCCGTGGCCGTGCCGTGGGAGCGCCGCGGCGAGGTGCCGGCGGGGGCGCTCATGGACCCCGCCCCGAGGGTCCCGGAGACGGTCCCGCTCGGCCCGCTCCTGGTGGAGCTGCGCGAGCACCTGCAGATGGCCGTCGTCGTCGACGAGTACGGCGGGACCGCGGGAGTGGTGACGCTCGAGGACGTGGTCGAGGAGCTCGTCGGCGAGGTCGCGGACGAGCACGACCCGCGGGAGACCGGGGCGCACCGGGTCGGGGAGCGGGCGTGGAGCGTGCCCGGGCTGCTCCGGCCCGACGAGCTGCGGGAGCAGACGGGTCTCGTCGTGCCCGAGGACGGTGCGTACGAGACGCTCGGCGGCCTCGTGATGGCCGCCCTCGGCCGGATCCCCGTGGCGGGCGACCTCGTGGAGGTGCCGGGCGTCGTGCTGCGGGTCGAGGCGATGGACGGGCGCCGGGTGGACCGGCTGCGTGTCTCCGCGGTCGCGGATCAGGAGGACCGCGCGTGAGCCCGGTCCTCGGCATCGCGATCGCCGTCGCGCTCCTGGCCGCGAACGCGTTCTTCGTCGGCGCGGAGTTCGCCGTCGTCTCGGCGCGGCGCAGCGCGATCGAGCCGCTCGCCGCTGCCGGCTCGAGCCGGGCACGGACGGCGCTGTGGGCGATGGAGAACGTCTCGCTCATGCTCGCCTGCGCCCAGCTCGGCATCACGCTGGCGTCCGTCTCGCTCGGTGCCGTCGCCGAGCCGGCGCTGGCGCACCTCCTCGAGGGCCCGCTGGAGGCCCTCGGCCTGGGCGAGACGGCTGTGCACGCGGTCGCCGTCGCGATCGCGCTTGCCGTGGTCGTGTACCTGCACGTCGTGCTCGGCGAGATGGTGCCGAAGAACCTCGCGGTCGCCGGGCCGGATCGGGCGGCCCTGTGGTTCGCGCCGCCGCTGGTCTGGGTGGCGCGCGCCGTCCGCCCGGTCATCGGGGCGCTGAACTGGCTCGCCAACCACCTGGTGCGGCTCTCGGGTGTCGAGCCGAAGGACGAGGTGGTCTCGGCGTTCACCGCACAGGAGGTCCAGTCGATCGTGGCCCGGTCGCAGGCGGAGGGCCTCCTGCGCGACGAGCAGGGTCTCCTGGCCGGCGCCATCGAGTTCTCCGACCGCACCGCCGGCGACGTCATGATCCCCGTCGACCGGCTGGTCTCCGTCGGGCAGGGCTGCACCGTGGACGACGTCGAGCGCTCGGTCGCCCGCACCGGCTTCTCGCGCTTCCCGGTCACGGACGACGACGGTGTCCCGGTCGGCTACCTGCACGTCAAGGACGTGCTCTGGGCCGGGCCTGCGGACCGGGACCGACCCGTGCCCGCCTGGCGCGTGCGTCCGCTTGCCGAGGTCGCCCCGGACGACGAGGTCGAGGAGGCGCTCGCGGCCATGCAGCGCACGGGTGTCCACCTCGCCCGGGTGACGGCACCCGCGGTCGCGGGGCCCGAGGGCACGGCCGAGCGGGTGGTCGGGGTGGTCTTCCTCGAGGACATCCTCGAGGAGCTCGTCGGCGAGGTGCGCGACGCGATGCAGCGGCGCCAGCCGTGAGGAGGTCCGCGGCGTCCGCACGGTCGCGGCCGGTTCTGAACAACCGGCGACGAATGGTCGAACAACCACGGTGTGACGATCCTCTCCCGATCCGTGACCTCCGGGCCTTGGATCCGGCGCGTAGCACCCGTTACTGTTCCGTTACCACCTCGACGACGGGTCCCTGGGCACGCGCGTGCCCGGGGTCCGGGCCCGGTGGGTCGTGAGTGCACGCGGAGGTCTTGTGGAGTCTGGTCGGTCGCGGACGCCGTCATCGGCGTCCCCGGGGACTCCGGCTCCGGCCCCCTCCCGCCGCGCGATGCGGGGCGACGGCGAGCCGTCGCGCGCGGAGCGTCGTGCAGGGCGCCCCGCCCGGCGAGAGCGTCGCATGATCGCGTCCGCGGTCTCCGGCTCGTGGCTGCCCCGCTCGGCGATCCTCGCCGCGCTCGCGGTCGCGACGATCGGCGTCCCGGTGTCCGCCGAGCTCGACGGCCGGCAGACGCCGCTGGAGGCCACCGACATGGACCTCGCCGGCCTGCCTACGGCCTACGAGGTGCTCTCCGGTGCTGCCGTCGACGGCACGCCCACCTCGCTCCTCGCGGCCGTCCCGGGTTCCGTGCGGATGGCCGACTCGGCGAGCCGGACGCTCGCCCGCACGCCCCTGCCGGACTGCACGGGGGTCGCCGTCGACAGCGCCTCGAACGGCCAGATCGCGGCCGCCGACCTGTGCGCCCTCTGGGACGGCAGCAACATGCTGCGCGGCGACGCGGCCGTGACGCTCGCGGAACTGAACCTGACCTTCCGCGCCGCGTTCGACCGCGACCTGTGCATCACGGACTCCTACCGCACGCTCGCCGAGCAGCGGCGTCTCGCCTACACCAAGGGCGGCCTGGCGGCGACGCCGGGCACGTCGAACCACGGCTGGGGCCTGGCCATCGACCTGTGCTCGTCGGAGACGAACAGCAGCGCGGTCATGACGTGGCTCAACGACAACGGCCCGACCTACGGCTGGGAGAACCCGCCGTGGGCCAAGCGCGGCGGCTCCGGCCCCTACGAGCCGTGGCACTGGGAGTACGTCCCGGGCACGGTGGAGAAGGGCACGGACTGGGGTCGCTGACCCCCACGAGCTCCAGACGACGAGAGGGCCCCGGCAGCTGCCGGGGCCCTCTCGTCATGTGCGCGTCGTCACAGGAGCGTCGCGCCCCAGGTGACCGAGTGCGAGGCGCCGGGCTCCAGCACGACCAGGCGGTCGCCGGTCCGGAAGGCGTCGGCGATGCAGCTCATCGGCTCGGCCGCCATGCCCGTCCGGCGGTACTGCACCGGGTCGATGTGGTCGCCCGAGCAGACCTGCCAGCAGTCCATCGACCCGTCCATCCAGACGGCGGCCGTGCGCCCGTCCGCGCCCGTCAGCCTTGCCCACGACAGGCCGTCGGCGTCGCGGACGATGTCGAGGTAGGCGTCGTCGAGGTCGAGGCCCCGCGCGGGGCGCGGCTCTCGGAGGTCGTACTCACCGGAGGCCGGCTCCGTCCCTGTCGGGAGCAGGCGCTCGTCGACGAGCACGCGCGTCGCGGCGTCGAGCTGGAACGTGCAGTCGTCCAGCGAGCCGGCGCCCGGGGACAGCCACGGGTGGAAGCCGACCCCGTACGGCGCGGGCGTGGCCCCGAGGTTGGTCGCCGTGGTCTGCACGTGCAGGCCGGCGTCGGACAGGCGGTAGGTCACGCGCAGGTGCAGGTCGAACGGGTAGCCGCCGCTCGCCGGCAGGCGCAGCTCGAGGGTGACGGCCGCGCCGCGGGCGTGGTCGGCGTCGTCGACGGCGACCGGGGTCCAGCGCTGCCACATCACGAGGCCGTGCAGCGCTGTGCCCGTCTTCGGCTCGCTCAGGTCCACCTGGTAGTCGGTGCCTGCGAACGAGTACCGGCCGTCGCGCAGGCGGTTCGGCCAGGGGGCCAGGAGCGCGCCGTGGCCGGCGGGGGCGACCTCGTCCTCGCGGTAGGGCGTGAAGACGTCGCGGCCGCCGACGGCGTACGTCCGCACCTTGGCGCCGACGTCGGTGATGGTGGCCGCGTGCTCGCCGGAGGCGATGCGGTGCTGGTGGCCGGACAGTGGAGCGGCGGCGTCGCCGACGGGCTGGGAGATCACCCCGGCAGGCTAGTGCCCCGGAAGGGCCGTGACGCCGGATCTCGGGCCCAGACGGGCGGGCGTCTCGCGGTGGGGAACGACGAGCGGCCGCCGCCCCCGGGGGGACGACGGCCGCTGGCCGGGATGGGCGTGCCCGCCCGCGCGACCGGGCGGGCACGCCCGCGTCAGGCGACGGTCTCGGTCTCCTGGGCGGACCGCTCGTCAGCCGACGCCGCGCGCCGCCGGCGCACGTCCTGCAGCGACGTCCCGTAGTACGCCGCGGCCATCAGGTCCTTCATGTCGTCGAGCATCGGCATCCGGGGGTTGGCCGGCGCGCACTGGTCCTCGTACGACCGCATCGCGAGGTCGTCGAGCTTGCCGATGAAGGCCTGCTCCGCCACGCCCTGCGCCTGGAACGAGGGCGGGATCCCGACGGCGTCGCGCAGCCGCTCGACGGCGGCGGCGTAGGACTCCACGCCCTCGGCCGGCGTCGAGGCCGGCAGGCCGAGGCTCCGGGCGATCTCCTGGAAGCGCTCCGGGGCGACGTAGGACTCGTACTTCGGCCAGCTGGTCAGCTTGGTCGGGACGGTGCCGTTGTAGCGGATCACGTGCGGCAGGAGCGTCGCGTTGGTCCGCCCGTGCACCAGGTGGAAGGTCGAGCCGATGGTGTGCGCCATCGCGTGCACGATCCCGAGGAACGCGTTGCCGAACGCCATGCCGGCGATGGTCCCAGCGTTGTGCATCTTCTCCCGCGCCTGGTCGGCCCGCGGGCCCTTGCGCACCGACTCCTCGAGGTTCTCGAAGATCAGCTTGATCGCGTGCAGCGCCATGCCGTCGGTGAAGTCGTTCGCGTAGACCGACACGAACGCCTCGGTGGCGTGCGTGAGGGCGTCGAAGCCCGAGTCGGCGGCGAGCGAGCCCGGCATCTCGCCGGTCAGCGCGGGGTCCACGATGGCGACCGTCGGGGTCAGCGCGTAGTCCGCCAGCGGGTACTTCAGGCCGGTCTTCGGGTCCGTGATGACCGCGAAGGGGGTGACCTCGGCGCCCGTGCCGGACGTCGTCGGGATGCAGACCAGCTTGGCGAGGTTGCCGAGCGTCGGGAACTTGAACGCCCGCTTGCGGACGTCGAAGAACTTCTCCCGCATGTCGGAGAAGACGATCTCCGGGTGCTCGTAGCGCAGCCACATCACCTTCGCGGCGTCCATCGGGGAGCCGCCGCCGAGGGCGATGATCGTGTCGGGCCGGAACTCGCGCATGAGCTCGGCGCCCCGGTCCACCGTGGTGATGGTGGGCTCGGGCTCGACGCTGTCGATGATCTGCAGGGCGACCTTGTTCGGGCGCCGCGCCAGGACGTCGAGCACCTTGTCGACGAAGCCCAGCCGGGTCATCGTCGGGTCGGTGACGATCGTCACGCGGGTGATGTCGGCCATGTCCTCGAGGTAGCGGATCGCGTTCGGCTCGAAGTACGTCTTCGCCGGCACCTTGAACCACTGGAGGTTGTTGTTCCGGCGGCCGATCCGCTTGATGTTCAACAGGTTCACCGCCGAGACGTTGTTCGAGACCGAGTTCGCCCCGTACGAGCCGCAGCCGAGGGTCAGGGACGGGATGAAGGCGTTGTAGATGTCGCCGATCCCGCCGAGGCTCGCCGGCGAGTTCCAGATGACCCGGACGGCCTTGACCCGCCTGCCGAACTCCTCGACGAGGGCGGCGTCCTCGGAGTGGATCGCGGCGCTGTGGCCCAGGCCGTCGAACTCCACCATCTGCTCGGCCATCGTGATGCCCTGCTCGCTGGACTCGGCGCGCAGGACGGCGAGCACGGGGCAGAGCTTCTCGCGCGTCAGGGGCTCGTGCGGCCCGACGCCGGACACCTCGGCGAGCAGGATCGACGTGTCGGCGGGGACCGTGAAGCCGGCCATCTCCGCGACCCGGACGGCGCTCTGGCCGACGACGGCGGCGTTCAGCTTCGCCTCGGCGCAGTTGGCCCCGGTGGCCTCGACACCGAAGATGAGCCGCTCGAGGGCGGCCTTCTCCTCGGGGGTGCACCGGTGCGCGTGCAGCTTCGCGAACTCGGCGAGCGCAGCGTCGTAGACCTCGTCGTCCAGGATGGCGGCCTGCTCGGACGCGCAGATCATGCCGTTGTCGAAGGCCTTGGACAGGACGAGGTCGTTGACCGCGCGGGCGAGCTTGGCGGTCTTCTCGACGTAGGCGGGCACGTTGCCCGCGCCGACGCCGAGGGCCGGCTTGCCGCAGGAGTAGGCGGCGCGGACCATCGCGTTCCCGCCGGTGGCGAGCACCAGCGCGACGCCGGGGTGGTTCATCAGCTCGTTCGTCGCGGCGATCGAGGGCTCCGTGACCCACTGGATGCAGTGCTCCGGGGCGCCGGCGGCCACGGCCGCGTCGCGCACGACCTTCGCGGCGGCGACGGAGCACTCCTGCGCCGACGGGTGGAACGCGAAGATGATCGGGTTGCGGGTCTTCAGGGCGATGAGCGCCTTGAAGATCGCCGTGGAGGTGGGGTTCGTCACGGGCGTGACGCCGCAGATGACGCCGACCGGCTCCGCGATCTCGACGATGCCGTGCAGGTCGTCGCGACCCACGATGCCGACGGTCTTCAGCTCGGCCATCGAGTGGGTGACGTGCTCGCACGCGAAGATGTTCTTCACGGCCTTGTCCTCGAAGACCCCGCGGCCGGTCTCCTCGACCGCGATCCGGGCGAGCTCGCCGTGCTTGTTCAGCGCCGCGACGGAGGCCTTCTTGACGATGTGGTCGACGTCCTCCTGCGTGAAGGTCGCGTAGGCCGCGAGGGCCTTCGTCGCGCCCGCCACGAGCGCGTCGATCGGGGTCCCGGCGGGGGCCGGCCTCGGACTGGCGGTGGCTGCCTGGCCACCTCGGGTGCGGGTGCTCACGGGGGTCCTCCCGGGCCGTGCATCGTGTCTGTCGGTGTCGGTTCGGATCGCCCTTGACCCACTGACGACGCTAGGTGACATGGGATGACGTGGCCTGCGCCGAAAGTCCCGGCCAGGACGTTGTTTTTCACGGCGACGACGGTGATTCGTCCCATCACTGGCACTCTCAGCGAGAGAGTGCTAATACTTGGCACGTAGCCGCCCGGGTCACGGCCCCGGCGCCCTGCCGCCGCCACGACCCGGGTCCGCGCGTCGTCCCGGACGGTCCGGGACGCATCGGAGGAGGTGGTGAGCGTGGCTACCCGACTCGACCCGTTCGCCGAGACGGCTCGGTGGATGGACCAGATGATGGGCGCCCTGCGGGACGCCCCGACGACCGCCCTGCCCGTCATGCCGGTGGACCTCTACCGCGCCGGTGACCACTACGTCCTGCACGTCGACCTGCCGGGTGCCGACCCGGGCAGCGTCGACGTCAACGTGGAGGACCGGACGCTGACCGTCCGCGCCGAGCGCACCGCGCGCACCGAGGCCGACGTGCAGTGGCTGGCCCGCGAACGGGCGACAGGCACCTACGTCCGCCAGCTGACCCTCGGCCGTGGGCTCGCCCTCGACAGGATCACCGCCAGCTACGCCGACGGCGTCCTCACCCTGACGATCCCCGTCGCCGAGGAGGCCCGCCCGCGGCGCATCGAGATCCAGCACGGCGGCCAGGCCACGGCCATCGGCGCCGGCGCGCACGAGGCACCCGCGACGAGCTGAGCCCGGTCGCTCACCGGTCGAGGCAGGCGGCGATGCGCCGACCTGCCT
>JAEWQP010000022.1 GCA_023399155.1 Verrucomicrobiota bacterium | reverse complement strand
CTCAAGACCTACCTGCGCTTTGAACTCGGCACTGTGCTGACGTCGTTTCTTGGACATGCGGATCGTTCCTTATCGGGTTTGATATTAACGATCCCCGCTGTCCAGTTTTCGGGGGCCACCTCAGTCTTCGGCTCGGTCAGCAAGCATCCGCAGACTGACTGATTCGCCCCTTCCCTTTTGAGGATCCACCGAACTTTCCCCCTCCAGCGCAGAAACTGATTCGAGTACGAGGGCACTCCACTCGCGATCCGCTGTCGGTTCCCGCTGGCCCAACAAGCCTGCCGATAAAAGAAAAAAGCTACAGAACGCGAAATAGATCCGGTGTGTATGCATGAGCGAACGACAGCTTCAGGATCGCTCGGCCAAGCTCCGGGCAAGGCATGCTGCTTGCGGACGGTATGCGGCAGCATCGGGAACAGACGCGTGCTTGACGCGATTCTCGAGTAGCAGCAGCTCCTGTCGGAAAGGGCCGGACGGGGTAGACAGAAAGTTACGAAGGGGTATACATTCTCGGCGCCGTGAGGGGTTGCGCCTAGGATGTAATACGCTTGTAGTCAAACTGTCGGATCTCGTCAAGCGACAATCGAAACAATCTTGTATCCTTTTTATCGTTACGCCGTCGTCGTAGACCGATCCACCTGCGTCTACGTGCATCAACCCCTGCATCGTTTGGTGTAGGGGCTGGTCGCGAATGGGCATGTCGGAATCTCCATTGCTGTTCGACTGTTCAGCCCACCGTGCCGCGAATGCGGCACGAATGGCTATAACCCACCGATCAACAGAACTGAGCGGGTATCCGCATGCAGCCTCACCAGTATTCAGAATTCATCGTCAAACAGCTCGATGCAAACTCGCAGGCTGCGGCAGTCGGTACGCCCCAGATCGACACGGACGAGCCCAATTCGCCATCGCGAGTCGTCCTTCTCCAAGTCATTCGCCTCCGCCACACGTCGCCGTCATCATCGATCGAAGCGACCCCTCCCTCATCCGTATCGAGTCAGTTCCAGCACGGATCGCGTACACACTTCAGGAGGTTTGCGAACTTCTGCCACATCGACCCCACCCGGATACCGTTCGTGCACAATTCGAGCGCGCCGGCATTCCACTGGGCCTGTGCGGCCGCACAGTGCTCGTTTCGCCGGAACAACTCCGGCTAGTCTTTCGCCTCGTTGCGTGACTTTCGTGTTCTCACACGCGGAGCCGCCTACGCGAAGACCTCGGGGTCATCGATCAGCGGAGTATTCACAGGCGCGATCTCGTCTGCTGCGCTTAACAGCACCCAATCCTCGCTTACCGGCCCTGCACAGCTGCGCCTATGCGCATGTCGGGCGCTTTCTGTGAGAGCCTGCGTTTCTGAATCAGTTCATCCCAACCCAGAGCCGCCTTTCTCGCTGCCTCGAGATCTGTGTAGCTTTTTCTTGTCCGCCTCGGCTCTCCGGGTAAGCGTGGCCCCGTGACTTGGAACGAACCAGGCGTGTCGGGCCTCTCTCGGATTCGGAAAGCTCCAATCTGGATAGATTCCATTGCGGTAACCACGTGTCGCGTGTCGCTTCACGTGTCACCTACGTGTCACCTGAGGTCGATTCAGTTCGTCCGGGTTCGGTCCACTTCCCTCACGCCGGCATAGCACAGTGGTAGTGCAACGGTTTTGTAAACCGTAGGTCGTCGGTTCGAATCCGACTGCCGGCTCCAGCTTTCAGCGGCTCAGGAGAGCATCGCCCGCGGTGGGTGTTGCGGTTTCCCGCCGCCTCCGGTGACAGCGACCACGACTCGGCCTCGCGTGGCACCGGTTACACCGGTACAACTCTAGCGCTGGCTGCGCCAGAGCGCCCGAACCGCCCGGCTTCCCGAACCGCCCGAGGCTTCGGCCTCGCGGTCGATCTGGCCCACGGTGCTCTCCTCGGACAGGAAGATCGTCTCGACCTGCGGCCCATCCCCTGCCCCGGCCACATCCGCTGCGGGCGGGCCGACGCGCACGATGATGCCGTGGATGTCCATGTCGCGCCGCAGCGCGAGCGGCGACGGCTGGCGCAGGATCTCCGGACGCGTGACGCGCTCGACGCGCACGCCGACGAACATCTCCCAAAGTCCGTCCGGATGTCCCGCCAATGGGGCGAAAACGGGCATGCCATGCGCGGGCCGGACGAGACGCTGCACGGCCAGCTCCGCAGGCGGGTCGCCGCCCGCCGGGCCGGTGTAGCGGGCGCCGCGAAGCGGAAGATCGCGCGGCGACTGCGCGTGAGCAGCGGCCGCCTGCGCCAGGCTGGGGGCTGCGGCACTGGCCGCGAGCAGGACCGCGCACAGGCCGGCGTGCGCGCAGGCCCGGTCGATCATCCCCACGCGAAACGGCTCCGGCATGAGCGTCGCGGCGGCCCACGGCGCGAGATGGCGGTTGAAGGCGCGCACGGCGTCGACGCCGAGCAGCATGTGACTCCAACCAAGCCGCTGCGCAAAGCCGTCGCCAGCCGCCATGCCCATGCGTCGGAGGCGCAGCTCGAGTTCGAAGGCGTTGAGCTGCTCCAGCGCCCCGGCGCGGGCCGAATCGAGCCAGAGCTCCGCGATGCGCGCGGAGGAAAGCGCGCCCTCGCGGAGGCGGTCGTCGAGCCCGTCGCGCGATCCCTCGCGCCGATACCATGCGGCGGCGCGCGGGAGGTACCCGGCGTCGTCCTCGAAGATCTCGCGCTCGGCCGGGACGAAGGCGTAAGCGCGCCCGGGCTGGCGCGTGTGCCAGGTCATCAGAGGCAACGGAGCGGGAAAGGCCGACTCCGTCCCGACCGCGGCCGACCACGCGGCGCTCCCCGCCGGCGCCTGGGCGCGGATTGCACCCGGTCCGGACGCAAAATAGTCGAGAAGACCGTCTCGCGACCAGGTGCCGACCACGGAATTGACCGTGCCACCCTGGCGGGCCGGGAGGTGAACGTGCGAAGGGATATGCAGAAGTGGCGGGAAGAGCCCGACGACCTGACGCTCCTGCTCCGTGGCCCGCCCGCGAGCCACGCGCCACAACAGCAGCACGGCGGCTGCGTCGATCAGCTTGGCGACGTTTCCCTGGGCGACATCGATCACGCTCCCACGGGTAGCACACGCGCGGCCAGCGCGACATGAAACTCTCGCGGCAAGGCGCAAAATCAGGGAAACCCTCAGAGGATTCCATGGACAGGCCGCAGGCGTAATTGCGTGGGTCATCGCGCGTTGCGTGCGATGGGCGGCCGCGCCTCCGGCAGGCCCGACGTGACGGCGGCGCGACTTTCCTCTGGCGCGCCGTCCCGCGTTGGCGGACGCTGCCGCCATGTATCAGCCCAGCCCCGCCCGCTACGATGCCCCCGCCTTCTACCGCCGCTGTGGACGCTCGGGCCTCAGGCTGCCGTGTGTGTCTCTCGGACTCTGGCACAATTTCGGTGGCAACTGCGTATTTGAAAACGCAAGGACCATCGCCCGCCGGGCTTTCGACCTCGGCGTGACGCACTTCGATCTGGCCAACAATTATGGGCCGCCGCCCGGATCGGCCGAGGAGGGGTTCGGCCAGATCCTCGCGAAAGACCTCCACCCATGGCGTGACGAACTGATCATCTCCACCAAGGCCGGCTACGACATGTGGCCGGGGCCGTATGGAGATTTTGGATCGCGCAAGTACCTGCTGGCCTCGCTCGACCAGTCGCTGCGGCGCATGGGCCTCGAGTACGTCGATATTTTCTACCATCACCGCCCCGATCCCGAGACACCGCTGGAGGAAACCATGGGCGCGCTCGCGCAGGCCGTGCGCGCGGGCAAGGCGCTCTACGTGGGGCTCAGCAACTACCGGCCGGCGGAAGCGGCACAGGCCTTTGAGATCCTGCGCAACCTGGGAACGCCCTGCCTCATTCACCAGCCGCGCTACAACATGTTTGACCGCTGGGTCGAGCCCGAGCTCCTGCCGCTGCTGGATCGCGACGGCGTCGGCTGCATTCCCTTCAGCCCGCTCGCCCAAGGCCTGTTGTCGAACCGCTACCTCGAGGGCATCCCGACCGATTCCCGCGCCGGGCACGACCCACGTTTTCTGCGGCCGGAACACCTCACCGAGGGGCGACTCGCCCAGATCCGTGCCTTGCACGACATGGCTGCGGCGCGGGGCCAGACGCTGGCGCAGATGGCGCTCGCCTGGGTCCTGCGCCTGCCTGCGATCACCTCGGTGCTGATCGGTGCGAGCCGAGCCTCCCAGGTGGACGACTGCGTGGGCGCCGTGCAGCACCTCGATTTCTCGGCCGATGAACTCGCGCGCATCGACCAAATCCTCATGCCTTGAGCCGTCTCGCAAAACACCTTCTGCACCCGGATGCATGAGCGCGGTCGGCACGTGCATTTCGCAGGCTCCGGCTGCAGTTGCCCTGCGGGCCGCGGATTTTGTTGCAGCCCAAGTGGTTCCTTCCAAGAAACCTCCGCGCCGGATTCAAGTTCGCCCCCTCAAGTGCCGTTCGTAGGAAGTCGGGACACACCTTAGACACCGCCGCGAATTTCCACCCACAACATGCAGCAGAAGATCCTCATCATCGACGACGATCGGATCCTCGCGAGCATCTATAGGAACAAGTTCACGCACGCGGGCTTTGCTGTGGAGCTCGCGGAGAGCGGCGAAGCCGGTCTTTCGAAGCTGTCCAAGAGCGTGCCCGATGTGGTGCTGCTCGACCTGATGCTGGGCGACATGAATGGCCTGGAGGTGCTGCAGCTGCTGCGCCGCCACCCGGCCACGATGCATCTCCCCGTGGTCGTCTTCTCGAGCGCCTTCATGGACAACCTCATGGAGACGGCCGCCGCGGCCGGCGCCACGAAGTGCCTGAGCAAGACCGGTTGTCCGCCTCACCGCCTGGTCGACGAGGTACGCGCACTCCTTCCCTCGCCTGCCATCACCGGAGGCTCGGGTTCGGCTCCGCCGGTCGTCTCGCCGACGGTCGCCCGCCCCTCCACGATTCCCGCGCCGGCCGCCGCAGCCGTTCCGTCGCCGATGCGCGCGTCGCCCCTGGCCGCCGCCGCAGCCGCGGCCATGAGCGAAGCGGATATTTCGAACACGGTTCGCAATGACCTGCTCGAGCTGATTCGTCAGCGGCTGGATGAGGCGACCCGCACGCTGCCGCGCTGGTTGAACAGTGCGCACGTGCCCGGGGCGCCCTACCTCGGCGCCCTCTATCGCGCGGTGCACGCCATCGCCGGCTCGGCCGGATTGGCCGGACGCCTTCGGCTCGGTCAGGTGGCAAGCGCGACGGAGGCGCTCCTGAAGGAGCTGAAAAACACGCCCAGCGCCGTCACCGCCTCGACGTTGCGCACCGTCACCCAGGCGATCGAGCTGATGCCGCGCATCGCCCACGCTTCCGACTCGCCCGAAGTGGAGGCTTTCCCCTCCCCGCTGATCGCGGTGATCGAACCCGACGATCCTCACCGCATCGCCATCTGCAACGCCCTGGAGAAAGCCCAGCTCCGCGCCCTGCAGATCGAAACGCCCGAACTCGCCACCGCGCTCGCGATGTCGAATCGCTTCGACCTCCTCATCATCGAGGTCGAGGTGCCGACACTCGACGGCTTCGATCTCTGCGCCAAGCTGCGCGCGACCGACCTGAATGCGCCCACGCCGATCATCTTCCTGGTCAGCCGCGACGACATCGAGGCGCGCACGGTCTACCTCCAGGCGGGCGCCACCGATTTCATCAGCCGGCCCATCCTGCCCATCGAGCTCGCCGTGAAGACCCTCGTCCACC
Source organism: Verrucomicrobiota bacterium (assembly GCA_023399155.1). Classification (GTDB taxonomy): domain Bacteria; phylum Verrucomicrobiota; class Verrucomicrobiia; order Opitutales; family Opitutaceae; genus JAEWQP01. Next base: position 660,463 of record JAEWQP010000022.1, on the reverse strand, counting down.
TGCACAGCGGGCGCATGGTACAGGACGCTCCAGTCAACTAGGACCGGAGACGGATCGATCCCGTGGCCGCGCCGGGCGTGCGGTCACAGCCATTTCGTCGCCGGGCCCAAGAAACGCGCCGTTCGCGCGTCTCCTCTCATGGTTGGACCCGCTGCGCCATGAGAACTCCCGCCGCCCTGCCTCGCCTCGCCCTGGGACCCCTGCTGCTCGCGGTCGCCCTCGGCACGGCGGGATTCGCGGCCGGCTGGATGTTCCGCCCGGAAACCGACCCGTCGCCGGCCACCACGCCGCTGCCGCCCTCGCGGGCGGACAGCGGGGCTGGCGACGCACGGATGGACGCCCCGACTGGTTCAACCCGTTCGCGGGCGCCCTCGACACCAGCTGGCGCGGCGCGACTCCCGCCGGCACAAGCCCACGCTCGCCTCGCAGCCTGGGTCGCCGCGGGTTGCCCCCGCCTCGAGCCGATGGAGGTGCACACCCTGCTGAACGCGTGGTCCGATGCCGCCCCGTGGGACGCGCTCGCCTTCGTCCATGGGGCTCCGCAGTTCCGCGGTCGGACCGAGGCCTACCGCATCCCGCTCACGCGGATTGCCACCGTGAATCCCGAGGCCGCAGCTGCGTGGATCAACCGCGAGCTGACTGATCCTGGAATCCGGGGTTCCGTATTCGAAGGTGTGGTACGGCTCACGATGGTGGACCATCCGGAAACCGCGCTCGAGCTGGCGTGCGGCGCCAGGACGATTCCCTCCTACGTGGTTTCGCAGATCGTGGACCGGCTGGCTTTCAAGAATCCACCGGCAGCGCTCGCCTGGTTCGGGCAGCGCCTCAGCGAGGCGGAGCGCAAGAGTCACGCCTCCGATCTCGCGAAAGGGTGGCTTCGTTCCGACCCCGTGGCCGCCCGGGACTGGTGCCTGCAGCAAGCGGGCACTCCACACGGCGAAGGGGTCCTGCGCGCGCTCGCCCTCGACCTCGCCGGCCGGGCGCCCGAGGAACTCGGCCTGCTCTTCGCGCTTCCGTCCCTTCCTCTCTCGACCAGGATCTCCGTCCTGCACGAGGTCGGGTACTCGCGCCCCGATGTCGTGCTCGATCACCTGCCCGGCCTGCCGGCGAAGGAGGCACGCGGGATCTTCCTCGGGATGTTCGACAGCCTTTTCGGCGAGGATCCCGGCGCGGCGGTCGAGCTTGGCCGTTCGTTGCTTCCACCGGATGTCCTGCACGAGCACGTGCGCAGCAGCTGGAATCGCTGGGCCGACTCCGACCGGCCCGGCGCGCTCGCGTGGGCTGCCGCGATAGGCGACACCGACGTCAAGCGCCAGTTGGCGCTTGAGCAGCAAAAGCACGAAATCTGCAGGTCTCCCGCTGACTTCCTTGCCGGCGTCAGCACCACGCCGTCGGATCCGGACACACGGGGTCTGCTGGAGGTGGCGCTTACCAGTTATGCCTATCGCGAACCGAGCGAGGCGGCCGCCTGGTTTTCGCAGCGCGTCGCGACGGTCGAGCCGGGGCATGCGCGGACGATCGCTGAAGTTTATGCGTACCAGAACGCTCCCGCTGCCGTGGCGTGGGCCCAATCGCTTCCCCTCGGACCGGCCCGGGACGCCGCATGCACCATCCTGATCGATCACCACGCGGTCCAACGCAAGGTCCCGGAATTCGCATCACTCGTCGCCGGGATCAGTGATCCCGTGCTGCAGACCCAGGCCACCTACCGCGTGTTTTGCGCCATCTCCGATCGCGAGGTCGCAGAACGCTGGCTCGACGCTCAGCCCCTGCCTGCGGAAGTGCGCGCCAGCTGGATCGCCATCGCCTCGTTCCACGACGGGCCGGCGCCCATCAGTTTCTGGCCCGATTGAAGCGGCCGGGAAAGGTCGCCGTGACGCCCCGCGGAAGCCCGGCGGCGAGAACCGCGCCGGCGCCAACCGTGTATCCAGTCTCAAATGACAGGCTCCGCGCCTAGCCGAGGTCGACGATGGAGGCGAAATCCGGATCGTGGAGCCGCTTCCAGGTGCGCCGTGCGTGCCCATCCGTCATGCCGGCGACATGGTCGCAGATCCGCCGCACCTTGCCGGGTTCCGCGGGCTCGTCGGCGATGAGCCGGGCCACGACAGGCGGAAGGACGCCCACGGGATGGGGGTTGCCGGGAAGATAGTTGTCCAGGAACGCCTCGAAGAGCTGCTCGAGGATGGCGCGGCCCTTGTGCTCCATCTGGTAGAGCTGGGGCGAGGTGAAGATGATGTCGTAGGCCATGCGCTTGTAGAACGCCACCTCGCGCAGGACGGCATCGTCCACCTCCAGGCGAAACGCGTATCGATTCGTCCGTGACGCCATCGGGTTGCTCCACGGCTCGAGGCGGCAGGCGCGGATGCACGCGCCGATCTTCGAGCTGAACACCGGCTCCAGCTTGTCGCGCTTGATCGCATCCTCGAGATCCTGGATCCACGGTTGCGCGTCGGTGCCCACGCCGGCGCGTTCCGCCCACTTCTCGATCTTCTCGAAGGTGAGAAAGCCCGCGCGCACGCCGTCGAGGATGTCGTTGAGCGAGTAGGCGGTGTCGTCGGCCCAGTCCATGATCTGGCACTCGATGCTCTTGAAGTCATTGAGCGGTTCGCCCGCCGCCAGGCCGCCGGGGAGGCCGGGGCCTTCGAACACGAACTCGCGGAACGTGCGCTGGTCGTCGTAGATGAAGTGATTCGTGGCGCCGGGAACCTCGCTGAACAGCGCCTTGTACTTGAGGACGCCGTCGACGAACGCGCGCGTCGGTGACATCCCGCGCGTCCCGCGCTCTTCGCCCATGTAGATGATGCTGGTGATGAGGCGGAGCGTCTGGGCGTTGCCCTCGAATCCGCCGTGGTTGGCCATCAACTCGTGGAGCTTGCGCTCACCCGCGTGTCCAAAAGGTGGATGCCCGAGGTCATGCGCGAGGCACACGGCCTCGACCAGGTCGGCATCGATGAAAAAGTCGTCGCGGAGCGGTCCGCCCGCCTGTGCCTGGAGGTAGTGGCAGATCGAGCGGCCGATCTGCGCCACCTCGATCGAATGCGTGAGCCGCGTGCGGTAGAAATCGTACTCGCCGGAAAGGAAGACCTGGGTCTTCGACTGCAGCTTGCGGAAGGCGGCGGAGTGGATGATCCGGTCGCGGTCGACCTGGAACGGCGTGCGGTAGTCGGCGGGCCGGCCGCCGGGAAGCGGCTCAAGGTCGAACGGGCGGTAGAAGGCGTTGTTCACAGCTCGGTGTACTTGTCGGAGCGGCCGCGCGCTTTCTCCACCGGGTACTTCCGGGCGTTGATCTGCATCTTGGTCGCGATGCAGGCGGCGACGTCGATGCCGGTCTGGTTCGCAAACTGAAGCGCGTAGATGATCACGTCTGCGAGTTCCTGCTCGATCGCCTCGCGCTTGCGCGGATCGGCGATGAGGTGACGCGATTCGTCCGGCGTCGCCCAGAGGAAGTTTTCCATCAGCTCGGCGGCCTCGGCGGCGAGCGCCATCGACAGGTTCTTGGGACTGTGGAACTGTCCCCACTCCCGCTCGCGCGCGAATGCGAGCACGCGCTGCTTCAGTTCCTCGAGCCGGGTCTCGGCGTCGTTGGGGCCTTCCATGGCGGCCACGCTAGGTGGCGCCGCCCCCCCGGCAACGGCGAAACGAACGCGGCTCGCACCCTCTCGTTGGGCGACGGGTTCCTCTGAGCGCTCTTCTCCTGGCGCCACTCGCGGGCGCACGTCCTTTTTTGCGGTGGCCTCGCGAAGCTGGCGGCGCAGCCTGCTCTTCGTGCCCGACGTCGATCGCATCCGCATCTACCGCTATTGTCCGCGCTGTGCCGCCGAGCCCATGACGTCGCGCGGCCCGCAGCTGGTCGTCTGCGACTCCTGCGGCCTTCACCTCTACTACAATCCCTGCGCCGCGGTCGGGGCGTTCGTGATCGACCGGACAGACCGGGTGCTTTTCATCCGGCGCGCCAAGGACCCGGCGGCGGGCAAGCTCGGGCTTCCTGGAGGCTTCATCGACACGGGCGAATCCGCCGAGGATGGGCTCCGCCGCGAAGTGCGCGAGGAGATCGGCCTGGAGGTGCAGGCCTGCGAGTTTCTCTGCAGCCAGCCCAACGTCTATCCCTTCGGCGGGATCGTGTATCCGACGCTCGACCTCTATTTCATGGTCCGCGTCGACACGTTCGACGCCGCGCGCGCGCTCGACGAAGTCGCAGGGCTGGTCGCGCGGCGCTGCGACGATGTGCATTTGGACGAACTGGCATTCCCGTCGCTCAAGGCAGCGTGGCCCACGTTTCGCGCGCGCCTGGGCGCCTGAACCGGGCTCAGCATCGTTTCGAGGAATCGGCGAAGATACGCCAGAAGCTACCCGGAAACCGGGAAGCGTGTGGGAGATGCTCTCCAAGTAGGGGGTTACCGAGCGAAGCGACAGGTTGACCTCCTCCTCGATAAACCGCCGTGCGATGCCAGCCGCGTGCTCGAAATCGCTCACGCGGCACGCCTTCGCACCGGCTTTCGGCTCTCGGCCGACCGCTGGCACAACCTCTGCTCAAAGCCACCCAAGGACTCCGCGCGAGCGGGGTCTCGGGGTAAACATGGATGTTCTGTCAAACAGAACGAGAAAGACATGGGGCCGGCGTTAGGGGTTACCGCCGGCCCCATCCCGTTTTCGGCTCCCACTCGGTGAGCTACGCAATTTCGCGGGGCTCGCCTCACCACAGACCGGCCCATCGGCGACGCCTCACGACGCCGGATTCGTCCGCGGTTCCGGGGGCCACGCCGCGGCTTCAACCACCGACGCCGTCGGAGCGAAGCGACGAGAAACCGCCGACAAAGGCGCGCCAGCCGAAATCGTAGAGCGAGCTGAGGCCGAGCGCCCCGAAGCCGGCGCTCTGCAGGGCGAGGTTGAAGGTCACCCATCCGGCGTCGTCCTCTCCGAAGAAGTGAATCGCCGCCGCCGCCAGGACGCCGCCCAGCGTCAACTCGAGCGCAGTGACGAGCGACAGGCCCGCCCGCGCGATCGATCCGCGCAGCACGCGGTGGGTTCTCAGCCGGCTGCCACCCTTCGGTGTGCGCACGAACTCGCCCCCGTCCGCGAACAGGCCCTCGATCACGGCGAAAAAGCAGGTCACGCACATCGCCAGGCCGAAGGCCATCAGTACGGGCGCAGCGAGGATGACAAGGAACGCGTGCACGAAATCGCGCTCACGAAGGTATTGACTGGCCAGGTACAGACCGACCGTCGCGCCGGTGCCCGCGATGAGAAGCAGCGGATGCAGGACCGCCATCGGGCCGGTCGGCATCGTGCCGACCAAGAGCAGCGCGGGCACGACGCTCAGCGCGAAGAGCACGAGGAAGACGTGGATGAATCCGACGCCGAGGTGGAATGCCGCCTCGATCTTGATGCGGAGCGGGAACGGCCCGCGCAGCACCGTGCCGAAGTGCTTGCGGAAGACCTGGATGCCGCCGCGGGTCCAGCGGCGCTGCTGCGACTTGAAGGCCGCGATGCTTTCCGGCAGTTCGGACGGCACGGTATAGCCAACATCGTAGACCATGCGCCAGCCCTTCATCTGCGCGCGGTAGCACAGGTCGAGGTCCTCGGTGACCGTATCGGCGTGCCATCCGCCCGCGTGATCGATGGCGGCACGCCGCCAGATCCCCGCCGTGCCGTTGAAGTTGAAGAAAAGCCCGGCCGCATGGCGGGCGTTTTGTTCGACCAGGAAATGGGCGTCCAGGAAGACCCCCTGGATGCGCGTCAACAGGCTGCGATTGCGGTTGGTGAAATCCCAGCGCGCCTGGACGGCGGCGACATCGGCCGTGGCAAAGAGCGGCATCAGATGCTCGAGGAAGTCCGGTTTCGGACGAAAGTCGGCATCGAGCACCGCGAAGTATTCCGCCCCCGAGCGGGCGATGCCGGCGGCCAGCGCACCGGCCTTGTATCCACGGCGGTCCTTCCGGCGGACATGCCGGCACAGGGCCGCCTGAGCGGGATGCCTGCGCAACCAGCTCGCGATGATCTCCGTCGTCTCGTCGGTGGAGTCGTCGAGGATCTGGATCTCAAGACGTTCGCGCGGCCAGCGCACGGCGGTGACCGAGTGCAGCAGCTCCTCCACGACCAGCGGCTCATTGAAGACCGGACACTGCACGCAGACGCGCGGAACGCCCTTGTCAAAGCTGGCGCGGGCCAATGCGCGCTGCCCGCGCCGGTGCCACGCAAACCGCCCCAGGAGGACGAGCCGGTGAAGCCCAAAGATGACGAAACCGGTGAGAGCGGTGAGGTAGGCGATGCTGATCAGCAGACTCATGGAATTGCCGGGATCGTTCGATCTCCGTCGTGGTGCCCAGCCATCAACGCCAGCCCGCTGACAAGGTCAACCCGTTCGCGTGCCGGCATGCCGGCCGCGCCGCATCAGGTGACGACCGGCAACACGGCCTCGGAAGTGGTCAGCGTGTCGATGAACTTGCGCATGGCGGGCGTGAGCACCCGACCCTTGCGGTGCAGGATCGCGAGCGGACGCGTGAAGTGGCGTCCCTTGAAGGGCACCAGCGCCAGCGACTTCTGCTTCACCTCCTGCTGCACCGTCGCGCTCGGCACGATCGCAATGCCCGCGTCGATCTCGACTGCGCGTTTCACCGTCTCGATGTTGTCAAATTCCATCACCGGTTCGACCTCGAAACGATGGTCGCGGAAGATCGAGTCGATCGCCTTCCGGGTGGGGATATCGGGATCGAACCCGATGAATTTGTGTCCCGCGAGTGCCTTCACTTCGATCTCTGTCTCGCTCGCGAGGGCGTGCTGCGGATGGCAGATGAGCACCATCTGATCCTCCCGGAAGGGAATGCTTTCGATCTGGCGAACCTTGTTGGGGAAGGCGACCAGGCCGAAGTCCACGGCGTTGTGCAGGATGTCCTCGTAGACGAGATTGGACCGGCGGTACTCCACCCGGACATTCACCGCCGGATACTCCTGGAGGAATCGCTTGATGTAGGGCGGCAACTCATGGAGGCCGATCGAGTAGATCGTCGATATCCGGATCGTGCCGCTGATCACCTTCTTCAACTCCTGCAGTTCGCTCAGGAGCTTCTCGTAATCGTGCAGGATCTCCTTCGACGCCTCATACACGCGCTGGCCCTCCCGCGTGAGCTGGAACTGCTTCTGGCTGCGGTCGATGAGCAGCGTCTTGAAGTGGCGCTCCATGGCCCGCGCCTGCTGACTGACCGCCGATTGGGTGATCGCGTTGAGCTTGGCCGCCTTGGAGAAACTTCTCGTCTCCACCAAGTCGGCAAACACCTTGAAATTGTCGATTTGCATAAGCCGCTCGCCTCACTGTTCTGACATAATCAAAACTAATTGCAACGAAGATAGATAACGGCCGCGATTAATGTCCCTTACGTTCCCAGCGTTCCTCGAGAATCTTGCCCAGGTGCGGGCCACGATCGCCGACGCGTGCCGCGAGGCGGGACGCGCTCCGGAAACCGTGTCGCTTCTGCCCGTGACCAAGAATCATCCGCCCGAGGCCGCCGCATTTGTGGCCCGGGCGGGGCTTCCGGCGGTGGGGGAGAATCGCGTCCAGGAAGCGCGCGACAAAAAAGCGGCGGTCAGTGCCCCCGGCCTCCGCTGGGAACTCATCGGGCACCTGCAATCCAACAAGGCCAAGCTGGCCGCGGCCGTGTTCGACCGCATCCAAAGTGTTGATTCACCGCGACTGCTCGACCTGCTCGATCGCGCGGCGGCCGAGACCCACCGCACTCTCGCCGTGTTGCTCCAGGTCAACGCCGGCCGGGATCCGGCAAAATCCGGCTGCACGCTCGAGGAGGCGCCGTCCGTGCTCGAGCATGCGCTGCGTTGTGCGCACCTGCGCGTCGAGGGGCTGATGACAATCGCGCCGCTCGACCCGTCGCCGGATACGGCTCCGCGCACCTTCGAGGCATTGCGGAGGTGTCGCGATATGTTGGCCGAGCGTTTTCACGTGCCTCTACCCGAGTTGTCGATGGGCATGAGTGGCGATCTGCGCGCGGCGATTCTCGCCGGCAGCACGCAGGTGCGCGTCGGCACCGCGCTGTTCGGCGCGCGTGCGTGACTTCGGGCGAGAACGCTTCGGGGCGCTCGCACCGACGACACCTGGGTCGAGTCAGCCAAACGGTTGCCGCGGAAACCGCCGCCAACGCGCCCGAAGGCGAGAAACCGAACTGCAAGCGTTCAGGCTTCGGTTGAAGCCGCGATAATCCCCGCCCGTGCCGGGGTTTTGCGGGTTGCCCCGAAGCACGAGCGAGCTTCCCTTCCCGCTGTGCAGGAATCCGCTCCCAGCCGCTCCCATTTGCAGGCGCTCAGCTCGCTGCTGGACGACCCGAGCCCGGCTGTACGGCGCTCGCTGCTGATGCATTTCGAGGCGTTGGGCGAACCCGCGCGGGCGCTGCTGCGCGAGGTGGCGCGCGGGCAGAACCGGATCGCGGCGAGCCATGCCCAGTGGTACCTGGGCGAGCTGCGGTGGAGCGATCCGACGGGCGAGTTTCTGCACTTCATCCGCTCGCTCAATTACGAGCTCGAGTCCGGCGCCATCCTCATCGCACGCGTGGCGAACCCGCAGGTCAGTCCTTCGCGGGTGTGCTGCGCGCTCGACGCGATCGCCGCCCGGTGTCGCGAGTTGATGGTGGAACCCCTCAACGCGTGGCAGAAATGCAGCGTGATCAACCGCGTGCTCTTTCACGAGATGGGCTTCCGGGGCAACAGCGCGCACTATGAGGATCCTCAGAACAGCCTGATCCACTGCGTCCTTGAGCGGCGCACCGGACTGCCGCTCACCCTCTCGATCGTCTACCTGCTCATCGCCGAGCGCTGCGGTCTCACGCTCGAGCCCGTCGCCCTCCCCGGACATTTTGTCGTCGGCTGCTTCACGGAAGACCGCGCGCTCTACATCGATCCCTTCCGCAATGGCATGGTCAGCTCGCGCGAGGACATGCTGACCTGGCTGGCCAGCCTCGACGTGCCGCGCGACGACGCCGATGTGGCGCCCAGCACGATCCGCGAGACGCTCGCACGCTGTTGCCGCAACCTCGCCGCCCATCTCGGCAGCGCCGGCGAAGTGGATCTGGCGCGACAGTTCGCGCTGTTCGACGCCGAGTTCGAGGCCACCTACCGGCAAAACATGTTGCCCTGATTGGCGTCGCCTCACGCGGGGCCTTCCGCCTAGATGGCCGGGTTTGATGACCGACCCGAACGCCACCACCCACACGCTGGCCGATCTCGAGCACTGGTCCGCCGAAGGCACATCGCTCGCCGTGCTCGGCCATCCTGTCGCGCACTCGCTGAGCCCGGCGATGCACAACGCCGCGCTCGCGGATCTCGCGACTCGCGACGCCCGCTTCGCGCGCTGGCGCTACCATCGATTCGACATCGATCCCGCGGACCTTGCGACCGCGCTGCCGTTGTTCGCGGCCAGGGGTTTCCTCGGCCTGAACCTCACGATCCCGCACAAGATCATGGCCGTCGACCTCGTGCACCGCATCGATTCCGCCGCGGCCGACGCGGAAGCAGTGAACACGCTGCGCCTGATGCCCGACGGCGACCGCTACGAGGGCTTCAATACCGACGGGCACGGCGTGCTCGCGGGGATCATTGAGAGCCTTGATCGCACGGTCGCAGGTTCCGCCGTGGTACTGCTGGGCGCGGGCGGGGCCTCCCGGGCCGCGGCCACCGCCTGTCTGCACGGCGAATGCGCGAGCCTCTGGATCGGCAACCGCTCGCCCGACGCGCTCCGCGCCCTCGCCGAGCAACTCGGGCCGACCGCCCGGCGGCTCGGCATCCCGCTGGAGACCTTTCCCCTCACCCAACCGCCGGCACACATTCCGCCCGACGCGATCGTGATCAACGCCACCGCGTCCGGGCTCAAGCCGGGCCAGCCGCCACCGATCGATCTGGAGATGATCCCCGGACGTCCGTGCGTCTTCGACATGATCTACAACCCGCCGATCACCCCGTTGATCCAGGCCGCCATCGACCGCGGCCTGCGTGCCGCCAACGGCCTTACGATGCTCGTGCACCAGGGGGCGCGGGCCCTCGAGATCTGGACGGAACAGACGGTATCCACCGATGTGATGCTCCGCGCCTGCCGCGACGCCATCGCCCGCCAGGCCCGCGCCTGATATCCGCCCGACCATGGAACTCATCAACGAGGTCAACGCGACCGCACCCTGGTTCTTCCCCGTGCTGGTGTTCGTCCTGGGGGCGTGCATCGGCAGCTTCCTCAACGTATGCATCTACCGGATACCCGCGGAGCGCTCCGTGGTCGTGCCCGGATCACACTGCGCCTGCGGCCGGCCGATCGCCTGGCACGACAACATCCCGATCCTCAGCTGGATCCTCCTGCGCGGCCGGGCCCGCTGCTGCGGCCGCTCCTTCAGCATCCGCTACCCCGCGGTCGAGCTGCTGACGGCGCTGCTCTTCCTGGCCTGCTGGATGCAGTACCCGCCGGCCAAGGCTGTCGTGGGCATGGTGTTCGTTTCCATCCTGCTTTGCGCCACGTTCATCGACTTCGACCACATGATCATCCCCGACCGCTTCGCCATCGGCGGGGCGGTGGTCGGCGTGGTGCTCTCCGCGCTCGTGCCGTCGCTGCACGACCAGGCGGTGACGGGGTTCTGGGCCATCGACGCCATGCGCGGCGTGATCGAGGCGGTGATCGGGATCTTCGTCGGATCGGCCCTGGTGCTCTGGATCGCGGAGCTGGCCGAGGTGGTGCTGCGCAAGGAGGCGATGGGCTTTGGCGACGTGAAGTTCCTCGGCGCAATCGGCGCATTCACGGGCTGGCAGGGCGGCGTCTTCGCGGTGTTCGGGGGCGCGGTGCTGGGCACGATGGCGTTCGCCGCGATACTCCTCTTCGAGAAGCTCTCGGGCCGGGGCGCGACGGCGACCGCTGGCACGCCGGCGGATGAGAACGCCACGCCCGGGGCCGCGGCCGCCGAGGGCGAGACCAGCGAGCCCGAGTCGGCCGTCGGCTTCGGTCGCGAAACGCCCTTCGGTCCAATGCTCGCAGCCGGTGCGCTCCTTTACTTCCTCTGGCTGCACCCGCTCGTCGACACGTACTTCAGCGGCTTCCACGACCTGCTCTATACGTTCGACTAGAGGCTATCCGAAAATCGTCTTCGGGCCGGGCGAAGCCTCCCACCTCCGCCAATGCTTCGGCGGGCAGGCTGGCCGGGCTCGAGACAGGCCGGGAGCCCTCGGTGATCTGTGGCTCGCCCAGAGGGCTCGCCCTACCCGAATCATGTCTCGGATCGCCTGGTGTGCCGTGAGCTGAAGGTCCGCCTTTCGTCGTCGACGCCGGGCGCGCCGCCCGAGGGGCCCCCCCGATCGAACGTGCTTCCCGGTGCCGTTCGCACCGGGGGCCGAACGGCCCGAGCGGAGTGCCCGGTCGGGCAAACCATCAAGGCGCACCTAATCCCGGATCACCGCCGCACCGTCCGCCGTGGCGCACGTGAGCACGTCCGGCTGGTCCTCGAATCGGGCCGCATAGGCCGCGCCCACGCGATCGGCCGCCGCCTGGTCGAATACCTCATCCGTCATCGCCATCACGGCGCCGCCGAAACCGCCACCGGTGAGGCGCGCGCCGTAGACACCCGGGACGTCCTTCAACGTATCGACAAGGAAATCGAGCTCCGGGGTGCTGTTCTCAAAAAGCGTGCGGGAACTCTCGTGTGAGGCGAACAGCAACCGCCCGGCCTCGGCGAGCTGCCCGGCCCTCAACACCGTACCCATGTTTTCCACACGTGCGATCTCCTCGATCACGTGACGCGCGCGCTTCGCGGCCTCGGGCGGCAGCGAATCCGCGGCCGCGTTGAACTCCGCCGGCGTGAAATCGGCCAGCCAGCGGGCCGCCGGTTTTGCCGCACGCAGCAGCCGCGCGGCCTCCATGCACTCCTTGTGCCGCGTCGCGTAGAGCGAGTCGACCAGGGCGTGTTTCTTGTGTGTATTGAAAATCCAAAAACGCACCCCGGCCGGAATGGGCACGAGGGAAAAGACGGGGCCACGGCAGTCGATGTGCACCAGGCAGTCCCGCCGGCCGAAGCCCGAGACGCCCTGGTCGAGAATCCCGCAGGGCACGCCGACGAACTCGTTCTCCGCTTCGCGCCCGGCCTTCACGATTTCCTCGCGCGAAAGGACGAATCCCTGGAGTTCGCAGAGCGCGAGCGCGGTCGACAGCTCGAAGGCGGCGCTGCTGCTGAGCCCGGCTCCAGGCGGAAGATCCGAGACGACCGCCATCTCAAGGCCGGGCAGCGCCGCCATGCCACGGGCCTCGAGCGCGACGATCACCCCGAGAGGATAATTCACCCACGCGCCCTCGCCTTCCTGGCGCACGAGCGGACGCCCCTGAACGGCTGTGGGGGTGGCACCGTTGTCGCTCACAAACGAAAACACGCCGTCCCGGCGCAACCGCGCCGCCACGACGATGCCGCGGTCGATCGCGGCCCCAAGGACCGTCCCGGCGTTGTAGTCGGTGTGATTGCCAATGAACTCAATCCGACCCGGCGCGCGCGCCAGGACCGCCGGCTCATCGCCGAATGCGCTGCGAAACAGCTCCACCGCCTTTGAGTTCAAGTCCATGGGATTCATGAGCTTGGTTCACGCTGCAGCCAAGGGAAGCCGCAAATCCGCCGGGCGCAAGGCCGCCCGCACACTCACGCGGACGGCGGCCGATCCGTGTCGCCGGTGTAGTCGCCGCGGCGGCCCGAGATCACTTTGTTCAGCAATTCTGCCAAGACCTCGGCTTCGCTGGCACCACGTTCCGCCGCGAGTTGTCGCGCGCGCTTGAGCAGCTGAGCCGCCATGATGGACGCGGCCTCAGGAGCGGCGCCAAGATTGGCGAAGGCCTGCTGCAGCATCGCCAGCGCGCGTTCGTCGTCGGGTCCCACAACGTTCACGCCGTCGAACCCTCCGCGAGACGCTCGACGATCACCTGAGCGACGCCATGCGGCTCGAGGGCGAGCGCCATTCCCGGGCGGGTCGCCTGCACCTGAAGCATCGCCAGTCCGAGCGCCGGATAGACACCGGGACGCGGTGACGGGCAGGCGACACGGAGTTCGCCGACTTTCTGACCGCCGACGTGCAGGGCCGCGCCCTTCGGCGCCAGCACTCCTGTCGGGTCGAGGCGCACCACGAAGAGCTGGCGGCGCACCTGGCCCAGGTTGTGGAGGCGCGCCATCACCTCCTGACCCAGGTAGCAGCCCTTGGTGAAGGAAATCGCGTCGTGCTCGAGTCCGCCCTCCATCGGCAGATCCTCGGGGCCGAGTTCATCCGGCACACTGGGCACGCCCGCAGCCACGCGGTGCCACGCCAGTTCGGAGGAGCCGACCTCACGCACGCCTGCATCTCGCAGGGCCCCGCCCCAGCGCGTTGTCTCGGACGACGAACACACGAGCGTGTGGCTCCCGCCCCGCGCGGGGAGGACGACAGCATCGCCGAGGTCAACGAACCGGTGCGCCCCCGCGCCCTCGGCGCCGAGCTTGTGGACTAACGTCGTCGCTCCCGGCCCCGCCAGCACCACGGCGGCAAAGCCTTCCGTGCGATCCTCCACCACCACGTCGTCGGCGACGATGTAGGCCTCGAGCCGCTCGCGGATCAGCGCGGCGGGCGAGGTGAGACTGACGATCTCAAACAGCGATGGCCCCCGCTGCAGGACGTGGCTGTCTGCCAACACGCGGCCCTTGTGATTGAGCCACAAGCCATAGGTGGCCGGATGCTCATCGCGTCGGCACAAATCGTTCGAAAACTGCCCCTGCAGGAAGGCCGCCGCATCCTCGCCATGAACGCGCAGACGCGCTGCGGGGCGCATCCAGTGGCAAATCGTGTCATCCATCTCGCTGGCCATTAGGAGCTTTTGCCGAGAGCCGGGCCAAGCCCAAAAATCCCGAAATTTCGTGTTGACCGGGGCCCCGCAAACCAACATACACGTGTTAGAAATTTTCCACTTCCCCCGCTTAGCGGGGGTTTTTGGGGTAACTAAGAAAGCAATGGCGGGCCGCTTAGGGGTAGGCGGCCCGCCTTCTTTTTGGCCATACGCGAAGCGGTCCAGAACGGCCTGCCCGCCGCACGCTCGTTCTCGTCCTAGTTGTCGGTCCCATTCTCTTGCTCCATTCTGTTCCTTTCGGTTTTCCGCTCGCGAGGACCACAGGCCGGCCGACGCGGCGGTGGAGAACGAGAACGATTACGAGAACGCGAACGAATGGAGGGGGCGGTGAGGGCGGAACGGCTGACGGCAATTTTCCCCCTCGACACGCCGGCGCCCCGCGCGGGAGAGTGACCTCTTTTCCCTCCCCCATTCTCACGTGCACCAGACCGCAGACATCAATGTCGTCAGCAATCGGGTCCTGCCTTCGCCGGCCGAGTTGTTGAAGATCGTCCCGCGCACCGCGGCGCAGTCGGATTTCATCGTCCGCAGTCGTCGCGAGATCCACGACATCATCTTTGGTGACGACAAGCGCCTGCTCGTGGTGGTCGGCCCCTGCTCCATTCATGATGTCGAGGCAGGTCGCGAGTACGCCGAGAAACTCGCCACACTGGCCCGTGATCTGAAAGACCGTCTGCTCCTGGTCATGCGCGTCTATTTTGAGAAACCGCGCACGACGGTCGGATGGAAGGGCCTGATCATGGATCCCCATCTCGACGGCTCGGCCGACATTCCAGCCGGGCTGCACCTCGCGCGCTCGTTCCTGCGCGACATCGTCGACCTCGGCCTGCCCACCGCGACGGAACTCCTCGACCCGATCACGCCCCAGTACATCGCCGACCTGATCTGCTGGTCCGCGATCGGCGCGCGCACGACTGAATCCCAGACGCACCGCCAGATGGCCTCGGGTCTCTCCATGCCCCTGGGCTTCAAGAACAGCACCGACGGCTCGATCACGACCGCGATCAACGCGATCCGCGCCGCCAGCCAGCCGCAGACGTTTCTCGGCGTGAGCGTCGAGGGACGCGCCTCGGCCGTGACCACCCGCGGGAATGCCAACTGCCACGTCGTCCTGCGCGGGGGTCGCGAGGGACCGAACTACGCCTCGGCGCATGTCGAGGCGGTGGAAAAGACGCTGCGCGAGGCCAAACTGCCGCCGGCGATCCTCGTTGACTGCAGCCACGATAACAGCGCGAAGAAACCGCAGCGCCAGCCCGAGGTTTTCCTCGATGTGGTGGATCAGCTCGCGGCCGGCCGCGCGTCGATCATCGGCGCCATGATCGAGAGCAACCTCGAGCCGGGAAGTCAGCCCTTCCCTGTTCCGCGCGAGAAACTGCGCCACGGGGTGTCGATCACCGACGGTTGCATCAGCTGGACCGAGACCGAGGCCGTCTTGCGCGAGGCACACCAGCGGCTGGGCGCGCGCTTGGCGTGAGCCGGGCGGGCGCTTGAACCACCTCCGCTGCCGCCGTTACCGCACGGCAGCGCCAGGCCACAGAGATCACAGAGACGGGCAGGATGGCAGGTAGGGCGAGGCCTCCGGCCGAGCCGAAAGGCGCGGCAGCCGCCAAAATACGGCAGTTCTAGAAAAGCCGCGGCGCGGCAAGCGGATCGTCCTCGAGACGTTGCGGCTCGGCCGGAGGCCTCGCCCTACGCGGTTCCGGTTCGCCGCAAAGCATCAAGGACCGCGGCAAGGTTTACCGTCGCGCGACGGCCCTCGCCGAAACCTCATCTCGCTCCCTCGGCGATCCCCTGCGCAACCACAGCCCCGAGGACTCTCCTCTGTGGCCTCCGTGTCCTCTGCGGTTCAACCCGGTTCCGCCTCATGGCGCCGCAGCGGCCGTGACCGGCTGCAGCCAGGCGAGCGACTCCGCGATGGTGTCGATCATCAGCGACGGCTTCACGCCCAGCGCGACGATGGCCGCGATCAGGATCACGCACAGCGCACGCGTCGGCCAGTCCAGCGCGAGGGGCGAGGCTTCCACCGGGTCGCGGAAGAACGCCTCCTTCACGATGCGCAGGTAGTAATAGATCGCGATCGCGGTGTTCACGACGGCGAAGACCACAAGAACAAGGAACCCCTTGTTCAGCGCCGCCGTCAGGAGCGTCAGCTTGCCCATGAAGCCGACGAACGGGGGGATGCCGGCAAGCGCGAAGACGCCGACGATGAGCGTGAGCGCGAGCAGCGGCGAACGCTTGTGCAGCCCCGCGAGCTCGTCGATGGCAAGGTTGCTCCCGTCGCGCGAGGCGCGGGCAATGACGACGAAGCAGGCCAGCACCATGAATACGTAACCGCAGATATAATACAGGGCAGCCGCGAAGCCCTGCGCATCGAGGGCGACGAACCCCATCAGCGAGTACCCGGCGTGCGCCACGGCGGAAAAACCGAGCAGGCGCTTCACATCCGTCTGCCGGAGCGCCGCCAGGTTGCCATACAGCATCGAGGCACCCGCGAGCACGGCCAGGATCATGGCGATGGCGGTGTTCGTCTCCGTCGCCGCGGCGACCATGCGCACGAGGACGGCGACACCGGCGACCTTGGGCAGCGAAGCCACCAGACCGGCCGTGACATTCGAGGCGCCCTGGTAGACGTCAGGCGTCCAGAAGTGGAAGGGGAATACGGCCAGCTTGTAGTAGAGCCCGGCGAGCGCGAGGGCGAGGCCGGTGATCGCCAGGGGATTGACCTCGGTCATGAGCGGCCCGAGGCGCGCGATCATGTCCGGCAGCATCGTCGTGCCTGTGAGTCCGAAAAGGTAGCTGAGCCCGAAAAGCATCACGCCGTTGGCAGCCACGCCAAACATCATGTACTTCATCGCCGACTCCATCTGCGTCTTCTGGCCGGCGCGCTCGCGACGCATCGCAACGAGCAGAAAGAGCGGGTACGAGGAGAGTTCGAGCGCGAGGATCAGCGCGATCAGTTCCACGCTGCTCACGACCAGGAGCAGCCCCAGGATGGTGAGCGACAGGAGCAGGAAGTACTCGGGCCTCACGTCGCGGCGGATGTCCTCGAGCGTCCCGCTGAGCAGGAGCACGCACAGGTAACCGACGCCGAAGAACAGCTTCAGCCACTGCGAGAACAGATCGATGCGATACGCCTCGCTGAACAGCGTCGTGGTCTGGTGAAGCGAGACGATCGCGGCCGCGGTCACCGCGAGGGCGGTGATGATCGAGGCATTGCGCGCGAGCCGATCACGCTGTCGGCCGAGCGTGATGAAGAACAACACCAGCGCACCGGCGCAGAGCACGAGCTCGGGAAGGAAAGCCAGAATGAAAGCGGATGCGGTCATGGTGACGACGCGTTACGGACGAAACTCGGGTTGAACCACAGAGGCCACAGAGGGCACAAAGGAACACAGGAGCAGGTAGGGCGAGGCCTCCGGCCGAGCCGAGACAACAAGGGACGCGAGACTGCGGCTCGGCCCGAGGCCTCGCCCTACCTCATGCATCGCTCTGTGCCCTCGGTGTCCTCTGTGGTTCATCTTCAGTTCCGGTCTACTGTGCGGCCACGGCGGCGGCCTGGGCGATCGCGGCCTGGGTCTGCTGGACGAGGTTGTTGACGCTGGCCTCCATCACGTCGACGAACGGACCGGGCTGCAGGCCGATCCACAGGACGAATACGACCAGTGGTGCGAGCGCGACGATCTCGCGCGCCGACAGGTCGGGCACGGCCGAATGATCGGGGTTCTTCGTGCCGCCGTAGGCGAACTTCTGCAGCATGCGCAAGTTGTAGGCAGCCGCGGCCACGATGCCTGGCACGGTCACGAGCATCATCAGCTTCGAGACCGAGAAGCCGCCGCTCAGGACAAGAAATTCACCGATGAAGCTGTTCGTGCCCGGGAAGGCCATCGAGGAGAGGCAGAAGAGCCCGAGCATCGCGGCGAGCACGGGCATGAACTTGCCCAGGCCGGCGGACTCCCCGAGGTCACGCGTGTGCAGGCGCTCGTAGATGATGCCGACGCAGATGAAAAGTGCGCCCGTCGTCACGCCATGGTTGATCATCACCAGCGTGCCGCCCTGCAGGCCTGCGACATTGAGGGAGAAAATCCCGAGCGTGGCGAAGCCCATGTGACTGACCGAGGAGTAGGCCACGAGCTTCTTCAGGTCGGTTTGGGCGAGCGCGGCGAATCCGCCGTAGATGATCGCGATGACCGACAGCCACATGATCGCCGGAGCGTAGTGGTGCGCGGCAAGCGGCGTGATCGGCAGGCAGAAACGGACGAAACCGTAGGTGCCCATCTTCAGCAGCACGCTGGCGAGGATGACCGATCCTGCCGTGGGCGCCTCGACGTGGGCCGCGGGCAACCACGTATGGAACGGAAACATCGGGACCTTGATCGCAAACGAGATGAAGAAGGCGGCGAAGATCCAGAGCTGGAACTGGTGGCCGTAGGGCCGACCCATCAGCTCCGGGATGCTGAAGGTCGGGTTGACCGGATCCCAGAGGTAGAGTGCCACCAGGGCGACGAGCAGGAAGACCGAGCCCGCCATGGTGTAGATGAAGAACTTCACCGCGGCGTAGATCTTTCGTGGCCCACCCCACACGCCGATCATCAGCGACATCGGGATGAGCATCGCCTCCCAGAAGACGAAAAAGAGGACGAAGTCCAGGGCGCTGAACACGCCGATCATCGCCGACTCCATCACGAGCAGGCAGATCATGAACTCCTTCACCCGCTTCGTGATGTACTTCCACGAGGCAAGCACGCACAGCGGCATGATCAGCGTCGTGAGCAGGATCAGGAGCAGGCTGATACCGTCGATGCCCAGCGCGTAGTTGATCCGGAACTTCGCAATCCACGGCGCGAACTCCACGAACTGAAAGGCGGCCGTGGTCCGGTCGAAGCCGGTGTAGAGCGCCACCGAACCAGCCGCGACCGCCAGCGTCGCGAGGAGCGACCACCAGCGCAGCAGGCGTTCATTCGGGATGAACGCCGCGACCGCAGCCGCGACGAGCGGCGCGAAGATCACGAGACTCAGGACGGGGCAGCCCCCGGATGGGATGAGAGGAGTCATCGGTGAACAGGTAGGGCGGTTTCTGCGAAACCGCCGCGAGAGACGTTCGTCCTTGCGCGAGACCAACGCGGACGCCTCGGAGAGGCGTCCTTACCTCGGGCAGCGAAGGATGAGGGAGAAGTCATCTCGTGTGTCTCAGGTGATGAAGGCGAGCAGCGCCACGACGGCGACGGCAGCGACCGCAAATGCGAGGGTGAGATTCTCCTGCACGGAACCGCGCTGGAGCCGGCGCAGGCGGCCGCCGACGGAACCAACCGCGGTGCCCACGCCGTCGACAAGCCCGTCGACGACCTTGTTGTCGAAGATCCCGACCAACTTTGAGCCGAGCATGAGGGGGATGAGACCGCCGGCGCGGTAGATCTCGCCCACCGCGGTATCCACCCACTGGATCGGATGGCGTGCGAGCCAGAGCACGCCCTGGCCGCCCTTGCGATAAAGCAGGTCCATATCGAGGCTGATTTTCGCCTCGGGCGTGAGCTTCTTCAGGAAGAGGAAGAATCCGAGCGCCGTGAAGCACAGCACCTGCATCGTCTCTGAGATGTGGTAGGCCGTGTAGGGATGATAGGCCGCCGCCGCATCCTGGTAGGGTAGCATCGCATACAGATACGGCGTGTAGCAGCCGATGAAGATGCAGAGCACCGCGGTCACCGCCATGGCGGCGTTCATGTTCCAGACCGGGTCCTTCGCGCGCTCCCAGGTCTGCTTCGAGCAGTTGTTCTTACCGAACCAGATGAAGTACGGGACCTTCAGGCCGGTGTGGAGGAACGTTCCGGCCGAGGCGAGCATGAGCAGGAAGCCGACCCAGAGCTTGTGGCTCTCAAAGCCGGCCGCGACGATCATCGACTTGCTTACAAAACCCGAGAAGAGCGGGAAGGCCGAGATGGAGAGGCCGCCGATCAGCGTGAACAGGAACGTCCACGGCATCTTCTGGTAGAGCCCGCCCAGGTTGGTGAACTTGGATTCGCCCGTCTGGTGCAGCACCGCGCCACAGCCCATGAAAAGCAGGCCCTTGTAGAGGATGTGGGCGAAGGCGTGCGCGCACGCGCCGTTGATCGCGAGCTGGCCGAGTGCCGTGCCCTGGTCGCCCAGCCCGACGCCCGCCACCATGTAACCCACCTGGGAGATGATGTGGTAGGCGAGCAGGCGGCGGCTGTCGTTCTCCAGCACGGCATAAACGACGCCGTAGAGCGCCATGATCACGCCGAGCGGCACGAGGATGTCGAGGCCGGGCAGGCCGCGGCAGAGTGCGTAGACCGCAGTCTTGGTCGTGAAGGCGCAGAGGAACACCGAGCCATTGAACGTGCCCTCGCCGTAGGCATCGGGCAGCCATGCGTGCAGCGGCGGCACGGCGGCGTTGAGGATGAAGCCGATCATCACGAACCACGTCGCGGCGGTCGGCTGGTCGACGTTGAAGGCGTTGAACTCGAAGCTCCTTGTCGCGCCGTAGTGCAGGACGATGCCCGCGAGGAGCGAGAGCCCGCCCGCGGTGTGCACGAGCAGGTAGCGGTATCCGGCGCGCAACGACTCCTTGCGTCCGCGGAACCAGATGAGGAAGACCGACGAAAACGCCATCACCTCCCAGAAGAGGAAGAGCGTGATCAGGTCCCCGGCGTAGATGGCGCCGATCGAGCCGGCGACATAGATCCACGCCGCGACGTGTTCCGCCGTCCGTCGCACGTGCAGGCCGTAAAGCGTGCCGATGATCGCCATCAGCGCCATGATGTAGCCGAAAACCTGAGACAGCCTGTCGACGCGCCCGAAGGTGAGCGTCCAGTCGGCGAACTGCACCTGCCCGAACAGGCCATGGTCGAGCGTGAGCACGCGGCCGAAGACGAGTGCCGGGATGAGCAGCAGCCAGCCCTTGCGGATCCTCTCCGGGATGAGCGGCAGGAGCGCGGCGCCGAGCAGCAGGATGGCCGCAGGATGGATCCACAGGCTACTCATCGTAGTAGTCCTCCCGGGTCATGATGCCGGTTTTCCCATACCACTTGGAGAGAAAGATGATGAGCGTGCAGGCGATGAATCCGAAAACAGCCCAGAAGCCGGGAATGTGCTCCGCGCGGGTGTGCGCGTGGTGCTTGTCGACGAAGATGTCGATCACCACGAGCAGGCCGAGCAGACCCCAGCAGCACCAGATCACGGCCTTGAGCCGCGCACGCAGAAATTCGATGAGAGCGACGAGCTTCATGTCACGTTAGCCTTCGAACCGGTGGACACAGAGGTCACAGAGATTCCAGCGGAGTTTCACAGGGGGAAGACCAAGGCCTGGGATCGATTGGCATGCCGCACCGCAGATACACCCGCATGCGGAGCGCACTCCGTGATCTCTGTGCCTCCTCTGTGCACTCTGCGACTGGATTGGAATCTCAGTCTTCATTTCACAACGGCCTGCACGAACTGCAGGAAGAAGTTGGGATAGATGCCGATCACGACGGAGATCACGGCCGTGACGCAGAGCGGAATGACCATGGCGAGCGGTGCCTCGCCGGAGTGGTGTGCATGCGCGTGCGAGCCGCCATGAGCGTGATCACCAAGACCGTGCGCCGGCGCAACATGCGTATCTGCCATCGCCGGCTTGCCGAAGAACCCGCGGTAGACGATCGGCACGAAATACGCGGCGTTGAGCAGCGTGCTCGAGAGCAGCACCACGATGATCCCGATGGACTGGGCATCGAGGGCACCGAGCAACAGGTACCACTTCGACACAAAGCCGGCGACCGGCGGCGCGCCGATCATGCTCAGCGCGGCGATGGCGAATGCCCCGAATGTCCAGGGCATCGTGCGGCCGAGGCCGCTCATCTCGGAGATGTTCTTCTTGTGCGTGGCGACGTAGATCGCGCCGGCGCAGAAGAAGAGCGTGATCTTGGAAAAGGCGTGGTTGGCGATGTGGAGCAGGCCGCCCTGGATGGCTGGTTTCGTGAGCAGCGCCACGCCGAGCACGATGTAGGAGAGCTGGCTCACGGTGGAATAGGCCAGCCGCGCCTTCAGGTTGTCCTTGCTCAACGCGATGATCGAACCGACGAGGATCGTGATCGAGACGAACCAGGCGGTCGGCATGCCGAGGTTGAGCTCATGCATCGTGTCGGTGCCGAACACATACAGCATCACCCGCACGGTGGAGAACACGCCGACCTTCACGACGGCCACGGCATGGAGCAGCGCGGACACCGGCGTGGGCGCCACCATCGCGCTCGGCAGCCAGGAGTGCAGCGGCATGATGCCGTTCTTGGCGAAGCCGAGGAGGCAGGCGATGTAGAGCCCGGTGACCACCCCGTTGTGCACGCCCGCGGGCAGGATGCCCGTCTCGATGTTCGTCGCGAAGTCGAGCGTGCCGGAGAGCACGTAGATCAGCACCATCGCCGGGAAGATCAGTCCCTTGGCGGTGGTGGTGAGGTAGACCATGTACTTCTTCGCGCCCTCGTAGCTCTCCTCGTCCTGGTGGTGTGCGACGAGTGGATACGTGCCAACACTGACGATCTCGTAGAACAGGTAGAGCGTGAGGAGGTTGTCAGAGAAGGCGCACCCGACGGCGCCGAAGAGCGCGAGGGCGAAGCAGGTGTTGAAGCGGGTCTGCTCGTGCTCCTGCAGGCCTCGCATGTAGCCGGCCGAGTAGAAGACCGCCACGATCCACAGGAACGAGGCGGCGAGCGCGAAGACCATCGAAAGCGCGTCGGCGCGCAGCGTGAAGCTCAGGCCCGGCAGCAGCTCGAAGAGCGTGTAGGTGAGCATCCGCCCGGCCCTGATGTCGGGAACGAGCGAGGCGATGACGCCAAAGAGCGTGAGCGCGGCGAGCAACGAGCAGGCCTCGCGCACGTTGGGTTTCCGGCCCGTCGCCATGACCAGCCCGGCGCCGACAAGCGGAGCGAGAATAGCGG
Source organism: Verrucomicrobiota bacterium (assembly GCA_023399155.1). Classification (GTDB taxonomy): domain Bacteria; phylum Verrucomicrobiota; class Verrucomicrobiia; order Opitutales; family Opitutaceae; genus JAEWQP01. Next base: position 637,651 of record JAEWQP010000022.1, on the reverse strand, counting down.
CAAGGAGCCTGACGTCGTGAATCGGTTCCATATCAGGCGGCGATTCGCAGGCAGGGCACGCCGAGTCGGATTCGCTTCGCGGGGCGACTTGGCGGCCGGATTCGCGGCCCCGGGACAGACCTCGCCGGGCCCGTCGCCAGATCATCGCGGCGGAGTCGGAGACTCCTCCCAGCCTCAGCATGCCCGGCCGTGGGTGTCGATTCGCTCCGCATGGCTCAGCCCTTCAACTCCGTGAGCTCGGCCGTCTTGATCGAGTGGTAGTTCCGATAGACGGCGATGACGATGCTCAGGGCGATCGCCACCTCGGCGGCGGCGAGGCCCATGATGAACAGGACGAAAATCTGCCCGACGGCCGCGTCGGCATAGAAATGGCCCACGGTCATGAAATTCAGCGCGGCGGCGGCGAAGATGAGTTCTCCGGAAATGAGCATGCCGACCAGGGTGCGCCGGCGCACCAGGCCGAAGACGCCGATCGCCAGGAGCAACGCGGCAACCGTGAGATACACGGCAGGTTTTTCGTAAAGATCGGCGATGTTCATCGTGAGCCGCTTCGCAGTTCGAGCGTCATGATTTGAACCACAGAGGGCACATTGGACACAGAGAGAAAGGCGGAGGAGAAGCCTCTGGAGATCCGAGAATCAGGCCTCTGTGCTCCCTGTGCCCTCTGTGGTTCAATCTCCGTCCTCATTCCTCGAGGTGCCTCCCGACACGGGCAATCGCGAGCGCGCCGAGGATCGCGACGAGCAGGACGACGGAGATGAGTTCAAACGCGAGGCTGTAGGTGGTGAGCAACTCCACGCCGATGCGCTCGATGCGTCCATCGGTGTTGCGAACCGCGAGCGTGGTCCAGTTGCCGGTCAGGCCCAGGCGGGCGACGCCCCAGAAGATGATCGCGCTGATCACGAGCGTCGTCCCGCTCCAGAGCACCGTTCGGCCGCGACGCCCCTCCGCCGCGGGCTCGTCCGGCTCCGCCAGCATGATGGCAAAGATGATCGTGACGCAGACCGCGCCGACGTAGATCAGGATCTCCATCAGCGCGAGGAACGGGCTGTTCAGGAAATAGTAGAGCCCGGCCAGCCCGATGCTGCTCGTGGCGAGCCCGATGACGCTGCGGATGATCCGCGGCGTGCTGACCGCGAGCACGGCACCTGCGACCGTGGTCGCGACGAAGAGGAGGAAGATACCGGCGAGGAGGACCGAGGAGCCGGGGAAGGCGCTCATGAGGCTTTCGGCAGCTTTTGCGCCTGCTTGCGCGCATCGAGGTCGGAGATCAAATCGATCTTGCCGTAGATATCCTTCTGGGTGGAGGCGAGGTTGAAGCGTTTCGAATGCTCAAGGGCGTTTGTCGGGCAGACCTCGATACAGAGTCCGCAGAGGCTGCACTTGGTGAAATCCAGGTCGAAGTTGGTGGCGGATTTCTTCTTCTCGCCCTCCTTCTTCTCGCCGTCGACGACGATGCAATCGCTCGGGCAGACCTTCTCGCACATCTTGCAGGCGATGCAGCGCGACTTCTCGAGTTCGGGATCGTCGATGAAAACAATGTGTCCGCGGTAGCGCTTCGGAATCTCCAGCACCTTGTGCGGGTACGGCACGTTGACCAGCGGTTTGCGGAACTGGTCCATGGTCACCTTCATCCCGACGAGAAGGCTCCAGAACCCTTTGAGAACGTCTTGTGCGGCTTTGATCATGGGGGATCGGGTTAGGTCGCGGGGACGGCCGCGGGTTGGGAGGGAGGCAGGGCGGCCTCTCCGTGGGCGCCGCGGACGTCGATAGAATTACCCGGAGGGTTTGAAGAGCCCGCCCTACCCTCGGGAACCGACTGCGTGATCGCGGGAGGGAAGCTCAGGGGCTCCTTGCGGCGGTTGTCTGTGTCCCAGAGCTTCAGCAGCACTGCGCAGAGCAGGAGCGTGACGAGCGAGGTTGGAATGAGGATCTTCCACGAGAGATTGAGCAGGCCGTAGAACTGCGTGCGCGGAAACGTCCAGCGGATCCAGACCACGGTGAAGATGAGCGCGTACATCTTCAGCAGAAACCAGAACGCACCGAAGTACCACGTACCGTCGAGCACACCGATCGGGCTGCCCCACCCGCCCAGGAAGAGGACGGTGGCAATGGCGCAGCCGACCACGATGTTGGCGTACTCCGCCATGAAGAACACGCCGAAGCCCATGCCGGCGTATTCGGTGAACGCACCGGCGACGAGTTCGCTCTCGGCCTCCGCCATGTCGAAGGGCGCGCGGTTGGTCTCGGCCAGCATGCAGACGAAGAAGATGACGAACGTCACCGGCATGAGCGGATTCTCCCACACGCGGAAGAGATTCCACATGCCGATGTGCCCGACCTGCTGCTCCACGATCTCGTTCAAGTTCATCGAACCCGTCATCATGATCACGGTGATGACAGTCACGAGCATCGGGATCTCGTAGGCGACGTCCTGCGAGACCACGCGAGCCGCGGAGATGATCGCGTATTTGTTTCGTGAGGACCAACCGCCGAGCATGATCGCCATGACGTTGATCGAGCCGAAGGCGAAGATCATGAGCAGGCCGACGTTGATGCTGGCGGCCGTCAGATGCGGGGCCCACGGGATGACCGCGAAGCACATCATCGCCGGGGTCATGACCAGGACCGGAGCGAGGCGGAAGAGCACCGCATCGGCGCCGGGCGGCACGATGACCTGCTTGCTCATGAGCTTGGCCGCGTCGGCCAGCGGTTGGAGAAGCCCCTGAAAGCCGGCCTCCATCGGGCCCGGCCGGCGCTGGATGTGCGCCGCACCCTTGCGCTCGACCCAGACGAGGTAGGCGGCGTTGAGGCCGACGAACCCGCACGCGCCGAGGATGAACGCAAGGATCCTATAGGGCTCGGTTTGGAGCAAATTGAGGAGCCACTCGATCATGGCGCGAGCCTTTCGCTGTCGGATGCGGAAGATTGAACCACATCCGCTGCCGCGGCCACCGCACGGCAGCGTGAGGGTACAGAGGGCACAGAGGGAAAAAGTGAAGAGAGGTAGGGCGAGGCCTCTGGCCGAGCCGAACCGAAGAACGAAAGGTGTACGCGGCTCGGCCGGAGGCCTCGCCCTACCTCGGATCGAGCCCGGTGTCCTCTGTGTCCTCGCGCTGCCGTGCAGTGGCCGCGGCAGCGGATGTGGTTCAATTCCGTCCTCATCGGTCGATGTCCGGGATGACGAGGTCGAGGCTGCCCATGAGGGCGAGCGCGTCGGCCAGCAGCATCCCGCGGCTGGCCTCCTCGAAGAGGCTGAGATTGCTGAAGCACGGCGAACGCAGCTTCACGCGATACGGGATATCCTTGCCCGTGCTGACGACGCGGAAGGCGAAGCGCCCGCGCGCCGCCTCGACGGCGTAGTAGTAGTCGCCCGCCGGCATCTTGAAGGTCCGCGGGAGTTTCTCGGCCATGATGGGGCCTTCGGGAAGCTTCTCGATTCCCTGCTCGATGATGCGCAGGCTTTGCTCCATCTCGTCCATGCGCACCATGTAGCGCGCCCAGCAGTCGCATTGCGGGTAGACGGGGATGTCGAAGTCGAAGTCCTTATAGGCGCCGTAGGGTTCGTTCTTGCGCAGGTCGTAATTGATGCCCGAACCGCGGGCGACCGCACCGGTGGCGCCGTACTTGCGGCACATTTCCGCACTGATCGGACCGATGTCCTTGAGGCGCTTTTGCAGGATGATGTTATCCGTCGTGAGCGCCTTGTACATCTTCAGCTGCGGGCGCATGTGCTTCACGAAGGCGCGGCAGCCATCGATGAACTCCGGGTCGACGTCGTTGGTCAGACCGCCGACGCGGTAGTAGCAGTAGGTCAGGCGCGCGCCGCACAGGCCCTCGAGCAGGTCGAGGATCTTCTCGCGGTCCTCGAGGCCATAGAGCATCGGGGTCATGCCGCCGAGATCCATCACGAACGCACCCCACCAGATCAGGTGCGAGGAGATGCGATTGAGTTCCGAGGTGATGACGCGGATGTATTCCGTGCGTTGCGGGACCTGGATCTTGAGCGCCTGCTCGACGATGGCCACCCAGGCGTGGGTGTAATTCATCGCGGAGAGGTAGTCGACGCGGCTTGTATTCGGAATATACTGCGTGACGTCGCGGTTCTCCCCCATCTTCTCGTGCATCCGGTGGATGTACCCGGGCACGGGCTCGGCGTTGACGATGTACTCGCCGTCCATCTCCATCTTCACGCGCAGCACGCCGTGCGTGGCCGGGTGCTGCGGGCCGAGATTGATCGTGAACGTCTCGCGCGGGCCGCCTGTGCTGTGCTGCGCGGGAAGGACGGCCGCGTTATCTTTCGAACGGTGCAGCACCGGGATAGTCCTTTCTCAGCGGATGGTAGGTCGCGTCGTCCTCGAGGAGGATGGGCACGAGGTGCGGGTGGCCGGTGAAGACGATGCCGAAGAAATCGTGCGTCTCGCGCTCGTGCCAGCCGGCACCGGCATACATGTGGGAAATGGTCGCGATCTCCGGCCTCTCGCGCGGTATCCGCGCGCGCACGACGATGCGCTTGCCGTTGTCGGTGTGAAAGAAGTCGTAGACCACCTCCATCTCCTTCTGGTCGATCCAGTCCACGCCGGTGATGCAGTCGAGCGTGAACCCGGCCTGGTCGACCATCTCGACCGCCTTGCAGATGTCGGCGGCGGGCACGGTGGTGTCGAGGTCGTAGCCGGTGAAGGCGCGCGCGGTGAGCTTGGAGGGGGGAACGAACTGGGGCGCTGCCGGTGCCGCAGCGGGCGCGGGGCTCGCGGCGGGCGGCGACGGGCGGGCAGCAGCGGCGGCAGCCGACCCGGCAGCCAGTTTCGCGGCGGCAGGGGGCGAGGAGGGAGCCGTTCCTGGCGCGGCGGAAACGGGAGCGCTGTCGACTGCGGAAGTCGGCCCGGTTGCAGCCGGTGCCGTCGCGATCGGCTTCGGATTCGGCGCGGCAGGCGCCGGTGCCGGTGCGGGCACGTCTCCCGAGGGAGCAGGAGCAGACGTCGCCGGCTCGGAGCCTGGAGCGGGCTTCGGCGCAGGTGCCTGCGCGGCGGTTGCTTCGCCTGCGGGTTTGGCGGCCGCGGGTGCCACCGCCTTGGGGGCAACGGGCTTGGCGGGTGCCGGTTTGGGCGGCGGCGGAGGCGGAGGCGGCGCCTGCACCCGCGGGAACAGGCGGTTGAACTCCGCGGAAAGGTGGTCGAGCGACGGGCTCATTTACTTCGGCTCAGGGATGCGCGGCCAGCGTCGTTTGCCGGTGATCTTCTCCTCCAGCTCCATGATACCCTCGAGGAGGCCTTCCGGACGCGGCGGGCAACCGGGAACGTAGACGTCCACCGGGAAGAGCTTGTCCACGCCTTCGACCACCGAGTAGTGACCGGGGAAGACAAAGGGCCCGCCGGAGATCGCGCAGTTTCCCATCGCGATCACCCACTTGGGTTCCGGCATCTGATCGTAGAGCGTCTTGATGGCGGGCGCCATCTTGCGGTTGACGGTGCCGGCCACGATCATGACGTCGGCCTGACGTGGCGACGGGCGAAACACCTCGGCGCCAAAGCGTGAAATATCAAAGCGCGATCCGCCGGTGGCCATCATCTCGATGGCACAGCAGGCGAGGCCGAAGGTGAGCGGCCAGAGTGAGTTGGCGCGGCCGACGGCGAGAAGGTCGTCGAGTTTCGCAAAGCGAACGAGACCGGAAATCTCAGGTGGGATTTCCGATTCGAGGTTGCTGGCGGGACCGGTGCCGACTAGCGGACCGGTTGGCTGGGCGCTGCCTTGACTGGCTTGCGGATCCATTCAAATACCCCTTTCTTCCAGGCGTAAACGATCACGAGGGACAGGATCCCCACGAAGATCAGTGTTTCGACAAGATCGCGCCACGCGAACACACGGTCATAGATGAGCGCGACCGGGATGAGGTAGAGAACGTCAACCGCGAAAGCCACAAAGACCAACGCGTAGAGGTAGTAGACGGCACTGTAACGGATCCAGGCGTCGCCGATCGGCTCCATGCCGCACTCGATGAACTGCCCGGTCTTGTTGGCCGACTGGCGGGTCTTGCGAGCCGCCAGGAGAGCCACCACCACGAACGGTCCGAGCGCAAACGCCAATCCCGCCAGGCTGTAGCCGATGACGTAGATCAAATCGTTGGCGAGGGTCTCACTCATGGAGGTTGGTCAGGGGGATGAAACGTCGGTAGTCGTTCTTAACAGCAGGACAATAATCGCATACGTGACCCAAAAACGGCTGCGCTCGCCTTGATGATGTTTGTGCAAATCTTGCGGACGCACGAGGCAAACGCAGCGGCGGAAACACGTCGTCCAGGCTCGCCCTGCGTGCTCCTGGATCCCTCAAGGGAAACGGATTGGGGGAAAACGGCAAGGCCGTCGTGACGCACGTCCGGTTCCGCGAAACCCTAGGTCCCGAGCTGGATTCGCTGCCACGGCTCGGATGGGCCCGAGCCTGCGGCACCGACCCCGCCGCCCTCCGCCACCCGAGGATAGCCCATTGAGCCACAGCGCAGCCGCCCGGGAACCCGTGACCAGGGCAGCACCCCGCGACGGCGGACCGATGCATCCACGCCAAAGAAAAACGGCCGGCTCTGGCCGGCCGTTGAGAAAGAACGGAACAGGATCAGAAGAGTTCAGCTCCGCCGGGCGGAATCGCCTCGCCGACACGCGGCGCGATCAGCTGCTCGGACTTCGCGTCCGCTGCAGGCACGGTGCCATGGGCGGGTGCGTTGGACGCGAACAGCGGCGCCCCATGGGCGGCGCGGGCCGCCGCCTTGCCGGATTTCGACGCGGTGCCGTGCTGCGTGGAGGATCGTGAGGCGGACCTCGTCAGCGGACTGGCGATCGCCGGCGCGTTGGCGCGGGCGTCCTGCACGCCGACCATCTGGTTGAGTTCTGCGACCACGGTCTGGAGCAACGCGGCCTGGTTCGTCAGGTCGACGGAAGCCGCCGCAGTCTCCTCAGCGGTGGCGGCGTTGGCCTGCGTGACAGAATCCATTTCGGTCACCGCGCGGGTCACCTGCTCGATGCCCTGATGCTGCTCGCGGGCGGCCACGGCGATCTCCGCCACGAGGGCGTCGAACTCGTGCGCCTTGGTCGTGATCTCGTCGAGACGACGTGCGACCTGCGCGCTGATCTCCGCACCCTGCGTGCTGCGCTGGGTGGCTTCGGAGATTCGTTCCGCAGTCTCCCGGGCGGCCTGTGCGGCATTGTGGGCGAGCGTGCGGACCTCGTCAGCGACCACGGCGAAACCGAGGCCGGCATCGCCAGCGCGGGCGGCCTCGACCGCGGCGTTGAGCGCGAGGATGTCGGTCTGAAGAGCGATCTTGTCGATCGTCTTGATGATCTTGGAAATTTCGGCCGATGAATTCTGGATCGCCTCCATCGCGGTCTGAAGCGCCTGCACGTCCTTCGTGCCGGAGTCGGCGGCGGAGCGGGTCTGGCCGGCGAGCTGCTCGGCCTTCTGGGCGTGCTCGGCGGTGCGGCGGGTCTGGCCGGCCATTTCCTCGAGGGACGCGCTGGTCTCCTCGAGTGAGGCAGCCTGGCGGGACGAACCGTCAGAGAGCGACTGGCTGGCCATCGAGACCTGGCCGGCGGCACCCGCGGCGGATTCAGCCGTGCTGGTGAGTCGTCCGGCGAGGAGGGTGATGCCGCGGTTCACGCTGCGCGTGATGAAGTAGGCGCCCACGATGCCGGCGGCGAAACCGACGAACGAAAGCACCATGACCATCCACTCGTGGCGGGCCTGGGCGGACTCGGCGGAGGTGCCGATACCGTCCTGCAGCGCTTTCACCTGGTCGCGCACCCGTGTGACGCGCTCGGCAACCTGCGGCGCGAGCTTCTCAAGTTCGTCCGCGATGCTGTTCTTCGCATTGGTCTGCACCACGACGTTCTGGAAACCGGCGGTGTAAGCGGATGCGGATACAGCGAGGCTTTCCAGCAACGCCATCTTCTTCGGATCGGCGAGGCTGGCATCGAACTCCTCGGCCTGCTTGAGGTCGGTGGTGAGTTCGGCAAGCTGCTTGTTCAGCTCGGCGGCGGCGCTGCGCACGGTGGCGGCGACCGCCTCGTCGGCGCGGAGCAAGTAGCTGTTGGCTGCAGCGGCAGCCTCGAAATAGCTCTGGAGGGCGTTACCCGACTTCGTGGCGGCGACCTGGTCGCCGCTGGCGCGCGCCGCATCGATGAGCTGGCGGATTCCCTCGACGAGGGCGGCCGCGGGCTTGTCGAGTGAGGAGGCGACCGTCTCGGTGCGCTCGTCGTTCTTCTGCACGAGGCGCGAGAACGCATCGTCGTACTGCACGACCAGGCGCTGGGCCTCGGCGATGATGTTCTTGCGCTCCGGGTCAACGACGCCGTCCTTGGCGAGATCGAACGCGGCGCCGAGTTCACGCCGTGCGGCGGCCTGGTTGGCGAGGTTCGCGGCCGAGGGATCGCTGATCCAGGCGGCGGTGGAAAGCTGCAGCTGCAACATCTCCGCCTCGAGATTGGCGGCGAGATTGGTCTCGTGCGTGGAGTCGGAGTAAGTCCCGAGGGACTGCCCCGACTGGTTGAGCGCGTAATAGGCGACTCCCGCCACCGCCCAGAAGACGATGAAGACCAGAATATAGCCGGACGCGATCTTGCGGCCGGTCGTTCGGAAAAGTGAGTTCACGGTCTGATTCGTGAGGGGATTGCAGACGTGAGTGAAAATCAGTTCTCGGCGTTGAAGCGGACCGGAATCGTGACCTTGGCCTTCACGGCCTGGCCATCCTTCTCGGCGGGCTTGAACTTCCAGCGCTTGATCGCGTCGATCGACGGATTCTCGAAGGCTGGATCGGAGGACTTCGTGACTGTCGCGTTCACCACGGAACCTTTTTCATCGATGATCACGACGAGCGCCACCATCCCGTTGACCCCCTTGAGGGCCGATGGGTACTCGGGTGGCGGCGTCTTGGTCGGAACCGGCGGTTTGTCGAACTTGGTCGTGGCATCGTCACCAGCATCCGCATACGCGGAAGCGACACCGAGTCCGAGAACCATGGAAGCAACAAGGAGGAGGGGACGAATACGATTCATGAAGAGAAGGGCGGTTACCGCGTAGATCGTCGAGCGAGGAGAACAATTAAGCCCCCCGTGGCTTTTTCCTCTACTGGATGCCGCGCCGGTCGCAGGTTCCTCCACGGGCGTGGGGTGTTGGCCCGGTATGTGGCCGCGCGCGCACCCCAGCCCGGTCCGGGCGACACGAGGGCCTTGACGGGGATTTTACGGTGACCCGGGATGATTCTGTAGTCCGATCAACGGACGCCCCTGCTCAGGACATCCCTTCGAGACAATTCCTCAGCCTTCCCGCTCGATCCATCCACAGCCGTCGAGACACCCGCGCGCGGCCACCCACTCCCGGACAGGCGTGCCCCCGATGAGGTGCTCGCGGAGGATCCGGTCGAAGCGTCCTGCGTCCACGGAACCGTACCAGACCCCCTCCGGGTAGACGACGAGCCAGGGCCCCCCGCGGCATACGCGCAGGCATGCGGCCTTGGTGCGCATCGCGGGCAGCGCGGTGTCACGCAGGCGCTGCTTGATGTGCGCCCACACCGCCTCGCCCGCCTCGGGGCTGCAGCAGTCCGGCCCGACGCATAGCAGAAGGTGGCGGCGGGCCGTCCGCAGCCCGGTCTTCTCGAGTCCGGATCGAATGGACGCGTCCATGGCCCATGGAGGCGCGGGAGGCGCGCCCGGCGCAACCCCGAAGCTTTCGTCTCGGCACGGGCCGTCCGCGGGCTTGGCTCGTCCCGTGCCCATCGTCGTCGTCGCCTCGCAGAATCCCGTCAAGATCGCGTGCGTCCAGCGCGGATGCTCCCGCATGTTTCCAGACCAGGCCTGGGAGGTCCGCGGCGTTTCCGTATCCAGCGGCGTAAGTCACCAGCCGATGAGTGACGCCGAGACACTGCGGGGGGCCGAGGCCCGCGCGCGCAACGCCCGCACGCACGACGCCTCTGCCGGCCTCTGGGTCGGCATCGAGGGCGGATGCGAGGATCGCGATGGCGTGCTGCACGGTTTCGCCTGGGTTGTCGTGCTGTCGCACACGCGCGAAGGCCGGAGCCGCACCGCCTCGTTTGAAATTCCACCGGCTGTCGCGAACCTCGTCCGACAAGGGGTGGAACTCGGCGACGCCGACGATCGTGTCTTCGGCCGGCAAAACTCCAAGCAGTCCAACGGCGCGGTGGGACTGCTGACCGCGGACGCCGTGAACCGGGTGGCGCTCTATGAGCCGGCCGTCGTGCTCGCGTTGATTCCCTTCCGGAACGAGAACCTGTTTCCCCTCTGAGCGGTCGCGCGTGCCGGTCGGCGACGGCTTGCACGGCGCGACGCGCCCGCTAACGTCGCGCGACCGTGAAGGACCAATTCATCGCCGCGAAGCAACGCTGGGCCGAGAAGCAGAAGGCCGCCGGTTTTCAGCCGCGCGCCACCGCCTCCCACGACCGTCTGCCTCCGGGTCAGCGCCTGACCGAGGGGTTTCCCGTGCTCGACCTTGGCGTGCAGCCGGAGATCGCGTGCGAGGCCTGGAGTCTGGCGATCGACGGCGAAGTGGAAAATCCGGTCGCATTGAACTGGGCCTCGTTCAATGCCCTCCCCCAAGTCACCGACGTGAGCGACTTCCACTGCGTGACGACCTGGAGCAAGTACGACTGCCGCTGGGAGGGCGTTGCCTTCGTCACCCTGTACGAGCTCGTCCGCCCCACGGCAGCCGCGCGCTTCGTGTATTTCACATCCTATGACGGCTATTCCACCAATGTCCCGCTTGAGCGTTGTCTCGATGACGATGTCCTGATCGCCACGCGCTTCGACGGGGCGCCGGTCACGCGCGAGCACGGGGGCCCGGCTCGCGTGATCATCCCGAAGCTCTACGCCTGGAAGGGCGCGAAGTTCGTCAAAGGCATCCACTTCCTGACCGAGGACCGCCTGGGCTTCTGGGAGGAGCGCGGCTATTCCAACACCGCCGATCCCTGGAAGGAAGAACGCTACGCCTGAGTCGTTGCGGCGTCGCCGATCAGCAGCGCCGGCTCGGGTCACCCAAAGCGGTTTCGCACCGCATGGATCAGGTCGATAATGCCGGCGTGCATCGCCCGCGCGCGCGGTGGCAAGGCTTCGAACTCCGCCGGCGCGGTTTCACCTTCGGGAAGATCGGCACGGCGAAGCGGCGTTACATGCGCCGCCCGCGGACCCGCGGAACGAGCACCGTCGCTCGGGCGCCGCCTGGCGCCAAGGGCCTTGAGTATCGGAAATGGGATGATCGTGCGCATGGCTGCAAAGCGGCCACCGACTGGCGATGGCGACTTACCGGGAATACCCTACTCAGCCCCGTCCGATTGCGAGCCGGCAGGTTGTAACAAACCTGTCAAAGGCCCCGCGGAATCGTGGCGTTTACGGGTGCGCGGTTCCGGGCGGCGACGCTTCCGCATCGTCCGGGCTGGGGATAGCCGCCGGCTCGGCTGGCCGTTCCAGGATCACCAGCTCCGAAGAATCGCGGTAGAGGTCGCGGTTGCTGGCGTTGAACTCGTACTTGAGGTCGCAGCGCAGTCCGCTCAGGTCGAGCCAGCGCACGTTCTTGGCCCGGTAGGAACCCTCCGGACCCGGGCTCAGCTCCACCGCGACCAGGAGGTGGATCGCGTCGTGCGTCACTTTGAAATCAGTCGACGGAGAAAGGTAGAAACTCCGCTGCGAACTATCGACGGTCGCCGCGCTGAATGTCTTCACCTCGATGTAGAAAGCGCGCCCGTCGATGTCCGCCTCCAGATCGGGATAACCCGCACTGCGCATCCGGCCCGACGCCGTACGCGGGCGCGCGACGACGGCACCCAAGCCGCGCAAGGCTTCGACGACGACGGCTTCCACGCGGTTGCCGGCTTCGTTCATCCGCGCGGTCTCGATCCCGGCATCCTCGATCAGGCGCGGGATCTGGCGGGCCGCTGACTCGAGCACCTCGCGCGCCTCACCGCGCCACGGAATCACCCGGCAATCCGAAAGAGCCTCGATGATCAGGGGCAACGGCACGTCCTCGATGCCCTCGACCATCGCTCGAATACGTTCGCGAAGCCGCAGGTCGCTCGCCGGCTCGGCCGAGACCGCGGAATCGGCGCGCGCGGATGGCTCGGCCGCAGCGCACTCGACCGAGGCGAATCCCAGCAACACCGCCCAGCCCAGACCCAAAACAGCGGCCGGCACGATGCGGAGGAGAAGAGGCGCCGGCATTGTGCCATGCTTCCGCGAGATCGCGGCGATGGCAAATCCGGAGGCGCCGGTCCCGCAGATTGCCTCCGCGGGCATCTATCGCGATTGCGGCCCGCTCACCCCGTCGCGAAGATCGTGTCACGGATCCCGGATCGGTGCGTGCCGACGATTCGGTTCGGGCCGCCGCACGTCCTTTCGCTCATGCCGTCGCTCTTTCGGATTCTCGCCCGCCACACGCGACGCCCAAGGGTGCTGTCGACCCTCGTGGAGGGCAGCGCGGCCGCGGCCGAGGATGAACGCCGTTCGCTCGGTCCGAGCGCACTCGGCACGAAAGTCCGCCAGGCACTCCGATGCTGGTGCGCGTGCCTCCGGCCCGGTACGCGGGTGCTACGGCCATCCGGCGTCGTGCTGGGCCCACGGCTCCACCTGGGACGTGGGGCGATCCTCGATGCCCGCGCCGGCCTGATCGAGATCGCGGCCGGCGCATGGATCGGGTCGCGCGTCGTCGTCCTCACGGGAGACCCCGATCTGGCCGGCGAGCACTCGGTCGCAGGAACGCGGCACGTGCGTATCGGTCCGGACGCCGACGTCGGACCGGGCGCCATCCTCCTGCCCGGGGTGTCGGTCGGCGCCGGGTCCGTGGTGGCGGCCGGCGCGGTGGTGACGCACCCGGTCCTGGCGCACGCCATCGTGGCGGGCATCCCGGCGCGGGTGATCGGGCATCGGGTCCCAGGCACGAATTGCCTCGAGTTTGATCCGACGCGTCCATGACGCGTCACCGCCCTTCCCGGTTCACGTTTGACGTGACCGTACGGTCAACCTCGGCCATGGTTGGCTCGCCCCGTCCATGAGCACTCCCGATCTGCTTCTGCAGTGGTCGATCGCCGCCGCCATCGCGCTGGTGCTCGCGCTGCGCCGGAAGTTGACGCTGTTGCATGCACCAACGTGGTACCTGGGGTTCCACGTCCTCGCCTATTGTCTGCGACCGACGCTTCTGCACGTGCTCGGGATCGACGGCGCGTGGAGCCATCTCGGGCTCCGCGACGACCCCGAGGGCCTGCGCCATGCACTCTGGGTGAGTTCCGCCGCGCTGGCAGTATTCACGACGGCCTACCTCGCCGTGACGTGGCGGGCCGAAGCCGTCCGACCCGCGATACCTGTCGCACTGGATGCGAGCGAACGACGCGCCCTGGCGATCACATGGGCGCTGCTGGCGCCACCGGTTGCGCTGGTGTTTCTCGTGATTCGCGACACAGCGGCGCCGGCGGCCGTCCTTTTCGACTTTCCGGGCGTGCTGCTCGCGCCCGCGGCGCTCCTCATCTTGGCTGCGCGGTGGCGTTGGTGGAGCTTTATGCCCCTCGCCGTCTGGATCTGGGCGCGTTGGGAGCAACTCACGCCGGACGCACGCGTGGGCCTCATCCTCACTTCGGCGGCATGGATCGTGGTGCTCGCACTTTGGACCCTCGGCCGGCCGTGGCCTTCGGTTCTGGTGCTCGTCACCGCCACCGCGGGCGTGGCCGTGGCGTTTGCCACGGATTGGGCGACACTCGGCGCACGATGGACATCCGAACTCGAGACACCGCCGATCGCCGCCGGCGAACCGATCTGGAAAAAGCGCCTTCAGCATCCTTCCCTTGCCTACACCGAATCACTGACTGCCGTCAGAAGACTCGTGCCGGCGAGGACCGGTGAGTTCTCCCACGGCGCGCAGCATCTCGCATGGCTGCTCGACGCCGGCGGTGCCGCGCCCACGCAGGCAGGCACGACCCGCGGCTTGCTCCGGCGCCATGGGAAATTCAACCGGATGCCGCTGCCGCTGGTGGCCGAGGGGTGGGTAAGCGGTGGGTGGCTCGGTGTCGGGATCACCGCCGCACTCGCCGGCTTGCTGCTCGGCGGTGTGTTCCTCGCGTTCTCACGGCGTCAGGATGACCCTGGCGCGGCCGTCCTCCTCGCCCTTGCGCTCGCGTGGGCGCTCCCGTGGTTCACCCATGGGGGCGAGGCGATCCTGCGCATGCTGCCCCTGGCGGTCGCCTCCCTCGCGCTCTGGAAGATCCTGGCGGGACGGCTGCGTCGCGGCGCCGAGGCGGCGCTGGAACGCGAGCGCCTTCGCGAGGACCGGCACCGCCGCCGCTTGCTCGGCACTGCCTTGCTCAACCCGCACGCCGGTGAGCTCCCGCCCGGCGCGCTCGAGGGCGATCCGCGATCCGGCGGGAATCCGCCGGAGCGCCCCGCCGCCTCGCACGCCCCGCCGCGGTGGCGCGCCCCCCCGCCCTCCTGATCCGCCCGCCCACCCCCGGGGTGAATTGCAGGTCCACGTCAGAAGCGGTTACTAGGGCCTGTCAGGTAGTTTCTGTATACAGAACAGCGTGCTTGCCCCGATAGGTTCGTCAGGTATGGTGAGGGCCTTCGCTGCCGACGCTTCCGCGCCGCGCGGGGCGGTTAAGTTGTCCTCAGCGGGGAGTATCACGTTTCAATTCGTTCACACCTAACACGTTCCTCCAGTTTAGGCCGCGAGTTCTGCAGCCGATACCTACCTCAGCCAGCATTCAGAGTCCGAGAAGCCTTCCACACGAACACCGCCACTACAGGGTCGTCCTGACGGCTTCCGAGAGATCCAGCATCCTGCCATGAGCGCCTCCAACCCACTCCTACGCCCTTCCACCGTCCCGGCTCCCGCCGCGACCTCCGCCAAGAAGATCCAGGTTTACGTGGTCGACGACCATCCGCTCGTCCGCCAAGGCCTCGGCCAGGTCATCAATGCCGAGGTCGACATGAATGTCTGCGGCGAGTCAGACGATGCCGCGAAGGCTTTGCATGGCATCACGGTCAAGAATCCCGATCTCGTCATCGTCGACATTTCGCTCCGCGGAAACAATGGCCTCGAGTTGATCAAGAACATCAAGGCGATCCGTCACAATATCCCGGTGCTCGTGTTCTCGATGCACGATGAGACGGTGTATGCGCAACGGGCCCTGCGCGCCGGTGCCCGCGCCTATGTGATGAAGCAGGAATCCGCGGACAAGATCATCACCGCGATCCGCCGCATCATGAACGGCGACATCTATGTCAGCAACCGCGTCGCCGATCAGGTCCTGCACCAACTCGTCAGCGGCGGCGGCGATACATCGACCTCGCCCGTCGATCGCCTCAGCGATCGCGAACTGGAAGTGATCCAGCTCATCGGTCGCGGCCTGTCCACGCGCGAGATCGCGTCGACCCTCAATCTGAGCGTCAAGACGATCGAGTCGCATCGCGCGCACATCAAGGAAAAGCTCAACCTGCGCAACGCCACCGAGCTCGTGCAGTTCTCGGTGCAGTGGGTGGAGCAGGAAAACAGCCGCGGGTAGACCGGGCGCGGGCCGCTTCACCACCGCCTGCTGCAGGAGCTTGAGCGAACGCCCTTGTGCGTGCCGCAAGGGCCGGATCGTACCATTCCCGACGCCGCGGAGCCTGCCTTCAGCCCTTCAGTCTTTCAGTCTTTCAGCCCTTCCTCACGCCGCCGCCAGGAGCGTCTCGATCTGCTGGCGGAGGATGTCGAAGCGGAACGGCTTGCGCAGGAATGCCGTCTTGTTGCGCACCTGACCCTCGAGGATCACGACATCATCCGTGTATCCAGAAATAAAGAGTACGCGCAGGTCGCCGTGCTGGAGCCGGAGCTCCGCGGCGAGTTCCAGGCCGCCCATCACGGGCATCACGAGATCGGTGATGAGCAGGCTGATGTTTTCCGTGCCGAGCGCGCGGGCCTTCTCGGCCGCGGCGCGCCCGTTCTCCGCCTCCACGACACGATAACCCAGGTTCGTGAGGAACGTCGCGATCAACTCGCGGATCATGGATTCGTCTTCGGCCAGCAAGACGGTGATCCCACTGTTGTCGGCACTCGCGTTTGGTTCGGCCATGTGAAAGCGGCGTCATCTTGTGGCCCCTCCGCCGCTCCGCAAGAGAAAGCAACGCCTCCTCATGGCACCGTTCAAGCCGCCCTGCGAACGGGCCGGCGCCGGCGGACACCGGGATGCAGCCAACCGGTGCTCAGCCGCGATCGAGGCGGCGCGCAAAGACCATCTTGCCGCCGGCTGATGGGAGGATGCTGGCGACCTCGACCTCGATGCGCCGCCCGATCAGCGGCGCCGCCCCGTCCACCACGACCATGGAACCGTCGGCCAGATAGCCCACCGCCTGGCCGGCCTCGCGGCCGGGCTTGACGAGTTCGACCTCCAGCCGCTCACCGGCCGCGACCTCGGTGTGCAGCGCCTTGGATAAGGCGTTGAGATTGAGCCACGGCACCCCGTGAAACTGCGCGCGTTGCGCCAACGTGTAATCGGTCGTCAGCAGCTTCGCTTTCATCGATTGTGCGAGGTAGACGAGTTTGTCCTCGGGCGTGGTCCCCTTGCCCACCTCGCTCTCCACGATGCGGATGTCCGCGTTGGGCAGCTGGCGCAGCTGGTTGAGCACATCGAGCCCTTTGCGGCCGCGCACGGCACGCGCCGGATCCCGCGCGCTCGCGATCGCATGCAGTTCGTCCAGGACGAATTGCGGGATGACAAGCGCCGAGGGCAGGAAATTGCATTCCCGGATCTTCAGGATGCGACCGTCGATCAACGCGCTGGTGTCCACGACGACCAGGGGCACGTCGACCTCGTGCGGCACGAAACGCACGTACGGGATCACCAGCTGAAACTCATCCTTGCCGCGCAGGGCGATCACCGTCGCCAGGTAGGAACACACGACAAACAGGCCGAGACGCGACAGAAACACGATCTGCGGGTCGCCAAACTGGAAGAGAGGCGATGTCCCGATCAGAAAGGCCACAAGCGAGCCCGCCGCCAGGCCGAAGGTCACGGCCGAGAGGCCGCGCAAGGAAAACCCCTTGAGGAACACATCGACCAACACGACCAGGACCCCGAGAAGGAATCCGATCAACGCTCCGTTGACCTGGTAGGCCATCCACTCCGGCACGGACGCCGAAACCATCCAACCGGCGAACACGCAGATGGTGACGAAGACGATCCGGATGCTGGTGAGGGTGCGATTCACGCGGCGCGAGTGCAGCGCCCACAGTGGTTCGCCGCGCCGCCGTAGCAAGAGTCAACGGAATCGGATCGCCTCAGCGGACCGACGCGTCGTCAGGCAGGCCCAGCGCCTTGTAGAGGTTGCGGCGGCCTTCCTTGTCGCCCACGATGATCTTGTGGGCGAACTCCGCCACCTTGAGCGCGTGCTCACGAGGCACCACGACCACACCGTCCCCGTCGGCGACGATCACATCGCCGGGGTTGACCAACGCTCCGCCGACCACGACCGGCTTGTTGACCGATTCGATTTCGTTGCGCCCGGGCCGGATGCCGCGGCCCACGCGGCGCAGATACAGCGGCACCTCTTCCGTGATCACCTCGTCGGTGTCGCGGGCCGTCGCATCGGTCACCACCCCGACCGCTCCCTTGAGTTTCCAGGCCATGATGTTGTTCGAGCCGATGCTGCCGACGTCCGCGTCCGGCGCCTCGTCGATGATGATCGCGCTGCCCGGGCGGATGATCTCCATGAACGGCTCGGGGGAAAGTTCGTTGTACCATTTGCCCTCCCAGGCGCGAAACTCCTCGTAGCTGAGGCCCGCCGGCGCCGGCGGCCTCTGCGTGGGCACATAGCGCACGGTCACCGCGATCCCGATGAAGCGGTGCTTGAACTCGCGCGCATCCTTCCACAGCGGATGAATCTCCGTATCCATCAGGCCCACGTTCTTCAGGCCCACGAAGTCCATCCCGTCGGTCACGTCCGCGACCCGCAGGCCCTCGAAGGCCTTGAGGATCGCGTCGTCCTCAGCTTGTGAATACACACGGGTCGGGATGAAGGACTTGCCGGCGCGGTACTCGTCGGCCGGCGCGGCGGTCTGCGCGCGGGCAGGCAGCGTGAGGCAGACGAAGGCGAGCGCGACGAGGAGGACGGGGAAACGCAACGGGTGATCTTGGGGCGACATGATGCCCCCGGACTCAATCCGGGGCGCGGGGCGGCGCAATGCCGGAGCCGGGCAAACGTGCGACTGCTCCCGACGGGCCGATCCGGCGCAGCTGCAGGTGGTTGTGCGCCTTCTCGTGGAGGACGGTGCAGGTGCGACCGGTCCCGGCGAAATTTCCCGTTGACACCCGGGTGCGCGGGCGGGAGCGTTCGCCTCCCTTTTTTCGGGACAGACGGTGGTTGTAGCTCAGTTGGTTAGAGCACCAGATTGTGGATCTGGGGGTCGCGGGTTCAAATCCCGTCAGCCACCCCACCCGAGGACGAGAGGCCACGTGCGAGGCGCGAAGGCGCCGGTTTAGCGCACGAGCAAGCGCAGGCCCTCGTGACCGAGGACGAAAAGGCACGCCAGCCACGCCAGACCTCGCGCCATCCAGATCCCGTGCGGCCAGATGTAGCGCCGCGCAACCGCCGCGAATGAGAACAGGATCGCGAGTCCACCGGCCAGCATGACGGTGCGTCCGTCGTCGCGCGCCCCTTTCACCACCAGCGCGGCCACCCAGTCGCTGTGCCGCGCCAGGAACAGCGATGTCGCCACCGCAGCCGCGGCGCCGATCAACGCGCCCGCGGCCTGCACGACGAATCCCCGCGGCGTTTGCACCAGGGTCGCCAGCGCCGCTCCCAGAAGCACCCATACGGCGCCACCGAACACCTCCCAGGACGCCGCCGTGGCACCACGCCACATGTCGACGCCGAAAGCGACCTCCACCGCGAACATTGCGGCCCCGATGCCGAACGCCACACCCGCCAGCATGAGGGTCTTGCCCAGGGCCATGGCCGCACCGCCAATTGGCCGCGTGCGCCACAAGGCGAGCGGACCCGAGACCGGATCGCCGAAGACAACCTCCGCGCCGATCGCCAGCATCAGGAGCCGTGCGACCCACAAGGCGATCTCGCCGTCCACCCAGCCCACGCGCTCGCCCAGCAGGAGAACCACGTCGACCAGCCCCGCCGCGAGAATGATCAGGGCGGAACGCCGAGCATCGCGCAGCATGACCCGTAACACCGCCATCACGGCGCACCTCCCGAGGTTGTGGCGCGGCGCGCCAGCGCCTCGCCGATCTCCTGCAGGGCCATCGGCCGTTCCTCGACCGTGGAGCCCGGCCACGGCGAGAGCCAGGCCCGCAGGACCGAACCGTCGCCGAACCGTGTATCCACCGCGTGGAGTCGTCGCCCGCGCGCATCCAGCATGATCCAGTGCGGCGGCAGCTCCAGCGCCCGCCCGGGCGGATGGGCGAAGGTCACGGTGATGCGCCGGTACTGCTCGCGCAGGACCTC
Organism: Verrucomicrobiota bacterium; assembly: GCA_023399155.1. Classification (GTDB taxonomy): domain Bacteria; phylum Verrucomicrobiota; class Verrucomicrobiia; order Opitutales; family Opitutaceae; genus JAEWQP01. The sequence continues at coordinate 618,185 of JAEWQP010000022.1, read as the reverse complement.
GACCCGGTCGCACACCTGGATGCGGCCCTCCTGCAACCAGGCCATGTGGTCGCACAGTCCCTCGACCGCGGCGGCCTCACGGGCCGTGACGACGAGCGACGCGCGGTCCGACTCGATCGCCGCGGCCAGGGCCGCGCGAATCTCGGCACGGACCTCATCATCGACCGGATCAAAGCTGCCATCCATGATCAGCAACTCCGGCCTGTAGGCGAGCGACGAAAGCAACGCCGCCTTGAGCCGCAGCGGCCGCTGCAAGCGCTCGGCGCGGACATCGAGCGGCAGCTTCAGCGTCACGCTCAGGCGCAAGGCGAGTTCCCGGTCCCAGGTGCGGTAAAAGCCCCGCCAGCGCTCCAGGTGCTTCCGCACCGTGAGGTGGAGCGGGACGAGATGATGCTGCGGCACATACCCGAGCCGCGCGAAACCCGCCCGGCCCAGGCGCGAGGGCCGGCGCCCGAGCACCTTCACGGCGCCTGCGCCCGGAGCGTCGAGGCCCACCAGCAGGCGCACGAGCGCGGTCTTGCCCGAGCCCTCCGCGCCGACGATGCCCAGGCGCATGCCGGGGCGGACCGCGAGGGTGATGTCGAGCCGCCCGCCCGCATCGCGGGGGCGTCCGGACAATCCCGTGGTCTCGATCAGGTTCATGCAGCCTCCAGCTTGGACGCGGGGACGTCCACTGCCATCCCCAAAAGCGACGCGTTGCGACAATCCGCCGTCCGATTCCGGCCCGCCGAAGCCGGCCCGATCAGGCGCCGCCGCCCACGCCGCGCTCCATGATCGGCAGCATCACGCCGCGGCGAAACACGGTCACCTGCCCTGTGCTCGACGAGACGACGATGGAAATGCACTGGGCGGCGAGCGAGATGGCCGCGGCTGCGGCGTGCCGCGATCCGAGCCCGCTGGGCAGGGCGTGGTAGTAGTCGGGCGCGTGGATGAGGGAACCGGAGGAGATGAGCACCCCGTCGCCGCGGATGATGAACGCGCCGTCGAGCGAGGAGAACTCCTTGACCGTCTCGTCCATGAAGGGATTGAGGATGTTGCGATCCTCCTCCTTGTAGCCAAAAAACGGATTCAACACGAGCGGCTTGGTCATCTTCTCCACGCGCGCGGTGTCGCCCAGGACGAAGAGGCTGCCGACCGGCTTGCCCTCGCGCCCCTCCACGGCGAGTTCCATGGCGATCCCGAGCACGCGCTCGAAGACCTCGGGCTTGACGTCGGCCGGGAGGAAGTCGGTCTGGTCGACGAGCAGCGTCTGGAACTCGCGCTGCAGATCGACGACGACGATGGTGTCGAACTGGTCGCTCTCGGCCAGCCCGCCCAGGCAGCAGATGCGGTCGTTGAACTGGATGAGGCCGCGCGTCATGCCCACGAGCACGAAGCTGCGCAGCTGCGCGAGACGCTTCTTGGAAAAGGATCGGACCTGCACGACCGCCTCGTACTGGGCGGTGTCGATCCCGGTGTCGGCGGCGTTGCGCGTCACGAGGATCGTGCGGATGTCCCTGAACCTGAGCCCCGGATCGGGCGCGGTGGTGAGCGCGTCGGCGAAGACGGCGATGAGCGAACAGCTGCTCCCCTTGGCGATCGACTCGGCGGCGCGGAAAAGCAGGCGGTTGTTGCGGTTCTGTCGGACCTGCGCCGGACGCGCCGCGATGCCGCCGAAGCCGGTCGACAGGCGCTCGAACAGCACGTCCGTATCCGGCGCGTCCATCAGCCCGTCGACAAAGTCCCGGTCGCGCACGAGGTGGGCGACGGTCGAGAGCACACTCAGGTAGTCGCGCGCCGCATCGCTCGCGAGCAGCAGAAAGACGAGGTGCACCTTCGAGCCGTCGGTCACGCCATCATAGGCAAAACCCTCGCGGCTGCGGCCCACGGCGAACACGAAGCGCTGCCGCATCTTCACACGCACGTGCGGCAGGGCCACGCCGTTGCCCAGATACGTCGTCATCGTGCTCTCGCGCTCGACCAGGCCGCGGAGCACCTCGGATTTGTTCAGGTCGCGAAAGCGGGCGGCCGCGAGCTTGAGAAGCTCCTGCAGCGCGTCGTGCAGCGTCGTGCTCGTGAGGTCGACGACGCGGGACCGGCCGAAGTATTTATCAAGACGCATGCGACCGGGCGGCTCTCACACCGCTCATTTTTCCCAGTCCAACGCCCCTTTCCGCACCTCGTAGACCAAACCGAGCACGAGCACGCCGAGGAAGAACATCCCCGGAAGCACGATGGGAAGGTTCTGCGCGAGAAACTCGCGGTAGACGAACGCCCACGGGATGAGGAAGATCACCTCGATGTCGAAGAGGATGAACAGCATCGCCGTGACGTAGAATTTCACGGAAAAGCGCGTGTGCGTGCGTCCCTCGCTCGGGATGCCGCACTCGTAGGCGGAATCCTTGATACGGTTCTTCACCGCGCGCTGCCCCAGGAGATGACTGGCGAAGATGATCACCGACGCCAGGCTCACCGCCAGCACGAGCTGGATGAGAATCGGTAGGAAATCCGTCACGGACATGGTCGATAAATCCGCCCCGCTTCAGAGGGACACAAGAGGAAAATCATGGAGCCGTCCGGGCCGGAAGAGCGCCCCCGCTCAGTGGGATGCACCGACCTGGCCCGCCGGTGGATACACGTCGACCCATTCCGCCGTGGCCGGGTTCCCGGATCCGAGCCCGAGTTGTTCGGCATAGGGGATCAGGCGCAGGTCCTCCGGAAGACCGCGAAAGCCCGTCTCCGCCCGGCCCTGATCGATGCGATCGCGCAGCAGGGCATCAATCATCACGGGATTGTCGCTCAGCCACACGAGCGGCTCGGACACGGTGTAGAGCGAGTTGAAGATCGGTCCGCCGATGAACTGATAGCGTTCCAGGCTCACGAGGTGAAAGACGAGCCCCGCGCGCACCTCCGGGATCGCCGCCATCTCTGCCACGGCGGCCGGCGCCGAGGCCGGACTGCGGAAGAATCGTTGGGTGTTGCTCGCGTTCCAGAGGGTGATGTTGACCAGGGCCGCATTGACTCCCACGACGGGGTGGTCGCTGCAGACCGGCAGGTTGATCCAGAAATCGACGTCGAACATCAGCGGCACCGGCAGGAAGCTGCGCCGCTGCGTTTCAAGTTCGTACTGCTGCTTGGTTCGCTCGAGCTCGGTCGCGACATCGATCAGCGGCGACTCCTCTCCGCCCGGAAGCGGACTGTCGTAAAACCAGTCCGGCTCCCAGTGGTCTCCCGAATCCAGCGCGATGACGCGCGCGCCCTCGAACCGATCGCCGCCGACGCTCAGCGGCGGGAGGTAGCCCACGTCGCGCAGGCGCGCCTCGTTGAGCCCGACGATCACGACATTGGCGCGCGGGATTCCACGTTTCTCCAGCGCGTGGAGCACACCGCGCGTCAGATTCAGCGGCGTACCCAGGCCGGCCCCGGAATCCGAATAGACCTTGAGGCCCACGCGCCCACGCGCCCCGGGTGCCAGCACGCGCTCGCTGCGCTGCTCAAACGCCGCGACCAACGCCTCCACGGCGGCGCGGTAGTTTTCCGCGCTGAATTCCGGCAGCCGTGCCTGGAAGAGCCGATTGGATGGCGGCGGGAGCCGGCGTGCCGCCGTCACGGGAAGGCGTTCGTCAGCCGCGGCCCCCTCGTGCAGGAACACACTGCAGGCGACTGCCGCCGCCAGCAGCCACCCCGCACGCCGGTTGCGTTTCTTTTTCCCAGGATTCGCCATTGGAATCATCGCATGACGGCCCAGAGCCAACTTGACACCCCAAAACGTGGGTTCGAAGTTGGACCAATGCTTGCTCCTCGACGACGCGAGCTATCCGGGACGTGCCGGGTGGTCATGGCGGTATTGACGCTGCTCATTTCGGGCTGTTCCAAACCTGAGGAGGTAATCAGCTCCCGTCTCGCGCAGGCCAACAAAAACCTCGAGACCGGCCGCGTGGACGATGCGGTGCGCTCGCTCGAGGAACTCAACGAGCGCTATCCAGGCCGACCTGCGGTGCTCGAGGCGCTTGGATTTGCCTATGCGCAGGAAGGCCGCAACAGCGCCGCCGCCGCCGCCTTCGTGAGGGCTGCAGAAAACGACCCGGCCTCCAGCGGACTGCGCCCCCTCGCGGCGGAGGCCTACCTCAGGGAGGGCGCCCCCGACAAGGCAGCCGAGCAGCTGCGACTCTACGTGGCCGAGTTTCCGGGCGATTTTCAGGTCTGGCAGCGCCTCGGCGAGGCGGAGGAATCCCAGGGCAACATCGCCCGCTCGATCGATGCCTACCTGGAATGGTACCGCGTGCAGCCCTCAGGGGAAGCCGCCTACCGGCTGGGCAATGCATTCCGGCGGCTCAACAACGTCCCCCAGGCGCGCTCGTGGTATGAGACCACCATGCGGCATGCCGACTCGCACATCGACGGCGCGCTCGCCGGACTGCTCGCCCTGGAGATGGAAACGCGCGACTACGCGGCCGCGGAAATGACGCTCGGCCAGCTGGAACGCAATTTCCCGGAAACCCTCGCCACCCTTCCCGACGTCCCCGACTACCGCGCGGATATCGCCGCGTGGAAGGAGACACGCGCCGCGGTCGACGCCGCTCGCGCCGAGCAGGACCGCATCGCCGGCGAACTCGCCGCCAGCCGGCGCCAGCAGCAGGCCGCACTGCAGTCGGGTTCGGCCGACGCTCCTTCCCCCGGGCCGGCCGCGGCCGCCACGACACCCGCGGGCACCGCCGCGACGCCCGATGCCAGCTCGCCCGCCGGGCCCCCGCCGGCGCAGCCCGAGCCCGCGACTCCGACACCTGCGATGGAAGCGGCTGCCGCCCCCCGGCCAGTCGATGCGCCCGACACCGGACCGGCCACTCCCGCGACAACCGTGGCCGCCTCGGCCAATCCGGAGTTCGATGCAGCCATGGCACGCAAGGAAGCGGGGGACTTCACCGCCGCCGCCGACCTGCTGCAGACCGCACTCAGCGAGGACGACTCGCGCATCGAGTACTGGGTGGAACTCGCGGACACGTACAGGCGGTTGAAACAATTCGGCGCGGCCGAGGCCTATCTGCTCGAGGCGCGACGCCGCGCGCCGGAGTCCCTCGCCATCGAGACCGCCTTCCTCAACCTTTCGCGCGAGTACCTGCCGCAGGAGGCCTACCTGGCGCGGCTCGACCAGGCGCGGCAACGCTTCCCCGCCAACGTCAACCTCGCCTACCAACTCGCGCGCGAATACGCCGCAGCCAACGTCGACCGCCTCCGCACCGCCGCGGCCTACGAGGATTTTCTTCTCCTCGCGGCCCCCGACGATCCGCGTCGCCGCGAAGCGGAGGAATACTTGCGCCGACGCTGACGCGGCGCGTGCGCGAAGGGCCGAACCATGCACCCTCCCGCATGAGGCAACGCACCACCGTCCGCATCGCCCGGAGTCTCTGCGCCACCGGCCCGAGGTCCTTCACCCGTTCGAGCGGGGAGAAAGAGTAAGAGAACGAGTATGAGAACGATCTGGGGGCCGGAGTAAGGCGCACGTCGCCGCCGTTCTGTCTTTCAGCCTTTCAGCCCTTCAGCCTTTCAGCCTTTCAGCCCTTCCGTCTCTCAGCCCTCCCCGTGCCCGTCATCAAGCAGGCCAGCATCCTCAACCTCAAGGCGCGCGTCGATATCGTCGACGTGGTGTCCGCCACGGTCGCGCTCAAACGCGCGGGCTCGAAGTTCAAGGGACTCAGTCCGTTCAATCCCGAGAAGTCGCCGTCCTTTTTCGTCTCGCCGGACAAGGGCTTGTTCAAGTGCTTTTCCAGCGGCAAGGCCGGTGATGTGATCTCGTTCGTGATGGAGACGGAGCGGCTCGGTTTCACCGAGGCAGTCGAGACCCTGGCGCACCGCTACAACATCCCGCTCGAGTACGAGAGCGGCGGCATCTCCCGCGAGGAGCGGTCGCTGCGCCAGCAGCTGTTCGACCTGCATGAGGAGGCGACGGGGTTCTTCCACGACGCGTTCCTGTCCCGGAACGGGGCCGGCCCGTTTGCCCGCGACTACTGGACGAAGAAGCGGCGCTTCGATCTCGCCGTGGCCGAGGATTACAGGATCGGGATCGCCGCGCCGGATGGCGGCCGGCTCGCCGAGCACCTGCAGAAGAAGGGCTACGCCGATGAGGCCCTGCGCCAGAGCGGACTGTTCTACGTGCGCCAGAACGGGCAGCTTTCCCCGCGCTTTCGCGGCCGCCTGCTGATCCCGATCCGCGACCATCAGGGCCGCGTGGTCGCATTCACCGCGCGCCAGCTCGACATCACCCCGACCGACGACCCCACGCACGAGGCCAAGTACGTCAACTCGCCCGAGACGCCCGTCTTCACCAAGGGCCAGCTGCTCTTCAACCTCGACCGCGCGCGTCATCATGCCGGGCCGGATACGCCGTTTCTCATGGTGGAGGGCCAGCTCGACGCGATCCGCTGCTTCACCGCCGGCCTCACCGCGACGATCGCGCCGCAGGGTACCGGCGTCACGGATACACAGCTGCGCCTGCTGCATCGCTACGATGCCGGGCTCGAATGCCTGCTCGATGGCGACAGCGCCGGCCAGAAGGCCGCGCTGCGCCTGCTCCCCCTCGCGCTCAGGGAGGGCCTGGAGGTGCGGTTTCTTCCGCTCGCCGCGCTCGGCGCCAAGATCGACCCCGACGAACTGGTGCGCGACCGCGGCGCGGAAGCGATCGACGAGCTGCGACGCCATCCGGTGTCGGCCATGGGTTTCGCCGCCAGCGCGCTCGCGCCCGAGCCCCAGGCGCTCTCCGCCCAGCAGACGGCCGACGTGTGCCGCGAACTGTTCGCCATCATCCGGGAGGCGTCGTCCGAAGTCGCCCAATCCGGCTACCTCGCGGAGGTCGCCAAGCTCCTCCACCTCAACCGCACCGCCCTTGAGAACGACTACCGGCGCTTTCGCGAGAACGCCGACCGTCGGGCGTCGTTCCGCGCTCCGTCTCCGCCGGCCGATCGGCGCCCAACGTCAACGACCGCGTCGGTCGCACCTCCGCCCCGCGGCGACGACGATGAACCGCTCCCCGAGGCGCCCGAGGGCCATCCCGGACTCGAAGCGGAGTCCACGTCAGACCAGGCATCGGGCAGCGCGCCTGGCAGCGAGGTGTCCGCTCAGCCCGAGGGCATTGCGACCGTAGAACATGACTTGCTCCTGCTGGTCCTCCACTTCGAAAGCCTGGGCAAGGCTCTGGCCCAAAGCGTTCATCATGAGTGGATCAACACCCGCCATCGCGCCGGGCGACTGCTCGATCGCTTCCTCAACGAGTTTGCCCATGACCTCTGGCCCGGTGTGCAGGAGGTCGAGAGCCTGTTGAGCGATCCCGACGACCGGAATTTCGTCGCCTCGCTTCTGTTCGAGACGCCCCTGATCGAGGAGCCATTCAAGGTCGCAAACGATGGTATCCGTCGGATTGTCAGCAACTTTTGCGATCCAAGATTACGCAAAATCGAGCTTGAAATCGCCGCCAAACAGGGGAAGTTCGACGCTGACTTAATCTCCCTGCTCAAGACCACCGAAGAACTTCGTCGCCTGAAGCTCAATCCGCCGCTCATCCGCCACCCGGTTTAACGACTCATATGCCGCGCAAAGCCAAGCCCGCGAAGGAAGCGCCTGCTCCCGCTTCCCGTCCCGACTCGCACCGTAGTTCCGTCGCCGACAACGACCCAGCTCTCAACGCCGACACGCCGCTGACCACGGCGGATGGCGAACCGGAACTCGCGCCGGGCTCGATGAACGACAAGATCCGGCAGCTGATCCGGCAGTCGAAGGAACAGGGGTACCTCACTTTCCAGGACATCAACGACGCGCTCCCCGAGACCGTCGACAATCCCGAGGACATCGAGAACGTCATCTCGATCCTGCAGAACCTGGAGATCGACATCCTCGATCCGGAGGACGTCGACACCTACAAGCAGCGCCAGGAGGAAATCGAGGAGGAGGAGTCACGCTCCTCGCAGCACGACATCCTCGACGACCCGGTGCGCATGTATCTCAAGCAGATGGGCCAGGTCCCGCTGCTGACCCGCGAGCAGGAGGTCGAAATTTCCAAGCGGATCGAGACCGCGGAACAGAACGCCACCGAGGTGCTCTTTTCCGTCGGCCTCACCGGCGCCTTCCACGCCGCGCTGGGCAACAAGCTGATGTCGCGCGAGGAACGGTTCGACCGCGTCGTCATCGACAAGCGCGTCGAGAACCGCGAGACCTACTTCAAGAACCTCCCGAAGCTCATCGAGACGACCGCCAAGGCCGAGGAGAACACCCAGGCCGCGTGGGACGAACTCGTGAAGACGAAGGACGAGGCCACGCGCAAGAAGATCCAGGCGCGTTTCCGCAAGCATGAGAATGCCCTGCGCGCCAACTTCCCGAAGTTCTATTTCAAGCTGAAGGTCTTCGAGGAGTTTCTCGAGGCGCTCACGCCCGAGCTCAACGACATGCAGAAGGCGCTCGAGGACCTCGATCACGCCCGCCACCCGAAGACGAAAAAGCACGCCCAGCTCGACGCCAAGGCGATCAATGCCCGGCTGCACGATTGGGAGGTCCGCTACCGCATTGCGCCGGCCAGGCTGCTGGACCTCGTGCGCGACACACGCAAGTTCGTGCGCGAGGCCCACAAGGCCAAGACCGAGATGGTCGAAGCCAATCTGCGCCTCGTGATCTCGATCGCCAAGAAGTACACCAATCGCGGCCTCTCCTTCCTCGACCTGATCCAGGAGGGCAACATGGGCCTGATGAAGGCGGTGGAGAAGTTCGAGTACCGTCGCGGGTATAAGTTTTCCACCTACGCCACGTGGTGGATCCGCCAGGCCATCACGCGCTCGATCGCCGACCAGGCGCGCACGATCCGCATCCCGGTCCACATGATCGAGACGCTCAACAAGGTGATGCAGGTCCAGAAGCAGCTTCTCCAGGAGTACGGCCACGAGCCGACGCCCGAGGAGGTCGCCGAGGAGATGCAGCTGCCGGTCGAGCGCGTGCAGCAGATCATGAAGATGGCGCAGCAGCCGATCTCGCTGCAGTCGCCCGTGGGCGACGGCGACGACACGAGCTTCGGCGATTTCATCGAGGACAAGAGTGCGGAAAACCCGTACGACATGACGGCGTTTTCGCTCCTGCGCGAAAAGATCATCGACGTGCTCGACTCGCTCACCGACCGCGAGCGCAAGGTGCTCTCGCTGCGCTTCGGCCTGGTCGACGGCTACAGCCGCACGCTCGAGGAGGTGGGCAAACAGTTCAAGGTCACGCGCGAGCGCATCCGCCAGATCGAGGCCAAGGCGCTGCGCAAGATGCGCCACCCGACGCGCATCCGCCAGCTCTACGGCTTCTTCGAATCCGAGCCGCTGGATAATCCGCAGTCGTTCATCAAGAAGGTCGTCGACGGGGAAAAGGGCGGCGCCGGGGCCTGACCCCGACTCTTTCTCTCCCCTCGTTCTCTTTCTCTACAATTCGGCGCACAGCCCCGGGGCCGGGCTGTGCCGTGCCGCTCACGGCATGACCCCCCGCGCCCGGAGTCAGGATGGATGGAGAGAACGAGAAAGAGCATGGGAACGAGAACGAACTTTTGGAAACGATGCGTTCTTCCGAGACGGATCCCGAACGTCCCATTCGCCCCGCTTCCCCATGCGCCATTCTCCATTCTTCCTACTCCATTCGTCTTCGCCCTGCGTCGGCCGCACGCCCGCAATCGACCTTTACAGCCCGGGACGCGCGGATAACGTAGACAGTCACTTCTTATGAATCTCGTCGTTCCACAGGTGCTCGCCTTTGCACTCGGGCCTTGGGAGATCATCCTGATCCTCGCGGTTGTCATGCTGCTCTTCGGCGCGAAGAAGCTGCCGGAACTCGCCAAGGGAATGGGCAAGTCGATGAAGGAGTTCAAGAAGGCGATCAATACGGACGACGACGAGGACCAGCCTGGCGACAAGCCGGCCAGTCCCGCCGCCTCGAAGAACGGCGCGGTCAAGACCACGAAGGACAACTGATCCACGCTCCCACGGTGCACCGCGCCCCGGTCGAGACGCAGCCAGCCGGCTGCGTCTTTTTCGTTTCCGTGGTGCGGATACCCGAAGCGTGCTTCGGCTGCATCGTCTCCGCCCTGTCTGTCGTGCCTCGACGATCGCCGCTCACGCGCGCGACGAGTTTGACTTTGACACTTTTCGCCCCGGGACATTGATTCCGGAGGAACCGCCCCGCGTCTCCTCAGAACATCATGTTGCGCAATCTTTTCGGCGTCTTCTCGAACGACATCGGCATCGACCTCGGGACCGCCAACACTCTGGTCTACGTGAAGGACAAGGGCATCGTGCTCCGGGAGCCTTCCGTGGTCGCCATTCACTCGTCGACACGCAAGGTGCTCGCCGTCGGCGATGAAGCCAAGCGCATGCTGGGTCGAACCCCGGGCAACATCACCGCCATCCGTCCGATGAAGGACGGTGTGATCGCGGACTTCGACATCACCGAGGAGATGTTGCGCTATTTCATCCGCAAGGTGCAGAACAACGCGAAGGTCATCCCGCCGCGCGTGGTGGTCGCCATCCCCTCCGGCATCACCGAGGTGGAGAAGCGTGCCGTGAAGGAATCTGCCATGCACGCCGGCGCGCGCGATGTGATGCTGCTCGAGGAACCGATGGCCGCGGCCATCGGCGTCGGCCTGCCGGTCGAGGATCCCGCCGCCAACATGATCGTCGACATCGGCGGCGGCACGACGGAGGTCGCCATCATCTCGCTCGCGGGCGTGGTCTTCGCGAAGAGCGTGCGCGTGGCGGGCGACGAGTTCGACGCCGCGATCGTCAACTACATGAAGCGCGCCTACAACCTCCTCATCGGTGAACGCACCTCGGAGGAGATCAAGTGGCGCATCGGCTCCGCCTTCCCGCTCGACGAGGAACTCACCATGGAGGTGAAGGGCCGCGACTCGGTCGCCGGCCTGCCCAAGACCATCCACGTCACCTCGCAGGAGATCCGCGAGGCCCTGAGCGACACCGTCAACGCCATCGTCGAGGCGGTGCGCAACGCGCTCGAGCGCTGCCCCCCGGAACTCTCCGCCGACCTGGTGGACCGCGGCTTCGTGCTCGCCGGCGGCGGCGCGCTCCTGCGCGGCATCGACCGCCTGCTTTGCGAGAAAACCGGACTGCCCGTGATCGTCGCCGACGACCCCCTCAGCGCCGTGGCCAACGGCACGGGTGCGGTGCTCGCCGACCTGAATTTCCTTCTTGGATACGTCACGACCGACACGAAGAGCTAGGCGCGGCGGTGCCGCCGAGAAGGCTGACGGACGGAAGGCTGAAGAGCTGGAGGAAGGACAGCCCACACAGCCAACACTGAGTCCGGACGCTCGCCGCGGACTTTAGCGCGTCACACCGAGTCACCGAGCAGCCTCCATCAGCCCTTCAGCCTTTCAGTTCTTCAGCCCTTCCCCAGCGTGTCTCGCAAAACCTTCCTCCAGGCCCGCCCGTTCCTCGCACTCGGCCTCGTCGTGGTCGGTTGGCTGGTCCTCCCGCTGGTGGTGAAATCGCTGACCCGCGTCAGCTTCTACGAATTCCAGGCGCCCACCCTGCTCGCCGCCTCGGACCTGCGCGACCTCCAGGAATACTGGTCGCTGCGCGTGCAGTCGAAGGACGAGCTCATCGCGGCGGGGCGCGACATCGCGCGCACCAACGCGCACTATGAGATCGCGATCCGCGAGAACGAGTCCCTGCGCGCCGAGGTCGAGCGGCTCGAGCGGCTCCTGGGCCTGCCGGTGCACGATGGATACCGCTACGAGATCGCGCGCGTGGCGCGCCGCGACTTCTCCGTGTGGTGGCAGCAGATCTGGATACGCAAGGGCGCGAATTACGGGATCCCGGTGGGCGCGCCCGTGGTCTTCACCGGCGGCGTCGTGGGTCGCGTGCGCGAGGTGCACGCCACGACATCGGTGGTCGACATGATCAGCAGCCCGAACATCAGGCTTGCCGCGAACTTCGCCGGCGACAACCGCCCGGTCGCCTACGTCGGCGCGGCCAATCCCCAGTTCGCCAATCCGCGCGGGCGCGTGCATTTCGTGCCCGGCGACATCGCGGCCTCGGTCGCGGAACCCGCCCAGCTCCTGACATCCGGCCTCGGGGGCGTCTTCCCCGACGGGCTCCTCATCGGCCGTATCCAAAAACTTAGCATCGGACCCGATGGCCAGTTCAAGGAGGGCGAGGTGATCCTCGACCAGCGGCTGTCGGCACTGAGCGAGGTCGCGGTCCTCGTCCCGATCGAGGGAGGCTGACATGCGCCGCATCGATTATCGATGGCTGGTGGCTTTTGGCGGCTCCTTCGTTTTCCTGTTCGTCGTGGGCCAGGCCAACCACTACCTCGCGAACACGCCCATCCTGGGCGTCTCGCTCTACCTGTTTCTTCTCGGGCTGCCGGTCGCCTTTGCCGCGCTGCGTCTCACGCTCGGCCAGGGGCTGGCCGCGACCTTCGCCACGGCACTGCTGGCGGAGGCCGGCCTGCCCTTCGCGCACGGCCTGATCGTGCTGCCCGCCATCGCGTGTCTGTGCATCACCCACGCGTTGCGCGTCAATTTCAACCGACTCAATCCTTCCTCCGCCGTCGCCGTCGCCCTCACCATCAATCTGGCGCTGATGCTCGTGCTCACCGCGACGGTCCGGCCGGATTGGAGCAGTTCGTGGGATCGCATCCTGGTGGACTTCGCGCTCTCGCAACTGGTGGTCGGCGTGCTCGCCGGCTGGTTTTTCACCGCCCAGATCGCGCTGCAGCGGATGTTCGGCTTCAACCTCGAGACGGAGCTGCGCGAGGCACCATGACCGGAGTCGAGTACCACAGCGCGATCCGATCGCGGATCCTGTTCTTCTACCTCTTCGTGGCGGCGCTGATCCTGGTGCTGTTCTCCGGACTCGCCTACCGCCAGCTCCTGTCGACCGAGGCGTTCCAGGAGCGGGAACGCCTGCAGAACCAGCGGCGCATCCTTATTCCCGGACCGCGCGGTGAGATCTTCGACCGTGAGGGCCGCGTGCTCGTCGCCAATCGGCCGCGGTTCTCCGCGGTCCTGAACTTCTCCGAGTATGCGCTGCGCAAGGAGCTCCGGGAAACCCAGCTTCGTCTCGTGCGCGACATCCGCGAAGGCAAGCTCCCCGATCCGGGGGAACGGCTCGACCGTCACGCCCGTGCGCGCGTGGTCGAGAAGTACCTCACCGAATGCAGCCGCATCCTCCGGCGCCCGCTCACGATCGAGCGCAAGACACTCGAACGCCATTTCAACGAACAGCCGCTCCTGCCGTTTCCGATCATCAATGATCTTTCGCAGGAGGATTTTGCACGGCTGCTCGAGCAGTTGAAGCCGGGCTCCCCCGTGCAGCTGCTGCCCTCGACCGCACGCCACTATCCCTACGCCAGCGCCGCCGCTCACACGCTCGGCTACATCGGGTCGACGCTCGAGCTGCCGATGGAAGGACTCGCCGGCGCCGACCTGCAGACCTTTATCGCGAAGGGCATGTACGGCCGCGATGGGCTCGAGCGCCAGTTCGACGACCTCCTTCAGGGTCAGACCGGCAGCGAGATCTGGGTCGTCGATCCCAACGGCATCCAGGACCGCATGGTGGCGAGCCAGACACCGGTGGCCGGCAAACCGCTGTTCACGGCGTTGGACATCGACCTGCAGCTCAAGGCGGAGGAGGTGTTCGGCGACCAGGCCGGCGCCTTTGTGCTCATGGACGTACACACCGGCGAAGTCCTGGCCCTCGTGTCGAAACCCGACTTCGACCTCAACGAGACCTCGCCGTTCATTCCCCAGCGCTTGTGGAACCGTCTGCTTGAGCAGGAGGCGCTATACAACCGCTCGACGGCCGGGCTGTATCCACCGGGCTCGACGTTCAAGATCATCACGGCATCGGCCGGCTTGCGTCATGGCGCGATCACGACGAACACGGTGGTGGATTGCCCCGGCTACTACATGGTCGGGCGGGCGCGTTTCGTCTGCCACCGACGCTCCGGCCACGGACCCGTGCGGGTGGTCGATGCGCTGCGCATGAGCTGCAATGTCTTCTTCTACGAGACAGCCCTCCGGCTCGGGCCGGAGAAGCTCGCGGAAGAAGGACGTCTCTTCGGTCTCGACCGCCCCACGGGCATCGAGCTTCCCGCCGAAGCGACCAAGATGATCATGCCCGATCCAGCCTGGAAACGCGCGGTGGTGAAAGAGCCGTGGACCGCCGGCAACACGGCCAACATGGCAATCGGCCAGGGCGACGTGCTCGTCACGCCGCTGCAGATGGCCTCCATGATCGCCTCGTTTGCGCGCAATGAAACGACGACGCAGCCGACGATCCTTCGTCGCGACCGGACCGCGCGCATCGCGTCACGTCCGAACCGGCTGATCGGCCTGCAGCCCGAGCACAGGGCGGCCATCGTGGAGGGTCTCTTTCAGGTGGTCGATCGCACGCCGTCCATGATGCCGGGCGCCGCTGGCACGGGAAGCCGGGCCAAGATCGCGGGTATCAATCTGGCGGGAAAGTCCGGCACCGCCCAGATCAAGACACTCAATCGCGGCACGTTCGAACTCGCGTGGTTCGTCGGTTTCGGCCCCCTGGAAAATCCCAAGGTGGCCTGGTGCGCGCTCGTGATCGGGGACAAGCCCGACGAGGAGATGGGCGGAGGCGCCGTCGCCGCCCCGAAGGCCAAGCCCGTGCTCGAACTGTATTTCGAGAAGAATCCGCCGCAGCCGCTCCCACCGGCCTCGCGCTTTGCCGCGCCGGTCGCGGCCGGACCACGACCCTAGAACGTGTCATCCACTCGCGAAGACGACTTCGCAGGTAGGGCGCGCTTGGTCCGGTTCGCGGCGCGGCCGGTCTCGTCGGCCGCAGGCTCGGCCTCGGAACCGAGCGGGCCGAGAAGGCCGATTCGCACTTGTGGCGGGTTCGGGGAACCGGCCCTACCCAGAAGACACCGCGCAGCGAAGTTCATGACTGGTTCCGGGAAGTCGAGCGGCGAGCGACGAGGGTCAGGCGCCTGAATCGTGGCTTCCCCTGAAGTCGAGCGTCGCGCGTCGGAACTCCTGCAACCGCGCGTGTCACTCGGCGCTTCCGCCTCACTCGTCATTCGTCGCTCGCCATTCGTCACTCGTCACTCGTCGCCTTTCCCTGTTTGCTCCTATCCGAGAATCCCCTCACGTTTACCCGCCGTGGCCGTCGCCGAGCGCGAATCACAACTTCCGATGTTCAACTGGGTGCAGCAGCGCTCCCAGTGGCGCGTCGACCCCGTCACCCCCCTGTGCATGGCGGCGCTGTCGGCGATCGGGGTGTTTTTCATTTACAGCGCGCAGGTCTTCACGGGCGGTAATCTCTATATCCAACAGATCGGCTGGCTCGGCCTCGGAGCCGTGCTCTACGTGCTCGTCTCGCTGGTCAACTACCGCCACTACCTGCGGCACTCCCACTGGTTCATGGTCGCCACGATCCCGCCGCTGCTCCTCGTGCTGACGGGCGCGGGCGTGGAAGTCTATGGTGCTCAACGCTGGCTCGAGGTCCCCGGGGCCGGCGTCCGCCTGCAGCCCGCCGAGCCGGCAAAGATCGCCGTCCTCATGGTGTGCTCGAGCATCCTCGCCCGCAGCCGGATCGGCACCCTGAGCCGGTCGATGTGGACACTGGGCAAGTTGGCTCTTGCTGCCGGTGTGCCAATGGCCTTGATCATGGCGCAACCGGATCTGGGTTCCGCCCTCGTGATCCCCCCGATGGTCTTTGCTCTCCTGTACGCCTCCAACCTTTCCAAGCGCTTCTTTGTCGGCGCTTTGGCGGCGTTCATGCTCGTCGTGGGGGCCGTCGCGGCCGACACGTATTTCTACAATCGCTTCCTCGAGGCCAACAACGTCAGCCCGAAGGAAGCGGCCAGCCGCAACCTCTACGGATCCGAGCAATCCTGGTTGCCCTACCTCAAAGATTACCAGCGCAACCGCGTGCTGTCCTACGCGATGCCGGAGAAGATCGATCCCACCGGCATCAGTTGGAACATCAACCAGACCCTGATTACCGTCGGCTCCGGTGGAGCTTTCGGCAAGGGCTGGACGCAAGGCACGCAGGCCCGGCTCGGCTACCTGCCGCGCGCCGTCGCGCACAACGACTTCATCTTCTCCGTCCTGGCGGAGGAGAAAGGATTCCTGGGAAGCGTCATCGTCCTCGGCCTGTTCGGTGTGGTCCTGGCCAACGGCGTACGCATCGCAAGCCTGGCACGGGACCGCTTCGGCACCCTGCTCTGCTTGGGGGCGACGACCCTGATGGCAGTCCACATCTTCGTGAACATCGGAATGACCATCGGTCTCATCCCGATCAAAGGCCTGCCGCTTCCCTTCTTAAGCTACGGGGGCTCTTTCCTGCTTAGCTGCTGCATCCTCCAGGGACTGGTTCAAAGCGTGTACAGGTATCGAAAGGAATTTTGATCGTGCCCTGTCTGCTGCATCGACCTCACGCACCCAGCCCCGCACAGGCGTCAGCATCTCCCCAGGCGGAGCTCCCGACCACCCACGGGAAAACACCGCATCATGAGCGACAGACCATCGCCGGGCCAAAACATCCCGGCTGACGCCATCCGGCGCTACGACGACGAACTGAAGAACCCACCCCCTGAGGGGATGGCCGAGCCGGTCAACCCGGCCGAGATCAAGGCCGATGCCCGCGAGCGCGCGAAAAAGCGCCCGCTCATCGCCAAGATCATCGATACGTTCCGGAAGGAGAAGAAAACCTACCGGGAACTGATCATCAATGCCGAGCCGCTCGAGAAGCGGGTCGCCCTCCTCGTCGACGGCATCCTCGACAAGTTCGACATCGAGCGCGGCTCCGGCGAGGACCGCATCGTCGGCGGCATCTTCAAGGGCCGTATCAAGAACCTGGATCCCGGCCTGAAAGCCGCCTTCGTCGACATCGGCCTGCCGAAGAACGCGTTCCTGCACTACTGGGACATCCTGCCCGCCGCTGCCGATTCCTCGGTCGAGGTGGTGCGCATCAACAAGTCGTCCAAGGCCCAGAAGAACGACAAGATCACGGTCAAGGACATCCCCAACCTCTATCCGGTCGGCACCGAGATCGTCATCCAGGTCTCCAAGGGCCCGATCGGCACGAAGGGTCCGCGCACGACGACGAACATCTCGCTGCCCGGCCGCTTCATCGTGCTGATGCCCTACTCCGACCAGTGCGGCATCTCGCGCAAGATCGAGGACCAGAAGGAACGCCAGCGCCTGCGCAAGATCATCAACGATCTCACCATCCCGGAGGGCATGGGCATCATCATCCGCACGGCCGGCGAGGGCATGAAGACCCGCTACTTCGTGCGCGACCTGCACATCCTGCTCAAGAAGTGGGAGGAAATCTCCCGCAAGATGGAGACCGAGCGCAGCCCGGCCTGCCTCTACCAGGAACCCGGCCTCGTCGAGCGCACGGTGCGCGATTTCCTCACCGAGGACATCGACCGCGTGCTCATCGACAACGCCGAGGAACAGGGCCGCGTGATCGAACAGGTCTCGCAGATCTCCTCGCGTTCGAAGTCCAAGATCCAGCTCTACAACCACTCGATCCCGATCTTCGAGCGCTACAACATCGAGCGCCAGATCGAGCAGACCTTCCAGCGCCAGGTGCCCCTGCCCTCGGGCGGCCAGATCGTGATCGATGAGACCGAGGCCCTCGTGGCCATCGACGTCAACACCGGCGGCCACAAGGCCCGCGACGGCGACGAGGGCAACACGATCTACCAGGTCAACTGCGAGGCCGTGGTCGAGGTGGCCCGCCAGATCCGCCTGCGCAACATCGGCGGCCTGATCATCATCGACTTCATCGACATGAAGCAGAAGCGGCACCGCAACGCCGTGTATGCGAAGATGAAGGACGCGATGTCCAACGACAAGGCCAAGAACCACATCCTGCCGATCTCGCCCCTCGGGATCATGCAGATGACGCGTCAGCGCCAGTCCGAGAGCACGTCATCGGGTCTGTATGGGGACTGTCCCTACTGCCGCGGCCGCGGCATCGTGAAGTCACCGACCACGGTCTCGGTGGAGATGCAGCGCAAGCTGGCCTCGGTCATCCGCCGCATCCGCGCCCGCGATGCCAAGCGCGACCTGCACATCCGCATCCTGGTGAACCCGGGCGTGCTCGAGCGCCTGCGCAGCGAGGACGCCGACCTGCTCGTGCGTCTGGAAAAGCTCTACAACATCCAGCTCACCTTCCGCGCCGACCCCAATTACCACGTGGAAAACTTCAAGATCCTCGACGCCGAAACCGGCGACGAACTCCGCGGATGATGGTCGAAGACATTAATTCTGTATCCGGACATTATTTCCGTATCCCGGTGACATTAGTCCCGTATCCCAAGCGGATCGCCGTGACATTAATTCCGTATCCAGTCTCAATAAGCTCTTAACCCCAAAGGCCACCGCCCAAAGCGGTGGCCTTTTGTATCTGAGCACGAAAAGTTCTGCCTTCCAAACGTCACATCACCGCAATGGGCAAAGCATGAGCCTAGTCGTTCTCCTTCAGACGAGAGATCTCGTCTGCTTAGCGGGCGATTCTCGTGCCAGCAGCCAGGATGGAGAAGACGAGGCAATGCCGCTGCCCGAGCCCGTCACAAAATTGAGGATAGTGACGGCTGCCCAGGGAAGGCATTGTGCTGTCGCGAATACACCAGCGCTGCAAACAACATTTATGTCTTCGACCAGATGATTGGTCGAAGGCGTTAATTCTGTATCCGGACATTAACTCCGCAGGCCAGTCGCCGTGATGTTAAGTCGGTATCCGGTCTCAATAAGCTTCTAGCCCAATGAAGCCGTCGCCTGAAAGCGGCGGCTTCATTTTTGTCGCGAGCATGCATGCGGGCACCGAGGCTTGCGGGCCCGCATCTCATGAACAGCGCAGGCGCAGCGTCACGAGTCTTTCATTTCAGGTGAGGGTCGGGCACAGGCACCGTTAACGGACCCAAGCCACCGCCCGATCTCATCGCGCGCGGAGGGGGCACGCGCAATCGCAGCGGGTTGACCTCCACCCGAGGTCCTCGCGTGCCGGGCGTGCTTAGGATCAAACGATACCGGTCGGCCAGTGCAAATGAACCTCCGCCCGGATGATCAGCCCGGTGCGGTTGCTCGGTGGGCGATGTTCCGTAGCGTAGCTCGGTCCTTCAGGCCCTTTCCCATCCCAGAAAACCATGAGAAGCGGAGACCCTCAACCCAACGACGCCCTTCGGCATGTCATCGCCGCCAAGCAGAACACTCCCACGCGCACCGTCGAGGTCGTTTCCGAAGCGACGCGCTGGCTCAAAGGCGCGCTCAAGGGAGCAGACGTCCACTTCAGCTACGGCTCCTGCGAGGAGCGGGATCAGTTCGGATTCGCGGCCATAACCATCGTGCGTTCATACCGCGGCACCCCGACGACCTTGGACCTGAAGATCGCGGAGATCCGCGAAACTCCGTTTATCTTCGCCGAGGTGCGCACCCACGGGAAACTGGAGGGAAGCCTGTTCCCGTTCTTCGGCGACCTCCGGTCCGAGGATCATCGCGACCTCCTGCTGCACTACATCGCCGATTTCGTCGTGAGCACAACGGCCTGACGCAGTTTCGAGGGGCGGTGGCCTCCGCGGCGCGGCGCGAAACCGGGCCCGCCGATCCCCTGCAGACCAGGCGACCGCGGGCCGTTTCCCCGCCACCCTCGTACGTGCGATCCGCAACAATTCCGGTCGCGGTCGTCTCACTTCGCACTGGATACACGCGCGCCGATGCACAGCCGCCGGGCGGGGTGCACATTTCCCGCGCTTGGGACGCAACCTGCTACCGTCCCCGTGAGATCCCAAGAACGCGCCGGCAGTGGCGCTCCCCGCGATGCCCATGGTCACGTTCACTCCGTTCCTGCGACTTCCCCCCACGTCGCGCCGCGTGGCCGTGATGGTCGCGGCTGCGACACTCTGCGTCCTCGGAAGATCCGATGACTCGTCCGCCCATCCGTCCTCCCCGCCGCCAGTGAGCGCACTCGAACATCAGGGCGCACCCGCCTCTGAAGCCGCGCGTGGCACAAGTGAACCGATGGCGGATGCGCACGCCGATGAGGACACATGGTTCGACCACGCCCAGCAACGTCTTCACGGACTGGTGTGGCGGTCAGCGCGCATGATCGACAGCTGGGCCGGGCCGCCGCTGTCCGATGATGTGTATCAACGGGCTTCGGGCAGCCTCTCGGTCGCCACACTCTGGGACGGTTTCGAGGGGTTCGACGCACGGGTTCGGTTCAACGTCGATATGCCTCTGCCGAGGATGGACGAACGCCTGCACCTGTTCATCGGACGCTATGACCCCGATGAATGGATCACGGAACGGCGCGACACGCTGGGCGTCATCCCGTCGCCCAATCGCGACGGCGGCCATATGGATGAGACCATGGCGGGCTTGGTCTACCGGCGACAACGAAGCGACGGCAGCAGCTTCAGCGGAAGCGTCGGCGGAAGCTTTCGCTCGGGAAACCCGGATCCCTACGTCAAGGGATCCTACCAGTTCCGGCGCACCCTGTTTTCGGATACGCTCTTCACGGTTCGGGAAACCGTGTTCTACCGCGTGAGCGAAGGCTTTGGCTCGACGACGCGCCTGGAGTTCGAACGCGTATTCAGTCCGCTGTGGCATCTGCGCTGGACCACATCCGGCACGATCTCCGAGGAATCGGAGGGTGTGCGCGGATTCTCCACCCTGACGGCCACCCGGTCGCTGGAGGGCCGGCGAGCCCTGGTATTTCGTGCCGGCATTCATGGCGAAACCTCCGCCGAGGTACCGCTCCGCGACGTGGGCCTCAAGGCGGCCTATCGCACTTCCGTGATCCGGCCCTGGTTCGTCCTGGAATTCTGCACGAGCCTGACCTGGCCCAAGCAGCGGATCACCCAGACACGCTCCGCGACACTCGGCTTCGGAATCGGCTGCGAGGTGTATTTCGGAGACAAGGACTTCTCAAGCCGTCCGGTGACCTTCTAGAAGCTGTCATGAACCTCGCTGCGCGGGGCCTCCGAGGCGGGTGCTCCGAACCCGCCTCGAGTGCGGATCGCGACCGGTCGCGTCGCGAACCGGACCCGTGGTCTGGTGCAAACGGTCGACCCGCCTCTGAAATGGAGGTCTGGGCTCCTGCCCGGCCGCGATCGTCTCAAGGCAAACGCCCACCGTTGCACATGCGCAGCGGAGCGGGAGTTCCGCCCTCCAACGAGCCTATCCAAGGGTTTGAAAACACGCCGCAAACCCTGGACGCCGCGGCTGGACACAGCGACAGGAGGGCGATCCCGAGTGCTCAGGGAGCTGCTCGAAAGCTCGGAAGTCTCCCTCTTCACTCCGTGCGCCGTCGACACACGGTGCGGCCCGTTCTCGGAAACGAGCTCTCCGTGAGTTCCTTCCAGAAGTTCCGTGATCTAGCCGTGGCCGGTTGATCGGGGCTCTGGCCAACACGTGCTGGACACTCGCTCGAGTAAACGACCGCCGCGGCCCCCCCCCCGCAGCGGCCTTCATGCCCCCGGGCCACAGTTCCCTCAGCGTATCCAGAATCCCGCAGCCGTGTTCCCACTTCTGGGACGCGGGTGTGCGGCTCGCGGGACGAATTCGTCCCGCGGCGCAAGGACGCAGAACCCGCCGTCATCAAAAATCGACTGATCATCATCGGCTTGCACATTCTCCGCAACCAACGGCACGGCTCGTGTTTTAAAGGGGCAACACCAACAAGCACTGCCACCATGAACACCACAGCTCGTTCCCTCGTTTCGACCTCCCTCGCCCTCGGTCTCACCGCGTTCACCGCGATCGCCGCGTTTACCTTCGGCGCCGCCGCGCCAGCCACCGTCCTCGGCTTCGGCTTCCTCGCCGCCTACGGCATCCTGGAGATCGCAGTCGTTTCCTATGAGCCGCCCCGTCTCGTCTCCGCGAGGCGCCGCGCCCCCCGATCCGCAGCGGAAGCCCGCCCGGTCGCGGGAATGATCGAGTATCCGCGACACGAAGACATCCGCCGCGCTGCCTGACCCTGCCGCCTCTGCTCCCGAACCGCCGCGTTCGCGCGGCGTCACGATTCGAAGCCTCGCCCGCGCCATGGACGCCCCCCGTCACCGCATCGTGGAGTTCGCCTGCAACACCGGCTGCTTCCTTCTGGCCCTGCGCAAGGGCCAGTTCAGGAAACTCCCCTTCTTCGCCCACCACGCCTTCCGGGCCTTCACGTAGCCAAGCGATTCCATAAATCGCACCGGAAGTTCGCGTTCGATGCGATCTGATGGAGATTCGTAGCCTCTCTCGTCGCGACACGTGCCGCGGGGAGGCGTCGCGCCGGCCAATCCGCAAATCTCTCTGCGCCGGCCGCCCGTGCCAGCCTGCAGCACTCACGTCGCGACTGACTGACTTTCACCCCAGGCGACATCGAGCACACGGAGGCGGCACCGATCATGAGCAAGCAAAGCCCAGCGCAGGAATACACGGAGCACTACACCGAGAAGAGCCTGCTGCAGAAGCTCCAGCGCGTCGCTTTGACCGCGGGAAGGGAGCTGATCGAGAAGGTTCTCGTCCTTTACCACGCAGCCCGGGACCCGCGGACTCCCGCGTGGGCGAAAGCCGTCATCTATTCGAATCTCGGCTACTTTATTCTGCCTGCGGATGCCATCCCGGACCTGATCCCCGGCGTCGGGTACGCCGACGATCTTGGAGCGCTCACGGTCGCTCTCGGTATCGTGGCGCTGCACATCAAACCCGAGCACCGGAAACTCGCGCGTGAGAAACTCGCCCGGTGGTTCGGGGCGGCACGGCATCAAGAGAACCTCCGCGATAATTGAACCTGACGGCGGCTCGGAGATTTCGTTCACAACGGAGCGACCGAGCGGCAACGCGCACGGCTGAGGATCAGCGCCCAGGGCCCGATCGCTTATCAACCGCTGCTCTATTCGTCAGGCGCAGGGCTCCGGCGCTGCACACGCTTGAGCCGGTCCTCATCGGTGAGTTCGAGCCGGAGTGGCGTCATGGATACAAAGTCCTGTTCAAAAGCCCAGCGGTCGGACCCCTCCTCGACCTGCTCGATCGGGATGACCGTGAACCAGAAATGTTTCCGGCCCATCGGATCCTCGCCGGGCACGACCTTGCCGTCGTAGTGGCGAAAGGACTGGCAGGTCCATTTCAGGCCGACCGGATGCTCGGGAATGTTGACGTTGACGAGCGGCAAATCGTCGTGCCCAAGCACTTCGGCGAGCGCCTTGTCCGCCCAGGCGCCGACGATCCCGAAATCCGGCTCGTCCTCCGTCGCCGGCGTGCTGAAGGCGATGCCCCGCACGCCGTGAAGCGCCGCCTGCTTGGCCGCCGCCAGCGTGCCGGAATGCCAGATCGCGTTCCCCAGGTTGGTGCCGAGATTGATGCCGGAGAGGACAAGGTCGACGTCCGACCAGTTGAACATGCCCAGAGCGACGCAATCCGCGGGCGTGCCGTTGACGCGATAGGCCTCGCCACCCGGCAGGGGCGTCTTGCGGTAGAGCAACGGCCGCGAGGCCGTGATCGCGTGGCTCATGGATGATTGCTCGACGTCGGGCGCGACGATGCGAACCTCGCCGTAGCGTCGGGCGACCCCGGCCAGCGCGGCCAGTCCCGGACTGTAGATCCCGTCGTCGTTTGATATCAGGATGCGCATGGGTAGCTTCCGCGCCCGAACACCTACCCCGAACCACCCAGGACTCAACCCACGCATGAAGATCGCCCTTGTCCACAACCCCAGCGCCGGCGGCGGGCGACATTCCGGAGACGAACTGTGGGGATTGCTGCGGAGCCACGGCTACGATCCAGTCGCTATTCCTCCCGAAGACGACCTCGCGGAGGCCGTCACTTCCAAGCGGGTGGCCTTCGCCGTGGTGGCGGGCGGTGACGGGACCATCCGCAGAAACGCGCTGGTGCTCGCCCCGACCGGTGTACCCATGGCACCCCTACCGATGGGCACGGCGAACAACATCGGCCGCAGTCTGGGCATCGGCGGAACCGTCGAGGAGATCATCGCCTCATGGTCGGTGGACCGGCCGCGGGCGGTTGACCTCGGAGTCGCGACGGGCCCGTGGGGCCGCCGCTGTTTCCTGGAGGGCTGTGGCCTCGGCCTCGTCGGCCGAAGCATCTCCGTGATCGAGGAGATCGACGAGGCGACGCACCGGGAATTCTCCGACCCCGAGGACAAGCTCCATCGCGACCTGAGCGTGTTCATCGCGCTGGTGGAGGAGTTCGTTCCGTTCCGGACCTCCATCGCGCTCGACGCATGGCGCTCCGACGACGATTTCCTCCTCATCGAGGTGATGAATATCCAGCATGCCGGCCCGCGGATCCAGTTGACCCGCTGCGCCGACCCCGCTGACGGCCTGCTCGATATCGTGCTGGCCGCCGACGCGGATCGCGAACGGCTGCGTCACAGCCTGAAGACGTCGCTCGCAGGACGCGTGCCCGACCCGATCCTGGACAGCCGGCGTTCACGCGAAGTGCGTGTCGCCTTCGCGGGCGCCGACTTCCGCATCGACGACGAGGTGGTGCTGCCGAGATCGCAGGAACCGCTGAGCCGGAAGCAGGTGGACGTCACCCTCACGGTGCTTCCGGGGGCACTGCGGCTCATCGTACCGCGCGGTGCGCACGGCTGTTCGGATGGAGCCTCCGATCGTTGACAACAGCAGGCGCCCGAACGCGTCCGGGCACACCGGAAGAAACCAGCAGCGTGAGGATCGGAGGCCTTGCCTTGGCGGGCGCCCGCATTACGAATGAGCCGCAGTCGCGGCCATGCCTCCCCTCTCTCGACCGAAACCAAAAACGTCCCGGCGCTGCGGCTGGTGCGGCGAGGATCCACTGTATGTCGGGTATCATGACACCGAGTGGGGCGTCCCGGTGCATGACGATCGGGTGCTCTTCGAGTTTCTGATCCTCGAGGGCGCCCAGGCCGGCCTGAGCTGGATCACCATCCTGCGCAAGCGCGCCGCCTACCGGAAGGCTTTCGCCGGCTTCGACCCGGCAAAGGTCGCGCGCTTCGACCGCCGCACGACCGACCGGCTGATGAAGGATGCGGGGATCGTGCGGAACCGCCTGAAGATCGAATCCGCGGTCAAGAACGCGCGCGCCTTTCTCGACGTGCAGGAGGAGTTCGGGAGCTTTGCCGAGTACCAGTGGCGGTTCGTGGACGGTCAGCCGGTGCAGAACACGTTTCGGTCGCCTGCGGAAGTACCGGCTCGCACCGCCACGTCCGATGCACTGAGCCGGGACCTTCGCAGCCGCGGCTTTTCCTTCGTGGGCTCCACCATCATCTACGCCCACATGCAGGCGGTCGGGATGGTCAACGACCACATCGTGACCTGCTTCCGGCATCGCGAGCTATCGTAGCTACGATTCCGGTACACCGACCGCGCGGGGCTGCGGCCGGCCGCAGCCGTCCGCACCCGCGCGTGCCGGAACCTACTTCAAGAAGCTCTTCAGCATCCAGATCGTCTTCTCGTGCCACTGGATGCGGCCGATGGCGATGTCCTGGGTCTCCTGGTCGTTGGCGGCGCCTGAGGCGTCGCGCAGCGCGACGGCATCGGCCACGACCTTCTCGTGCGCCCCGATCAGGGCGGCCACGTAGTCGCGCGCGGTCCGCGCGGTGGAAAGCTCCGCAAACCCGGCCCGCTTCGAGAACGTGCTCAGGCCGCCGATCGTGTAGGCGTCGAGCGCGCGGATGCGCTCCGCGAGTTCGTCGACCGCGGCGAAGAGGTTCTCATAGTGCATCTGGAAGGCCCCGTGCAGCGTGAAGAACTCCGGGCCCTCGACGTTCCAGTGCGCGAACTGGGTGTTCGCCATCAGGCTGTAGGTCGAGGCGAGCAGTTGGTTGAGATTGGCGACGACGGAGGAGCCGTTCGTCGCGGCAGGCTTGTTGGTCTTCTTCTTCATGGTTTTCACCGCAATCATGCTACACCTGAACCGAATGGCGACAGCCTTCGTCGCACGACAGGAGGAACGGGAGTCGGCCGACACGTCGACCCCTGGTGGAAGGCGCCGCACACCCGGCCGGGCCCGGCGCCGCGGCCACTGCGCGGCAGCCTCGGGCGGGCTGTCGGCTGGGCGAGAGGGGAAAGCGCGCCGGGAGGTCGCGCTTCACCTTGGATGGCTGCATGAGTCTGGCTTAGACCGAAGAGCCTGCACAACGTAGGCTGCACGCTCGCGGGCGCCGCGCCTAGGGGGCATCGCAAGCTCTGGGTGTTTCCAGGACGGCTCGAGCGAACTCACTGCCGCGGCGCCGCCCGGCCGACAAGCGGGCCCATCGTCGTCGACCCGAACGATACGTTGTATTCACCGTCAAGGACAACGATGTCGCCGCCGAACCGCAGCGTGAGCGTGAGGACGTAGGGCGTCTCGAAGTAGGCGAGCTTGGCCACGAACGTGTCGGGCGACGACCATCCGCCGCGTCCCGCCACCGACCACCGCGCCGGAGCAGCGCCCCGGCCGCCCACATCCGTGCCGAAGGTCGAGTGCCCGCGCTTCCAGGCACCGTGGCCGATCGGAATCGGACCGTCATCGCTGCGCGCGCCGCGAACCACCAGCGCCGGCTCGCCGCCGGCACCGACCTGAAGCGTGATCGATTCGAGCTCGTGCGCGTTCTCCGGGAACGCGTACGTGCGCCCGGCGAAGCTCGCTGCCTGCGGACTCGTGGCCTGCGCGGGCGGCACATGCATGCTGAGTCCGGCGAGCCGTGTGCGGAGCGCCTCGTGCTGCGGCGCGTCGGCGGCGAGCGCGCTGGGTCCGAAGGCGGGCAGGACCTTGTCCCACACGAGGTTCATCACCGCCTGCATGTCCTTCACACCGCTGGTCAGCACCAGGACGGCATCGTGCTGCGGCATGATGAAGCAGAATTGGCCGAACGCGCCGTCGGCCCGCGCAAAACCCGGGCGGCACCGCCAGAATTGGTACCCATATCCCTGATCCCAATCGCTCGCCGGGTTGCTGCCGGTGGATGTCTGGCGCGCGGTGGCCGCGTCGACCCAGGACGCGGGCAGGAGTTGTCTTCCCTGCCACTCGCCGCGTTGAAGGAAGAGCTGGCCGAAGCAGGCGATATCCTCGGTGCGTATGTTCAGCCCCGACGCACCCAAGGCGAGGCCCTCGCTCGTCGTTTCCCACACTGGATCGTCGATGCCGAGCGGCTCGAACAATCGCGATCGCAGGAAGTCCACGAGATTCTGCCCTGTCACCTTCTGCACGATCGCCGACTGCATGAGCGTCGCAGGCGAGTTGTAGACGAAGAACGAGCCGGGCTTGTGTGCCACGGGCAGGGCCAGGAAGCGCTTGGCCACGGGCTCGCTCGCGCTGAAAGGGAAGTCCGCGATCGCGTCGGCGTGCTGCCCCGTGGACATCGTGAGCAGGTCGCGCACGCGAATCTCCCCGACGTTGTCTCCGGGCGCGGCGGATGCCTGGTCGGGAAAGAGCGACATGACCGCGTCGTCGAGGCTGAGTTTGCCCTCAGCGAGGGCCAACCCGACCGCGGTGGAGGTGAAGGCCTTGCTCAGCGAGTAGAGCATGTGCCGATCGTCTGCGGTCGCGGGCGCCCACCATCCCTCGGCGATGACCTTGCCGTGCCGCACGAGCATCATGCTGTGAAGGGCATCGATCTGCGTGTCGGCGGCGTCAACGAAATCGAGAATCGCCCGCGACGAAACGCCCTCGGCCTCGGGTGTCGACCGGGGAAGTCGTGCCTCGGCGGCCTGGTGAGCGAAAGCGAGGCTGGAAGCGAGGACGAGAAACGCGGCGCTGAATCGCATGGGCACGGGAATCGGGGGATGCGTCCACCGGGAGAAGGGTTCGACATGAACCCACAGGCCGGAGTGGAGTCTCGGGCCGAGCGATGGCACACGATGGGAGGGTGCGCGATGGCGGGGTTGCTCCAACATTGAGTGCAGTTCGAACATCCCGACTCGGTTCCGGACTGCGGCGCTCCGAATCGTGATCGCCGCAAGCGATGCAAACCCCCAGCGTGGCGCCGCCCTCATCGACCATGGAACGTCACACCCCGAGCGCCGCGCGCGGCTGGAGCTGGATTCCTAGCCTCTATTTCACGCAGGGCCTGCCCAATGTCGCCGTGGCGACGCTTTCGGTGGTGATGTACAAGAATCTCGGCGTCTCCAACACCGAGATCGCGCTCTACACGAGCTGGCTCTACCTGCCGTGGGTGATCAAGCCGCTGTGGTCGCCGCTCGTCGAACTGCTCGGCCGCAAGCGGCGGTGGATCGTCACCACGCAGTTCATCCTCGGCGCGGCCCTCGCCTGCGTGGCCCTGGCCGTCCCCGCGCCCGCGTTCTTCCAGGCGACGCTCGCGATCTTCTGGCTGGTGGCGTTCAGCTCGGCCACGCACGACATCGCGGCGGACGGTTTCTACCTGCTCGCGCTGCCCGAGCATCAGCGGGCGGCGTTCGTCGGCGTGCGCAGCACGTGCTTTCGCCTCGCGATGATCGCGGGCCAGGGTGGCATTGTGACGCTGGTGGGTCGCTGGATCGCCGGGGGCATGAGCCCCGCCGAGGCGTGGCGATGGATGTTTGCCGCGCTCGCCGGGGTCTTCGCACTCGTTGCCGCGTATCACTTTGTTGTCCTGCCACGACCGCCCGGCGACGAAGTCAGTCGTCACGCACGGAGCCTCCTCGGCGATGCGCTCGCGGTCTTCGTCGCCTTCTTCAAGAAACCCGGCATCGGCATCGCGATCGCGTTCATGCTGTTCTACCGCTTCGCGGAGGCGCAGCTGGCCAAGCTCGTGCCGCCGTTTCTCCTCGATCCGCGCGCGGTCGGCGGCCTGGGGCTCACCACGGACCAGGTCGGCCAGCTCTACGGGATCGCGGGCACGGTCTCGCTGCTCGGCGGCGGGCTGCTCGGCGGATGGGCGATTTCACGGCTCGGACTGCGCGCGCTGCTCTGGCCCATGGCTGGCGCGATCAACCTGCCGAACGTTGTCTATGTCTTTCTCGCCGTTGCCCAGCCCACCTCGCCTGCGATCATCGGCACCGCCATCGCGCTGGAACAATTCGGCTACGGACTCGGTTTCACCGCCTACCTGCTCTACCTCATGCTCATCGCCGAGGGCGCGCACAAGACCGCCCACTACGCGATCTGCACCGGTTTCATGGCCCTGGGCATGATGCTGCCGGGCATGCTCTCGGGCTGGCTGCAGGAGGAGCTCGGATACGTGTCGTTCTTCGGGTGGGTGTGCCTGGCGACGATCCCGTCCTTTGTCGTGACAGGTCTGATACGCGTCGATCCGGCCTATGGGCGCCGGCGCGACTGAGCCGGTCCTGTGCTCCACCGCGCGCCCGAGGCGCTTCCAGAATGTCCGCGGCTCCTCCTGATCAGCCGAGGGCAGCCGCCCGCGGCCCGGCCGATGCCTCCCGGGGCTCGAAGCTCCAGGCCAGGATCCGGCTCGCCTTGCGCCCCTGCGCCATGCCGATCGTCCGGACATCCCTGGCGCCGGCGTACTTGAGTGCCTGATACAACGGAGGCAGATGCACGCTCTTCGAGACGAGCGAGGTGAACCACCGGCACGCGCGCGGCAGCATCGCGCTTTCCCCGATCATGCGGCGGATGAATCCCAGTTCCCCGCCCGGGCACCAGAGTTCGCCGGCCCGGCCACCGAAATTCAGGACTGGCCTCGCCGCCGCCCGAGTCGCTCCGGCGCCCCGGAGGTTGCGAACCTTGCGGAGCGTGCCAGTCGCGGCCGCTGCGGCCGAGGCGTGAAACGGAGGGTTGCACATCGAGGCGGCAAAGTGCTCCCCGGGGCGAACCACCCCGGCAAAACACTGCGAGGCCACAGGCTGCAGGCGAAACTCGATGAGGCCGGCCAGTGGGGCCTGTGCCCGGGCCAGTCTCTGCGCCCAGCGAAGCGACGCAGGATCCACATCCGTACCGACGAAGGACCACCCATACTCGCTCGCGCCGAGGAGCGGGTAGATGCAGTTCGCGCCAACCCCGACGTCCAGCACGCGCACGGAGGCTCCACGTGGAATCGACGCGTCTCCGGCCCCGGCCAGGAGGTCGGCGAGATGATGGACGTAGTCGCAACGACCCGGGATCGGCGGACAGAGGGAGCCACCGGGCAAGTCCCACGACGCGATGCCATAGGCCTGCTTGAGCAGCGCCTGGTTGAGCGCCTTGACCGCGCTCGGATCCGCATAATTGATCGAGAGCTCGCCATGGGCATGGGGCGCCACGAATCGCGCGAGCGCCGGCGAGGCCAGGACCAACGCCGGAAAGTCGTAGCCGCTCCGAAACCGGTTGCGCGGATGCAACCCCTGTTTGACGGCACCGCGGCTCATGCGCGGCCCCGATGGCCGGGTGGCGTGCGGTCGCTTCCGAAGTATTTTTGACTGCGATAACGCAACCACACCCGCAGCACCTGGGGCACCCTCGCACGCCCCGCCTCATCGAGCGATTCGTAGAGCGCGATGGCCTTCTCGCGCTCGGCGCGACAGGCGCGGTTGTTGTGCGCATCCCACAGGCTGCGCGCCGCGCGGATACGGCGGCACGTTTCCTGGATGAGTGCGGACCCGGTCAGCGGATGGCCGGTGTCTTTCGATCGGGAAGGCATAATCCGTGTGCAGACATGCCGCCGCATCCCCTGCACGGCAAGACTCGGCCCGTTGACAATCACCCCGGCCTTCCGGTCGGGGGTTCCATCCGCGAAGCGGCGGGCATGATCTCCCCGACGATTCCATCCACGCGCCCGAGTCGGAATACATGCTGGTCGCCGAGCTTATGAGCGCCCAGCCACCGTTTGACCCAAGAACGGCACGAGCCAATCCCACGAATGATGCGCCGACGGAGTAGCCGCTCCGCCTCCCCGCTCACATCACGCGGTCGACGAAAGGCTCGCCCCGGGTCCAGCGCCGCAGGTTGTCGAGGAAATGCCGCACGAGCGTCAGCCCTTCGCCGCGATGCCCGCCTGCGATGTGCGGCGTGATGTGGCAGTTCGGAAGCGTGGTCAACGCATGCCCGTCGGGCAGCGGCTCGGGATCGGTGACGTCGAGCCAGGCGGCGGCGACGCGGCCGGAGCGCAGCGCGTCGGCGAGCGCGGCCTGATCCACGGTCACACCGCGGCCGATGTTGTGAAACACCACGCCCGGGCGCATCGCCCCAAAACGCTCCCGACTGAAGAAGCCGCGGGTGGCAGGGCTGTCCGGCAGGATGTTCACGACGTGGTCCACCTCGTGGGCGAGGACGCGGTCCAGCTCGGCGTTGTCTGCGACGACCGGTACCCCCTCGTCACCTCGCGGCACCCGCCGGAAGGCGATGACGCGCGCTCCAAAGGGACGAAGCATTTCCGCCAGGCGGCGGCCGATCGTGCCGAAGCCAAGGATGAGCACCGTCTGCCCCTGCAGCGTCGTGCCCGCGCGGCGGAGTTCGATCCACGCCGGCGAGTCGCTGGGGTCGCGCGCTCCGAGCGAGCGCGGCAGGTTGCGCGTGTGTGCGAGGATGAAACTCGCCGCGTGTACGGCGCACGCCTCGGCGTAGACATGTGCGGCGTTGCATACCGGGATGCCGCGCGACCGGACGAGCTCGCGAAACTCCGGCGTATCGTAGCGCGTGATGCCCGAGGTGCTGATCTGGATCCATTTCAGGCGCGTGGCGCGCGCGACACCGGCCGGATCCGGTTGACCGAAGGCCACGTCTGCCTCGAGCAGGCCCGGATCGCTTCGACCCGCCGCCAGCACGGACGCCGCCCGCTGTTCCGGCACGAGCAGCGTGTGCCCGCGTGTTCCGGCGCGAAGCATGTCCCAGGCTTCGTCGGAAAGCTCGAAATCCACGTGGATCCTCCATCCTCTCATCGTGCCGGTGACGATGGCGCGCCGCGCCCGGCCGCGTCAATCCCCCGGGCTCCTGGCCCCGGGGCGCCCGTCCGCGCCGACAAGCCTGCGTGGCCGGGGATGGGCTTTGACGTGCCGGGGCGGTTCGGCGCTGGATGTGCGTTCATGCTCAGGCGGCTCAGTCAGCGCGCGGAATTCTGGTGCATCGTCGTGCTGGCCTTCGGCTACCCGATCGCCGAGAGCGCATGGGCGCTTCTTCAGGAGCCGGCGACCGGACCGATCCGGATCACCGACGCAGACCTGTGGGTGACAGTTGGATACGAGCTCGTCGTCGGCATGCTGATCCTCACGATCCTCCGGCTGCGTGGGATGCCTTGGGCCGCGTGGCGGCCGAGGCTGGGCCAGGTGGAAACCATCCACGGCATCGGCCTGTTCTTTGCCGCGGTGATGAGCATGTGGCTCGCCTATGGTCTGGTGTCGGGGTTTCCCGGCGCCGCGGATCGACTTGCCGCCCGGCCGGTAGAAGGCGCGCTCGGCC
Organism: Verrucomicrobiota bacterium; assembly: GCA_023399155.1. Classification (GTDB taxonomy): domain Bacteria; phylum Verrucomicrobiota; class Verrucomicrobiia; order Opitutales; family Opitutaceae; genus JAEWQP01. Next base: position 585,898 of record JAEWQP010000022.1, on the reverse strand, counting down.
TCGTCGCGATCGTGGCGGCCGCGCTGGTCAACCCGGTCTTCGGGGAGGCGATCAACCTCGGTTATCTCCAGGAACGCCTGCGCGGGCACGGAGCGGCGACGGCGATCGGCGCCGTGCTCCTGGTGCGGCTGCTGACCCATGCGTACGAGGGCCCGCATGCGATCGTGGGTGTTCTGCCGGTCGGACTGGTATTCGGTGTCTACGTCTGGCGGACGGGACGCGTTTGGCCGGCGATTCTCGCCCATCTGCTCCTCGACCTCATCGGTCTGCTTGCGCTGCGCGGCGGCTGATCCGCCCCACGTCGCCCGGGGGCTCGAGCCATGCCGGCGCGGAACACGTCCGCGCCTGCCGGCGCAAATCGAAACGCAGCGGCACAGGTTGGCCCGATCGATCGTTCGCACGTCCCAAAGACCGCGATCGGCATGCACTTGCGGGCTACACCCGACGCATTCGCCGCCGATTTACGTCTCTGCGGAACCACGGATGCGCACGCCACAGCCGACCTGCCGTTTCCTGCCGAATACTCGGACGCCCTCCTCGCCTTGGGCGACCACCGCTGTTGCCGGCTTGCACGCGGCGACGGCCGAGTTCTCCCGGCAGTCCGTCTGTTCCGGTTGTCCCCTCTTTCCATGACTCTCAAGCAGAAGCTTTTCGCGCTCGCAGTCATCCCGCTCGTCGTTGCTGCGGTGCCGACGGGCATCATCGTGCTGCGCCTTCAGAACGCCGTGCGCGAGATGGACGGGCTGAGCACGCTCGCGACCCTCGTCGCCAAGATGTCCGACGTGGAGCGGTGTCTCGATGCCGAGGCGGACAACTGGTACATGTTCCGCCGCGAGCACGACAATGATCCCGCCGACGTCCTGCGTGCCGCGCGCGAGACGCAGGACAACGCCAGACGTGCCACCGACAGTGCATTCACCGAGTACGACGCGCTGCTGGCGAGCATCGAGGTCACACGCCTGCCGGAGGTGATCCGGACCAGTCTCAACGCCATCGCCCAGGACCGTGCCCAGCTCCGCGACATTCGCGCGCTCCTCTACACCCGTCACACGGACAGGCAGTCGGAACAAATCGAGGCCTACTACCTGGCCATTCGCGCCAAGCTCGGCAGCGTGCTCGGCCTCCTCATCGACCAGACGACCGACGAGCGCGTCGTGCGCAAGCTCCAGACGCTCACCAAGACGATCTCGCTGCGCAAGAGCTTCATGTCCGCCGGCCGCAAGCTCTTCTGGGCGCTGCAAACCTACAACGCGTCCCAAGCGATGATCCCGCGCGAGCATATCGGCACCGTGTCCCGCGACGTGCAGACGGCGAGCGAGGGCTGGCGCGACGCGCTGGCGTTCAGCCAGGGCGAGACGCGCGCGCAGCTCGCCGCGATGGACACGCGTTTCTGGGAGGCGCTCGCGCCGCTGCAGCGGTTCATCGTCACCCAGGCCAACGAGCAGCCACCGCCGATTCTTGTGCAGCTCGATTGGAACAAGCATTACGACTTCATCGATCTGGAGTTCGGCCAGTACATCGCGTCGTTACGCGAGGATTTCAGCCAGTCCTGCATCGCGATCCGCGCCACTCTCGTCCGCCAGCGCAACATCGCCATCGTGATCGCGCTCGGCGCCATCGCGCTCGTCCTCTGGGCGACGCGCAGCCTCAGCCAGCGCATCTCGCGCCCGATCCAGGAGGCGACGACACAGATCGCGCGCACGGCGGGTGCGTTCACCTCCCGCGCGGAGGAATTGGCGGCCGCGTCGACACGGCTCTCCGACGGCGCCTCGGAGCAGGCGGCGAGCGTGGAGGAAACCAGCGCGTCCATGGAAGAGCTCAGCGCCATGACGGTCAACAACCGGGAAACCGCCCGCAAGGTGCAGGGCAAGGCGACCGAGGCGGCATCGAGCACGGCCGAAGGCAAGCGCCTCCTCGCCAAACTCAGCTCGGCCGTCTCCGTGGTGCAGAAGTCCGGGGCTGAAATCTCACAGATCCTCAAGTCGATCGACGAGATCGCCTTCCAGACAAACATCCTCGCGCTCAATGCCGCGATCGAGGCGGCGCGTGCGGGCGAGGCGGGCTCCGGGTTCGCGGTCGTCGCTGAGGAAGTGCGTGCGCTGGCCAAGCGCTCCACCGAGGCCGCCCACGCCACGGCGGATCTCCTCGCGGGCGAGGACACCGCCGGCGGCCACAAGGGCGTGGTCGGCGGCCTCGAGCAGATCCGCAGCGATGCGGCCCAGGTGCTCGCGCAGTTCGAGACGATCGCCGCTCGTATCGATGAGACCAATACCCACGCCAACCAGATCGCGACGTCCTCCGAGGAGCAGGCGACGGGCCTGCAGCAGATCTCGAAGGCCGTTCACCAGATCGACAAGGTCACGCAGGGCAATGCAGCCTCGAGCGAAGAGACCGCCGCCGCTGCGCTGGAACTGCGAAACTACGCGCAGCAGATGGCCGAGGCGGTGGGCAAGCTCGAGCACACGATTGGAATCCGCATCGACGTCGATGCCGCCCCCGCGCCTGCGACGATGACGCCCACGGTGCAGCCGCCGGCCCCCGGCACTACGCGCCGGGCGGAGGCGCCTCTCGAATTTTCCTCGATGAAGTGAGCGTGTGCCGGCCGCATGCCGCACTCGCGTGGTGTGGCCGGACGCGCGATGCGGGCTTCAGGGCGGTCGTGGCTTCAGGCCGCCCGTGCCGCCGGCCCCGGCAGGCGGGCGCATCCCGACCACACGGAGCTGTAAGGATCGCTGCCAAGGCAATCCTTTCAGGGCCATTACCATTCTGTAAGAGAGGTCGTGAGCGCTTGCACGGGACGCCGCGCTGAGCACCTTGCACTCACGCCCTGCATAGCGGGGCACCAGGGGTACAACAGAACATCAAGGCCCGGACGTCTAGGGGTAGGCGTCCGGGCCGCTGTCTTTCCTGAAGTCGCCCGGGAGGTCTCGTCCGTCGGAGAGCGCCGATATTCCTGCGCACACGGGCGATGTGGAGGGCTGATCAGACGAACCGTTTCGAGCCATGCGCTTGCACTTCGGCGCCGCTTGCTAGGCTTTGCTGCGGGTACGCCCCACCGCACCATGACGATCCTCGTCTGCCCGCTTTCACAAGTCGCCCGCGTCATCAAGAACCGCGCCCCGGAACGCATCGTGAGCCTCCTGGACCCGGAGACTCCGTTTCCCGAGACCGGACGCGCCTACCTTCGGCTCCACCTGCGGCTGCAGGTGCACGACATTCCCGAACCGATGCTCGGCATGATCGCGCCGTCGGCAGGGCACATGACGGAACTGCTCGCATTCCTCGGCGGATGGACGCGCCGCGCGCCCCTCTTGATCCACTGCTACGCCGGCTACTCGCGCTCTTCGGCCACCGCCTACATCGCCGCCTGCCTGCACAATCCAAATACCGACGAGTCTGAAATCGCACATGCGCTCCGCGCCGCCTCGCCCCGTGCGCGCCCGAATCTCGGCCTCGTTCAACTCGCCGACGTCGCGCTCGGGCGCAACGGGCGCATGGCCGACGCGATCGCAGAACTCTGCCGCCAGTGGCCCGGAACGGACCGCGCAGAAAACGATCCGTTTGAGATGCCGGGTGTCTTCGCTGCCGACGCGGTGACGAAACCCGGCGCACGCCGTCGATAGCGCAGGGCGTCGACGAGCCGCGGCGCGAGCGGGGTTTGCCTTCGGCGCGCCGATCCCCTTGCGTGGAAGTGCCACCGTTCCCTCCGTGGCACCGCCACAGCCATGTCGCTCAAGAACACCCGCCTCATCCTGCCCGTCGTACTCGCGTCAGCCCTGCACGCACAGGCTCCCACACCCTCCCCCGCACCCGCGGGGTTTCACACCTGGGCGCCCACCCCACCGATGGGCTGGAACAGCTGGGATTGCTTCGCCACCACGGTGACCGAAGACCAGGTCAAGGCGCAGGCCGACTTCATGGCCGCGAACCTGAAGCAACACGGCTGGCACTACATCGTGGTCGACATCCAGTGGTACGAACCCGGTGCGAAGAGCCACGCCTATCGCGCGGATGCCGTGCTCACGCTCGATGAGCACGGGCGCCTCCTGCCGGCCCTCAACCGGTTTCCCTCCTCTGCCGACGGGCGCGGCTTCAAGCCGCTCGCGGATTATGTGCACGGACTCGGGCTTAAGTTCGGCGTGCACCTCATGCGCGGGATCCCGCGCCAGGCCGTCGAGCGCAATCTCCCGATCATCGGAACGGCCCACCGCGCACAGGACATCGCCGACCGCGACAACATCTGCCCGTGGAACCCCGACATGTATGGCGTCGACATGAGCAAGCCCGGCGCACAGGCCTACTACGACTCCGTGTTCGCCCTGCTTGCGTCCTGGGGCGTCGACTACGTGAAGGTGGACGACATCAGCCGCCCGTATTTGAAACATCAGGACGAGATCGAGGCGATCCGGACCGCCATCGACCGCACGGGCCGTCCGATCGTGCTGAGTCTCTCGCCCGGCGAGACCGTGCTCGAAGCCGCCGCACACGTCGCGCAGCATGCCAACCTCTGGCGCATCAGCGACGACTTCTGGGATCGCTGGCTGGCCCTGCGCGACCAGTTCGGCCGCCTCGCGGCGTGGAACCCGCACCGCCGCCCCGGCGCCTGGCCGGATGCGGACATGCTGCCGCTGGGAACGCTCGTTCTCGGCGAGCGCACGACCCGTTTCACCGCCGATGAGCAACGCACGCTCATGACCCTCTGGTCCATCGCGCGCTCACCGCTCATGCACGGAGGCGATCTCACAAAGACCGACCCCGCCACGCTGGCCCTGCTGGCCAATGACGAGGTCCTCGCAGTCAACCAGCACAGCACGAACAACCGCCCCCTCTTCGAACGCGACGAACTCATCGCCTGGACGGCCGACGTACCCGGCTCGGCCGACAAGTATCTCGCCGTCTTCAACGCCCGCGACCGCGTGCGCCTCACGCCGGACAACGCGCGCTTCGCCAGCGGTCCCGTCACTGCCGATCCGGCGAGCTTCGGTACCATCGACGTGGACATCCGCGGCGGCTCCCGACTGTTCCTCGTCGCGCGACCGCTGGACGCCTCGGGCGAGTGGAACCGCGTCCTCTGGCGCGCGCCTCGCTTCGCCCTGGCCGATGGCGGGGAGATCCGCTTGACTGAACTTGACTGGGCCCACGCTGATGCGTGCTGGGACAGCGTGGCCATAAAGAAGGACGATGCCGGCACTGTCCTGGGAATCGGCGCCGAGATTCCGGCCGTGGTCGAGTATGCCCTGCCCGCCCACGCGACCCGCTTCCGGGCCGCGGTCGAAGTGCTTTCGAACGGTCGCGGCCATGCGCCCGGACCCGTGCAGTTCCTGGTCGTCGTGGCCACCGAGGCGACAACACATCCCGTGCCCACCGTGCCGGTTTCCGTCATGCTCAAGGAACTCGGGATCGAGGGCGGAGCCCGTATTCGCGATCTCTGGACGCACCGCGATCTCGGTGCGTTCGAGGCGGAGTTCGCACCGGAGATTCCGTTTCACGGTGCGGGCCTTTACCGGCTCACGCCGGCGCCCGCCCGCCCGTGATCGCCGGCCTCCCGGCGATCGCTGCCGACGGAGAGCCGCGTCCCTCAATCACCCCACCACGGTGTCTGCGCACGACTGGGCGCCGCCTCCCGGGGCGGGCCCAAGCCGACGCGTGCCGGCCCCGGAAACTCTTCCTGACGAGGTCCGGCGGCCGGATCGCACCGGGCGCAACGGGGCTACCCACGGGGTCCACTTGTCTTTCGGAAAAACCGGCACTCCTTGCCGCGTGCGCTGCTTCAGACCGTACATCGCCTGCCTGGCCGCCGTTGCCATCGCCGACCTCGGCCTGCTGCAGGCCGCGCCTCGTGCGGCAGCCAACGCCGGGCCGCCCGTCGCGGTCGAACTCGCGCCGGAACGCCTCACGTACCGCACCTATCCCAAGGGCCAGCCACCGAAGGACATCCCGCACGAGGCGCATCAAACCGTGCAGGGATATTGCGACACGGAGTTCGCGCACGAGTGTCGCGTCTCCTACACGCGTTCCCGGCTGCCGGTGGCGAACGCCACCGCCACCGTGACCCATGTGCGTATCCAGAGTTCACTCACGGTGACAATCTGGACCGAGGAAGGAAGCGGTGCCGACGTGATGCGCCACGAGGAGGCCCATCGTGCGATCGCCCGTCATTACTACGCCCTCACCGAGGTGGCGGGCCGCGAACTCGCGACGGTGCTGACCGGACAGAAGATCCCCGCACCGCGACCGGGCGCCGCCGAAGGCGAGCCCGGGCCGCTCGTCGACCTGCAGAATGCGCTGCTCGACCAGCTCGCACGCGAGACCTCGGGTCGCTGCGCGGTGGCACAGGACAAGTTTGACCTCTACACCTACGGCATGCCCGCCGACGTGATCGACGAAGCGATGAGGCGGGCCATTGCGGAAGAGAGCGAGGAATACGCCGCCCGTGCCAGTGCCGCGCACGCAGCCGTCGCCTCGATCGAACCGTGAGTCCGGCGCTTCGCGGCGTGTTTTTAAACACCGCGCAGCGAAGTTCATGACAGGTTCTAGGCAAGCGCCCACTGTTGCGCATGCACGGCGGAGCGGGAACTTCGCCCTCCTCGCGGCCGATCAGAGGGCGGGTTCTCCGAACCCGCCGCGAGTGCGAATCGGCCTACTCGGCGCGCTCGGTTCCGAGGCCGCGCCTGCGGCCGACAAGACCGGTCGCGCCGCGAACCGTACCCAGCGCGCCGTACCTGCGAAGTCGTCTTCGCGAGTGCCTGACACGTTCCAGTGACGATCGCGGCCGGGCGGAGCCAGCCGTCCATTTCAGAGGCCGGTCGATCGCTTTGCACCAAACCACGGGGTCGATAACACGACACGCCGTGCACGTCGGCAGAGCGGACCGAATCAGAACAGCCCCGGACGGTGCGCGGACCTGTCCGGACCATCGCGAAATGCTGTTTCCTGCCGAAACGGGTTTCGTCATTCTGTCCTCCGCGCCACTCCCCCGCGGGCGCACCCCGCCCCATGCCGATCGAACCCGAGACTGCTGTCCCGACGCCCGAACCCGCGCCGGTCCCATCCCTCCCTGACGCCTCCGCGAAGGCACAGACCGAACCCTCGGGCGCCGAGCCGTCACCCGCCGCGCAGGGGCTCGCCGGAGACGCCCCAGTCCCAGCGGCGGACCCGTCGCCACGACGCTCCGCTGAAACGGCGCCGACGCACGCCGGCCCGGCCGCGACATCGCCCTCGACACGCGCGGCGGCGATCGCCGATTCACCCGTCGTCTCGGAGGCAGGAGAGAGTCTCTCGGTGCGCACCCGCTCCGGCCGCGCAACGGGCTGGCTGATCACGGCGACCGTGCTGACCGGCCTGCTTCAGCTCGTGCTGGCCATCGCCACGCCTCCACTCTCGGTGGGTCCGGGCGCCGGCGCGCAGAAGCTGGGACTCGTCCTCGGCGCAACCGTGGTCTGGCCTCTGATTGTCATCGGCGTATTCTCGATCGGTCGGCGGTTCCGGACCTCACGGGCTCGCGGGATCATCCTCCTGATCGTGTGGGGCCTGTTCAGTCTCTCCCACGCCTCGCGGTTCGCCGCGGGCGAGCGCCGCGCGTCGATCGACCCGCACGCGCGAGCTCGGCTGGAAAGTGGCGTGCGCTCCGCCACGATGCGCGACACGCTCCGATCGACGCCGCCCCAAGCCCCTAAGCCCGGCTTCATGGACGAGGGCGGCCTCGAGTTCCGCCTCCTCGCCGACCCTTTCAGTCCCGAGCGGCGCGCCATCGTCGCACCTTCCCAACCGGCACCCGCGCCCGCCGCGGTCGCCTCCGCCGTCGCCGATGATTTCGCGCGCGGCAGTGACAAGCGCTTCATCGAACGTCTGGAGCACGCGCAGGAAGACGAGTATCACCGGATCGTCGCCGGCTATGCGCACGCGGTACGGGCACGGCCCGGAGACGACGTGCTCGCGCTCGAGCGCGTGCGCTTCATCGAGCGCTTCTGCTTCGCGGAGGACGTGGTCATCGACTCGGCCGAGGCCGACCGGCAGGAGGCGCTCGATCATCTGTATTCGCGGTTCCCCGACGAGCCAGGAACCGTCCTTCACCGCCTCGGCTCGCTCTGGGGCGCGGACCTGGAGCGCGAAGCGCAAGCGTACGTCGCGGAGGTTTCCCGGTGGCCGGCGGAGGATGCCGCCGCCTTTCACCTCATGCGCGGCCGTGCCGCCGCAGCGGCGGGCGCCTCCGGCGAAGCGCGGCGCCTCGCCATGCTTTCGTTCACCACCGCGCCCACGACGGACGCAGCCCTGCTCCATGCACACCATGCTGCCGACGAGGCGACCGCGCGCGCCCGCGCCGCGGAGCTGCTCCAGCACGCCGTGTTCGACGACGCCGAGCCCTGGCTCCTGCGGCAGAAGCTCAACCTGCTGTTCACGCTCGGCGCGGAGGGCTCCGCCACCGCTCTGTACGACCAGCTCCGGACCCTGGCGCCCGAGGTACTGGCGGACTCGGAGCTGGCCGGCCCCCTCGCGCGCGCCGGCCGCGTCGAGGAGGCCCGTGCGCTGCTCGCCCAGACCGAAGCGACGGACTGGAACCGCGAGCGCGAGTTGCGCAGGCGCTACGACTTCGAGCTGGAGCACGGCTCCGGCGAACAGGCTTTGAGCGCGTACCGAGCCTGGCACGACGCCAGCGCGCTCGCCGATCCTTTCCTGCGGGAACGGCTGAAGGTTTTTCAGAAACATCCCGGCGCGACGTGGTCGAGGGAGGACATCCCGGGCCTAGTCATGCTCTGCGCCGTCATGGCAGCAGCGCTCGCGTGTCCGCTGGTCGTGCTGCTTCCGATCCACTATTGGTCGCTGCTGCGCCAGCGCCGGGGCAAGCGGGGCGGGTGGCCGGGTTCGTCGTGGAATCTCAGGCACGCGTGGCTTCTGCTCGGCGTGCATGCCGCCTCGATTTTCGCCGCGTTGTGGTATTTCTCGCCTGACAGCCTGATTCAGTGGTTCGTCAACGAACCAGATCTCACCGAACCTGTGATTCGCGCGGCCGATCTCTACCAGGCCCAGCTCTGGATCTGGGCGATGCTCGGGGCGGTCCTGCTCGGGCTCATCGCCCGGGCGCGTGCCTGGAGGCTATTCCTGCCCGGCGGCTGGGGTTTCTGGAAATCCGTCGGGATCGGCTGCGGGTTGGCGCTGGGGGCCCGCATGATCCTCGGCTTCGTCGCCTCGCTGCTGCCGGAGGGCCTCGTCGCGGCGGGATTCTCTCCCGGCACGATCACCCAATCACTCTTCACCGAGATCCTGAACAGGCATGGCTCCGCCGGTTTGCTGCTCATCGTTGGCGTCGCTGTCCCGGTGCTCGAGGAAGTCATGTTCCGCGGCGTCGTACTCCAGGCGTTCGCGCGTCACATCCCGTTCGGTTGGGCCAATGTCCTCCAGGCGGTCGCCTTTGCCCTGATCCACGAGAATCTGCCCTTGGCGCCGTTCTACTTCGCGATGGGCGTCTGCACCGGGATTCTCGCGCGCCGTTCCGGCAGCCTGCTTGCGCCCATGGCGATGCACATCGCCAACAACACGCTCGCGTGTGTCGTGCTCGCCTCGGTCCATGCCGCCGGCTGAGCCGATGCCGCGCATGCAAGCCCGCTCCACCACGCGCCTCGACTAGAGCGGCCAGCCCGCCGGGGCCACGCCGGGCTCACGATCCGCCAGCCGCGCCTTGCTGTACTGGCAATTTGCGACGACAATGGCGCCGTTCCATGCACCCCACCTCCCTTCGTGCCGCGATGTATGTCGCCGGCATCGCGTGGCTCACCCCGCCCGCACTCCTCGGTGACGTTGTCATCAACGAACTCGTCGCCTCTGCATCCGAACGCATCATCACGCGCGAAGCCGGACAGGTTCCGCGCGTCGGACTGACGGTTCCGTGGCAGGATACCGCCTTTGACGACTCGCTCTGGAGCGAGGGGGCGGGTCCGTTCGGCTTCGGAACCCTCAACGGCGTCACGGCAGCCACCGACACGTCGGCGGCCATGCAGGGCCGGGTTCCGTCGCTCTACCTGCGGCACGGGTTCACGGCGACAGCCGCGCAGGCGGCAAGCACCGCCAGCCTCCGCCTGCGGGTGCGATGCAATGACGGGTTCGTCGCATTCCTGAACGGCCGCGAGATCGCACGTCGCAACCTCGGGCCGGCCGGCTCGTTCGTGTTCCACGATCAGCCTGCGTTCAACCCCGATGCAGGCGCAACTGCGGTGACGCTGGACCTCGGCCAGGCTGCGACCCGCCTCCAGGAAGGATCCAACACGCTGTGTATCCAGGCGCACAACACGATGGGCGAGCCGGTTGACGCCTCCACGTTCATGATCCAGGCGTCCCTCGAGATCGCAGGCACGCCCGCAGCCGTGCTGGTGCCACCGCAGGGTCCCTGGCGCTACTTCGTCGGCGTGACCGAACCGTCGGGCGGCGTGGTCGACCATGGGCTGTTGCGACTGCAGCCCCACCGCGTCCTCTGGGCCTCACCCGAATTCAACGACCTCACCTGGCAGCAGGCACCGGGCCCGATCGGCTACGACAGCTCGACTCCGCGGAGGTACGCGCCCGGAACTGACCTGCGTTCGTACCTCCAAAGCATCTACACCTCGGTCTATTCCCGCATCGTGTTCACGGCCAGTGCAGCTGAAGCCGATGCCACGGATCCGCTGTCGCTCGTGCTCGACTACGATGATGGCATCGTCGTCTACCTCAACGGCATCGAGGTCGCACGCCGCAACCTCGGCACTCCCGGGACCGTGACGCCCCACACCGCCACGGCGACGGCGGAGCACGACGCCAACGCCGAAGGCGCCACGGGACGCGAGGAAACCGTCGCGCTTGCCCCCGCGGCAAGTCTCCTGGTTGCGGGCGACAACATCCTCGCCGTGCAGTTGCACAACGCGAGTGCCGCGAGTTCCGACCTGATCGCGCGCGTGACCCTGCGCACGACGGGCCCCACGGCGCGGACCCTGGTCCAGCCGACCGACCGCACGCGTTTCTTCATCGGGTCGCGTTCGCCCCATGGCGAGAATGAGGGGGCCAATGAACTCCCGGACCCGATCCTCGACTCTACAGCTGACTGGATCGAGTTGTACAACAACGCCGCCTCGGCGGTCGACCTGACGGGCTGGTCGCTCACTGACAACGCCGGGCGCCCGCGCAAGTGGACCTTTCCCGGCGGCACGACCATTCCCGGCGGCGGTTACCTCGTCGTGCTCGCGACAGAGCTTGGCTTCGGACCGGCGGACGGCACCTCGTACCTGCATGCAGACTTCAAGTTGAGCGCCGGGGGCGAGTACCTCGGCCTGGTGAATGCCTCGGGCGCCGTCGTCGATTCGCTGGCGCCCGGCTATCCACCGCAGACACCACGGCATTCCTACGGCCGCGACGCGACGGGGCAGTTCGTCTATTTCACCCGTGCCACCCCCGGCACGGCAAACCCGGCCACCGGCAGCGCGGGGGCGCTTGCCGCGCCGACATTCTCGCCCGCAGGCGGCTTTCACTCCGGAAGTGTGACACTGACCCTCGGCGCCGAGTCGGGCGCCACGATTCGCTACACGCTGGATGGCTCCACGCCGACGGCGGAGCACGGCACCGTCTACTCCGCTCCCGTGGCGCTGACGCGCAGCACCCCGGTGCGGGCGTTTGCCCTCCATGAGGGCGGCGGTGCGGCATCGCCGGTCGCCACGCACACCTACCTGCTCAACCAATCCGCGGCACGGCGCGCACTGCCCGCCTTCTGCCTGAGCGGCGACGCCGGGATCGCGTTCTACGGCCCGAACCAGCCGGGCGGCCCGACCGACGGCGTGGGCGTCCTAGCGATCAAAGGCGGCCGCTATGTCGCCGCCGAGACCTCCGACACGTGGGAACCCAACGGCGACCCGGCCGCCTACAACATGGTCCTCCAGCGCGGTCGAGCCCATGAGCGGATAGCCTCGCTCGAGGTGTTCCCCGTATCCGGTACAACACTTCGCACGGATTTCGGCCTGCGCCTGGCGGGCAGCGACTGGTCGCGCCCGCGGATGCGCCTCACCGATCCGGTCACCGCGCGGTTCGACCCCTGGTCAGGCATACAGAAGCCGTCATTCAACCTCTACTTCCGTGGCGACTTCGGCGCACGGCCGCTCAAGTACCCGCTGATTCCCGAAAGTCCGTTCGCTGAGTATGAGGACCTCCGGCTCCGCGCGGGAAAGAACGACATGGTGGACCCGTTCATCAAGGACGAGTTCATGCGGCGCCTCTACCTCGCGACAGGAAACCCGAGCGTGCTGGGGACGTTCGCCACCGTCTACATCAACGGTGTATTCAAGGGATACTACAACGCGTGCGAACGCATCCGCGACCAGTTCATGCGCCAGGTGCACGACAGCTCGGCCGACTGGGACATCCGCATGCTCAACGATATCGAGGCCGGCGACGGCCTGGAATGGGGGCGGATGATGGCGTTCATGCAGACCGCCGACCTCGCGGACAGCGCGGCGTATGCTCGAGTCCATGAACACCTCGATGTGGACAACTTCATCGACTACCTGCTCGTGAACGTCTTCGCGGCGACCTGGGACTGGCCGCTGAACAACTGGGCCGCCGCGCGCGAGCGCACGCCGGCGGGCCGGTGGCGTTTCTACATGTGGGACGCCGAGGGCGCGTTCGGCATCTATGGCTGGCGGACACCCGGCCAGCACGACAGTTTCATCGGCGACGCGAACGGCGACGGCGTGCCTGAGACGGCCAACCACAACTACCCGCTCGACATCGGGGCGGAGGCGCGGACGACCTCGTGGAAGGCCGTGCCGGCGTTGTACACCCTGTTGAGGGAATCTCCGGAGTTTCGACTGCGCTGGGCGGACCGGGTGCAGAAGCACTTCTTCCACGCCGGCGCGCTGACCCCCGAGACCATGGATCCGCTCTGGGTTTCGCTGCGCGACCGGGTCGCGCCGATCATCCGCGAGACGACCGGGCAGACCATCAGCGAATCGATCCGCAACGACTGGCTGCTCTCCCCGGTTCGACGCGACACCCTCTTTGCGCAAATGGGGCGCTATGGGCTCTGGGTGGATACACGCGCACCGGAGTTTTCGCGGCGTGGCGGCGAGGTCGATCCGGGCACCGCCATTGCCATCACCAATCCGAACGCCACCGGCGCGATCTATTTCACTTTGGACGGGAGCGATCCACGCGCCCCGGGCGGCGCAGTGGCAGGCCGCGCCTACGACACAGCGCCGAGGATCACCCGCCCCGTGGTGCTCAAGGCGCGCGTGCAGGCGCCGGACGGGACCTGGAGCCCGCTGCAGGAGGCGGCGTTCACGACCGAGGACCTCTCGCGCCTGCTCATCACCGAGCTGATGTACAATCCAGCCGGTGGCGACGGTTACGAGTTTCTCGAACTGAAGAATGTCGGCACGGGCACCGCCTACCTTGGAGGCGCCACGTTCGACGAGGGAATCACCTACACCTTCGACGGGGATGTCGCGATCCCGCCCGGTTCCCATCTTGTTGTCGCGCGGACCCCGGCCACGTTCGCCCTCCGCTACCCCGGCGTGTCGGTTCCATCCTCTGGATACACGGGAAAGCTCGCCAACGAAGGCGAACGCGTGACGCTGCGGGCAGCGGACGGCCGGGTGCTGGTAAGCGTCGCCTACGGCAGCGCGGCCCCGTGGCCGACGACGCCGGCCGGTGGCGGCCACTCGCTTGTATCCATCGATCCAAACGACAACGCCGCGCCCGACGACCCCGCAAGCTGGCGGGCCAGCACTGTTGTCCACGGCTCGCCGGGTCGCGACGACCCGCTGCCCGAGGCAGCCGCCATCGTTTCCGGTCCGGCATCATGGAAAGCCGGCAACGGCCAGGACACCGCGGTTTCGGTCGTGGTGACCGGCACGCCCCCGCCCGACCTTCGCTGGCAGATCTCGCGCGATGGCGGGGCCACGTGGACGGACGTGGCGGATGACGCTGTATTCAGCGGATCAGACACGGCCACCTTGCGCATCACCGATGCCGGAATCGACCTCTCGGGCGCGCTTTTCCGCTGCATCGCAAGCAACAGCGCGGGGGGACCCGCAACGAGCGGCTCCGCTATGCTGACCGTCGTGCCACCGTCGCGACTGAGCAACTACTCGGCACGCGGCCAGGTCCTTCCCGGCGACGGGCTCGTGATCGCGGGCATGGTGATCCGCGGTCCGGAGCCCGCGCGGATGCTCATCCGCGCCGTCGGTCCGCGGCTGCGGGACCTTGGCGTGAACCATCCGCTCGCCGATCCCCGGCTGGATGTCCACCACCACGTCAACGGCACCACCACGATCATCGCCTCCAATGACGACTGGATCTCGACGCCGGATCTCGACGCCCTGCGCGCCACATTTGCCGCGGTGGGCGCGTTCGATCTCGGCGACACGGACCGGCAGTCGTCCGCCCTCATCCTCGACCTCGCCCCGGGAACCTACACGACACATGCCTATGGTTCGGAGGCCGCGGGCGTGGCCGATGCAGGCATTGTCCTGGTTGAAGTCTACGACCTCAGCCACGACCGAAACACGCTCACCAACCTTTCCGCGCGCGGCGTTGTGGGCGCCGGTGAAGAGGTCCTGATCCCGGGATTCGTCGTGCAGGGCGAGGCCCCGCAAACCTACCTCATCCGCGCCGTCGGTCCTGGGCTTGCCCGGTTCGACGTCGACGGCCTCCTGCCCGATCCGAAGCTGAGTATCGTACGCATGCGCCACGGCGCTGTCGCGACCAACGATGATTGGGAAAGCGGCACGGATGCCTCGACGACCGCCGCCGCGGCCGCCACTGTGGGTGCGTTTCCGCTCGCATCGGGATCGCGCGATGCGGCGGCGCTTATCGCCCTCGAACCCGGCATCTACACGGTGGTCGTTTCCGGTGCGGAGGGCCAGGCCGGCGTTGTCCTGGTCGAGGTCTATGCGGTGCCGTGAGCCTTTTGCGGCACCGCCCCGAACTCAGTCTGCGAGCGCCGGCCAGGGCGCGATCTTGTCGAGCGCGGGCACGATGACGCGGCGCAACTCGAGGAAGTCCAGCGCGCCGGTGTGGCGGAAGATTATCCGCCCCTCCGGGTCGACCACCATGGTGTAGGGAAGCGCTCCTTTCCACTCCGGATCGATCTTCTCGATCGACGCGTAGGTGTTGCGGTCGGCGAAGATGAGGTTGCGCATCGACGCGCCCTTGCGCTTGAGAAAGGCGAGCGCCTTCTCGCGAGCCGCCGGCGGCTCGGCCGCGACGGTGACCATCTCGAAGTCCCGGTTGCGAAAGCGCAGGTTCGTCTCCACCAGCTCGTCAAACTCCGCGACGCACGGCCCGCACCACGTCGCCCACACGTTGATGACGCGCAGTTTCCCCGACGTGTTGGCGCGGAGCGCCTCCAACGCGGCACCATCGGCGGGCTCGAGCGTGACCGGTTCCTTCGCCACGTGGGCACGCCACTGGGTGTTGTCGGCGGCCTTCTCCTTCCACTTCACGGAGCACCCGAAGACGCGCGTGCTTGTCGCCGGCGGCTCCCGGCCGTCCAGCAGCGCATCGAGCGCGGCGCGCGTGTCGCTCACCGTGACGTGGCGCGGATTCTCCGAATCGTCGATGCGCCCCTCGAAACGCAGGCGGCGTTCGCCATCGAGGATGAACACATGCGGCGTGGCCACGGGTCCGTAGGCCCGTGCCACGGCCTGTTCCGGGCCGTCATCGAGATAGGGGAAGTTGAATCCGCGATGGGCCGCGCGCAGTTCCATCTCCTCGAAGGTGTCACCGAGGTCGGTGTAACCCATTTCGTCGAGCCGGACGGCCTCCGCGTGGTTGGGGTTGATGGCCACGACCGCGACCCCGCGCGCCGCATAATCTGCCACCAAACTCTTGATACGTTCCTCGTAGGCCTGCGCGGTCGGGCAATGGTTGGAGGTGAAGATCAGGGCGAGGACACGCGCCTCGGCGAAGCTCGCCAGCGTGTAGTCGCGGCCGTCCACGCCCGGCAGTCGAAAGTCCGGCGCCTGTGAGCCGACGGGCAGCGTGGGATGATCAGCGGCGAGGGCGACGGCGGCGAGGCATGAGAGCCACGCGAGGGCGGGAAAGGCGAGGCGGCGCATGGGATCCACGAATGCGCGCCACACCCGGCTCCGCGAGCGGTAATCCGGTCCAACGGTGAACCAACTGGAAAACCCGCGGAAACTCTGCATGGTGCCGCGTTGCTCCGCCCGGATCGTCCGGGCCACCCCAGCCATGAACCGCCGCGATTTCACCAAGACCGCCCTTGCCTCCGCCCTTGCCGCCATGACGCTTCCCCGCTCCCTGCAGGCAGCCGGCCCCGCCGGCCGCCGCTACCTCGACACCATCGGCCTCCAGCTCTGGACCGTGCGCACCGCGCTCGCCGCCGACCCGGCCGCCACGCTGCGGGCCGTCCGGGATGCGGGCTACGTGCAGGTTGAACTCATGAACACGGCCAGCGCCGCGGAGCTCGCGCCGCTTGCCCGCCAGGCCGGGCTGAAGATCACCTCGTCGATGATCGACTGGAACTCGCTGGTCAACCCGGCGGCCCCGGACGTCCCCACGCTCGAGCAGACACTCGAGGTGGCTCGCGAGAACGGGCTGAAGTACCTGGTTTTTGGCTACATCGGCAAGGGCAGCCGCGAGACGGTCGGGCAGATGACCGCGCTCGCCGCCGCGGCCAACACGTTCGGGCGCATGTGCCGCGACGCCGGCGTGCAGCTCTGCTACCATCACCACTCCTTCGAGTTCGCCCCGCTCGACGACGGGCGGACCACAGGATGGGAGATCTTCCTGCGGGAGTTCGATCCGGGGCTGGTCCAGCTGGAGATCGACGTCTTCTGGGCCGCCATCGGCGGACTTGATCCCGTCAAGGCGCTGCGCGACCTCAAGGGACGCGTCGCCCAGGTGCACCTGAAGGACCTTGAATCCGGGCACGGAACGATCTGGGACGAGGGCAAGGTGCCGCACGCCGCCTTCAAGGAGCTGGGAGCCGGGAGCCTGGACATGCGGCGGATCATCGAGGTCTGCGAGGAGACCGGCGTGGAGCAGTGTCACGTCGAGCAGGACCAGTCGCCCGACGCGCTCGCGAGTATCAGGACGAGCATGACCTACCTGCGCAGCTGAGCGCCGGCCGGAGCCGGCGGCCTACTGCATGCGCTGGATGATGTCCTTGATCGGCAGGAACAGGGCGATGACATTGGCGCCGACGATGACCGCCAGGATGACGATCATGACGGGCTCGATCACGGAGGTGAGGGCGGCGACGGTGTTGTCGACCTCCTCCTCGTAGGTGTCGGCGATGCGGTTGAGCATCTCGAACAGCTCGCCGGTCTCCTCGCCCACGTCGATCATGCTGGTGACCATGCCGTCGAACACCTTCGTCTGATCCAGGGGGCCGGCGATCCCCTCGCCTTCCTTGACCCGGTCGTGGACGAGGTTGATCGCATCGTGCAGCAGCGTGTTGCCGCTCGTGTCGCGCGTGATCAGCAGCGCGTTCAGGATGGGAACGCCCGACGACAGCAGCGTGCCCAGCGTCCGCGCGAACCGGGCGATCGCCGCCTTGCGCGCGAGCTCGCCGAACAGCGGCCCGTGAAACGCGAACCAGTCCATCGCGCGCGCCGCCTGCGGGTGCCTGCGCGCCATCATGAAGAGCCCGACCACCCCGCCGATGATCAGTGCCGTGAGCAGGAACTGCTCACGCATCATGTCGGCGATTCCGAGCACGAGCTTCGTGAGCGCCGGCAGCTCCGCGCCCTTGAGCAGGTCCTTGTAGATGTTCTTGAACTGCGGCACCACCCAGACCATCAGCGCGGAAAGGATCACGACGGTGACGCAGATCACGACGATCGGGTAGACCATCGCGGCCTTCACCTTGCCTTTGATCTTCTCCGCCTTCTCCATGAAGCGCGCAAGACGGCTGAGCACGACATCGAGCACGCCGCCCGCCTCGCCCGCGCGCACCATGTTCACGTAGAGGCGGTCAAAGACCTTGGGATGCTGCGCGAGCCCCTCGGAGAGTGTATTGCCGGTTCGGATATTGTCGGCGAGCTGCTCGATCACCCACTTGAAGCCGGGATTGCGCTCCTGGCGCGAAAGCACCTCGAGGCCGCGCAGCAGCGGAAGCCCGGCCTGGGTGAGCGTGGCAAGCTGGCGGGTGAACACGGTCAATCCCTTGCGGCTGACGACCGCGCCAAAGACGACCGGCTTCTTCGCCTTCACCCCGCTCGCCCCGATGGCCCGCCGCCGTGAGGCGGCGCGCGCCGCGGGGGTCGACTGCTCGCCGAGGTGTATCGGAAACAGGCCCATGCTCTTCACCTGGGTCGTGGCCAGGTCGAGCGACGGAGCCTCCACCGTGCCGGTGCGTTCCTTGCCTGTCGTGTCTATGGCGGTGAAGGTGAAGCGGGGCATGCGGGTGGCGGCGGACGGGAACGGGTGACGGGAGACCGGGAACGAGCGACAAGGTGGAACCGGGCTGGTCGGGATCGCGCTCCGTGAACCGGGTCCTCGGTCCTCAGGTGTACTTTATCACTTCCTCGACGGTGGTTGCACCGGCGAAGATGGCGCGGAGGCCGTCGTCGCGCAGGGTGCGCATGCCCAGCTCGAGCGCCTTGCGCCGGAGGACAAGCGCCGGCGCTTTCCTCGTGATCAGCTCGCGCAGGCTGTCGTTCATCCGCAGCAGCTCGAATATGCCGAGGCGGCCGCGATAGCCGGTGTCGTGGCACGTCTCGCATCCGCGACCGTAGAAGAACTGCCGGCCGTTGGCGGGATGCGCGTCCAATCCCAGCTGCTGGAGCAGGCCTGCGCCCGGCTCGAAGGGCGTGCGGCATTCCGTGCAGATGCGGCGCACCAGGCGCTGGGCCACGATGGCCTCGAGCGCGGAGGAGATGAGGAATGGTTCCACGCCCATGTCGACGAGGCGGGTGACCGCCCCCGCCGTGTCGTTGGTGTGCAGGGTGGAAAGCACGAGGTGGCCGGTGAGCGACGCCTGCACCGCGATCTGCGCGGTCTCGAGGTCTCGGATCTCGCCGACCATGATCACATCCGGATCCTGCCGCAGGAACGAGCGCAGGGCGGAGGCGAAGGTGAGCCCGACCGGCGGGTTCACGCCGACCTGCATGATGCCCTCGATGTCGTACTCGACCGGCTCCTCGGCGGTGAGGATCTTCAGGTCGAGGGTATTGATCGCGCGCAGGCAGCTGTAGAGGGTGGTCGTCTTGCCCGAGCCGGTGGGACCGGTGACGACGACGATGCCGTTCGGCCGGCGGATGATCTCCTGGGCCGCGGCCAGCACGTCCTCGGGCATGCCGAGGTTCTCGAGGTCGAGCTGGACCACGGATCGGTCGAGCACGCGGAGCACGACGCTCTCGCCAAACTGTGTCGGAAGTGTGGATACGCGCAGGTCGACGGGGCGGCCGGCGACGGTGAGCTTGATGCGCCCGTCCTGCGGCACGCGCCGTTCGGCGATGTTGAGGTTGGCCACGACCTTGAGGCGCGAGATGATCGGCAGCGCCAGGTTCTTGGGCGGCGGCGCCATCTCGTAGAGGGCGCCGTCGATCCGGTAGCGGATCTTGAACTCGGTCTCGAACGGCTCGAAGTGGATATCGGAGGCCTTGTCGCGTATCGCCTGGCTGAGCACCAGGTTGACGAAGCGGATGATCGGCGCCTCGGAGGCCATCGCTTCGATATCCTCGGCCGTGAGCTGGTCCTCCGCCGTTCCGCCTGACACGACCTGGCCGGTGCCGAGCTCGGTGAGGAGATTCTCGATCGACTCGTCCTCGCTGCCGTAGAACTGGGCGACGAGCGAGTCGACGGTTTCCGGGTCGGTCACCACGAGGCGCACGTCGCGCCGCAACGCGAACGTGAGGTCGTCGACGATCTGGCTGTTGAACGGATCGCGTGCGAGCAGGTCGATGGAGGAGGCGTCGGCGCGCAACGGCATCACGCCGTACATGCGCGCCATGGCGGGCTCGATCAGGGCTACGACTTCGTCGGGGATCGTGCGCGCGGGCTGGGCCACGTATTCCCAGCCGAGGTACCCGGCCACGATGGCGAGCAACTGCTGCCGCTCGAAAATACCCTGGTCGATGAGGAAACGCGAAAGCGGCCGGCCCGACTTCTGCGACTCGTCGTGAAGGTCGTGGAGGCGCGCCGGGTCGACGAGACCGCGTTCCTTCAGGAGTTCGTAGAGGGCAAGGTTCTCGCTATCAAACATTGGGATCGCGGGCGTGCCGAGGGGCGGAGGGCCCGGTCGCAGGACCGTCGGCTGCCCGCCAGCGGGCGCCCGCGAGCCTATCGGCGGCTCAGGGCCCCGAGCCTGTCGAGAGGGCGGGTGGCCTGCGATCCTTCAACTCGTTCCTGCCACGGCCCCGGCGGGCCGCATGATCACAGATCCTTCAGCTTCGCGCCGGAGGCGAGGAGTTTCTCGCGCATCGTGTTCGAGTCCTGCGAGTGCTCGAGGGCCTCGTCCCCGGAAATCATGTCGCGATTGTAGAGCGCCTGAAGGTGGGCATCGAGGGTGATCATGCCCAGGTTGGCGCCCATCTGGATGTCCGAATTGATGCGGTAGCTCTTGTTGTCGCGGATCAGCTGGGCGATCGAACTCGTGGTGATCATGAGCTCGAAGGCCGCGACGCGACCTCCGCCGTTCTTGCGACAAAGCGCCTGCGAGATCACCGCCACCAGGGACGACGCGAGCTGCGTGCGGATCATCTCCTTCATGTTCGCCGGGAAGGCGTCGACGATGCGGTCGACCGTCTTGGCGGCGCCATTGGTGTGCAGCGTGCCGAACACGAGGTGACCGGTCTCGGCCGCGCTGATCGCCGCCTCGATCGTCTCGAGGTCGCGCATTTCGCCGACGAGGATGATGTCCGGGTCCTGGCGCAGCGCGCGGCGGATCGCCTCCGAGAAGCTCGGCACGTCCACGCCGATCTCGCGTTGTGTCACCACGCAACGCTTGTGGTTGTGGTAATACTCGATCGGATCCTCGATCGTGATGATGTGACCGTCGCGGTTCTCGTTGATGTAGTTGATCATCGACGCGAGCGTGGTCGACTTGCCGGATCCTGTCGGACCCGTGACGAGGATCAGGCCGCGCGGGCGGTAGAGCAGTTCCTTGACCTTGTCGGGCAGACCGATGTCGCGCAGGCCAAAGAGCGTATTCGGAATCTGGCGCAAGACCATGCCATGGCAGCCCTTGGCGCGGAAGACGCTGACGCGAAACCGCGCCTTGTCGCCGAAGGCGAAACCGAAGTCGGCGCTGCCCTGCGTCTTCAGCTGTTGCTGAAAGAAATCCGGCGTGATCGAGAGCATCAACCCCTCGGTGTCCTCGGGGGTGAGGGCATGGCCATCGACGGGCGTCATGTCGCCGCTGACACGCAGTGTCGGCGCCTGGCCCACGTGGATGTGCAGGTCGGAAGCGTTGGTCTCGACCACGAGGTCGAGCAGGTCGTTCATTTCGTAGCTCATCCGGGAGGGAAAGTCTGAGGGTTTCTCCCCGCTGTATCGGCAGATTCCGAGTCCCTCCCGACCCCCGCGGCCATGGTTAAACACTTTTGTTAAACCCAACGTCGCCCGCCAAGGCCCCCTCCCCCCTGCTGCCCGAACCCTCCCCTCCCCCTCAAAGGGATTCCTACTCTTACTCTTTCTCTTAATCTTTCTCTTTCTCGTCCTCCTCTTCGTTCTCCTGCGCTCCCAGACGGCCCGCAGAAACGGCGGAGTCCCGACGCAGGAGAAGAGAAAGATTAAGAGAAAGATCTGGGCGGACCGTCAGCTGGCGTCGCCGATGGTGGTGGAGACCACCTCCTCGATCGTCGTCTGTCCGGCGAGGACCTTGCGGATGCCGTCGTCGCGCATCGTGTGCATGCCCAGCTCCCTCGCACGCCTGCGCAGGATGTGGGCGGTGGTCGACTCGTAGATCATCCGCTGGAGTTCCTCGTTCACCACGAAGATCTCGAAGATGCCCATGCGGCCGCGGAAGCCGGTAGTGCCACAGTAAGGACAACCCCGCCCGTGCTCGAGTCGCAGGCCGGCGATCGCATCGGGATCGAATCCCAGCGTGCGCAGGCCGCGCATGTCCGGGAGATAGGGTTCCTTGCAGCGCGCGCAGATGCGCCGGACGAGCCGCTGGGCCATGGTGGCGCGCAACGCCGTGGAAACGAGGAATGGCTTGATGCCGAGGTCGATCAGCCGCGTCACGGCGCTGGGCGCATCGTTCGTATGCAGCGTGCTGAACACGAGGTGGCCCGTGAGCGAGGCGTTGATCGCGATCTCCGCCGTCTCGAGGTCGCGGATCTCGCCGATCATGATCACGTTCGGCGCCTGCCGCAGCATGGCGCGCAGGGCCGAACCGAACGTCATGCCAATCTCATTACGCACCGGCACCTGGTTGATGCCGTTGATCTGGTACTCGACCGGCTCCTCCACCGTGATGATCTTCCGGTCGGGCCGGTTGATGTGGTTGAGGCACGCGTAGAGCGTGGTCGTCTTGCCCGAGCCGGTGGGCCCGGTGATGAGGATGATGCCGTCGGGCAGCGCGATGAGTTTCTCAAAACTCGCCTGGTCGTCGCTGAAGAAGCCGAGTTCCGGCAGGCCGAGCAGCAGGCCCTCCTTGTCGAGGATGCGCATCACCACGCTCTCGCCGTGCGCGGTCGGCAGGCACGACACGCGCAGGTCGATCGTCTTGCCCACCACGATGAGCTGGATGCGGCCGTCCTGCGGGACGCGCTTTTCCGCGATGCTCATGTTGGACATGATCTTGATGCGGGAGATCATGGCCAGCTGCAGGCGCTTGGGCGGGCTCTCCACCTCGTGCAGCACGCCGTCGATGCGGTAGCGCACGCGGAAGCGCTTCTCCAGCGGCTCGAAATGGATGTCGGAGGCGCGGCGGTTGAACGCCTCCGTGATGATGACGTGGACGAGCCGGATGATCGGTGCGTCGGAGTCGGTGGCCACCCGCTCGTCGGCCGGATCGATCACGGCTGCGGGCTGGTCGGTGGCGATCTCGGCTCCGGCCTCCTCGCCGGGATTGAGGTCGCGCAGGAAACTCTGCACCGTCTCGCCGTCAGCCACGTAATGCCGCGCGATGGCGGCATCGATGTCGGACCGCGTCGCCAGCACCGGCTCGATGTGCCGGTGCAGCACATGCGTGAGCGTGTCGATCGCCCCCTGGTCGAAGGGGTTGCTCAGCGCGAGCACGAGCGACGTGGCGTTGATCTCGACCGGAAACACCCGATAGCGCGCCGCCATCTCACGCGTGATCGTATCCAGAGCCGTGGGATGCGGCCGGACCTTCGAGAGGTCGACCACCGTCATGGAATACTCGTCGCCCAGGATGCGCAGGATCTGGTCGGCCTTGACCATGCCCTGCTCGATGAGCACGTCGCTCACCGGCTTGGGTGCGCCGGTGAGATCGCCCGCACCCAGCGCCGAGCGCACGCGTGCAACCACCTCGGCGGGCACGAGCCCCTTCTCGACCATGAGCTGAACGACGTAATCGTCCTGGACGGACACGGTGGAGGGGCGGGGTGAGCCGGCCGCCCGACGGGCGGCCGCGTGATGCGATCAGCGGGAGAGCGAGAGGAGGAACTCGGCGTTGGAACGGGTTTTCTTGAGGCGCTGGATGAGCATCTCCATCGCCTCGAAGGCCGGCACGCCGAGCATGATGCGGCGCAGGCCGTAGATCTTCTGCAGCTCGTCGGGATGGTAGAGCAGCTCCTCCTTGCGCGTGCCGGAGCGCTCGAAGTTGATCGCCGGGAAGATGCGCTTGTTGACGAGGTCGCGGTCGAGGTGGAGCTCCATGTTGCCTGTGCCCTTGAACTCCTCGAAGATGATGTCGTCCATGCGGCTGTTCGTATCGATGAGGGCGGTACCCATCACCGTGAGCGAGCCGCCGCCCTCGATGTTGCGCGCGGCGCCGAAGAAGCGTTTCGGCTTCTGGAGCGCGGTGGCCTCGAGACCGCCGGACATGATCTTGCCGCTGTTCGAGGCAAGCGCGTTGTAGGCGCGGCCCAGGCGCGTGATGGAGTCGAGCAGGATCACCACGTGCTCGCCCTTCTCCACCAGCCGCTTCGCCTTCTCGCTCACCATCTCGGCCGCGTGGACATGGCTCTCCGGTGATTCGTCGAAGGTGGAGGCGATCACCTCCCCCTTGGTGTTGCGGCGGAAGTCGGTCACCTCCTCGGGGCGCTCGTCCACCAGCAGGATGATGAGCCGGGCTTCGGGGTGGTTGGTGGCGACGGAATTGGCGATACCCTGCAGGAGGATCGTCTTGCCCGTGCGCGGCGGCGCGACGATCAGGCCGCGCTGGCCGAAGCCGATCGGCGTGAGGATGTCGACGCAGCGCATCGAGACGTCCACCTTCGAGGGGGCATCCGTCGAGGGCACCTCGAGGAAGATGCGATTGGTCGGGTAGTACGGGACGAGATCCTCGAATGGGACGACTTTCGAAATCTCCTCAGGCGCGCCCCCCATGACCGAGCGGATCGTCAGGGCCGCCGGGCAGCGCTCGCCTGTGCCGGGAGCCGCGGCCTGCACCTCGAGCTCGTGCCCGCGCTTGAGCCCGTATTTACGCACCAATGACGCCGGCACGAACGTGCTGTCGGGCAGGAGCCGGAAATTCGACGAGCTGTGCACGACAAACCCGTGCCCCTCGGCGGCCAGATCGAGCAGTCCGCGATCGAGGATGAGGCGGCGGTTTTCGGCCGCCCAGGTGAACAGGTCGCCGATCATCTGCTGGCGGCCGGGACTGCCGGTCACCGCGATGCCCCGCATGCGCACGGCGGCGAGCAACTCGTGGTGCGTGGCCTTCGCCACGTCGTCGAGGAAGAGCGGCTCGCCCTCGCCGGCGATCTCCGCGGCGCGGGTGGCCAGTTCGTCGGGATTGACGAACTTCATCGGGTCCGGAAGCACGCCGTACTGCGCCTCGGCCGGCGGTGCGGGTTGCTTCCACGCCGGGGGCCGACCCTGGCCGCCACCGCCTCCGCCACCGCCTCCGCCCCCGCCTCCACCACCTCCCCCGCCCTGGCCGGGCTGGAAGAACTTCCCCTTGTGTTTGTCCTTCTTGAACTTCTTGCGGAAACCGAAGTCGCCGCGATCCCCGCGCTCACCGTGGAAACCGCCGCCCCCACCCTGACCTCCGCCGCCCTGGCCGCCGCCCCCGTGGGGACGGTCCTCTCCACCCCGGGGCTGACCTCCACGCTCGTCCGCGGGCTCGCGCGCGTCGTCACGGTCTTGCTCGCCGCGCTGCTGGGGCAGCTCGGCGGGCGGAGCATGTCGCTCGGCTGCCGGCTCGGGCGCGGGCTCCGGCGGGGTCGCACGTTCCTCGCGGGCCGGCGGCTCGGAGGCGTCGGGATCGAACGAATACCGCTCCTCGCGGGCGGGCTCGTCCCGCACCGGCTCCGTGCGTCGCACGCGTTCCGGGCGCGACTCGGTCCGCGCCTCCGGCGCGACCGGTTCCTGCGCGGAAGCCTCGGGCGGCTTCGGCTCGGCTTCGGGCGCTCCGAGCGGGAGTTCTCCCGTCACGAGTGTGCTTTCGGAGCGCTTGCCGCGGGGCCCGCGAGGGACGCGTCCGCCTCGGGTGGTGCGACGTGCGCCGGATTTCGCGGACTTATCCTTGGCTGCGGAACGGCGTCCGGAGCCTTCGTTGGAATCTTCTGCCATGACGTGACGGGGAGTTGGGTGTCCCGCCGCAAAACAAGGACGTGCGCAACGGCGGGGTGTATCAGGCGACCGGACGCATCAGCTGGTGCGTGAGCCGGAGAACCTGGTCGCGAAGAAAGGCGAGGCTGCCGTTGTTGGTGAGGACAAAGTCGGCCCGTTCGATCTTCTGAGCCAGGGGAAGCTGGCGGGCAATCCGCTGCGCTGCTTCCTGCGGCGGGAGCCCGCGCAAGGCGAGCCGCTGCGCCTGAACGCGGGGATCTGAGGCCACGCACACCGTGAAATCAAACTCTTTCTCAAGGCTCTTCTCGAAGAGCAGCGGAATCTCCACCACCCAGTTCGCCGGCACGGGCCGGGCGACACGGGCCTTCCAGGCCTCGCGGACGCGGGGGTGAAGGATGGCCTCGAGCCGCTTGAGCGCTTCCCGATCGGGAAACACGACCGCCGCCATGAGTCTGCGGTCGACCCCGCCGTCGGGCGCGAAAACGCCCTCGCCAAACTCCCGCCGGATCGCCTCAGCCACCTGCGCGTCACTCCGCAGGAGATCGCGCACGATCTCATCGGTTTCCACCCGCCCCCAGCCGAGTTCCTCAAACATCCGGGCCGCGGTGGATTTGCCGCAGCCGATCCCGCCCGTCACCCCGATCACCATGGGCGAACGGGCTCCGGAACAAACCTGAGGCAGCGGGGCACCCCGCGTGGGAGAAAGGCGTGCACGCTGCATCTCTGCCCGGCGCTCGATCCCGCCGCCAGACAGAAGTCGGCGGGCGGAAGCCGGAACGCGACCTGGGGGATGGCTGGAACCGCCGCGCGGGGCCCTTGCCCATGCAACCGCGCAGCGGACCCGGCAGCGACCCGCGAAGCGTCACTCGCGCCCGTTGACAGCCACGTGAAAACTCGCGAATGCCCGACGTGCCGCTCGTTCTTCGATCACCGCAGAATCTCGACAGACGCGGAGAACCGGCCTGAGGGCGAGCGGGAGTGAGGCTGCCACCGCGGCCGCAGCGAGGTCCCAGGTGCCCCGGTCCTAGCCCAAAGAGGGGCCCGTATTCCCGGCCGCCGCCGGACTCATCCGTCGTGGTGCGGTCGCCGCTCAGTAGAAGACGTTGCGATCCAGGCTGCGGTACTGGATCGCTTCCATCAGGTGCGGACCCGCAATGCGTTCGCTGCCCGCGAGGTCGGCGATGGTGCGCGCCACCTTCAGGATCCGATCGTAGGCGCGTGCGGAGAGCGACAGCTGCTCCATCGCATGCTGGAGCATGTCGCCGAGCGCCGTATCCAGGGCGCAATGCACCCGGATCTGCGCCGCGGGCATGCGGGCGTTGCAGGTCACCCGCGTGCCACCAAACCGGCGCAACTGCGCCGTCCGCGCCGTGTCCACGCGTGCACGGATCGCGCTGGATGCCTCCGCCGGCCGGGTCGTGCGCAACTCATCGATCCCCAGCGCCGGTGCCTCGACATGGATGTCGATGCGGTCGAGCAGCGGACCGCTGATCCGCGCCCGGTAGCGCTGGATCTGCGAGGGCGAACAGCGGCACTCGCGCCTCGGGTCGCCGAGAAACCCGCACGGGCACGGATTCATCGCCGCCACGAGCATCACCGCGCAGGGCAGTGTCACCTTGCCGGCACTACGGCTGATCGTGACGCTTCCGTCCTCCATCGGCTGGCGCATGACCTCCAGGGCCGAGCGCTTGAACTCCGGCAACTCGTCGAGAAAGAGCACCCCGTGGTGCGCGAGGCTGATCTCGCCCGGACCGGGAATCGTGCCGCCTCCGAGCAGGCCGACATCGCTGATCGTGTGATGCGGCGCGCGGAACGGCCGCGTGAGCAACGGCACCTGCCCGTCGAGCGTCCGGCCCGCGGCGGAGTGGATGGCGAGGATCTCGAGGAACTCGTCGAGCGTCGGCGCCGGCATGATCGACGGGATGCGCTTCGCGATCATCGACTTCCCGGAGCCGGGTGGACCGATCATGATCAGGTTGTGGCCGCCCGCGACCGCCACCTCCACGGCGCGACGCACGGCCAGCTGTCCCTTGATCTCGGCAAAATCGTCGGCGCCTTCGCCCGCAGACACGGCGCGCCGCTCCGCCCGGGCCGGCTCCAGGTAGAGATGCCCCTCGAGAAACTTCGCGGCCTCGTCGATCGAGCGCACCGGGTAGGCGGGCATGCCCTCGATCAGGGCGGCTTCGCAGGCCGACTCCGGCGGCAGGAGGATGCCGCGTTTGCCCAAGGCCTTGGCCAGGATCGCCATGGCCAGCGCGCCCTTCACGGGCCGCGTGGCCCCCGACAGGCTCAGCTCGCCGGCGATGAGAAACTCCTGCAGGCGCTCGGGTCGCGCCAGGTTCTGCGTGGCGGCGAGGATGCCGAGCGCGATCGGCAGGTCGTAGATCGGCCCCTCCTTGCGCAGGTCGCCGGGCGCGAGGTTGATCGTGGTGCGCGTGCGCGGCGGGCGAAACCCGCTGTTGGCCAGGGCGGAGAACACACGGTCGTCCGACTCCTTCACCGCCGCGTCCGGAAGCCCGACCAGGATCAATTTCGGATCTCCGCTCTCGCCGGTGTTGACCTCGACCTGGACAGGTACGGCTTCGATGCCTTGAAGCGCAGCAGAGAGGACGGTCGACAGCATGATCGATCGGGGGCGAAGGGGTTGACGCGAGCAAATGTCCGACGCATGCGCGTGTCAATGGCAGCTCCACTCCGGCAACTCCTTGCAACGCGGGTGCGCCGTAGGCGAGTCCGGCTCACAGGGGCCGCCTGACTGAACCGCCAAAGCACCGACCCCCATTGAGATTCGTTTCCATTCACCGACAGGAGGGCGAGGCGTCCCACCGAGCTGCGGTTCACGGAGTTCTGTTCGCCTGACCTCGAGCGTCGTGTTACCAGCGCCAGGCGCGCGAGACGCACCCCCTCGCGATCCTGCGATGGCGTCGAAACGCACCGTGGAACAAAGGATCCGCGCCTCATGCCGCGGCTGCCACCAGGGAACCACGTTCACCGTGACCCCATCAGCACGGTCAGCGACGCCGCCGGAGACACCGTTACGCAGGCACACGCCCCCGGCGGCTGAACGCGCCTCGGAAGCGCGAGCGCCCGGCCCTCGGTCACGGGTCCTTGAATACAAGGGTCGCGAGGGCTCCGAACTGGTCGGTGAACAGCTCGCGAGGAAGATCGACCCGGCGATCGCTTACCTCTTCTGGCCGATAGTCGACGCTGAAGTTAACCCAATTGGCATCGCCAAATTGAGGCGTATCACTTCGAAGGACAATCCGAGCCGGATGCGCTCCGAGGTGGAACATCATCGCCCGCGCACGCTGCATCGGAGCGACCATTCGCGGGTGGTTTGCTCGATCGGTTCCGAGGATCGTCTCAAGTCCAACCGCAAGCCGCCGCTCGAACTCCTGCGCCACCTCGGCTGGAAGTTCCACCTCGATGCTGCGGACGTTCTCGGCCTCGACTGTCACGCGGGCTGCGCGAACCATGCTCTGGGTGAGATCCTCAAGTGTGGCGTCACACAGAGTCTGTATCGCCGTAAGCTCCAAATCGGAAACGCCGGTTTCCTCCTGGAACTCGAAATGCAACGAACTCCAAAGGGCCTCACTGGCCGGCGGACGCAGCGCGCGGCGCTTCGGCGCAGAAGGAACAGGGTGCGCCTGCGTTCCACTAGATACGTCTGCAATCCCCGTTCCAAACTCAGCCTCGGGCCTCTTGGTCGTCTCCTGCTGCAGGCTGAAGTGCCCGCCCGAATCGAAGGCAGCATCCCTACGACCTCCGCTAGGGTCGCGGCAGCCGACGCTCCGTAGCAGTACAACTCCGCCTACGCACAATGCCACGGCAACAGCGGTTTTTCGCCACATCATGACGCGGACCTCTCCTTTGGTTCCATCTCGCTTGCGACAACCAGGATGATCGAAGCACGCGCCCCGGACAGCACGAAGCCATCGACTGAGCAGCCAAATGCACCCACAGAAGGGTGCTCGTCCTGGAACGGTGCCCAGTCCGACCTTGCCGCGGGCGGGCGGGCCGGGAGGATCGTGGCCGACTCCCGTCATGCAACCCGGCACGATTCGCACCATCGCCATCATTCTTGCGCTCGGCGTGGGCGCCGCGTGTCCGTGGGCCTCGGCGGCGTCCCTGCTGATTCCGTGGACGGTGGCGTTCATGCTGTTCGTCGTGTTTCTCGGCACTCCGCTCTCTGCCGCGCGCGTGCGCCACATCCATCCCCGGCTCCTGCTGGCGAACGTGCTCATCGCCGCGGCGGCTTACGGCGGCGGCTGGCTTCTCGGCGGACGCGATGTCGCGCTGGCCGGATTTTTCGCCGGGATCGCCCCGACGGCGGCGGCCGCGCCCGTGGTCGTGAACCTGCTCGGCGGCAATGTCGCGTTCGTCGTGGCCGCGTTTCTCTTCTCCAATATCGCGATCGCGGCGCTGCTCGCGGTCGCGCTGCCGCCGCTGCTCGGGTTGACCGGCGGAATCGAGTTCCTCGGCATCGCACGCAGCATCGGCTTCGTGGTGTTCGCGCCGATGCTGCTCGCCCAGATCCTGCGACGCCTGCACCCCGCGGCGGCGGGCTGGCCGCGCCGGCTGACCAACGCGTCGTTCGGGCTCTGGGTGTTGACCCTATTCCTCATCACAGCCAAGGCGTCGCACTACCTGCGGAACGAGACCGACGGCACCGCCGGGGTGATCGCCGCGATCGCCGGCCTCGCGGCGGCGGTTTGTGCGGCCAGCTTTGGCATCGGCCACTGGCTGGGCCGACCCGACTTCGCGCGCGAGGCCTCCCAGGCGCTCGGCCAGAAGAACACGACGTTCACGATCTATCTCGCGCTTGCGCATGCGAGTCCGCTGGTCGCGCTCGGCCCGACCTTCTACGTCCTCTGGCATAACCTCTGGAACGCCTGGAACCTGCACCGCTCGCCACCGCGATCGCGGGAGCGATGACCGACGGTCCGGGCGAGGCATCGCCTGCGAAACGGGCGCGGACCCGCCCGGCTCAATCCGGCCCCTCGAAGCGCTCCTCGACCAGCGAGCGCGTCGCCGCGGCGCCGCGGGATGCGACCCGAGCGGCTGACGTTCCCTCGCCATCCGACGGTGCTCCCGGAACGTGGATCGGCGTTTCCGGCACCGCCCGCGCGACCGGATCCGAATTCGCCTCGAGCGCCCGGTCCAAGGCCGCAAGCCGGAGGCAAAGCGCGGCTCGCCAGGCCTGGAGGCAATCGCGCCCACCTGGCGTGATCTCGACGCGCGTCCGTCGGGCCCGCCCGCGGGCACCGTTGCAGAGGATGGCGACAAGCTCCGCGCGCACCAACCGTCGCAGATGACAGGCCAGGTTTCCGGCGCTAAGCCCCAACTGTGCGATGAGGTCGGGAAACGAGACCCCCGCCGCGCCGGCCCGCACCGCGGTCAGCACGATCGCCAGGCGGTGCGGCTCATCGAGCTCAGATTCGACCGAAGGCGGAGCGGGCACAGAAGCTTTGTATGACAAAGTTTCCAGGCGCGGACAATCTTTTCTAGAAGGTCGCGGGCTGCCGCGGGTTTTCCCCGTGCCGGTCGCAGGTTGCCGCGGGTTTTCCCCGTGCCGGTCTCCGGCGCACGCTGGTCGCGTGAGGTCAGTAATGCGGGGGACGCTCGTCCGCCGGCATGGCTCCGGCCCCGGGATCGCCGCCGCCGCCCGCCTCGGTGCGCATTCGGACCAGTTCCTGGCGCACGCGTGCCAGTTCCTCGGTCAGGTCGAGGATCACGCGGTCCTGCTCCTGCACGTGTTTCTGCAGGTGCATGTAGCGCTCTTCGAGGCGCGTGAGGCGTTCGTCGGCGTCGTTCACGGTTGGAGCCATGCCCGGCGTCACCGGCGTCACGCAACTCAGAAACCCGAATCGCGGCCGCCCACACCTGCACGCAACCCCGTCGCCAGCTGCCTACTGGTCCAGGGGCGTATAGCGGAACTTCTGTCCGCCCACGCTCGCTTCCGCCATCAAGCCCTTGATGGGGTCGGTGTAGATGATCACACCTTCGCTGTAGCGGGCATCCGCCGCCGCACCTTCCGCCGCAGCCACGGCTGTGGCCTGCGCGCTCAGTTCGACGCGGCTTTGCTTGAAGGTCAGGAGCGCGTCCTTGGTCTCGAAGAAGATGACTTCCCGGTAGACCTGGCCGCCGATCTGCGCGCCCACGGTCGCCTGGGTCATCGACGCCAGGCCGACGAGTTGACCGTCCTCATAGACGAGGCCCTTCCCGTGGGCTCCACCAAACACGAATCCCGCCTTGCCGATGTGCGGAAACACCACGTAGCCCGCGGACCCGTCGAAAAGTCGCTGCAACGTCGAGTCGCGACGCACCAAGGCGTCGATCGCGGGCGGCACTTTCTCCTCAAGCACGGCCACATCCTTGGCCTGTTTTTCGCGCGCTTTGTCGGCCTTCGCCTGCGCCCGGTCATCGGCTCCAAGCGGGGACAAGGCTCCCAGCAGGAGCACAGCGGTCACGACTGTCCAGAGAGTGCGTTGCGTCGCGTACATGATGGTGTGTTTGAAACAGGACCTCCTTTGACAGGCAAACTCCGAGAGCGTTCATCCGCACCGCGTCGGCCCGATTCCCCCACCCGACCGCAGACGACGCGCACCCCGTGGACAGCGACCCGCCGCACCCGAGGCTTCATCGCACATCCGCTTGGCGCTGAGCGAGTTCATCCATCCGAGCACCGCGCCGAAATGGCCCACGGGGGTCGCGTCCGGAGCGGCCGCCGCGTCCACCTCGGAAAGGCTCGGACGAGCTTGGCGATGCTGCGGGACGGCGTCGGTTCGTGCACCCTCGCATCGCGATCAGCGGTCACCGCCACGCCGGCAAGACGGATCTGGCGTGCGCGGCGGTTGACCCGTAGTTGATCGTCCGCGGTCGCGTTGAACACGAACAGTTACATCCTCCTCGCCGGCTTCCTGACGCTGATTCTCAGCCCGTACGTGCTGCGCCGCTTCGCCCGCCAGCGGACCGACACCTACGGCTCGTTCGCGGTCGGGGAACGTAATTTCGGGTGGTTTCGCATCACTGCGGGGCTCAGCGCGACGTTTGTCGGTGGCTCGGCCGTGATCAACGTCGCCGGACTTGGACACACCTACGGCTGGGCGGGGTTGACCGACGCCGTCGCGATCTCGACCGGACTGATCGCGTCCGCCATCCTCGTCGTGCCGCGCCTGGCACGGCAGCGCAACATCAGCCTCGGCGGGTCGCTCCGGGTGTCCGGCCGGATGGTCAACGCCGCCACCGGCCTGCTCTCCACCGTGGTCTACACGCTCATCACGGCGGCCCAGATCGTGGCGCTGATGAAGGTGGCGCAGCCCTTTTTCCCGGTGCCCCCGGCGGTGCTGGCGCTCGTCGCGACCCTGGGGGTCGCTGCCTATGTGATCTACGGCGGCTATAATTCCGTGACGGTGACGGACGTGATCCAGTTCCTCGTGGTCGGCACGTGCTACTTCGCGATCGTCGCCATCGCGCTGCTTGGGGCGGGCGAACCTGCGGTCGCGCCCGCTGGTGCGGCCGCCCTCGCCCCGCGCCCGATGCCGGTCGACCTGTTCCTCCTCCTCGTCGTGCCACTGTTGTTCGTGCCGGTCTCGCAGGACCTCCACATCCGCGTCAACGCCGCGCGCTCGCTGCCCGACGCGCGCCTGGGCGTGATCCTCGCCGGCGCAGTGTATCTGGTTTTTGGTGTCATCTCGGTCAATGTCGGCCGCTCGGTGGCGGCGGCGGGCGTGCCGCTGGCCTCGCCGGACGACGCGGTCGCGACCTTCCTGGGGCTGCATTTCGGTGCCCTCGCCGTCGTGCCGACGTTTGCCGTGCTCTGCGTGGTCGTCTCCTCGCTGGACTCGGTCCTCTTCGCCTCGGCGTCGTCGCTTGCCTACGATTTCTGGGACCCGGTGAGCGGCCGGTCCGCGGCGCGCGGCAAGGACAGCGCCCATCCGCGGATCGCCACGGTCGTGGTCCTGGGCATCGCGCTGGCGATCGCGCTGCAGGTGCCCCAGGTCCTCGACCTGATCCTCTCCGCCATCGTCATCTATGTCTCGGTGCTGCTGCCGATGCTCGTGGGCCGGATGCTTGGGCGCCAGCCGCGTGCGGTTGGCGTGCTCGCCTTCGTCGCGCTCGGCGCCGTGATCGTGCTCGAGGTCGCGGAGCACGAACTCCCATTCCGTGTCTTCATCTACACTGCCGCCCATCTCCTGGCGGTGCTTTGCCTCAAGAAAGATACCCCGGCATGAAACCCTCCGACTCCCCGGAACGTTCCACCCCCACCCACGTATCCAACCATTCTGACAGCGGTTACGAAGACGTCTCCCTCTTCCGCGGCTTCCTCGAGCCGACGAGCAACTGCACCGACATCGTGCGCGCCCTGCAGACGAAGATCAACAGCCCGACCGACGTGCTGCCGCAGAAGTACCTGTATTCATCGCTCCATGGCGCCGAGCTGTGGCGGGAGCTCTGCACGCGCCAAAGCAGCCACATCAACCAGGTCTACACCGGGTTCCCGCTGGGCTGGGGCACGAACGAACTCACCGAGGCGTTCTCGGAGGTGGTCGAACTCGCCTTCGGATCCACGCGCACGGCCGGTCTCATCGCGCTGGGCGCCGGCACCGGCTCCCGCGAGGCGCGGATCTGCGACTGGCTCTGCAAGACCCGCGACCTGCGCCGCCTCGAGGCCGTGCTCGTCGACGTCTCGAGCGAGTTGCTGGGCGATTCGCTCAACCGCTTCTCCGGCTGCGTGCCCGCCGTACGGCGCCATTTCGCCGTGCTCGATTTCGAACAGCCGCAGGGCGAGGCCCAGCTCGCACATCTGCGCGATCACCTGGGCTCGATGCCGGTGATCTTTGCGTTCCTGGGAAATACCTTCGGCAACCTCGACCAGAGAGCGTTTCTCGGCCTCATGTCGCGACTGATGCGTCCCAACGACGTGCTGCTGTGCGAGCTGCTGATCGTGCCCGAGGCGCAGACCCACGCACCGGGCCGCACGGATGGATCCGAGGCGGCCCTGCTCGACCTTCGGTTCAATCCGCGCGACGACGTGCGCTCGCAGTTCATCATCGATCCGCTGCGCACGTTCGGCTTCAACCCGCGCATCGAAGGCCTCACCCGGCGCATCGGCTACATGCCCGGCCGCGGTGTCCGCCAGACCTACCGCTACGTGTTCTCCCAGGCCGACGCCGAGCAGGCCAAGGCGCTCTCGATCGAGCCTCGGCCGAACATCCGACGCGACACCTGGATCGATCTCCTCACCATCCAAGCCTTGACGGAGGAGTACTGCCGGCAGCTCTTTGAGGAGGAGTTTCCCACGCAGGGCGTGCGGCTTGTTTCCCATCCCTACACCACGACGCGTGGCGACGTGCTCATGGGCTACTGCTTCGCCTCGCGCCTCACGCTGGCGAACCCGCCGAAGCGCAGGCCCCTCGCCGCCGCGGCTCCCTCGCGGACCGATGGTCAGGCGCGCCTGGTCATCCGCCGCTCGCGCCGCGAGGTGATTGCCGACGGCGAGGTGCTCCGCCTCACCGGAAGCTACTACGCCTTCGTGAGCGTGCTGGCCGAGAAATTCACCCGCGACCAGCCGGAGACCAAGGCGATCGTCATCCAGGGACTCGTCGCGGCCCGCCTCAAGGAGCTGCTGCAGACGCAGCCGGAATGGTTCGATGAGCGCAGTCAGAAATTCGTCCAGAATGCCTCGACCGCACTCGATGCCGACCCGATCAGCCATCTGAAGAGCGATCTGAAGAAGGCGCTCGCGACCGAGCGCGAACGCGTCACTGCCGCGCAGGCGCTGGCGTCGTGGCTTCCTGGAGACAAGGAGTGGAACCTTCGCCTGCTGCCCGCCGAGGTGGCCTTCGAGAACTGATCGCACGGACGACCCGGCCGGCCGGCGGCGCGCGCGGAGAGCGCTCCCGGAGGTCGCGATTCACCTTGTCGGACGAGACCGGGCCGCTCAGGGCTCCAGCTGCGTCCTCGCCTGCTGGATACGCCTCGGGAGGTCCGTCAGCGTCGGGTCCAGCTGAAGCGCCGATTCCCAGCTGCGGATCGCGTCGCCCGGGCGCTTGAGCAGGTAATACGCGTAGCCAAGCCGCACATGCGTCGCGGCGTCCGCCGGCCCGAGGGCGACCGCGCGCTCATAGGCACGGAGCGCGTCCTCCATCCGACCCAGCTTGCCCAGCATGTCGCCCGCCTCGTGCAGGACGCGCAGATCCGCCTGGTCCAGCGCCGCGGCCTCGCGCAACGTCACCGCGGCCGCCTCGCGCTGACCGGCGCGGAGTTGGACGCTCGCCAGGCGCAACGCAATCCGGCCGTCCCGCGGCGCGAGTTCCCGGGCGCGCGCGAGGTGCTCGAGCGCCGGTTCAAGGCGTCCGCGCATGAGTGCGACGTCGGCCAGACCGAGCCGTGCCGCCACACTGGATGGCCTGAGATCCAGCGCCTCCGCGAACAACGGTTCCGCGTCGTCGGGACGTCCCTGCGCGAGGAAGATCCGCCCCAGATCGCAACGGGTGGGCACGGCGCGGGGCTGACGCCGGATGACATCGCGGTACATCGCGACCGCCTCATCCACGCGGCCCTGGGCCAGGCGAACGGAGCCAAGCCCCTCGAGCGCCAGTCCCATGTCCGGCGCGATGGCCACGGCGGCCTCGGCGTGCTGCGCCGCGTCGTCGACGCGTCCCTCGCTCAGGCGCTGGAGTGCCAGGGCGGTATGCGCCACGTAATTGTCGCGCGTCACCCGAAGTGCGTGGCTGAAGAGCGAGTGTGCATCGCGCCAGAGCCCCTGCTGCTGGACCGTCCGGAAACCCAGGCCCGCCAGCACGACGATCGAAGTGATCGCGGCCGCCATCCGCGGGCGCCCGCCGGCGCCCGTCAGAAAGCGCCGTGCAAGTTCCAGCAGCGCGATCTGGAGCCCGATCATCGGCAGGTAGGTGTAGCGGTCCGCCATCGCCTGCAACCCGACCTGCACCAGGCCGAGGGTGGGCAGCAGGAACGACACGTACCAGCCCCAGCCCACGAGCAACCACGGGCGGTCGCGCCACGTCCAGAAGGCCACGACCGTGACCGCCGCCACCACCAGGCCCGAGGCTCCGACGACCAGGGGCGGCCAGTCACCAGGATGTGGGTACATGACGGAAAGCCCGAACGGCCACACCGCCATGCCGAGGTAGCGGACGAGCGAGACGAGCGCGTTGCCCACGCGCTGGTCGAAGGAGAGGCCGAGCGAGAACGCCCCGGCCGCCTCCTGCGTCGAGATCGTGAACAGACTCACTGCGAGCGAAAGGGCGAGGAACGGCACCTTTTCCGCACCGAGCCGGAGCAGCACGCGCCACGCGCTCTCGTCGCCGCGGGGAGCGCGCGCGAGCGGCCAGAGGTCGAGGAGCAGCAACACCACCGGCAGCACCACGACCACCGATTTGCTCATCAGGCCGACGGCGAACGCGGCCAGTGCGGCGGCATAGGCGAACAGGCCGCGCCATGGGCCGGAGTCTTCCTGCCGGGCACGTCCGTAGGCCAGGTAGCAGGCGATCGCCACCAGAGTGAAAAACCCGCTCAGCACGTCCTTGCGGGCGGTGATCCACGTGACGGACTCGACCCGCTGCGGATGCCACGCGAAAAGGGCGGCGCATACCGCCGCGGTCCAGAGCGTCCCGGTCATGCGGCGGGCGAGCAGGAACACAAGCACGCTGCTGAGCGCGTGCCAGGCGATGTTGACGGCGTGAAACGCGCGGGGGCTGTCGCCGAATACCTCGCAATCGATCATGAAGGACAGCCATGTGATCGGGTGCCAGAGGTCGCGATCCACGGCGAACGCCCAGCGCACGCCCTCCCACGTCAGCCCGCGCTGCACGTACGGGTTGTTCGCGACAAACGAGCCGTCATCGAAATTGATGTAGCCGAGGCCCGCCGACCGGCTGAAGAGCGCGACTGTGCCAGCCGCGAGCAACACGCTCACGATCCAGGTCCGCAGCACCGTTCTTGCCTCACCCGCCATGGGGCGCGATCCAAGCAGGCGCGCCGGCAAACGCAGCCTTTTTATGGTCGTCCGCCGACAGGCGAATACCGCGCGAAGCTGCGCCGGTTTTTGTTCGTCCAACGGCGCGGGTTTCCACGATGATCGACGCATGCCCCCCTCCCGCGTCCGACGACGGCGGCTCCGGCGCACCGCCCTGATATTGGTCGTCCTCGGGGGGTTGCTGGTGGTTGCGCTGGTCACTGCATTTCTGGCGCTTCCGTGGCTGGTGCGAAAGGGCTTTGAGGCGGGTGCTCGCGGGATCGAGAGCGACGAGGCCTCGATTCGCGTCGATCGCGCCGACCTCTCCGGGCTGAGTCTCTCGGATGTCAGGTGGCGCCTGGGCGGGCTCGGCGTGGAGATCGATGAGACCGAGGCCGCCTACTCGCTCCGAGCCCTGCTCGACGGCCGGCTCGCCAGCGTGACCGTGCGCGGGCTGGCCGTGACGCTCGATTTCACCCGCCCGCGGCGCGGGGTTTTGCCCGATGCCATCGAGGATCTGATGGCTCGGTTCGGTGGGGGCGGCGAGCTGGTGTGGCCGGTCGACGACCTCGTCCTCGACGACTGTCGCCTGATCCTCGGACTGCCCGACGGCCCGCATGTCCTCGCGCTCAACGGGACCGCGCGACGCGAGAACGATGGCCGGATCGCCTTTTCTCTGCAGGTCGCGGATTCGGCGCAACAGCTAAAGATCCACGGTCGCATCCGTACGGAGACGCTCGACGGCGACCTGCAGCTCGAGCGCCTCGCCCTCGAACCCGCGGTACTCCTCGACATCGCGCGCCAACTCGGCGTCGACATTCTTCCCGCCGGCATGTCGGCCGGATCCTCCGGTATCGATATCTCCGGTACAACGAACCTGCAAGCCGGCGTGGCCGATTCGTTTTCCGCCCAGCTGCAGCTGCGTTCCGCCGGGATCGTCCGCGGGACCACGGCGATCGAAATCGCCTCCCTGCAGCTCACCGCCGACCAGGCACCCGGTGAAACCCCGTCGGCGGTGCTCACCGCCACGGTTTCAGCGCGGGATCCGGCCGCAGCCTGGAGCGTCGAACCCGCTATGCTCAGGCTGGAGCTGAGCGAGCGCCGAGTGCTCGGACGCATCGATCCCGTGGGGTTCTCCGCACCTGGCGAGGTGCACGGGCGCCTGGGACTCACGGTCGAGGCGGGCGTACCGGCACTCGGAGGTGCGGCCATAGCGAGGCTTCGCCTCGGGATCGACGGTCTGCATGCCGCGGGGCTGGCATTCGCGCCGGTCATCGTCGAGGTGGACGGCTGGATGGATCAACTCGAACTCGAGATCCCGCGGCTGGCGCTGGCCGACGCTCGCCCGCTGGAGGTTGCCCCGCTTCGCGCGACGATGGAGGGCCTGCTCGGGGAGACTCCGTCCGCTCGCGCCACCGTCTCGGTCGTTGCCGCTCCATCCCTCCTGCAGGCGCTGCCGGACGGATGGGAACTTTTCGGCCTGGTGTTGCCCTCGGAGGTAGTCCGCCTCGAGCTGCAGGCCTCGACGGGCCCGGACAACGGGATCGACGCCCGCGCCTCGGCACGGTCCCGTCTTCCGAAGCTTCGCGCGACGCGCGCCGACAGGGCCTGGGCAGCCGAGCCCACGCTGGAACTCGACCTCCACACCGATGGCCGCAAGGCCGCGCTCACCGCCACGCTCGCCTTCACATCCGTGGAAGCCCCCTTGCCGGACCTTCCCGGCCTGCCGGAGACGGGCTCGCTGCGCGTCGAAATGCCCCCCGTGAGCCTCGCGACGCTGGGTGCGCTCGCGGAACATCGGCCGCCGGAGGAGGACGTGAAGGTGCACGGGGCGTTTCGTGGTGAGCGCGGCGACCAGCGCACATCGGTCACGATCTCGGCCACTCACGCGGCGCGGTCCGAGACCTGGCGCGTCGTGCTGGACGCGACCGCGGAAGCGCTCGCCGGGCGGGCCGCAGGGGTTTCCGTCGAGCAGGGGGCCGGCACGCTCTCGGTCGACACGGGCGAGCTTCCCGGCGATGTGCTGCAGGCTTTTCTTGATACACCCAGTCTCACACCGCTGCTCGAGCAGCTCGTCCCGCAGCTCGTCGCGCGCGTCGAGGCCAGCGCGGCGGCGGTGGATCAACCGGGCATCGCACGGTTGGAATGGCTCAACCTCGCACTCGACAAGCCCCGGTCGGGCGCGAGCGAGCCGCCGCTGCGCGCGAGCCTGCGCACGCGGGCCGGGAACCTCCGCATGGGCCCGGAAACGATCGAACAGCCCGCACTTCAGGTCGATCTCGCCGGCAATCTCCAGGCCCAGCGCGTGACGGCCCGTGCGAACGCCCTCCTCGACGGCGCGCCGCTCGTGGTGCAGGCGCGCCAAGATCTCGCGACGGACATCGCCGCGGCCACCGTTCGCGGGCAGGGGACCTTCGAAGTGGAGCCATTCAGCCTCGCCCATTCGGACATCGCCGGCCGCTGGTCACC
Organism: Verrucomicrobiota bacterium; assembly: GCA_023399155.1. Classification (GTDB taxonomy): domain Bacteria; phylum Verrucomicrobiota; class Verrucomicrobiia; order Opitutales; family Opitutaceae; genus JAEWQP01. Next base: position 545,820 of record JAEWQP010000022.1, on the reverse strand, counting down.
CGGGCTGAAGGGTCTCAATCTCTCGGCCTCGATCGCCGCGGAAGGAACGGTGCACTTCGCCAGCGACGGAGCGTGGGATGGCACCGCGCACGCGCGCCTGACCGACGGCGTCCTCACCTATCCGGATCCGGAGGTCCGGCTGGACGGGCTGTTTGCCGACGTGGCGGTCGACTCGCTTGCCTCGATGCGCACCCGCGCGGGACAGCGGCTGGGGTTTGCGCAGCTTGCGCTCGCCGACACCGTCGTATCCGACGCGTGGCTACTGTTTCGCACCGACAGCGCATCGGTCGTACACGTCGAGGGGGCGGGCTTCGGCGCGTTCGACGGCGTGGTGACCGCGGAACCATTCTCGCTCTACTTTCCCGATCCCGACGTCGCGCTCGACCTGCACATGCGGGACCTCGATGCCGGGAAACTCGTCCGCACCTTCGATCTCTTCGATGGCACGCTGACAGGCCGGCTGCAGGGGCACCTGCCGCTCGGACTGCTGGCCGGCAAGCCGATCCTCGGCGAGGGGTTCCTGGAACTGCAGCCCGAGTACCCCGCGCATCTCAGCGTCAACGCCGGCGGGCTTTTCACCAGCGGCCTGCCCGACCGCACGGCCCTCGAAAAGATCAACCGCCTTCCGCACGAGTTGCTCGAGGACGGGCTGTCCAACCTCCAGTTGCGCCATTTCCGCATCGACCTGTTCCGTCGCGACCGGCCCGACCGGCCGATCGAGATGCTCCTGGGCGGCACGGCGCACACCCCGCGCGCCGACGTGCCGATCGAGTTGAAGGTCAACCTGAACGGATCCACCTCGGAGGTGATCGACATGCTCCTCGAGTTCCTCATGCGCTGAGGCGCGCACCCCGGCGCCCGGTCGCGATGAATACCCGCGCACCCGGCGGCGTCTGATGGTCACATGCAGCCTCTCCACCGTTGTGGATTGCGCGGCATCATCGCCACCCTAGCCTCCCTTCCACTCCACGATGAAACGCGCACTTGCCTCCGCCATCGCCGTGCTCCTGCTCGCCGGTCCGGGTTGTATTCAGGTCAGGACGCACAGCACGATCGATCCCGTTCACATCACCCTCGACGTGAACCTCAAGGTGAAGCTCGACCGCGAACTGGCAGATGCCTTCGGCGACATCGACGCGGCGTCGCAGACGGTGAAGTGACCGCAGACACCCGCTGTTTTCCCCAACCTTCTTCCAGGATAAGCATCATGAACCTCGCTCGCATCATCGTCTGCCTGCTCCTCGCCGCCGTATTTGGCTCACCCGCCTTCGCCCAGGATGATCAGGCTGCCATCCAGGAGCGCCTCAAGGGCCGTATCGCTGAAGTCGATGCGATGAAACTCGCCGGCGTGGTCGGCGAAAACAACAAGGGCTTCCTCGAGCAACGCGCCACGCTCACGGAGGCCCAGACAGCGCTCCTCAATGCGGAAAACGCCGACCGGCGTGCGCTCTACGCCATCCTCGCCGGCCGGCTCAGGCTCTCCGTCAGCGTCGTCGGTGAACAACGCGCGGCCAACGTGCGTGAACGCTCCGCAGCCGGCGTCTGGCTGCAGGGTGCCGACGGCGCGTGGTTCAAGAAATAGCGCTCCGACGCGCGGGAAAGACTGACGCGCATCAAGGGCCGGACTCCCAGGGTCCGGCTCTCGCTGTTCCCAGGGACCCGGCCGGGCCGGTCAGGGCTGTCCGCCCTTCATCTGCACGTCGACGATGACCGAGTCGCCGCGGCTCTCGAAGAGGAACACGTGGCGCGAGGCGTCCCGGACCGTCGTGACCGCCAGATGGTCGCCGCTCACCACGGTGGGCAGGGTCAACATGCAGGGATGCCCCAGGTCGCAGAAGACGTTCTTGAACCCGCCGGCGGCCATGTTGGCCAGCTCGCCCACAGCGTCGGAGATCACCTCCGGACCGGCCTCGTGGATATCCTCTTCGGAAAGACCGAGGACGCGCGTGGTCGCATGCAGGGCGAAGGCCTTGCTGAAGCGGAGGTAGACCAGCCCGTTGATATCGCCGGCAAAACCGACGCACCCCATCACCTCCGAGGAATCGGAACCGCGGCTCACGCTGTGCTCCTCTGCGCGGCGCAGAAACCGGATCTCCTCGTGGAGCATCGTCTGGAAGACGTTCTCGATCGAGCGGATCGCGGATTCCTCGATCATGGGCTGGGTGATGGGAGTCTTGGACGACATCGTGTGTATGAGCAGGGCGCGGCGTCTTGCGTACCCGGCATCGGGACAGGCTGACACACGGATGCGCCGGTTCAAGGCGCGAACCCCAAGGGTATACCGGCGCACGATGCCTGTGCCTTGAGAGGAATCCTTGGGAACACACAAGATCCGTCCACCCCCACGCGTTTCCCGGCGTCGACCGCTCGTGCGCAGGCTCCGGATACAACCGGAGCTGGGCACACGCCGGGCGAAACAGATCTGCAGAAAAATCCTGCAACCTCACCCCACCCCACCCGGTTCTTCAGGGCACCTATGAACTCGTTCTTCGTGCCCCCCGGCACCTCCCCGACTCCGTCAGCCCCTCGCGGGGCCGACCGCCGGTTCGCCCCTGCCGGCCTCATCTCCTTGGCCGCCGTGGTGGTGATGCTCGCCACCTCGGGCTGCAGCAGTCAGTACCGCTTCGCCGTGGATGCGGTGCGTGAGACGCCGACCACCCTGCCCCGTCAAAGCTACCGATTGGTGGACGCTCGCCCGGCAGTCGCGGTCGACGATCCAGATTTCGAGCGGATGGCCGCGGATGTGCACACGGCTCTCTCGGCCAAGGGGCTCTACGAGGTGCCGCACGGGCTCGTGCCGGACCTCGTCGTCGAGGTGGACTACGGCATGTCGGCGCCGATTCAGACGCGCCGCTTCCGGACCGAACCGATTCACGCCGTGATGTCACCCGGCTGGAGCAGCGGTCTGAACCGCAATTCCATTCCCGGTGCGCCCGGCGCGGCCCAGCAATATCTCGGCACGCGCGACGTGCCCTACACGGAGATCACCTACCAGAAGTTTCTCCGGCTCACGGCCCGCGAGCTCGTGCCCGATACCGGTGGCGCCCTCGGCCGGCAGGTCTGGAGCCTGCACGTGACCAATCAGGACGAATCCAACAACCTCGGGGAGTATGCCCGCCTCATGGTGGCCGCCGCCATGGACTCCATCGACCAGGACCACGCCCAGCCGCGCCGCGTCGTGCTCACGCGCAAGGACCGGCGGGTGAGCTTTGTGGAGCACGGACTCGGGTCGTCCTGAGCCCGCGCAACGCCCGCTTGGCATCGGCGCCAAAGCCTGCGTGGATGCGGCGGTGAGTCCCGCCCTCGCCGAGTTCGACACCGGGAGCCTCCAGGACCTGTTTGCGTCCTGGGGGTGCAAACGCGTCCACGCTGGTCGCGTCCTGCGTGCGTTCTACGCGGCCGATGGCGGCCCGGTCGACTGGACGGCCGCGGGCCTGCCCGCCGGGCTCGCCGCGCGGCTCGGGGCCGGGGCGACGAACGACGTACCCACCGTTTCAGCACGCCACGTCGCGGCGGATGGGACGACCAAACTCCTCCTGCGGCTGGGCGACGGCAGGACGGTCGAGTCCGTCATGATGCCGGACTTTCGCGGCGAGCGCGTCGCCGGCTGCCTTTCGACCCAGGTGGGCTGCGCCATGGGTTGTGATTTCTGCGCCACGGCCAAGGCGGGATTTGAGCGCAACCTCACGGCCGGCGAGATCGTGGCGCAGTTTCTCGCCCTTCGCCGCGAGGCGCGCGCCCTGGGCCGCCGGCTGCATACGATCGTGTTCATGGGCATGGGCGAACCCCTGCTCAACCTCGACGCCATGCTCGCAGCGATCCACCGGATCGCAAGCAACGGCATGGGCAACCTCGGCTGGCGCCAGATCACGGTCTCGACCGTCGGCATCGTGCCAGGTATTGACGCACTGGATGCGACAGGCCTGAACGTGAACCTTGCCGTATCGCTCCACGCCCCGGACGACGCCACCCGCGCCCGCCTGCTGCCGGCGGGCCGCCGCTACGGTGTGGCCGAGATCATGGCCGCGATGGACCGCTTCCAGGCGCGCCGCGGCCGGCCGACGATCATCCAGTACTGCCTGCTTCGCGGGGTGAACGACAGTCCCGGGCACGCCCGCGCCCTCGCCGACGTGGTCGGTGGGCGCCGCATCCACGTCAACCTGCTCACCTACAATCCCACCGGAATGAGCCTGCGCGGAGTCGCCTATGAGCCGACGCCGGACGAGACCGCCGACGCCTTTCACCGCGAGCTCCGTACCCGCGGAGTGGTGACGCATTTCCGGCGGTCCCGCGGGCCGGACATCGACGCGGCCTGCGGCCAGCTGCGCGGTCGCTTGGCCCGGGGCGACACGGCCATCAACACCGTGGGCGGACGCGGGATCCGCGCGCGCTGAGTCGGGCTCATGCGGCTGCCGTGCCTGCCCCGCATGGATCCCAAAGCACCAGGGGGTGGAACCCGACCTCCCGCCTTCGCGCCGTGCGCTACGGCGTGGCGGCAGTCCCCAATGCCCGCCGAAGCCCAGGGCGTCGGCGGACGGGCGGGTTGTTGTCGGTGCGGGAGCGGGAAGCGCGCTCAGAGGTCGCAGTCCACCTTCACGGGCCGCATGATTGCGGCTGAGCCGCCATCAGCCCGGTTGCCTCCCCGGAAAGGCGCCCGGAGGGCCGGTTCGCACGCGGCCCGACCCGACGCCCAGGAGGTCCTCGAGCAGGCGCCGGTCGTGATCGATCTTCGGATCCGGCGGGCGTCCGGCAATGACGCGCGAGCCTTCCAGGCGCGCGCGCAGTTCGCCGAGGGGATGACTCACGCGGAAACGAACGTCCCCGATCTTCGCCCAGCGTCCCGGATCGAGGTAGCCCGGCACCATCGGGTGGGGGCCGGTCGTGCCGACTGCATCGCCAGCCTGGATCACGACCTCGGCTTCGCCCTGGGCATTGCGTTGCAGAAAGGCGATCTCCACCGCGCGGCCTGTCGCGGGCTGGCGCCAGTGCGTGAGCCAGCCCGTATCCACGTTCTCATAACCGAGCCGGTCCAGGTCCTCGGCGATCGAGGTGCGATCGTGGGCCCAGGCGTTGAGGTCGATATCGCCGTGCGGCCGGGTCCAGCGGCCGACGAGGAAATCCACCGCCACGCCTCCGAACAGCCAGAGCGGCGCGCGAACGCCTTCTGACAACTCCCGGAGAGTCGCGAGGATCTCGCGAGGATCGAGCTGCGCAGGTCCGCTCATCGCCCGTTTTCGGCCTGTTGAGGCGGTCCTGCGCGTCCACGGCGTGTTCTCAGACCCTCTGATGAAGCCCCTGGAGGGCGGAGTTCCCACTCCGCCGCGCAGGCGCGACGGTGGGGGCTTGCCTGGAGACGATCGCGGCCGGGCACGAGTCCAGCCCTCCATGTCAAAGGATGGTCGATCATTTGAACCAGACCACGGATCTGAAAACACGCCTAGTCGTGCAGGGTTCCCTGCCCGACCGGCACTTCGTGCAGCAGCCGGTCCATGACCTCGCCGAGCAGGTAGATCGAGCCGGTGACGACCACGGTCTCTCCGGGGCCGCCCAGCGTGCATTGCTGCCGCGCGGGAAAGAGCGCCTCGACCGACGTGGCGCGCACCTCGCCCGTGTAGTCACCCGGCACATACGCGATCAGTTCATCCAGCGAGCAGGCGCGCGGCTGGTGGGGCACGACCACGAAGCTCAACGAGCGGCCATAGCGCGCCGCCACCGGCACGATGGCGCGGGCGCGCGGCTGCCCGAGGACGCCGAGCACGATATGCGGCCGGCGCCCGCCCGAGGCATGCACGAGGCGCGCCAGGTTTTCCTCCAGGCATTCGGCACCCTCGGGGTTGTGCGAGGCATCGAAGATGATCTCACGCTCGCCGAGGGGATAATGTTGCCAGCGGCCCGGCCAGTCCACCGTCTCGAGGCCCTGCACGATTGCGGCCTCCGGTAGGGTGAAGCCCGGGCGCAGCAATCGCGACGCGAGCGCGGCGGTGGCCGCGTTGAGGCGCTGATAGCTGCCCTCGAGGCGCGTCGCCGGGTAGCCGGCAAGAGCCTCACCGAAAGCCTCGGCCACCGAATGAATCGGCGCCTGCCGCTCGGCCGCGACACGGCGGATCACCGCCTCCGCCTCGGCAGGCAGCCGTCCGATCACGACGGGTCTGCCCGGCTTGATGATGCCGGCCTTCTCGGCGGCGATCTTCTCCAGCGAATCGCCGAGGATCTCCATGTGATCGTGTCCGATGGACGTGATCACGGCGATCTCGGGCTCCACGACGTTGGTCGCATCGAGCCGTCCACCCAGACCGGTCTCGATGATCGCGATGTCCACGCGCTCCCGCTGAAAGCGCAGGAACGCCATCGCCGTCATGAACTCGAAGAAGCTCGGATGATCATCCGGGTCGCGCGCCCCCAGGTCGGCCGCGATCGGCTGGAGTTCCTGCGTGAAACGCACCACGTCGTCCTCGCCCAGGATGCGGCGGTCGACCTGCACGCGCTCGCCCTGGCGCACAAGATGCGGCGAGGTATAGAGGCCGGTCCGGTAGCCGGCGCCCCGGAGGATCGATTCGAGCATCGCGGCCACCGAGCCCTTGCCGTTGGTCCCGGCGATGTGAACAACGGGATAGGCGCGCTCGGGATGCCCGAGCCGCTCCGACAGAAGCCGCATGCGATCGATCCCGAACTTCGCTCCGTGGTGCTTCAGGCTGTAAAGATACTGGCGCACGGCCGGGTAGTCGTGCAACGCAGGCTGGGAGGCGTCGACCATCGCCGCAACGGTCGCCGGCCGCCCCGGCGCAGGCCAGCCGAAAAGCCGCGCCCGCGCGGTAATGTCATCCATTGCTTGACATTGTCGCGCGGGGGCGGGCGTCCGGAACTTGCCGCGATGGGCGGCGAGCGTCAGCGTGCCGTCGCTCCGGCGCAACGCGCCCGGTCTCCCGTCGCACTTCCATCCATGCACACTCTTGCCACCCTGGTCGAGGACCTGGACCGCCTGGGGATCCGGGCCGACGACCGGCTCCTCGTCCATTCATCGATGAAGGCGGTCGGCGCCGTCGAGGGCGGCGCCGAAACCGTAGTGGACGCGCTGGTACGCGTCGTGCGCGACGGGCTCCTGCTCCTGCCGACGCACACCTGGTCGGAAACCAACAACCGCGACGGCGTCTTCGATCCGCGGACGGAGCCGTCATGCGTCGGCGTGCTGACCGAGCGGTTCCGCCACCGGTCCGGCGTGATCCGGTCCTGGCATCCCACGCACTCGATGGCCGGCCTGGGCGCCGCTGCCGCTTCGTTTCTGGGCGGGGAGGAACGCACCCGCACGCCCTGCCCGCGCGAAGGGTGCTGGGGGCGTCTCTACGATGTGGATGCGCGCATCCTGTTTCTCGGGGCTCCACTCCGGACGAACACCTTCCTGCACAGCGTCGAGGAATGGCACCGGATCCCCGACCGCCTGGCCGCCGTGCCCACCGTGTTTCGGATCAGAACGCCCGAGGACACGTTGATTGAGTGTCCGCAGTTCCGGCATTCCAGCTCCGTCGGCGATGTCTCGCGCTTTTACGACAAGATCGAGGCCGATCTTTTGCGCGAGGGCATCGCGCGCGAGGGGCGCGTGGGCGACGCACGCTGCGTCCTTTGCGAAGCGCGTGGCATGGCCGAACTCGTCGGCCGCCGGCTCGAGCGCGAGCCGCAGTTCTTCGAGCACCGGTGATACGGACGCGGCGGCGCGCAACCTTCTCGACCTCCCTCGGGGATTCGGCACGATCGCCGCGCCCGACCTCGAGTGCTTCGAACACGCGAACCCGCGATGGACAATCCGCTGCCCACCCATTTCGCACCCGCTGAACGCGCGACCGAACCGGTTTTGCGCGAGGAGATCGTCGCCGCCAGCAACAATGCCGTGATCGACGCGCTCATGGCTACCGTCGGCGGCCTGCTCGCCGTGCTCAATGAGCAGCGCCAGGTCCTCGCACTCAACCCCGGCATGCTTCGTTTCATGGGCCTGGATGACGCCAGCGAAGCGCTGGGCCTGCGCGTCGGTGAGGCGGTCCAGTGCGTCCATGCGCACGACGCGCCGGGCGGCTGCGGCACGGGCGAGTCCTGCGCCACGTGCGGGCAGGCCATCGCCCAGGTCACCAGCCTTCGCGAGAACCGCGCCGTGGAGGCGATGTGCGCACTCGCGGTCCGGCGCGATGGCGCCGAGAGTCATCTCCAACTGCGCGTGCGTTGCGCGCCGTTCCAGCTCGGCGAGTGGCGCGTGCTCCTCGTCTTCCTCCAGGACGTCACGGACACGCAGCGCCGCGCCGCACTCGAGCGCGCCTTCTTTCACGACGTGCGCAACACGCTCACCGCACTGCAGGGCACCAGTGAAGTGCTCAAGCTCAGCGTGGGCGGATCCGGTGAGACCTCCGAACTGGCGGCAGACGTGGTGCGGCTGTGCCGGCGCGTCGCGCGCGAGGTGGACCTGCAGCGCTGCCTGAGCGAATCGAGCGTGGCCAGCTACCAGACCGCGCGCGAACGGCACGCGGTCGCGGACATCCTTGCGGAGTTGCACACGATGAGTACACGGCATCCCGCGGCCCGCGGCAGGCACCTCGAGATCGCTTCTGTACCAGAGGACTGGGTACTTCTGACCGACGCGACGGTGCTGCTTCGCGTGCTCGACAACATGGTGGTCAACGCCTTCGAGGCGACGGGCGACGGGGGAACGGTTCGGATCCAGGCCGAACGGCTGGAGGGACAGGCCGCCTTCTCCGTCCGGAATCCGGGCGTGATCCCTCCCGGGATCTCAGGACGGATCTTCCAGCGCAACTTCAGCACGAAGGAGGGCACCGGGCGCGGCATGGGCACGTATGCGATGAAGTTGCTTGGTGAATACTGCCTCGGCGGAAAGGTGCACTTCACGAGCGATGCCGCCTCGGGCACCTGCTTTCGCCTGATCCTGCCCCAGGGCCCGCAGGCCCAGCCTCCGCCCTGAGTCGCCGCCCGCCGGGGCATTTTCGCCGGGACTTCGGCACAGGCTCCGGCACGCTTCGAACCTTCATGGGCTCGTCTCTGCTCGTCCTTCCAATCGCCGTCCTGCTCTCGCCCGCGATGCTCGCGGGCGCCGAACCGCCCAAGGCGCCGTCCCCCGCGCCGCGCCTGGCTGTCGCGATCAGCGTCGACCAGCTCCGCTACGACTACCTCATCCGTTTTCGTCCGCATTTCGGCCGCGGGGGTTTTGAGCGCCTGTTGAGCGGCGGCACGAACTTCGAGAACTGCACCTACCGTTACGCCGCAACCAAGACCGCGGTCGGGCACGCCACGATGCTTACAGGCTGCAATCCCGAGGTGCACGGCATCGTCGGCAACGACTGGGTGGATCGTGAGACGCTCCTGAACACCGTGGCGGTGGAGGACGTCGACGCGCCGCTCGTCGGCCTCGCCCCGACGACGATGCGGCTTCCGGGAGGGACGCTCGACCCGCGGGCAGGTCGCTCGCCGCGCCGCCTGCTTGCGCCGACCGTGGGCGACCAGTTGAAGCAGACGCATGGTGCCGCCGCCAAGGTGTTCGGCATCTCCAACAAGGACCGCTCCGCCATCCTGATGGCCGGCGCGCGCGCCGATGGGGCATACTGGGATGAGAGCGGCCGGTTCGTGACCTCCACCTACTACCGGACGGCCCTTCCCGAGTGGGTCGAGGCGTTCAACGCCCTCCGCCTTGTCGAATCGCGATTCGGCGACACGTGGGACCGGCTGCTGGATCCCGCGCTCTACGACGATGTGCAGGGACCGGACGACGTCGCGGGTGAATTCACCGGGGACGGGCTCGGACGGGTTTTCCCACGGCGCATCGACGGCGGATTGTCGCGCCCTGGCCCGGCATTTTACGCCGCCTTCGACAGCACACCGTTCGCCTCGGAGTTTCTCGCCGGCTTTGCCCGCGAGATCATCATCCAGGAAAAGCTCGGCGCCGACGAGGTCCCGGATCTCCTCTGTCTCAGCTTCTCGCAGGTGGACGCCACCGGCCACAACTACGGACCCGATAGTCACGAGATCATGGATACACTCGTGCGGCTCGACCGCGTGCTCGCCGGTCTGCTCAGCTTCCTCGACGAGCGCGTCGGCCCCGGGCGCTATGTCGTGGTCCTCACCGCCGACCACGGCGTGGCCCCGCTGCCGGAACGCGCCACGGCCGGGCCCGGGGACACGCCGCTGCGCCTGAGCTGGCGCGACCTCGATGCGCGCATGTCCGCGGCCCTCGACAACGCGTTCGGCCCGCTGCCGGAGGGCGAACTCTGGTTCGCGAGGGACAACCAGGGCTACCACTTCCGCACCTCGGCGCTGGCGGCCCGCGGCCTCGCCGTCGCCGACGTGGCGCCCGTCCTGCGCGACGCACTGCGCGACGATCCCGTGGTCGAGATGGCGTTCACACGCGAGGACGTGCTGGCAGCCCCGCGCGACGGCGACTCGCTCCCTGCCCTGGTGCGCCGAAGCCACTTCGATCCGCGCGGGCAGGACGTGCTCTACGTGAGCCGTCCGTATCACGTCGAGAAATCGGGTACCGGCACCAACCACGGATCCCCGTGGATGTATGATCGCCACGTCCCGCAGATCTGGTACGGCGCGGGTGTCCCGCGGAGCTGGCGCACCGAGGATGTCGGAGTGGAGGACATTGCTCCGACACTCGCGGCGCTGCTGGGGCTGCCGCCGCCGGCGAAGGCCACGGGCCAGCGGCGGTTTTGACGACGGTCAAACCGTCTGTTTTTCGCATCGCCCCGGAGACGGGGCGTCCGCATCGTCGGCCGCCTCGATGGCAAAATCCTCCTCCACGTCAAAGGCGGCCGCACAGCAACAACCCGGCCGCGCTTTCTCGCGCACGCCCCTCACGCGCCAGCACCTGATCGACCTGGTCCAACGCGTCCTGCAGCCCCTGCCATTTGTGCACGCGCTCTGGGAGGGCGGCTCCGCCGCATTCGGGCGGGCCGACGCGTTCTCCGACGCCGACCTCCAGGCCTGCGTCGATGACGACACGGTGGCGGAAGCCTTCGCGGCCGTGGAGGCCGAGCTCGAGAAGACCCTCGGCATCGAAACGACGTTCGCCGTGCCCGAGCCCGCGTGGCACGGGCACTCCCAGCGGCTCTACCGCTTCACCGGCCGTGAGCCGTGGGTCATGCTCGACCTCTGCGTGCAGAAGCGGAGCAACGAACGCCGCTTCCTCGAACCGGAGATCCATGGCAAGGCGGTGTTCCTCTTCGACAAGATCGGCCTGGCTGCGGCGACCGCGCCGCTCGACGTGGAGGCGTTCGAGCAGAAGCTTCGCGGTCGTATCGAGATGCATCGTACGCGCATGCACCTCCTGGCGCACCTTGTGGAAAAGGAATGCCGCCGCCAGCGCGTGCTCGACGCGATCCACTTCTATCACGGCCTGATCATCGCGCCGCTGGTCGAACTCCTGCGCATCCGCCACGACCCGTGGCGTCACGATTTCGGCATGCGTTACCTGCACACCACCCTGCCCGTCGACCAGGCGCGCCGCCTCGAGGACCTCCTCTTCATCCGCAACTTTCCCGACCTGCAGACGAAGCAGCGCGTGGCGCTGCGGTGGTTCACCGAACTCGCCGGCGAACTCGCGCGCGCGCCGAAGCTCGTCTACACTTCCGGCGGCACAGTGCCTCCCCGCCGGGGGAACAAATAGGCGGCCTGTGCCGGGGCGGCGTCATCGCACCGCACCCGAATGTGTCGCTGCAGTTACCGGAATCCAACCCATCTGCCGTATGAAGATCGCCACCACCGCCGTTGTGTCTGCCCTCGTGCTCTGGCTTGCCACCGTTTCGACGAGCGTCGGCGCCCCGCCCGACGCCCCGGCCACGCCGAAGCGCCCGGTCTCAAACACCTACCACGGCGTCACCGTCGTCGATCCCTACCAATGGCTTGAAACCTGGGACGACCCGGAGGTGAAGGCGTGGTCCGAGGCGCAAAACGCCGCGGCGCGGCGCACACTCGACGCCCTGCCCCACGTCGACGCGATCCGCAGTCGCGTGACCGGGATCATGTCCGCGCCCACGACCACGCACTACGACCTGGTCTCCGCCGGCGAGCGAGTCTTCGCGATGAAGCGGCAGCCTCCGAAGCAGCAGCCGTTTCTTGTCGTGATGGACGCGCCGGAGAAGCCCGAGACGACACGCGTGCTCCTCGACCCCGGTGCGCTCGACGCCGCCGGCACCACCGCGATCGACTGGTATGTGCCGAGCCCCGACGGCTCGCTTGTCGCGATCTCGCTGTCCCAGGGTGGCAGCGAATCCGGCGACCTCCATGTCTACGACGTCGCCACCGGCCGCGAGGTGTTTGAAGTGATCCCACGCGTCCAGAACGGGACCGGCGGCGGAGCCCTCGCCTGGACTCCGGATTCGAAGGCGTTTTTCTACACCCGGTATCCGCGGGGCGACGAGCGGCCGGCGGAGGACCGCGATTTCTACATGCAGCTTTACCGCCACGAGCTTGGCGCGCCGATCACCGCCGACACGTATGAGATCGGCCGCGAGTTCCCCAAGATCGCCGAAGTCGTGGTCGAGACCTCGCGCGAGGGCATCGCGCTCGTGAGCATGCAGAAAGGTGACGGCGGCGAGTTTGAATACCACGTGCGAAGCCTGGATGGCCGCTGGCACCAGATCGCGCGCTATGAGGATCGCGCCGTGCAGGCCATCCTCGGGACGTCGGTCGACGGCCGCACGACGCCCGTCTACCTCGTCTCCCTGCTCGACGCCCCGCGCGGGCGCCTCCTGCGCATCGACATCGACAACCAAACCGGCGCCGGTTCCGACCTCGCGAAGGCGACCGTGCTCATTGCCGAGAAGAAGGACGCCCTCTCGCATGAGTTCGGCCTGCGCCCCGGCAACCTCCTTGCGACCGGCTCGCATCTGCTTCTCACCTACCAGCTCGGCGGCCCGAGCGAGATCCGTGTCTTCGACCTGGCGGGCAAGCGCGTCACGGGCCCCCGGCAATTCGAGGTTGGCACGGCCGGCGGCCTTGTCGCGACCGGCGACGCCGCCGACAGCACGCTCTTCTACGCCACGAGCTACATCGACATGCCGGCGTGGTTTCGTTTCGACCCGGCCGCCGGCTCGACCACGCGGCTCGCGCTTATCGAACCGGCGCCGGTTGACTTCGACGACTGCGAGGTCGTGCGCGAGTGGGCGACCTCGAAGGACGGCACGCAGGTGCCCGTGAACATCATCCGCCGCAAGGGCACGCGCCTCGACGGTTCCAATCCGTGCGTGGTCACTGGATACGGCGGTTACGGCGTCAACCGCGAGCCGACCTTCAACGTCCGGCGCCGGGTGCTGCTGGACCAGGGCGTGGTCTGGGCCGAGGCCAACATCCGCGGCGGCGGCGAGTTCGGCGACACGTGGCACCGGGAGGGGAACCTCACCCGCAAGCAGAACGTGTTCGACGATTTCGCGGCCGCCTGCCGCCACATGATCGAGGCCGGCTACACAAGCAGCGGCCGCCTCGGGATCGAAGGCGGCAGCAACGGCGGCCTTCTCATGGCGGCCACGTTCACGCAGCATCCCGAGCTGGTCGCGTGCGTGGTCAGCCATGTCGGCATCTATGACATGCTGCGCGTGGAGCTTTCCCCCAACGGCGCCTTCAACGTGCCGGAGTTCGGCACGGTCAAGGACCGCGCGCAGTTTGCCGCGCTGCATGCGTATTCACCCTATCATCACGTCGTCGACGGCACGCGCTACCCGCCCGTTCTCTTCCTGACCGGGGCCAACGACCCGCGCGTCGACCCGATGCACAGCCGGAAGATGACGGCCCGCCTGCAGGAGGCCGGCGCAAGCGCATTGCTGCGCACGAGCGCGACGAGCGGCCATGGGATGGGCACCGCCCTGAGCGCGCGCATCGAGGAGACGGTCGACGTATTCGCCTTCCTCTTCCATCACCTCGGCGTCGAATACCGCCCGGTGCAGGACGGCCCGTCGGGTTGACGTATCCGTCCCGGCATCCGCCAGCCTTCCCGTTTCCGGCCCTACAATGCAGCCGGGGGTGAACGAGCGTTCGCGCCCCACCCGCTCCACGGGGCGCGCTCCGGCTCAGCCGCCTTCAAGAACCGAGGCGAGGCGGCGCACGCCCTCGTCCATCGCCTCGAAGGACAGGTGCCCGAAGCCCAGCGCGAGCGCGCCGGGATGCCGCTTCCGCCCGAGGGCAAACTCATCCACCGGGTCCGCCACCACACCCGCCGCACGCATGCGGGCGATCGTCTGCGCATCAAATGCGACACCGGGAAATGTCGCCACAAGATGGAGACCGGTGGTGTTGCCCGAGATCGCGACGCGCCCGCCAAAGGCCGCCTGCAGCGCATCGACAAGGTGCCGCATCTTGCGCCGGTAGAGGCGCTGCATGCGCACGATCTGGCGGTCGAGATGACCGTCGTGGATGAACCGGGCCATCGCCTCCTGCGTGTGGAGCGACGCGCCGAGGTGCAGGTTCGAGAGCAGCGCGGTCGCCTGGCCGACCCTGGCGGACGGCACCACGATGTAGCCAAGCCGAAGCGCGGGGGCCAGCGACTTGCTGAAGGTCCCGAGGTGGATCACGCGCTCTGAATTGAGGCGAAAGAGCGAACTGACCGGCACGCCCTCGTAGCGAAACTCGCTGTCGTAGTCGTCCTCAACGAGCACGATGTCATGGCGGCGCGCATACTCGAGGGCGGCCAGGCGGCGCTGGATCGGAAGCGTGCTGCCGAGGGGAAAATGATGTGAGGGCGAGAGGAAGAGCAGCGCCGCCTTGGGCCGCCTCGGCAGCGCGTCCACCACCAGGCCATCGCGGTCTGTCGGCACCGGGATGACCGGGTGGCCGGCGTGCCGAAGCATGCCTGGGACGAAACTGACGACCGGATCCTCGACCAGGGCACCGAGACGGCGTTCACCCAGCAGCAGCGCGGTGATCCACAGCGCCCGCGCCGTGCCGGCCGTGATCACGACCTGTTCCGGCGTGCAGCGAATGCCCTTCACGCGTGCGAGGTGCGAGGCGACTTCCCGCCGCAGCGCCGCGCTTCCCGCCGGCGGGGCATAGCCCCACCCCGGGGTCTCGCGAAAAAAAGCGACCTGGCGCGTGCACGTCATCCAGCGGCCCCGCGGAAACGCTTCCAGGTCCGGTGTGCCGCAGATAAAGGAGATGGTCCGCCGCCGTTCCTCCGGCGGGGCCGCGGGACGTGGCGTCGCCGCCGGCGGGCGCGCCAGCAGGTCGAGATGATCCAGACGCGCGACAAACGTGCCGGCGCCCGGACGCGCCTCCAGAAACCCCTCGGCCAGCAGCTGTTCGTAGACGGCGATGACGATATTGCGCGCGATCCGATAGTGCGCCGCCAGCTCGCGCGTTGAAGGAAGCCGCGCACCGCCTTTCAGCCCGCCGGAAAGAATTCTGTCGACGAGCTGGCGGTAGAGCTGGTGCGAGAGCGTGGCGCCTCGCGTGCGACTCAGATCGAGCCAGAGCACGGCGCCGAGCTTTTCCAAAGGGCGGAAGTGGTTCCATCAAAATCGTCGGCCCGTGGCTCTCCCCGGAACCGCCGGGACGTGCGATGCTTCGCCGCGTCACCCACACCACCCTTCCAACCATGAAACACCTCGCACTCACCCCGGACGGCCCGGCCGTCAGTCAACTCTGCCTCGGCTGCATGAACATGGGCACGACCCTCGATCGTGCCACGTCCTTCGCCATGCTCGACCGCTTCGTCGAGGCCGGCGGCAATTTCCTGGACACGGCCAACTGCTACGCCTGGTGGAACGGCACCGGCCAGTTCGTCGGCGACGAAAGCGAGAACGTGCTGGGCGAATGGGTACGCGAGCGCCGCAACCGCGGCGAGGTCGTGCTCGCCAGCAAGGTCGGCGCGCGCCTGCCGCATCCGGAGCGCATCCGCGACGCACAGGGCAACATCCGCTGGGAGAGTGTCCGCGAGGCCTACGAGTACCTCGCACCCGAGACGATCCGCACGTCGGTCGAGGGCAGCCTGCGCCGGCTGCGCACCGACCACCTCGACCTCTGCTACGCGCACATCGACGATCCGCGCACGCCGCTGGAGGAGACGCTCGGTGCCCTCGATGCGCTGGTGCGCGAGGGCAAGGTGCTCCGGATCGCCTGCAGCAATCACCGCGCGTGGCGCCTCGCCCTGGCCCGGCGCATCAGCCACGACCGCGGCTGGGCTCCCTACATCGCGATCCAGCAGGAGTTCTCCTACCTCCGGCCGCGCCGAGGCACCGACTTCGGCGTGGACGTGCACGTCGACGACGAGTTGCTCGACTACCTGCGCCGCGACGGCGGGGTCGGCCTGCTCGCCTATTCGCCGCTGCTCAAGGGCATCTATGACGACGCCGCGAAGCGCGCCCGCTACTACAACTGGAGCCACTTCAACACGGCCGAAAACCATGCGCGTCTCGAGGTGCTCACACGCATGGCCGGCGCGCTCGGCGTCTCGAACAGCCAGCTCGTGCTCGCCTGGCTGCTCCATCACACGCCCACGGTGATCCCCCTGATCGCCGCGAGCAGCCTCGCGCAATTCGAGCACAATCTGGGCGCACTGCAGATCCGGCTCTCGCCCGAACAGATGCACGAACTCACCAACGCCGGCGCCTGAGGCGCGTCCCTCGAGACGCCCTCCGCCCGGCCCTCGCGTACCATGATTTCCGATATCCGGCTCGCCCTTCGCCGGCTCGCGCAGAATCCGGGATTCACCGCGATCGCCGTGCTCACACTCGCATTCGGCATCGGACTGAACACCTCGATGTTCAGCATCCTCAACGTGCTTCTCCTGCGCCCCCTGGCCTACCCGGAAGGGGAGCGCCTCGCCCGGATCTTCGTGACCTCGCCGCAGTCGGACAGCTGGGGCATGACCGCACCGGTCGCGCGCGACCTGCACGAGGCCCGGAATGATCTCGCCGACCTGGCCGTTTTCGGCTGGTGGGGCGCCAACCTCACCGAGCCCGACCGGCCGGCCGAACTGCTTGTCTCGATCCGTGCCACGGTCGAGTTCCTCCCCACCCTGGGCGTGCAGCCGCAGCTCGGCCGCTGGTTCAGCGCCGCCGACGATCACCCTGGAAACGGTGTGATCCTCATCAGTCACCGTCTCTGGCAGCGGGTCTACCTCGGCGATCCCCGGATCGTGGGCCGCACCATCCACGTCGACCGCGAGCCGGTCACAGTGATCGGCGTGATGCCCGACTCGATCGCGGCGCCCGTGGTGTTCGGTGTCATCGATTTTTGGAGACCGCTGGCCTTGACCGCGGAGGAGCAGATCGACACGTCGAACCGATGGCTGCACGCCGTGGCGCGGCTCCGTCACGGGCAGGATCTTCCCCAGGCGAACGCCTCGCTCCGAACCGTCGCCGCACGCATCGCGCAGGACCATCCGGAGACCTCCACCGGCCACGGCCTGCACGCGGTGCCGCTGCATGCCTCCGGCACGGATGATACCAGCCGGACGATCACCTGGCTCACCCTCGCGCTCAGCGGCTGCGTGCTCCTGATCGCCTGCGCCAATCTCGCCAACCTGCAGCTCGCCCGCGCGATCTCCCGCACCCGCGAAACCGTCTTGCGCTCGGCGCTCGGCGCCTCGCGGGTGCGCCTGCTGCGACCGCTCGCGGTGGAGAGCGTGATCGTCGCGCTCGCGGGTGGCGCGGGCGGGCTCATGGTGGCCGCTGCCGCCAACCGCTGGATCGGCTCGCGTGTGATCTTCAACAATGCGCCCCCCGGCCAGGACCTGCCGCTGGACTGCCGGGTGCTGGGATTTGCCATCGCGGTGTCGCTCGCGACCGGGCTGGTCTTCGGTTGCGTGCCCGGTTGGCTTGCCGGACGCGTCCAACTCGCGACGGCGCTGCGCGACTCCAGCCGGGGCAGCACGTCAGGACGGTCGCACCAGAGGTTTCGCCGGCTGCTCGTGGTGGCCGAGTTCGCGCTTGCGCTCGTGCTGCTCACCGGCGCCACGTTGATCGCCGGGGGCATGAAGCGTTTTCTCCAGCGCGATGCCGGATGGCAGGCCTCGGGAGTCGCCTTCGGCTACGTCGCGACCCAGACCCCCAAGTACCGCGACCCAGCGGCGACGCTCCGGTTCTACGAGATGCTCGCCGACCGCGCTGCCGCGCTGCCGGGAGTGGACGGCGTGGCCTTCGGCTGGGACGTGCCGATCGTGCCCGGACATGACCCACGCCCGTTTCGGATCGAGGGCCACGCGTCCGCCAGCGAGGCCCAGCCTCCCGTGGCGTACGTGACGGGGACGCTCCCCGGCTACTTCGACGGCCTCGGTATCCAACAACTGGATGGACGCGACTTCACCCGGCGCGACACGATTGACGCGCCGCGGGTGGCGATCGTGAACGAGACGCTTGCACGCACATTCTGGCCCGGCCAGTCGGCCGTGGGCCGGCGGTTGATCAGCGTGGATCCCGCGCGGCCGGGCTGGATCGAGGTCGTCGGCGTGGTGAGGGACGTCCGCTTCGCCGGTCACCTCAACGTGCCTCCGACGCGTTTCCAGATCTACATCCCCTTTGCGCAGGAGGTGTGGAACTGGGGGGCGCTCGCCGTGCGCACCCGCGCAGCCCCGGAGAGCATGATCGAGCCGCTGCGTCGCCTCGTGTCCGAACTGGATGCGGATGTGCCGTTGTTTGAGGCGCGCACGGCGGGCCAGGAAATCGACCGGCGGCTGGCGAACACGCGCCTGATCAGCCAGCTCCTCGGCAGTGTCGCATTGCTCGGGTTGTTTCTCGCCGCACTCGGGATCTACGGCCTGACCACGCACGCGGTCGCCCAGCGCACACCGGAGATCGGCATTCGCATGGCACTCGGTGCAGATGTCAGGCGCGTGTATGGCCTCGTCCTGGGCTCCAGTGTGCGGCTCACGCTGGCGGGCATCCTTGTCGGGGTGATGGGTGCTCTCGGCCTGGGGCGGGTCCTGGCGGCCCAGGCGCCGGAGATCCCGACCGAGGATCCCGCCCTGCTCGCGCTCGCAGCGCTCGTGCTGCTCGTGGCAGCACTGGTCGCCACCTGGCTGCCCGCGCGGCGCGCCGTCCTCATCGATCCGATCATCGCCCTGCGCGACAGCTGAGCCCGGACGCGGGCGCGGCCGATTAGGTTCACGTCCTCATGCGCATCAGCCTGCACAATAGCCGCTGCTACCGGACTTTGTGTGGGTTTTCGAGATGCACTCGGGCGAGGAACCGCCATAGTTTCGCGCCATGCAAACCCGCAGGTTAATCGCCCTCGCCTCTCTCCTCCTCCTCGGCGGCCGCGTGATCGCAAGCGCCGAGACGCCGGCGCCCGCTGCCGCCCCTGACGCACGCCACACGTGGGATCTCACCGCCATCTATCCTGACGTCGAGGCATGGAGCGCGGCCAAGGCCAAGGTGGCCAAGGAAATCGAGCGCATCCCCGCCTACAAAGGACGTCTCGGTGAAAGCCCGGCCGTGCTGCGCGAGGCCCTCGACCTCGTCTACGGCGTGGCCAAGGAACTGACGCGCGTGGCGTCGTACGCGTCGCTCGCGAGCGATGAGGACACACGCAAGGCGGCCGAGCAGGAGCGCGACGCCGAGGCCGGTCTGCTGTTCACGGAGTTTGCCCAAGCCACGAGTTTCATGGATCCGGAGATCCTCAGCATCGGCGCCGCCAAGATCCAGGGCATGGTCGCCGCGGAGCCGGGTCTCGCACCGTATCGCTTCCAGCTTCAGCGCACGCTCGATCGCGCGCCTCACACGCTCGGCGCGGAGGGCGAAGCGGTGCTCTCGGCCGCAGCTCTCCTGACCAGCACGCCGGGAAGCGTTTACTCCATCCTCGCCAACGCCGACGTGCCGTGGCCCACGATCACGCTTTCGGACGGCACATCCGCCTACCTTGACCAGTCCGGCTACTCCCGCTGGCGCTCGTCGAGCAACCGCGCGGACCGCGAGGCGGTCTACCGCGCGTTCTGGGGTCGCATGACCGAGTACCAGCGCACGTTCGGCACCACGCTGTTCTCGCAGATGAAGTCGGACTGGTTCCGCGCCCAGACGCGCAAACACCCGAGCAGTCTCGCCTCCGCGCTCGCGGGCGAGCGCGTGCCGGAGTCGGTCTATCGCACGCTGGTCAAGGAGACCAACGCGGCACTCCCGACCCTGCATCGCTACCTCAAGCTTCGGGCCCGCATGCTCGGCATCGAAGACCTGCGCTACTGGGACCTCTACCCGCCGCTCGTCTCGACCGAAAAGCGCTACGACTACGACGCCGGCGTGAAACTCACCCTCGAGTCGGCCCAACCGCTCGGCGCGGACTATACGCGCATCCTCAAGGAGTGCCTCGACGGCCGGTTCACGCACGTCTATCCGCAGCCGGGCAAGCGCTCCGGCGCCTACATGAACGGCAGCATCTACGACGTCCATCCGTTCGTGCTCCTCAATCATAACGATGATTACGAATCGGTCAGCACGCTCGCCCATGAGTGGGGGCACGGCATGCACTCGCGCCTCACGGCGTTGAACCAGCCCTGGCCCAATGCCGACTACGCGACCTTCACGGCTGAGATCGCCTCGACGCTGAATGAGGCCCTGCTCTTCGATCATGTGCTCGCTCGCGCCGCCAGCGACGACGAGCGCCTTTACTACCTGGGCACGGCGCTCGAGAACCTGCGCCAGACGTTCTTCCGCCAGACGATGTTTGCGGAGTTCGAACTCGCGATCCACGAGGCGGTGGAAAAGGGCAACGCGCTCTCCGGCGAACGCCTCACCGCGATGTATGGCGAACTCCTGCGCCGCTACCACGGCCACGATCAGGGTGTGATGAAGATCGACGACTTCGTGACGGTCGAATGGGCCTACATCCCGCACTTCTACTACAACTTCTACGTCTACCAGTATGCCACCTCGATCGCGGCCTCGCAGGCGTTTGCCGAGCGCATCCTCGCCAAGGAGCCCGGCGCGGTCGACACCTACCTCGGCCTGCTCGGGGCCGGCGGCAGCGACTACCCGTATGAGCTGGTCAAGCGCGCGGGCGTCGACCTCGCCACGCCGGCACCCTACCAGGCGCTGGTCGGCCGGATGAACCGCATCATGGACCAGATCGAGACGATCCTGAAGAAGTCGAAGAGCTGATACATGCCAGCCTTCCGTCTGCGCTGTCGCAGCCGGTCATCGTAAGGTGCGCGGTCCCGCGGACTCCCGTCCCGGGACCGTGCCTTTGTACGACGGGGACCTCCACCGCTCCCGGCCGGGCGGGGGCCACCGTAGGGGAAGGGCCCCAGTGGTCATGGGTCAATACGTGACCCAACTGGCCGATGTAGGACTCAGCGCGCCCACCGGTGAGTTTCCCTTCATCCGCCAGCCCCCGCCCCACCGTCCCGCGGGCCCGACTTGCCCGTCTCCTTCCCAGAGCGGCAAGACGGCCCGGGGCACTCCCGTGGCTGATTGCGTCCCTGGCCTGCCTGTTCCCGGCAGCACCGCCATCGCTCGCCAACGAACACAGCGACGCACTCGGCGGCCGACTGGCGCTCACGTTCATGCCGGACATGACCGGCATCGGGTCGGAAGTCCGCGACGTCGGGACGCTCCCCGACGGACGCGTCGCCTTCGTCACCGAGCGGGGCATCGTCGCCTACGATGCCGACCGCTGGGAGACCTTCGCCACGGGTGTGGACCTTGGGACGATGCTCACCGCAGGCGGGACGCTCTTCCATTCGGGCACCGGTCGTATCTGGGAAACCACGACGGACGAGCGCGGACGTTCCCGCCAGCGCGAGCTCACGGCGCACCTGACCGCCCCGGCCTGGAAGTTTCAGTCCATCATCCGCATGGTCTGGTCGAACGGCTCGCTCTTCGCGCTCAACGGCGATCAGGTGGGCGTGTTCACGGGCGAGGCTCCGCCGCTGATCATAGACCTGCAACGGTGGGAGGCGGACCTGATCGTCGTCGACGAGCAGGTCCTGCTCCTCGGAGGCGTCTCCGGTGCCCGCATCTCGCGCTGGGTGCCCGGGACCATGCGATTCGAGCCGGTCGGGAAACACCTTGAGCACCCGCAGCTGGGATGGAGCCGCACCACCACACGCCGGCGGGCGGGAGGGGCGTGGCTGGCCACGCCGACGGGAAGCGTTTTCGAGATGGCGGCCGACGGCGTGCGCGCCTTCGAGTTGCGCGACGTCGATCCTGCACGCGTGCGCGACATCACCACCATGGCCGAGTTGCCCGACGGGCGGCTCGCGCTGGGGACGCCGGCGGACGGCGTGCTGATCTTCGCGCGCGACGGCCGGCTGGACGAGGAACTCTCGACCCGCACGGGACTGAGCGACAACGAGGTCCGGCACCTGCTGGTGGACGCGCAGGATGGACTGTGGGTGGTCACCCGCCGCAGCGTGAGCCGCCACGGCCTCTCGCGCCGCATCACCCTTTTCTCCGAACGGCAGGGTATCGCCGGCGCGATCCGCGCGATCCGCCGGCTGGATTCCACGCTCTACGTCGGCACCGAGGTGGGCCTGTTCGCCCGGGAGCGTTCCGCGGATCATCCCGTCTTCCGCAGGATCGAGGGTATTCGAAGCATCATTACGCTGATCGAGCAGCGCGGCGACCTCTTCTTCGCCGACCTCGTGGGACTCGGCCGCCTCGGCCCGGATGGCGTGATCGAGCGCTACGGCGACGACGGCGCACGGTTCGCCATCGCGCCTGCCACGCATCCCGACTGGATCTTCTACAGCACGCCGCGGCAGGTCGGCATCCTGCGGCACGAGGGCGGCCGATGGGTGAAAGCCGCGACGCCACCGGAGCTCGCGCGCGCGACCTTCGGTTTCGCCGAGACTTCCGACGGCTGGATCTGGGCCAGCCTCGGCATGGCCCGACTGTGCCGTTTCCGCCCCGCGGGCGAGGCGCTCGAGTTTGAGATTGTCGACGGAGACCACGGCGTGCCGGACCGCTGGACCACTCCGCTCGTGGTGGGCGGCTCGCTTTACATCGGCGACACGCCGGTGCTGCGCTGGGACGAGCCTGCGCACCGCTTCGTCCCGGACCCTTCGGTGCAGTACTATCCCGGCGATCCTCCCTATGGCTTCGACCACATCCTCGTGACGGGAACTGGTGAGGCTTGGGTACCCCTGGGACTGAACCAGGGCAACCTCGTGCGTCGCCCGGCGTCCGCAACCATTGCGGCACTGGTGTCGGTCGGCCTCAACATCGACACACGCGCCACCGCACTCTGGCACGATGAAGATGACGTCGCCTGGGTGGGCAGCGAAAACGGCCTGCTCCGCTGCGTCGATGCCTCCCTGCCCTCTCCTCCGGTCGGCGTGCCCGTGCGCCTGCTCGCGCTGCGCTCGATCGCCGATGGCTCGGTGCTGCTCTCCGGGACCCCGCCGTTTCCGTCCCTTGACATCCCCTACGCGCAGCGGTCGTTGCGGGTGGAGGCGGCGCTGCCGGACTTCTCGTCATCCCATTTCCAGCGTTTCCGCATTCTGCTCGAGCGCTTCGATCCCGGCTGGGGCGATTGGAAGGGCGAAGCGACGCGCGACCTGACGAATCTTCCCATCGGCTCCTACACGCTGCGCATCCAGGCGCGGGACATGGAAAACCGCGACGCTCCCGAGTTGCGCCTCGGCATCCGGATCCTGCCGCCCCTCTACCGCACGAGCCAGGCCTACGTGCTCTACGTGATCGCGGCGATCGCGCTCGTCTCGGGATTGATCCGGTGGCGCGTCCGCGCCCTGGCCCGCCGCAACCGCGAGCTCGAGTCACTGGTGGATGAGCGCACGCGCGAGGTGCGCACCCAGGCGGGCCTGATCGCCGAGCGCAACGAACAATTGAATACGGCCGTGGAGCGCGCCGAACTCCTCGCGGTCGAGGCCCAGGCGGCCGCGCGGGCCAAGGGGCGGTTCCTCGCAAACATGAGCCACGAGATCCGCACGCCGATGAACGGCATCATCGGCATGTGCTCGCTCCTCGCGGACACGCGGCTCGACGCCGCGCAGAAGGAGTTTGTCACCACGGTCCGGAACTCCGGCGAGAACCTGCTCGCGATCATCAACGACATCCTGGACTACTCCAAGGTCGAGGCCGGACAGATCCAGCTGGAGCACATCCCGCTCGATCTCGTCACGCTCACCGAGGAGGTGCTCGACCTCCTCGCGCTCGACGCCCGCCGCAAGGGCCTGGAACTGGTGGCCGATATCCACCCGTGCTTCCCGGCGGCACGCATCGGCGATCCGACGCGGCTGCGCCAGGTGCTGGTCAACCTGCTCAACAATGCGGTGAAGTTCACCGCCAGCGGCGAGGTTTCCGTCCAGATCGAGCCGGACGGCGGCGACCCGAGCGGTGAAGGCGTCCGCATCGCGGTGCGGGACACCGGGATCGGCATACCGCCGGACAAGCGCGAGGTCCTCTTCCAGCCGTTCTCGCAAGTCGACGCCTCCACCACGCGCCGCTTCGGCGGCACCGGCCTGGGCCTCACCATCTGCCGATGCATGGTCGAGGCGATGGGCGGCGCGATCGCGTGCGACAGCACGCCGGGACAGGGCACGGTGTTCAGTTTCACGGTGAAGCTCCCGCTCGCGCCGGCCGCCATGGCGCCCGCCGTCCACCTGCAGCTGCCCGGACCCACGCTCCTGATCGGGAGGCCCGGCGCACATCGCGACAGCGTGCTCCGGCTCCTCGGCCACGGCGTCAACGTCGTCGAGGCGGCCGATCTCGTACCCGAGATGTCGATACCCCTGTCGGCTGCCGGGCCATGGGCGCTCGTGGTGGTCGACACGCCCGCCGCCGGCCCCGAGATCGCCCCCTCCTCGGCGGCGATCCGCACCTCCATCGGCATCGCCAACGTCCGGGTCATGCGCCTCGGCTCGGCGCCGGCGCCGGTGATCGCCACGGTGGTCGATCCGCTGGAGGCGACCGTCTCCAAGCCGATCCATCGCCAGTCGCTTCTCGAGGCCCTGCGTCGGCTGCTCTCCGGCGAGGAACCGGCGGAAACCACCCCCCAGGCGGACCGCCTGGCGCCCCTGCCCACCAGCACACGTCTGCGCGGGCTGCGCGTCCTTCTCGCCGAGGATCATCCGGTGAACCAGCGCATGGCCCTGCTCATGCTGCGGCGCCTCGGCGTGGCCGCCGATCTCGCGACCAACGGCCTCGAGGCCGTGGCTGCCGTGGAGCGGGAGGATTACGACCTCATCTTCATGGATATCCAGATGCCGGATATGGATGGCATGGAGGCGACGCAGTGCATCCGCTCGCGGATTCCCCGGGAACGCCAGCCGCGCATCGTCGCGCTCACCGCGGGCGTGGCGGAGTTCAACCATTCGGCCTGCCGGGCCGCGGGAATGGACGATTTCCTCGCCAAGCCGTTCAAGCCCGAGGCGCTCCTCGCGGCGCTCGAGGCGGCCGCCGTCCCGCGCACCGAGTAACCGCTCGCGGGTCCGGGCTCAGCCCCTCAGGGCAGCCGCAACCACTGCGAAAGCGGGCCCTGGAAGAACCCGAGCACGAGCGTCGCGAGCGCGAGGGCCGCCAGCGTGACCCTTCCCCCGATGGGCAGCGGACGAACCGCGAGTTCGGGCGCATCCGGCTCGCGCGGCACCACGCGGGTGAATTCGAACAACGCCATCTTGATCCAGCCAAAGTAATAGTAGATCGAGAGGATCACCCCGAGGATCGCCACGGCGAGCAGTCCATAGAGACCCGCCTGGAAGGCGCCGATGAAGAGCAGCAATTTGCCAATGAATCCGGCCAGCGGCGGGATCCCGGCGAGTGACCCAAGGCCGACCGCGAGCACGGCGCCCAGCAGCGGGCTGCGTTTGCCGAGGTCGACGAATTCGTCCGTCTCCAGGCCGGCGTCATCGGTCTTCGCGAGATAGGTGAGCACGCCGAACACCGCCATCGAGGCCGCCATGTAGACGAAGAGGTAGAAGATCACGGCGCCCGCCACCCAGCGCGTCTGCGGGAATGTCGCCGCCGTCACGCCCATCAGCAGGTAGCCGGCGTGCGACACGCCGGAAAGACCCATCAGGCGCTTGGTGTTGCGCTGGGTGAGCGCGGCGAGGTTGCCGAAGAGGATCGTCGCGCCCGCCACCAGCACGAGTCCGTGCTGGAGGACGCCGTCATGGACGGGAAACACCTGCGTCACGAGATTCAGGAGCACACCGATGCCCGCGGCCTTGGAGCCGACGGCGAGAAACGCCGTGATCGGCGTCGAGGCCCCCTGGTAGACGTCCGGGATCCAGATCTGAAAGGGAACGGCACCGACCTTGAACGCCACGCCGCAGAGCACGAGCACCATGCCGATGAGGGCGACCGGGTTGCCGCTGTTCGCGGCCAGGAAGCCGCGCAACGCCTCGAAGTTGAGTGAGTCCGTCGTGGCGCCGGGCAGAGCCGGATTCCCGGCCACGCCATAAAGCAGCACGATGCCAAAAGTCAGCATGGCCGAGCTGAGCGCGCCGAGGATGAGGTACTTCAGGCCCGCCTCGAGCGATGTCGAGGAGCGGAAATAGCTCACGAGCACGTAGAAGCCGACCGTCACGGTCTCGAGCGCCACAAAGAGCATCACGAAGTGATGGCTCTGGACCAGGAGCATCATCGCGCCCGTCACGACCAGCACGATATGGAAAAACTCGATACGCGAAAGGACCTGGCGCTCCAGCGCCACGATCCCCAGCCAGGTCACAAGCGCGCTGGTGAGGAGGAAGAAGACGCGAAAGGCGTCGCCGATGCCGGTGTGGTTGAGCAGGCCGCCGAAGGAAGGGCCGCGCAAGGGTTCGAGCGACGCCCCCCACAGCACGAAACCGAGGATGGCGAGCTGACCGACGAGCGCAAAGCGCGGGATCAGCCGGTGCTGCGCGCGCGGGAGGACGATCTCCAGCACGAGCAGGCCGAGCGCGAGCACCCCGAGCGCGAGCTCGGGCGCGATGGCCGACCAGTTATTGGCGTTGGCGAAGCTTTGGTAGTCCACGGGGAATCGGATTTAACAGGAGATGGCAGAGGACGCGGAGAGACTCAGAGTAGCGATTGCCCGGCCTTCTCTGCTTTCTCTGCGCTCTCCTGTGCACTCAATTCGCATCACTTGAGGTCGATCATGGCCGCCTCTGCAGCCGTCGGGTTGCCGCCGGTCAGCGCGGCGTTCACGCCATCGGAGATCGAGCGCGGCCAGAAGCCGATCGCGATGAGCACGGCGAAGAGGATGAGCGCGGGAATCCGCTCGGCCCAGCGGAGGTCCTGCATCGGCTCGGCGAACTTCTTTTCGAAGGCATCCGTCGGCTGGCCGAAGAAGATCCGGCCGACGGCGCGCAAACCGTAGATCGCGGAGATGATCACGCCGGTCGCGGCGACGAAGACCACCCACGGCTTCCACGCCCAGACGGAAAGGAAGACCGTGAACTCCGCCCAGAAGTTCGCGAGCCCCGGGCCCGGCACCGCGATGCTCGCCATCATGGCCGTTACGAAAAATGCCGCGAGCACGGGCGTCTTCTTCACCACCCCGCCCATCTCGTGCATGTCGAAGGTGCCGGTGCGGTGATAGAGGCTCGTCGCGAGCATGAACAGCAGCGCCACGCTCAGGCCATGCGCGACCATGAGCAGCACCGCCGCACCCGCGCCGAGCGTCGAGGCCGTGGCGATGGCGAGGAAGGCGTAGCCCATGTGCATGACCGAGCTGTACCCGATCAGTTGCTTCACATCCCGCTGGGTCATGGTGATCAGGCCGACGATCACGATGTTTCCAAGCGCGAGCCAGGCGAGGAGCGACGACCAGTGCGCGGGGCCGGCGGGCAGCAACGGCAGCGCGATCTGCACCAGGCCGTAGAGCCCGAACTTCTTCAGCACGCCCGCGTGGAGCATGGCCGCCGAGGAGGGTGCCGCACCGTAGCCGAGCGGCGCCCATGTGTGGAACGGCCAGAGCGAAACGAGGATGCCGAAACCGAAGAGCAGGAAGCCGAAGGCGTACTTCTGCACCGAGTCAGTGAGCGGGTTCGTCGCGAGCTCGTTGCGCAGGTCGATCAGGCTGAACGAGGAGGCGTCGCTCTGGACATAGAGATAGATCAATCCCGCGAGCGACAGCATCGCGCCGACCGTGAGATAGACCGTCATCTTCATCGCGGCATACTGCCGGTCGCGGCCGCCCCAGACGCCGACCATGATGAAGGTCGGGATCAGCGCCATCTCGTGGAAGAAGTAGAAGAAGAACACGTCGATGGACGCGAACACGCCCATCAGGCCGGACTGCATGACGAGCAGGAGCAGCAGGTACTGGTAGGCGCGCTCCGCCTCGGCCTGGACGGCGTAGAGCCCGGCCGCGAGCCCGACCACGCCGGCGAGGACGAAGAGCGGCAGCGCGATACCGTTGAGCCCGAGGTGCAGCGAGATGCCCACGCCCTCGAGGCCCATGGGCCGGCGGCTGATGAAGTCATAGCCGCCCGGAACGGACGGCGCGTAGGTGTACCAGCACCACAATGAGACGAGCGCCGGGACGAGGAAGCCGATCGTCGCGATCGCGCGCACGGCCTGGCCCCAGTAGTATTTCCCGCCGAGCAGGACGAGCGCGCACACCAGCGGTGTCGCGATGGCCAGCGGGAGAAGGTGCGAGGAGTCGTTCATCCTAGGAGGGGGAAGAGTTGGCCACGGAGGCACGAAGACACGGAGACGCGGAGTATCGCCATCGGTCCCTCTGGATCTCCTCCGTGTCTCCGTGTCTCCGTGGCAGGATTCATGGCTTGTGTTGTCACAACCCGAAGGCCAGCAGCCAGAACGCAAGGAGGCCGCCGAAGAACCAGAAGACGTAGCCGTGGAGGTTGCCGGTTTGCAGGCTCTTGGCCGCGATGCCGAGCACGCCGGCGACGGCTGCCGAGCCGCGCACCGCCAGCCCGGAAATCAGGAGGTGCTCAAGAAATCCAAGGAGCTCGGCCACGCGCTGCTGCACGTGGGCGACATACGCGTTATACACCACGTCGAAGACGCGCTGCACGCCGACAAGGAGTGAGTGGACCGGCCGGGCCGAGGTTTCGAGCCGGTCGTTGGGAGCCCCGAAACGGTAGACAAGGACCGCCAGCCCGAAGCCCACCATCACGATCACGGCACTCGTGATGAGAAGTCTCGTGTGCGCCGCGCCGTCGGCATGGGGCAGTGCGGCGAGGATCGTGTCAAGGGGCTGCGGATACATGAACGCGGCGCCGCCGACCACCGCGAGCGCGGCGAGCACGAGCAGCGGGCCGGTCATGACGAACGGGCTCTCGTGCGCGTGGTCGGAGTGATCGGACTTCGCGCGGCCGAAGAACACGATGATCCACAGGCGCGTCATGTAGAACGCGGTCAGCACCGCACCTCCGGCTAGCAGCCAGTAGGCGAGCGGATTCACCTGCGCGGCGAGGTAGAGGATCGTGTCCTTGCTCCAGAATCCCGAGAGCCACGGGAAGCCGATCAGCGCAAGATAGCCCGCCGTGAACGTGGCGAAGGTCAGAAACATCTTCTTCCACAGCCCGCCCATCTTGAAGATGTTCTGCTCGTGGTGGCAGCCGTGGATGATCGAGCCGGCACCGAGGAAGAGCAGGGCCTTGAAGAACGCGTGCGTGGTGAGGTGGAACATCGCCGCAGCCGCACCCGCGGTGATCGCGGCCTGGCCGGCGTGCTCCGGATGTGCCGCGGCGTACTGCGTGCCGAGCGCGAAGGCTGCGACCATGTAGCCGAGCTGCGAGACCGTCGAGTAGGCCAGGATCTTCTTGATGTCCTTCTGCGTGACGGCGCAGACGCCGGCGTAGAGCGCGGTGGACACGCCGACGATCAGCACGACATTCAGCGCCTCGGCCGTCATCATGAAGTGGATGCGGCAAAGCAGATAGATGCCGGCCGCGACCATCGTGGCCGCGTGGATCAGCGCGGACACCGGGGTCGGGCCCTCCATCGCGTCGGGCAGCCACACGTGCAGTGGCATCTGGCCGGACTTGCCGACGGCGCCGCAGAAGAGAAGCAGCGCAATGCCCGTGAGCGCGAGCGAGGGGTTGGCCGCGATCTGCTCGGAAATCTCCGTCAGGTTCAGCGTCTTGAACTGCACCCAGGCCCAGGCGATGCCGATCAGGAAGCCGAAGTCGCCGACGCGGTTCGTGATGAAGGCCTTGTTCGACGCGGCGACGGCCGAGGGCCTGTCGAGATAGTAGCCAATGAGGAGATACGAACTCACGCCGACGAGCTCCCAGAAGATGAAGAGCATCGCCAGGTTGTCGGCCAGGACGATGCCGAGCATCGAGAACATGAAGAACGACATGCACCCGAAAAAGCGCGCGATCGACGCGTCGCCCTTCATGTAGCCGACCGCGAAGATGTGGATGAGCAGGCCGACGAACGCGACCACCGCCAGCATCAACTTCGAAAGCGGGTTGATCAGGAAGCCGAGCGAAAGCGTGAAGTCGCCGAGCGTGAGCCACTCGCGGCTCGGCGCGGCATCGCCCATGCGGAAGATCAGATGGCCCGCGATCGCCGCGATGGCCAGCGCGGCGCCGACGGACAGCACCTGGGCGAACCCGCCGGAGCGCCGGAAGAAGAACGCAATAAGCAGCGCCGCCGCAAGCGGCACAGCCAGCAGAAGAACGGCAAGAAATTCGGGCGTCAGCATCTGGATCGAATCAGAAAGGTTTGGCCACGGAGCCACGGAGACACGGAGCGAAAGCCAGTGCTCGGATTTGCATTTCTGTATTCATCTCCGTGTCTCCGCGTCTCCGTGGCTAATTCTTCAGCGTGCCGAGTTCCTCGACCTGCACGGTGTGGCGCTTGCGGAAGAGGGCGACGATGATGGCCAGACCGACCGCGACCTCGGCCGCGGCCACGGTGATGATAAAGAACACAAAGACGTTGCCGTCCATCGTGCCGTTGAAGCGCGAGAACGCCACGGCCGCGAGAGTCGCCGCGTTGAGCATGAGCTCCAGGCTCATGTAGATCACCAGCGTGTTCTGCCGCAGCAACACGCCGATGAAGCCGATGGCGAAGAGCATGCCGGCCACGCCGATATAGTGATTCAGCGTGATGGCGGCGACGACGGGTGGGATGAGGAATGCGGAAGTCATGTGCGTCGCCTAATGATGAAGGCAGAATGGCGAATGCAGAATGTTGCTTCGCAAATTTCCCCGCGGGCTGCGCTTCTGGACCCATTCTTCATTCTACATTCCTCCTTCTACCTTTGCAGCCGCGTGAGTCGCACGCCGACTGAGAACAATCACGCCAATCATGGCGATGAGCAGGAGAAATCCGGTGACCTGCATCGGCAGCAGGTAGCGGGTGAAAAGCAGCGCGCCGAAATCCTTCAGACTCGAGCCCACGCCGGCCCCTTCGGGCAGCGCCACCTGCAACTCGGGTGCGCGCACCAGCATGCCCACGCCGGCAAAGAGCAGCGCGCCGGCAGCGATCGAGGCGATCGCCGTCATCGGCCGGAACTTCTGCCGGTCGCCCCCCTTCACATCGAGCAGCATGATGATGAACAGGAACAACACGATGACCGCGCCCGCGTAAACCAGCACCTGGATCACCGCGAGGAAGTAGGCCTCGAGCAGCACGAAGAGCGAGGCCATCCCCAGGAACGAGACGATCATGAAGACCGCGGAGTTGACGGCATTGCGGTTCGCCACGACCAGAATGGCCGAGGCAAGCGTGATCGTCGCAAAGATGTAAAAGAAGATGTCGGTCATCGGACGCTGCGGAAGTGACAGGTGACGCGTGACGCGTGACGGGTTCCAGAGGCGCGTGAACGGAGCGGCGCCTGGTCTGCCCCCCTCGCCTCTCGCCTCTCGCCTCTCGCCTCGGTATTCATCTCAGTGCGCATTCCCGTGCTCCTCGGCTTCGCGCTTCTTGTCCCACTTGAAGTAGGCATCGGGAAGTGTTCCGCCCATCTCGTACAACTTTTTCTTGTTGTGCACGAAGTCGGTGCGCGAGTTGTGGGTGAGTGAATACGTGTTCTGCAGCCAGATCGCCTCCTCGGGGCAGACCTCCTGGCACAGGCCGCAGTAGATGCACCGCAACATGTCGATCTCGAACTCCTGCGGCGCGCGCTCCACGTGCGCGAAAGGCGAATCCGGCGGGATCTCGCCGGGCGTGATACGGATGGCCTTGGGCGGGCAGACAAACTCGCAGAGCTGGCACGAGACGCACTTCTCGCGTCCGTTCGGGTCCTTCACGAGCGTGGGCGCACCGCGGTAACCGGGCGGGATCGGCGGCCGCTGCTCGGGATACTCGACCGTGACCTTCGGCTGAAACATCAGCCGCAGCGTGCGTCGCAGGCCGCCGAAGATCTGTGGCAGGTACGTGCGCTCGGCCAGCGTAAGCGGCTTGCGTTCGAGGACTTTGATTCCGACGGCCATGGGCTGAAATTCTCTAGAGGCTTGGCGAACGGCCTGACGCACGCGCCAGGCGTGGCGAAGGTGGGGCGAACCGTCCCGGTGAGCCGCTCAAGCGACTCACGGGCGATTGCGGCTCGGCCTGAGGCCTCGCCCTACCCCGGAAACGCTGGACGTTCGCGCGCATCAGTTGAAGAACCGGTCGAACGCCGCGATGATGATCGCGCAAACAACGAGGTTGGCGATGGCGAGCGGCAGGAGTTTGCGCCACCCGATCCTCATCACCTGGTCGTAACGGAAACGCGGCACGGTCCAG
Source organism: Verrucomicrobiota bacterium (assembly GCA_023399155.1). Taxonomy (GTDB): domain Bacteria; phylum Verrucomicrobiota; class Verrucomicrobiia; order Opitutales; family Opitutaceae; genus JAEWQP01. Next base: position 513,256 of record JAEWQP010000022.1, on the reverse strand, counting down.
CGCACCCAGATGAAGAAGAAGATGAAGAAGACGGTCTTGATCGCGAAGGTGGCGAAGGCCAGCAACGCGCCGGGAATGCCGGTGTTGAAGAAGGACTGGCCGGTCCAGGCGGCGAAGTCGTTCCACGTCATCCACGGCAGCGGGTGCCAGCCGCCGAAGAACACCAGCGTGATCACGCAGGCGCCCACGGTCATGTTGGCGTACTCGCCGACGAAGAAGAACCCGAACTTGAAGCTGCTGTATTCCGTGTGGTAGCCGCCGACCAGGTCGGTCTCCGATTCCGGCATGTCAAACGGGAGGCGGTTGGTCTCGGCAAACAGCGCGATGATGAAAATCAGCGCGGAAAGCGGCTGCCACATGAAGAACCACATGTCCTGCTGTGCCTCGACGATCCGTACCAGGCTGAGCGAACCGCTCGTGCCCGGGGCGTTGATCCAGATGAAGACCGGGATCACCGCCATGCCCATGGCGAGTTCGTAGGACACGAGCTGGGCCGAGGCACGCACGCCTCCAAGGAACGGATACTTCGAGTTCGAGGCCCAGCCAGAGAGCACCAGCGCGTAAACGCCGAGCGACGCGAAGGCGAAGATGAAGAGCAGCCCGACGTCGACATTGGCCAGGATCAGGGTCTTCACCGCGCCGGCGGAGTCGAGATACTGGCCGAACGGCACGACCGAGATCGTCACCAGCGCCGGCACGAAGGCGATGATCGGCGCGAGGACGAAGTAGACCTTGTTCACGTGGGCCGGGATGACGTCCTCCTTGAAGAGGAACTTCCCGCCATCGGCCAGCGGCTGGAAGATCCCCAGGCGCGTGAGCGCACGGCCGACCACCGGGATCGCGGCGATCAGCGGCACGGCGGTGCGATTCGGACCGACGCGGCCCTGGATCCAGGCCGAGACCTTGCGCTCGGCGAGGACGGAGTACATGCACACGCCCATCACCACCGAGATGACGATGAGGCCGAGGATGGCGGGCCAAATGATGTCGGGCCAGAGTTCCATGGGCTAAAGCCTGTTCGATCCTGCGGTGGACCAGGAGGTCCGCCCTTCACGTTGACGCGCCAACGCGCGCACTCCTGGAGGGCCCGACTCCTGTCGGGCCGAAGCGGTGACGAGAGACGTGGTGGAAATCATCTTCATCCGGCTTTCACCGCGGTGACGGCGGCGGGATCGTAGCGGAGCGACTTGCCCTCGACGAAGGGCAGGCCAGCAAAGGAGGAACCGTCGAGCAGGACGCCGCCGGGCGCGATGACCTGGAAGGAGAGGCCCTTCAGCAGCGCCACCTCGCCGGCCATCTCCGACCACAGCGTATCGATCGTCGAGGCGACCGTCACGCCGGTGAGGTTGGCCAGCAGCGAGGCGAGAACCACAAGGTCGTCCGTCGTGCCCGCAGGGCCGGGCACTGCACGTACGAACTTCTGCAGGCGGAACTGCTGGTTCACGAAACTGCCGGATTTTTCGAAGACCGTCAGGCCCGCGAGCACGACCGCGGCCTTCGCAGCCGTAGCGTCATTCTGGGTACCGAGGTAGATGATCCGAACCTTCGCGAGCTGCGCCTCGGTGAGGCCGGCGGCCGTGAGGTCCTCGCCATGGACGAGCAGCGTCGCCGTGCGGCCGGCATCGATGTCGGAGCCGAGGTCGGCGAGCTTCTGCTCGGGCAGCCTGGTGATCAGCCCGGTGACAAGCGCACCGCGGACGTTCGGGTTGCGATCGGCGGAGACGAGCAGGTCATCGCCCTTCCCCACCCGGCTGACGAGACGCACGGGGGCTCCCCCGAGCGCGGTGGCAATCTTCCCGAGGAGGAACTGCTCCTCGACCGAAGCGCGGCCGGAGCCGACGATGGCGACGCCGTGGTAGGGCGAACCGTCCGGGTGAGCCGCCTTGGTTGTCGAAGCCGAATCGTTTTCGCGGCTCGGTGCGACGCCTCGCCCCACCCCGACCAGGAGCGCGGTCGCCTCGCGCACGGCATCGGCGGGGGTCGCGGGCTGGCCGCGGACGAGCGACGACTTCAGGCGTGTCGGGGCCTCGACCTGCTTGTAGAGTTCGCGGCCGCTGTCCGGCATCCAGGTGTCGTTCACCCCGTCGTTCTGGCGCGGCGTGATGCGGTAGATGCGGCCCTCGCGCGACCAGACGTCGGTGTTGCAGCCCGTGCTGGTCTCAGCGTCGATGCTCGGCGTCTTCTTCAGGAACCACACGCGCATTTTGAACCGGAAATCAGTGCTCGTGAGCGCACCCACCGGGCAGATGTCGACGGTGTTGAGCGAGTAGTTGTTTTCCAACTTCCTGCCCGGGTAGCAGGTGAGCGTGGAGTAGCTGCCGCGCTCGGTGAAGCCCAGGACGTCGTCCTTGGCGATCTCGCGACAGAAGCGGATGCAGCGCGAGCACAGGATGCAGCGCTCGTCGTCGAGCGTGACACGCGGCCCGAGCTGGGTGCGCTTCGGCTTGACGTTCTTCGTCTCCTCGAAGCGCGAGTAGCCCCTGCCGTAGTCTGTCGCGAATTCCTGGAGACGGCATTCGCCGGCCTGGTCGCAGATCGGGCAGTCGAGCGGGTGGTTGATGAGAAGGAACTCCTGCACGCCCTCGCGGCACTTTCTCACCAGCTCGGAGGCGGTGCGGATGTGCATCCCCGGGGCGGCCTTGGTACCGCAGGCGATGGCCGGACCCGGCATCCACTGGATCATGGGCGAGCCGTCGGGATTGAGCATCGCCTTGCCGGTGGCGCGATCCTTGCCGGGCATGCCCATCTCGACCAGGCACATGCGGCAGTTGCCCGAGACGGAGAGCTTCGGGTGGTAGCAATAATGCGGGATCTCGACCCCCGCACTCGCGGCGACGTCGACGATATTCGCGCCGGGACGGCAGCGGACGTCGTTGCCGTCGAGGTTGATCGTGATCAGGCCGTCGTCTTTGGGCTGTTCGCTCATTTTTCGATCAGCCGCGCGTCGCGGCTCATGCCGAGGCGGTTCTCACGAACCTTCGCCTCGATCTCGGGGCGGAATTTGTCGATGTAACTCTGCACCGGCCAGGTGGTGGAGAAACCCATCGGGCAGACAGTGCGGCCGCCGATGTTGCCGGCCATGTCGTAGAGCGTGACGAGGTCGCGCTCGCGGGCGTCGCCGCCGCACATGCGGTAGGTCATCTTCTTGGCCCAGAGGGAGCCCTCGCGGCAGGGCGTGCACTGGCCGCAGCTTTCGTGAGCGTAGAAGGCGACGAGATTGGCGAGCGCCTCCATGATGTCGACCGAGTCGTCCATCACGATCACGGCGCCCGAGCCGGACATCGAGCCCGCCGCGGCCACGCCGTCGAAGTCGAGGACGATGTCGTCGAAGGAGAACTCGTAGGGCGTGCCGTCGGGCTTCCTGCCCTTGAAGGTCTCGTCGTAGCGGAGAATCTTGGACGAACCTCCGCCGGGGACGATGGCCTTGAACTTCCGCCCGGGAAGCGGGCCGCCGCAGAGGTCATACAGCAACTGGCCGAAGGTGACGCCGGCCACCTCGTAGTAGCCGGGGCGCTGCACGTGGCCGCTCACGCACCAGATGCGCGTACCCGTGTTGTTGCTACGACCGATCCTGCAGTACTCGGCCGCCCCCATGCGCAGGATGTGCGGCACGTTGCAGAGCGTCTCGACGTTGTTGACGATCGTCGGGCACTGGTAGAGGCCGAGCACGGCCGGGAAGAACGGCGGCTTGATGCGCGGGTAGGCGCGCTTGCCCTCCATCGACTCGATCAGGCCGGTCTCCTCGCCGCAGATGTAGGCGCCGGCGCCGCGGTGGACGACGATGTCGCACGAATAGGACGAGCCGAAGATGTTCGCGCCGACGTAACCTTTGGCGCGGGCCTCCTCGATGGCCGCGTCGAGAATCTTCGCGCCCTTGGGCATCTCCTCGCGGATGTAGATGAAGGCGAGTGCGACGTTGTTGGCGAAGGCGGATATCATCACGCCCTCGATCAGCTGGTGCGGGTCCTTGTGCACGAGCTGGCGGTCCTTGAACGTGCCGGGTTCGGACTCGTCGCAGTTGACGATGAGGTAGATGGGTTTGCCGCTCTTGCGGTCAACGAGGTCCCACTTCACGCCGCAGGGGAAACCGGCGCCGCCGCGCCCGCGCAGGCCGGAGTTCTTGATCTCCGTGCGGATGTCCTCGGGCTTCATGCCCACGGCCTTTTTCAGCATCTCGTAGCCGCCGACCTTTTCATAGCTGGCGAGGTCGATCCCGTAGCCGGGTTCGTCGGCGTGCTTGAGGAGGAGTCGTGTCTCGGTGGCGGGCATCAGGGAAGTGACGAGTGACGAAGGGCGAGTGTCGGGTGCCGGAGAGCTGAATACATCAAGTCAGTTCTTCGTGGGCGTGGGGACGCCGCCGGCGGCGCGTTTCTTGATCTCGGCAATGACGGGGCCGAGCTTGTCGGGAGTCAGGTTCTCGAAGAGGTCCTCGTCGACGAGCGCGACCGGGCCGGTGCCGCACGCGGCGAGGCACTCGGCGTATTCGAGCGTGATCGAGCCGTCCTCGGTCGTGTGGCCCATCCTGCAGCCAAGTTCCTTCTCGAGGACCTCGCCGGTCCGGAAACCGCCCATGAGGGCGCAGGAGAGCGTGCGGCAGACGCGCACCCAGACCTTGCCGATCTTCCTCTGGCGGTAGGACGGAAAGAACGTCACGACCTCGAGCACGTTGATCGGCTGGAGGTCGAGCCGGGCGGCGACCCATTCGATCGCCTCGTCCGAGATCACGTGCTCCTCCTCCTGGATCGCGTGCAGCACCATCATGAGCGCGCTGCGCTTCTGCGGGTAGCGCGCGACCAGGCGATCGATCCGCTGGAGGGTTTCAGGTTTGAGCGAAAAAGCCATGGAGCGGATCGACCTAATGGAGAATGATGAATGACGAATGCAGAAATTGTCTGCATCGCATATCTCGACGAACCTGGGAGTCATTCTGCATTCTACATTCTTCGTTCTTCATTAGCGTGCGCGTATTCACCTGTCGCATTCGCCCATGACGAAGTCGAGGCTGCCGAGGATGGCGGAGAGGTCCGCGATCATGCAGCCGACGGCGGCCTTGGGCAGGACGCAGAGCGAGGCGAACGAGGGCGAGCGGATCTTCAGGCGGTAGGGCACGCCGCCACCCTTTGAGTGGATGAAAAAGCCGAGCGCCCCCTTGGGGTTCTCCGCCTCGAAATAGACTTCGCCCGCGGGCATCTGCGGGCCCTCCGTCACAAGCATGAAGTTCTGGATCAGCTCCTCCATGCTGGTGAGCACCCTGCCCTTGGGCGGGCCGAAGATCTTCTTCGCATCCTCCGCGTACCAGGGACCGCCGGGAAACTTCGCGATGATCTGCCGGATGATGCGCACCGACTGGCGCATCTCCTCGATGCGTATCAGGTAGCGGTCGTAGCAGTCGCCCTTGGTCCCGACCGGGATGTCGAAGTCGTACTGCTCGTAGCCGAGGTAGGGCTTGTCCTTGCGCAGGTCGATGGCGACGCCGCTGGCGCGCAGATTGGCGCCGGTGATGCCGTAGGCGATGGCGACGTCCTTCGGGATCACGCCGACACCGTCGGTGCGGTCGAGGAAGATGCGGTTGCGCGTGAGCAGGCCGTCCACCTCGTCGATCACCGGCAGGACGCCGTCGCAAAACTTGGATACGCGCCCGAGCCAGCCGTCGGGGATGTCGCGGGACATGCCGCCGATGCGCGTGTAGCTCGTGGTGAAGCGCGCCCCGGTCAGCTCCTCGAAGAGGTTGTAGAGCTTCTCCCGCTCCGTGAACGTGAGAAGGAAGATCGTCATCGCGCCCGTATCCATGCCATACACACCGACGCCGAGCAGGTGCGACGCGACGCGGGCCATCTCGCAGACGAGGGCGCGGATCGCCTGGCACCGCGGAGGCAGCTCGAGCCGGGCGAGGCGCTCGACCGCCAGCGCGTAGGCGACGTTGTTGGAAAGCGGCGCGAGGTAGTCCAGCCGGTCCGTGTAGGGGACGAACTGGTTGTAGGTCATGTTCTCGGCGATCTTCTCATCGCCGCGATGCAGGTAGCCGATCACCGGGTCGCACTTCACGACCGTCTCGCCGTCGAGTTCGAGCTGGAGGCGGAGCACGCCGTGGGTGCTCGGGTGCGACGGGCCCATGCTGATCGAGAGCTTCTCGGTCTCGAATTCGCCGTCCGCGAGAGGCGCGGCGGCGGCACGTGCGGCGGGTTCCGGGAAAGTGTAGTCGGTGGCCATGTCAGCGCGGACCGGTCGGAAGTTGAACCACATCGCGCTTCTTGCCGGACGGCAAAAACGCTGAGGACACAGAGGGCACAGAGAAAGGAGGGAGCAGGCGGAATGGCTCCGAAGTCCAATTCTGTGATTCTGAATTCCTCCGATGCATGGTCTCTGTGTTCTCTGTGTCCTCTGTGGTAACTTCAGCTCGGGTCAGTTGCCGGGCTTGGGTTTGAGTTCGTTCCAGCTTTCGTCGCGGGCGCGGGGCTCGCGAGTGCTGACAAACCCGCGTTGCGGGGCGACGAATGGGCCGCCCGCCATGGGGGCGGCGATGAGCGTCGCGCCGGTCTCGGCCTGTATCTCGGGATCAGGCAGCGGCACCTCGATGCCGGCGAGAGGGAAGTCCTTGCGCAGCGGATGATACGGATACCCGTCCCACATCAGGATGCGGCGCAGGTCCGGGTGTCCCAAAAACTGGATACCGAAGAAATCGTAGGCCTCGCGCTCGTGCCAGTCCGCCGCCGGCCAGATCGGAGTGGCCGATGGCACCGTCGGAGGCTCGGTCGCGGTGCACTCGGTCGCGATGCGGATGGTGTCGCAGCCGTTCGAGCGGACCAGGTGGTAGATCACGCCGAAGCGCGGCGATGCCTCGAGTCCCCAGTCCATCCCCGTGACGTCGGTGAGCAGATCAAATCCGGCCTCGTCGCGCAGGTAACCCAGCACCTCGACGAGGATCTCGGCCGGAACATTGAAGGCGGGGACATCACCACTCGGACGCTCGGTCACCTGCGGAAAACGCGGTGAGAGCGCGGAAAGCTCGATCGCGGGAGTCATCAGGCCTCGGGTTTGAGAAGGTTGGAGAGCGCGGGTTCGCGGCGGACCGTCTTCTGGAGCTTGATGATCGCGTCCAGAAGCGCCTCCGGGCGTGGCGGGCAGCCACTCACGTAGACGTCCACCGGCAGGATGCGGTCCACGCCCTGCATCGTGGCATAAGACCGGTACATGCCGCCCGACGACGCGCACGCACCCATGGCGATGACCCAACGCGGCGAAGCCATCTGGTCGTAGATGCGGCGAACCGCGGTGGCCATCTTGTAGGTGACGGTGCCGGCCACGATCATGACGTCGGATTGGCGCGGCGAAAAGCGCATCACCTCGGCGCCGAAACGGCTGATGTCGTGGCGCGATGCGCCCGACGCCATCAGCTCGATTGCGCAGCACGCCAGCCCCATGGGCATCGGCCACATCGAGTGCGTGCGGATCCAGTTCACGACCGCGTCGGCCTTGGTGACGACGAGATCGCCCTCGATCTTGCTGTTGTAGGTGTAATCTGTGTTAGCGGAAACCATGTCGGCTTCAGGCCTCGATAAGAGGCAAGCGTTCGACCGTATGGGTCGGTTTTTCGCCGCGCAAGCGGCTTCTCAGGAAAACCCGCGGAGCCCGCGCAAGCACGCTTTGCGGTGCGTTCCGAGCATGATCCAGGATGGGTCCGCACACCATCCAGCGACGCCCCGACGCAACCCTCCGGAGCGTGCGCGCGAAGGTGCAAAAGCACGTCTTTGCCGTTGACCGCGACAAACCCGTGCCGTTTAGGTGTTCCTTCGGCTCAGCCGGTCGGGCGCGATGCGCTCGCTGGACCGCACTCGGAGAGGTGTCAGAGTGGTCGATTGAGCATGCTTGGAAAGCATGTGTACGGGAAACCGTACCGAGGGTTCGAATCCCTCCCTCTCCGCCAGCCGTGTGCTGGCTACCGAATTGATCCGCTACGCCCTCAAGCTACGAGGCGCCTCAGCACCCGGCGAGTCCCCGCAGGGCGTCGGGTCGCACGCCGCGAGCCCGCAGTTCGCGCAGGCTCAAGGCAGCGTGGCGTTTGGCGAGTCGCCGGCCCTCCGGATCGCGCACGAGCGGGCCATGGAAATACAACGGCGCCTCAGCGCCCAGCGCCCGGAAAAGGAGCAGCTGCCGCGCGGTCGACAACAAAAGATCCTCGCCGCGAACGACCTCCGTGATCTCCATGGCCGCGTCGTCGACCACGACGGCGAGTTCATACGACGGGACATCCGGCTCGCCGGGCATCGGGCGCCGCCAGATGACGAAGTCCCCGAAATCGCGCCCGGCGACGAACCGCTGCGGGCCAAGCCGTCCGTCGACAAACTCCACCACCTCCCCATCGGTCACCCGGAATCGGATCGCCGCTCCTTCCTCAGGACGCGTGGTCCGACCCCGACAGGTCCCCGGATAAACAGGCTCACTCCCGTCGTCGTGGGGGGCGCCCGCGGCCTCCGCGAGATCGCGCCGCGAGCAGGTGCAAAAATACGCCCGCCCATCACGAAGCAAGCGTTCGCACGCCGCGCGAAACAGCGGCATGCGCGCGCTCTGATCGTAGGGTCCAAACGATCCGCCCACGTCCGGTCCCTCGTCCCAATCCAGGCCCGCCCAGCGCAGGTCTTCCCGGGCCGCGGCCACGTACTCGGGCCGGCAGCGCTGCGGGTCGATGTCCTCGTTGCGAAAAACCAGCACGCCGCCGGCCGCCCGGGCACGCGACCAAGCGGCATGAAAGGTCGCGAAGTGCCCAAGATGAAGATGGCCCGTCGGCGTCGGGGCGATGCGCCCCCGATAGGCGCTGGTGCGGCAGACGTCGCTCATCGGGGTCAATCGGATGTGAAATCCCCGAGGCCTGCGCGACCCCAAAAAGCACTTTGACCCCGGCCATCAAGTGGTTCCCGCGCGCGTCGATGCCCGAGTTCAGGGTCTGGTCCCTACCACCCATGTCCGGCTTTGCCTGGAAGCTTTCGCTCGCCGTGTTGATCGCGCTGTTGCTTGCGGCGTCGACGCTCGCCCTGCGCGCCCGCACGCACGACGCGTCCCCGGGATCGCCATCTCCGCCCGTCCACGGAGCGGCCGACCGCCTCATCGGCACCGAGCGCGCGGCCGTCGACGCAGCCGACCGGATCACCCTGCGCGCCGCGATGCGCACATTCGCACCACGGGAAGGTCGCCTGGTGGCGAAGCTGTCCGCATGGATCGACCTGGGCGACCTCGCCAGCGTGCGGCCGGCGACTCCATGGCTCACGCGCGGGACAACGACGACCGGCGCTGTAACCCGCGCCCGCGATTGACGCGTCGCGTCCGACCTTGCACCACCCGCTCATGCCCGTCCGACCGCGCCTTGAACGTCCGCCGCAACGCCGGTGGACCGGCACGAGCATGCGTCGGGTCGCGCTCCTGCTGACGCTGGCGTGCGGCAGCCTGGCCAGTCGCGCGGCGTCCATCAGCGTCGGCTGGGAAAACCTCGAGGGCGCGTCAGCCACGCCGGCCGCGGCACTCTACGATGCGGATACCACGACGCCGCTTTCCGCGGGTTCAGAGGCCCGCGGCGATGGCGCCGTCGTCGCCCTTGGTTACTTCACCCGGGCGACCGCATCCGATCCATTCGCCGGCGAATGGGTGCCGCTGACGGGTCCACAGGCGGCGAACATTCCGCTGCAGAAGACCTCGATCGGAGACGCGAACGACTCCGGCACGCTGCCGGCGGGCTTTTTCACCCTTCAGACCGACTTCGACCCGGCCAACAGCGCCCTCTACCAACGCATCCCGGAACCCGGCACGCCGCTGGCCATCGCGATCTACAACCGCGCCAGCATCGGCGCCTCCACTCACTTTAACATCGCGACGCACCCGGACTGGATCTGGCCGGAGCCTCATCCGATCCTTCCCGCGTTCGTCTCCCTGAACCTGACGACTCCCGGGACCACCTGGTTCGGCGGTGCGCCGACCGCGCGACGGACCGCGGTACCTACTGAAGCCTTTCCCGGCGGAGCCGCCCGCGCCCCGGCGCGCTTGGTCAACATCTCCACCCGTGGGTGGGTGGGTACACAGAACGCCGCGCTGATCCCCGGGTTCGTCATCGCCGGCACCGGTTCGAGCCGGGTGTTGGTCCGTGTCGCGGGCGAAACACTGCACACGCTCTGGGAAATCCCCGGCATCCTTGAGGATCCCACGCTGACCATCGTCCGGCAGGCAGATGGCGCCGTGGTGATCGAAAACGATGACTGGGGCGCCCAGGCCGAGCCCGCGACAGTCTCGGCGGCGTTTCGCAGCGCGGGTGCGTTCGACTTCCCGCTCACCTCCAAAGAAGCAGCGGTGGTCCACGATCTTCCCGTCTCGCGCGGCGGCTACACGGTCATCGTCGCCGGCAAGGACGGGGGCACCGGCATCGCGCTCGCCGAGGTTTATCTCACGGATACAAACCCCGATGCGGCCGCGGAGCTCGTCAATATATCCACCCGCGGGTTCGTCCGCACCGGCAACGAAATCATGATCCCTGGATTCGTTGTCGGAGCCGGTGGACCGCGACGGTTGCTCATCCGTGCGGCCGGCCCAAGTTGGGCCGCATTGTTCAATCTCGAGGGCGTGATCGCGGACCCGATGCTGAGCGTTGTCGCCACCAGTGCCCCGCAAACCGTGCTCGCGGCAAATGACAACTGGTCCGACGACGGGCAGGCGGCGGCGATCGCCGCTGCCGCGGCGCAAGTCGGTGCTTTCGCCCTGCGGCCGGACTCCCGTGATGCGGCGCTCGTGCTGCAACTGGCCGCCTCGGACCGGCCACGCGGGTTCACGGTGCTGGTGTCCGGGCCCGGTGGCGCCACGGGCCTCGTCCTGACTGAAATCTACGAGCTGCCGTAGCCTTCGGTTCGGGGGCGCATGCGGGGCGGCGCCGGCCGAAGCTGGGGTACCTAGGGGGTGCCCTGACGGTGCGCACGCCAGTCCCACCGATGGTCGCGAGCCCCCGGCTGTGGCATCGTGGTGGCGATGGAGTGCTCTGCTCATCGCGTCTGGGGTGCCGCGCGCGGCTTTACGGGGGTTTCAAAAACCGCCGTCCTGCGCGCCTGCCTGGCCGGCCTGGCGGCGGTGCTCGCCACCGCTCCGCTCCATGCCATCAGCGCCTCGACCCGGCCCGCGGGATTTGTGCGAACCGCCGTCTCTGGCGGCAGCCCGTCGCGCCACGCGACCACGCTCATCGCCAGCCCGCTTCTCCTTTCCGCAGTACACACCGGCCGGATACAGCACGCGCGTGCGGCCTCCGGGGCCTTCGAACTCGCCTCCGAGACGGTCTCCGGTCTGCCGCTCCCGGCCTTGGATAGCTCGCGGCCTCACGCCGTCTTCGTCACCTCGGGGACGTTCTCCGGTCTCGTGTTTCGCGTGACCGGCGGCTCGACCCGCACGATCACGGTTGAGAACCGTGGCTTCGACCTCACCCGGATCCTCGCGGAGGGCGACACCTTCGAGGTGCGTCCGCTCCACACCTTCAAGACCCTCTTCGGTCACGACGCGGCGACCGTGCCGTTCACGGCGGCCGCCGACGCGGGTCGCGCCGACCAGCTGCTCGTGCTGCGCGATGGTGCCTGGCGCGTGTATTGGTTTACTGGATCCACGTGGCGGCGTGCGGGTTCGCCCGGCGATGCCGGCGACGATGTCGTGCTTCCGCACGACGGGATCGTCGTTTACCGGCGCACGCCCGGAGCGGCCGAGGTGCGCTTCGTGGGCGAGGCTCCCGCGGGCGACGCGATCCTCGCCATCCCGGCCGGGGCAGTTTCCATGGTTCCCAATCCGTTTCCGGTCGAGGTCAGCCTTGCCGAGCTGGGGCTGGAAATGGTGGCGGGCTGGCGCTGCCATGCCCGGGCCGAACTCGCCGACCAGGTGCAGGTCTGCGCCGGTCAGACCTGGCGGACCTACTGGCACGACGGCGCCGGCTGGGTAAGTTCCACCGGTCCCGCCGACGACAGCACGATCGCCCCGGGCGCGGCCATGCTCGTCGTCCGCCAGACGGGCGACGATCCCGCCCCTTACGCGCTGATCACCCGCCCGTATCCGTGGTGATGGCACACTCGTCGGTGCGATGAAGACCGACGTGCTCACGCCGACGCTGCTCCGCCCGGGAATGGAGCCCGCGGGATTCGCCGCCGCAGCCACGCTGGTGACGGTGGAGGCGCAGGAGCGCCCGGTGTGCGTGATCCACGGTGGCGCTCTGCCCGCGGGCGCGGCGGTGGAACTCGGATACTTCTCCGATTCCACCATCCATGCACTCTTTGCCGGGACTTGGATCCCGCTGATCGGAGCGGACGCCCCGGCGAAGAATCGGTCCATCGCGCCGATCGCTGCTGGCGGGCACGGCGAACGGCCCGGCCGATTCACCTGGTGCCGCACCTTCTTTCCCGGGATCGATGCGCTGCCGCCTGTCGGGCGGCCGCTCGCGCTGCGAATCCTCGATCATCCCAACACCACAGAGGCGTTTTTCTACAATACCGCTTCGCATCCCGCCTGGTGGTTTCGCGAGCCGCGCACCCCGTCCCCCGCATTCGTCTGCATCAGCCTCGACGATCCCGGCGTGCGCTGGGAGAGCGGTCCTCAGGGCGAGTTTCGCACCACCCTGCGCCTGCGCCGGTCCCCGGCAGGTGCTTCGTCGTGGCGGCGGGCACTCGCCCGCTGGTCCGGTGCAGGGGACCTGGTTGGTCAGGCCGGCCGGTGAGAAATCTCCACCGTGCGGCCTTGCCGGCGCGCGGAGATGGTCCGTTGGCTCCCGGAGATCCTCGCGGAAGCCTTCAAGAACACGGACCGGTTTCGCCAGTCCATCAGGCTTGTTTTCGTCGCCGCGGTGCCGGATCGTCCCGCCCATGACCTAGAGCCGCTTCATCGAGCCGCAGCCGCGGGTTTTCCGGTCCCGTGCCCCATGCGCCCGGACCGCGCCTCGCGGAATGCAGCCGCGTGGCGCGCGCGCTGTATGCTGGGCGAACTGCGTTTCCGGGGCTGGGCAACCGGCGCACGATCGCATCGCATGACCCCGGTTCCCGCCGCATTCCCGGCATCGCCACGCTCTCCGCCGTAGCGCCCCGCTTTTCCAAACGCTTTTTCGTGTCTTCCGCCTCCACCACAGCTCCCGTTGCCCCGCTCCGGCCTGGCCGTTTTCTGGCCATGCTGTGGAGCCTCGCATCCGAGGTGCGGCACCGCTGGCTTTTCGCCGGAGCCATAGTTGCCCTGGCCCTGGGCAATGCCTTTACCTTCCTCGCGCCCCTGATCGGCAGTGCCGCCCTGGATCTGGCCCTTGGCGCCCGGGCGGACAGCGAGGTCCCGGCACTCTCGCGTACGATCATCGCGGCGCTCGGGGGTCCCGATCACGTCCGTTCCCACCTCTGGCAGGCGGCCGCATGGATGGCGGGGTTGACCGCGGTGGGCGGCGTCTTCGCCTTTCTCAAGGGCTGGCTCGCCGCGCTCGCCTCCGACGGGATCGCCCGCGACCTGAAGAACCGGCTCTACGATCACCTGCAGCGGCTGCCCTCGCGCTATCACGACAAGGCGGATACCGGCGATCTCGTGCAGCGGTGTACTTCCGACGTGGAGACGATCCGCATGTGCCTGTCGGCCCAGGTCGTCGAGATCGGCAACTGTATCCTCCTGCTTGCGACGGCCGTGCCGATCATGGTCGCGCTCGATCCCACCCTGGGCGGGATGGCGACCGTCCTGATCGTGCCGATCGTGGCGTTCGGCTGGATCTATTTCCGGCGCGTCCGCCGCGTCTTCAAGCAGGTCGATGAGGCGGAGGGTCGCGTGACCAGCCGCGTGCAGGAAAACCTCCAGGGCATACGCGTCGTGCGCGCCTTCGCCCGGGGCGACTACGAGAACGCGCGCTTTGCCGCACCCAACGCCGAATACCGGGACACAAGCATCCGCATGATCCGGTTGATGGCGTGGTACTGGTCGCTCTCGGACCTGGTGTGCGTGACGCAGACCGGCATCGTCGCGGTCGGCGGAGCGTGGCTGGTCGCGCGCGGCCACACCACGATCGGGACGCTGTTCGCCTGCCTCACCATCCTCAACATGGTGCTGTGGCCGGTCCGCATGCTGGGGCGCATCCTCACCGACCTGGGCAAGACCACGGTCTCGCTGGCACGCCTGCGGGAAATCCTGGATGTTCAGGAGGAGGACGACGCCGGCGCGACCGTGCCTCCGGTGCAAGGCGCCCTCGAGTTCCGCGGCGTGGTGTTCTCGCATGTGCGCGCCCCGGACGGTGCCCGCGCTTCCGCTGAAAACGGCTCGAGCACGCCGGAGCCGCCCCATGCGCTCAACGGCGTGACGTTCTCCGTCACCGCGGGAGAGACCGTCGCCATCCTCGGGCCCTCCGGCGCGGGGAAATCCACGCTCATCCATCTCCTGCTGCGCCTCTATGATCCCCAGACGGGAAGCATCCTCCTCGACGGGCGCGACATCGCGACGTTGAACCGCCGGGAGCTTCGGGCGCAGTTCGGCGTCGTGATGCAGGAGCCGTTTCTCTTCTCGAAAACTCTGCGCGACAACATCCGGCTCGGCCGCGCTTCGGCGGCCGAGCCCGAGATCCACGACGCGGCGAGGACGGCCGCGATGCACGAGACAATCGGCGGGTTCGATGGGGGGTACGACACGGTCATCGGCGAGCGTGGGATCACGCTTTCCGGCGGTCAGCGCCAGCGCGTGGCGATCGCGCGCGCGGTGCTGCGGGACCCCCCGATCCTGGTCCTCGACGACGCCTTCAGCGCCGTCGACAGCGAGACGGAGGCCGCGATCATCGAGGCCCTGCGCCGCCGCCGGCACCGACGCACCACGATCCTGATTGCGCACCGGCTCTCGACCGTGGCCCACGCCGATCGCATCGTGGTGCTCGAGCACGGCCGCATCCAGCAAATGGGTACCCACGCCGGGCTGGTCGTTCAGCCCGGCCTCTACCGGCGCCTCTGGCACATCCAGGCAGCCGTCGAGGGCGGGGTAGCCCGCGTCGCGGTCGGCGACGACGCAGGCGCCTCCCCGGCGCAGCCGGCGATCCCATGACCATGCACCACGAGGAGGACGAGTTTCGCAGCCGGGTGGACTGGCGCCTGTGGATGCAGGTGTTCCGCCATGCCCTGCCCCACCGCCGCCTGGTCGTGCCGCTGGCGATCGTCTCGATCCTGATCGCCGGAATTGACAGTTCGTTCGCGCTCGTCACGCGCGCCGCCGTCGACGAGGTCGTCCGGCACGGCGCCGCCTCCTCCCTGGGCCCGCCCGCGCTCGCCTATGCGGGTCTCGCGGCCGGACTCGCGCTCGGCGTGTGGTGGTTCATCCTGCTCGCAGGCTCGATCGCCAATCACGTCAGCCACGACATCCGGCGCGACGGCTTCGCGCGGTTGCAGCAACTCGAGTTCGCGTTCTTCGACACGCGCTCCACCGGCTGGCTGGTCAGCCGTCTGACCTCCGACTGCGACAAGCTCGCGCGCATCATCTCGTGGGGTTTCCTCGACTGCCTGTGGGCGGTGTGCCTGGTCTTCATGATCGCGCTGCAGCTCCTGCGGCTGGACTGGAAACTCGGCCTGATCGTGCTCGCGATCGTGCCGCCGCTCCTCCTCGTCAGCGCGCTCTTCCAGAAACGCATGCTCCTGAGCGCGCGGGAGACCCGGAAGGTGAATTCCATGATCACCGCCTCGTTCAGCGAGGCGCTCGGTGGCATGCGGACAACCAGGACGCTGGGGCGGGAGCGCGAGAATCTCGCGGAGTTCACCGGTCTCTCGGACCGGATGTTCGAGGCGTCGCTGCGGAACGCGCGGCAATCGGCGCTCTACGTGCCGC
Organism: Verrucomicrobiota bacterium; assembly: GCA_023399155.1. Lineage (GTDB taxonomy): Bacteria > Verrucomicrobiota > Verrucomicrobiia > Opitutales > Opitutaceae > JAEWQP01. Next base: position 497,434 of record JAEWQP010000022.1, on the reverse strand, counting down.
TCGTGCTCACGCTGGGCAGCGTCGCGGGCGGGCTCGCGCTCTGGGCGGGCGGCGGGCGCATGCTGGAGGGCAGCCTGTCGGTGGGCACGCTGGTGGCGTTCCTCTTCTACACCGGGCAGTTCTTCTACCCCGTCAATTCCATCGCCAGCGTGCTGGTGCAGATGCAGGGCGCGCAGGCCGCGGGCGAGCGGGTCCTCGGCCTCCTCGCGACCGAACCTCGCATCCGTGATTCGGATACCGTTCGCGCCCGGATCGCGCAACATGCCGCCGCCGCATCGCCCGCCCGGGATCGAGCACCCGACGGCGGCGGGCACCGCATCCGCACGATCGAGTTTCGCGGGGTGAGCTTCGGCTATGGCGGAAGCGCTCGCGTGCTCGAACACTTCGACCTGACCGTGCATGCGGGCCAGACTATCGCACTCGTCGGACCGAGCGGCGGCGGCAAGACGACGATCGTCAGCCTCGTGAGCCGCTTCTACGAGCCGACCTCCGGCGGGATCCTGATCAACGGGACGGACTATCGCGAGCGCAGCCTGGCCTGGCTGCAGTCGAACCTCGGCATCGTGCTCCAGCAGCCGCACCTGTTCCGCGGATCGGTGCGCGAGAACATCCGCTACGGACGCCTTGAGGCGAGCGACGCCGAGGTCGAGGCCGCCGCGCGGCTGGCCAACGCGGACGGCTTCATCCGCGCGCTCGAGCACGGCTACGCCTCGGATGTCGGCGAGGGAGGCAACCGGCTCTCGACCGGGCAGAAGCAGCTCATCTCCTTCGCCCGCGCTTTGCTGGCGGATCCGCAGATCTTCATCATGGACGAAGCCACCTCCTCGATCGACACCGAGGCGGAACAGCTCATCCAGGCGGCGCTGCGCACGGTCTTCCGCGGCAGGATCAGCTTCGTCATCGCGCACCGGCTGTCCACCATCCGGTCCGCCGACCTGATCGTCTTCGTGGACCGCGGTCGTATTGAGGAATCAGGTACACACGACGCCCTGATGAGGCGCCGCGGCCGCTACCACGCCCTCTTTACCGGGCAGTTCCGACACGAGCAGGAGGAGATCATCCTGCGCACAACCGGGGACTAGCCGGGCTCCGGACTATGCCCTAATGTCTTTGCCCCACAGGAGGATACGTCAGCTTGTGCCGGACCGCCGGACCCTCGAACGAGCGTTTGACACTCCTTTGCAGGCCGTTGGGTAATCACACCCAAACTGCATACCGGAATACCGATGCAGACACGCCGGGTTCTTCGTTTATTTGCACTCGGGGGGCTCAACCGTGCGAATCGCAGGACGTATGACCCCGCATGGCTCCCACCTACAGCAGACGCGTGCGCGCGCCCGGGTTCACCCTGGCGGAAGTGCTCATCGCGGTCACCATCTTGCTGCTGGTCTTCGTAAGCTCGATTTCCGCGATCACCGTCGGCTTCAAGCTCCTCGAGGAGGCGCGAGCCAGCACGCTCGCCTCGCAAATCCTGCAGAGCGAGGTTGAGAACCTGCGCCTGCGCAACTGGGCCGAGATCACCGCGATGCCCGCGTCGGCGCCGTTCGTCGTGGAGATCGACCCGACGATCAAGAATTTCCCGAAATTCGAGTGCTCGCGCAAGATCGAGACCGTCCGCTCCGGCTTGAAGCAGGCGGTCCTCTCCGTCGCATGGAAGACCTCCGACGGGCGCGCGCGGACGCGTCGCTACGTGACCTACATCGCCGAGGATGGAGCCTATGACTACTACTATCGCAGGCGCTGACCGCAGGCCGTGCCGCCGGCGTACCCGCCGCGGCATGACAATTATGGAGCTGGTGGTCGCCATGACGCTGTCCGCCGTGGCCATGGTCGCGATATTCTCGGCCTTCGGGTTTCTCGCCCGCAGTTCGCTCCTCACCATCGCCTACTCGGACATGGATCGCCAGGCCCGCAGCGGCCTGGAGACGTTTGCACGCGACGTACGGATGGCCGTCAACATCACCACGATCTCCTCGCACGCGGTCATCCTTTCCGTGGCCGACAGTTCGCCGACGGGCTCGCACAATGTGCGTTACGAGTACAAGCCCGAGACCAAGTCGTTCTACCGCAACCCCGGCACGCCGGGCGAAAAGGCCCTGATCACGGGCATCGAGGCGTTTGTGCTGAAGCGTTTCTGCATGGCGCTCGGCAGTGACGGACAGCCGCTCGAGACGTCGAATGATCTCGAGGTGAAACAGCTGCAGATCCAGCTGCGGGCCCAGCGTTCCGGAGTCGGCCGGGCCACCGCCACCAACAACGTGATTTCTGCGCGCTACGTGCTGCGCAACAAGATCGTCAGCGGTTAATCCCATACATCATGAAAACCAGGAACAAACGCGGTGGAGTACTCGTCACTGCCGTCGTTCTCTCCACAGGCGTGGCGCTCGCCCTCGGGACATTTGTCTCGATCTGCGTCCAGACATCCAGGCTCTCAAACGCCTCGTTCAACGCAAACTCCGCACTCAATATCGCCGAGGCCGGCCTGGAGGAGGCGATGATCGCCGTCAACCATGGCGACTGGTCGGGCTGGTCCGCGTTCAAGGGCAACGGCAGCAACCTGACGAAGGTGCTCCCCACCTTCGACCTCGGGTCGGGCATGACAGGCGTGGCCCAGGTCGTGGTTTTCGGACCGCACACATCGGATACGCCGCGCATCGTCGCACAGGGGCACGTGAACGGGCCGCTCGGCTCGTCGGTGACCAAGCAGGTCGAGGTGCAGCTCCATCGCAGCTCGCTTTTCCCGGACGGCCCGCAGGGTCGGGAACTCGTCTCTTTTTCCGGCGGCAACGCGATGATCGACAGTTTCGATTCGGACTCGGAGACATACTCGACCGGTGGACAGTATGATCCGCTCAAGCGCAAGGACGGGGGCCAGATCGCGAGCCTGCGCGTGCTCTCCACGAGCGATGGCGTCGCACTCGGCAATGCGAAGATCTGGGGCTATGTCTTCACGCGCGGTGCCGACATCGACGTCGGACCCAACGGGGAGATCCGCGGCGCGAATACACCGGACGGCGTGAAGATCGACACCTCGCGCATGACGAAGGACTATCCCGCCCGCGAGCTTCGGCTGAAGGACGTGCCGACCGGCCTCACGCCGGCAGGCAACATCACCACCACGACCACGCTCGCCTCCGGCGACTACGAACTCGGGCATATCACGCTCAACAACTCGTCCGAAGTCCTGACGATCACCGGCGATGTCACGATGGTTGTACGCGGCGAGGTGAACGTGAAGGGCGCAGTCATCATCAGCCCCGGCTCGTCGCTCGTCATGCATGTCTACGGCGATGTCGACGTCGGCGGCACCGGCCTGGTGAACGCGACCAACATCGCGGCCAACGCGCAGATTTACGGCTTCAATCCCACCGACGGCGCCCAGACGATCAAGCTGCACGGCAATGGAACGCTCGTCGCCGCAGTCTACGCTCCGAACGCGAACATCGAGCTGAAAGGCGGCGGCAACTCGGGCACGATGGTCGGCACGTTCAGCGGCTACAACGTGAAGATCACCGGGAACTACGAGCTGCACTACGACGAGGCATTGAAGCGCCTCACCGACGGCCAGCCGTTTTCCGTCGGCCGCTGGATGGAACTCACGAGCGCAGGAAGTCGGATCGCCTTCTAGGGACAATCCGGAAACCTCAAATACAAATAGGACGCCTCCAAGGTAGGGCGAACCGTCCGGGTGAGCCGCGGCTCGGCCAGAGGCCTCGCCCTACCCGAAGACAGGTTCTCGGATAGCCTGTAGGGCGTGGTTGCCGCAAACCGCCGCCGGGAAACGCCCGGTCGGCGGCAATGGCGGCCGGATGCACGGGTTGCCGCCTTTGGGCGGGGCGATGCAACCGAGGCGGGCGGAGCATGCATACCCCCGCGGTGGGTGCGCCTCCCTTGAGGACGGAATCTCGGGACCGGCTCGTCCGACTCAGGCGTCCGCTCGCGGCGCCTCGGGTACCGTCGCGTTTTCCCCCGAACCCGCCGGCGCGGGACGTTCCTCGCGCCGGTAGATCGAGAGCGGCTCGACCAGCTCGCCGAGTTCCGCGTAGAGGCGCAGATGTTCCACGTGGCTCGCGGTGAGGCTCGTGCCCTTGGAGATCAGCGGCACGCCCTCGCGCGAGAGCGCGTCCTTGGCCAGGACGAGGCCGGAGACGAGATCGACGACCATCAGCTCCTCGACAAGTGCCGCAGCCATCGCGTTGGGATCGGCATAGAGGTGCTCAATCGCCCGGAGCACGTCGCTGTCGTAGCGGCCGACCACCTCACGGATGCGGATGAGTGCGGCCGACGTCGTCAGCCCGAACTCCTCGAGGATGAAGATGTCGTTCAGCGCCCGAAGGATGCGGGCGGCCAGGGGAACGTCCTTGCGGGTGGCGGCGCGCGGCGCGTCGGGATCCTGCACCAGGACCGTCGCCTCGTGTCTCAGGATTTCCACGACGCCTCTGAGGCGGGGAATGTGCCCGATCATGTGCGCGACCACCTCGGGGATCCGCTCCATCAAGTCGGCCTCGGCGGGCTCGAGTCGCTCGCCGGCGTGAAGCTTGTCGCGCACGTGCTTGGGAATCGTCGACACCCCGAGCCGGATGAGCATCGCCCCGATCTCGAGGTCGGCCGTGAACGGCAGTTTCATCGCCTGCGCCACCTCCTTGGCACGGCGGCGCAACTCGGCAGCATGGGCCGGCAACTCGGGCTCGTTGCCCGTCATGAAACCCGAGAGGAACTCGACGATCCCCTCACCCGCCTGCTCGCGAAGCTCGCGCTCGCGACGCGCGCGCAGGTGCGCGGCAAGGGCTTCGCCGACGGCGCGGATGAAGACCTCCGGCTTGCACGGTTTCTGGAGAAATCGGAACAGGCCCACGGCATTGACCGCGTCAGCGGCGACCTGCACTTCGGCAGAGCTGGTGAGGACGAGCCGCAGCGCGTCCGGGCACTGCGCCGCCACCGCCTCTAGCACGGCGAGTCCGGATCCGTCGGGGAGTACCGCCTCGGTGACTACGGCGGCGACTTCCGACGCGTCCTTGAGCAACACCCGTGCTGCCGCCACGGTGGTGGCGGTGCGTACCTCGACCATGTTCCGGACCAGCCGCGCGTAGCTGAGCAGCGCGGCATTGTCGTCATCGACGAACAGAACCACCGGCTTCATGGGCATGCTCCCGTCATCGTGCGCACCGGCACGGGCCAGCCGCGTGGGGCGGCTGCGTGGGGCTGGAGGATGAGCTTCATGGGGGCCGTGAAACCCCTGACGCGCTCGCACGCGTCGGAGAGGGTGGTCGTGGGGATTTTTAGCGCTTTCTTACCCCATCGACCGAACAGTCGACTCACTAAAGGCCGCCGGGCGGATTACCCTACGACAAAGCGACGCGGACACACCGCGGCGGCGGGCATGGGCCGCGGCTGGCCCGATCCCCGCCCTACTCGTCCCGCCAGTCGTGGAGTGCGATCAGGAGCGTCACCACACCCGCAAAGACCAGCGTGGGAATAATCACCCAGCCCGGATGGACCGGAACCTGCCAGCGGTCAAAGATCGAGGGCAGCACGATGCACTTCAGGGCGATCAGGATCCAGCCAACGACGACGCCGATGATCACCGGGCGCGGGATCTGGTTATCAGATTTGGGGGCGAGGTCCATGAGGAGAACTTACGCCCAGTCGCGCGAATTTGCTTCGCGTGGGTTGTTTTCTGTTCCGCAAAGGCTGACCCGGCCGGCGCCCGAACCGGCGCGTGGCAGCCGGCTGGCGCGGCCCCGATCTGGTCAAACCACGACCGACTCCCCGAGCCGTGGCAGCGCGCAGGCGACGCCGTGGCGCGCCTGGATCTGCTCGGCCAGCGCGAGCCGCGCGCGATCCTCGCCGTGCGTCAGGAACGTCCGGGGCCGGGAGGCGGCGAGCGCCCCGTACCAGGCGAGCAGGTCGGTCTGGCCGGCATGCGCGCTGAATCCGCCGAGCGTGTGGACCCTGGCTCGGACGGCGATGCGCTCCCCGAGGATGTTCACCCGGGTCTCGCCGTCGACCAGGCGCCGCCCGAGCGTCCCCTGGGCCTGAAAGCCGACGATCACGACGTGCGTCCCCGGCCGCCAGAGGTTTTGTTTGAGGTGATGGACGATCCGGCCGGCGTTGCACATGCCCGCGCCCGCCATGATCAGCGCCGGCCCGGAAAGGCCGTTGATCGCGCGCGACTCCTCGCCCGATCGGCTCATGCGCAGGGTCTTCAGGTCCTCGCGCATGGGCCTCTCGTCGAGGAACCGGATCATCTCGTCGTCGAAGAGTTCCCGATGGTTGGCATAGATGCCGGACGCTTCGATCGCCATCGGGCTGTCCAGGAAGACCGGGAACGGCTCGACCTGCCCGCTTCGGAACATGGAGGCGATCAGGGCGGTGAGCAGCTGGGCCCGGCCCACGGCGAAGGTGGGTACAAGGATCTTGCCGCCCTCGGCGACCGCCTCCTTCACGATCCGCACGAACTCGTCGACCGTCTCGGAGAACGGCCGGTGGTCGCGGTCGCCATACGTGGACTCAAGAAACACGGCGTCCGCCTCGCGAAACGGCTCGAACTCGCGCAGGATCGGCGCGCTTCGGGGACCGAGGTCCCCGGAGAAGACCACGCGCCTGCGTCGTCCGTCCTCGTCCACGAGAAGCTGGATGCTGGCCGAGCCGAGCATGTGTCCCGACTCTGTCCAGACGGCCTGGATACCTGGCGCCACGCTGACCGGGGTGCGGTAGGGAGCGGCCCGAAGCATCCGGATCACGGCCTCCGCGTCCTCCGGGCCGTAGAGTGGCGGCTGGGGCCGCTGGCCCGCGCGCAAGCGCCTGCGGTTGTTCCTTTCCGCATCCGCCTCCTGGATACGTGCGGAATCGCGAAGGATCAGCGCGGTCATCTCGCCCGTGGCCGGCGTGGCATGGACCGGCACGGGCCGGCGACGCCCGGCGAGGAGCGGCAGCCGGCCGGTGTGATCGAGGTGGCCATGCGTGAGCAGGACCGCGTCGAGCGGCTGCCTCGGACCGACGGGGGGCCGGTTCGCGGTCTGCGGCCGGCTGGCGCCCTGGAACATGCCGCAATCCACGAGGATGGCGGCCTGATCCGTTTCCACGAGGTAGGCGGATCCGGTGACTTCGCCGCCAGCGGCACCACAGAGGGTAATCTTCATTTTCTGGGAGAGACCCGGCGCGTCCCGCGGCCGCCTGCCAGGGAAGGGCGCAGCTCCCGCGCCGTGCGGCTGGGAACATGACGTGCGGCGTTTCGGGCCGGGAGCATATCAGGCGCGAGAAAAACGCCTGGGTGGCTCCAAGGCAATTCGCGAGCCCGTGAAGCGCCGACCCCTCACCTGCGCGTCCCCGCCATCACCCGATGCTCGGTTCCCACCGCGCCGCGTCGGAAGCCGGCCGAGCCGCGGCGAACGGAATGGGTGAACCGCGGCGGGCGAAATTGACTTGGTCGCGATCAAACCGGCCGCGAGAGTACGCGGCATGGATCTGTCCGCCTACCGCCCCTTCATGGAAGAGCTCGCCGAGGCCAGCGCGCAGGTGATCCGTCCTCTCTTCGGCAGCACGTCCCTGGCGATCGAGACAAAATCGGACCTCACCCCGGTGACTGCGGCGGACCGCGGGGCCGAAAAGGTCATGCGCGAGATGATCGCCGCGCGCTTTCCCGATCATGGGATCCTCGGCGAGGAATTCGGGGCGCACCGCACCGATGCCGAGTTTGTGTGGGTGCTCGATCCGGTCGACGGCACCAAATCGTTTGCCGCCGCCTGTCCGCTCTTTGGCACGCTCATCGCCCTCCTCCATCGGGGAGTGCCCGTGCTGGGTGCCATCCACCAACCGATCCTGCAGCAACTCGTGATCGGCGACGGTCACCGCACGACACTCAATGGAAACCCCGTGCGCTGCCGGCCGACGCGCGAACTCGGTCAAAGCACCTTTCTCACCACGGACTGGAAGGCGCCCGCGCAGCATCAGAATGGTGCGGCGTTTGACGCCGTCACCGGGCAGGCGCGCATCGCCCGGACCTGGGGCGACTGCTACGGCTATCTCCTCGTCGCGACGGGCTGGGCCGATGTGATGTGTGACCCGATCATGAATCCCTGGGACATCGCGGCGCTGATCCCGGTCATCCGCGGAGCGGGCGGCGTGATCACGGACTGGCAGGGCAATGACCCCGTCAACGCCACCTCGATCGTCGCGAGCGCCACGCCGGAACTGCACGACGAGGTGATCGCGGGATTGAATCGCACATAGCGGTCAACTTCCGGCGTTCAGCTGCCAGTCGCTGGAGACCCGCCGATCCAAGACTCTCCCGCTATCCGCCTCTCGCGCCCCGTTTTCTCGTCGCCGCCTTCCACTCCGCTGTGACGATCGAGGAAAACCCGCCGCGAGCCTTCCAGTCGGCGATGATCGTGAGGGCGCGTGGTTTCAGGGTCCTTCCGAGGTCGTCGCAAATCCGGTTGGTCGCCGCCTCGAAGAAGATGCCCTCGTTGCGGTAGGCGTGGAAATAAAGCTTCAGCGACTTCAGTTCGACGCACACCTTGTCGGGCACGTAGCGCACGGTGATGTTCGCGAAATCCGGATGGCCCGTCATCGGACAAACCGAGGTGAACTCGTGATGCGTGTGCTCGATCACGTAGTCCCGCTGCGGCGCCGGGTTGGAAAAAGTCTCAAGGATCTTCGGATCGGACATGGAGGAAAGTAGCGGGGAGCGGGTAGCGAGGAGCGAGGAGATTTTCCAGAGATCGTGAACCGTGTCCAGAGGTGGGGCCGTCGACTCGATTTTTCGGCCCGGTCTCCGTCCCGCCCGCCACCGGCTGCTCATCCCCCCGCTACGTCTCCAGCCTCACGTCGCCGTTTCCACAAACCGCTGCTCGCGGATGACGGTGACCTTGATCGTGCTCGGGTACTGGAGCTCGTCCTCGATGCGGCGGCGCAGCTCGCGCGCGAGTTGCGCGGCGCGCTCGTCGCTCACGAGGTCGGGGCGCACCAGGACGCGGATCTCGCGGCCGGCCTGGATCGCGTAGGCGGACTGCACCCCGGGGATCGCTGTCGCCAGTTTCTCGAGACGCTCCAGGCGCTCGATGTAGGATGTGAGCGACTCGGCGCGGGCGCCCGGGCGGATGGCGGAGATCGTGTCGGCCAGCATCACGATGCCGGCATAGACGCTTTCCGGCCTGACCTCCTCATGGTGCGCGGCGACGGCGTTGACCACGACCGGGTCCTCGCCGGCGCGCTTGAGGAGTTCGGCGCCGATGCGCGCGTGGCTGCCCTCGTACTCGCCGTCCACCGCCTTGCCGATGTCGTGGAAGAGCCCGGCTCGCTTGGCGATCGCAGGCTCGAGCTTGAGCTCGGAGGCGATCATCGAGCACAGCATCGCCACCTCGATGGAGTGATCGAGGACGTTTTGCGTGTAGGAGAAGCGGAACTTCAACTTGCCCAGGAGCGTCGCGACATCGGGGGTCGTACCCGTGATATGGAGACGCTCGACCGCCTCCTCGCCGGCGGTGCGCACGATTGTATCCGTCTCCTCGCGTGCCTGGCGGACGAACTCCTCGATCGTCGCGGGATGGATGCGGCCGTCGGCGATGAGGCGCTCCAGCGCGGTCTTGGCGATGTGGCGGCGGACGGGATCGAACGACGAGATCAGCACCATCTGGGGCGACTCGTCGATGAGCAGCGTCGTGCCGGTGGCGGCCTCGAAGCACTTGATGTTGCGCCCCTCGCGGCCGATGATGCGGCCCTTCATGTCGTCGTTCGGGAGCTGAACGATGGTCGAGGTGAGGTCGTTGGTCGGCTTGCTCGTGAGGCGCTGCATCGCCGCGACGATGATGCGGCGCGACTCGTCCTGGATCTCGCGCTCGGAGCGGTCGAGGATCTCCTTGCGCAGGGCGCGGAGCTCCTCCTGCACCTCCTGGCGCACCTGGTCGCGCAGGTTTTCCCGCACCTCGTCGGCGTTCATCCCGGCGAGCTTCTCCATCGTCAGGCGAAGGTTCCTAGAAAGGTTGCGCACGGCCTCGCGCGCCTGCTTCACCGCGCCCTGCTCGCGCTCGACCTTCTCTTCGCGGCGGGCGAGTTCGTCGTCGAGGTCGCCGATCGACTCCTCATGGGCGCGGATCTCGCGCAGCCGTGCCTCGAGATCGAGCTCACGGGCGCGCGCCTCGCGATCGAGCTCGGCGCGCCGGCGCTCGATCTCGATCTGCGCCTGGGCCAGCAGTTCCTGCTTGGAAACCTCGGCCTCGCGCCGCGCCAGCTCGACCACGCTCTGCGCATCGGCCCGGGCGCGGCGACGCAGGTGCCGCGCCATCAACCACGCCACCAGAAAACCGGCGATCACGCTCCCGCCGAGGGCGATGGAGAGATCAAGCCCCACCCACTCCGTCGCAGCGACCAGCGTGCCCAGATGCGGTTCCAGTTCGTAAGTCAAGGCCGGTGACTGTAGGAGCGCCATCGCGCGCTTGGCAACCTCATCGCGGGGCACACGGACGCAGGAGTGGCCGCGGCCCGGCCACAGCCTCGCGCCTGGTCCACCCAGGCCCGGCCCGGCGCGGCGCTCAGAACCAGCGACGCCGCCGCAGGAAGATGAAGACGCCGGCCGTCAGGGCGACGGTCACGGCAAATGTCGTCCAGTAGGCCACGCGCGAGTCCATGAGCGGCGTCGCCCGGAAGTTCATGCCGAACCATCCGCCGACGATGAGCAGCGGAAGCGTGATCGCCGTCAGCGCGGTGAGCACCCGGATGCCCTCGTTGGCCTCGTGGCTGGATCGGTTCAGGTAGACGCGAAACAGCAGCATCGCCTGATCCGCCCACCCGATCGCCAGTTCCTCGATGCGTTGAAACTCGTCGTGCAGGTCGCGCAGGTAGGGCAGCAGCTTCTTGCGGAAGAACGCCGACCGTCCCTGCGCGAGTTCGCCGACCAGCTCGCGCTGCGGCCGGATGATCTGGCGGAGCGCGGAGAGATCGTCTCGCAACTCGACGATGCGCGAGTCGAGGCGAGTCTGCGAGCGGTCCAGCACCGCGTCCTCGATCGTCTCGATCTCCAGGCGTAATTCCGCCAGCGCCGGTCCGTAGTAGTCGGCCAGGAGATCGAGAATCGTGTGGGCGATGCGATCGGGCCCCCGCACCAGCACGCCGACATTGCGCTGCAGACGCTCGCGCGCGACCTGCACGGGCTTGAGGGGCTTGCGATGAAACGTGATGAGGAAGTCGCGTCCGATGATGAAGTCGACCTCGGTCGTAGTGAACTTGTCCGCACGGGTGTAGTCGACCGCGTGCATCACCACGTAGAGATAGTCCTCGTACTGCTCGATCTTCGGCAGCGGCGAGTCCTGCAGACAGTCCTCGATGGTGAGCGGGTGAACGGCAAACCAGTCACCCAGCACGCGCCTCGCCTCCTCGTCCGGGGCCTCCGAGACGTCGACCCACAGCATCACCGCCCGGTCCGCGCGCAACGCCGCGAGCTGCTCGTCCGGCGGGTTGGCGCCGGCGTAGCGGTTGTCGCGGTAGATGAGGGTCTGGATCATCGGGAGTGACGGGTATCGGGTGTCGAGTGACGGGTGCCTGAGGAGGAACGGGTGAGCGCGCGGCGCGCGGCGTGAGGTCGGCGACGAGCGCGGCCCTGTGACATCACACCGCTCCGAGACTCGTCACGCGTCATTCGCACTCGTCACTTCCTAAAGCCAGCCCCGCCGTTTGCACCAGGCGAACATCGCGCCCGTGCTGGCCAGCATGACGCCGAGCGCCACCCAGTAGCCGGCCGGCGAGTGGAGTTCGGGGATGTGGACGAAGTTCATGCCGTACCACGTGCCGATCACGATCGGCGGCAGCGTGATGGCCGTGAGCGCCGTCAGCACCTTGATGCCTTCGTTGGTCTGGCTGGCGGATTTGTTCAGATACAAGTCGAAGGACACGAGCAGTTCGTCGGCAAACCCGGCGGCTGTCTGTTCGATCCGCAGCAGGTTGTCGCGCAAGTCGCGGTAGTACGGCTGCATGATCGCCCGGATCACCTTGGTCTCGCCATGGGCGAGGCGATTGATGACGTCGCGCTGGGGCCGGATGATCTGACGCAGGTGGGCGACCTCGCTGCGCACCTCCAGCAGCGAGGAGAGCAGCGTCTCGGACCCCTCGGAGAGGATGCGCGCCTCGATCTCCTCGATCTCGCCGCGCAGCTCGTCCGTGACCGGCTTGAAGAGGTCGACGAGGTTGTCCAGGATGCTGTGGGCGAGCCGGTCGGGACCACGGGCCACGACGCCCGTGGACCGGTTTATCCGCTCGACCAGCGCATCGATCGAGCGCAGCGGCGTGCGGTGGAACGTGACCAGGAACTCCTTGCCCAGGAAGAGATCGAGTTCGGTCGTGTTGAACTTCTCCGTGCGCGTGAAGTCCACGGCGTGCGTCACGATGAAGAGGTAGCTCTCGTAATCCTCGACCTTCGGGAAGCTGCTCGGGGTGACGCAGTCCTCGATGGCAAGGGGATGGAAATCGAACACCCCTTCGAGCACCTGCTTGATCTCCACATCGGTCGGGTTCTCCAGATCAACCCACAGGTGGAGTCCCTTGTCGGCGCGGACAATGCGCAGCGCCTCGCGTTCGAGGTCGCGGCCGGCGAGCTTGCCCTCGCTGAAGATGAACGAGCGGATCATGCGCGCGGTTCATCGTGCGGGACGCACGCGGCGACGCAAGGCCTGTCCGGGCGCCACGGCCCCGAAGCGCCACACCCGCCGCGATGCGAATCCGTTCGCCGCACGCCGGCGCGCACGATGCGCAGGCCACCGGCAGCGTCTTGCGCGCAGCCGCGGCAGACGCTACGCCTGCACGGCCATCAACACGCAATCGCGCCGGGAGCGGCACGCTCCTCAGCCTGCGCGATCAACTCGATGAATGCCTCCGGCGACGCCGCTTCCATCAGCGCGATGCGCAGCACCGGGTCCTTGAGCAGCCGGCAAAGCGCACCCACCACGAGGAGATAGTCCTGCGCACGGCTCTTGGGTGTCGCGAGGACGAACATCAGCCGCACGGTCTGGTTCGAGTTTTCGAACAGCACGCCGCCGCGACTGCGCCCCACGGCCATCACGATCTCACTGGTGTGATCGGTGCGCGCATGCGGCAGCGCGATCTCATTGCCGATGCAGGTCGTGTCGAGGCGTTCGCGCGCGAGCAGCTCCGTGTAGAACGCGCTGAAATTCGTCAGCTGAGGCATGCCTTCCAGTCGCCGCGCCACCTCGTTGATCGCATGGGTGCGCTTCGTCGCCTGCACATCGAGAACGATGCGGCTGGGATCGAGCAGTTGGCTGATGCGCAGACCCATGGCGGTTGAATCGACAGGAAAAATCGTGGGGAGAGACAAAATCGCGGGGCTCCTGCAGGAAGCTCCGCGGTGGAGGGACATTCGTAGCGGACGACGCGCGATTGCTCAACGTGTTTTTCGCCGCGCCGCGCGTTTTTTGTGCGAAATTTCCAGCTCAAAACAAACGACCCTGTCGCACGTCGTCGCGACGTTCGCGATCCGCGACGCTCTCCGCGAGCACACGCGCCAGCGACCACGGTGCATCGCCATCGCGCGCGAGTCGCAGCAACACGAGCGCGGTGGCGAGCGCATCGTATCCGGCGCAATGAAACCGCCGCCGCTGCGGTGCGCACCAGCGTTCCGCCGCAGCCTGCAGGGCATCGCCGAGACCGAGCGCGGCGACGACATCCTCGAGCGCGGCCGAGGCACCGCGGCCCAGCGCGTCCGTCGCGAGGCGGCCGGTGTCGATCCACGGTCCCCACTCCGATGTCTCGCGGCCGGGATCGAGAAAATCCGGCGACAGGCGGGCGCACGGCCAGGTGCCGCGCAAGAGGCTGTTCTCGGTGCCGCTGAAGTGCGCCGCAAGCACGCCGCCCGCGCGGCAGGCCGCGAAGAACTCCCACTCCGCCTCGAAGGGCTCGGCGCCCGCGAGATCCACCTGCGTGAGCCCGTGCACGCGCGTGTCGTCGGCCCGCACCGGTCGTCGTGCGCGGCATACACGCGAGGCGACGCCGGTGATCGCGCCGTGCGCCAGCGAAACGACCCCGAATTCGACGACGCCGGTCTCGCGGCTGCCTTCGAAATCGATCACGTGGACGGGAAGCTCGGTCCAAAGCACACCCGAGGTTGAACCGCAGCGCGCCGGGTCGGCGAACAAGAACGTGCATCCGCGCGAGCGGTGCCACCGCCGCGGCGTCGCTCAGCAGACCAGGCTGGCGAAATCCATGAAATCCGCGCGCAGGCCACCGGGCACGCCCTTGCAGATCACCGAGACGGCGTCGTGCGAGTGCAGCGCCTCCAGATGCGCGCACGCCACCTGGAAATCAGCGATGCGCGGATCGCCGGCCAGCTGCGCATAGACGAGGCGCGCCGCGTCCTCCACGAACTTGATGTGCGCGCCGTTGAGCTCGGCAAACGCCTGCTCGTCCTCGCGCCGGACCATCACCTGCGTCTCCGTGCGCAGCGCCGCCAGGCAGTGCGCGTGCAGGTCCTCGAGGGCGAGCTTCCGCCCGGGCGCCACCTCCGCGATCACCCGCGCCTTGCTGCGCTGCGAATGCGGGATCGCGAACGCGCCCCGCGTGTCGCGGGCGTGCTCGGCCAGTTCCGCCGAGCACGGGCAGGCGGACGAGTAGACGAAATCGAAATGCACGAACCTGCGGAAGCGTCCGTCCCGGTCCATCGAGCCCTCGAACGCGGCGCGGTAGAACTGGTGGCCCTCGAGCCCGCTGCGCAAGCTGCGTTGAAGAAGTGGATACGAAAAGGCGACGCGGAGCCGGGCCTCGAGCGCGCCGACCTTGCGGCGATAGCCGGCGAGTATGCGCTCGAGCGTCTCGGGCGTGAAGGTGCGGTCCTTGTGCCCGTAGAACGAGCGCATGATGCGCGACATGTTGATCCCCTTCAGCCCGGCATCGAGCGACACCGTGCCGGTGACCGTGGCCTCGAGCACCGCGGCGGGACCCTTGCGCACCGCGAAGCGCAACGGAAGTTTAAATCCGGATACGCCGACCTGCTGGATCGCCACGTCAGCGCCCTCGATCGCGTCCACCGCCTCCATCATGTCCGGCAGCTCGTCGCGGTAGCGTGGACCGGGCCGGAAGGCCGCGTCGTAGCGGCGCGCGATCGCCGGCGGCTGGCCGGATTGGGAGCGGTGAAGGTAGAGACGGGCGGCTTTTTTCTTCATGATTCGTTTTTCTGGCGCGAGGGCGGGTGACGATAACCGCCGGAACGGGTGCGCACTCGGCGCGGGCGGGAGCTAGGTGACCGGAGGGCCTCCCGGACCGAAATATTCCGCGGCGTTGCGTTCGGTTTCCTGGAGCCGCAGCCGGAACAGGTGCGCCGGCGCGACATGCGGCGCGAGGCGTTCCCAGAACGCGACCACCAGATTTTCCGTCGACGGCAGGATGCCGCGGAGGAAATCGACGTCGAGGTTCAGGTTGCGATGATCACAGGCGTCGACGATCTCGCGCTGCGCGATGGCGTTGAGCTTGCCGAGATCGATGACGTAGCCGGTCTCGGGATCGGGTCGGCCGACCACCGCGATCTCGAGCACGTAGTTGTGGCCGTGCCAGTTGGGGTGATTGCACGGGCCGAACGTGGCGCGGTTCCAGGCATCGCTGCGGTCCGGGTTGTGCAGCCGGTGGGCGGCGTTGAAGTGCACCGTGCGCGTGACCACCACCGGCCCGCCCGCGGGGCGGACGGGCGCGACGGGCTCGCGAGAACGAAGGGAGGCGCGCTTCACAAAGGCAGAGCAGTAAGGTCACGTTACCCCTAAGGTCAACAGGTTGCCTCGCCTGGGACGACGCACGCATTGGCCTAGGTTGCGCTCCCCCGAAATTTCCGTTGCTCTCGCCTGTCCGGGGGCTGTTTGCTGCCGGCGACCATGGCCATGCGTCTCACCATCCTCGGTAGCAGCAGTTCGGGCAATTGCGCCCTGCTGTGCACCGAGGCGTGCAAGGTGCTGATTGACGCTGGCTTTTCGGCCCGGCGGATCAGCCAGATGCTTGCCGCGGCTGGACACTCGCTGGACGAAATCGACGCCGTATTCATCACGCATGAGCATGGCGACCACTGCACGGGGATCTCGGGGCTCGGCCGATGGCCCGGCCTGAAGGTGTTCGCCAACCGCGGCACCGCCGAGGCCGTGCAGTGCGATCTCCGCCATCGCCCCGACTGGCAACTGTTCGAGACCGGCACGCGCTTTCGCTTCCGCGACCTGGAGATCGAGAGCTTCTCGGTCCCGCACGATGCGATCGAGCCGGTGGGCTTCGTCTTTTCGCAAGGCAACGACGACCTCTTCTCCCCGCGGCGCTCCGTCGCCTTCGTCACCGATCTCGGCTACGCCCCCGAACTCGTGCGCCAGCGCATCCGCGATGTGGATGTGCTGATCCTCGAGGCCAACCACGATCCCGCCCTCCTCCAGCAGGACACGAAGCGCCCGTGGTCGGTCAAACAGCGCATCTGCGGCCGCCACGGTCACCTCTCGAACAAGGCCGCCTACGACCTGATGGCCTCCGTCGAGCGTCCGGCTTGGCGCCACGTCTGTCTCGCCCACCTGAGCCGCGACTGCAACAGTCTCCCCGCGGTGCAAACGACCTTTGCCTCGTTTCTGCAGCCCGGGCTGGCTTTCGCCCTCTCCATTATTCCGCCCGACGCTGGCGGCCCCGTCCTCGACCTCCCATGAAACCATCCGGCCTCCGCCGCACGAAAATCGTATTCACCATCGGCCCTGCGACTGACTCGCCCGAGATGCTCGAGCAGATCATCCGCGCCGGTGCCGACGTCTGCCGCATCAACATGGCGCATGCCAAGCACGACTACGTGCGCGAAGTCGTCGCCCGCGTGCGCGCCGCCTCCAAGAAGGTCGGGCGCGAGATCGCGACGATGATGGATGTGAAGGGACCGGAGATCCGCACCGGCGATGTCGCCACGCCGATGGAGCTCAAGCCCGACGAGATCTTCGATTTCACGGTCATCCCCGGCAGCGGCAGCGACATCGAGGTGCGCTCGGTCGACGTCAACTACCGCGACCTGGTCAACGACATCCGCGTCGGCGACACCGTGCTGGTCGACAACGGCCTCATCCGCTTCGAGGTCCTCGAGAAGAACGAGGCCCGGATCCGCTGCAAGGTGCTCATCCCCGGCAAGCTCGGCAGCCGCCGCCACATCAACCTGCCCGGCGTGCGCATCAACCTGCCCGCGCTCACCGAAAAGGACGTGGGTGACGTGACGGTCGCGGCCGAGTGCGGCATCGATTTCATCGCGCTGAGCTTCGTGCGCGAGCCGGCTGACATCGAGCAACTGCGCCACCTGCTCGACGATCTCCGCTCACCCGCCCGCATCATCGCGAAGATCGAGGACCAGCAGGCGATCAACAACCTCCAGGACATCATCAAGAGCTGCGACGCACTCATGGTCGCACGCGGCGACCTCGGCATCGAATGCCCGTTCGAGGACCTGCCGATCATCCAGCGCCGCGCGGTGAAAACCTGCCTCACCTACGGCAAGCCCGTGATCATCGCGACGCACATGCTCGAGTCGATGATCACCTCGCCGATGCCGACCCGCGCGGAAGTTTCCGACGTGTCCAACGCAGTCTTTGAGCAGGCAGACTGCGTGATGCTCTCCGGCGAGACGACGGTGGGCAAGTTCCCGCTGCAGTGCGTGGAGGCGTTTGATCGCATCTCGCGCCGCATCGAAGTCTCCGGGGCGGGCGGACTGAACGTCCAGCCGCAGCTCGGCAGCGACCAGGCCAAGATGCTCCGCTCCGCCGTTGTCATGGCAAATGAACTACGTGCGTCGGGCATCGTGGTGTTCACGCGCCGCGGATTCGTCGCCCAGGGTGTCGCCGCGCTGCGCCCGGAGAATTCGCCCATCTTCGCCTTCACCAACATGCCCGTCGTGCTG
Source organism: Verrucomicrobiota bacterium (assembly GCA_023399155.1). Classification (GTDB taxonomy): domain Bacteria; phylum Verrucomicrobiota; class Verrucomicrobiia; order Opitutales; family Opitutaceae; genus JAEWQP01. The sequence goes on along the minus strand of JAEWQP010000022.1, from coordinate 479,547 downwards.
CGCCAGATGCGCCTGCTGCGCGGCGTGGAGCCGATTTATACCACCTTCGGCAGCGACCCGGAAAACACGGTGCAGACCGCGATCAAAATGCTCCTCCAGGCCGGACATGTGAAATCGGGCGATAAGGTGGTGGTCGTGAGCGACATCCTCGCCAGCGACCGCCTGATCAACAGCATCCAGCTGCGCAACGTCGAGTGAGCCCCGGGCTCGGGCCCGCTCCCGAACTGTCGCCCCGCAGAGACGGCCCGGGAACGCTGCCCGACCCTCTGGAAAAAGCAGAATTTCTATGAAGAAACAGCCCGGCTTAATGGGCTCGAATTCAAGGGTTTAACGGTAAACCCCACGCGGCCGGGCGCCACGGCCGAGGGGGAAATTCGAACTTCGTATTGCATTTCCGGACGCCTTGCCCATGTTCCCTGCCGTCCCGCTTAGCGGGACTTGGGGTAACACAGAAAATAATGGCCCGGACGCTTAGGGGTAGGCGTCCGGGCCTTCTTTTTCCCGACGTCCCGGCGAGACGTTTGCCGACCGACACACTTCGCCAGCTGGAAAGCGCCTCCCAGCTGGACCTCCCGGGGCTTCATTCTCAGCTGCGGCAGGTGCACGGTCGAGTCGGTCCATGAGGTTTCGCCACAGACCCGTGCCGAGACGTCGCCCAGGCGCTTTCCGCGATCGTCGCCGCACCGTCGAGCGGAAGGTCCTCGGCTTCTCCCCTCCAAGGTCGTCCCGGAGACCTGCACACGGAGCTGACTTTCCTGTGCCGTGAGATTAGGTCAACAGATACCCGAATGGCCGGTTTCACACAACTCTCTGATATTCCATGTTTAGCGTCCCGCGCGTAACGTGATCTTCTGTTCACCCTAGAAGCTGCTAGGGTGGATGCCGGATTGTCGTCGTTACGGAAATTTCATATCCTCCGTCAGCACGTAACGCAGATCAGGCCGCGTGGCCGGCATGCTCCCGCCACCACCGCATTGGCTCCCGCCCGGTCCCGTCACGTGCCTTGAAAGTAGCGCCAGTCCAACTCCTCGCAGTCAATACGGGCCCGGATGAATTTCTGGGCCCGTATTGCTTTTTGCGGTGGGCGCGAAGGTGGCAGGTTCTCGATGAGGCGCTTGCGCCACGGCGCTGCCCGGATTTGTGTGCGCGCGGCCTTCGCCTCCATGAATCGCTCCGCCGTCCGCCTCGCCCCGTGGTTGATCCTCCTCGCGCTCGCCTTCGTGCTTGGCCGCTGGCACGGGCGAACCTCCGCCGGCCTGCCGCCGGAAAAAGAATCGGCAGGGCCGGAGAGCATCCAGGCCGGCGCCCCCGACCCGGGCATTCCCACAACTGCCGCGGACGAGCCGACGGTGGAATCCCGCTCCAGCCGGCTGACGAGCGAACTGACGTCGCTGCACCTCGCCGCCCGCATGATGGCGGCTCCCGACGCGAGAACCTACGCCTTTTTTGAGAACCTGCAGTTGGAGGATCTCCCCGGGATCACGCAGCAGATACGGACGATGCCTGCAGGCAACGAGCAGGACCTTTTCTTCGCCATGGCGATCCGCCGCTGGGCCCAACTGGATGCGCCGGCCGCCCTGGCCGCCGCGGCGAGCTTTCCGGTCCTGGGCACACGACAAGGCGCGGAACTGGCGGCGTGGGAGGCCTGGGGCGCTCGCGACCCGCACGCCGCGCTGGCACGCGCGCGCGCCGCAGAGCCGGGCCGATCACGCGATCGCGCGCTTGCCGCCCTGCTGCTTGGCGCCGCCACTCTCGATCCGCGGGAAGCGCTGCAGTTGTGGCAGTCGACACCCGAGGACTTCCGCAATGCCGCGCTCGGACCGGCCACACTCGACCAGATGGTGATGGGCGCGTGCGGGACGGGAAAACGGGAGGCCGTGCAGACGCTGATCCAGGAAATGCCAGAGGGCGCGACGCGCGACCGGCTCGCCGCCGCGCTCTGCGCCGAATGGGGCGGCCACTATCCCGATGAGGCACTTCTCTGGCTGAGCGAGACGCTTCCCGAGGGCGAGGGCCGGCTCACCGGCATGACGCGCATTTTTGAAGCACTGGTGCGGAAGGATCCGTCGCTGGCTGCGACCTGGGGCGCTTCGTTTCCCGACGCCCGGCAGCGCTCCGGCATGATCGCCTCGGCCATCTCGAACTGGGTCGAGTTCAACCCAACCGAGGCCGAACTCTGGATCAACGAACAGGCCGATTCGCCCGAACTCGACGGGGCGACGTTTGCCATGGCCGCCCACTTCATCGGCTCGAAGGACATGCCGAAGGCGTTCGCGTGGATCCGTCGCATCCGGCGCGACGAGGCGCGGAGCGAGTTGCTGGGCAATCTCGGCCGCGCTTGGTCGAAGGAACGCCCGGCGGAATTCCGCCAGTTCCTCGACCAGACCTCGCTCAACCGCACCGAGATCGACTCGCTGCTCTCGAAGGTCGATCCCACCGGCTGAGCGCAGTCGATGGACATGGCGCCCGCGTCAACGCGACCGCATGCGTCGCCGCAGCCAGAACTGCGTCATGGCCAGCGCGACAAAGACCCCCACCAGGCCCACGAGCATGACCGGCTTCAGGCGCGTGCGCATGCCCACGATCAGCGCGATCACGGCCGCCGCCCAGAACACGGCGGCCGAGGCCAGCAGTGTTCGCGTTCGTTCCTGTCCATCACGGGGCCCCATCGGCCGGTACGATGCAGGGCGCCGGGGCGGCGTCACCTTCAAAGACCGCCGCGCCTTCCGGCTGCGGCAGGAGTATTTTCGTTCCGGACCCGGGCCTTGTTCCGCACGTTCTCCGCATTCCCGCCACGCGAAATCGGACGGCTCACTCGAGCCAACAGCTGTGGCGGGCCAAGCTGCGGTGAGCCGGCGCGCGCCCGATCCGCGACTACACGCTCGACGTGGGGCGTCCCGACGCCCCACCGTGGCCCGCTTCCCGGTCAACCTTCCTGCGCATGATTGAAGCCCAGGCCCTTTCCAAGGAATTCAAGGACCGCAAACGCGGCCTCATCCGCGCCGTCGACGGCGTGAGTTTCTCCTGCCATCCCGGCCGCATCTTCGGGCTGCTCGGCGCCAATGGCGCGGGCAAGACCACCTGCCTGCGCCTGCTCGCGACGCTGCTCGCGCCGACCGGTGGTCGCGCGATCGTCGCGGGCCACGACGTGGCGACCGAGCCTGGGAAGGTTCGCGCCAGGATCGGCTTCATGAGCAACAGCACGGCGCTCTACGGACGCCTGACCGCGCGCGAGATGATCGAGTACTTCGGCCGCCTGCACGGGCTCGATGGCGCGGCGCTGCGCATGCGCGTGGATACGCTGGTCGACGAGCTCGGCATCGGGCCGTTCGCCAAGGGACGCTGCGACAAGCTCTCCACCGGCCAGAAGCAGCGCGTGTCGATCGCCCGCGCGATCGTGCACCAGCCCGAGGTGGTGATCTTCGACGAACCGACAAACGGCCTCGACGTCATGACGTCGCGCACGATCACGGGCTTCATCCATCGCTGCCGGGCCGAGGGGCGCACGGTCATCTTCTCCACCCACATCATGAGCGAGGCCGAGCGCCTCTGCGACGAGATCGCCGTGATGCACGGCGGCCGCATCGTCGCCCTGGGCACGATGGACACGCTGCGGGCACAGACGGGCCAGACGCAGCTCGAGTCGGTGTTTCTCGCGCTGGTCGGCGAGTCGTCCGAGGAGGTCGCGCCATGAAGGCCGCGCGCACCGTATTCATCAAGGAGCTACGCGAGACGCTGCGCGACCGGCGCTCGCTCCTGGTCGCGTTCCTGATGCCGCTCCTCCTCATGCCGCTGGTTCTGCTGGTCGCGGCGGCGACCGCGCACTACCGCGAGCGATCCGACCGCGAGGAGACGCTGACGGTCGGGCTGATCAACACCGCGGCCATGCCCGGCCTGCCCGAGGCGCTCGGCGCGGCCACGAATCTCCAGCCCCGGAGCTTCGCGCTGCGCGAAGATGCCGAGGCCGCGATGCAGGACCAGTCCGTGCGCGCCGCGCTCCTCGTGCCGTCCGACTCCGCCGGCGCCTTCCAGGAAAACCGCGCGGCCGCCGTCGAGATCCTTTACGACGGGGCGAACGACAAGTCGCGCCTTGCGCACGAGCGCCTCAAGCGCGTGCTGGATGAGGTCACGAAGAAGGAACAGCTGCGGCGCCTGGAGACGCGCGGCCTCGATCGGAGCCTGCTTGAGCCGATGGATGTCCGCTCGACCAACCTGGCCCCGCCGCACCGCAAGGGCGGTTTCCTGCTCGGAACCCTCCTGCCCTACTTCGTGGTCCTCTGGACCGTGGTCGGCGGCATGAATGCGGCGTTCGACATGTGCGCGGGCGAGAAGGAACGCGGCACGATGGAAACGCTCCTGGTCTCGTCGGCCTCGCGCCGGCAGATCATCGCCGGCAAGCTCGGGGCCGTGTGGGTCATGAGCGTGGCCGCGGCGCTCTTTTCGCTCATCGGCATGGTCCTCGCCGTCTCCGGCGGCTTCCGCTCAATGGTGCAGCTGGGCGGCGAACAGATGGATGTTTCCTACGGATCGGTGGCGCTCGCGCTGGTGACGGTGATCCCGCTCGCGCTCATGATGTCCGCGCTGCTGCTGATGATCTCGACTTTCGCCCGCAGCCAGAAGGAGGCGCAGGCCTACTCCGTGCCGATCACCACCGTGGTCACGGTCGCGGCGATGCTTTCCATCGTGCTGGGGCAGGAAAACTCGATCGCGCTCGGCGCCGTGCCGGTGCTCAACACCGCCCTGGCGATGAAGCAGGTGCTGGGTGGCATGGTCGACATCCCCTTCCTCGCCGTCTCGCTCGCCTCAAGTGTCGTCTACGCGCTGATCACGCTCAAGCTCGCTGGCGCGATGTTCGAGCGCGAGGCTGTGCTCTTTCGCACCTGACGTGCCAGCGCGGATACGCCGTCTCCGCGGCCCTGCGACCTAGGGACTGCTCCACCCGGCCGGACTCATGCAGGTGACGTCGGGCCCGCTCTTGGCCGGGTCCACTAGAGATTCCACGGTCCGCCTCAGTTCTTCCGTCCCTCCGCCGCGGCGGGCATCGGCACGCGCTTGAGCGTGATGTCCACGCCCCGCAGCGGCCCGCGACCCTCGAGGAAGAGCTGGTCGTCGGTGACGCTCCAGTCCCAGGCCTCCTTGCGCTCGCCGAAGCGCAGGATGCCCGACCAGAGCGAGTAGGTGCGCATGACCACCGGGCGACCGGTGGAATCAGCCTCTTCGTCGAGGGCGGGAAACACGATCATGCTGCCGCCTGGAAAGAAACAGAAGGTGTCTCCCACGCGCGCCTCGTCCGTCGATGATTCCGAGTACCAGGCGCCCCAGAGCGCCTGCTGCGGCGCGCGCATCCTCGAGCGCCGCATCTCGGCCGCCACCGGCGCCTCGGCATCGGCCTGGGCCAGTGACTTGCCCGCCGAGACGGTAAGGGCGTCGGTGAACTGCTGCAGGAGTTGCTGCTCGGGCAGCAGCAGCGGATCCGCCTCGGTCGTGAGGAGTCCCGCGGCGTCGCTCAGCAGCGCACGCGTGCGCTCCGGGTTGTTGTCCAGCAGGTAGGCCCGCGCAGCGGCACGCAGCGCAAGATACTCACTCAGCAACACGGCACCGCGCCGCAGCCCCGGGCTCGCGAACAGCGGCACCGCCGGCACGTCCAGCTGCTGTTCCGCGCCGCCGCGTTCACCCGGCAGCACCGGCCGGAACGAGTAGCGCACGCGCAGCACCGGACCCTCGACCGGCGTCGACACCTCCGGCTGCGCGAGATCCCCGTACTCGGAGGCCAGGGTGACAAAGAACGCCTTCGCCCGCGGCGAGCGGAAGAGGGCGCCGAGCTGGAAGCGCATGCCGCGGCCCGACCCGTCCCATGAAAGCAGGTACCGGGGAAGTCCATACACGCCCTCGATGCGGAGCCCGCGCCGCGGTGTGATCACGATCTCCAGGTCCTGCGCGACCAGGGCCATGGCCTCGTCGAACGACTCGTCCAGGGTGCGCTTGAGATCGTCGGGATTGGAAAAGGAACGGATCGCGCAACCCGGCGTCGCCCCGACCCGCGCCGTCATCTCGGTGGAGAACTTCACGCCCAGCCCGACCATGGTCAACCCGATGCCGGATGCCGCTCCCTCGTCGAGCGTGACGCGAAATGATTTCTCCCCCGCCGCCCGGAGGTCGGGCTGGTGGTCGGTCAGCAGCAGCACGCGTGTCGCCCCCTCGAAGCCCGCGGCACCGGCCCTGGCAAGGTCGTAACCGGCGCGGATGGCATCGTCCGCCCCGCCCGTGATGAGCTCCAGCGTCTTCGCGGCCCGGTGCATCTGACCCTTGTTGAACAGCGCGACCTTCACGGGTCGCAGGTGCACGCGGGCCTGCGTCCCCCGCACGACGATGGAAAACTGGTCGCCGCGCCGGAGTTGACCGATCACCAGGCGCAACGCGTCGCGCACGAGCCGCTGTGCGTCGCCCTGCTGCTGCGCGCCCGACACGTCGACGACGGCCACGAGATTGAGCGGCACGCGCACCCATTCCTCGGCCTTGATATTCTGGAAGAGCGAAAACCCTCCGATGTGCAGCAGGTCGGGGCGGGTCAGCAGGTTGCCCTCGGCCACGGCGCCGCTGAGGCAGAGCGTACCGTTGCAGCCCAGGGTGGAGCCGATCGGCAGCGGGTAGCGCTCGAGGATGGACTCGGCAGTGATCGTGCTCGGCTGCGGCACCGTGCCGGCCATGAGCTGCGAGCGGAAGAAATTCAGTTCCTGGTTTCCCTCGACCCACGCGTCGAAATCCCCCTCCTCCTCCATGTCGTCGCCCGGGGCGCTGTCCGGCGGCGCGGCCGCCCGCAGGACATGCAGGGTCCCCGCGAGAAGAAAAAGGCCGAGCAGGGCCAACCACCAACGTTCCAGACGCGGCATGGGCGGAAGCCTGGGCGGGCACGACCGCGATGTCAGGTCCTAACGATCCGGTGGCACACGACCCGCGAGGCGTCCCAGGCCGGCACCCGGCGGCGCGATCAGGCCTGCAAACGGAGCGCTTCGAGCTCCTCCCAGCGGGCGAACGCCCCAGCAAGTTGCTGTTCGATCGCCTCGAGACGCGCGCGCACGGCGGGCGCGGCGGCGGATTCACGCTGGTAGAATCCGGGATCGGCGAGCCGTGCCGTCAGCTCGGCCTGCTCGTTCTCGAGCGCCTCGATCGTGGCGGGCAGCGCCTCGAGTTCGCGGCCCTCGCGCTGCGTGAGTTTGCGCGGCCGGGCGGGCTTCGCGGCGGGCGCGGGGGCGGCCTCGAGCCTTGAGCGTTCGCGCGCGGGGCTCGTCGCCACCGCGGACGGCTCACGCTGCTTCAGCCAGTCGCTGTAGCCGCCCACGTAGTCGCCGATGCGGCCGTCGCCTTCGAACACGAGGGTGCTGGTGACGACCTCGTCGAGAAACTCGCGATCGTGGCTGACGAGAAGGAGCGTCCCGGGGAACTCCACGAGCAGGTCCTCGAGGAGGTCGAGCGTCTCGACGTCGAGGTCGTTCGTCGGCTCGTCGAGCACCATGACATTCGCCGGCTTGGTGAAGAGCCGGGCCAGCAGCAGCCGGTTGCGTTCGCCACCGGAGAGCACGCGGGCCGGGCTGCGGGCGCGGTCGGGGGCAAAGAGAAAATCCTGCAGATAGCTGATCACATGGCGTGTGCGGCCGTCGATCGTCACCGTGTCGGAGCCGTCATTGATGTTCTCGGCCACAGTCCTGGTGTCGTCGATCTGGGCGCGCAACTGGTCGAGGTAGATCACCTCGAGGTTGGTGCCGTGCTTGACCAGGCCGCCCGTGGGCGCGAGCCGGCCGAGCAGGAGCTTGATCAACGTCGTCTTGCCGGCACCGTTCGGGCCGATGATGCCGATCTTCTCGCCCCGCGTGATGGTGGTGGTGAGGCCGCGGATCACCGGCGCGCCGCCGGGATAACCGAACGTGGCGTCCTCGGCCTCGATGACCTTCACGCCGCTGCGTCCCGCATCCGCGACCTTCATCGTCGCCTCGCCGGTGCGCGCGCGCCGCGCCTTGACCTCCGCCCGCATGCGCTCCAAGGCGTGGATACGCGCCTGCGCGCGCGAGCGCTGCGCACGCACGCCCTCGCGGATCCAGGCCTCCTCCTGCTGCAGCTTCTTGTTGAAGGCGGCGACCTGCTTCTCCTCCGCGTCGAGGACCTCCTGCTTGCGCACCACGTAGGTGTCGTAATCACAGGCCCAGCTGGCCAGCCGCCCGCGGTCGAGATCGACGATGCGCGTGGCCAGGCGTCGAAGGAACGCGCGATCGTGCGTCACGAAGAAGAGCGAGAGCTTCTCCGTGAGGAGAAACGCCTCCAGCCATTCGATGGACGCGATGTCCAGGTGGTTGGTCGGCTCATCGAGGAGCAGCAGATCGGGTCGGCCCGCCAGCGCGCGCCCGAGCAGGACGCGGCGCTTGAGCCCGCCCGAGAGCTCGCTGAAGCGCCCCTCCGGCGGGAGCGCCAGCCGCTCGAGGAGGCGGTCGAGCCGAAGGTCGGTCTCCCAGTCCTCCTCGTGCGCCCCGCCGTGGTCACGCACCCCGGAGCGCACGATGTCCTGCACGGCGCCATCGAGGTCGCCGGGGATCTCCTGGTGCAGCCGCGCAAAGTGCGTCCCGGGCTGGCGGAAGATGTCACCGGAGTCCTGTTTCATTTCGCCGGCGATCAGCTTCATGAGCGTGGACTTGCCCGCACCGTTGCGCCCGAGCAGGCAGACGCGTTCGCCCGGGTCGACCTGGAAATTGACGTGGTCGAGCACGGGCGGGCCGCCGAAGGCGAGGGAGACATCAAGAAGGCTGAAGAGGGCCATGAAACCCGCCACGTTGAGGACCGCCCCCACCGCGCGCAAGCGCCGGGAATGCTCCGCGCCGTCGGATCGCGCGCCCGTGATCGGCCCAGGCTCCGCGTTCGCGCCAGCGCCAGCGCGGCATGGGCCGGCGCCTTTTGGCTTTATGCGCGGCGCCGAAAGGATTCCCCTCTTCCGCCCATGCCCGCTCAGCCGCCCACCCGCCTCCAAGGCGTCCTCGAGCGCATCATCTTCTTCAACGAGGAAAACCACTACACGATCGCGGAGTTCCGGTCCGATGACGTGTCGGCCAAAGTCACGATCGTCGGCACACTTCCCGGCGTGCAGTGCGGCGAGACGCTGGTGCTCACGGGCGAGTGGGCGCGCCACCCCGCGCACGGCGACCAGTTCAAGGTCGCATCGTTCCAGTCCGAACTCCCGTCGACCGTCTACGGCATCCGCAAGTACCTCGGCAGCGGACTGGTCCACGGCATCGGCAAGGCCTACGCCAAGAAGATCGTGGAGCGTTTCGGCACCGAAACGCTGCGCGTCATCTCGGAGGAATCCGCGCGTCTGCGGGACGTCCCCGGCATCGGCCCGCAGCGCGCCGCACGCATCAAGGCCGCCTGGGACGAGCAGCGCGCGCTCCGCGAGGTGATGATCTTCCTGCAGACCTACGGCGCGACAGTCGGGCAATGCCTGCGCCTGGTGAAGCGCTACGGCAACGAGGCGAAGGCCATCCTTCAGCGCGAACCCTACCGGGTGGCCCGCGAGATCGACGGCATCGGCTTCAAGACCGCGGATCGCATCGCGGTCAATCTTGGTTTCGCCAACGACAGCGCCGCGCGGCTCGACGCCGGCATCCTCTTCGCACTCGACGAGCTGCAGGAGGAGGGCAACACCGCGTATCCGGAAGCTGAACTCGTCACCTACGCCGCCGAGCTGCTCGCGACCTCCATCGACCTCGTGCGCGCCCGCCTCGCCGCGATGCTGGAGCGCCGGGAAATCACGCGCTACGTGCCGCGCCCGGAGATCGCCGGATCCGAGCCGGCGGCCCTCTTCCAGCTCCCGGTGCTCGAACGGGCGGAGACGCGCGTCGCGGCCGTGATCGAGCGGCTCCTGCGCGCCCCGTCCTGCCTCCCGCCGATCAGGATCGATGCGGCGGTGCAGTGGGCGCAGGAGAAGGCGGGGTTCTCCTTCGGAGCCGAGCAGGCCGAGGCCGTGCGCCGCGCGCTGGCCAGCAAGGTGTTTGTCCTCACCGGCGGCCCCGGCACCGGCAAGACCACGATCCTGCGCGCGCTGGTGGAGATCCTGCGCGCGAAGAAGGCCCGCGTGCATCTCGCCGCACCCACCGGCCGCGCCGCGCAGCGGCTCGCCGAGTCGACCGGCGGATACGCGCAGACGATCCACCGCCTGCTGAAGTTCGACGCGGAGAAAGGCGGCTTCACCGTCGATGGCGACCACCCGCTCGCGACGGATTTCCTTGTCGTCGACGAGGCCTCGATGCTCGACGCGCGCCTCGCCGCCTCGCTCTTCCAGGCCGTGCCCTCCGGCGCCCACCTCGTGCTCGTGGGCGACAGCGACCAGCTTCCGTCGGTCGGCGCAGGCCAGGTGCTGCTCGACCTCATCCGCAGCCGGGTCGTGCCGGTCGTCCGACTCAACGCCATCTACCGCCAGAGATCCTGGAGCCTGATCGTCAACGTCGCGCATGCCATCAACCGCGGCGAGACGCAGCTTCCACCCGTGGTCGAGGACCCCTGGCAGATCGATCCGTCCCACGACATGGCCTTCGTGAGCGCGCGCACGCCCGACGAATGCCTGGCGCAGGTGCTCGCGTTGGTCACGCGCGTGCTGCCGGAGAAGTTCCGGCTCGATCCGCGCGAGGACGCGCAGGTGCTCGCGCCCATGCACAAGGGAATCGTCGGCGTGGGCAACCTCAACGCGCAGCTTCAGGCCGCGCTCGCGCCCGGCGATGCAGCCGATGCGCTTCGGTCGGCGAGCGGCACCTACCGCCGCGGCGACAAGATCATCCAGTTGCGCAACAACTACGACAAGGGGCTGTTCAACGGCGACATCGGCCGCGTGCTCGCGGTCGATGCCGAGGAGGGCACGCTCGAGGCCGATTTCGACGGCGAGAGGCAGGTGCTTGACCGCTCCGACCTGGGCGACACCGCCCTCGCCTACGCCATCAGCATCCACAAGTCACAGGGTTCTGAATACCCGGCCGTGATCATCCCGCTGGTGAAACAGCATTTCGTCATGCTGCAGCGCAATCTCCTCTACACGGCGGTGACGCGCGGCAAGCGGCGCGTCTACCTCGTGGGCGATCCGGCGGCGTATGCGATGGCCGTGCGCGCGACGGACAGCCGCCAGCGGCACACCACGCTGGCGGCCCGACTTCAGGCGTAGACGGTGGCCGCGCGCCGGCGGGCCGGCGCGCGGCTCGCGTCGGTTCTCAGGCGGGATCGACGATCTCGAAGCCGATCGTCATCCGCGCGCGCCATTGCTCATGACCGGCGGCGACCTGGTTCGGCGCGAACTTCCACTTCCACACCGCGCGGCGCACGGCGGACGCCAGGGCCGGATCCGCCGAGTGCAGCACCTGCACGGCCCGCACGCGGCCCTCGCGATCGATCGCGAGTTCCACCCGCACCTTGCCGCTGGCTCCAGCGCGAAGAAGGTCGGCGGGATACTCAGGCGCCACGCGTTCGACGACCAGGTCGCCCTCGCCGCGTTGCTCCACAATCGCCATTTCCGGAAGCGGCACGGGAGTGACTTGCGATGCGGCGCTGAGAGCAGCCGCGGAGCCCAGAATGAGAATCGGTAGGAGGTATTTCTTCATGGTAAAATCTACGCCCGGATCGCGGGCTTCTGATGCGGGGCGATTTGTTTCCGTACGGGGTGATACGGATGAGAAAGGAATGTAATACGCCGGCCCGGCACCGGGCCCGGTGCGCCTCAGATTCAAAGTCGGGTAAATCCCGCAGACCGTCATCGAGCCGGGCCGCCGGATGCCGATGCGAAAAAACGGTGAGGTTCCCCCATTCCAGCAGCGTTGCGCGTTCTCGCCGCGCCGACACCCGTCCGGGCGCCGTGGGGTGCTCCCGCCATGGCCCGGATTTGCACGCCAACCGGGGCTTCGCGCCGCTGTTCACCGCCGCACCATGATCTCGCTCCACGATCTCCAGGTGAACCTCCGCCAGCGACCGCAACCGGCGCCCCCGGGCGAGCCGCGCACCACGCAGGTCGTGGTGGAGGCGCTCGAGCATCCGCTGTGTGATGCGCGCGGTGAACCGCTGCCGATCGGGTGTGCCCTGGAACTCGGCTTCTTCTCGCGCGGCCAGATGGCGACGCCGTTTCGCGGCAGGTGGCTGCCGCTTGCCGGACGGTTCACCGTCGAGGCCAACCGGCGTATCCAGTTTCCTCGTATCGGCGACGGCGGCGCGGGGCCCGGGCGCTTCACCTGGTGCCACACCTTCGAGCACGGCGTCGAATCGCTCGCGCCGGTGAGCACTCCCCTCGCAATCCGATTCTACGACAGCCTCGATCCCCAGGCGGCGCGCACGTTCAACACCGTGTCGAATGCCTCGTGGTGGTGCCGTGCTCCGAAAGCCGGGACGCCTGCGCTGGTGTACATGAGCCTCGATTTCGAGGGCACGGTCTGGGAGAGCGGCGCGCACGATGATTTCCGCACCACGCTCCCGGTGTTTGGCTCGATGTTCTCGCGCCTGATGACCCTCGGCGCGGCGCCTGGCGAGCACGACCTCTGACGCGGCCCCTGCTCCGCGCACGTTCGCTCGGCTCATGGGTGCCTTGAGCGGGAGGATGTCGGCATGAGCGCACCGATTGCGCTTTCCCATGCCGCAGGGAAGCCCAGAAACTCCGTGGATGCGCCCGCTGCCGTACCTTACGCGAGCCTTTGCCCTTCACCTCGCCGTCCTCACGACGCTCCTGCTCGCTGCCTGCGGCACGGCGGGCTCGCGTCCCGGGGAACCGCGCACGCCCTCGCGGCCGGCCCAGGTCCCCGCCCGACCGGCCGAACCCGCGGACGAGGGCCTGATGCTCGGGATCGACGTGCTCGAGCGCCAGGACTTTGCCGCCGTGCGAGGCAAGCGCATCGGCCTGCTCACGCATCCGGCCGGGGTGAACCGCTTCGGCACGACCACGCTCGAAGTACTCCGCCGCGACAAGCGCAACCGCCTCGTCGCCCTCTATGCCGGCGAGCATGGCATCTATGGCACCATTCCGGCCGGTGTGAAGTTTGAGGACCACGTGGACACGGCCACCGGCCTGCCCGTGTATTCGCTCTACACCGGCCGCACACGCAAGCCGACCGCGGCACAGCTTGCGCCGATCGACGTGCTGGTCATCGACCTTCAGGACATCGGCACGCGCAGCTACACGTTCATTGGGTCGATGCGTCTCGCGGTCGAGGCCTGCTTCGAGAACAACAAGGAGGTCGTCATCCTGGACCGGCCGAATCCGCTCGGTGGATTCAAAGTATCCGGTCCGCCCCTCGATGCGCCGTGGATCAATTTCCTCGCCCCGGTCCAGGTGCCCTATGTCCACGGCCTGACCATGGGTGAGCTCGCGCGTTTCGCGGTGAGCGAGCCCGGCGTGCTCCAGGTGTCCGAGGCCGCGCGCCGGAGCGGACGGCTGACCGTAATCGCGATGCGCGGGTGGTCGCGGTCGATGCGCTGGATCGACACCGGCCTCGCCTGGTATCCAACGTCTCCCAACGTCGCGGGCTTCGCGGCCGTGGTCGGCTATCCGATGACCGGTCTCGGCTCGCAGATCGGCGGCTTCCGCCACGGCATCGGCACGCCGTTTCCCTTCCGCCTGCTCACCCATCCGTCGCTCACCCAGGCGGAGCTGCTGCGGCAGCTCCAGGCGCGCGACATCCCCGGCCTGCGTTTTAGCCCGCGCGAGGTGACGGTCCCCGCCCCGGCTGGAGCACGCGACCAGACACCCCGGGTCGTGAGCGGCGTCTATGTCGACGTGGCCGACTGGAATGCGTGGCGGCCGACCGAACTCGGCCTGCACATGATGCAGATGGCGGCAGCGCTCTCCCCGCGTCGCAATCCCTTCGCGGCCGCCTCCCGCGACGAGGCGGATTTGTTCAACAAACACTTCGGCTCTGATGCGCTCTGGGCCGAGTTGAAACGCGACGGCGCGCGGCTCAACGTGGCGCGGATCTTCGCCGACTGGGAACAGCAGGCGCGCGCCTTTCAGGAACGCAGCCGCAAGTACTGGCTCTATCGCTGAGGAACACGAGGCCCGGCGGCGGGACGCCCGAGGCTGGAGGACAGGTCTGCTGGACGTGCGCCCGTATTCAGGTGCTCGCGATCGAGGGCAGCCCTGCGATTTCAGCCGCATCCGCGTTGCACCCCGCTCTCATCTCCCGTCCTCTGTCTCTCCAACCTCAGTTCTTCCGTATTCGTCCTCCCACTTCCGCTCATGACGACACTCACTGTTCACGCCGCGCGCATCGGCCCGGTTCTCGCCCGGCACCCGTGGATCTTTGCCGGCGCGCTCCAGGCGGTGCCTGAGGGACTGGAAACCGGGGCGCCGGTACGCATCGAGGCGCCTGATGGCCGATTTCTCGCGCTGGGTTACTTCAACGGGTATTCCCAGATCGCGGTGCGCGTCTGGGGTTGGGACGAGACTGAAGTGGTCGACGACGCCTTCTTTCGCCGGCGCCTCGAGCGTGCGCTTCATCTGCGCGAGCGCGTGCTCTCGGATACGGGCACGAATGCCTACCGCCTCATCTTCAGCGAGAGCGACCTGATCCCCGGCCTGGTGATCGATCGCTACGGCGATTATCTGTGCCTGCAATGCCACACGCGCGGCATCGAAGTGTGGCGCGACGCGATCGTGCGCGTGCTCGTCGGGCTGCTCCAGCCCAAGGGCATCTATGAACGCTCGGATGTGAAGGTTCGCGCCATCGAGGGCGCGGTCGCGCGCACCGGTGTGCTCCATGGCGAGGTGCCGCCGTTGGTCGAGATCACCGAGAACAACCTCAAATTCCTCGTCGACCTCGCAGGCGGGCAGAAAACCGGATTCTTCCTCGATCAGCGCGACAAGCGCGCGGCACTGCAGCGCTACGCGCGAGGACGGCGCGTGCTCAACTGCTTCAGCTACACCGGCGGCTTCTCGATCTACGCGGGAGCCGCGGGAGCGACGCAGGTCACGAGCGTCGACGTCTCGGCCAGGGCCCTCGAGACCGCGCGGCAGCACGTCGCCCTCAACGGGTTGCCCGGGGAGCGGTTCGAGTTCGTCTGCGCCGACGTGAAGGACTACCTCGCGCGACTCGGCGGCGAGCCGGCAGGCACGCCGCCTTTCGATGTCATCATCCTCGACCCACCCGCTTTCGTGAAGGACCGGCGCAAGGTGAAGGAGGGGCTCGTCGGCTACCGGCGCATCAACGAGGCGGCGCTGCGCCTGCTTCCGCCCGGCGGCATCCTCGTGACCTGTTCGTGCTCCGGCCATGTCACCATGGCCGACTTCCGGCACCTCGTCGCGGAGTGCGGCGGCCGGACGCGCCGAACGGTGCAGATCCTCGAGTCGCACGGCCACGGTCCGGACCATCCCGAACTCGCTCCGTATCCGGAAAGTAGCTACCTGAAGGTGCTGGTCTGCGCGGTGTGGTGAGCCCGCTCAGCTCCCGCCCTTGACGAAGTTCACGGGCTCGTCCTTGTCGGAGATGCGCTTGCTCCGGGCCTGCGCGCTGTCGGTGCCGATATGGTCCAGCGCGGCGCCGACCAGCACGGGAAGCACTTCGTCGACGGAATCCTTCGCGTCGTCGACCCTCACTTCCACCCGCCAGAGTTCGCGCGGCGGGCGTTCCCTGCCGTCTTCGGGTGGCACATTCTCCCGCGCGACGATGGTGAGTTTCTTTTCGTACACCGTCTGGACGGTGACCTCGGAGGTCAGCACGGGCCGCGAGGGAATCCGGCCGCCGTAGCGATCGAAGATATAGTACTGATCATCCACGGGCGTGCTCTGCGCCACGGTGCGCTGTGCACCGACCGCGTAGTCGACCTCGACCGAGACCTCGGCGTCCGCGGGATCTTCGGCCTCGTACATGCCATGCCCGGCTAGCGCCTTGCGTACGAGCGCAGCCGCGCGCTGCTGCTTCGCGTCACCGACCTCGCGACCGTGGTCCTTCACGGTGATCCGATAGGAGTGGCCGGGGTGCACCTCGGGGTTGCGCATCGCGTCGACCTTGACGTCGTAGACGCGCGCGCAGCCGGCGAGCAGCAAGGCGCACGCGGCAAACGATAAAAAACGCACGGCGGGCCGGAAGATGGGAAGGGCGGGGCGCATGGGGATGATGCCGGAACGTTCTTGGCCCGGCAGTCTAGGCGATTCCGGCCGCCGCGCAATGGCGTCGTGCGCGCGACGCGATCGGCTCAGCGCGCACCGGCCACCTGGGCCACGACCGGCGAATCGTCACGGAGCCGGAGCGCCTGCTGGCCGTCACTCTGCGTGCCGAGGTAATCGGCCGCCGCGCCGGCGAGGATCGGAAGGTACCCATGGACCGAATCGCCGGGATCCTCGAGCCGCGCATGAACCTGCCAGGCTTCGGCTGGCCGCCCCGGGCGTCCCGCCGCCTGCTCCGTCTCGCGCGCGGTGATGGAGAGGAACTTCTCGAAGACATGCACACCGCGCAGCACCGGCACGCCCTGGTAGGTGCCGTCGAAATCGAGTCTCTCCGCCGGGATGGCCGCATAGCCGAGGCTGCCGTCGGGTTTTCTCACGGGCACCAACGCGAGCGGCGCTCGCGCGGCGGAAGGCTCCCAGCCGGGATCGCAGTTCTCGATCCTGAGCCGCTGGGGACCGACACCATAGTCGACGATCACTTCAACCTCCGCCAGGGCCGGATCGGGCGCCTCGTACATGCCGCGCGTGGCGAGCGCCGCCCGCACCAAGCCCATGACGGATGCGTGATCGGGATCCACCTGCGCGCGCGCCGCCTCCCGGTCCACCAGGCGATACGAAAAGCCGGTGGCCACCTGCGGGTTGTGAATCGCGTCAACCTTCACGTTGTAGACCTGGTGGGCACAACCCGACAGACCGGCGAGCACCCCGGACAGCAGTCCGGCTCGCAGGACGCGAACGAAAGCGGCGGTGACGTTCGACTTCATGGAAGAGCGGAAATGGATGCCGGCGTAAGGCGTCGACTCTCACGCCTATCGACGATGGCGGCGCCGGGTTGGGTGAGGAACAGAGGTTCGCGGCTAATTTTTCCTGAATCCCGACCCCACCCTCGGCGCGCGAGTGGCGCGAGCGTGCACGCCCGCCGCGCAGATCCGTTTCCTTCCCGCCGCACGAGCCGTACCCGGCTTGCGAGCCGTCACCCACCCGGCGAAAATACGTCCCGTGGCCGCGTCAACTCCGCATCCATCCGACCCTCTTGTCGCCATCGCGCTCATACCGGACCCGCAGGAACGCCTTTCCTGGATCGTCGAGCAGGCGCGACGGGTTCCGCCACTGCCGGTCGAGGCCCGCGTGCCGGCAAACCGCGTCCCCGGCTGCACGTCGGCCGTCTGGCTGCTCGACGAATCCACCCCGGACCGATGCCGGTTCCGCGGTGATGCCGAGGCACCGACTCTGCGCGGACTCACCCTGCTCATTTGCACGCGCGCCAGCGGCCGAACGCCCACGGAGGTCGCGACCGACGAGACGGATGTGGCGGTCGCGCTCGGACTGGAGCGCTTCATCACCCCGACGCGGTTGAACGGCCTGCGCCAGCTCCAGCAGCACATCCGCGGCTGCGCCCGTCGGCAGATCCCGGCGCCACGCGAACCATGACTGCAATCGTCCGCCTCTTCGACGCCCACAATCACCTGCACGACGCGCGCCTGCGGCCGCACCGCGAGGAAGCCGATCGCGCGCTCGCATCGATCGGTTGTGCCGGCGCCATGGTCAACGGCACGCACGAGCAGGACTGGCCGGAGGTCACGGCGTTCGCCGCCACGCGCCCATGGGTGCACGTGTCGCTCGGCCTGCATCCCTGGCACGCGCCCGGGCGCACGCCGCAGTGGCTCGACCAACTCCGGGACGCGCTCCACGCCGCCGGCCCGCGGGCCGGCGTGGGCGAGATCGGTCTCGATACCTGGATCGAAGGCCACGATCTCGACGACCAGCGGGAGGTCCTGCGGGCGCAGCTCCAGCTCGCAGCCGACGAGAATCGTGCCGCGACGGTCCACTGCATCCAGGCCTGGGGTCCGTTGCTCGACCTGCTGCGCGCCGCGCCGCTGCCGGAGCGGGGCTTTCTCCTCCACGCCTATGGCGGATCCGCCGAGATGGTGCCGCCGTTCGCCAGGCTCGGCGCCTACTTCTCGTTCAATCCCGCGCATCTCGCGGCGAAGAAACACGCTCGGCGCGAGGTATTCCGGCACATCCCGGCCGAGCGCCTGCTCGTCGAGACCGACGCGCCGGATATGTCGCCGCCACCTGAATACACGCGATACCCCCTTCCGCCGGACGACTCCGGACGCGCCCCCAACCATCCCGCCCATCTCGCGGTCACTTACGAGGAACTCGCCCGGCTGCGCGGCTGGCCGCTCGAGGCCCTCGCCTCCACGGCGGAAGAGAATTTTCACCGCCTCTTTGGCTGAGGGCTGTGATCGGAGGCCCGAGGCCCCACGCCGGAACCGGACGGATGCGTCGGCACCGACCGGATCCGCGCCGTCCCGCCCTGCGGCCTCAGGCCGAGGCCGGCACGGGATTGCTCGCCTGCACCTGCTGCGCGACCTCCTGGCAGAGGCCGACAAACGTCTCCTCGCCGAGGGCCAGCCGGCGGCCGCGCAGGTAGCCGACCCCCCACTGCCGCACGAGCGGTCGCGTACCCAGCGGCACGGATACAAGCGACCGGGTCTCGATCTCCGCACGGGCGACCCAGGGCGCGATGACGCCCACGCCCACGCCGGTCTTGGCCAACTCCTTGATCGCCTCCATCGCGCCGAGTTCGATGTAGTTGCTCAGCGCGACCTTCTCCTCGCGGAAATAGTCGGCGAGGAGCCGGAAGGTGAGGCTGGACTTGTTGTAGAGGATGAGCGTCTCCTGCGTCACCTGGGCGCGCGGCACCTGCTGCAGCCCGGCCCAGGCGTGGAGCGGCGAGGTGACGAAACACAGCTGATCCTCGAACATCGGCACGAAGGTGAACTCCCGGTCGCCCTCGGGCCTCAGCATGACGGCAAGATCCACCTGGCCCTCGCGCAGGAGCTCCAGCTGGCGACCGTGATCGCCCGGCTCGATGCGTATCACGCATTTGGGGAAACTCTGGCGGAACTCGCGCAACACCGTCGGCAGCAGGTACTGGCACGCCGTCACACTCGCGCCCACGCGGAGCCGTCCGTGCCCCCAGTTCGCGAGATGATCCAAGCCCGCCCGAGCCGCCTCCATCTCGCCCAGGATGCGCTGCGCGTGCACGAGCAGTTGCTCCCCCGCCTGGGTGATGGATACGCGCTTGCCGACCCGGTCGAGCAACCGGTGCCCCAGCTCGCCCTCCAGTGCCTTGAGGGCGTGGCTCACGGCTGATTGCGTGAGAAAGAGGTCCTTGGCCGCGAGCGTGAAGCTGCCGCGCCGCGCCACGGCGACGAAGGCGAGGAGTTGCCGGCTATCGAGGGTGGCGGCTTTCATGCATGAGGTCGGTTCATCGTCCGGATAAATTCTTCCCCGAGCAGTAATCGGGCCATGTTGGCACCGGCGGCATGGCGGCGGCTGAAGCAGGGGGCAGGTCAAAAATGCCCACTCATCAGCCAGGTATCCACCAGCGCCCGATCCAGCTGGGTTTCATCGCCCTGTCTGACGCCGCGCCGATCATCGTCGCGCACGAGCACGGCCACTTCGCCCGCCGTGGACTCCAGGTGACGCTGCACCGCGAGGTCGGCTGGGCAACGCTCCGCGACAAGGTGATCTACGGCGAGCTCGATGTCGCCCACGGACTCGCCGGGATGCTCGTGGCCACACAACTTGGACTCGGCTGCCCGGCTTCGGACGTGATGACTGCCTGTGTGCTCAGCGAGAATGGCAACGCCATCACGCTCAGCCGCTCGCTCTGGGACGCCGGCGCGCACGATGCGGCCGCGCTCCGCACCGAGGTCCGGCTCCGCCACGGCGAACGCAGGCTCACGTTCGGCGTGGTTTTCCCCTGGTCGTCGCATCACCTGATGCTGCGCGAATGGTTGCAGGCCGGTGGCGTGGAACCCGACCGCGATGTGCGCGTCGTGGTGGTCCCACCTGCGCAGATGTTCCGCAACCTCGCCGCCGGCACGATCGACGGTTTCTGTGCGGGCGAGCCGTGGAACTCGCTCTGCGTGCGCGAGGGCGTTGGCGTCGTGGTCGCGTCCAGCGCACAGGATGAACCCGCCTCGATGGAGAAAGTCCTGCTGGCATCGACGCGCTTCGCGGCCGCGCGGCGCGACGAACACATCGCCCTCGTCTCGGCGTTGATCGAGGCCTGCGCCTGGTGCGACGAATCGCAGAATCGCGCCGAGCTCGTGCCGCTTCTGGCACGCCCCGAGTACCTGAACGTGCCCGAAGCGGTGCTCGCGTCCGCGCTCGTCGGCCCGTTCGACTGCGGCAGCGGCCGGCAGGAGTCCGCGACCGATTTCATCCGTTTCGCACGCGCCGACACGAACGTCCCGTCATCCGAGCGCGGCATGGCGCTCATCCGTCGCATGGTCGCCTCCGGCCTGGTGCCCGCCAAGCCCGGTGACAACGCGGACCTCGCACGCCGGCTTTTCCGCGAGGACATCTACCGCCACGCGCTCACCCACCTCCAGACCGCATGAACGCTGTCCGTGCCGCCGCCGCATGAATGCGCCTCATCATTCCGGCGCACACAATTCGCCTTGATCTTGCATCCACGGGATCCCGGGGAACGGACACTGCTCAGGTCCATACGCATCCATGAACTTAGTACAACTTAGGAAATCCGGCCACTGGCCCACGCTCCTGACGTCGTTTCTCTACTTCGACGTCAGCTTCATGGTGTGGACGCTGCTCGGTGCGCTCGGTGCGATGATCGCGCCGGCCCTCGGGCTCGACGCTCAGGAGAAGTTCCTGATGGTATCCACGCCCATCCTCTCCGGCGCGTTTCTGCGCATCGTGCTCAGCTTGATGGTCGATCGTATCGGCACGAAGACGACAGGCATCCTCGCCCAGCTCGTGGTCATGGCCGGACTCGCGGTGGCCTGGCGCGTCGGGCTTTCCTCGCTCGGCCAGGCGCTCGCCCTGGGCGTGGTGCTGGGCGTGGCTGGCGCCAGCTTTGCCGTCGCGCTGCCCCAGTCCGGACGCTGGTATCCCCCACACATGCAGGGCGTCGTGCTCGGTCTCGCCGGCGCTGGCAATATCGGCGTGGTGATCGACCACCTCGCCGCCCCGCGCATCGCGCAAGCATGGGGCTGGCAGTCCGTGTTCGGCGCGGCACTCCTGCCGCTGGCCCTCGCGTTCGTGCTTTACGTCCTGTTCTCAAAGGAGCCGCCGGGGGAGTTCAAACGCAAGAAACTCGGCGACTACCTGCAGCTCCTCAAGGAGCGCGACGCCCACTGGTTCTGCTTCTTCTACACGATCAGCTTCGGCGGCTTCGTCGGCCTGGCCACGGCGTTCGCGATCTACTTTCGCGACGAGTTCGGGCTCTCGCCGGTTCATGCCGGGGAGGTCGCCGCGTTCTGCACCCTGATCGGGGCGATCGGCCGCCCCGCGGGAGGCGCGCTTGCCGACCGGTTCGGTGGTATCCGCTCGCTGGGTATCTTCTACAGCGTGGCTGGGTGCGCCATGGTTGTCGCGGCGCTCGCGCACAATCTCTGGATCTGCGGGGCGGCGTTCTTCGTCGCCTCCGGTGCGTTCGGCATGTGCAACGGCTCCGTCTTCCAGCTGCTGCCGCAGCGCTTTGCCCGCGACATCAGCGTGATGACGGGCCTGGTCGGCTGCGGTGGTGGCATCGGAGGATTCATACTCGGCATGCTGTTCGGTTCATCCAAGGCGCACACCGGCAGTTACCTCACCGGCATCCTCGCCTTCGCGGGCCTCTGCCTCGTCGCGCTCGCCGGCCTGCGCCTGGTGAAGACCCGTTGGCGCACGACCTGGGGTGCCGTCGCCGCCGCACGGATCTAGGGCGTGTTTTTCCACCCTGTGGTCTGGTTCAAAGCGATCGACCCGCCGCGCCGCCGCGCCAGGCGGCGAATGCCGAAGGCAGAATGGTGAATGAAGAATGCCCCCGGGTCGGTATCGTTCTCGTTCTCTTGCTCTCTTGCTCTTCTCCTTTCTCGACCGGCCTCGATCTTCTCAAGGCAGGCGCCCACCGTGGCGTATGCGCGGCGGAGCGCGAGCTCCGCTGTTCCACCAGGCCTATGAGAGGGTTTGATAACCCGCCGGAGATGCTATCCGGACCCGTCGCGCGGCAAAGGCACCTCGACAGGCCACGATCGACGGGCCATCGCTGGCACCCATGCCGGCCGGGTCCCCTGCTGCGATGAAGGTCCATGTTTCGAGCCACGGGATGCCGCGCTCCGCCAAGCGCGGCATCGAGGATGCCTGGCGCGTGCAGGAGCGCGACGGCTGCGTGATCGCCGCCCTGGCCGACGGCATGGGCAGCGCGCGACTGGGCGGCGAGGCCGCGCGACGCGCGGTCGACATGATCACGGACTATTTTCTCACCCGTCCGCAGAGCTGGAGCGCCCGACGCGCCCTGTCGGAGTTCGCCGCGCGCATCAACCGGCAGTTCTACCTGGAATCCCAGGTGCAGCACGGCGCGCCGGAATTGATGTGCACCCTCAGCGTCGTCGCGCTCGAGCGGGGGATGCTCACGCTGCTCAATGTCGGCGACTCGCCCGTGCTCGTTCGCCGCAACGGCGCACCGCTGCAGCTCTCCGAGGATCACGTCGTCGCCGAGCCCGGCATGAGCCATGTCCTCACGCGCGCCATGGGCGCCTCGGCCGAACTCGAACCCCACACCTTCGAGATGCCCCTGATGGCCGGCGATGTGGTGCTGCTCTGCAGCGACGGGGTGAGCCGGGTGCTGCCTCCAGCCGCACTCGGTCCGCTCATGGAGCGGCATGCGACGGCACGCACGGTCGTCACCGCGGCCATCGAGGCCGCGCGCGAGCAGCCGGAGCTGGCCGACGACGCCAGCGCAATCGTTCTGGATGTGCTCGAGCCGGGGCGCCCGACCACCGCGGTCGACCGCCCGATCGAGGTGCTCGAGGAAGTCCGCGCCGGGAGCGCGATTGACGACCTCGTACTCGTTCGCTCCCTACAAGCGGGCGATCGCGTCTGGGAGGCGCGTCGCGCCGACGGTGCGCGAATCGTGGCGAAGTTCCTGCCGCTCGAGGCGCGCGACGACGAGACCCGCCGGGATGCGTTCGTGCGGGAGGCATGGCAGGCGAGCCGGCTGGACTCCCCCGACATCGTACGATCCTGGATACCGCAGGGCGGTTCGCTCCGCTATTATGCGATGGATTTCATCGACGCGCCGACCCTGCGCGACGTGATGCGCTCCACACCGTTGTCCGTGGAGGATACGATCGCGCTCGCCGCGTTCCTCCTCCGCGCCGGGCAATACCTGGTCCGGCACGACCTTGTCCACGGCGACATCAAGCCCGACAATATCCTCGTCGAGCGCCGCGGAGCCCGCGGGTCGACGTCGTTCAAGCTCCTGGACCTGGGGAGCGCGGGTGAGGTTTTTTCGGATACCACGCGCGCCGGCACCCCGAGCTACCTCGCTCCGGAACGGTTTCGCGGGGCGCCGGCAGCGGAGCGCACCGAGCTGTTTGCCATCGGCGTCACGCTCTACGAGGGGCTCACCGGCACACTGCCCTATGGCGAGATCGAACGCTTTCAGACCCCGCGCTTCGATCGCGCGCCAAGACAACCCTCACGGGTCAATCCCGCGGTTCCCGGCTGGCTGGAGGCGATCATCCTTCGCGCGCTCTCGGTCGATCCTGCCCGGCGCTACGAGGCCTATTCCGAGATGCTGTTCGATCTTGAGCATCCCGCGCAGGTGAAACCCTTCTACCACGCCGGCGCCCCGCTGCTCGAGCGCGACCCGGTCCTCTTCTACAAGCTGCTGTGCCTCGCGCTCGCGCTGCTCAACGCGTTTCTTATCTGGCGCTTGGCGCTTCCATGAGCGTCGTTGCTGGTTGCGCGCGAAACTATTCACGGTCTCGATACACGAGCGGCCGGCACTGGCATCGCCGTTGCTGAAACGCGGGCGTGCCCGAACTCATCGATACGCCCGCCGCCTCATCACCGTTCACCGCCGTCCAGAAGGAGTACCTCCAGGGATTCATGGCAGGCGTGGCCGCGTCCGGGCAGTTGCCGTTCGCCGGAGTGACAACGGCCGGGACGTTCACCGCCGATCCCGCCGGCGCTGTGGGCGGCAACCTAGCCGCTCCGCCTGCCGAGCCGGTTGCGCACGGCACGCCCCTTTCCGAGCTGTGCCGGGAGGAGCGCTGGAAGCTCGATGAAAACCCCCTCGACGCCTGGGAGCGCCTGCTCGCCCACGCCGAGGGGAACCGCAGGCCGGATCCGGAGAACACCTACCGGTTCAAGACGCACGGGCTCTTCCACGTCGCACCCGCCCAGGACAGCTTCATGCTTCGCCTGCGCCTGCCGGCCTGCGAGATCAGCGCCCACCAGTTGCACGGGCTCGCCGACATGGCGGCGGAGTTGGGTGGCGGATACGCGCACGTGACGACGCGCGGCAATCTCCAGATCCGCGAGTTCAAGCCTGCCAGCATCGTGAAGGTGCTCACGCGCCTGCAGGAACTCGGCCTGACCTCGCGGGGGGCCGGGGCGGATAACGTCCGCAACATCACGGCCACGCCCACGAGCGGGTTCGACCCCGACGAGCTGCTCGACGTCCGGCCCTACGCTAAGGCGGTTCACCACTACATCCTCAACCATCGCGACCTCTATGGCCTGCCGCGCAAGTTCAACGTCGCCTTCGACAGCGGCGGCTCGGTTTCCGCCGCCGCCGACACGAACGACATCGCCTTTGTCGCCGTCCGCATCACGGACCGCTCGCTCGCGGCGCTCGAGTCAAGGCCGCCGGGCGCGCCCGAGCCCGGCATCTACTTCCGGGTGCAGCTCGGCGGCATCACCGGCCACCGCGATTTCGCCCGCGACACGGGCGTGCTGATCAGGCCGTCGGAGGCGGTCGCCGTAGCCGCCGCGATGATACGCGTGTTCTCCGAGAACGGCGACCGCACGAACCGGAAGAGGGCCCGCCTGAAATACCTGCTCGAGCGCTGGGGCGACGCGCGCTTCATCGAGGAATCCGGGAAGCGCCTCGCCTTCCCGCTCACCCGCCTTTCGCTCGAGGGTTGCGAACCGCGCCGCCCGGTCGAGAAACACGGCTGGCTCGGCATCCGCCGCCAGGCCCAGCGCGGACGCAATTCCGTCGGCGTGGGCGTCCCGGTCGGGCGCCTCACCGCCAAGCAGATGCACGGCCTGGCCCACCTGGCCGAGACCTACGGCACGGGCGAGCTTCGACTGACCGTCTGGCAGACGGTGATCTTGCCGCACATCCCCGACGCGTTCGCCGAGACGGTGCGGCGGGCGGCCCACCGCCTGGGATTCTTCACCGAAACCTCCGCCGCGGCCGGAGGCATCGTGGCCTGCACTGGCAGCAAGGGCTGCAAGTACGCGGCGAGCGATACGAAGGGTCATGCGCTGCTGTTGTTCAAACACCTCCAGACGCGATTCCCCGAGCTCACCGCCCCCGTGAACATCCACTTCACCGGCTGTCCGCATTCCTGCGCGCAGCACTATTGCGGCGACATCGGCTTCATCGGCGCGAAGCTGCCGGACGGCTCCGAAGGGTACCACATGGTGGTCGGCGGCGGCATGGACCACGAACAGGGTGTCGCGCTGGAGATCCTTCGCGGTGTGCGTGCCACCGAGGTCAACGCCACGGTCGACAAGCTGCTGGCCGCCTTCGCCGCCGGCGCCCGCGGCAATGAGACCTTCGCGCAATGGGCGCGTCGCCACACGGTGGGGCAACTCCAGGAGAAACTGTCCGCCTAGAGGCGGTAGGGCGAGGCCTCCGGCCGGGCCCCGGCTCACCCAGCGGGTTCGCCCTACTCACTGAATCCACATGCATTCCGTACCGTTCATTCCCGACTCGGCTCCGTTCACAACCGAACAGCGCGCCTGGCTCAATGGATTTCTCGCCGGCATCTTCACGCGGCAGCCGGCGCCCGGATCCGGCGACACATCACCACCCGCGGCGCCGCAGCCGCTCACACCGCTCGCGATCCTCTGGGGATCCCAGACAGGAACGTCCGAGGGTCTGGCCAAGCGCGCCGCGCGCGAGGCGGGCAAACGCGGGTTCGCCGCGACGGTTCTGGACATGGCCCAGGTCGATCTCGCCCGGCTGGCCAGCGAACGCAATGTGCTCGTGATCGCGAGCACCTACGGTGACGGCGAGCCACCGGACAATGCCCGGGTCCTCCACGCCGCGCTGCGCGCGGAAAGCGCCATGTCGCTCGCGTCCGTCCGCTTCAGCGTCTGTGCGTTAGGGGATTCCAACTACACCCATTTCTGCCGGTGCGGTCGCGACATCGATGCCTACCTGGAGAAACTCGGCGCCACCCGCGTCGCGCCCCGCGTCGACTGCGATCTCGATGCCGACTCGGCCTTTTCCTCCTGGATCTCGGCGGCGCTCGACGGACTCCAGAGCAGATCAGCTTCCGTCGCGATCGAGGGCGCACGCGTCGTGATCGCGGCGGAGGCAGCCTCCGGGGAGGAGGCGTCCCGTCACTCCCGAAGCAACCCCTTCCCCGCCCCACTGAAGGCTGTGCGCCGACTCAACGAACCGGCGTCGGCGAAGGAGGTCAACCATGTCGAATTCTCGCTCGAGGGCTCGGGCCTCGCCTACGAGGCGGGCGATGCCCTTGGCGTCTATCCGCACAACTGTCCGGAACTCGTCACCGAGGTGCTCGCCGCCCTGGGCTGCGATGGCGAAGAGGCCGTCTCGTCGCCGGTGAGTGGAGACGACCTGCCACTGCGACGCGCACTGACGGAGTTCTATGATCTGGGCAAACCGACGCCGGAGCTGCTCGCCGCGACCGAATCGCCCACAACGGTTCATCATCACGTGATCGATGTGCTCGCGGCGCGCGGAGGCATCGCCCTCAAGCCGGCGGACTTCGTCTCGCGGCTTAGGCGTCTCCAGCCGCGACTCTACTCGATCTCGTCGTCCCCGAAGGCTCACCCCGGCGAGGTGCACCTCACCGTCGGTGCCGTTCGCTACGAGGTCGCCGGCCGTGCGCGCAAGGGAGTGTGCTCGACGTTCCTTCCGGATCGCGGAGCCGCTTTGGGAACGGTTCCCGTCTTCGTCCACGCAAACCGGGCCTTTCGACCGCCGCCGGACGGTGCCACCCCGATGATCATGATCGGGCCCGGCACCGGCATCGCGCCCTTTCGCGCCTTCCTGCAGGAACGCCTCGCGACCGGAGCGCGGGGACGCAACTGGCTCTTCTTCGGCGACCAGCACGAGGCCTCGGATTTTCTCTATCGCGAGGAGCTTGCCGCCATGCAGGCCGGAGGCACGCTGACGCGCCTCGATCTCGCGTGGTCGCGCGATCTTGCGGCCAAGATCTATGTGCAGCATCGCATGCTCGAGCATGCCCGCGAATTGTATCAGTGGCTCGAGGACGGCGCCTGCTTCTACGTCTGCGGTGATGCGAGCCGGATGGCGAAGGACGTCGACGCCGCGCTGCACCAGGTCGTCGAACAGGCGGGAGGAAAGACCACCGACGGCGCCGCCGAGTACGTAAACCGCCTGCGTGCCACCAAGCGTTATGCCCGCGACGTCTACTGAGCCGGAAGGCGCGACGAACGTCGCCCCGCTCCCGCCGCCGGGCACGGCACCACGCCACCCGCCGTCCCTGCAGGCTTTTCTCGACGAGGTGCTCGCCGAGCAGGGGCGCCTGCAAACGCCCGTGGCACACTTTGCCTCCCTCCTTTCGGACGATGCCGTATCCACGGCGTCACGCCACAGCAGCCTGATCCCCCTCAGCGCGCCCGTCGAAGGGGAACAGTATGCGTTCGAGGTCGACCTCGATGCCTGCTCCGGCTGCAAGGCGTGCGTGGCCGGCTGCCATTCGCTCAACGGCCTGGACGAGGACGAGACGTGGCGCGGCGTCGGCCTCGTGCTCGGCGGCGACTCTGCGTCCCCTTTCCAGCAGACGATCACGAGCGCCTGTCATCACTGCGAGGATCCGGCCTGCATGAACGGCTGTCCGGTTCTGGCCTACGAGAAGGATCCGGTCACCGGCATCGTGCGGCATCTCGATGACCAGTGCATCGGGTGCAGCTACTGTATCCTGAAGTGTCCCTACGACGTTCCCAAGTTTTCCAGGCGCCTCGGCATCGTGCGCAAATGCGACATGTGCCACGGGCGACTTTCGGCCGGCGAGGCCCCCGCATGCGTGCAGGCCTGCCCGACACACGCCATCCGTATCACCACAGTCACCACGTCACCCGGGCGCCGCGCACCGGCGGCGGCTGCGCCCGAGGATGCCCGCTCGGTGGGCGCCATCGCGACTGACGCTGCGGTGATGTTTCTGCCGGTCCTCCCCGGCCCCGGCTACACGCGTCCGACCACGCGGTATGTCACCGCACGGCGGATGCCGCAGGACCTGCGCGCCGCCGATGCATCCGCGCTGCGCGTGCAACCCGCCCATCCGCCTCTCGTGATCATGCTGGTGCTCACGCAGGCGAGTGTTGGCGCGGTGCTCGCGCATGTCGCCGGTGCCGGCCGGGCTGCGCTGCTGCTTGGCGCCGCTTCCGGCCTGCTCGGGATCGCCGCCAGCGTCGCCCATCTCGGCCAGCCCCTCCGCGCGTGGCGCGTGTTTCTCGGTCTTCGGCGATCCTGGCTTTCACGCGAGGCCGTGCTCTTCGGTGCGTACCTGCCGCCGCTGCTGGTCGCGGCCGGGGCCGCGTGGTTGTCCGTCGACGCGTGGTTCCTGCCTCACGCGGCTCAGGTCGCCGCGGCGACCGGCGCCCTCTCCGTCGTCTGCTCCATGATGATCTACATCGATACGCGGCGGCGCTTCTGGCGTCCGGCGAATACAGCCCTGCGCATGGGCGGCACGGTGCTCGTGTTCGCGCTGGCCTGGACCGCTCCCTGGGCCGCTTCGGCCGTGCTCGGGCTCAAGCTCATCGGCGAGGCGCTCTCCCATCTCGGCTCCTCGACTTCCGCGCGTTTGCAGCGCGGACCGCTGCGCACCCTTTCACGCGCGCGCTTCGCGCTCGGAATCGCGGCCGCTGCGCTTTTCCCCCTCTCCCTTCCGTTGGCTCTGGCTTTCGTCCTGCTCGGTGAACTGACGGAACGCGCCCTCTATTTCCGCGCGGTCGACGCACCGGCGATGCCGGGGATACCCGGCTGATGATGAAGACCTGGAACAAACCACCAAGGAACTGCGTGCAGAAAGAAAACCATTGGACCGATCCGCCTCGAGGCTCTCCGGAACCCTGGAAACTCGCCGGCGATCCTCCGCACGCAGGGCGAATGTCCAGGTTGAAGCTCGGCTCGGCCAGAGGACTCGCCCTGCCCGTAATCGGCGCTCGGATAGCCTCCACTCCCCGGCCCCTGTGCCTTCCGTGTCCTCAGTCGATCAAAGCCAAACGCCCATGACCACAGCCACGCTCACGAATCTCCTGCGCGCCCACACGGGTCCGATGACGAGCGAACTCGTGCAGCGCCCCGCCGAGTTCGGGCTGGGACGGGTTCCGTCGCGGCTCGCGCCACGTGCGATCACGCGCAGCGTCTGTGGCTTTTGCGCCACGGGGTGCAGCCTGACCGTGCATCTCGACGCCGACGGATCCGCAATCAACCTGTCGCCGCAGAACGACTACCCCGTCAACCTCGGGATGGCCTGCCCGAAGGGCTGGGAAGCGCTCACCCCCTTGTCGGCGCCGGACCGTGCAACCACACCGCTCCTGCGCAATCCCGCCAGCGGCGCGCTCGAGCCGGTCGACTGGCCCACCGCCCTGCAGACCTTCGTCGCGCGCATGAAGCACGTGCAGGCGCGGCATGGGCGCCACGGCATCGCGTTCCTGTCGACCGGGCAGATCCCCACCGAGGACATGATGCTGCTCGGCGCGCTCTTCAAGTTCGGCATGGGCGGGCTGCACGGCGACAGCAACACGCGCCAGTGCATGGCCACCGCCCACGTCGCCTACAAGCAGTCCTTCGGATTCGACGCGCCGCCCTACACGTATGCGGACTTCGAGCACAGCGACGTGCTGGTGTTCGTCGGTGCGAATCCCGCCATCGCCCACCCGATCATGTGGCAGCGGGTCATGCGCAACCGGAACAATCCCCGGATCATCGTCGTGGATCCGCGCCGCACCGAGACCGCGATGTGCGCCACGGACCACGTGGCAATTTCACCCAAGGGCGACCTCTGGCTCCTCCACGGAATCGCGCACGCCCTGATCGCCCGCGGGGCGGTGGACCGTGGTTTTGTCGAGAATCACACGACCGGGTTTCACTTGTTCCGCAAGTTCCTGGAGGCGTTCACCCCCGAAGCATGCGCGCCCCACTGTGGCGTACCCGCTGACGAGATACACCGGCTGGCCGCGACCATCGCCGACGGCCGCGCCGTGTCATTGTGGTGGACGATGGGCGTGAATCAGGGCCATGAGTCGACCCGCGTCGCCCAGGCGCTGATCAACATCGCGCTGATCACTGGCAATATCGGCCGCCCCGGGACGGGTGCGAACTCGATCACGGGCCAGTGCAACGCCATGGGCTCGCGTCTGTTCGCCAATGTGACGTCGCTCTTCGGCGGCCGCGACTTCTCGGACCCGGCACACCGGGCCGATGTGGCCGCGATCCTCGGGATCCCGGAGGCGGTGATCCCGCGCGCGCCGTCCCTGGCCTACGATCAGATCATCGACGGAATCGAGAGCGGCACGATCCGTGGCCTCTGGGTGATCGCGACGAACCCGGCACACTCCTGGATCGATCATGGGCGCTTCAAGGCGCTGCGCGACCGGCTGGAGTTCCTGGTCGTGCAGGACATGTACACGACGACCGAGACTGCCCGCAGCGCGGACCTGCTCCTGCCCGCCGCCGGCTGGGGTGAGAAGGAGGGGACGTTCATCAACTCCGAGCGACGCGTGGGCGTGACGCGGAAGGTCGCGCGCCCGCCGGGCCAGGCGTTGAGCGACTTCGCCATCTTTCAACTCATCGCCCAGGCATGGGGCTGCGGCGCGCTTTTCGAGCGGTGGTCCTCGCCCGAGGCGGTATTTCGTCTGATGCGCGAGCTTTCCCGCGGACGCCCGTGCGACATCACGGGAATCCGCGACTACGCCCACCTCGACGCGGCCGGCGGCATTCAGTGGCCGTTTGCGGACGTGGCGAATGCAGAGGGTAGTATGACGAAGGGAGCAAACGAACTGGGCGAACTGGCCCGGCGTTCCGACTCCCACGCGTCACGCGTAACGCGTCACTCGTCATCTTCCGAGCGGCGCCTCTTCGCGGACGGCCGGTTCTTCACTCCCGACGGGCGGGCACGGATCATCTTCGATGCGCCGCGGCCGCCCCCGGAGGTTCCGGATGATGCGTATCCGTTCTGGCTTAACACGGGGCGCGGTTCCTCCGCGCAGTGGCACACCGGCACGCGCACCAACAAGAGCGAGGTGTTGCGCAGGCTCGCGCCGCGATTCGCCTACGTCGAGGTCAACCCCGAGGATGCAGCCCTCCTGGCCATCGGCGACGGTGCGGCGGTCGTGCTGCGCTCGCGTCGCGGCGAGTTCCGCGCCCGCGCGCTGCACACGAGCACCGTCGCGCGCGGGCAGCTCTTCGTACCGATGCATTTCGATGGCATCAACAAGCTCACCCTGCCGGCCTTCGACCCGCACTCGCGCCAGCCCAGCTACAAGGCCTGCGCGGTCACGCTGGCGCGCGCGCCGACGTAGCCGGCCGGCGCGGCTCGCAACAGCCATCCGGCCCATGCAGCTACTCGCCATCCCGTCCACCCCTGGAGGCGATCCGGAAACCTGGAAACTCGCTGGTGATGCCCTGCAGACAGGACGAACGGGCTTCGGTGATCCGCGGCTCGGCCTGAGGCCTCGCCCTACCTCGAAACCGGTCTCCGGATAGCCTCAAGCCGTCTTCTGCCAAACGCGGCGGCCGGCCCGGTTCAGAACGCAAACTCCACCTGTGCCCAGAATTTGGTGACGTCCGGCAGCGTGGAGTCGCTCTCGAAGACCGCGGCCTTCGCCAGGGCGGTGAACTGCTTGTTGATCTTCCAGCTGACGAGGAGGTCCCATTCGTCCCCGAGGTCGCGGCCGCGATCCGACTCGAACCGGTGGAAGAAGGCGGCGGCCGACCAGCCCCGGGGGAACGTCGCCGTGGCCTTGAGATAGAAATCGCGCAGTCCATCGCCGGGCGTGGTGAGGAAGAGATCGCCCCAGCCGTTGAACGCATGCTGCGTGGCCAGGGGCGTGCGCAGGCCGAAACCGTCGTCCGTACCGAGCACTTCGTAGCCGATCGCGCCGCCCAGCATCTCGGTGCCGGCGCCGACTTCCCCCAGCAGATAGTCGGCGCGATAGTCCCGGAGGTTCGAGCCGTAATCGGACTGCGTGGCGTATTCGGCCCGGTAGGACATCGTGAATCCGCCGCCGGACTCGCGTGAGCCCGCCAGGCTCAGGCCAAACGTCGCCGAGCTGTTCTCCGCCGCATCGTCGAAATCGAGCAGGTAGGCATACCCGGTGAGCGTTCCGACCGGCAGGCCCGCGTAACTCGCGTTGATCAGGTGCGAATCCGAATCCCACCGCCCCTGCGGATGCTCGCGGCCGAAGACGCGGTTGATCCGCCAGAGGTAGGCATAGTTCAGTGTGAGCTTGCCGAGCGTCCTGTCCTGCACGCTGACGGCGTCGAAGGTCTGCATGTTCTGGCGCCAGCCGACGTCGCCGACGAAGCGGTGGTTGTCGAACACGAGGCGCTGGCGGCCGAGCTTGAGCGCGATGTTGTCCACGGTGTAGCCGAGCCAGACTTGATTGACCTCAGTGGTCTCCGGATCGGCGATGACGGTCCTGCCGGCCCCGCCGGGATTGAGCCCGGCCTGATTGTAGGCGTTGTCGTCGAGGGCGGTCACATCCTCAAACTCGCCCGAAAGGGTGAACCCCTGGAAAGGCGCCGTGGTGTAGCCGAGGCGCGTGCGCAACGTGAGCGCGTCGGATGCGCGCAGGCCGTCCTGATCGGCGTGCTCCCAGCGCGCCCGAAGATGGAGCGAGAGTTTTCCTGAGCGGAGCGCCGCGAGCCAGTCGCTCTCGTCGCCTGCAGCGGCAGGTGCGGTCGGGGCGGTCGCCGGCTGTGCGGCGACGGGCGGCGAGAAGGCGATGAGCGAGGCGGCCAGGAGAAGAAGCGGCTTCATGGCGTGTTTGGTCGGGATGAGCATGGACGGAGCCGGGTCCCGTTGTCGCGATTCATGGTCACGCCTTCATCCTGAAAGCGAACCCGGTCTTGCGCTGGATCAATCTCCCGGGAAAGAAACCGGCGTGCCCGTGCATATCCGCCACATCTTCATTTCGCCCGGGCACAATTTCTTCGGGCACCATGGCCGGGCGGCCGGAAAACATCCGATGGTCGAGGTCCCTGCGGTCGAATGCCTCGCGGGACAGGGCTTGCGGGGTGACCGGTTCTTTGGGTTTAAGACCGACTACAAAGGCCAGCTCACGCTCTTCTCCTGGGAGGTCTACCGCGAGCTGTGCGCCGTCCATGGCGGTGGCAACACCTCGCCCGCGCGTCTGCGGCGCAACATCATCGTCGAGGGCGCAGACCTGAACGCGCTCATCGGCGTCACCTTCGAGTTGCAGGGCGTGCAGCTGGTCGGGACGGAGGAATGCCGGCCCTGCTACTGGATGGACCAGGCCATCGGGTCCGGAGCCGAGTCCTGGCTGAAAGGCCGTGGCGGCCTGCGCTGCCGCATCCTCAGCGATGGCTGGCTGCGGTCGGCGGCACCCGGGTCGGCCCCGCGCTGACGGGACTTCCGTGCGGGCCCGCCTGGGAGGCGGCTCCGGCATGCCAGGAAAACGCTCCCTCCGGCTCGCCGCGACCGCGATTCGGGTGTAGGTGTTGGCACCACTCCGATGAGAACGCTCCTTGCCCCGGCTGCGTTCGCCCTTGGCTCGATCGCAGCATTCGTACCGCACGCTGTCGCGGAGACAACGCCCCCGGCAGCGGCTGACGTCAGGATCGAAATCGTCGATCCGCTCACTGATCCGCGCGCTGCCGACGCCCGTCGCTCCGCGCTTCCCGCCACAAGCTACCTCGGCCAGAAGCTGGTGACCGAGATGAACGCCGCGCTGAAGAAGGGCCCGCCCGAGGAGGCGTTCGCGCTCGCCCACCTGCAGTCGGTGGGGGCCGATGGACAAGTCGTGCCGGGCATGCCGAAAGTGCGGGCGTTCAAGCTCACGAGCCTGCGGCTGATCAATGCCGCCAATCATCCCGACCACGCCGAGCAGGCCGTGCTGGAGGATGTCGCGCGCACCATCCGATCCGCTTCCAAACCCGCTGACCTGATTGTGCAGCACATCACCTTTCCCGATGGATCGGAGGAATGGCGGGCGTATCGCCCCCTCGCCGCGCTGCCGACCTGCATCGCCTGCCACGGTGATCCGGCCTCGCTTTCGCCACGCATGCGCACCCTGCTCGCCCAGCGTGCGACCGAGGACAAGGCCACCGGCTACCGCCCCGGCGAATGGCGCGGGCTGCTTCGCGTGACCGTGGACGTGCCGCCCGGCGCGTGAACGCGCCGCCGCGCGCGCCGTCTGCGGCGCAGGTTCACCACGCTGCATTCTAGTGTCGGCGCAAGACCGCCGGCCCGGGGGTTTGCCTTTGCCTCGGTTCTGCCCTCAGTGCGCAACGACATGTCTCCGCGCACGATCCCCCCGTTCTTTCTCCTCCTCCTCACCGCCGCTCCCCTGGCCGCCCAGAGCTGGGATGTCGCGGGAGCCTATCAGGCCAACTGCGCCACCTGCCATGGCGACGACCTCGCCGGCGGCATGACTTCCTCGATGCTCGATGACGAGTGGATCTTCGGCGGCAGCGACGCGGAACTCGCGCGCACCATCCGCCTGGGAGAGGCCGACGCCGGCATGCCCGCGTGGGAAGGCACGCTCACTGAACCGCAGATCCGCGCCATGGTCGTCTTCATCCGCGAGCGCCGCAGCGCGGCGGCGCTGCGCGGGACCGACATGGCTGCGACGCAGGATCGCATCTTCGAGGCTGGCGGACACCGCTTCCGCGTCGAGGACGTCGCCACGGGCCTCGATACGCCGTGGGCGATCGCTTTCCTGCCCGGCGGACGCATGCTCGTCACGGAAAAGCCCGGCGGCCTGCGGATCGTGGATCAGGGCCGCGTCGGGCCGCCCGTGCAGGGCGTGCCCGCGGTAATGCCGGCGGGCCAGGGTGGCATGCTCGAGGTCGCGCTGCATCCGGATTTCAAGGACAACGGCTGGATCTATCTCGCCTACAGCGAAAAGGCCGAGGGCGGCTCGGGTCGCGACGGCATGACCGCACTCGTCCGCGGCCGCATCCGCGACAACCGCTGGGTCGACGAGGAGCGCATCTATCGTGCTCCCGCCGGCACGCACCGCCCCGCGAGCCACCATTGGGGATGCCGCATCGCCTTCGACGGGAAGGGCTATCTCTTCTTCACCATTGGCGATCGCGGCGCCCAGGACATGGCCCAGCTGCTCGACCGGCCGAACGGCAAGGTCCACCGGCTGCACGACGACGGACGCGTCCCCAAGGACAACCCGTTCGCCGGGCAGGCCGGTGCTCTCCCGACGATCTGGAGCTACGGCCATCGCAATGCGCAGGGCCTGGACTTCAACCCCGCCGACGGTCTTCTCTGGTCCACGGAGCACGGTCCCCGCGGCGGCGACGAGCTCAACCTCGTGCATCCAGGCCGCAACTACGGCTGGCCCGTGATCACCTACGGGATCAACTACAACGGCACGCCGATCACCGACCGCACCGAGGCGGAGGGCATGGAACAGCCGGTGATCCATTGGACGCCCTCGATCGCCGTCTGCGGGCTCGATTTCTACGAAGGCACAGCATTCCCCGCGTGGCGCGGCGGGTTGCTCGTGGGCGCGCTGGCGGGGCAGCAGGTGCAACTCGTCCGCATCGAGGGCACCAGGGTCACGGGCCAGGAGACCCTTTTCCGCAAGATCGGCCGCGTGCGCGACGTGCAGAGCGGGCCCGATGGCTACGTGTATGTCGCGCTGAATGAACCCGACAAGATCGTGCGCCTCGTGCCGGCCGACAGCGGCGTGGCGATGGCCGCACAGGGCCGGTGAATGTGAGTGCGATGCCGGGTCGCCGCTGATCGCGCCAGGCCGCCGCGTGCCGGGCGGTTGGCGCCTGGCCCGAGGCGCCGGCTTCACGGTCGTGGCTCGATGCCCGAGGCATGCGCGTCGACACCGGCGGCGTGGACGAGGGCGTGTATTCCAACCCGAGGCCTGATGCAAAACGATCGGCCAGCCGCGGAAATGCAGGGCTGGGCTCCTGCCCGGCCGCGATCGTCGCAAGGCAAGCGTCCTCCCCGTTGCCCATGCGCGGCGGAGCGGGAACTCCGCCACCCAGGGGGCGTATCCGAGAAAACACGCCGTAGGGCTTCGGGAGGGTGCGGGCCGACCCGATGCCAGAATCTCGGCGGAGGCTGGTGACCTCTATGACCTGATTCAGTTGCGAGAATCAGGTCCAGCCCATCCTAGCCGCGCGCCCGCGATGGAAAAGCCACCGCACCTTGCGCGCGCCGCGGCACCGACGCGCCCACCCATGGACGCCCGGCCGGGAGCAGCTCGCGGCCGTAGAGTTCGTTGAGGAGGATGCGCGCCATCATGTACCAGGCGCTGAGCGCACAGCCGATGAGCACGACGGCGGCGACCTTGTTCAGCACGGGAAACCCAAAATGCCCGAGATCGAGGAGCACGAATCCCGCGAGCAGCAGGGTGAATGTCAGTGCCATGGCGCCATGGATACGAAGCGCGCCGATCCACAGGATCACGGTGAAGAGCGTCCAGGCCACCAGGAACCAGCCCACGTCGGTCTCCGTCGCCGTGAACACGCCGAAGCTGCCCGCGAGCTTCATCCCGCAGAGCGCGATCCAGAACGCGCCGTAGGAGGTGAACGCGCAGTAGCCGAAATTGTTGCCCGTCTTCATTTCCTGGAGACCGGCGATCATCTGTGCGAGACCGCCGAATACCAGGCCGAGCCAGAGCACGGGACCCCAGCCGACGAGCCCCAGATTGTGAAGCTGGAGGACCAGCGTGGTGAGTCCGAAACCGGCGAGGCCGACGACGGCCGGATTGCAGAGCTTGGCGTGGGAATTCTGAGCGTGAGCCATGGCGGGACGAAAAAGCCGCGAGGACATCGGGCCCGCCGGTGACCGTCCAGCGCGCATCCGCCCGCCTTCGGGAATCACGCGGGCCTACTGTTCGCCATTAGCCGGGCTGCTGGCATGTTCGGACCGGAGTCGCCGCGGCGAGTAGCGCGAAAGACCTGAACCGAACCCGTCGCAACGATCACAGCGTCTCCGGAAGCCACTCGCGGAGCGCTTGTTCCACATCCGACGCAGTCCTCAGGTCGCCCGATCATCTCCGAGGCGAGGCAGCGAAGCTCCCAGACTGTCGCGTCGCTCCTGCACCCGGAGCTCCCCTGCCCCATCGCTGTGTCCAACTGCCGCGTTCAGCGAAAAAGCGCTGTGCGCTGCCGCAATCGTGGCCATGATCGCCGGCGCGATGACCTTCACCTGCCCGCACCTTCGGCCCGACGACGAGTGGTGCCTGCTGCTCAGGACCGACTGCGTGTGCGGCCGGCCCGGATGCGTGATGCGGGGCTCATCGGTCTTTCTTGTCCCCGTGGAAGAGCGCATCCGCGCTGCCGCAGACGCCCGGGCCGCACGCGAAGCCCTCGCCGCGGTCGAGTCGCACGCACCGAAGCGGACGAGCCGCTGACACCGGAGTCGCGAGCCGCGACACCTCAGCCTTCGGCGTTGGCCGCCAGCCTTAAGGCGTGTCTTTTGAAGCCTCGGATAGGCCCCAGGAGGGCAAACCAGACCACGGGTTTGAAGCACCCCCGAACGAGTGGTCCTCTGCCCCGCCGGAGCGGCAATGCATCGCCTGCATTCGATTCGTGGATACGCCTCGACGGCCCCACGACCCTCGCGCCCGCGGGCCACGCGCCCGCGATGCGCCGGCTCAGGCGATATCGCTGAACGGGTTGAACTCGCGCTCGTTTGCGATCGTGGTGAGCGGCCCGTGGCCGGGTGCGACGACGGTTTCGCCGGGCAGCTCGCGCCAGAGGCGGCGCGAATGCCGGAGCACGCTGGCCGAATCGTGGAAGCCACCGCCGATCGAGCCGCAGAAGAAGAGATCGCCCCCAAAGAGGACCTCGCGGCCTCCCGGCCGGTCCGCACGTCCGACGAGATAGCAGAAATGCTCCCGACAATGCCCGGGCGTGGAAAGCACGCGGATGTGCAGCCCGGCGATCTCGAGGACGTCGCCGTCGCAGAGCACGCGGCGGCCCTCGTCGGCCGGTCCCGGGCCGAGGCAATGCGGAAGATCGAAACGCCGCATGGTTTCGCGGCAGCCACCGGTATGGTCGCGGTCCCAGTGCGTGACGAAGTGCGCATCGAGTCGCGCGACGTCCTCGGGCCAGACGCGACCGAGGGCGCGCGGACAGCAACCGCTGTCGATCAGCACCGTCTCCTCCGCCCCGCAGATCGAGGCAAGGTAGGCGTTCACCACACCCACGCCGTAGGGCATCGCCAACACGCGCAGGCAGAACGGCAACCCGCCGGTCTCAGGAGCAGGATAGCGCTCCGCTGCAAGGGCATGCAATCCGGCGTCGTTGAGCCCGAGCACGCGGGCGAGGGCCGAAAGCTCCGCCGCCGAGATCTCGTAGCGGTAGTCCAGGACGTCCTTGATCCGATTCACCTCCACCCCGGCGCGCGCGGCGAGTTCGTGCTCGCGCAGGCCGGCGATTTTCATGGCCTTGTCGAGCACGTCGCCCAGCTCGTCTTCGAGTTCCGGGGAGCGCAACATGGCCGGGATACTACCAAATCCGGCGCCGGGGGCAAAAAAGGATTTCACCCGGATGGCGCCCGACCCACCCTCGCGGCCATGGCTACGTCCATGCCGACTCCTACCGACGCCGAGGTTCTCGAGATCTTCAAACGCACGGGCGCCCTGCTCACCGGGCATTTCCTCCTGCGTTCGGGCTTGCACAGCGGTCAGTTTTTCCAGTGCGCGCAAGTGTGCCAGCACATGCCGGAAGTCGAGCGGCTCGGCGAACTGCTGGTCGCCAAGGTCGCAGCCGCCGGCATCGGCTACGCGACCGTGCTTGCCCCCGCGATGGGCGGCCTGGTCATCGGCCAGGAGTTCGCGCGCCGCGCGAAGGCGCGCTTCATCTTCGCCGAGAAGGAAAACAACGCGCTGGTTCTGCGCCGGGGTTTCACCTTCACCCCGGGCGAGAAGGTGATCGTGGTCGAGGATGTGATCACGCGCGGCGGTCGCGTCCAGGAATGCCTGGAGATCGTGCGCAAGGCCGGCGCCGACGCCGTGGCCGTGGCCGTGCTCGTGGACCGCAGCGCGGGTCAGGCGCGTTTCGACGTGCCGACGGTGTCGTTACTCGAGCTGAGTTTCCCGACTTACGCCGCCGACCAGCTTCCGCCCGAACTCGCGGCCATCCCGGCGATCAAGCCCGGGAGCTGACGGTTCCGCCCGGTCGCAGGCGCCGTGCTTCGTGCCGCGCCCGGCTCCACCCCGTCCTTTCGGCCCGGTCGCACCGCGGCTTCGGGATTGTGACACCATCTGGAGGCAACTAGGGTCCGGCGCCGGGAGACAACCCCTCCCGCCGAAACGGAGCACGTATGCGCACTTCTCTCATGCTGGCCGGACTGATGCTTCTGGGAACGCCCTGGCTGCGAGCCGACAACGTGCCCGCACCCGATCCGCTGCCGAAACCAAACATGGATTGGACGGATGGGCAGCCGCGTGAGTCCGGCCTGGACCGCGACGAGCGGCGCGAGGGACGGCGTCCGCGCGAGGGCTTTCGCAGCGACGCTCGAGGTTGGCGGGTGCGCGTGCTCCAGGCCTCCGGACTGGCGCGCGTGTTCCCCGAGGATGAAGTCGTCGTGATCCGCTGCCCTGCCGAGGTGACCGTGGAACTGCCGAGCGTGATGAGCGGCGTGGAAGGACGCGCGCTCGTGATCAAGTCGGCGGTCGACGCCGGCGGCGATGTCGTGGTCCACGAAACCGATGTGGGCGATGTCGTGCTGAAGCCGGGCCAGTCAGTGATGCTCGTCTCGTCCTCTCAGCTGCGCGAGTGGCTGGTGGTGAGCCGGCAGTAACGCCGGACAAGCCCTCCCGCAGGGCGCGCTCGCGCCGCGCCCGCCGGGCAACAGCAGCGAAACGACACCGGGCTGAAAGTCGAGCGCCAGCGCGCACGCGCCGTGCACGCGATCGAAGTCCCGCCACGACCACTCCCGTGTAACGGTCGTTACAGCGAAGTGGTCGTCCGGCGAGCGGGCCGCGGCCACGCATGTGTCGGCGACGTCGTGCTGAAGCCCGGCCAGTCAGTGATGCTCGTCTCGTCCTCTCAGCTGCGCGAGTGGCTGGTGGTGAGCCGGCAGTAACGCCGGACAAGCCCTCCCGCAGGGCGCGCTCGCCCAGCGGCGGCAGGGCGACCGGCAGCGAAGCGACGCAGGGCTGGAAGTCGAGCGCCGGCGCGCACAGGCAGTGCACGCAATCGAAGGCCCGCCATGACCACTCCCGTGTAACGGTCGTTACAGCAGAGTGGTCGTCCGGCGGGCGGGCCGCGGCCGCTACACGGCAACACGGGCGGGTTATGGGTCGTGCGAGAGGCGAAAGCGCAGCCGATCGGTCGCGCGCCCGCCAACGCTCGACGTCCCCGGGCCCCCTCGCGCCGGGCTGAAAAAGCCCCGTGATTTTTGTTGCGAAGCCACGGACCGATCCGGAATCTTCGCCCCTTCATCAAGCCGAAGGCCTCGGGCCGCCGGTCATCGGGGTGTAGCTTAGCCTGGTAGAGCGCTACGTTCGGGACGTAGAGGTCGCGAGTTCGAATCTCGCCACCCCGACCATTTTCCCGCAGGGACGCCGTCCCTCGGGAGCTCTTCGTAAACGGAGCCCGCACCTCGGGCGCGGAATCGTGGGTCCACATCGACGACAGGAGAACCGGGCTACGTTGCGTTGAGACCAAGCGCACCGCACTGGCCACGACGCGCCTCCAACCCGGCCACCGCCGAACGCCTGCTCGTCGGCCGCAAACCGCCCCGGAGTTGGCTTACGCGTCGGGTTCGTCCACCTTGGGCAGGTCCGACTCGGCGATGCCGAACTCGCGCAGCTGCGGCTTGACGATCGACTCGTAGCAGTCCGGGCAGCAGCCATGGCTGAAACGCGTCCCGGCGTGCTCGCGCAGGTAGTTCTCGATGCCGGACCAGTAGGCCGCGTCGTTCCGCACCTTGTGGCAGTAGCTGCAGATCGGAATGAACGACTGCAGCGTCCTCACCTCCGTGGTGAAGCCCAGGATACGCTCGGCCACGCGCAGCCGCAGGCGCAGGTCGCGCACGGAGACGGGCTTGGTGAGAAAATCGTCCACGCCCGCGCCGAAGGCCGCCTCGAGGTTGGCGTCGGTCGCCCCCTGCTGCGTGATGAGGATGAAACTCACGTAGTCCTCGCGCTCGTGACGAATGCGCCGGCAGAGGTCGAGGCCGTCCAGACCGGGTAGGTGCCAGTCTGATACAACGACGCGCAGGCTGCGATCGCCCATCGCCTTCCAGGCAGCCTCGCCGTCGGCGGCCACGGTGACCCGGTGCCCCAGCGCGGTCAGCGCGGAACTCAGGACAACTTGGGCGATGGGATCGTCCTCGACGGCCAGGATGTGCATGACGGGAGTTTTCCGGTCCTGACACACCCGGATCCCGGACGCAATGCATCCGGGGCCGGGGCCGTTCCTCGCCCGGGCACCCGGGGAGGTCCCGACCCGCGATCAGCGGGCGTCTGCCGGCGCCACGACTTTGCCGGGCCGCTCGATGCCGGCGGGCAGTCCGGCGAGCGCGGCGACGCGCTCCAGGCCTGCCATCGCGACGTTGGCCTCGTAGAGCGCCTGAGCCTCGTTGA
Organism: Verrucomicrobiota bacterium; assembly: GCA_023399155.1. GTDB lineage: Bacteria > Verrucomicrobiota > Verrucomicrobiia > Opitutales > Opitutaceae > JAEWQP01. The sequence continues at coordinate 437,585 of JAEWQP010000022.1, read as the reverse complement.
GCCGCGCCTCGGTCAGCGCCACCTGCGTCTGAAGCACGTCCAACTGGGTGCCGGCGCCGGCACCGTAGCGGGACCGGGCCAGACGGAGGCTTTCCTCGGCCTGCTCGACCACGCGTTGCGAGGCACGCACAAGTTCAGCCGCCTCCGTGTAGCTGGAAAACGCCTGGCGCACCTCGGCCTCGATCCCGAGCCTCGTCTCGTCCAGCGCAAGCTGGGCCTGCTCCAGACGCGACCTCGCCTGACGCACGCGGCCGCGAGTCTCGCGGCCGTCGAAGATCGCCCACGAGCCCTGCACGCCGACGTTCCACCCGTCGACCGTCTCGCCAAACTCCGCGGTGAAGGTCGATTTCTTCACCTGATAGCCGCCGAAGACGGCGAGGCTCGGCCGACCGTTGGCGGCAGCCGTCGTGATGTTGCTCCCCGCCGCATCGACCTGGTGCTCGAGTTGACGGATCTCCGGCCGTCCGGACAACGCGGAGGCAAGGAGCGCCTCGTAGTCGAACTCGCGCTCCTGAAAGCGCAGTTCGCCGGTCACGCTGTCGGCTGTCCACAGGCCGATCGGAAGTCCGATCACGCGCAGGAGTTCCACGGCGGCGAGCCGGTAGTCGTTGCGCGCCCGGATGAGCGGCGGCTGCCCATTGGCGAGAGCCACCTCGGCCCGGAGTTGCTCGAAGGGCGAGCCCGAGCCGGCACGCACGCGGGAGCGCGCGTTGGCCAGTTCCTCCTCGAGCAGCTTGACGGATTGCTCCTGCACGCCGACCCGCTCGCGCGCGAGCAGGACGACATAGTAGCGGGTGCGCACCTCGTAGATCGAGGTCTGCACGGCGGACTCGAACGCGGCGATCGCGGCCTGCTCGGCCGAGCGGCTCGCCCGCACGGCGGCGCGGATACCACCGCCGGCGAAGACGATCTGCGAGGCATTCGCACCAGCCGACCACGACTCCGGCTGGCCGATCTGCTCGCCCTGCGGCGTCAACAGCAGGTTTTTGTCGAGCTTTGTGTAGTCGGCATCGAGCGACACCGTCGGCAGCTGGGCCGCCCTTGCCGTCATCACGACACCGGTCGCCTCCTCGTACTGGGCGCGCGCCTGCCGGATGGTGTAGTTGTTCTGCAACGCCAGAGCGATGGCCTGCTCGAGCGTGAGTGTCGCGGGCTGCTCAGCAGCGGGGAGACCCGACGCAGCGACAAGGAACGCGAGGCATGACAGGACCTTGACTTTCATGGTGGTGGATACGGAAGCAGGTGGGACACCTTACACGGGCCGGGTTCTGGCCGACGAGGCTGAAACCCCGGCCGGGACGGGCGCATGCGCCTTGGCGGGCGCGGGCGCTGCGTGTGGTTTGGCAGCCTCGGCAGGCGCCTTGTTGTCACGCTCGCCCGTGTGCTCCTTGGCGATCAGCACATAGATGGCCGGGATCACGAGCAACGTGAACACCGTGCCCAGGGCCATGCCCGCGACGATGACGATACCGATGGAATTGCGCGCGGCGGCGCCGGCACCGGTCACGAGGGTGAGCGGGAAGTGGCCGCACACCGTGGCCACGCTGGTCATGAGCACCGGGCGCAGACGGGTGAGGGCCGCCTGCCGCACGGCGGCCACCTTGCCGAGGCCGGACCGCTGCATCTCGTTGGCGAATTCCACGATCAGGATGCCGTTTTTCGAGACGAGGCCGACCAGGGTCACCAGTCCGATCTGCGCGTAGATGTTGAAGGTCGTGGTCCACCCGTCGGTCCAGAACGGCATGTCCGGAACCGGGAATTTCAGGAACGTGAAGGTGAGCGCGCCGAACATCGCCAGCGGCACAGAGCCCAGCAGGATGATGAACGGGTCGCGGAAGCTGTTGAACTGCGCCGCGAGTACCAGGAAGATGAGCACGAGCGCGAGCGTCATCATCTGGACGAACTGGGCATCGCCGCCCTCCAGGCGCAACTGCCGGGACTCGCCCGTGTAGTCGATCTTGTAGCCCTGGGGCAGGATGCGCGCGGCCTCGTCCTCGAGCAACCGCAGCGCATCGTCGAGCGGCACGCCCGCCACGCCCGAGATCGTCACCGAATTGAGCTGCTGGAACCGGTTGAGGGAGCGCGGCTGCACCTCGCCGCGAATCGTGGCGATCGTGTTCAGCGGCACGAGCTGACCGTTCGGGCCGGTCACGTAGATGTTGCCCAACTGTTCGGGATTGAGCCGTTCCGAACGCGCAATCTGCGGGATGACCTTGTAGCTGCGGCCGTCGATCGAGAAGCGGTTGACGTAGTTGCCGCCCACTGCCGCACCGAGGTCGGCGCCGACCTCCTGCATGCTCAGACCGAGCGCCGCGACCTTGTCGCGATCGAGCACGATCTCCGCCTTCGGCATGTCATATTTGAGGTCGACGTCGGTGAAGTAGAAGCTGCCGGACTTCATCGCCGCGACGCGAAGCTGCTCGGCGAAACCGATCAGTTCGCGCTCGTCGGCAGTGGAGGCAATGACGAACTCGACCGGGAACTGGCTGCCGCCGGGAAGCGCGCCGGGCACGGTGGAAAAGACGTTCACGCCCGGGATCGTCGCGAGGCGCGCGCTGAGTTCCTGGTGGATCTCGGAGGTCGTACGCGTGCGCTCCCCCCACGGCGTGGCCACCATGCCCGCAAAACCGAAGCCCGGGTTGGTGACCTGGAAGGAGTAGGCAAACTCCGGCGTCTCCTCGAAGATCCGGTTCACCTCCTCGGTGTAGGGCACCACCTGGTCGATGGTCGAATTCGCCGGCGTGCTGACGATGCCGAACACGATGCCCTGGTCCTCCGTCGGCGCGAGCTCGCGCTTGGACATCGTGTAGAGCGGCATGACGAGGAGGAACAACACAAACCAGACGCCGTAGACGGCGGGGCGGAACTTCAACGTGGTGTCCAGCACGCGTCCGTAGATGCCCTTGAGCCGCTCGAAGCCGGCATTGATGTGCGCGGGCAGCCAGCCGTGCTCGACCTTGGCGTTGAGCAGCTTGGCTGACATGACGGGCGAAAGGGTCAACGCGACGACGCCCGAGATCATGACCGCGCCGGCGAGGGTGAAGGCAAACTCGCGGAAGAGCGTGCCGGTCAGGCCGCCGGAGAGGCCGATCGGCGTATAGACCGCCGCCAGCGTGATCGTCATCGCGATGATCGGGCCCAGCAGCTCGCGCGCGCCGAGATAGGCGGCGTCGAGCGGCGTGCGGCCCTCGCGCAGGTGGCGCTCGACGTTCTCCACGACCACGATGGCGTCGTCGACCACAAGACCGACCGAGAGCACGATCGCGAGCAGCGTGAGCAGGTTGAGCGTAAACCCGAAGACCTGCATCAGGAACAGCGCCCCGATGAGCGACACCGGGATCGCCACCAGCGGCACGAGGACCGAGCGCACGGAGCCAAGGAAAAGGAAGATCACGATCGCCACGATGAGAAGCGTCTCTCCCAGCGTCTCGTAGACCTCGTTGATCGCATCGTTGATGTATTCAGTCGCATCATACGCGATGCGGCCGGTCATGCCCTTGGGCAGGTCCTTCTGCAGCGACTCCACCTCGGCGCGGATGCGCGCGATCACGTCGAGCGAATTGGCGTTGGGCAGCACCCAGAGGCCCATGAACACCGCCTTCTCGCCGGAAAAACGCACCTCGGAGTCGTAGTTTTCCGCGCCGAGGACGACCTCCGCGATGTCACCCAGCCGCACAAACGCGCCTCCGCTCTCGCGGATCACGAGCTGCCTGAACTCGTCGACCGTGCTCAGGTCGGTGTTGGCCGTGAGCGGCACCTGGACCAGCGCGCCGCGCGTGGAGCCGACCGCGGACAGGTAGTTGTTCGCCCCCAGCGCCTGCCGGACCTGCGCCGGGCTGATGTTCAGCGCCGCCATGCGGGCCGGATCGAGCCAGATGCGCATCGCGAACGTGCGGCCGCCCAGGATGTCGGCCCGCTGTACGCCCTCCACCGCGGCCAGCCGCGGCTGCACCACGCGCACGAGATAGTCGGTGATCTCGTTGGCCTCGGAGGTGTCGGAGGTGAAGCTGAAGTAGGCGGAGGCGAACTGGCTGTCCGCCGTCTCAATATTGATGATCGGCACCTCCGCCTCGGGCGGGAGATCGCCGCGCACCTGATCGACCTTGGAGCTGATCTCCGCCAGCGCCTTGGTGGAGTCGTAGTTGAGCTTCAAGCGCGCCGTGATCGTCGACACACCGAGCGAACTCGAGGAGGAGAGATAATCGATTCCGTCCGCCGCTGCGATGGCGCGCTCCAGCGGTACCGTAATGAAGCCCTTCACCAGGTCGGCGTCGGCGCCGACGTAGATGGTTGTGACGGTGATCGAGGCGTTCTCACTGCGCGGATACTGCCGCACATTGAGCGTACGATACGCCTGGATACCCGCGACGATGATGACGAGGTTGACGACGAATGCCAGGACGGGTCGCCGGATGAAAAGGTCGGTGATTCTCATGGAGGAGGCGGAAGAGGCCAGAAATCGGAGGTCGGGCGTCGGAGGGCAGCGTTCAGGGAGCGGAGTCGGGAGCCGTACGGCATGAGTCGGACGTCCGCCGCGGTGTTCGCTTCGCGCGACCCGCTACCCCAATCCCGTCAGGTGTTCGGAAGGTCCGGGTTGAGCCTGGGCTCGGTCACCCCAAGCGTGCTCTCCAGGATCACCGCACCCTGGCGGAGCTTGAGACCGCCGTTGGTCACAATGCGCTCGCCGGCCTTGAGCCCGGACACGACAGCCACGAAGTCGCCGCGGCGCGTGCCGAGCCGCACGTTGCGCAGTTCAGCCACCATCGGCTTCTTGCCGTCCGAGCCAGCCTTGCCTTCCGTGGCCACGAAGACGGTGCTCCCATACGGCGCATACACCACCGCGGTCTCCGGGATGGCCAGAACGTCCTCCGCCTTCGGGAGCACCACGTCGACGGTCACGAACATGCCCGGCCGAAGATGGCCGTTCGCATTCTTGAACGTGGCCTGCATGCGCACGCTGCGGGTGACGGGATCGACCTGCGGGTTGACGGCGGTCAACTGCCCCTCGAATACATCGTCCGGGTAGGCGTCGGCCTTGGCTCGCACGATCATGCCGTCGCCCACCGCGCCCAGCCGTTGCTGGGGCAGCGAAAACTCCACATAGACCGGGTCGAGCGCCTGGAGCGATACCACCTGCTCCCCCTTGTTTAGAAACTGCCCCACACTGATCTGACGGATGCCGAGTCGACCGGCGAATGGCGCGACCACGGTCCGCTTGGTGATGACGGCACGGAGGTTCTCCACCTGGGCCTCAGTCTGCTTTACGGTGGCCTCGGCGGCGTCGAGGTCGGCCTTGGACACCGTGTTGCTGGAGAAGAGTTCGCGGGTGCGCTCAAGGGTGGTCCGGGCCAGTTCGGCACCGGCCTGCGCGGCGGCGAGCTGCGCCTGCTCGACCTCGGTGTCGAGGCGCACCAGCACCTGTCCCGCCTCAGCCATCGAACCGGGTTCGAAAAGGATCTCGCGTACCGTGCCGTCGGCTTCGGCCGCCACGGTGACGCCCTGATAAGCGGCCACCGTGCCCACGGAGGCGATGAGACTCTCCCAGGACTCCTGCCGCACCTCCCCAAGGCTCACAAAGGCGGGCGGTTCGGCCTGCTCGCCCATGGCCATGAGCGAGCGGATCTGCAGAAATTTGATGCCGGCGATCGAGCCGACGATCGGCAGCGCGACAACGATGCCGAGTGCGAAGACGGCGATTTTCTTGAACATGGTGGAGGGCGGCGAACCGCGTGGATGGATCTTTGGCAGGAAAAGCGAAACGTGAGCGGCGTCAGCCAAGCGGCCAGACGTCGTGCCAGAATTCACACAACGCCGACGGGTGCTTCGACCCGTCACGCAGGATGACGGGTACAACGGTCATAACACCGATTTGACAAGGAGGTTGCATGAATTTTCTGACGCCTCGTCACTCTGGCGCGTGAATCGTGGGAGTTCCCCCAAGAACACGCTCCGAGTGCCGACTTATCACAGGAAGGTTGACGGATCGTCATATTTGACGTTGCGTCAATAACAAATTAGCCCATTTCTTGTTCACTCTCCCCACGTAATGTCCCGTAAACAGACCCAGATCGCCGAGCGCGAGGCTGCCATCCTGGAGATCGCCTCGGACATCATCGCCCGTGAAGGTTTCGAAGCGCTGACGATGGAACGCGTGCTCGCGCGCGTGGATTTCTCCAAAGGCACGCTCTACAATCACTTCACCTGCCGCGAAGACCTGCTCGTCGCCGTCCACGCGCAGTGCTTTTCAGCGCACCTGGACTATTTTGCGCGCGGCGCACTGTTTCGCGGGCGCGCCCGCGAGCGTTTCTCCGCCGCCGGCCTCGGCCATCAGATTCTGCACCTGATCGATCCACGTCCGTTTCGCTTTTCCCTGACCGATGCGATCATGGCCGCCGCGTCCGAGCGCTGGCGCGAGATGTTCGTGCACTACAATCGGGAGTCGATTGGCGTGTTCACCGGCATCGTGCGCGATGCGATCGCAGCCGGCGATCTTCCCGCCAGCACCGATCCGGAAATCGTCACGCTCGGCACCTGGTCGACCGCGTGCGGCGCCGAGGATCTCTACGAGAGCGGCCTGGTCATGCGGCACCTGCCGCCCGCGGAGTTCGATCGCGTGCGCAACCAGCTTGTCGCCGCGCTGCTCGATGGCTTCGGCTGGCGTCCGCTTTCCACGGAGCTCGACTACGACGCGGCCCGCCAGCGGGCGCTTCGCGAGGTTTATCCCGACGAGGCGAAGAAACTCGGACTGCTGCGCGATCCCGCCTGAACGCCGATCCGTTTGGCGGACATTCGCGCAGACGCACCACGGGGGTCACGATGGCGGGGACCGGCCGGACGAGCCCGTCGAAGTGGAGCCCACGAGGACACAGAGCGTACAGAGGACCGAACGGAGTCTTCCGCGGTGATCCATCGACGGCGGATCCCCTGCCAGAAGCGGTTAGCCACGCTCGGGCTCGAGCGCACGCGGTCGCGCGTCGAGGGCGGCCCAGTCGAGTCGACGAGTGAACCACATGGCGGCACCGAGGAGCGCGAAGAGCGCGGCCGTGCCCGCGAGCAGCGCGTAATCCTGGAGTTGCAGCATGAAGTAGACGTACCCGTAGGTGCCGGCGAGGCCCGCACCCACGAGCAGCGAGCGCCGTCCGGCCCGGAGCACGCTCCAGGAATAGCCGCCGACGAGCAGCGTGGATGCCGCAGCCGCGGAGCCGTAGGCCACCGCCACCGGCACAAACTCCGCCAGCGCAAGGAATCCCAGGTAGAACAGCACGAGCGCACCGCCCACCATCAGGTACTGCAGCGGATGCACGCGCACCGTCGAGGTGACTTCGAAAAGGAAATACACCGCGAAGATGAGACCCAGCACGAGCAGCGCGTATTTCAGCGCCCGCTCGACCATGCGGTAGGTGTCGACCGGCGTGGCGAGCGTCACGCCCAGCGCGGAGCCCGCGAGCGGCTGCGTCCGCAGCGTTTCGCGGCCGGGCTGTTCCACCCAGGCGGAAGGAAAGGCCCGGCCGAAATGCGTGGTGATCCAACGCGCGGAGAATCCATCCGCACCGATGGTCCGCTCCGCCGGCAGGTACCCGCCATCGAAGCTGGGATCCGGCCAGCCGCCCTCGAGCGCCACCGTGCTGGACTCGCCGACCGGCACAAGCGCGAGGCGTCCGCTTCCCTGCAGAGCGAGCGTGACGCGAAAGGCCAGCCGAGTCCCCGGACCGGCGGCGGCGATCGACACCGGCGCCTCCATGCCGCCCCACTCGCCCGCCCGCGGTGCGGCCGGGGCGAAGATCGTATCCACCTCGTCGGCACGCCACACCGGTGCGCTGCGCAGGCCGTGCGGGTCACTCACGTCCATCACGACCCGCGCGCGGTTCCACTCGAAGGTGGCGCCATCGAGCCCCAGCGGGGTCGTATCCGGCTGAAACTCACCGCCGATTGCGAGTTCCGCCACATAGACGGGCACGCGGAAAATCCCGCGATGGCGCTCCGAGACCGTCAGGGTTCCGGTCGCCTCGAACCGTGCGGGCAGGAAGTAGGCCGTGCCACGGACCTCGCGCAGTTCCTCGGAGTGGACCAGGCGATCCGCGACCACCGATTGTCGCGGCACCCGGGCCGTCACCGTGTAGGGAACGGCGAGGACGGGGCCGAGGACCGTCTGCTCGGCGCCCCAGGTCCGGCCGATCTCCGCGGCCGCCTCATCGCGCAGCCCCTGCCGCTCGCCCAGCGTGTCCCACACGAACAGCAGCGGCACGTGCAACAAGAGGATGAGCACCGCGATGACAAAGAGCTTGAGCGTCGTCGACGAACGGCGCGCGAAACCGCGGGGGAGTTGACCAGGCGTGTTGGAAACACCTGAACCATCGGAGGCGGGAACGGAATCCATGCAGCCAGTCTGCCGGAGTTTTGTGATGCGGGTGTGCGCCCTGGGTGAAATCGCGATGATGGCGTTGCGACGGCACTCGCCGAGCCGGCTGGATTTGAACCACATCCGCTGCCGCGGCCACTGCACGGCAGCACGAGGACACGCACGGCACGGACCGGCGGCAGGAACTGGGCGGACTTGACCGGCGACGCAAGCAGCGCCGATCCGGGGATCTCCAGGGGTGCCCCGGCCAGCGGCCTTCCGGCTCAATCAGGGCCGATCAGCGAAAACCGGCAGTGTCATCCCTGCCGAACCAGAATTGGATTTTCGGATACGGACCGGCATTCCCTAGGCACAAGGGTAAAGCATCGATCCCTTACCTCTACCCACCCTGCACAGCCGGCCGGATTTGAACCACATCCGCTGCCGCGGCCACTGCACGGCAGCACGAGGACACAGAGGGCACAGAGAGGCGGCAACCCGGTGGACCTGATCGTCGATGCAGTCGGCGCCCATCGGATGCTCAGGGTTCTCTGACCTGGGGCACACCGGCTCGATCAGCGCCGATCAGCGAGAATCAGCAGTTCAAGCCGGCCGAGCGTGAATTGGATTCGCGGATACAGGCCGGCCCGCATATACAAGGGTAAAGCATTGCCCCTCCCTTTGCCCTCCTCGCCGGATCATACCCTCTTCAACCCGTCGGAGCGGGCGGGCTGGTAACGTTGCCTGTTCCCGTCGAGCCAACGAGCGGGCCTCCGGTTGTCCCGACGACAGCCTCATTGCTCAATAGTGTCTCCAGAATCTCATTGCTCTGCGTACCATCGATCGCCGCGAGTCGCGAGGCACCAGAAAGACTCGGATAAAACGCCACATTCCCTCCAAGAAAAGCGATGTGCCCGCCGTCTTCGCCGTAGACTCCGCCTGCAGGAGTTCCGGTTGATGGCGCCCATGTTCCATCACCTCGAAGCCCTCGAGTGAATGCCACAGGAGTTGTAGACGGACGGTTCGTCGTCAAACCGGACACCGCATTGAAACTAAGATACGCGTTTTGGAAATTCTCCGCCAATGTGCTCGAGGGACTTGTGCTTTCAACGACGGTCGTAAGCACCCGATTGTTTGCGAGCGCAGCGTCGTCGCTATTTGAGATCCATAGATTTGCGTCGTTCAGTCCGCCGTTGCGCGCAAGGGCGGCGGCAAACTGATGGATGGTCACCGAAGAGCCTGTGCTTCCACCCGTCGTAACGGTCCCGTAGCCCACCGGATTCGAACTCAATGCGGTTTGCTGCGTTCCCGGCAACCGCCCGTTGAACTCGCTCGAATAGATCAAACACGCCTGCCCGATCTGCCGGATGTTGCTCGCGTCCACCGTTCGGCGCGCGGTCTCACGCACCTTGCCGACGGTCGGGATCAGAATCGCCGCGAGGATGCCGATGATCGCGATGACGGTGAGCAACTCGATCAGCGTGAAGCCTCGGCGCCGTTTTTGAGTGGGGGAGTATCGCGTGTGCATAACCAGGTGCAGCGGGGGTATTCGCAGGCGGTGTGGTGGTGGGTTCCTGACAGCGGTGTGTGAGCTCCGGGCAGCTAAATGCGTTCCCTGGAAGGCAGAAACTCGAAATCCCGGGACTCGCAGTGTGACATACCGCGGGACTCGGGAACCATAGGGCAAAACCCTAAGCAGGGCCTACGGCATGCGCGGGGGCGCGTCCTGCATACCCTGACTCGGGCCCCGCTCCGGGCGCCGGACCGTGTCTGGGAAACGCAGCATCGAGCCGCCGACTGATCAACGCACCGCGAGGCCCTGCGGCAGCGTCACGGATGTCCGCGCCGTGCGGTCGGGCGGAAACGCGCCGCCTGCCCGCGCGCGAGCAGGCCGACATCACTTCGCCCCCCTCGCCCGCCTAAACCCCGAAAAAGCGCTTCGACACAGAGATCACGGAGGAGGGATCCGAGAGCGCATTGCAGAGGATCCGGCCGTCATCCGCCCCCCTTCGCCTCTGGCCTCTCGCCCCTCGCCTCTCGCCTCCTATATCTTCGTACCTTCGCTCGTGACGCGCTGGTGGAACGAGTCGAGGAGCGACTGCGTGACCGGACCCGGCTTGCCCGTGCCGATCTCGCGGCCGTCGACCGACACCACGGGGATGAGTTCCGCCGCCGTGCCGGTGAGGAAACATTCGTCGGCCACCCAGACGTCGTAGCGCGTGAGGTTTTTCTCGATCAGCTTCAGGCCCTTCTCAGCCGCGAGGTCGAAGATGGCCTGACGGGTGATGCCCTTGAGCGCGCCGGTGGACGCATCCGGCGTGTACATCACGCCCTTGTGGACGAGGAAGAGGTTGTCGCCGGAGCATTCGGCCACGAAACCCTGGTCGTTGAGCATGATGGCCTCGAGCGCGCCCTGCTGGGCGGCCTCGATCTTGGCCATGATGTTGTTGAGGTAGTTGAGGGACTTCACCGCCGGGTTGAAGGCGGCGGGGTTCATGCGCCGGGTCGGCACCGTGACGATCGACAGGCCCTTGGCGTAGACCTCGGGCGGGTAGAGCTGGATCTTGTCCGCGATGATGATGACCGACGCCTTCTTGCAGGAATTCGGTGAAAGACCGAGGTTGCCGACCCCGCGCGTCACCAACAGACGGATATAGCCGTCGACCAGGCCGTTGCGGCGGCAGGCCTCGCACACGGCCTCCGCCATCTCGGCGCGGGTGAGCGGAATCTTCAGCAGGATCGCCTTGGCCGAATACTCGAGCCGCTCGAGGTGCTCATCGAGCCGGAAGATGTTCTTCGCATAAAGGCGGATGCCCTCGAAGACGCCGTCGCCGTAAAGGAGGCCGTGGTCGAACACGGAAATCTTCGCGTCGGCCTGATCATGGAACGCCCCGTCGATGTAGACCTGCATAGCGGAAAGCGCCAAGTGTGCGCCAGGGCGCCGCGCCTTGTCGAGTCCGAGGCGCGTCTGATTGAGGACGCGTATCGGCGCTGAGTTGAACCACAGAGGTCGGAGAGGCAGGCCGGAGTGCCGCAAAGAGGCGCAAAACTGGCCGACCGTTCTCTTTGCGCCTTCTGCGCCTCCTTGCGGCCATGAATCGATTGGCCGCCGGACGGACGCCGCGGCTCGGCCAGAGGCCTCGCCCTACGGGACACACTCATCGCGGGTGAGTCGACCAAGGCGTGGTGCTGATTCTGCGAAGATCGCTCTGTGAACTCTCTGATCGTCCTCCGTGATCTCTGTGACCTGATTCAACTGAGGAAACCGGGATAACAGAGGGCCGCGACGTGGCAAAGATGCCACAGTAGGGCCGGATCCTTTCTTGCGCCTTATGCGCCTCTTTGCGGCCATGTGTCGATTGGCCGCCGGAGGGCGTCGCGGCTCGGCCAGAGGCCATCGCCCTACCCGGTAGGATGCTCAACTGCTGCCGGTTCGCCTCGGCGCGAACTACCGCCGACCACTCACTCGAGCGCGCGGAAGAGGAGTGCGGCGTTCTGGCCGCCGAAGCCGAGGTTGTTGCTCAACACCGTGCGGACCTTCGCGGCCACGGCCTTGTTCGGCACGTAGTCGAGGTCGCACTCCGGATCCGGCTCATCGAGGTTGATCGTGGGCGGCAGCATGCCGGTCTCGATCGCCTTCACGGCGGCGGCGGCTTCGATCCCGCCGGCGGCACCCAGGAGGTGGCCGGTCATCGACTTGGTCGAGCTGACCTTCAGGCGGTAGGCGTGCTCGCCGAACACGTTCTTGATCGCGGCCGTCTCGAACTTGTCGTTGTAGGGCGTGGAGGTGCCGTGGGCGTTGATGTAGTCGACGTCCTCCGGCTTCGCCCCGGCCGAGCGCAGGGCGCTGCGCATGGCGAGCGAGAGGCCTCGGCCCTCGGGATCGGGCATGGTGATGTGGTGGGCATCGCACGAAGCGCCGTAGCCGGCGATCTCGCAATAGATGCGGGCGCCGCGGGCACGGGCGTGCTCCAGGCTCTCGAGGACCAGCACCCCGGCCCCCTCGCCCATCACGAAACCATCGCGGCCCTTGTCAAACGGGCGGCTCGCGCGCTGCGGCTCGTCGTTGCGCGTCGACATCGCCTTCATCGAGCAGAAGCCGGCGAAACCGCTGGCGGTGATCGCGGCCTCGGCGCCGCCGGCGATCATGATGTCGGCGTCGCCCAGGCGGATGGTCTTGAAGGATTCGCCGATGCCATGGGCGCCCGACGCGCAGGCGCTGACGATGCAGAAGTTTGGTCCCCGGGCGCCGAACTCGATCGCGACGACGCCGCTCGCGATGTTCGAGATCATCGACGGGATCATGAACGGCGAGACCTTGCGCGGACCTTTCTCGAGCAGCACGCGGGTCTGCGCCTCGTAGGTCGTCATGCCGCCGATGCCCGAGCTGAGGAACACGCCGAAGCGGTCGCCGTCGATCTTCGTGACGTCGAGCGCGGCATCGGCCACCGCCTGCCTCGCGGCGGCGTAGGCGAAATGCGTGTAGCGATCGTTGCGGCGCGCCTCCTTCGGGTCCATCACCGTGGCGGCGTCGAACCCGCGCACCTCGCCGGCGATCTGGCAGGAGAAGTCCTTCGCGTCGAAGGCGGTGATGCGGTCGATGCCCGACCGTCCGGCCAGCAGACCGTCCCAGAAGCTGGGGAGATCAAGTCCAACGGGCGAGATCACGCCGATCCCGGTGACAACAACGCGACGATTCGGATCGAGGGCAGACATCAGAAAAAACCCGGGCTCCGAGGAGCCCGGGAAAATGGGTTCAACAAAGCCGCGCGCTCAATCCTGCGCGGCGCCAAACGATCAGGCCTTGGCCTTCTCGTTGATGTAATTGATCACGTCGCCGACGGTCTGGAGCTTCTCGGCCTCGGCCTCGGGAATCTCTCCCTTGATCTCGTCCTTGAATTCCTCCTCGAACGCCATGATCAGCTCAACGGTGTCGAGCGAATCGGCTCCAAGGTCGTCGAGAAACGACGCTTCCTTCGTGATCTGCTCTTCGTTAACGTTCAATTGGTTAACGATGATCTTCTTGATGCGCTGTTCGATGGTCTCGTTGTCAGCCATACGGGAATTGGGAATTGGGTGAGGAGGTTGAGTTTGGTTTCACATCGCCATGCCGCCGTCAACGGCAAAAACCTGACCGGTCACGTAGCCTGATTCCTCGGAGGCGAGGAACTGGACCATGTTGGCGATGTCGGCGGCCTCGCCGAAGCGGCGCAGCGGGATGCGTGAGATGATCTCCTTCGCGTGATCGCCCTCCGAGAGCGTGGCGGTCATGTCGGTGCGGATAAATCCGGGCGCGACGGCGTTGACCGTGATGGAGCGCGAGGCGAATTCCTTGGCGGCGGACTTGGTCAGGCCGATCATGCCGGCCTTGGCGGCCGAGTAATTCATCTGGCCGGGCAGGCCGATGATGCCGGAGACGGAGGAGATGTTGATAATGCGGCCCCAGCGCTGGCGCACCATGGGATGAACCAGCCCCTTGATCCAGTGGTAGCAGCTGGAGAGGTTGGTCTGCAGGACCGCGTTCCAGTCCTCCTCGGTCATGCGCAGCACGAGACCGTCGCGCGTGATGCCGGCGTTGTTGACGAGGATATCGATCGTCTTGTGCTCCTCGATGAGCGCGGCGCATGCCTTGGCCACGGCCTCACCTGACGCCACATCGACGGCGAGCGCCTTGGCCTTGCCCCCGGAGGATGTGATCGAAGCGGCCACGGCCGCGCAGTTGTCGGGGTTTTTGCTGACGCAAATGACCGTCACGCCCTTGGCAGCGAGCGCTTCGGCGATGGCCTTGCCGATGCCGCGGCCGGCTCCGGTGACAACGGCGGTCCTGTTGGTGAAGGTCATGATGGGCGGGAGGTGAACGGACGAATGAAAGTGTGGGTAGCTAGCGAGCGCGCGAGTCGAACGGAAGCACCAAACGAAACGGCGCCGGTCGCGGCGGGCCCAGGTCGCCCGCCTCCCAACCCTGTCTCGTCCAAAAAAGCGCGGTTGGTCACAGAGATCACGGAGGATAGCGCTGAGGTCACAGAAAGTTGCCGAGGATTCGGCCGCTTCAGCTCAGCACCTCGTGGGTGAACCGGCGAAGGCGTGATCTTGGTTCTGCAAAGACCGCTCTGTGAACTCCACGATCGTCGGCCCCTGGCCGCCACGCCGAAGGCTTGGCACAGGCTGGTGCCCGCTGTGATCTGACTCCATTGCGTGTCCGCGGCGCTCACCTCCGTGAACTCTGTGTCCAACTGCAGTGCTCAGGCCCGCTCGTGCTGTATCGCGAGGGCGGTTCGCGGGACGGAGGTGGGGGTGAGAAGGAGAAAGAGAAAGATTAAGAGAAAGAGGGGGAGCTGAGGGTTAGTACACGTCCCGCTGGTAGCGCTTGTCGCGTTTCATCGCCTTCACGTACTCCGTGGTCGCGACGGGATCGAGGCCGCCGTGCTCGGCGATGATCAGATGAAGCGTTTGATCGACATCCTTTGCCATGCGCCGGGCGTCACCGCAGACGTAGAAGCAGGCACCGCGCTGCAGCCACGCCCAGATCTCGGCGGCGGACTCGCGCATGCGATCCTGCACGTAGACCTTGTGCGCCTGGTCGCGTGAGAACGCCGTATCCAGGCGCGTCAGTACACCTCGCGTCTGCATGGCCTCGAGTTCCTCCTCGTAGAGAAAGTCCGTCGCGTGGCGTTGGTCGCCGAAAAAGAGCCAGTTGCGTCCGGCGGCACCGCGCGCCTCGCGCTCCTGGAGGAAGGCGCGGAAGGGCGCCAGGCCCGTGCCCGGCCCGACCATGATGACGTCGGCGGCATCGTCCGCCGGCAGCCGGAAGTGCGAGGAGGCAAGAAACACCGGCACGGACGCCTCCCCGAGGGGAACGCGTTCCGCGAGAAAGGTGGAGCACACGCCGAGCCGCGGGCGATTGTTGCTTGTGTACCGAACGGTCGCGACAAGCAGATGGATCTCCGACGGGTGCTTGAGCGGCGACGACGCGATCGAATACAGGCGCGGCACGAGGCGCCGCATCTGGTCGACCAGTTCCTGCGGCGCCGGGCGCGCGCTCGGGAACTCGGCGAGCACGTCGGCGAACTCGCGCTGCGCCAGGTAGGCGGAAAGCGTGTCGGTGGCGCCGGCCGCGAGGAGCGCGACCAGGCGCTTGTGCTCGGCCACGTCCGTCGCCTTCTCAGCGAGAAACTGCATCATCCTGCGGGTCGGCCCGGCGAGGGAAAGGCGGCTGGTCAGCGCCTGGCGCAGCGTGGTCGGCGCCGGATCGCGCGCGAGCTGCACCGATTCGCCGCCCGAGGCGCCGAGCAGACCCAGGATCTCGTCGACCGCCTCCGGGGCGTTGGTCGGAAAGACGCCGAGCGAATCGCCCACCTGGTAGTCGAACCCGCTGCCGGCGATATCGATGACGAAATGCCGCGTGTCCTTTTCCGATTCTTCGCCGGTGAGTCGGCGATTTTCCACCAAGCGCGCGAGGAAGGGATTGTCTTTGGTGTAGGGAGTGGTCGTTGCCGATGCGGCCATGAGGAGGGCCGCCACCGTCGCCGAGCAGCGCGCGCGTGACAAGCCGCCAGCGCGTTTTGGAGACGGGTCGGAAGCCGAACTCCACGCGACGCAACGGGGACACAAGAGATAACCGAAACGCCGCGACGAGACGCGAAAGGTCAAACTCAGCTCGTTCGCGAGACCTCCGCCTCACGATGGTCCGAGGAACCGCTGAGCTGCGCCGAGTCATGCGGATCGCAGGAGGCGCAAAAAGAACAAGCTGTTCCTTCCGCCTTCTGCGCCTTCTTGTGGCTACGGATCGCTTGGTTACGGCACAAGGCAGGGTTGCCGCAAAGAGGCGCAAGGAATCCATCGGAGAACGGCTGACTCACGTCGCGCCTCTAGGCGCGGGCGTCATCCGGTAATCAAACGGAGGTCTTTTTGTGCCTTCTTGCGGCCCTTTCATCTCCGTCGCTTGGTTGCGGCGCAGCCGCTCTCTGTGCCCTCTGTGCTCTCTGTGGCTCAAAACAGGCGGAGGCGGTGTCCGCCGAAATTTGGGTCGCATCGTCGCCTGGGCGGCCCGCATAGTGAGGCGATGGAGTCGCCCTCGCCGGACAATTCGATCCGCCTGCAGAAATTCCTCGCCGACGCCGGCTTTTGCTCGCGCCGGGCGGCGGAGGCGTTGATCGCCACCGGGCAGGTCACGGTCAACGGGCGCAAGGCCGCGCCTGGCACCAAAGTGACGCCCGGGACCGACAAGATCGCGGTGCAGGGCGAGCCCATCCGCAACCGCCGCACCGGCACCGTCACACTTGCGGTGCACAAGCCGCGCGGTCTCGTCTGCACCAACAGCGACCCCCATCACGATCGCACGATCTTCGAGCTGCTGCCGCCCCCCTACTCCGGCCTGCGCCTGTTCTGCGCCGGACGCCTCGACAAGGAGAGCGAGGGCCTGGTGATCCTCACGACCGACGGCGATCTCGCCAACCGCCTGATGCACCCGTCCGGGCTGGTGGTGAAATACTACCGCGTGTCACTGAAGGAGACCTTCCCCGCCGCCGAGCTGCCCAAGCTCACGAAGGGCGTGGTGTTCGAGGAGGAACGCCTGAAGGTCGAGAAAGCACGGCTCATCGGGCGCGGCACGGTGTCGCAGTCGACGGAGGTCGATGTGCAGATGCACCACGGCAAGAAGCGCGAGATCCGCCAGCTCTTCACCGCCCTGGGATACACGGTCAAACGCTTGCGCCGCTACCAGATCGGCCGATTTTCGCTCCGAGGTTTTCCTTTGCGCGGCGTGAAGCTGCTGACACAGTCCGAGATCGAGCAACTGCTCGTCGTTCCGCCGTCGTGAACCGCATCCGCCCCTCTTTCCGATGATCCACGTTCCGAATACATTCCGTGCCGCCGTCCTCGCCGGCGCCGTGTGCCTGGCGCAGGCCGCCTCCGCCGCGACGCTTTCCTTCGATGCCACGATGCATGTCAGCCCGGACGACCAGTCCGAGACGGTCGGCACGCTGCCGGCCGGATCCTCGATCACGCCCGTGCTGCGCGAGGACCTCGCGGGGTCCGGCCTCGCCGAACCCCCGCCCGGCTGGATCGCCATCAAGCACGCGATCGATGTCGAGGGCTTCGTCCGCACGCGCGACATCGGCAAGGACCTCGCGATGAAGCCCGACTCCCCGATCTTCGCCGAGGCATCCGAAGACAGCCCGGTGGTCGCGATGGTCGGTCCCCAGGATCCCGTGGAACCCGGCGACCCGGTCGGCCGGTTTTCCAAGGCCACGCTGCGCAAGGACCAGATCGTCTACGTCAACAGCGTGCCGCCCGGCTCCCGCGCGATGGTCAGGCAGCAGGCGTCGACGCCCTCGACGCTGAACTCGCCCGCCGCGCCCGTCGCGTCGGCCGCGCCTTCCGCGCCCGCAGCCAGCCGGGCCTCACAGCCCGCGGCCAGCACCCCCGCGCCCGCCGCGATCACCGCCGCCCCACGCACTTTCGAGGGTTACCTGATTCGGACGCGCCGCATTCTCGGCCGTGGTCCCAAGCTCGATTACCAGCTCGTCGACGAGGACAACAAGCGCATCGCGCTGCTGGATGTCTCCGCCCTGCTCGTGACCGAACCGATCGAGTTCTTCGAGGGGCGCCTGGTGCGCATCTACGGTCCGGGCGTGGCGATGGAAGGCGTGACCGACGCGATCATCCGCGTGGAAAACCTCCGCCTCGCTCGCTGAACGGCAGTCAGGTTTGCGGCCAGCCCTGCGGCGCCTCGGGACTCGCCCGCGCGCCCGCCTGGCTTTCTCGCCTCCCGAGCTTCGCACCTTCCCTCGCTCCCCCTTCCGACCTTTCCACCATGCAGCTCATCGACGGCAACGCCATCGCGGCCTCCATCATTGACGAACTCAAGGTCGCGGTCGCGGCGCTGCCTGCCGGCGGACCCCGCCCCTGCATCGCCTTCATCCGCGTCGGCGACGACCCCGCTTCCGTCTCCTACGTCAACAAGAAGAACAAGACCGCCTCCGAGATCGGCATGGCCACGCGGCTCGAGCTCCTGCCGCAGGACGTCACGGCCGATCGGCTCTTTGGCGTCATCGACCGCCTCAATGCCGACCCGGCGGTGCACGGCATCCTGATCCAGTCGCCCCTCCCGCGCCATCTCGACGAACTCGAGGCGTTCCGGCGCGTGCGGCCGGAGAAGGACGTGGACGGGCTGGGCACGATGAACCTGGGCAAGATCGCCCAGGACGACGAGACCGGTTTTGTGTGCTGCACGCCCGCCGGAATCATGGAGCTGCTCAAGCGCTCCGGCGTAAAACTCGCGGGAAAACACCTCGTCGTCCTCGGCCGCAGTCTGCTCGTCGGCAAGCCCATCGCGCTGCTCGCCATGCAGAAGGGCGAATGGGCGAACGCCACCGTGACGGTCTGTCATTCCCGCACGAACGACCTCGCATCCATCACGCGCCAGGCGGATGTCCTCGTCGCCGCGATCGGTCGCGCGGGGTTCGTGACCAAGGAGATGGTGAAGCCCGGTGCCGTCGTGATCGACGTCGGGATCAACCGCGTGGCCGATGCCTCGCGCAAGTCCGGGTATCGACTCGTTGGAGACGTCGCTTTTCCAGAAGTTTCACAGATCGCCGGGATGATCACCCCGGTTCCCGGCGGCGTGGGCCCCATGACGGTGGCGATGCTGATGCGCAACACGTTTAAAGCCTTCTCCCTTTGCTCCGTTTAATCAGGTCAGCGGGATGCACGCGCATCGCCGTCTGCCCATCGTGAATCGTTCACCCAAGATACTCGTTGTCGACGACCAGCCCGTAAACATCACGCTCATGCAGAAGAAGCTGGAGCGTGAGGGGATGACGGTCCTGTCCGCCACCAGCGGCGACGAGTGCCTGCGCCTGGTGGCCACGGAAAAGCCCGACCTGATCCTGCTCGACGTCATGATGCCGGGCATGGACGGCACCGAGGTGTGCGCCGCGCTCAAGGAGCACCCCGACACCAGTTCGATCCCCGTCATCTTCCTCACCGCAAACACGTCGAAGAAGGACATCATCCAGGGGCTCGGCGTGGGCGCTGTTGACTATATCACCAAGCCCGTCGACCTCGAGGAAACGGTGGCACGGGTGCGCGCCCAGCTGCGCTACCACGAGATCTTCCAGCAGAACCTCGAGCTCACGCGCCGGCTGAGCGAGGCGCGCCGCGCCGCCGCCATCGGCGCGCTTTCCCAGGGCATCTCCCACAATCTGAACAACCTGCTGGGCGTGATCTACGGCTACCTCGAGCTGGCCAAGGTCAACGTCCAGAAGCCCGACCTCGTCCGCAAGCACCTCGACAAGATCGAGGATGCCGTCACCCGCATGACCCGCGTGATCCGACAGGTCACGACGGTGTCGACCAAGATGCAGGTGTCGCTCCTTCCGATCGAGACCGACAAGCTCATCGCGAGCGCGATCGAGCGCTTCCGCGCGGACAGCCCGGTGCCGGTCGACATCGAGATCCACAACGACGCCGGCAGCGCCGCGGCCATGGCCAACGTGGAGGTCTTCGAGGACGCCCTGACCAAGATCGTCACGAACGCGGTCGAGAGCTACGGCCCGACACCGCCACCCGACGCGAAGGTCGAGATCGAGACCGAGCTGCGCGAACGTGAAGGCCGCGCCGTGGTGGAGTTTCGCGTGCTCGATCGTGGCAACGGTCTTGACCCGCGCGTGCGCGACCACGTATTCGAGCCCTTCGTGAGCACGAAAAGCACAGTCGGGGTCGGCATGGGCCTGACCATCGCGCGCCACGGCATTCGCAATCTCGGAGGCGAGATCCTGCTCAAGGATCGTCCGGGCGGCGGCGCATTCGCCGTCTTCCACATCCCGCTCGCCACCAGCACGGTCACCGCCTCCGCGGCATGACGCGCTGGGCATTCCTCGGCGCCGGCTCGATGGCCGGTGCGATGGTTCACGGGTTGATCACCAACCGCGTCGCCGGGCCGCTGTTCATCAGCTGCATCAGCGGCAGCGGCCGCACCGCCGAGGCGCTGGCGCGCTCGACCGGTATCCAGATCGCCCCTTCACTCGCGGCGCTGGTCGAGGGCTGCGACGTCCTGATCGTCGCCTGCAAGCCCCAGCAACTCGCGTCACTCGATCCCGCGCTCGCCAGCTTGACGGCCGGGAAACTGGTGGTCTCCGTCCTCGCCGGAAAACGGCTCGCCACGCTCGCCCGCTTCTTCCCCCGCACCCGGGCACTCGTGCGCGTGATGCCAAACACACCCGGCCAGATCGGCGCGGGCATCTCCGGCTGGTGCGCGAACGCGGCGCTGGGCGACGAGGATCGCGCCACGCTGCTCGCCCTGCTGCACGCGCTCGGCCGCGAGGTCGAGGTCGCGGAGCACGACATGGACGCGCTCACCGCGGTGGCCGGCAGCGGCCCCGCCTACGTCTTCGAATTCGTCGCGGCCCTTCGCGAAGCCGGCGTCCGCGCCGGCCTGGCGCCCGATACCGCCGCGCTTCTGGTGCAGGAAACGGTCCTCGGTGCGGCCCGACTGCTCGCGCACACCGGCGCCACGCCGGACTCGTTGCGCGACCGCGTGACCTCGCCCAACGGCACCACCGCCGCGGCACTGAAGGTCTTCGGCGACCGGGATTTTCGCGGCATGGTCGCCAACGCCGTCGCCGCAGCCGCCCGCCGTTCGCAGGAACTCTCAGCCGACAGCTGACCGGCGGATCGTGGCAGCTGGCGCCGCGTGATCTGCAACAGCGCGGCCCAGCGCACTCCGCGACGACCCCGGTCGCACCCGCGTCCGCAAGCCGGGCTCCACCGCCGCGCTACAGCTTTCGCAGATCGCTCGCGAGCCGCGGGAGGGCCGGAGCAAAGAGCGCACGGAGGTCGCGCACGGTATCGCGCAGGATCTGGCCGTTTGCCGCGATCATGCGAACGATCCAGCCGCCGCGACGCAATGCCGAGGCGCCGACCCACCGCTCCCGTGCATGCAGTGCACGCACCGCATCCCACACCGGATCGTGCGCGGCCAGCCGCGGGGTGATCAACACGAGCGTGCCGATGCACGCCTCGGGCGTGCCATAAAACGCCGCGGCCGCCGCGACGGTCGGCCCGTCGGCATCGAGACACTCGCGCAGGACGGGCTCGTCGGCGTAGTGGACCTCCAATGACAGCCGCAGCCGGCGCCACGCCCAGCACTCGCCGCGTCCGACCCGACCCGGCGTCAGCGCGTCGAAGAAAGCCGCCGACCCGCCCTCTGCCACGGCGAGGCGCGTGGCCTGGCGATACTCGGCGTCGCGGTGCGGGATCAACGGCTCCGGGGCGTACTCCAGCCAGCCATCCTCCTGCACGCGAAAACCCTGGGTGCAGGAAGCCCCGCGGCCCCTCATCATGAACGCTCGCGCCGCCGAGGGCGTGGTGACGAGAAGCGAAGCACCACGGCCCACCGTCACGTCTGCATCCAGCCGGTCGCCCTCCAGGATACCGGCGGTGGAGTTCACCACCTGCACCTGCAGCACCGCGCCGTCCCAGTACGGTTTGCTGAGGTGGAACGGCGCGCGAAACGACTGCGACGCGAGATACGTCCGGCCGCGTGCGTCGCAGGCGGCAGCCAGCCGCAGATGCCCGCAGAACGCCTCCGGGGAAGTGATCGCCCCGGCGTGGTCATGGCCGTGGTTCTCGTCGCACCCGGCCCGGACCGTCTCGACCGTCACCGCGCCACTCACGCCCGCGCCCCGGCTGCGAAGAGCACCTCGTGTTCGATCCAGGCGATGATCGCGTCGAGCCCTTTCCCAGTCTTGAGATCACAGAAGACGAAGGGCCGCGTCCCACGCATGGCCCTCGCATCGCGGTCCATCACCGCGAGGTCCGCGCCGACGTGCGGGGCGAGGTCGATCTTGTTGATCAGCATCAGGTCGCTGAAACGGATGGCCGGGCCGCCCTTGCGCGGGATCTTGTCGCCCTCGGCGACGTCGATCACGTAGATGAACGCGTCCACAAGTTCCGGCGAAAACGTGGCGGAGAGATTGTCGCCGCCGCTCTCGACCAGCACCAGCTGCAGGTCGCCGAACTTCGCCTCCAGGGCCCGGCACGCCTGCTCGTTCATCGTCGTGTCGTCGCGGATCGCGGTGTGCGGACAGCCGCCTGTCTCCACGCCAACAATACGCTCGGGATCGAGCGCGCCGTGGCGCTGCAGGAACTGCGCATCCTCGAGCGTGTAGATGTCGTTGGTGACAACGGCCATCGAGTAGCGCTCGCGCAGGACGCGGCAAAGCTGCAGGCAGAGCATGGTCTTGCCGGAGCCCACAGGGCCGCCGACGCCGATTCGTGGAGGTCTAGACATGGGAGGCTGAGGGGTTGGCCACGGAGACGCGAAGACCCGGAGCAATCCACGGGTGAGAGGATCGAACCTCGGTGACTTCGCGGCTCGGTGGCAGGATCATCTCAGGAAATGAAAAGCCGGAAGTCGGCGCGCTCGTGCCGCGCGGAGGCGATCTCCCACCAGGGGTTGAAGCTGCCGACCTCGTCGGGGCCCACGCCGTATGCGTCGTCGATCAGGCGCGGTGCCGCCGCCAGGGCCTCGCTCAGGAGCGTGTGCACCGCGTTCTGGCCGAGGCGCAGAAGTTTCACCGCCGCCGCGACGGTGCCCGCGGCGGCGGCGTAGATCAGGCCGGCCATCACGGCGTCGCGCGGTGCGCCCAGCACGCGGCCCTCAAGCGCCGCCGCGACACAGGCCGGCCGCGGCCAGCCTTCGACGGCGGCTTGCGTGGCGAACAGGCGCGCCACCCCGCCGTGCAGCATGGCCGCAAGCTCCAGGCGCTGGCGGCCGATCGCCTCCGCCGCTTCGCGGGACTCGCGCGCCCCCCGCAGCGCCGAGGCGAGAAAACACAGGTCGCGCAACCGCGCGATGTCGGGCGGCTCGCCCGCCGCGTCCCAGGCCCATCCCGCGATTGGAAGATCGGTCCGCGCCAGCGGAGGCAGCACGGCCTCGATCAGAAATCGCCGAAGCGATTCGCGATCCTGGACGACCCCCTCGTGGACAAGTCCCTCGAGGCCAAAGGAGTGCGCATAGGCGCCGGTCGGATAGAATGTATCCGAAACATGGAGCATTCCCGCGAGCCAGCCGGGAAGGGTCGAAGGACCGAATGGCTGAACGGCTGAACGGTCGGGAACCGGATCCGGCCCCGCGCCGGTCGCAATCGAGCGCGCCCCCTCCGCTTGTTGGAGATCCCCGGTTCGCATGCGTGCTCAGCCTTTCGGGATTTCCGTCTTTGGCGGCCCGCGGCGCACGTATGGGTGCGACTCGACCGCCGCGTCCGGCCCGTGCGAATGCCCGACCACACCCGCGAACCGGTGCGGCTGGAACACCGCCACTGCCGGCCGGTAGCCGATGCCGATGCGATCGAGCGCCTGGCGCAACCCGGGATCGTCCGGCGCGAGGATGCGGTCTGCCTGCGCCTCGATGACCGCGTGCATGTTGCCCACGGCCCAGCCCACCACCGCCGCCTGGTCCGGTGGCAGGGCCACGGAGATCTCGAGCAACGGCTCGGCTGATTGCCGGATGACGTAGCGGGCGGTTTGCGTCACCCAGACCACGTCCCCATCCCGCAGGGCGACCTCGAGTTCGAAGCCGAAATCGGTGCCATCGTCCGCCTTCCCGCGCCAGCGACGCCGCGCCAGTTTCTGCCGGTCGACGCGGACGGCCGTCGTCGGCAGCGTCGGATCAGCGGCATCGATGGATGCACGCACCAGGATCAACGACGTCGATGCGTTCGGAGACTCGGTGACGGGCTCGGTATCCATGTGGATGCGAGAGCTGTGGCGCGAAAAACGGCCGCGCTCAAACGGGTCCGAGCAGGGTCACCGCAATCGCCAGGGCGGACAGCCCGGACCAACGCACGAGGGCAGGCATCGCCACACGGCGCGTCGCGAGATAGGCCAGCCCCGCCAGGACCAAGCCACACGCAGCGCTTCCCAAAACGTGCTCCCAGCTGGCAAACGGATGCCGAATCAGAGTGGGCAGGTCTGCATGGTCATGCCCGGGGTGGGCTTGAGCCACGGCGGCCGCGCCAAAAAGCGTGAAATAGAGCGCAAGAATCAGGGACTTGGAGAGCGGGTGCATGCCCGCGTACCCGAGCAGGAGCCATTCCATGCAGGCGGGCGTTGCCACCCGCCGCCTTCGCCGGGCACAATGTCAATCATTGATTGACATTGTGCCCGGCGAGCCCGGGTATCTTTCTCGCCCTGATGATGCTCGCGTGCCAGGGTCCGCGAGGGTGCGGCCGAAGGTGAGCGTAACCGCACCGGCCCGAACGCATCATTCTGGTTACCATGCGATCCTGCGGCACCTTGTTCGACAGCGGGCCTCCAGCCCGCGCCTGAGTTTCCGCATCGCCGCGCCCGCATGGATTCGCCCACGGATGCCTTCGACTTTCCCAGCTGTCTTGCGCGCGTACGCGCCGACGATGACTCGGCCGCGCGCGCCCTCGTGGAACAGCTCTACCCACTCGTGATGCGCATCGCCCACAGCCAGCGCCCGGCCGCGATCCCCGCCGAGGACATCGCGCAGGAGGTGTTTGCGAAGGTGTTTCAGCGGCTGGACCAGTACCGCGGCAACGCTCCGTTCCCGCATTGGGTGGCGCGGATCACCACCCTCACGTGCCTGGAGCATCGGCGCCGGGCCTGGGTGCGTCGCGAGTTGCGCTGGTCGGACCTCCCCGTGGAACAACAGGCCGTGCTCGAGCGCGATCCCGCGCCCGACACCCGCGCGGCCACCGACCCGCCCCGCGATGCCGCCGGGCTTGTGCACCAACTCTTGAATACACTTCCGGAACGGGAGCGCATGATCATCACGCTGCTCGATCTGCAGGGCCGATCCGTGGCCGAGATCTGCGCGCTGACCGGCTGGGGCGCCTCGCGCGTCAAGGTCACGGCCTGGCGCGCGCGCCGCAAACTCGGAAAAACCGCCCAACGCCTGCGCCTGCAGGATCCCGACTCATGAAGCCGAACAAGCCCACGCCCATCGAGGAGTGGCTGCGCCTCGCCACGGAAGCGCGTCCGCAACTGCCGCCTCCACCGCCCGACGAGCCGGCGCCCGCGTGGTTCGTCGAGCGCACGCTGGCCGAGCGCCGCGCCGCACGCCGCCGCTCCGCGAGCGGGCCGTGGTTCGCGTTTCCCGGACTGGCGCGGGCGGCCACCGCCTCGGTGGTGCTCGCCGTCGCCTGCGCGGTCTTCGTGTTTTCCACGGGCGCCCTCGAGGCGTTCGAGGATCCGCTTTTCCCGGAACTCGAAATGGACTACCCAGATTTGCCATGAGCGAACCCACGCCCCGCCCGGCGCCATCGCGCGGCCGCGCCATCGTCTACGTTATCCTGATCTTCGTCGCGGGCGCGGTCTTTGGCAGCGCGCTGACCCTCGGCGTCGGGCGCCAGTTGCTCGAGCGCCCGCGCGACCCGGCCGTGTGGAACCTCGATGCCATGCGCCGGCTCGACCGCCACCTCGACCTCACGTCCGAACAGCGCGAACGCATCGAGCCGGTACTCGAGGACATGGCCGAGCGGATGCGGGATGTCCGCATGAGTTCGCGCCGCCAGTGGATCTCCATCATTCAGGAAACCCGTGGGAAGATCCGCCACGAGCTGACGCCCGAGCAGCAAGTCGAGTTCGACAAGCTGGCCGCGCGTGCCCGCACCAACCTCGGCCGCTGGCTGGGGCCCGAAGGCGGGCGCCACCGCAATCGGCCGCAGCCGTGACCGCGCCGCCGAGGCGCCCGAGTCACTCGCCCAGTGCCTCGAGTCCCGCGAAGTAACCCGCGTAGAACTGCACGATCCGCACGATCACCCACCCGGCCACAACGGCGAGCAGGGCCGCGGGGTAGGCGATGCTCGCGGCTCTCAGACGATGGCCGGCGGATTCTGAAAACTGCCGCTGGATGGCCTGAAGCGCTTCGTCCAGGCGGCCGCTCAACTCACCGGTGCGATAGTACTCGGTGAACAACGGCGGGATCTCGGCGCGCGCGCCCAGCACCGGCCCGACAGGTTCGCCGCGCTGGACGGCATCGGCTGCGGCGATCGCTGCCAACTCCAGGCGACGGTCCCCGGCCGCGATGCCGGCGTGCAGCCACGCCACGTCGACGCGGACACCCGCGACGACCAGCGCCTCGAGCACGAAGGCCAGGTCCGCTAGCGCGCGCGCCCGGCGGAAACCCCCGATCAACGGCAGCCGGTCGAGCACGGCGAGGACCGGCCGCAGTTTCCGCCGCGCGGCGGCGAGGGCCAGCACCGCCGCGAGCCAGAGCGGTACCAGGACTACGAATACAGCAGCGAGGTAGGCTGCGACACCGCTGCCGTCCACCAGCTTCTGGATCGGAAAGGCGAAGGCGCCGAGGTGCACGAGCGCGACCGGGTAGGCCGAGGCGAGCAGCATGGCCGTGCGTGCGCGCGCCACCGCCTCGTGCCGCGTCGCCAGCCGGCGCAGCGCATCCGGCAGCCGGCCGGACTGGGCGCCGGCGGCGATGATCCGGCGGTCCACCACCGGCAGCCAGGTGCCGGCGCTCTCCAGCGCGTCGGCCAGCCCCTCGCCTGCGCGGAGACGCGCGGCCAGCCCGTCCACTGCGCTTGGCGGCGGTCCCGGCATCGTCGCCAGGCATCGCTCCAGGCCCAGGCCCGCGTCCAGCGCCGTGGCCAGGCGAGGATACCAGTTCGAAAGCGTTCGCGATGAGACCCGCACGCCCCGCTCAGCATGTCGGCGGCGGCCGCGGCGTCGACCGTATTGGCAGCGCAGGCGCGATCAGCCCAGGAACGAGCAGATGTACTCACAAAGGCCGCCATCGATCACGATGGTGAAGCCCGACGACCCCGGGACATCGAAGAATTTGCCCGCGTCGTAGATGTTTTCCGCTGTCTGGCCGTCGAGCACCACCCGGCATGACCCCGCGACGATCTCCATGCGCTCCGGCGCGCCCGTCCCGAAATGGTAGCTGCCCGGTCGGATCAGGCCCAAGGTCTTCTTGGTCCCGTCCGAAAAAAGAACGGTGTGGCTGACCACGCCGCCGTCGAAATAGACGTTGGCCTTCGTCTGGACCGTGACTCCGGTGAATTTCTCGGGAATGGCGCTCATGGGATGCGGGGACCACTGAGGCGGGCGGGGCGGCCCGCCGCCAGCCAAAATCCGGCCGAATCTCCATGGTTGACATCCCGTTCGGGCCGCCCGCTAATCTCCACCCTTTTTCCGCAGACACCAGCAGCCATGAGCAATCCCACCGAACAGACGACGACGCCGCCGCCGCGCACGACGCAGAGCCTGACGCCGCAGGTCATGAATTTCACCCATGCGCACATCATCGTGCGTCACACGACGGATACCGGCAAAATGCTGCCCCGTCGCATCACGGGACTCTCAGCCAAGCAGCAGCGTCATATCTCGCGCGTGATCAAGCAGGCGCGCAATCTCTTGATCATGCAGTGAGCCGTCGTTCAGCCGCGGCCTGCACGGCGGCGGCGCGACGCGATTGACTGACGAGGTCCGACGGCCCGTGGCGACGATTCACACCGGGTCCGTGGCGGACCTCGAGTTTTTGGCACAGATCCTTCGGTCGGGCGGCCTGGTGGCCGTGCCGACCGAAACCGTTTATGGCCTGGCCGCAAACGCACTGGATGCCGCGGCATGCCAGCGCATTTTCGAGGCCAAGGGCCGGCCCGCCTACGATCCCCTGATCGTGCACGTGGCCTCGCGGGCGGCGGCGGATGCCGTGGCCGGCTTCACCCCCGCGGCCGAAACCCTGGCCGCGCGCTTCTGGCCGGGTCCGCTCACGCTGGTTTTGCCCAAGCGCCCGCGCGTTCCCGACGTCGTGACCTCCGGGCTTCCCACGGTCGCGGTGCGCGTACCGGCGCACCCGCTGATGCGCGCCCTTCTCGAATGCTGCGGCCTGCCGCTCGCGGCCCCCAGCGCCAATCCCTTCGGCTACATCAGTCCGACCACCGCCGCCCACGTGCAGGCGGGACTGGGCGACCGCATCGAACACATCCTCGATGGAGGTCCATGCCCGGTCGGTGTCGAATCCACCATCGTGGATCTGCGTGACGCGGCCGATCCAGTCGTGTTGCGCCCCGGCGGCATCAGTCTCGAAGCGCTCGCAACCGCGCTCGGCCGGCCGGTGCGACTGCACCGCCCGACCGAGTCAACCGCCGCGCCCGTGCCGGCGGGCCCGCGGGCGGAGCTCGCGCCCGGCATGCTCGAGCGGCACTACAGTCCGCGCACGCCGCTGCGGCTGCGGTCCGGCCCGTTTTCGCCCGACGAGTTGCGCCTCGCAGCGCCGTCGGTCGCCCGGGTGTGCTTCGCGCGTCCCGCCGATGGCGCGGCCCCGGATGTGAGGTATCTGAGCGCGAGCGGCGACGCCGCCGAGGCGGCGCACGGGCTGTTTTCGTTGCTGCGCGAGCTCGACCGCGGCGGTTTCGACCGGATCGAGATTGAGCCCGCGCCCGACGTCGGTCTCGGCGTCGCCATCAACGACCGCCTGCGCCGCGCCGCAGCGAGGTCCTCGCACGACGGCGTGTCGTCAAACCCTCCGACGGGCCCCCTGGTGGGCTGAGTTCCCGTTCCGCCGCGCGTGCGCGGCGGTGGACGCTCGCCTTGAGACGAGCGCAGCCGGGCAGCGAGCCCAGGCCACCATGCAGAGGCTGGTCGAGCGTTTTGAACCGGACCAAACACGCCCGAATCGAGAAAGAGAAAGAGTAAGAGAAAGAGAACGATTCCGATCCCGGAGGGCATTCTTCATTCACCATTCTGCCTTCTGCATTCGCCGCCGAACGCGGCGGCGCGGCTGGTCGAGCGTTTTGAACCGGACCACGGGTTCGAGAACACGCCCAAATCGAGAAAGAGAAAGAGAACGATTCCGATCCCGGAGGGCATTCTTCATTCACCATTCTGCCTTCTGCATTCGCCGCCGAACGCGGCGGCGCTGACATTGTCCTCGGTGAGCGGCGGCCCGGCCTGAGGCCTCGTCCTACCCCAAGACCGGTTCTCGGATGGCCTCTCTGGGAGGCGATCCGCTTCTCTTCGGACCCCGAAAAAGAAACGGCCGGCGATTCTCGATCGCCGGCCGTGAAGCGTGACGCCCGTGAAGCTCAGAGCGCCGCGGCGAGCTTCGTGTAATCGATGCCTTCGGCGAAGGACTTGAGTTCGGCGGCAGTCACGCCGCGGCCCGTGATGGTCACGAGCAACGAACCTGCCACCGCGACATTGATCTCCCCGTCCTTCTCGCCCGCATCATATTTAACCAGGGCTTTCTGGCTCTTGATGCGCTCGAGCTTCCCGCTGTCGGAGGAGTTCAGGAGCATCGGATTGTTCATCATCATCATCATGGCCGACATCATGGGCGAGTCGGTCACGAGCTTCACGCTGACGGAAGCATCGCCCTTGGAATACTCACGCTCGGCGGTCACTCCGCCGCCGAACATCGCGGCGCCGGCGGCGCTGGAGGTGGCCTCCTCCGCTGTCCATCCCGAAGGTGCGGCGGGCAGGAACTCGACGAACACCTCCGCGCGCTTCTGGCGGATCAGCTGGGCAGCGGCATCCAGCGAGGCGGCGGCCGTGGCGTAGTCCTTGTCCTTATACGCCTTGACCGCCTCGTCGATCGAGTCGGTCACATCGTCTGCGCGCAGCGGCGCGCCCAGTGTGAGCACCGTGGCAACAAAGGAAATCAGGATGGTCGTTTTCTTGGTCTTCATGGGTATTGAACGAAGGCGGTGGCGGTGCGGCGTATCCGCAGCCCGCAGGTGAAAGACCTGAGCGTGGCGGCGCCGGCGTGCGACGCAAGATGATGGCGCAGCCATGGGCCGTATGGCCCGGACTCGATGGATCGGCCGGACTCAAACGCGCCGAGTTTCCTCCAGCGAATCAGCGCAGTGAATCAGACACGTGTCCCGATGCGGGTTCCGTGCGGCGGTCGAAATCGAATGGTTGAGCGAGTCTGATGGGTCGGCGTGGGGTTCTCCCGAGGAGCGACGTCGCACCCGTATGCATTTCGCAGTATGCGCAACATTAGAGGATCTTTCCCCTCGACGACGGAGGCGATGGCGGCGACCCGCAGGAAACGCGCGCATGCCACGCACGGTGGCGGATCGAACCCCGGCGCATCTTTTCAGGCGAGGCGTGGGGGCGCTCGGGCGGACACGAATCCGAATCCGCACGCGTTTACGGACACGTGTTCGATTTAACGTTGACTAGCCTTTCGCTGGAGCTACGGTCAGCGACAACCCATCGGGCGGCCGGCTCTCCGACCCTGGCCGTCACGCCCCACCCAAACAAACCCACCCCCTTGCGAGAAATGCCGTATCGCATGTCGGCCGCACCTTCGTGGTGTCCCTTTGTCGTCTCCGCGTGGCCCACCCGACCTCGCTTTTGCACCCGTCTCACACTCCAGAACCCTCCCCATCCCGCCTCCCACGACGTCGTGGCCCAGGCAAACCCGCACACACAGTCATGATACCCAGTCGCCCCCCGCAGCACAGCACGAGCGCATGGTCCCGCACCATCCGGCTCGTTTCGACCTGCATGCTCCTCGGTGTACCCGCCGTCCTGCAGGCTCAGCCGACCGCCACACCGCCCGCCAGCGATCCCGCCGCCACGGCAACCCCGCGACCAGCGCCCGCCCCCGTTCCCGGCGGCACGCTTCAGGATAGCGAGGATGCGGATACGATCGTGCTCTCGCCCTTCGAAGTCGTCGCCGACACGCGCGGCTACTACTCGTCGAACACGATGTCCGGCACGCGCTTCAACACGAAGATCGAGGACCTCGCCTCCTCGATCACCATCATGTCGAAGGAGCAGATGGCGGACCTCGCGATGACCGACATCAACGACGTGTTCCTCTACGTCGCGGGCACCGAAGGCACGGGCACCTATACGGACTACTCGCTCGACCGCAACGGAAGCATCTCGGACAACGTCCAGATCAACCCGGCTCAGGCGAATCGCGTGCGCGGCATCGCCCCGGCGAACGTTTCGCTGGGCAACATCGAGACCATGGGCCGCGTGCCCCTCGATCCGATCGGCATCGATTCGATTGAAATCAGCCGCGGACCCAATGCCAACGTCTTCGGCCTCGGC
Source organism: Verrucomicrobiota bacterium (assembly GCA_023399155.1). Taxonomy (GTDB): domain Bacteria; phylum Verrucomicrobiota; class Verrucomicrobiia; order Opitutales; family Opitutaceae; genus JAEWQP01. The sequence goes on along the minus strand of JAEWQP010000022.1, from coordinate 406,189 downwards.
AATCCGTCCGGAACCGTCAACCAGGTTCCCTCCTCCGCCAATCTTCAGCGGAATCGATCCCAGGTCGGCCTTCGCGTGGACAGCTACGGCGGCTACCGTGAGAGTTTCGACCACAACCAGGTGCTGATGAAGGACAAGCTCGCCGTCCGCTTCCAGCAGGTCTTCCAGCACGAGGGTTTCGAACGCGAGCCCTCCGGCCTGGATACCGAGCGGTACCACGGCTTCATCAAGTTCAAGCCGTTCGAGAACACCACGCTCAGCGCCGCGTACCTCTACTACCACGCCTACGGCAACCGGCCGAACTCGCTGCCCCCGCGCGACAACATCTCCTATTGGCTGCGCAACGGGTCGCCCACCTGGGACCCGGTCGCACGGGTCATTCATGTCAACGGCCTGACGAGCAACCCGATCACTGCGACAACCTTCCCGACCACCGCCACGTTCGTCGGCGCCACCGGCCCGCAGAACATCGATTACTTCACCGCGAGCTGGCTCGGCTTTGACTCGAGCCAGCTGTTCATCGAGCGCGATGGCTCGATCGGCTATTGGGCCTCGCCCAACACCTGGTCGGGAAACCACCCCTGGCCGTCGACGGCCGCCACCGCGCCCGCCTGGCCCGTCTCGGCGGTGCAGAGCTGGCGCTACGTCCAGATCACCGGCGCAGCTGACGCGCGCGGCACCGGGGTGCGCTCGAACACCCAGCCCCTGTTCCTCACAACGCCCACGGTGAAGGACAAGTCGATCTACGACTGGGAGAACATCAACATCTCAGCCGTGAACCGCATCTGGGACCGCAGCGAGACCTTGAACCTGCAGCTCGACCAGATCTTCGTCCATGACGAGTTCCAGACGCTGGCATTCCAGGCCAACTTCTTCCGCGAGGATTCCGACCGCTGGACCCGGAACTACATCGGCATCGCCAACGATCTCGGCCAGTCCGGCCAGCTCTCGATCGATGTGAACGAGCGGCTCCTCGACGGCACGCCCAATCCGTATTTCCTTCGGCCCTACATCGGCGCCGCCCGGCCCCGCACGGTCCTCAGTCCCGCAAAATGGGACACCACGCGCGGCCAGGTCGCCTACCGCATCGACCTCACCCAGAAGGACGGCTGGCTGAAGAACCTGGGCACCCACCAGCTCACCGGGTATTATGAATACAAATACCGCGTCGACCGCCGCTACTCCTGGCGCGAGGCCATCACCTCCGACCATGCCTGGCTGCCGGATGGCATCGCCCGCGGCAACCAGACCAATGGCGTCACCGGCCAGTATCCCGCGATCCAGATGACGCGTAACTACTTCCGCTACTATGTCGGCGACAACTCCGGCAACGATGTGGATTACGCGCCCTCCGACTTCAAGAACGGCACCTACGAGTACGTCTGGGGCCAGGGCGGACCGACCGGCACCTTCAACCGTGAACAGGCGACGCTGGGCCTCGTGGCCGCCTCGGATGCCACGGGCGGAAACAACAACAGCAAGGTCACGATCAAGACGGTCGGCGGCGTGGTGCAGAGCCAGTTCCTCAAGGGACTCCTCGTCACCACCGTCGGTGTGCGCGAGGACGAGGTTTACACGAACTACGGCGACACGCGCGTATTCGTCAACCCGGACGGCGTGACCCTGGACTATGAGTCGGCCAACCGCTGGTCCACCACGCGCTACTTCGATTCCGGGCGCACCACCAACTACCAGGCGATCATTCGTCCGTTGCGCGACGCCGGCTTCGTCGGCGAATCGGGCTTCCTCGCCGAACTCGCCCGCGGACTCTCGCTCGGCTACAATAAATCCGACAGCTTCCTGCCCTCGACGCCTGCGCAGGATCTCTACCGGAACCTGCTTCCGAATCCCACCGGCGAGGACGAGAGCTACACGCTCGGCCTGAATCTCTTCGGCGGCGACCTCGTCATCCGCGCCACGCGCTACGAGAACACCCAGAAGGATGCCCGCAACAACGACGCCAGCGTGTTCAACCAGCGCGTCTCCCGCATCGACATCTCGCCGCGCGGGCAGACCGCCAACCCGGCCCGCCTGCTCTTCCAGGCCGATGCGTGGGTTCGCTGGGAGAATCCGACCTGGTCCGACGAGCAGGTCCGCGACCGCGTGACCGAACTGACCAAGATCGACGAGGAACAGGAGGCGTTCCTCTTCGAACCCGGCGTTCCCTTCGCTTCCACGGCCGATCTCGTGGCCAAGGGCACCGAGATCGAGATCAACTACAACCCGAAGGCGATGGACTGGTGGACGGTCTCGGGCTCGATCACGGAGTCCAAGGTCACCAACCGCAACGTCTCCGCCACGCTGCAGCAGTGGATTGACGAGCGCATGCCGGTCTGGACGTCGCTCGTCGATCCCCGTATCGGCAGCACGGCGACGGGCGGGCTCACCGCGACACCCGGCAACACGGGCAATCTCTGGTGGAAGCAGCTCTACGCCAGTGCCTCGGGCAACCAGACTCCGGAGGACAACTTCATCGCGTTCGTCGGAGCGCCCTACAGCGCGTTCCGCGAACTCGAGGGCAAGGCCAACACGCAGAGCCGCAAGTACAAGGCCCGCTTCAGCACCAAGGTGAACCTGAGCGGCATCACCGACAACGACCTCCTCAAGCGGTTCGAGATCGGCGGTGCCGTTCGCTACGAGAGCAAGGCCGTGATCGGCTACTACGGCGTGCAGGAGTATCCCGAGAAGATCACGCAGCTGGACGTCAACCGCCCGATCCACGATGATCCGATCTACGGCCTGGACCTGTTCGTCACCTACAAGACGAAACTCTGGAACGACAAGGTGAACGCCCGGATCCAGTTCAATGTCCGCAATCTGAACGAAAGCGGAGAACTGCGACCGGTCGGAGTCTTCCCCAACGGCGAAGTCCACACCTACCGCATCGTCGATCCACGACAGTTCATCCTGCAGGCGACGTTCGATCTGTAATTGTCTCACTTGCGGGTTACCAATCGCCGTCGGCCCTCACCGGCCGGCGGCGATTGCCTTTTCGGATCCGCACCAAAGCCGCGGGCGGGCGACAAAAGTCGTGGTCATCGGCGTCGTCCCCGGACAGGTTTCCATCTCCATCCTTCATGGCCGCGAGACCCGCACAACCCGCCGCCTCCCGCCCCGCCCCCCCGGTGCCGATTGATCCCACCGGTCGGTGGCTTTGGCTGTTGACGTTCGCCGTCACGCTGGCCGCCTACGCGCCGACGTTCTCCGCCGGATACGTCTGGGATGATCCCGGGCACGTCACGCGGGCGGACCTGCGCGGCCTTGACGGGCTCTGGCGCATCTGGTTCGAGCCCGGAGCCACGCAGCAGTACTATCCGTTGCTGCACTCCGCTTTCTGGCTCGAGCACCGTCTGTGGGGCGACTCCCCCGTCGGCTACCACGTGATCAATGTGCTCTGGCACGGACTCGCGGCATGCCTGTTCGGCGCCCTCCTCCGCCGACTTGCCGTGCCGGGGGCCTGGCTGGCCGCCCTGCTCTTCGCGCTCCATCCCGTCGGCGTGGAGTCGGTCGCCTGGGTCTCGGAGCAGAAGAACACGCTTTCCCTCGTGCTCGCGCTCGGCGCGGCGCTGGCGTATCTACGCCATGCGGACGCGCGCACGCCCGCCCGCTACGCACTCGCCACCCTGCTCTTCGCCGCCGCCCTGGCGACCAAGACAGTCACGGCCACGCTGCCCGCCGCGCTTCTTGTCGTGCTGGCCTGGAGACACGGTGCCCTGCCCGGCCGGCGCGACGTCATCGCGCTCCTGCCCTGGTTCGCGCTCGGCGCGGCGGCAGGACTGCACACGGCCTGGTTCGAGCGCGATCTCATCGGCGCACAGGGCGCGGAGTTCGACCTGTCGTTCCTCGAGCGCGGCCTTCTCGCGGGACGGATCATCTGGTTCTACCTCGCCAAGCTCGCGTGGCCCGCGGACCTGATCTTCATCTACCCGCGCTGGGAGATCAGCGCGTCGCAGCCCTGGCACTACCTGCCCGCGGCCGGCGTCCTGGCGCTGCTCGCCGTGCTCATCGTTTTCCGCAGGCGCGCCGGCGGCGCCCTGGCGGCGTTCCTGCTCTTTGCCGGCACGCTCTTCCCGGTGCTGGGTTTTCTCAACGTCTACCCGTTCCGCTTCTCCTACGTCGCCGATCACTTCCAGTACCACGCCAGCCTCGCCATCTTCGCGCTGGCCGGCGCGGGAGCGGCGCGACTCGCGTCGTTGATTCCGGCCTGGACGTTTCGTGCCGCCGCAGGTGTCGTTTTGCTGATCCTGGGCACGCTGACCGTGCTCCAGAGCCGCACCTACCGCGACGCGGAGACGCTCTATCGCACGACAATCGCGAGGAACCCGGCCTGCTGGATGGCCTACAACAATCTCGCCATCGAACTCGCCGACCACGGGCGCCTGAGCGAGGCCGTCCCGCTCCTCAGGACGGCGCTGGCTCTCCGTCCCGACTACGCACAGGCGCATAACAACATCGGCGATGACCTCACGCGTCTGGGCCGGCCCGGGGAGGCTGTCGTCCACCTGCGGCGGGCGCTGGAGCTGCAGCCCGCGTACCCTGAAGCCCATTACAACTTGGGCGCCGCGCTCATGGACCTTGGGCGGCCGGCGGACGGGATCGCCTCATTCGAGGCCGCGTTGCACCTTCGGCCCGGCTATTCGGCCGCCGCCCGCGCGCTCGGGCGCGCACTCGCCACGCAGGGCCCGGCGGAACGCCGGCACGAGGCGCTGCCGTTGCTTGAGCGGGCTGTGGATCTCGCCCCGCGGGATGCCGAGGCGCGAATCGACCTCGGTTTCTACCTCCTGACGCTGCGGCGCACCAGCGAGGCGCTGCCGCACCTCCGGCGCGCCGTCGAACTGCGCCCGGAGATGGCCGATGCGCACGTCGTACTGGGGCAGGCGCTGGTGCTCACCGGCCGTTTCCCGGAGGCGCTGGCCGCGTTTGAGCGGGCCCTCGCGATCGAGCCCGCGCACGCTGGCGCCCGCCAGGAGCTTCGCGCCCTGCGCGGGGAGCCGTGACGCCAGCCGGAGCGCCGGGACGCGCGACCGGGGGTCGCGTTCCACCTTCACCCGCTGCACAGGTTCGCCTCAGCGCGCGCCGAGGTTGGAGCTGAGCTGGAAGACCGCGAGGATGATGCCGAAGGCGATCAGGGCCACGAAGGCGAACGCGAACATCAGCACACCCACGGACAGCACATTGATGAAGAGGCTCAACATCTGCGCCTGTCGCTTGCGGTAGAAGCGCGCGACCTCGTGCAGCCCCGGGACGATGTTGCCGGTATTGTCTCCGATGATCAGGATGTCGGTGATCAGGTCGGGAAAGTAGCCGGTGTTGCGCAGCGCATGCGAAATGTGCATGCCCTCGGCGATCTTCAGGCGTGCGTCGCTGAAGGAGCGGCGGATCGTGGTGTTGAGGATCGTGCGCTCCGTCAGCGCCAGCGCCGTGATGGTCGTGATCCCGTTCTCGAGGAGCAGCGCGAGCGTCTGGACCATGCGCAGCAGATCCGCGTCGCGCAGGAAGGCCCCAAGGCCGGGCACGCCGAGCACGCGCTGGTCCAGCACCTCGCGTCCCTTTGTCGTGCGGCGCCAGGCGACGATGGATACACCGGCCAGCGCGGCCGCGATCACCACGATCGGCCCCCAGGTGATCATGACCTCGGACATCCCGATGAGCAGACGCGTGGCGAGCGGGAGCTTGCCGCCCAGGCTCGTGAGGAGCGTCTGGATACGAGGCAGCAGGAAAAACAGGAACATCAGGATCACGCCGACCGCCACCAGCACGATGAAGACCGGGTAGGCCATCGCGTTGATCACCTTGGCGCGCAACTCGTCGCGCGCCTCGAGGTCGGCGACGAGGCGTTTGACGATCTCCCCGAGGTTGCCCGTGGCCTCGCCCGCCTCGATCAGGCTGGCGGAGGCCTCGTCGAACACCGCCGGATGGGCGCGCATCGCGCCGGAGAGCGACTGCCCCTGGCTGAGGCCGTCCCAGAGCGCCGTCGCGAGCGTCTTCAGGCGGCCCGAACTGAGACGACGGCTGAGCATGCGCACGGCGTCGCCCGTCTGCACACCGCAGTTGAGCAGATCGGCCAGGGCGCGCAGGAATGGCAGGCGGTCGCGGCGCGAGAGTTTCTGCAGCGTGGCGGTGGTCGGGCGACCCGGCTCGGCCGCCTCCTCGGCGGCTGCGGCCACGGCGGCGCCCACTGCGGCGGCGCCCTCCTGGAGCCGGAGGGGCGTGAGGCCGCGCGTGGCGAGCTGGCGCAGCGCGCCCTTGCGGCTGTCCGCCTCGAGCGTGCCGCGCTGGGTCGCCCCGGTTCCGTCCTTGGCGGTGTAGGTGAAGGCGGGCATCAGGCGTGAGCGTCCAGTATCCAACGGATGGATGCGCGGTGCTTCCCCGTAGATCGTTCTCCTGTTCGTTCTCCGTCCCCTCCGGGTCCTGCGCAACGCGAGGCGTCCACGACTGGAGGCAAGGAAACGTGAAAGCTCGAACGGAGGGAATCGGAGGCGGCCATCACTTGCCCTCACTCATGGAAACGACGCGGACGATTTCCTCGAGAGACGTCAGACCCGCGCGGACCTGCTTCCAACCCGACTGGCCGAGCGTCTGCATGCCGTGTTCCAGGCCGACCTTGCGTATCGCCCGCGCGGATTCGCGCCGGACGATCAGGTCGTGGAGGTGCTCGCCGACACGCAAGATCTCGAAGATGCCGACGCGCCCGCGATAACCCATGCTGCGGCAATGCTCACAGCCGATCGGCACCGGCAGCTCCGTCACGCCCGCGGCGGAGCCCGGAGGCAGTTCCAGCACGGCGAGCGAATCAAGCAGCGTCGTGTAGGGCACCGGCTCGAAACGGCGGCATTGCTGGCAGAGGCGCCGCACGAGGCGTTGAGCGATCACCAGCTCCACGCCCGAGGCGATGAGAAACGGCTCGATGCCCATGTCCGTGAGACGCGTGATCGCGCCCGGGGCATCGTTGGTGTGGATGGTCGAAAAAACCAGGTGACCCGTGAGCGACGCGCGGATCGCGATGTCGGCGGTGTCGCGGTCGCGGATCTCGCCGACCATGATCACGTTCGGGTCCTGGCGCAGGATGTGGCGCAGGCCTTCCGCGAACCCGAGGCCGATCTCGGAGCGCACCTGCATCTGGTTGACGCCCGGGACCTCGTATTCGATCGGGTCCTCAATCGTGATGATGCGGCGCTCCGTGGAATTGATCTCGCGCAGGAACGCGTTGAGCGAAGTCGACTTGCCGGAACCGGTCGGGCCGGTGACCAGGACGATGCCGTGCGGGAGGGTGAGCACGCTGCCGATCTTCTCGCGCTCATCCGGACCCATGCCCAGCTGCTCGAGCGAGAGCGGTGACGACTTCTTGTTGAGCAGGCGCAGCGAAACGCTCTCGCCGTAGATCGTCGGGATGGTCGAGAGGCGGATGTCCAGCGTGTTGGCGCCGACCTTGTAGTTGATGCGGCCGTCCTGCGGCAGGCGTCGCTCGGAGATGTTGAGCTTCGCCATGATCTTCAGGCGCGAGGTGATCGCGTCCTGGAAGCGCTCGAGGTTCTCCGGCACCGGCACCGCGACAAGCAGGCCGTCGATGCGGTAGCGGATCCGCAGAGTCTCCTCCTGCGGTTCGAAGTGGATGTCAGTCGCGCCGTCGGCGATCGCCTGCGCGACGACCTGATTGACGAAACGGATGACCGCGGCGTTCTCATCCTCCTCCTCGGCCTCGGCCATCTGGTTGGCGAGGCCGCTGGCGTCGGCGGAGGCGTCGAGGCTCTCCGCGCCGACGCCGAGGTTCTGCGTGATGAACTTGGCGAGCTTGTCCGGAAGCGCGAGGTGCCAGCGGGGCGTGCGCCCGCACGCGGCGTAGACCCATTCGTCCATCGGCGCCTCCGGCGGCCAGCTGGTGGCGAGCGCGAGTGTATCCGCCGAGGCATTCTCGCCGGCCCCGGGGAGCACCGGCACGCAGTGGTACTCGTTGACCAGGCGGACGGGTGTGCTCCCGAGCTGCTCGAGGTCGAAGCGGTCGGGCGGGACGATTTCCAGGCCCGCATCCGCGGCGGCGCGTTCGAGCAGGGTGGCAACGTCGGCTTTGAGGAACTCCGCCACGCGCTCGAGGCGCTGGCCGCGCGGCAGCTCGAGCACGAGGGCGCGCTGCTGGTCGCTGAGTTCAGCCAGGATCGAAAGTTCGGTTGTCGAAAACATCGTCTGTCGTGGGGGCAGCACTACTGCTGGGCGCCCTGCGGTTGTTGTTGCGCGCGCTCCATGATCTGCCGGCGCATCTCGCGGCGGCGGCGGATCTCCTGGGCCACGCGTTCCATCCGGGCGCGCACTTCCTGGTCGTCCACGGCCGGGGGCTGGCCGCTCCCGGGCACGGGCGGACTGCCGACGGCCTGAGGGGCTCCGGGGGGCGGCACCGGTGCGGGAGGCGGCGTCGCCATCGTGACGATCTGCGCCTTCTTGATCTGGACGCGGCGCTCGCGCCCGCCCGACTGCACGCGCACGGAGTCGTCCCCGGGCTGGTAGTCGGTCACGGTGAGGCCGTTGACCGTCGAGTCCAGCGCAACGACGGTGGAGCGCGAGGTGGCGGTGTCGAACAGCGTCACGATCGTGCGTTCGCCCAGGGTGGTGACGCCGCGCAATTCCAGGGAATCAAGCGGACTCGCCGTCGCGGCCGGCGCAGCCTGCGCCGCACCCGGCCGCGCGAAGGGGTTGTCCTCCTGGGCGTGCCCCGCAGCCACGAAGCAGCCCGCCACAAACGCCGCGGCCGCGATCGGCCGCAGCCGGGCGGCCTGAGAGCGAATGCGAAAAGCGGACGGTTTCATCGACATCGGGACGGCTCGCAGATCAACGATTGCCGGGGCGCTTGGGCTTGGGATGGTTCGGCTTTTCGACCTCCGGCTCGACCGGCTTCGGGCTCACCGGTGTGCCCGTGATGTTCTCCATCGACTTCGCGTTCTCCTCGCTGAGGTGGACGCCTTTGAGGAGTGCACGCGCATCCTTGTCGGCCGCCTCCATCGTGCGCACAACGGTGGGCTTGATGAACACCAGGAGCTCGACCTTCTGAGAACTCCGTGATCGGCGACTGAATACTGTATCGAGCAGGGGAATCTCGCCCAAGATGAACATGCGATTTCGGGATTCGGCCACCCGGTTGCGCTGCAGGCCACCCAGCACGATGAGCTGTCCGTCGTGGACACTGACTGTCGATGTGGCCTGCCGCCGGATGATGGTGGGCTGCTTGTTGTCATCAATCTCCACCTCCGGGCCGACATCGTCGATCTTTTGGTCGATTTCCATCTCGATCACGTTGTTCGGGCCGACTTTTGGCGTCACGGTGAGTTCGATCGCGATGTCCTGGTACTGGACCGTCGACGTGGTGCCGGTGTTGAGCCCGCCCGTCACGGTGCCGGTGATCAGCGGCCGGGACTCACCGGCTATGAAGGTGGCCTCCTTGTTGTGCAGCGTGGTGATGGTCGGAACCGACAGTACGTTCACATTCTCATTCGTACGGCCCGCCGAGACAATCGCGTCGATCGTGATGTCCTGCAGCCGGCCATTGTTCCAGATTCCCTCCACAATGCCGCTGATCGGACCAAAGCTGGTGGACCCCGACCACTCGCCCGCCCGGAGCCCCGGAACATAATTGGGGGAGCCGGGCGTACCGACCGGCTCACGCGCGATATCGGAGTAACTCACATTGAACGCATCGATTCCGCGCACGTACCCGTGGTTTAACGTCACCTCGGCAATGACCACCTCGATGCGCACCTGAGCGAGCAGGATGTCGAGCCGGGAGATCACGCCCTTGATCAGCGAGAGGTCGTTGTTCGTTCCCGAGACGATCACGGCGTTGGTGCGGGAGTCTGCGATGATCGTCATGACATCGCTGAACTGGGAGCCAGACGCTTCGAGAATCCCCTGCACCGCGGCCTGGGCGACCTGCTCGCGTTCCGGGGCGGGAAGTGTCGCGGGCGTGGGCGTCGCGGGGAATGTCGGACGCAAGGCGGTCATCCGCGAGCCAGCCTCGCGGCGACCACCGCCGCGCGAGCCCTGGCTGCTACGTCCTGAGACCAGTCCGCTCAGCAGTCCGGCAAGCTCCTCGGCGTCGGCATAAAGCATCGGGATCACCTCGATCGCGGTCGGGGGATCCGCAGGCACGTCGAGCTTGGCGATGATGTCATCGAAGAACGGGATGTTGGCCGGGTCGGTGATGACAATGAGCTGGTTCGTGCGCTCGTCGGCATTGATGGCGGTGTTGCTCGAAAGCACGACCTGCTGCGCGCCGGGTGCGGCGGGACCGGGCTGCCCGCCGGGAGCGGGCGCGGCGCCGGGGCCGCCCTGCTGCACGACCACGCGGCCGCCCGTGGTACCGGACCTGGCGCTGTCGATGGTGGCGCGGATTGCCTGGGCGATCTCCTGCGCACTGGCGTACTGGATCTGGTAGAACTTGGTCTCGATGTTCAGGCGCTTGTCGATCTCGACCAGGAGCAGCTCGACGCGCTGGAGGTTCGAGATCGTGTCGGTCACGATCACCGTATTCGAATTCTGGAACGTGGCGACCTTGCCCAGGCTCAGGAACGCGCCCAGCTGCTGCTGGAACTGCTGCGGGTCCAGGTACTGAAGGCGGAAGAGCTTGCTCACGATCCGGCCGCTCGCCGGCACCTCGCGGAGCGAACCGACGACGAGTTCGGGAGCCTCCTGCTGCACCTGCGCGAGCGGCACGACCTTGATGAACCTGTCGCCCAGCGGGGTGAGGCCGATGCCGTTGATCGAAAGCAGGCTCTCGATGGCGATGACGGCCTCGGCCTTGGTCAGCGGCTGCCGCTGCAGGCCGTTGTTGAAGGTGATCGTGGGCTTGGGCAGGGCCTCGGTGCGGATCACGGAGCGGCCGGTCAGCATCTCGAGCTGCTCGAGGACGGCCTCGAGGGGCATGGCGGCCATGATGAAGTTGGGAAGCACTTCGTCCGGGTCGCCGACGGGCGCGATCCCGACGAGCTGCTGGGCCCGGAGCGGCACGGCGGCGACGAGCACGGCGAGGAGCAGTGCGACGGGCCGGCGGAGCGGGAGAATGCGGTGGATCATGGAAATATCAGTGCGTGTATTCGATCGCTTCGTACGTGAGCCGGGCGTTGATCTCGGCGGCTCCCGGGGCGCGGGAGGGGGAGGATACGACGATGGTCTTGAGGTTGACCGAGGGCAGGGCGGCGGCCGTCGCACGCTGGAAACCCGAGACCTTGCCGAACGCCACGCGATCGAAGCTGACGTTGATGACGTGGAAGGTGAGCCGGTCGCTGCGCGTGCTGGTCGACGGATCGATCTTGGGATTGAGCCCGTTCTGGCGCGCGAGGTTCTCGAGCTGCGCGATTACCTGCTGGCGCGGTGGAAGCTGCTCCGGGTCGAGCGAGGCGAGCGCGCGCTGGTAGTCGGCCTCGATCCTCTCCTGGTTCTCGAACCATCGGTCCTGCTCCGCGATGTCGGCGCGGGCGCGGCGGACCTCGCGCACGGAGTCGCCGATCCGGCCGGGGAGCGTGCCCGCCCAGATCACCGCGACCACGACGAGGAAGGCGGCGAAGAGCACCTTCTCACGCCGGGTGCGGGCGAGGAAGAGCGGGCGGTAGCGCTCGACCGCGTCGAGCAGGCGTCCGAGGATGGCTTTCATGGGGTGGGCGCCTCCGGCGGCGTCTGCTGCGCGACCTCGAAGACACCGGGCTTGAAGCTCACCACGATGGTGAACGTGGTGACGTTGTCGCGGATCTTGGTCTCGACCTCGTTGGGCGGGCCGGCAAGTTCCTCGGCGCCCCGCAGTGCGCCAATGTAGGCGTTGTATTCAGCCATGTTCGACGCCTCGCCCCGGATCTCCATGCGCAGGCCGTCGAGCTTGGCCTCCGTGAAGTAAAGGGTGGGCGTGCGCCCGCGATTGAGGATGCGGAACATGTCGAACGGATGCACCGCGCGGCCCCGGAAGTTGTCCAGGCCGATGGCGAGCGCGTTCTTTGCATCGATCGCGGCCGCCTCCGGCTGTCGCGCGTTGAAGCGCGCGGTGAGCCATGCCTCGTAGCCGGAGTTGGCCAGCAGGTACAGCTCGCCGACAACGAGCAGGAGCAGGGCGGCGACGGCGCCCTGGACGATGTGCCAGAAGAGCAGATCGACGCCGAGGCGCTTGCGCTGGGCGGCGACGAACTCGGGCTCGCGCACGTCCATCGTCCAGCAGTCGGTGGTGGGCAGCACGACTTCGCGAGGTTCGCCCCGGCCATCGGCCGGGAAGACAAAGGTAAGCCCCTGCGCGCGCTGCTGCGGCGCACCCGCCGGAGCGAGCTGGACCTCGCGGGCGGATCCGGCCTGCACCAGATCAAGCACCGTGCGCCGGGTGGCCCGCACGGTTTCCTCCGGCGCATCCGGTGCGAGTGCACGAGAGCCCGAGCGCACCGGGAGTTCTGCATCCGGGTCGAAATAGAGCGCCGTCAGCGACGTGGCCGACCGAAACAGCACCACCGTCGTGACCGTGAAGCGCAACTTCAGCGCCGGCGCGAAATCCGGCAGCACGAACGGGGCACTCGTCCAGGTCTCGGCCTGACCCGGAGGAAGGCGACGCCGGTAGGCGGCGTAGGCAAACACCGCCGAACCGTCACTCGCCCGCAGAAACCCGTGATGGAGCTGGTCGAGCGGAAACGGCGAGAGCTCCTCGAGCTGCAGTTCCACGAAGCCGGCGATCTCAGAGGCGTCCGTGCCCGCCGGCAGATCGAAGCGACGCATGAAAAAGGCGTCGCCAGGCACGAATTGCACGGTGGGAGCAGCGGTCGGGTCGGTGGTTCTTGGGCCGAAAAGCTTCACAAGGGGAAAGGATCACCTGCGAGAGGTGGTCTGCTCTGGGTTCGTCGGCGCGGCAATCGAGGAGTTGTGGCCGACGTCCTCGGTCACCTCAAGGAAAACGAAGGGATAGGAAACCTGCGTGGCCGCGCCCGGGCCGTCCTCGTCCGTGGGAGCGCCCGCCGGCCCGCCGGCGCCATTGCGATCGCGCCGGCCGACAGAGACGGCGCCACTGGCGCCGCGGCCCGGTTGCACCACCGATTCCAGGACAAAATCGTTCGGCCCCTCGTCGACGCGCACGCGGATCCGCAGGGCGGTGATGCGCGTGTCTAGCCGGATGCCCTCCGGCAGGGCGCCAATCACGCCCCCCAATTGCGAGGTGCTGTCAAAATACCGGTCGTCCGCCGTGCCCGGGGTGAGGTCGGCGCCGGCGAGATGATCGCGCAAGGCCTTGATTTGCGGATCCCCGATGCCGGCGAGCGCCCGCAGGGCCAGGTCGGAGACGCTATTCACATTCAGCGAGCCGGTCGCGACCTCCGACACGGCACCCGCAAACGTGTGGAAATAGTGGTTCGGCCGGCCGTGTTCGTCGAAGAAGAGCGTGCGAAACCCATCGATCACCGCGAGTTCGGACAGGCGCCGGATGGGTTCGTTGCTCGCCTCGTGCGGCCATTCCGCGGCCTTGTAGATGTCGCTCTCCGCGCCGTCGATGCGCACGTCGTCGTCGGGGTCCATCCAGTCCAGCAGCGCGTTGGTCAGGTGAAGGACCTCGTCGTTGTCGAAGCCCATCTCGGTGAAAAGCGGCACGAGCGTCAGCTCGTCGAGCGAACGCAGCGGGAGGCGTCCGCTCTCGTCGATGAACTCGATCCGCACGCGCACGCCCTCCGGCGGCGCATAATCCGCAATGGCCAGCGGGTCGGCCCAGCCCTGCGCCGGGGAAATCAATCCGCCCTCCACCGCGACGTAATCGGCGAGCACGCCCAGCGTTGTCTCGAGCGCCGAATACGCCACGAGCCGGAGCCGGCTGCGGGACACATAGTGACCCTCGGCCGCGATCTCGGCCATGCCCTTTTCCGTGAACTGCACGATCAGGCCCGAGAGCACCACGACGATCACGAGCACGATGAGTAGCACCGCCCCGCGGCGCCGGCGCCGGCGATCCCCTCCGAGGTAGGGCGAGGCCTCCGGCCGAGCCGCAAGGTCACGCACCTCGTTGGCACGGCTCGGCCGGAAGCCTCGCCCTACCCGGCAAGCCGCGTCCCCTCGGGCGGCGGGATCTGTGGCATGCGCGTCCATGCTCAATACACCGGCACCCCGAGCTTGGCGGTCGGGATGATGAGATCGGTCTCCTCGGTCCGGCCCTCATACTCGAACGTGAGCCGGATGCGCTGGGGGACGAGCCGCTCGCCCGCGCGCCCGTCGACCGTGCCGGTGCGCGGCCGGTCCTCCTCCTCCCAACTGGGTTCCGCGCCCTCGGCGTCGTAGTAGAAGTAGCGGATGCCCGTGACATAGCGCGACACGAGCAGTTCGCGCGGCGACTCGTCCTCGAAGTCGAGCTCCAGCCGCGATTTCCAGAGCAGGAACAAGCCCCGCCGCGGGTCGACGCGCAGCGCACACACAACGAACGGCAGCGGCTGCTCGGGCCAGGCGAACACCCCGGGACTCTGCGGCAGCTGGAAGGTGAGGAACTCCTCCGAGCCGTAAGCCCGGCCGCGCGCAGGTTGCCACACCACGGGCTCCTGCCCGGACTCCGTGCCGAGCGCGGCGGGGCCCTGCTGCTGCTCGCGCAGCGCGTCCGCGGCATCCTCCTGCGCATCGCCGATCGAGCCTGCGTCGCTGACCGCCGGCGGCGGTTCGGCCTGGCGCAGGAGCGTATCCAGAAAACGGGTAACGCCGCGCACGTGCTGGTCGAAGAGCCGCTTGCCCGAGCCGTTGCCCCAGACCTCGCCCATGGACAACGCAAGCGACACGGCGGCGATCAGCAGGCTTCCGGCGATCGTGATGGAAAGGAGGATCTCAAGAAGGGTGAAACCGCGTGCGGCCCCGGCAATACCTCGACTGCGTCGTGTATTCCATGCCCGAGGCCGGGGGAGAAAGGCTGATGGGCTGAAGGGCTGAAGGGCTGAAGAACCGAATCGCTGCAGGCTGAAGCCGGGGGGCCGGTGGCCATCCGCAGCCGGGTGAGGCCTCCGGCCAAGCCGCCGCGGAGAAGCGGGGCGTTGCATGCTGAGCGTTGGCCGCTGTTCGGTCATAGCGGGCGGTAGCGCTTGGCCTCCTCGATCTCCTTTTTGCGCTGCGCGCGCAGGTCGTCGCGGTCGGTCGGCTCCGACCAATCCGGGCGCAGCACCCACAGGGTCTGGCCGAGTGTGCGCGGCGTCGGTGATTCGCCGTGTCCCTCGAGCTCGATCTCCAGATCCACGCGAAACAGGTCGGCAATCCGCGCGGACGGGGTGACGCTCGCGCGCCAGCGGGCGGCGCCGTAATTCAAGGTCGGCAGGTCGCCGCCGCGTTCGACTTCCTCAAGTTCCGGCTGGAGCAGCACCTGCGCGCGCACCAGCGCCAGTTCGTCTTCGAGCGCCTGGTCGAGTCTCACTTTCTCGACGTTGTTCAGCACGTTCGTGTAGGCGGCGGCGAGGACGAGACCGGCGATCGAGAACAACGCCAGCGCCAACAGCACCTCGAGCAGCGTGAACGCACGCCGCGCCCAGCCTCGTCTGGAATCTGTCATGCGCTTTCTCCGTCTCGTGCCCAGCGTGGCGTCTGCGAGCAGACGGCCTGCCGCGAAGCCCCCTCGGTGCGCGTTGGAGGCTGCTCGCTCGCAGGCGCCCGCCGAGAATGCATGACAGTCTCCAGGGGCCGACTGCTGCGCACGTGGCAGGGCCAGGCCTCGGGCCGAGCCGCAAGCGCCCGTCCAGCGCCCCCGCGGCCCGGCTCGAGGCCCCGCCCTACCGATGCATGGCTGGAGTTCAGCATCCATGGCGGTCTCAGCTCGCATCGGCGTCGGGGAGCAACTCCGCCCCCGTCCACGGATCGATCTCGATCCGGCGCGTGGAATCGCCGACCCCGAGTTCGAGCACGAACGGCGTACAGGTGCCGTCCTGGAAAAACTGGATGGACGGGATCTCGCGCAGGTCCACGAGTTGACCCCGCACCAGCGTAAACTGGCTCGAGGCCAGCCGCTTCTTGAACGCGACCTCGAGCTTGAGGTCCGATTTCCAGTCGCGTCGGTCGATCTCGAAACGCTTCTGCCCGCCTGACGATTCGACGACGAACGCGCCGGAGCGGGGCTCGAAGCGCATCGTCTCCGTGCGGCGCTGCAGCAGCGCGTCCGTGCGCGCCGCGCGGACCGCCTCCCAGAACGTGCCCTCGACCACGCTGGCGGCGGACTGGCGCACCATCGACTCGATGTTCACCACGAGCGCCGCCGTGAACATGGCGATGAGGGCAAACACGAGCATCAGCTCAAGCAGCGTGAAGCCGCCCGAAGCGCGGGGTCGGCGCCGACGCGCCTTCCCGGATGCCGCGATGCCTGGCCGTGTCACCATGCCGTGTTGCTGGCCCGGATACGAGTTCCGGCGCGCGGGAGCGTCACCAGTTCGTCACGTCGTCGGCGGTGCCTTCCTGGCCGTCGCGACCCAGCGAATACAAATCGTAGCTGTTGGTGTTCTTCGTGCCCGGGTAGCGGTATTGGTAGGGCTGGCCCCACGGATCGAGGGGAATCTTGCCACCCTTCACATCCAGGTACGGCCCCGACCAGCGCGAGTTGCCACCGTCCGGCGCGGTGATCAGGGCGTTCAGGCCCTGGGCCGTGTTCGGGTAGTTGCCCATCTGGAAGCGGTAGCTCGCCAGCGCCGTCTTCCCCGTGGTCTCGATGAACATCGAGGCCGCCTTGGTCTGCGCGTCGCCGAAGATCTTGTCGAAATTGGCCACACCGACGCCGATCAGCAGGCCGATGAGCGCGATCACCAGCATCATTTCGAGAAGCGTGAAGGCGCGGCGACGGAGGGGGCGGGATTGGGGTACGGGATTTCGGGTCATGGAGGAAAAGAGGTCTGCTGCTTGTGTCCGCGGAACGGCGCGGGCGCAACGGCCTTTCGCCGCGTCGAGCAATGACGGTGCGTGCCTGAATAGGTTTCAGCACTCCGCCCGCACGAGCTGTCTGACAGCCTTTTGACCGCGAGAGGTTCCGGGTGAATCTCCGTTTCAGTTCGGCGCTCATCGGTGAGCTTCCGTGTGGATGACAGGGTCCGTGTGCGGTGCCTGCATGTAACCGCGGGGATCGGTCCGGGTTCCAGATTGCCGCTCCCGGCGCGCCCCCCTAACCACAGGGCATGGACGTCGCCCCGCCCACCACCCCGCCCCCGTCCGGATCGCCCCTCCCCGCGCCGCTGTCGCCCCTCGAGGCGCGCGTGCTCGGCTGCCTGATCGAGAAGGAACTTTCCACGCCCGAGTACTACCCGCTCTCGCTCAACGCCCTGGTCAATGCCTGCAACCAGAAGAACAACCGCGATCCCGTGATGCTGCTCGGCGCCCGCGAGGTCGACGTGACCCTGGATGGCCTGCGGCAGCGCCGGCTCGTCGGGCTTTTCACCGGGGCGGACGCCCGCGTGCCGCGGTTCAAGCACACGCTCGACCTCGTCCTGCCGATGGAAGTGGCGGACCGCGCGGTGCTGGCCGAGCTGCTCCTGCGCGGGCCACAAACCAGCGGCGAATTGCGCGGGCGTTGCGAGCGGATGCACGCCTTCGCCGGCACCGACGCCGTGGACGACGCGCTCGGCCGGCTCGCCGCACGCCCGTCGGGCGCAGTCGCGCGCCACTTGCCCCGCCAGCCCGGGCAGAAGGAGGCGCGCTGGACCCAACTCCTCACCAGCGAACCCACCGTGGAGACGCCGCCCCGCGAGCCGGCGTCGGTCTCGACCGGAGCGGCCCAGCCCCTGACGGCCCGCATTGCACTTCCGCCGGAGGCGGAGTCCCGCATCGCCGCGCTCGAGGCCGAGGTCACCCGCCTCAGCGCCGAACTGGAGAAACTGCGCGAGGCCTTGGGCGGCTAGGGTCGTGCCGATCGCCCCGCTTCAGCTGCGCGCCTTGCAGACAACACCGCTGCCGCCTCGCACCGCGCCAGAGCTGCGCACCCACCCCGGTCCAGGTGCGCCAGTGCGCGACAGCGCCGGGCGCGGTTTCGCCGGCTCCGACCCACTCTCCCCGGAGGACCCGCAGGCGGGGCCCAGAATCCCCGGTGGCACGCCGGCTGCGAAAGCCAACGTCCGGTGCCTCTTGCAAACTTGAACCGCAGTGTCGAATATCCGCCTGAAAAGGAGTAGATTAGCGACTATGGGAAACTCCCTCACATGCGACTTGTGTGGCAAGCCAGCGACCGTTCACCTCACGCAAATTGTTAACAACCAGATCCATAAACTGGATCTGTGCGAGGAGTGCGCGGCCGCCAAGGGCGTGACCGACCCGACCGGCTTCTCGCTGGCCGACCTTCTGGTCAAGACCGCCGGCGCCACACCGGACCCCAGCTCCACGCAGCTGGTGTGCGAACATTGCGGGTTTTCCCAAGCTGAATTCAAGAAACTGGGCCGCCTCGGCTGCCCTGCCTGCTACGACCGCTTCCGGCCCATCCTCGATCCCGTACTGGCCAACATGCACAAGGGCGTGACCCACCTCGGCAAGGTGCCCGCACGCTCGATCGAACGCCGCAGCATCCAGGAAAAGATCTGGCGGCTTGAGGAACAGCTTCAGGCTGCGATCAAGGCCGAGCGCTATGAAGACGCCGCCCACCTGCGCGACGAGCTCGCCGCCACGCGGGCCACATTCGCGGTGCGCGCCCGCACCACCACCCCATGAAGGACCCGCGCCCGATGTTGATCGCCCCCCTGCTGGAGTCGCCGCCGGTGGAGGCGACCGAGGCCAGCGCGCCGAAAAATTCGGTCGTGCTCAGCACGCGCGTGCGATTCGCCCGCAACCTCGCCAAGTATTCGTTCCCAGGCTGGGCCAAGGAGCCGCAGCGCCGCGAGATCTTCGCCGCGTGCGTCAGCGTGATCGCCGGCGCCAAGGAGATGAAGCGCGGCATCTCCGGGGAGATGACCGACATCACGGAACTCGAAAAACAAATCCTCTTCGAACGCCACCTGATCTCCCGCGACCTCATGGGTGGAAAGGGCGGCTCGGGTTTTGTCATCAGCCGCGACCAGTCCTGCGCCGTGATGATCAACGAGGAGGACCATCTGCGTATCCAGGTCATCAAGCCGGGGTTCAATTTCCGGCGCGTCTGGAATGCCATCAATTCCATCGACACCCAGCTCGAGGAGTCCCTGGATTTCGCGTTTTCGCCGACGCTCGGATACCTCACCGCCTGCCCGACCAACGTCGGCACCGGCATGCGCGCCTCGGCCATGATGCACTTGCCCGCGCTCGTGATCGCGGGCCAGATGGACAAGGTCGTCCGCGCCGTGAACCAGCTCGGCATCGCCGTGCGCGGACTGTTCGGCGAAGGTTCCGACGCGACCGGCAGCATTTTCCAGATCTCCAATCAGACGACGCTCGGCGAAAGCGAGGAGGACATCCTCAAGCGCCTCACGGCCGTGCTCAACACGGTGATCGAGCAGGAGTCGAACATGCGCGAGCATCTGCTGGAAAAGGAACCGGCGAAGATCTTCGACAAGATCGGACGCGCCTACGGGATCCTGCGCGGCGCCTACGTGATCAGTTCGTCCGAGGCGATGAATACGCTCTCGCTTGTGCGGCTCGGCGTCGACATGCAGATGCTGTCCCCCGAGGCCCGATCGACCGTGGATCGCCTGTTCATGGAGTGCCAGCCCGGCCACATCCAGTATGCAGCCAAACGGTCGATAGATTCCGCAGAACGCGACATCCTCCGCGCCGCTCTCCTGCGTTCGGAATTTGAGAAAGTCGCGGCCCCCGCTTTTACTACACACCACGACACCAACCCGAATGAATCCTCCTGAACGGAGGACCAACTCCCCATTTTGCCCATGGAACCGATGAACAACTTTACGCCGCGCGCCCAGCAGGTGCTCGCGCTCGCCCGGAAGGAGGCCGACCGTTTCCACCACAACTACGTCGGCACCGAGCACCTCCTCCTCGGGCTGATCAAACTCGGCCAGGGCGTGGCCGTCAGCGTGCTCCAGAAGATGGGGCTCGACCTCGAGACAGTGCGTTCCGCGGTTGAGAAGCAGGTCGGCACCGGCCCCGAGGGCAAGACGACCGGCTCGATTCCCTACACCCCGCGCGTGAAGAAGGTGCTCGCGCTCGCGGGCAAGGAGGCGAAGGCGCTCAACCATTCCTACGTCGGCACGGAACACATCCTCCTCGGTCTCCTGCGCGAGGGCGAGGGCGTGGCCGCCCGCGTGCTCAAGTCGCTCGACATCGACATCGAGCGCACCCGCAACGAGATCCTCCGCGAGCTCGATCCGCAGTTCGCGGGCGAGTCGCAATCCGAGGATCCCACCGCCGGAGCCGGCGGTGGCGGACCCGCCCCCCGGGGCGGCGGGCAGTCGGGTGGCAGCGAGGAAAAGAAGGAGCTGAAGACGCCCGCGCTGAAGGCGTTTGGCCGCGACCTGACGGAACTCGCGCGCAAGGGCGAACTCGACCCGGTGATCGGCCGCAAGAACGAGATTCGCCGGGTCGTCCAGATCCTCTGCCGTCGCACGAAGAACAATCCCGTGCTCATCGGCGAGGCCGGCGTCGGCAAGACCGCCATCGTCGAGGGCCTCGCCCAGGAGATCGCCAACGGCATCGTCCCGGAAATCCTCGCCGACAAGCGCGTGATCACGCTCGACCTCGCCCTCATGGTGGCCGGCACGAAGTACCGCGGCCAGTTCGAGGAACGCATCAAGGCCGTGATGGACGAGATCAAGCGCGCCAAGAACGTCATCATCTTCATCGACGAGCTGCACACGATCGTGGGTGCCGGCGCCGCCGAGGGCGCGATGGACGCGTCCAACATCTTCAAGCCCGCCCTCTCCCGCGGCGAGCTGCAGTGCATCGGCGCGACGACGCTCAACGAGTACCGCAAGTACATCGAGAAGGACAGCGCCCTCGACCGCCGCTTCCAGAGCGTGATGGTCGATGCGCCGTCCGTCGACGACGCGATTCTCATCCTCAAGGGCATCCGCTCCAAGTACGAGGATCACCACAAGGCCGTCTTCACCGACAAGGCGCTCGAGACCGCGGCGAAGTTGTCGGATCGATACATCACGGGACGCTTCCTGCCCGACAAGGCGATCGACGTGATGGACGAGGCCGGCTCGCGCGCCCGCATCGCCTCGCTCAACCGCCCGCCCGAGATCGAGGAACTCTCGAAGGAGATCGAGGCCGTGTGCGCGAAGAAGGAGGAGGCCATCGCAAAGCAGCACTTCGAGGAGGCCGCCAAGCATCGCGACATGGAGAAGCAGCTCCGCACCAAGCAGGAGCAGACCCTCGAGGCGTGGAAGAAGTCCCGCGAGGAGCACCGCATCACGGTCGACGAGGAAGCGATGATGCAGGTCGTATCTGACTGGACGAAGATCCCGCTCGCCCGTCTCGAGAAACGCGAGACGGAGAAACTCCTCTCGCTCGACAAGGATCTTCAGGCCAAGGTCATCGGCCAGGACGACGCCTGCGCCGCCATCGGCCGCGCCTTGCGCCGCTCCCGCGCCGACCTGAAGGACCCGAAGCGTCCGATCGGCTCGTTCCTGTTCCTCGGGCCCACGGGCGTGGGCAAGACGATGCTCGCGAAGACGCTCGCCGAGATGATGTTCGGCGATGCCGACTCGATCATCCAGATCGACATGTCCGAGTACATGGAGAAGTTCGCCGTCTCGCGCCTCATCGGTTCGCCTCCGGGCTACGTCGGCTACGAGGAGGGCGGCCAGCTTTCCGAGGCGGTCCGCCGCCGGCCCTACTCGGTCGTGCTCTTCGACGAGATCGAGAAGGCGCACCCGGACGTGATCCAGATCCTCCTGCAGATCCTCGAGGACGGCCGCCTGACCGACTCGCTGGGCCGCACGGTCGATTTCCGAAACACGATCATCATCATGACCACCAACGTCGGCGCGAACCTGATACAGCGCCAGACGACGATGGGATTCGGCGCGTCGCGCACAGGCTCCGACGACTACGACAAGATGAAGGACAAGGTGCTGGAAGAGGCGAAGCGGGTCTACAAGCCTGAGTTCCTCAACCGCATCAACGACATCGTGGTGTTCCGGCCGCTCACGAAGCTGGACCTGGTGAAGATCATCGACCTCGAGATCGCGCACGTCGGCAAGCGTCTGACCGAGCGCAAGATCCTGCTCGAAGTCTCCACCGAGGCCAAGGACCTGCTCATCGACAAGGGCTACGACGAGAAGTTCGGCGCGCGCCCGCTGCGCCGTTCGATCGAGCGTTACCTCGAGGACCCGCTGGCGGAGGCCCTGCTGCGCGGCGACATCCGCGAGGCCGAGCCCGTCCAGGTCCTGCGCGAAGGCGACCACCTCATCTTCAAGCAGAACGCGCCCACGAGCAGCGTGCCGTGAGTCGGGACGCCTCGCCGAGGCATCCACGAAGTTGACTTCGAAGGCCGGTCCGAAAGGACCGGCCTTCTGCTTGTCCAGTCGGAATTCGCCGCTGGTCCCGCGCCGCACCGATTCAGCAGGCGTCAAGGGAGCCGTTGGACACAGAGAGCATCAAGGACAGCGCAGGGGGGCACAGAGAGTGGCACAGGATTCGGCCGCTTCAGCGCATCACCTCGTGGATGAATCGGTGAACGCGTGAACGTGGTTCTGCAAGGACCGCTCGGTGAACTCATGATCGCCCTCTGTGCCCTGATTCAAGTGGGGAAATCAGGTTGATCGGGTCCGGCCTTCGGTGATTCTGGGCCGATGCGTCGAGCTGGGCTGCTCCTCGGGCTCCTGGGAGTTTTCGCCATCCTGATCGTTCCGCTGCTCGCGTGGGGCACGCTCCAGCTGGAGAGTCTCATCACGCCGCGACTGGGGATCCCCGCGCGGTTGGAAGGCGGCTTTGCGGAAGGTGGCGCCCTGCCCCATGGCTTACCGCCACCGAAAGGCCTCGGTTTCTGGAGTTCCTGGTGCCACGACGACAACCGGCTCGGGAGTGTGCTGCTCGGCCCGTTCGAGGCGCCGCGGCGTCTCAGCGTCTTCCTCAGCGGTTATGCACAAGCCGGCAAAAACACCCTCGCCGTCCGAAATCTGAATACGGGCGAAGTCCGGCGGCAGGGGTTGAGCGAGATCGGCGAGCGATGGCAGTCCATCCGACTCGATCTGCCGGAATCGTGGCGGCGGGCCCCGGTAGAGATCACGGTAGTCGACGCGTCCACCGGCCCGGGTGGCTGGATCGCAGTGTCGCAGCCGTTCACAAACCCGTGGTGGACCGAGTGGGCGCGGCATTTTGGAGCGCGGCTCGCGGGCCTCGCGGTGGTCGCGCTCACCGCCACCCTGCTCATCGCCTGCGCCGGCAGACTCCTCGTGCAGGCCGGGTGGGTTGAACCGGACTCCGTGTTTCTCCTCCCGCTCGCCTGCGGCGCAGTCGCGGCGTTCGGATACGTCGTGTTTCTCGTCAGCGTCGCCTCGCTCACGGCGCTCCAGGTGCTGACGTGGAGCGCGCTGCTCGGAGCCGTCCTCTTTCTGCTCGTTCCAGGCCGACGCCGCATCGGTTCGCTCGCTGAGCTTCAGCGGTCCGGGGAGACGCTGGGCGGCACGCTGCTCGGGGGACGCGTCCTCGTCCTGGACCGGCCGCAGCACGCGCCGGCGCAGACGGCATCCCCGGGAAGGCACGACTGGTGGTGGACCGCACTCGTTTCACTCACCTGCGGTGTGTTCGTGTTCTCTGTGCTGCACCTTTTTGGCGACGGTACTCACGTGTCGGGGCTGGCCCAAAGTCGCTTCCTGGAGAACGACCTCCCGTCGGACAACACGCTGCCCCAGGCGCTCGCCGAGCGCATCCTCAACGGTCAACCGGCGAACGCCATGTTCGGTGACTGGCACGGAAGCGATCGTCCTCCGCTGCAGACCGGGTGGGTGCTCGCCGTCGCACCGCTCGCCCTGCGGCTGGGCTTCGACATGGATGTGGCGGGCCAGGCGGCCGGCCTGCTGTTTCAACTGATCGCCATACCCGCGGTATGGGCGCTCCTGCGGCGCCTCGGCGCGACCCGCGCGCTGGCGGTGGCCATTGTCTTCGCGATCGTGCCCTCGGGGTTCTTCTTCATCAACCTCACCTACACGTGGACCAAGCTCGCGGCAGGCGCCTTCGCGCTCGCGGCGTTTTTGCTCTGGTTCGGCCGCGAGCCAGATGATGCGGGCGTGAAGCACCCGTCCGTCGCCGCGGGGGCGCTGATGGGACTTGCGTGGTTGTCGCACGGCGGCGTGGGGTTCGCCATCCTCGCGCTGGCGCCCTGGGTGATTCGTTCGGCGATCCCACGCTGGAGATTGTGGCTTCTGTCCGCGGCAACCTTTGCCGTGCTCGCCGGCTCCTGGGCCGCGTATCAGAAATGGTATGACCCGCCGGGCAACAGACTTGCCAAGTGGCACCTGGCCGGGGTCATCCCGCCGGACGATCGCGGCACGCTCGAGACGATCGTCACCGCCTACCGCGCGCGGCCGTTTGAAGCGTGGCTCGCCAGCCGAGGCCTGAATGTCCGCTCGCTTTACTGGGGACGGTGGAGCGACCTTGTCGCGTTTGACTTCGACCAACGCGCATCGCGCCGCAGCGACGAGTTCTACCACACGTTTTTCGCACTCGGCTGGTGGAACCTCGGGTTTATCGCCCTGCCGGTTCTGCTCACGGGAAGGCGCGATTCCGCGGTATCCAGACTTGCCTCACGCGCGATCCTCTGGACCGCCGCAACCTTCGCCGTCTGGGTGGCCCTGTATTTCGTGGGCGGACACACGGTCATCCATCAGGGGTCATACACGACCCTGCTCGTGCTTTTTCCCGTCCTGGCTCTTGCGCTGGCGCGTCTCCATATCGCCGCGCTCGTGGTGATCGCCTCGGCGCAGTTCGTCGCGTTCGCCGCACTCTGGATGCAGCCACTCGACGACATGACGGACGCCGCCGTGCACCCCCCGGCGCTCGTCGTTGCCCTTGTCGCTGTCCTTTCCGGAGGCGCGCTGCTCCTCTGTGCGCGTCGCATCAGGCACGCCCACTCAAGCACCTCGCCGGAACCCGTCGCCTCGCCTGACACCCCCTGATCCCAGAGTGGCTCCAGCGCGCCACACATCGTGCGGTGGGTCGCCTTTGGCGTTCCGGACGCCCGCCCGAAAGCGCGCGCTGGCCATGGATGCGCGCGGCTATCCAACCCAGCTTCGGTGTGTGATGGGGCCCCGTCGTTCGCGTCGGACAACTCCCGGTGAGTCGCGCAGGCCTACCACAAGATCTGCCCGAGCCGAAGAAGGGACCCTTGGTTTGCATTTGCGCCGGCTCGAGCCGGAATGAACAACCTCCGCATGCTGAATCCGGGCCGAACCCGACGAATTCTCGGCGTGGCCACCGTCCCAGCGGCTTTCCTTCTGATCGCCGCGCTCCTCCTACTCGATACAGCCAGGTCTCCGTGCCGCGACTTCCCCGTCAGCGTCGACGGGAATGTCCAGGAGAGCGGAGCCGTCCCCGGCGACGCCCCTGCCCCGGCTGGGTTGGCCACGTGGAGCACATGGAACGGCGACGATAACGGCTTCGGCCGGCTCGCGTTCGGCCCCTTTCATCCCCCGCCCCACTTCAGCATCTTCTTGCGTGGATACCCGCGCGTCGCCGGAAACAGCGTCGCCCTCGAGAATCCGCGGACCGGCGAATCGATCCCGCTTAGTCCGCAGGTTAATCCAGGCGAAGCCTGGGTACCGCTCGAGATCGAGGTGCCGCGGGCATGGCGCAGCGATGCCGTAACGCTCCTGGTGATCGATCAATCTGTGGGATGGGGCGCGTGGATGGCGGTCACCCAGCCCTGCGCGCGGCCGTGGTGGGCGGCCTGGTGGCGCGGGATCATGCCGCGCGTGGCCGTGTTCGCGATGGTCGGCCTTGGTATCTGGCTCGTCACGGCCGCGGCGCGGCTCTGGCTGGCGCACATCCTAGCCGAGGCTGACGAGCGCATCGGCATCGCGGCCTGGGGAATCGCGGGAGCGTTGGGTTACGTCGTCTTCTGGCTCCACTTTCTCGGACCCGGAATCGGCCGTGCCGTCCCGTGGGCGGTCCTTGCGGCAGCGCTGGCAACACACCTGCACGCCGCGCTCCGCCGTGACGCCTCGGCCGTTCGCACTCGCAGCGAAACCTGTGATTCGTGGGCACCGACCGCACTCGCGGCCGCAGTCGGACTGGTCCTCTTCGCCTCGCTTCACCTGCATCAAGTCGAGCCGGCCATCGCACGGCTTGCTGCCACCCGGCTGGGCTCCCTGCCCGCGGACAATGAGATCCCTCAGGTCTTTGCGGAGCGCCTCCTGCAGGGACTCAGCCCAAGAAACCTCTTCGGCGACTGGCTGAGCAGCGACCGGCCGCCGCTCCAGACCGGCTGGCAACTCCTTTTCGCCCAGCCGGCACTTTCCGTGGGTATCGATTTTGATGATGCGATGCAGTGCGCGGGCATCTGGTTTCAACTGCTCTGGGTGCCATCGGCCTGGGCGTGGCTCAGGCGCATGGGCCTGACCGCCGCAAGAGCGGCCCTCATCGTCCTCGCGGTCACGCCGTGCACCATGATCTTCCTCAACACGGTGTTCGTCTGGCCCAAGCTCGGCGCCGCCGGCCTGCTCATCGGAGCATTCACTTTCTGGGTACGATTCGGCGACAGCTCCCCGCCCGCACGCGCCGAGTCCGCACTGGGCGGCATGCTGGCCGGTTCGGCGTGGGTGTCGCACGGCGGAGTCGCCTTCGCCCTGCTGCCGTTGGCCTTGCTCCTCGCTTTTCGCCTGCGTCACCTCGGCAGCCGTCAACTCCTGAGCGCCGGCGTGGTATTCGCCCTGTTCGCGTTGCCCTGGAGTGCCTACCAGAAGTTCTACGAGCCGCCCGGCAACCGCCTGCTCAAGTGGCATCTGGCCGGGCAGATCGCGATCGACGAGCGGGGTACGATGGAGACGCTGCGCGACGCCTACGCCAGGACACCGTTCGCCGTGCTTGCCGAGGGACGCCGGGAAAACCTTGCCACCATCTTCCGCGGCGAATGGCGCGAACTCGCGACCTTTTCCACCCGCGACACGGACAATCGCAAGGCCTCGGAAGCGACCTACATCTTCTTCGCGCTGGGTTGGTGGAACCTCGGATGGCCGGTGATCGTCGCGCTGGTTTGCGTGCCTCGATGCCGCCGGCAGCTCGCCGAAGGCGAACGGCGAGGCCTCCTCCTGGGCCCCACCTGGGGTCTGGCGACCTTGGTTGTCTGGGTAGCGCTGATGTTCGTCCCGGGATCGACGCTCTTTCACCAGGGCTCCTACACGGCGCCCCTGGTCTGGCTCCTCGTGCTCGCAGCCGCTCTCCTACGCGTTCATCCAGCTGCGATGCTGGTCGTGGCCGCGGCTCAGCTCGCCGGCTTCATCTTGTTCACGCTGCCCGCCAGCCCGGCCACGCCCCGTCTTCCCTGGCGCTTCGACTCCAGCATGGTGCTACTCATCGGAGCGGGCGCCGCAGTGGTGATCGCGACGATCTGCCGGCGCACGCCCGATCCGGTGACGCAGCAGGTCTGACGCTGGACGGCACGAGGGCGGCCCGCTTACCGATGGTCCCACGGCAGCCTGATCTTCAGCGGCCGGTGTTTCCAGACTTCGAATACATCGAAGATCTTGCCCGGGTTCATGATGCCGTTCGGGTCAAGCGCGCGCTTGACCGCGAGCATCGCCCGCACCTCCGCTTCGGAGCGGTCGATGCGCAGGAACGGCGTCTTGGCGAGTCCGATACCGTGCTCGCCCGTGATCGTGCCGCCCAGCGCCACGACCTTGCGCATCAGCGCATGCACGGCCTTCTCGGCGCGCCTCGCCTCCGCGGCGTTGTCGCGGTGGTACATGATGTTGACGTGAAAATTCCCGTCGCCCGCGTGACCGAACGTCGCGATCGGCAGACGTGAGCGGCGCTGCAGGGCGTCGAGGAATCCCGCAAACTCGACCTGGCTGAAAAGCGGCACGACGACGTCCTCGTTCAGCTTCGCGTCGCCAAGCTCGAACATCGCTCCCGAGCATTTGCGGCGCACCTCCCAGAGCCGCTCCGCCTCCTCGGCGGTGCGCGCCTCGGCCGACGCCACCGCGTGCTCAGCCGCCCAGGCGAGCACGTCGCGCTGACGCGCCGCGACCTCGCCCAAGGTTCCGTCGATCTCGACAAGCAGGAGCGGTTTGCCGCGTTGCTCCGGAAAAAGAGAACGCCCGGTGGCGCGCTCCGCGCACTGCACGCTGTGCCGGTCGAGGAACTCAAGAATCGACGGCAGCAGCCGGCGGCCGATGAGGGCCTGCACGGCTGCGAGCGCCCGCGCCTCGTCGGCAAAGGCGGCCACGAGCGTCCATTTGGCTTCGGGCTTGGGGACGAGCTTGAGCACGGCCGATGTGACCACGCCCAGCGTGCCCTCACTGCCAATCCAGAGGTCGCGCAGGTTGTATCCACAGGCGAACTTCTTGAACCGGCCGCCCCACTGCACGCGCTCGCCCGTCGGCAGGAAACCGCCGAGCGCGAGGACGAAGTCGCGCGTGACGCCATACTTTGCGCCGTGCATGCCGCCGGCATTGCAGGCGATGTTGCCCCCGATCGTGCTGTGATCGCGCGACGACGGATCCGGCGGGTAATACCAACCCGCAGCCTCAGCCGCCTGCTGGATGGCCGTGATCTTCGCCCCGACGCCGACCTCGGCCATGCCCTCGCGCTCGTGGATCACGATCCGGTCGAGGGCCGTGACGTCGAGCACCCAGCCTCCGCGAACTGGCGAGCCGGATCCCGTCAGTGATGTCCCGCCGCCGCGCACAGTCACCGGGACGCGGTGCTTGTTGGCGAGCGCGAGAACCGTCGCGATGTCTCGCTCCCTGCGCACCGCGACCACGGCCTCCGGAAGAAAAGAGAGCTTGCTGCCATCGAACGAGGCGGCGAACCGCGATTCCTCATCCGTGCGCACCCGCGAGCCGAGCGCACGGCGCAGCGCGGCCGTGGCATTTGCAGAGGTGGAGCGCGACCTCCGGGCGCGCTTGTTCTCGCCCGCGGGAACGGGCAAACCCACCCGGAGGTCGGGTTCCACCTGCACGACGGACTGGCGCGGTTTACTTGGCATCGGTCCTGCGATTCCACGCATTCACGAGCAGCCCGCAAGCGATGAGCTGCAGTTGATGATAGATCATGATCGGGAGCAGGATCATCCCCACCCCCGGCGCCGAGCCGAACATGAGCTTCGCCATCGGCACCCCCGAGGCCAGGGTCTTCTTCGAGCCGCAGAACATCGCGGCGATGACGTCCGCCTTGGGGAAGCCGAGCTG
Organism: Verrucomicrobiota bacterium; assembly: GCA_023399155.1. GTDB lineage: Bacteria > Verrucomicrobiota > Verrucomicrobiia > Opitutales > Opitutaceae > JAEWQP01. Next base: position 376,985 of record JAEWQP010000022.1, on the reverse strand, counting down.
TCGCGACACCCACGAGGCAAACACCATCACCAGCACGAAGAGTGCGCCCGACCCGGCCACCACGCCGAGGATAGTTCCCGCTCCATGCCCGGACCAGACATTGTTGCGGAACGACTCGCAGAACGAAGTGTAGACGAGCAGCAGGATGGTCAGCCGGTCGACGACGTGCACGCCGGCCTTGTGCCGCAGGATCCAGGAACCGATCGCCGGGCGGCAAAGCTGGCCGAGGGCCAGGGGCACGACCAGCCAGCGCACGAGGTCGAGGATCACCGGGCCGATCGGCAGGCCCTCGCCGCTCACACTCAGCACGGCGCCGATCCAGAGTGGCGTGATGAATACGCCGATGAGGTTGGAGAGCGTGGCATTGAAGACCGCGGCCGCGACATTGCCATGTGCGGCCGCAGTCATGGCGACCGACGAGGATACCGTGGATGGCAGGGCGCACAGGAAGAACACGCCGAGGCGAAGGTTGGGATCGATGCGCCCTTCCAGGCCGACGAAGGCAATCAAGCCGAGCACCGGAAACACCACGAAGGTGGTCGCCTGCACCACCGCGTGCAGCCGCCAGCGCAGCGCGCCGGACTTCAGCGCGGCGAACGAGAGGCCCGCCCCGTGAAGAAAAAAGATGAGGGCCACGCCGGCCTTCGTCGTGAATTCCGGATACAGCCAGCCCCCCGAGGCGCCCGGCTCGGGAAACAACCAGGCGAACACGACCGCGGCGACCATTCCGCCCATGAACCAGTCGATCGGAAGTCGCTTCATCGATCGGGACTCACGCGGCGGGGCCTGTGACCCCGCGATTTCGCCTCAGCCGGCCCAAGACCAGCGCCCGCACGTCCTCGCGGCCCTCGATGCGCAGGGCCCAGAGCAGTCCCGCATAGACGGCGCAGGCCGCCGGGATCAGCACGAGCAGCTGCACGAGGTCGCGCGCCTTGCCCGCCGGTGTGGCGAGTGCGAGCCCGCGCGCCCCGAGCCACACGCATGCGCTCATCAGGACGGTCGCAACCAGCATCTTCGCGACGCTGCCCATGATCGGGGCGAAGCTCAAGCCGGCGGCTTTTCGCGCGAGGCTCAGCTGGAGGAACACCGCCTGGGCGACGACGGCCAGGTTGCTGGCGGCGGCGAGTCCTGCCGTTGATTCCGCACGCATGGCCAGGAGGCTCAGCACGAGGTTGACGACGAAACTCAGCGCGGCCGCGCGCACCGGCGTCCGGGTATCCTTCAACGCGTAGAAACCGCGCAGGGCGAGGCTGGTGAAGGAGAGGAACGGAAGCCCGGCCGCATAGATCGCCAGGATCGGCGTCATCAGCAGCGTATCCGATTCCTGGAACGCTCCCCGCTGGAAGAGCAGACGCGTGATCGGCTCGCTCAGCAGGGCGAGTCCCGCGGCCGCGGGTATGTTCAACAGCAACACGAGTCGCATGCCCTTGTGATAGTCCGTGCCGAGGGCGGCCAGATCGCCGCGTGCCGCGTGCCGCGCGATGAGCGGAAAAACCACGGTCGCAATCGCCGCGGCAAAGACGCCGATCGGCAGCTCCATCACGCGGTTCGCGAGGTTGAGCACGGACGCGGCATTGTCGTTGAGGGACAGTCCGATCACGCGCTGCACGGCGATGTTGATCAGGTAGATCGCCGATCCGATCACCGTCGGCCCCATGAGCCGCGCGATCTCGTTCACCCTTGCGTCGCCCCGCAGGTCAAAACGCGGCCGCCATCCGAGGCGCACGAGCACGCCGGCCGGCACGACCATCTGGAGAAAGCCACCGACAAGCACCCCCGAGCACAGAAGGTGCATGTGCTGGCGCGGCACCAGATCCAGGGTGCCGCCGAGCACGAGTGCGCCGATGATCGCGAGGTTGAGCCAGATCGGCGAAAGCGCAGGCTCGGTGAACCGGCCGAATATCTGGCAGGCCGCGCTGAAACCGGCGGCGAGGCAGACAAACACCATGTAGGGAAAGAGTATCACCGCGAGGTCGGCGCCGAGCAGCAGGCGTTCCGCGGTGTCGGTGCTCATGCCCGTCCGCGCCAGTGCGGCCAGCATGTGCTCCGCGTTGGCAAAGAGAAGCATCCCGAGCGCGACGATCACCGCGGTCAGGATGGCGAGCCGGCTCGAGACCTTGCTCAGCAGGGCAAAGGCCCCCTCTCGCCGGCTCCGCTCCAGCTCCTCGCTCATTGTCGGGACAAACGCTGCAGTCAACGCGCCCTCGCCCAGCAGCCGGCGAAACAGATTGGGCAGCGTGAAGGCGGAGACGAACGCCGAGTTCAGCGCCGAGGTGCCGAAATACGCCGCGATCACGATCTCGCGCACCAGCCCCAACACCCGCGAGATGACCGTCGCCGTGGCCACGATGCTGATGTTCTTCAGGCTTTTTGACACGCCGGGCCAGTCTCCGAACCGAACGCGGCGTGGCACAAGTCCTTTGCGGGAGGGCAGGCGCTTTCGCCGGAGCAAACAGAGGACCGCCCGCTTTCCCCTGCGCTGTCGCAGCGGACCGCCCCGGGGCTAGCGCCGCCAGACAGACCACGCGGCGGGCACCGTCCTCCGCAGAGCGCGTCGTTGCCCGCCCGCGGCTCTCCGCACAATGTCAATGAATGATTGACATTGTGCGGAGCGTTCCGACGACGTGGAGGCGAGCGCGGATGGATGTGACGGTGTAGCATTGTGCGACCGATCGTTTCACGGTGTCGCGTTGACGCTTCCGCCGGGCAAAAGCATGCTGCCCCCCATGTCCTTGATCCAAAACCTCATTGGGAAACTCCAGCGCCACCCGAAGCGCTTCGTTTTCCCGGAAGGTGCGGATCCGCGCATTCTCCAAGCCGCGCGCCAGATCACGACCCGGCGCATGGGCGTGCCGGTGCTCCTGGGCGACCGCGCGCAGATCAAATCCATGGCGCGCCGCCTCGATATCGTCCTGGACGGCATGCGGCTGGTCGAGCCGGAGCGCAGCGAGGAACTCGACCAGTTCACCAGCGATTTCGAGCACCTGCGCCAAGGCAAGGTGAGTCGCGACGAAGCACGCGCCCTCGTGGCGACTCACAGCTACTTCGCGACGATGATGCTGGCCAACGCCCAGGTCGATGCGATCGTCTCCGGCGCCACCGCCACCGCGTCGAGCGCGCTACGCCCGCTCTTCCAGATCATCCCGAAGCAGACGGGCGTGAAGACCGCATCGTCGTTGCTGGTCCTGGACATGGAGGCGCGCAACGTCGGCATCGACGGTGTGCTCTTCCTCGCCGACTGCGGCGTGCTCCCGGAGCCGAATGTCGAGCAGCTTGCCGACATCGCCGTCACCACGGCCACGCTCGCCCATCATCTCACCAACACCCTTCCGCGCGTCGCGATGCTGAGCTTCTCGACCAAGAGTTCCTCGGCCCATTCCTCGATCGCGCGCATGCGCGAGGCGACGGCGCTGGCCCGCGAAAAGGCGCGCCTGCTTAGCGCGCCGATGGAGATCGACGGCGAGATGCAGGTCGACGCCGCGCTGGACCCGGCCACCGCGATCGCAAAAAACATCAGCGGGCCCGTGGCCGGCCAGGCCAACGTGCTTGTCTTTCCCGACCTCAACAGCGCCAACATCGGGTCCAAGCTCGTCGCCCTCCTCGCTGGCGCCAACGGCTACGGCCAGATCATCACCGGACTCTCGAAGCCCGCGGCCGAGATCAGCCGCGGCGCCAGCGCCCACGACATCCTAGGCGCCGCCGCGATCGTGGGTTGCCAGGCCACGGACCGCCGCCTGCTCTACGGCACGGCGTGAGCGCCGAATCCGGAAGTTAACCACAGAGGACACAGAGGGCACAGAGGAACAAGGCCGGAAGTACAGAAGACAGCGGCGAAGTCACGCTAGCCGACTGCATGCTGCTGTAACCGTCGTCTGTTCAGCAATCTTCCACGAAAGCCCGATGCGCAGGAGGGATCTCAAGTTGCCGGGTCCCCGCCCCGAGCACACTCTCCGTTTCCCTCGTTATCTCCTGAAATCATCCTCCGTGCCCTCTGTGTCCTCCGTGGTTCAAATCAGGATTCCGATATGATCCCGCAAATGCCTGCCGCCGGCCAGCCGCGGCTCTCCTGCCCGGTCAATACGCAGACCAAGCGCATCTTCGTCGCCGCCACGCGCATGAACGACGGCAAGACGACGACCTGCCTCGGCCTGTTCGAGGTGCTGCGTTCGTTGTATCCACGAATCGGCTTCATCAAGCCCGTCGGCCAGCGCTATGTGACGGTCGAGGGCATGCTGGTCGACGAGGATTCGTTCCTCTTCGACCAGATCTACCATGTGCAGGTGCCGATCGAGAGCATGAGCCCGGTGACGATCGACGCCACGTTCACGCGACGCTACCTGGAGAACCCCGACGAGCATCGCGGCGCGATCGTCGACCGGATCTGCCGTGCCTTCGACCGGGTTTCCTGGGAAAAGGACTTCACGCTGATCGAGGGCACCGGGCATGCCGGCGTGGGCGCGGTCTTTGAGCACTCGAATGCGCGGGTCGCTCAACTTCTCGGTGCGAAGGTCATCATCGTCGCGCAGGGCGGCATCGGCCGGCCTGTCGATGAGATCGCGCTGAACAAGGCGCTCTTCGACCAGCAGGGCGTCGAGGTGATCGGAGCCGTGCTCAACAAGGTGCAACCGGAGAAGATCCCGCTGGTGACGGAATACGCCGGCCGCGGCCTGAAGCAGCTCGGCGTGCCGCTCCTCGGCGTCCTCCCGATCCAGAACATGCTCTCCGCGCCGAACCTCTCGCAAATCGCCGAGGAAACCGACGGCCGCTGGATCAACGCCGAGGGCAACGGCCGCAACCAGCGTATCCTCCGCGTGGTGATCGGGGCCATGACCCCGAAGGGAATCATCGACTACCTCCTGCCTGGAACCCTCGTGATCACCCCGGGTGACCGCGACGACGTCATCCTTGCGGCCATCGCTTCCGCCGGACTCTCGGGCCAGCAGGGCATCTCCGGCATCGTGCTCACGCAGGACATCCTGCCGCATCCGAAGATCCTCGAACTCCTCGCGCAGACGGAGATCCCGGTCATCGCGGCGAAGGCGGACAGCTACACCATCGCGTCTAAAATCAACAACATGACGGTGAAGACGCAGCCCCAGGATCAGGACAAGATCCCAATCATCAAGAAGCTGATACAGGATCACGTCGACCTGAAGCTTCTGCTCGAGGCCTTCTGACGTCGGCCGGGTTCGGGCGACGGCCGACCCGAGCCGCGCCCGGCGGCGGGCGTCGGTTGCGGCTCGACGGGACGTTCCGCCCGCTGGCGACCCTAGACCGCGTCCTCGGCCTCGTGACGCATCTGGCGCAGGTGGGGCCGCACGAGTTCTGCGACCGGCTCCGGGTCCACCTCGACGCTGACGACCACCAGCTGCCCTTCGGCCAGCACGACGACACAGAGTTCGAGAGCACCGGCATCGGCTCCGGCATCGGCCGGGGTGAGCACCACCACCGACTCGCCGCCGGTCCGGACCGAGACCACGCGGGCCCAGTCCCGCCCTTCGACGCGAATCGGACCGCCGGTTCCTGTCATCCGGCGGCGCACATCCTCGAGATCGGCTCCACGCCACTGATACACCCCCACCGAGGCGCAGCGCGCTGCCCGCAGGGCATGGCGCGCCTCCTCCGGGACATCCGCGAATGCCGCGACGGCGCGCGCGAGCCCGAGCACGCAACCACCGACCCGCACCTCAACCGTCCGCGACCAGCCAGGCTCGCCACCGCCGGAAAACGCACCGGCCACCGCATCGCGCAGGAGTTTCGTGTCGTGCTCGAGCCGGAATGAGGTGAACACGGCGTAGGGCACGGCCACCAGCGCGCAGGCGAAACTGACCGCGACCAGCCACACGATGAAGGCGCGCAAGGGCGACCGCTGAGGCGGGAGCGCGAAGGGCGGGCCGGATTCCACAGGAGAGCCTGACATCGTACGTCTCCGTTTAGTGGTTACCTTTCGAGCGACGCTGAGATCGCGGCGAGGTGCGGCACATGGAGCGCCTCGGCGATGTCAGCGATCTGCTCGGGGCGGACGGATCCGACGATATTGACGAGCACCGCCTCGGAATCCCCGTTCAACACGGTCACGGTGATGCCTTCGATCGCCTCGTCCGCCGTCGTGCGCACGAAGACCGCCACGTCCTCGCCGACGCCCCGGGCGGATACGATCTTCTGCCAGCCCGTCTTCACCAGATCGCCGCGGATGTCATGCATGCGCTGCTGCACGGCATCCCGGTTCCCGTCGTCGAGGCTGACCACGCGGACGCGCACGGACTGCACGGATTCCAGCAGTTTCGCCACCTCGGGTTCCTGCTTGGCGACGATGCGTGCGGCGATGGAGATGAGGTTGCGCGGCAGATCAACTTCGACCTGTTCGCCTCGTCCCGAGGGACCGGGAAGGGCTCCGAAATCGATGGCGCCAGCCGGTTCGGCTGCGGAGGCGAAAAGGGCGGAACCGACGATGAGGGAGACAACCGCGGCCGAGCGGCGGAGAAGGTGCTGTGAGCGTGCGTACATGATGAGAGAGGAGGGTTGATGGATTGGATCGGGGCGATTGGCCCGTTTCCTTCCAAACCCCGGAGGCATCCCAGCAGTTGCAGGAACTTCAAGCAGCCCGCGCTTGAGCGTTTGCGCAAGAGGTGGAAGACTTCTGTCAGCGCGGTCCCGCGCCCGACCTGCCATGAAGAAAGCCATCCTCGCGCTCGACCAGGGGACCACCAGTTCGCGAGCCATCCTCTTCGATCGGGACGGCAACTCCCTCGCGATCGCCCGCCGCGAGTTCGCCCAATCTTTTCCGCACGCCGGGTGGGTCGAGCACGACCCGGACGAGATCTGGTCGTCCCAGATGGCGGTCGCCGCGGAAGCGATGGCGCGGGCGGGCCTCGCCCCCGACCAACTGGCGGGCATCGGCATCACCAACCAGCGTGAAACCACCCTCGTCTGGGATCGGGCGACGGGCCGGCCGATCCATCCCGCGATCGTGTGGCAGGATCGCCGCACCGCGGATCGCTGCGACCGCCTGCGTCGCGAAGGCGTCGAGGACACCGTCCGGGCACGCACCGGTCTGCTGCTCGACCCCTACTTCTCCGGTACAAAAATCGCGTGGATCCTGGATCATGTATCCGGCGCACGGGCACGGGGGGAGCGGGGCGAGCTCGCCTTCGGCACTGTCGACGCGTGGCTGTTGTGGAGGTTGACCGGCGGGCGCGTGCACGCCACGGATTCCTCGAACGCCTCCCGCACGCTGCTCTTCAACATCCACACGCGTGCGTGGGACGATGAGTTACTGAAGCTCTTCGGCATCCCGGCGGCGCTCCTCCCCGACGTTCGTCCGTCGAGCGGGGTGTTCGGGCAGGCTTCCATGGCCGCGTTGGCGGCCGTGCCGATCGCCGGCATCGCAGGAGACCAGCAGGCCGCGCTTTTCGGGCAGGCGTGTTTCGAGCCGGGCATGGCAAAAAACACCTACAGCACCGGGTGCTTCCTGCTCCTGCACACCGGCGACGCGCCCGTCGAATCGCGCAACAAACTCATTACCACGATCGCGTGGACGATCGATGGACGCACCGAATACGCGCTCGAGGGCAGCGTTTTCATCGCCGGTGCGGTGGTGCAGTGGCTGCGGGACGAACTGAAGCTCATCGGCTCGTCGGCGGAGGTCGAGGCGCTCGCCGCCTCGGTGCCCGACGCCGGGGGCGCGGTCCTCGTGCCCGCTTTCGCCGGGCTCGGCGCGCCGTATTGGGATCCCTATGCGCGCGGTACCCTCGTGGGTATGACACGTGGAACCAGCACCGCGCATCTCGCCCGGGCGGCGCTGGAGGGCATCGCCCACCAGTCACACGACGTCCTGCGGGCCATGGAGCGCGATGCAGGCTTCGCCCTGAAGGAACTCCGGGTGGACGGTGGAGCGAGCGTGAATGCCCTGCTCATGCAGATCCAAGCCGACCTTCTGCAGGTGCCGGTGATCCGGCCGGCCACTACCGAGACCACCGCGTTTGGAGCCGCGTGCCTGGCCGGCCTCGCGACGGGATTCTGGCGTGATCGTGCCGAACTGGCCGCGCGCTGGCGGCGCGAACGCGTGTTCACCCCGGCCCGCGCACCTGCGGACATGGCGCCGGCGATGCGCCGCTGGGAACGTGCGGTCGCGCTGAGCCGCGATTGGGCGCGAACGGAGTGAGCCGGTGCGTCCGCCACGCGTGCCCGGCCCGCCTGTTTCGCTGGCGTGCCCCAGCCCGTTTTCCGAGCCCAGGGTGCGCGGAAAACACCGTGCCGCGGGATCGTAAGAAACGTGCGAACAGGCCCCGGCGACACGGGAAAGGCGTGAGGTAAAGTTCCTACGCCTAGGCCAAAAACGTCGGGAAAAACAACCCAGACGCACAGGGAGGATTAAGTCGATGATGGTTCGGTCGTTCTACGTGGGCACAAGACGTATCTACTCTATGAAACGAGTCGTAGTAATTGAGGATCAAACGGCGGTCAGGGAGATGCTCGCGGAATTCATCCGCCAGATTCCCGGTTACGAGATCGCCGGCGCCTTCGGGGATGGCCAGGAAGGCCTCACCCGCTGTCTTTCCATCAGGCCCGACATCGTGGTTCTCGATGTCGGCCTCCCTGGGCTCAACGGCATCGAGGTCCTCAAGCAACTCACCGCGAATCTTGCGAGCGTGAAGGTGCTTGTGTTCTCCGGCCGAGGCTCGCCCGGGAACATCCGCGAACTGCTCGCCGCGGGGGCGCAGAGCTATGTCGACAAGATGGACGGCTTCGCCGAGTTCAAGAAGGCGCTCGATATCATCGCGGCCGGCGGCACGTTCATCGGACCCCGCATGGCCTCGGCGATGCGCACGCTCATCCGCAACCCGGAGACCGCCCGCACCACCCACCCGCTTTCGAACCGCGAGAAGCAGATCCTGCAGCTCGTCGCGGAGGGCTTCTCCACACGCGAGATCGCCGGCCGCCTCAGCCTGAGCGTCCGCACGGTGGACAATCATCGCACCAACATCATGCGGAAGCTCAATCTGCACAACGTCGCCGCCCTCACGCGCTACGCGATCCAGAACGAGCTCGTCAGCACGCTCGCGTGATGTGTATCCAGCGCGGACCCGCGTTTCCGCGCCTTCCCGAGTCGGCGCACACCCTGGCGCCGACTCTTTTCTAGATTTTGCACGATGGCTTCACGTGCTGCCACTGCCCAAACGAAAGCCCCATCCAGCCGGTCGAGGAAACGACCGGAGGCCGCCGCGCAGCCGACGCCTGCTGCGGACCCGCCGCGCCCCTCGCGCCTGACGCTGCCGGCGCAGGCGCTCGAGACCCAGGATGCGATCCTCGAGCTGACGCACGCGCTCTTCGCGGCGATCGACCCCGACGGCCGTATCCACACCTGCAGCACCGCCTGGGCCGAATGCCTGCACGCCTCGCGCGAGCAACTCGTCGGACGCGCCCTGCCCGAGCTTCTCAATCCGGTCGACCGCGTGCGCTGGGACCAGTGGCTTTCGCGCGTGCTCGCCGGCCATGCCGAAGACGAGCTTTCGGTGCGCTTCGCCGCGAATGGACGCGGCAATGTCTGGCTTTCGATGCGGCCGCGCCTCAGCCCGTCGCGCGAGACGATCCACCTCGTGGCCCGGGATGTCACCGCCGAGAAATTGAGCGCGGATTTCCCGCCGCCCACCGAACTCGTCCTTGAGGAGATCGAGGAGGGCGTGCTCGTGGCCGACGCGACCCGTGCGGGCTTCCCGATCGTCAGCGCCAACGCCGGTTTCACGCGGCTCACCGGCTACACGCCGGCGGACGCGGTCAACCGCTCGCTCGTCTTCCTCGCCGGCGCGTCGACCTCGATCGACGCGCTCGACCGCGCGATCAATGCCTGCGTCGACGGCCGCCGCACCACCACCGACCTCGCGCTCAACCGCAAGGACGGCTCGCCGTTCTGGGTGCGCCTTCGTCTGCGCCCGGTGACGAACACCTGCGGTTCGGTCCGCCAGATCGTCGCCGTGCTTCTCGACACCACCGAGCGCCACATGGTGGTCGATGCGTTGCGCGAGAAGAACCTCGCACTGACCGAGGCCCTCGAATCGCTCCAGAAGACAAAGGAGGCGATCGTGCAGCGCGAGCGGATGCACGCGCTGGGCAAGATGGCCAGCGGGATCGTGCACGACTTCAACAACCTGCTCGCGCCGATCCTCGGGTTCACCGAACTGCTCCTCACCATCCCGGACCTGCTCAAGGACCCCGAGAAAGTCACGCTCTACCTGCAGAAGATCCGCACCGCCGCAAACGACGGCGCCGCCGTGGTCTCACGCCTGCGGGAGTTCTACCGCTCCCGCTCCGACCTCGAACCGCCGGGCGAGTTTTCCCTCCAGGCCGCGATCCAGGAAGTGATCGAGCTGACACGCCACCGCTGGAAGAACGAGGCGCAGGCAAACGGCCATCACTACGACCTCGTCGTCGACCTGCAGGAGACGCCGAGGATCTTCGGCTCCGAGTCGGAGATCCGGCAGGCCATGACCAATGTCGTGCTCAACGCGGTCGACGCCATGCCCGAGGGCGGGACGCTCCGGGTGCGCTCGTATCACGTGGGCCACTGGGTCTGCCTCCAGGTTTCGGATACGGGCAACGGGATGAGCGAGGAGGTGCGCCGGCGCTGTTTCGAGCCGTTCTTCACCACGAAGGGCCGGGCCGGCACGGGCCTCGGGCTCTCCATCGTCTTCGGCATCATCGAGCGGCACGGCGGACGCGTCGATCTGCACTCCGAGGAAGGCCGGGGCACGACGTTCACCTTCTGGCTGCCCATCGAGCGGGCCCGCGGATTCGCGGCGGACGAGACCACCCCACCGGCGGCCGCCGCCAAGGAGGGTCGTGCCCTGAACGTCATGGTCGTCGACGACGAGGACCTTCTCCTCGAGATCATCTCGCTCAATCTGCTGCAGATGGGGCACAGCGTCGATTGCTTCACCGACCCGAAGAAGGCGATCGAGCATTTCTACAAGCACCACTACGACCTGGTGATCACCGACCGCGCGATGCCCGACATGACCGGCGACCATCTGGCGGCACGCGTGCGGGAGTTTCGTCCCGAGACGCCGATCGTGCTGCTCACCGGCTTTGCCAACATCATTCGCCAGAATGGCGAACGACCCGCGAACATCGACGAGGTGCTCTCCAAACCACTTTCGCAGCAGACCCTGCGCGAGCTGATGGCGCGCCACGGTGGCCGCTGCACGATGGCCGAGACGGCCGTCTGACCAAAGACAGGGCCCGGCGCCCCCCTCCCCTACGCGCCCGGTTCGCGGATCGCCTCGTCGAGGGGAAATCCGTAGCGCACAAAAAAGAACGACGGCTCCGCGAAAGCCGATAGCCAGCGAGGCATGCTGTAGTAGCGGCGCGCCAGCGGCCTGAGCACGGTTTCCCGGTATTCCGGGAACTGAAAGCCGCGACCAAGCACGGCCTGGAAGCGTGCTCCCTGCACGAATACATCACGCACCTCGGAATCAGCAAACCAGGCGCGGGCCATCGCCACGCGCCGGTCGCTGTCGCAGAGCACCAGGATGTCGCGCCCCGCATAGGTGCTCCAGTCGGTGATCAGGTCGTCCTGGCGCCCGTGATACGATCCCATGCCGATGACCGGCACGTGCGAACCACCGGCAAAGCCCAACATGGCGGACTTCGCGTAGCTGAGCGTGGTCAGCGCATACTCCCCACGAAACGGCTCCAGCGCGGTGAGCAACTCCCCCGGGTGAGTTCCCAGGATGATGGAGTCGTAACTCTTGTGGCCGCGCAGCCAGTTGAGCGGCGAGACAGCCAGGAGGATCACGCCCAGGCACAGCACGGCGCCGAAGACGAGCATCCCCCGTGTCATGCGGCGCAGCGCTTCAAGGGAAAAGAGGCCGACGAGCGCCACGAACAGGAATGGAAAGTACGAAAGCGGCCAGTGCGCGCCGACCGGCTTCTGCAGCGAGACCAGCAGCAGCAGCGCCAGAGGCACCGTTGAGGCGAGCACATAGACGTGCGCGCCCGTCGCCTTCCAGCGTTCCCAGGCATCGCGCCAGGCCGCCCGGCCCTCCAGGCGCGGCCGCAGCAGCGACCAGGCCAGGGGCGCCACCGGCAACGTGACCACCGCGAGATAGGCCAGCATGTTCCCGGGTGAAAAGCCCGCATCGCTCGTGCGGTTGAAGAGGTTGAACAGGATGTTTGTCCAACCGTGCTGGTAGTTCCACGCGATGTTCAGCGCGGCGCTGGGCAGCACACCGGCCACGACGAGAAGGAGGCCGCCCCAGCGTGGACGACCGGCGAAGCCGAGGAGTATCACGGCGAAAGCCAGGCCGAGCAGGACGGCGAAGTACTTGGAGAGGAACGCGAGCCCGAGCCACACGCCGGCCAGGAGGTACTCGCCCGAGCGATCGCTGCGCACGGCACGAAACAGCGCCACGCCCGCAAGCGTCGAAAAGAGCAGGAGCGGCGTATCCGTCGTGATCAGGAAATTCAGGACATTGTGCGGGGACCAGAGATACAGCGCCCCGGCCCAGCCCGCCTTCTCCGCATCCAGCGATTTGGCCGCCCGCCAGATCAGCCACGCGACAAGCACGGTCGTGATCAGTGCCGGAAGCCGCATCAGCCACACGCTCCGGCCGAGCGCCAGCATGGCCGAAAGCCACCAGCCGACCATCGGCGTATGATCGTAGTATCCGAAATCCGGATGCTCGCCCCAGACGATGAAGTAGGCTTCATCGCCCGTCAGCGGCACGATTGCCGCCATCACGGTGCGAATCAGCGTGGTGATGAGAAGCGAACGCAGGAAGAATCGGTCGGCGGCGGAGCGCGCGGGAGACGGATCGATCATTGAAACGGGCAAGATTCGCGACGCCTCCCCACCCGTGGCAATCCGCGAGTGCCGCCAGGGTTCCGGCGGGAGCGCCCAGACCGGGGTGAACTGGCGGGGCAGGCAGGCCCGCCGAGAGGCTGTCGATCGTCTTGAACCAGACCGCGGACTGGAAAACAGCGCCCTAATCGTCCCCGGCGATCGCCGTCCCCTGTTCGCGGTAGAGGGCGATCTTGTTGCGCAACGTGCGGATGCTGATGGCGAGGATCCGGGCCGCTTCCGTGCGGTTGCCGCCTGTGCGGGTGAGCACATGCAGGATCTGGCGCTTTTCCAGCTCGTCGAGCGTGAGGATCGGCTCCTCGGGCGGCGGCGCGCCGAACTCCTCGACAGCATGCGACGCAATCGATCCCGGCGCCGAGGGCTGTGGACCGCCGAAGTCGAGGCCGATGCCGGCGGGTGCGCCCGCTGACGCAAGCGCGGGGGCCGCAGCCGCGGCGCTCGGCATCAGCAGGCCGAGCGCCGAACCGCGCAGCATCGAGCCGCTCTCCGTCAGGATGACCGCGCGCTCGATCGTGTTTTGCAGCTCGCGAACATTTCCCGGCCAGGAGTGCGCCTGCATCAGCGCGAGGGCATCGTCCGAGATACCGCGCACGCGCACGCCATGCTTGCGAGCGAAGCGCTCGACGAAAAACTCCGTCAGGCGCGCGATATCATCGCGACGCTCGCGCAGCGGCGGCACGTGAATGGGAAATACGTTGAGCCGGTAATAGAGGTCCTGGCGAAACTCGCCACGCTCCACGGACTTCTGCAGTTCGCGGTTGGTCGTGGCGATCACGCGCACGTTGACCTTGATCGTCTTGTTTCCGCCGACGCGCTCGAACTCGCGTTCCTGCAGCACGCGCAGCAGTTTCGCCTGCAGGCGCGGCGAAATCTCCGAGATCTCGTCGAGGAGGATCGTGCCGTTGTTCGCGAGTTCAAACCGGCCCTCGCGCTTCTGCAGCGCGCCCGTGAAGGCGCCCTTCTCGTGGCCGAAGAACTCGCTCTCGATCAGGGTCTCCGAGACAGCCGCGCAGTTCACGCGGATGAACGGCTGGTTCGCGCGGTTGCTCCGGCGGTAGAGTTCGTTCGCGACCAGTTCCTTGCCCGTGCCGTTCTCGCCGCTGACGAGCACGGTGGCCTCGGTCGGCGCAACCTTGGAAATGAGCTGGCGCAGCTTGCGCATCTGCACGCCATCGCCGACGAGGTCGGTGTCGCTGCCTCCGGCCTCGCGGGTGAGAAACTGGTTCACCTTCACCAGCTGGCTGAACGCCTCCGCCTTCTTCAAGATCACGTCGATCTGCGCGAGCGAGAAAGGCTTGATCAGGTAATCAAAAGCGCCGGCGCGCATGCAGCCCACGGCCGACTCGATCGTGCCGTGGCCGGTGATGACGATGAAAAGCGGGCCGTCCGGACGGCGGCCGAGCCGCTCGAGAATCTGCGTGCCGTCGCCGTCGGGCAGGTGCACGTCGAGGAGGACGACGTCGAACTCGTCCTTCGCGAGGTATTCCTCCGCACGCGCTACGCAGTCGGCGCCCGCGACCGTGTAGCGCTTGCGCCGGAGGTGTTCCTCCAGGGTACGTCGCAGCACCGGTTCGTCGTCGAGCACCAGGATTTTCTCCAGGGCCATCGCGCTTCACAGAAAGGCGCGCGTGTCCGCACGGCAAGCGAAAGCTGGGCAATTTTTGCCGGAGAACACCGGAGTAGGAAAAAGGTGGCCTCGACAACCCCGGCGTTTTATCGATGGGCGAGCGTCGCACGCGTTACGCGCGCTTTCCCCGCCCATGCTCAACGGCAAGTCGATCCTCGTCACGGGAGGCACCGGGTCCTTCGGCCGCGAGTGCATCCACCAGATCCTCAAGAAATACAAGCCGGCGCGCCTGATCGTCTTTTCCCGCGACGAGCTGAAGCAGTCGGAGATGCAACAGGACCCGCGGTTTCAGTCGACCGCGATGCGTTTCTTCCTCGGCGACGTGCGCGACGCCGAGCGCCTCAACCGCGCGTTTCGGGGCGTGGATATCGTCATCCACGCGGCCGCGCTCAAGCAGGTGCCCGCGGCCGAGTACAACCCGCACGAGTTCATCAAGACCAACATCGGGGGCGCGATGAACATCGTCGAAGCCGCGGTGAACTGCGGCGTGCAGCGCGTGATCGCCCTCAGCACCGACAAGGCGGCGAACCCCATCAATCTCTACGGTGCGACCAAGCTGTGCTCGGACAAGATCTTCGTCGCGTCCAACAGTTATGCGGGCCGCAGTCCGACGCGTTTTGCCGCCGTGCGCTACGGCAATGTGATCGGGAGCCGTGGCAGTGTGATCCCGGTATTCCTGGAACAGCGCAAACGCGGCATGCTCACGATCACCGATCCGCGCATGACGCGGTTTCTCATTTCGCTCAACCACGGGGTCGAGTTCGTGCTCGCCTGCCTGGAGTCCATGGTCGGCGGCGAGATCTTCGTTCCCAAGATTCCCAGCTGCAAGGTCCTCGACCTCGTCGAGGCGATAGGCACGGGCTGCACGATCAAGGAGATCGGCCGTCGCCCCGGCGAGAAGCTGCACGAGATCCTCGTGTCGGAGGACGATGCCCCGCTGACCGTCGAGTTGCCGGATCGCTACGTGATCACGCCGGCCCACGCCTACTGGTCGGCGCACATCCATGAACTCGGCGGCACCCCTTGCCCGGACGGGTTCTCCTACGTGAGCAACACCAACCCGTACCAGCTCCCGCTGCATCGCGTGCGTGAGATCTGCCGCGATATTGCGCGCAAGCTCGGGCACGAGGATACGTTCTGACCGTGGCCGCCCGACCGACGCGCTCCATCTCGTCGCAGAAACTTCTGCACTGGCCCGCGACGTTTCGTCTCGGCCGGCGTCGCGTGGGCGAGGGCTGCCCGCCGCTGCTGATCGCCGAGGTCTCGGCCAACCACAAGCAGCGCTTCGAGGAGGCGATCGCCCTGATCGACGCCGCGGCCGAGGCGGGCGCCGACGCGGTGAAGCTCCAGACCTACACGCCGGACACGATCACGCTTCCCGCGCGCACGGCGCCGTTTCGCGTGGGCAAGGGCCTGTGGGAGGGACGCGCCCTGCACGACCTCTACGCCGAGGCGATGACGCCCTGGGAGTGGCACGCGGAGCTCGCGCGCCATGCGCGCCGCCGCGGGCTGATCTGCTTCAGCACACCTTTTGACGAATCCGCGGTCGACTTCCTCGAGCGCGAAATGCGCCCGCCTGTCTACAAGATCGCCTCGTTTGAGGTGAATCACATCCCGCTCCTGCGCAGGGTCGGCACCACCGGCAAACCGGTCATCATGAGCACCGGCATGGCCACGGAGGTGGAGGTCGCTCTGGCCGTGCGCACCCTGCACGGCGCCGGCTGCCCGGCCCTCGTGCTGCTCAAGTGTGTGAGCGCCTACCCGAGCCGGCCCCGCGACTTCAACCTGCGCTCGTTGACTGCACTCCGCGATACGTTTCATGCGCCGGCGGGGCTCTCCGACCATACGATGACCGACGAAATGGCGCTCGGCTCCGTGGCACTCGGCGGGTGTGTGATTGAGAAACACCTCACCCGCGACCGCGCGACCGGCGGCGTCGACAGCGGCTTCTCGCTGGAGCCGGCCGAGTTTGCCCGCATGGCTGCGGCGGTGCGCACGCTCCACGCCGCGCTCGGTGCTCCGGTGCTCGGCCCGACCCGACAGGATTTGAAGCAGCGACGTTTCCGGCGCTCCATCTTTGTCGCGCAGGATGTCCCGCGCGGCGCGATCCTCACCGCGGATAATCTCCGGATCGTGCGGCCGGCGGACGGATTGGAACCGGCGCGCTGGGACGAGGTGCTGGGCCGTCGTGCGCGCCGCGCCCTCAAGTTCGGAACGCCGCTTCGCGTCGGCGATTGGGAGTAGCTCCCCTCGTCCACGACGGCGGTGCGGAACCGGTCCTTCCCGGCCGAGATCGAACCGGTTTCACCAAAATCGTCAGGCTCCCATCGCTTGGGCCACCCGCGCCGCGCCATGCGCGTCGATTCCGGCCAGACGAGCGTCGGCACGCCTGTCGTGAGCCATGAGATCGCGAATCGCCCCGGCGAGTTCCCCGCGCACATCGGTCCCCCCGAACTCGACCGACGGCATGCCCCAATGAACCTGCGCCGCGCGCGACAAGGCGCGCTGGTTATCCGCCACCACCACCGAGACAAACGGAAGCCCGAGTGCAGCAAGTTCGTAAAGGGTTCCGCCAGCAGCCGAGACGGCGAAGCGACACATGCCCACCCACCCGGCGAACTCGGAAGCCGAGACGGCGGCGAGCACCGTGGTGTGACGGAACCGGCACATGACCTCGGCGAACGCCGGCGAATCCGGCGCACCGGACGGCCTCACCACGATCGGCGCGAGCCCGACGGGGTCCACCTCGGCGAGCGCCTCCAGCACGGTGCCCAGGGCTCCCGCGGGATCCGTCCCTCCTAGCGTCACCAACACCGGCGCGACGTCCGGGGTCACGGACCAAGGCGGCGCGATGGGTTGCCACAGTTCGGGGCGAAGCAAGGCGAACGATGACCCGAGCAAGGTGCGCACGTGCGGCGGATAGGGCGACTCCTCAAGGCCCAGTCGCGCATTGAGCACGAGATCCGCCGCCTCGAGCCTGCGCGTCGCCTCGTCGTCGATCGCGAGGATCCTCCCGCGGCCCTGGGCGCGCCAGGCCCGCAGGCGCTCGTCCGATGTCGCATAGTGGTCGACGACGACCCACGCGTATCCAGCGGGCAATTGCGCGTCGTCGCCCTCCAGGGGCAGCACGCGCGTGAACGCCTGGGAAAGCGCGGCGGGAGCGCTGGCGGGTGAGCTGCGCGTCCATAGGTCGCAGCGCCAGCCGCGCCGCCGGAGTTCCGCCGCCAGGGCGCCACTGCGCACGAGGTGGCCCCATCCGAGCGAGCCGCCGAATTCCAGCCGGAACAGCGCCGCCGGGCGCCCGTCGAGAGATTCACCCATGGGTGTCGGAGAACTCGCGCAGGGCCGCGACGACGCGATCCTGATCGGCGTCGCTCATTTTCGGATACAACGGGAGGCTCAGGCAGCCGGCATACCAGGCCTCGGCCCCGGGCAGGTCGATCGACCCGCACACGCCCCGGTGGAAGGGGTGACGGTACACCGGTATATAGTGGACCTGCGTCCGGATTCCCCGCGTCGCGAGAAAATCGTAGGCCGCCCGGCGCAGGCCGGCGGATCGGAAATGCACGACGTAGAGATGGTAGGCGTGCCGCGCGTCAAACGCCGGTGCACGCAGCACCCGCACAAACGGCGCGCCCGCGAGCAGCGCGGCGTAGCGGCCTGCCAGTTCGCGACGACGTGCCAGGAAGGTCGGAAGCTTCGCGAGCTGGCTCGCCCCGAGCGCCGCCTGCATGTCGGTCATCCGGTAATGATACCCGAGTTCGCGCTGTTCGTAGAACCATCCGCCCTCGGCGGCGGGCAGCTCGGCGGGCGCTGGTTTCTCCATGCCGTGTGTCCGGAGCCGTCGCAGCCGGCGCGCCAGTTCGGCGTCGTGGGTCAGCACGGCTCCACCTTCACCGGCGCACACATGCTTCACGGGATGAAAACTCAGGATGGCCGCGCGGGTGTGGGCACAGGAGCCGCTGCCGTGAAACACGCCGGCCGCGTCGCGGTAAGAACCGCCCAGACTGTGGGCGGCGTCCTCCACCAGCGACCAGCCATACCGTGAACAGACGGTTGCCAGTTCGGGCAATGGAGCGGTCGCGCCCGCGAGCGAGACAGCGATGACCACCCCGGGCGGAACTCCGGCAGTCGAGAGTTCGCGCAGGCGCGCATCGAGCGATCCGGCGTCTAGGAGTCCGGTTTCGGGGTTCACATCGGCGAAGGCGAGCGCCCCTCCCGCGTAGAGAAAGCAGTTCGCGCTCGCCGCGAAGGTGATGGGGCTGGTCACGCCGGTGTGACCGGGACCGAAGTCGAGAGCCAGGCAGACGAGGTGCAGGGCGGCGGTGCCGCTCGCCACGGCGACGGCGTGGCCGGCTCCGGTGACCTCGCACAGTGCGCGTTCAAAGCGTTCGATCGCCGGCCCCTGCGTGAGGAAATCCGAGCGCAGGACGTTCGCGACGGCGGCGATGTCATCGTCGTCGATCCATTGTCGTGCGTAGGGCAGCACTGGGTCGGACGGTGGTTCGGGGCTGGCGAAGGAACTCATCGCTTGCAGGTGCGACCCACGGGATCGCATGCCGTACGGCATTGGATGCTGCAGCACGCCGCGCGCGATCCCGGTGAGCCGCACCCACCCTGTGGCATGCCGGCCCGGAAACTCGAACCTTTTCAGGCCTGACCGAGCACGCTCGGCGTGCCGGTGCGCACACTCGCGCCGACGGCCGAGTAGCCGCGGCGGACCTTGCGCGATCGCTGCATGGCCTGACCGATCTCGGTCAGCGACTGGCGGACCTGCGCCATCATGGTCCGAAGCGCGTCCAGGTTGCCGGACTCGCGGGCCGTCAGGCTGCGCACGCGGTCGTCGAAAATCAGGATGTCCTCACGCGAGAGTTCGGCTGCCCGACGGACCGCGTGCATCGTTTCGGTCAGGCGAGCCTTGCGCTCCTGGATGGAGAGGACGTACTCGATATCGCCGCGCCGCAGCGCGCTGCTTTCGCGCTCGGCCAGATCCTCGTAGGCACCGAGGAGCACAAAGAGGCGGCGACGCGACGGGGACATCGAAAAGCTCCGCGAGCGCCTCAGGCGCTCATCGACATGCCGGCGGCCTGGGCGGGCGCGCCGTGCTGCTGCAGCATCTCATCCCAAGCTCCGCGGAGTTCGCCAAACAGGCCGATCACCACGCGCACCCCCTCGGGATCCTTGCGGTTGTTGGCCTCGATGAGCTGCTGCATCATGTAGTCATAGATGCGGAACATGTTCACCGCGAACTCACCACCATCGCGCACATTGAGGGAGCGCTGGAGTTCGAGGATGATGTTCTGCGTCTTGATGATGTTATTGTGGATGGTCTCGTTGCGGACGCGCACGTCGGTCTGCCGAAAACCGTCCTCGGCCAGATGGAGAAACCGCAGCGCGCCGTCGAAGAGCATCAGGATCAGCTTGCCCGGGCTGGCGGTGTCGACCGACACAGACCGATAGGAGGCAAGTTTCTTCGAGGGGAGCATGGGAAACTCAATCGGCCCGAATCGATCACTCTTCAGCAGAGAACGGCGTGATCATGCCGGCGATGCTATTGACGATCTCGGGCGTGGGCCAGTTGGGATTGTTCATGAGCTGGCGGCCGCGCTCGACCACGTCCGGCCGCACCTCGGGCATCGCGGCAAGCGAAGCGCGGACCTTGTCGGTCATCTCGGCGGACAGGGTGTCGGCATCTTCCGCAGCGGCGGGCAGCGACTGCGCCGCGGCGTTCTGGCCCTGGGCGGCGGGCGGAAGAGAGTAGGCCTGCGGGTTGGTATTGAGAGGGTCGATGTTCATGGGAGACGAAAGGTGAATACTGGGATCAGCGTAGGTTTCGTTGGTTGCGTCCTGTATCGGCTTGGTGACGTCCGAAGTGATAGGACCTTTTTGACAACCCCACTAATCGGAACCCTCTAACAAAAGTTTAGCAAGAAACTGGGGTGATCACCTTGTTTGCCTGGGGGGAAGTGTCCCAAACATCGCATGGGCAACATACTTCGCAAACCGGGAGGGACTTTGCATGATGCCCGAAGAATTTTCCAACGGGTGCGCCGGGCGACCCTGCGCCAGGTAGTACTCGCGCGCTGCGACCGCCACGGAAGGCTGCGCTCCATCGAAGAGGGCGTCGAACGACCAGAGAACCGTGCCATCGATCGCGGAAACGAGCTTGGCGCGCACGCCGATGGCGATCGGCTGGTAGGGCGAATAGTGCGAGAGGTCCTGGAACAGGATCGCATCCGCACCATGGGAGGCGCGGAGCCGGTCGAGCAAGTCGGCGGGCAGC
Source organism: Verrucomicrobiota bacterium (assembly GCA_023399155.1). Lineage (GTDB taxonomy): Bacteria > Verrucomicrobiota > Verrucomicrobiia > Opitutales > Opitutaceae > JAEWQP01. Next base: position 356,216 of record JAEWQP010000022.1, on the reverse strand, counting down.
GCGGCCGATGACGCCAGGGACTCGGCGCCAAAAGTTTCGCGCATTTCGTCGCGCGTCAGCACCACCGTCTCGAACCGCTCCGCCTTGACCAGTTCGGCGGCCAAAGACGCCTCGACTGGGGCGATATTCGTCGCGGGCCACGACGGCGAATGGAGCGGCAGCACGGCGACGCGACGCAGCGTCGCTGGTATGGCCGACACGCTGGTGAAATTCCTCGGCTCGAAGGCGGGGCCGGTCGGAACATCCCACTCCTTGCGCACGGAGCGGCAGCCGGAAAAAAGCACCGTCGCGCCCAGAAGGGCGGGAAGGACAATGCGGATCAGACGTGGGATCGCGTGACGCGAGGCGGGATTGTGATGGGACACCGGGAAGAGCCAACGGCCGTCAGCCGCTGATCATGTTGTTCAAGGATGCGAGCTGGCTCGACATCTTGGACTGTGCCTCTTCCATGGCAATGAAACTGGCCTCGAGCCTTTCCCGCTCGGCCGTGATCCGACGCTCGATATCGGCGATCTGCTTGTCCAGCGACGTGTTCTGGCGCTCCAGGGAATTCTCCTGCGAGTCGACCAGGCCGCCCGTGATCGTGAGCTTCGAAAGGTACGCGTCGAGACGTCCGGAGATGCCGGTGGTCGACGTGGTGAACAGCGCGCTGACCTTCGCGAGACTGTTGTTCAGCGCATCGGTGAGCTTCGCGCTGTCGCGAACGGAAAGCGTGGACGAGCTGCCCTCAAAATCGATGCCGATGGACTCGAGACGCGACAGGTCCGCCGAGGCGCCGCCGACCGCACTGAAGACCTGGCTGCGCAGCTGGCGCGCGATGTCGGTGAACTCCCGGTTGCCCGCCATCAGGCCGGCCGTGACCTTTCCATCCGCCCCGACCGTCACCTTCGTCTGCGAGTCGATGTAGTTCTGGACGTCGTTGAAGGCGCTGATGAACTTGTCCATCCCCGTCCGGATCGCCCCGGTATCCGAGGCGATCGTCACGGTCTGTGAGCCGGTGCCGGCGGCCGTGACCGTCAGCCCGCTGATGCCGTGTACGGAAGAATCCAATACGTTGGACGATGCGACGATCGTGCCTCCGCCGTTCACGCTGAACTCGGCGTTGACGCCGCGGGTCACCGCCGCGCCCGACGTGAGCTTGAGTGCGGCCAGCAATCCACCCGCGCCCTCGCTGACCGTGAGCCCGAGGTCGCCCGTGCCCTTGTTCGTGAGGGTGAACCTGTCATTGCCCGCGTCATACGTCATCGTCGCGCCGGCGCCGGATGCGTTGACGCGCGCCATGATGGTCTGCAGCGAGTCGTCGTTGACGTTGTAGGCGATCTCGACGCCGTTGATCGTGAAGGTGCCTTTGCCCTCGGCATCGACCGCCGTGACCGCCGATGCGAGACCCGCCGACGCGACGTCGTCGCGCATGCCCAGCGAGCCCAGCTGCGACGCACTGGTGATCGTCGAGCCGTTGTTGTTGTAGAGCTTGAGGGCGAAGAGAAAGTTGCTGGTGTCGCCGCCACCGCCGAGGGTGATCGGTTCCGAGGACGAAAGGGTCACCTGGTCGGTGGCCGAGCTGTAGGTGGCCGTGACGGCACCGCCGGTCGCCGCGGAGATCTTGTCGAAAACATCGCCGAGGGTGTCGGTCGACTCCACCGCGACGCTGGAGCCATTGACCGTGAAGGTCCCGGCTTTCACCGCGGTGGCCGTGCGCAGTTCGGAGAGCAGCACATCGGAGACGTCATTGCTGCTGTGAAGACCCGACGCCAGGCCGGAGCCTCCCTGCCGCACCGATGCGGTCGCGAACTGCGTCACGTTGAACGCATACTGGCCGGATACTGCGCCACTGCTTGCGGTCGCCTTCCAGGTCGTGTCCTCGTCGGCAAACGAGACCGACCGCTGGCCGAAGAGCGAGTTCGAGGAGAGCGCCTTGGCTGCGTCCTGAAACGCGGTGAGCTTTGTCCGCAGCGTGGAGAGCGCGGAGAGCTTGTTCGTGTTGGTCGTCTTCTCGGTCCGGAGCTTCGTCTGCGGGACGCGCTCGATTTGAATAAGCTGATCGACGACTGATTTCCAGTCGAAGCCAGATGCGAGCCCGGAGAGTTGCAGACCTGCCATGGTGAGAAGAGAGCTACGTTACGTCACAAACGACTATCGGCCAATGAGGTGGATTCCTTAGCCGGGTTTACACGGTTTTCGCGATTCGATCGTCAGCGGCCCCCTCGAGCCTGGTGGCATCGAGCTGGTTGAGCAGGAACCACGCGCCTTCCGCCAGGGCCCAGGCGTACTCGCGCTCGAGAAGAAAGCGCCGGAGATTCGGCCCCAGCCCTGCGGGAAGGTTGTTCACCAGGGAGCGGGCCTTGTGGAGTTCGAGGCGGGTTCGCCCGGCCTCGAGGATGGCATAGTCGTCCGCGTGGGCCTCCACATGCGCCCGCAGTGCGTCCACGGCCTCGAAGACGGGAGCGAACTTCGCGGCTGAGTGTTCGTCCTCGCGCATCGTATCCTCGACCAGCGGTTCGCATTTCGCCGCGGCCTTGAGCGCCAGGCGGAGGACGTCGCGGGCAAAAACCGCGGTGGAGGCGAGCATGGCGCGCACCCGGCTCGAGCCGATCGTGAAGGGGCCGCCCGTGCGATGGCGTTTCGCCAGCGCATCCGGTGCCCCGCTCGTCGACTTGCCGCCGAGCCATCGAAGCGCCTCGTCGAACGGCATGTACGGGATCCCCTCGATGCGCGCGCCGAGTCGCGCGGTGTTGCAGAACTTCATGTGCGGCCGGTGCACCGCGAGTTGCTCGAAGGTTTTGAGGTAGATGTGGAGCTTCGACTCGACCAGGACTTCGGGCAGGGTGTTGCCAGGCAGGCGCCTGCAATCCTGCGGGTCGACACGATTGGCGTTCATGTCCGTGTAGAACGAGTCCGCCGCGTGGCTGCGCCCATCCGGCCGGATGGCGAGGTCCTGGCCGACAAGACAGATGCGCTCGCAGCCCATGATGATGCCGAGATCGACGGCGCAGGCCGATACCGTCCCCTGCTCCACAATCCGGATACCTGGCGGCATGCCGAGGCGGCGACGCAGCTCGAGAAAAAGTTCGTTCGCCCCGGTCCAGACAAACGTGCGGCCGCGAAACAGGCGCACCACGTCGGGGTGCACGATCGGGGTGGTCACGAGCCAGGTGCCATCCACGGGCACGGTCGCGAAGCCCCGGGCGGTGAACTCGCGCGGATCGGCGGCGAGCACAAGATGCGGCACGATACCGGCGTTGCGCACCGCGCGGTAGGAGGTGTTGACCGCGACTATCACCGCCACGCGGCTTGCGGCACGCAAGAACTCGAGCGACTCGTCGAGCGACGGGCCGGCCGAGACCAGCACCATGGATCGGCCGCGAAACAAGTCGCCCAGTGCCGGCAGCTCGGGCGCGTCCGCCAGCGACTCGAGATTTGCGAGCGAGTTGGCCTGCCACAGCGCGGCGTCCGCGATGCGCGTACCTTCCAGCTTGCGCCGGAAATCCACGAATCGCGCAAACTCCGTGAAGAAGCGACTGTAGTACTCGGGCGCTTCGTTGAAACAAGGAGCGAAGACCCACGGCTCCACGTCCGTGATCCCGGTGGTCAGCTCGTCGGGGATGACGCAAAAGAACGCGTCGCCGACTTCGCCGACACCGAGGAGAAAACGCGGATCGCCGAGAACGTCCCGAACATCGCGCTGTTCGAGCGCCGAGCGCATGCGCCCTGCAGACGCCTCAGCCACGAAGACCCGCGCCTGCGCCGGAAGCGCCGAAAGCAGGAGCCGCACATGCGCGCCATCGCCGAAGCCCGAGATCGCCAGGAGCGCTCCCTGTCGGATGCGCCGGCCCGAAAGCCAGCGCGTCGCGATCCGCTGCGCATCCTCGGGCGTGCGAAGTCGTACCGGCTCTGCCGGGACGGCCGTGAGCCGGCGAGCGCTCTCCGCGAACCGTGACGCCAGCACCGCGAGATTCTCAGACAGCAGGCTCATGCCCGAGAGGTCCCCGGGCTGCACTCATCCGACGATCCAATCCGCTCCAGAAGCGGCCCGATGGTCCCGTCGAGACTCAGGCAGACCCCACCCGCATCGCGCGCCGCGACTGTATCCATCCATTGGTGAAGACCTGCCTCGAAATCCCGGGCGAGAGGACCGAGGTCGCGATGATCTCCGAGGCTTCCGAGTCCCTGCAGGAGCCCCGCCATGCCTTCACCCACGGAAACGAGTTTCGGCGCCACCTCGGACCAGGGAGCGCCGAGGACCTCTCCAGCCAACTGATCGGTGACCTCACGAAGCCCGGCTGCCGCACGCCGGCAATCGGCGACCACCTGCGCGACCGCCTCGTGCATGGAAAGCGAGGTGATCTCCACGCGGCGCACGTCTGCGAATGCGACGGCTTCGACGCCGCCATCATAGGGAAGCCCGTCGATCGTCATCCCAGCCAGCACGCGCCCGTCCGCGGCGAGGCTCTGCTCAATAACCGCGAGAAGGGCCGGCAGCGAGGAAGGCGTCGGCCCATCAAACTGAACGTGTTCTCCATCGAGGAAGATTTCCGCCACGACTTTGTCCCTGAGGAAAACCCCTCGATCCGGGATTTGCAGCTAAAGAATCGCCCGCGCGGCCGATAAACAGACCCGTTCGGGAAAGGATTCCCGGCAGGTGAGGCCAACACCAAACAACCCAGTGGCCCGTCGCGGCACGGAAGTCGCATCAGATCAAGGAAGATCACCATGTCAGTCGTCATCAATACCAACTCGTCTGCAACCGCTGCTTACGGCAATCTCGCGACTGCCAATTCGATGCTGCAGAAGAGCCTCAATCGCCTTTCGTCCGGCTACAAAATTGTGCAGCCGTCGGACGACGCGGGCGGTTTGGCCGTGTCGATGAAGTTGTCCGCCGCCATCAAGCGCACGGACGCCGCCTCGACGAACGTCGCGAACGCCCAGTCCTTCCTCCAGGTGCAGGACGGCGCGCTCAAGACCGCCGGTAAGGTTCTCGATCGTATCTCCGAGCTCAAGACCCTGAGTGAGGACGTGACCAAGTCCACGAGCGACAAGGAGAACTATCAGACCGAGTTCGCCGCGCTCAAGTCCCAGCTCACGAGCATCACGAACGAGAAGTTCAACGACGTCGCCGTGTTCGGCAGTGGCTCGTCGTTGGCCGTGAAGATCAACGAGACCGGAAGTGACAGCGTCAACATCACCGTTGCGAATCTCACCTCGTCGGTGAGCACGATCACGGGTGCCGCCAGTCTCGCCAACGCCAGCTTCACGACTGCGCAGATCACGACCGCCCTCCAGTCGGTTGCGACCAGCCGCGCGCAGAACGGCGCTGAGTACTCCCGCCTGTCGTTCGCCAGCGAGATGCTCCAGGCCAACAAGCAGAACCTCGAGGCCGCGAACAGCCGCATCATGGACGTCGACGTCGCCAAGGAGTCCACGCAGCTCGCTCGCTACTCGATCCTGGTGCAGTCCGGCACCGCGATGTTGGCCCAGGCGAACGCCTCGAGCCAGATCGCCCTCCGTCTGCTCGGCTAATAGAAGTCCCTTTCGACTTCCTGCCGCCTTCAAGACGCCGCGTCACTGCCGACGCGGCGTTTTTTCCGCCCGTCCGGCGTCCCTCCGGTCAAACTCGGGACGTCGGACGGGCTTTCGCAGCCGGCAAGCCTCTCCTCCGCGATGTCGACCCATCGACCATCCCACCCCCCGGACCGCTATGTTGCCGCCATGCAGCGCGCGGTCGCGTTCGCCCGCGAACTCGGATGCACCACTCGCTCCGGCTTCGATCCGACGCCGCCCCTTGTCAGCGCGGAATTCTCCGACGTGGTGCTCGAATGGGCCCGGCTCAACATCTGTTCACGTGACGACGATGGCATCGCGGGCCGGTGCATGCACATCACCAACGAGTTTGTCGGATTCCTGCGCGGCGCTGGCCTGGACGCGATATTCACGCTCGGTTGGATGTCGTACCAGGACGAGCCCGTGTATCAGTTCAGCCCCGACGACGTGCGCCTCTGGCTGGCGGAGGGCATCCGGGACCGGCAGAGCATGAACGTCCATGCCTGGGCGACGCTCCCTTCCGCCGAGATCGTCGACCCCTCCTGGCTGTCGACCGTGGGAATCGTGCAGAACAGACGCCACTTGGTCGGCGCCGTGATCATCGCCGACCCAGCCCAGGAAACGAGCCACCAGTACCATCCCGTCGCCGTCGACACCGACGTGCTCTATCGCATCGGGCTGCTCAACGCCGACTACCGGCGTGCGCCACTGCAGATGGCGCCGTCCGAGCGTGTCCTTTCGCTGGTGGGCTGACCCGCGGGATTCCCCACCGGTTTTGCTCTCGAAGTTTTCCGTCGCTGCGCCTCACATGGCGGGCGCCCCGCGACATCACCGCCGCCGGGCCTGATGTCAGCCGCTGCCAAGCACGTTCTGCTCCTTTCTCCCGGCTCGAAAGTCGCACTGACTCGCGTCCTCGCCGCCGCGACTGCCGCGCGCGAGACGAGGCTCCTCTGCTGGGAGTCCGATCCATACTCGCCGGCCGCCGAGCACTGCGCGGCGCGCGGGCCGGGTGGTGCGATCGAGGATGAGGCAGCGGCGGAACGGCTCCTCGCGTGGGCACGGGAGGCGGGGGTCGGCATGATCGTGCCGTCGCGGCACGACGACCTCCCGACGCTCGCGCGCTTGCGCGAGCGCTTCGCCGCGAACGGCATCCTTCTCGCCGTCTCGGCCAGCGAGACCATCGCGACCTGCCACGACAAGCTCGCCATGCACGCCTGGCTTGAGTCCCTCGGTTTTCCCGTGCCGGGGCAGTGCACCGTCGCACAACTTCCGTCGCATGCGCTGGCAGGCTGCTTCCCGCTGGTCGCGAAGGACCCGCGTGGAAGCGGCAGCCGCGGGGTCCGCGTGTGCCGCCGGCCGGCCGACCTCGCCGACCTGCCGGGATCCTGGATCATCCAAACCTGTGCTCCAGGCATTGAATACACGGTCAACACCTACGTCGCACGGGACGGTCGCTGCCTCGCCGAGATTCCGCACGAGCGCATCCTCACCGGTGATGGCGAGGTCGTGCGCGCACGCACTGCGCGGATCCCCGCGCTGATGGATCCGGCCCGGCGCATCAGCGAATCGCTTCCGGGCGCACGCGGCCCGCTGAACATCCAGATGTTCTGGGAGGCGTCGACCCAGCGCGTCACGGTGATCGAGATCAATCCGCGCTTCGGCGGTGGCTATCCCCTCGCGCACGAGGCCGGCGGCAGGTTTGCCGAATGGCTCCTCGCCGAGTACCTCGACGCCCGCATCCTTCCCCGTCTCGAGGACTGGGAGGATGGCCTCATGATGACCCGGTATCGGGAGGCCAGATTTTTCCCGCGCGTCGGGGATTCGTCGTCGCAGTCCCGGGGCTGAATCCTTCCGCCGCCGCGGGACCGCGAGCGGCGAGCGCCGTCGGTCCGCGCGCTCGCCCCGGCGTCAGTGCCCGGCGCCCGCCTGGTGTTCCTGGATGTACTCCTGTTTGAGACCGAGCTTTTCCGGGGCGTGCAACACGAGCATCTTCATGCGAACATCGCGCGGCACGCACGCAGCCGTCGCCTTAGACACGATGATCATGAGGCTGATCGCGAGCGGCACGGCCCAGATCGCGGGCTGTTCGCAGAGGATGCGCAGGAGCGGATGCTCCTTCCAGAACGCATTGAGAGGCGCGAAGACCGCGAACACCCGGCCCATGGGCCCGGGATCGAGCGCCAGCGTGCTGGCGTTCGTCAGCGTGGCTGCGGCGAGCGCGCTCAACCCCCCGACGAGCATGCCGGTCGCGGCGCCGCGCATGGTCATGCCGCGCCACCACACGCTCATGAAGAGCAGCGGGAAGTAGCTCGCCGACGCGATGGCAAAGGCCTGGCCGACCATGAAATTGATCTCGAGCGTCTCGACCAGCGTGCCGAGGCCGATCGCGACCGCGCCGATCAGCACGGCGGCGATCTTGAACATGCGCATGCGTTCCATCGCGGTGGCGTGGGGCTTGAGCATGCGACCGTAGACATCGTGGGCGAGCGCGCCGGTCATCGAGACGAGCAGCCCGCTGAACGTGCTCATGAAGGCGGCGAACGCACCCGCGCAGGTGATGCCGCTCAGGATCGAGCCGAGCGCGCCATAGTGCGCCCCAAGGATGGTCGGGAGTTTCAGCACCACCTGATCCGTTCCGCGGATACCGGAGAGCCCGGTGTAGAGCTCGGGCATGAAATTCCGTCCGAGCACGCCGAACACCGGCGGGAAGACGTAGAACACGCCGATCAGGATCATCACCCACATGGTGGTGCGCTTGGCGGCGACGCCGTCCGGGTTGGTGTAGAACCGCACCAGGATGTGCGGCAGCCCGGCCGTGCCGCAGACGAGCGCGATGATGAGCGAGTACGTGTAGAGCAGCGAGTAGGGCCTTGCCTCCTCGTCGGAGAGGCCCGCGGCCTTGGCAGCCTTCGTGGTGAGCGGACCGAACGGCGCGATCCACGTCTCGTCAGGCGGGGCGCGCTCGACCAGCGGCGCGCGCCCGAGCGCATCGGCCGCGGTCTGGACCTCGGCCGCCGGCTGGCCCGGCGCGGCGTTGGCCGCGAGCTGCGTGCTGTAGAAGCCGTAGACGGAGAGCAGCACGAACACCGGCACGCTGATCGCGAACATCTTCAGCCAGTACTGGAACGCCTGCACCAGCGTGATCCCCTTCATGCCGCCGAGGGCGACGTTCAGAGTGATCACCGCGCCGACCAGCACCACGCCGCCCCAGTAGGGCATTCCCGGAAAGATGTAGGCGAGCGTCGTGCCGGCGCCCTTCATCTGCGGCATGGTGTAGAAGAAGCCGATGAACAGGACGAAGCAGACCGCGATCTTGCGGAAGAGCGGCGAATCAAAGCGGCCCTCCGCAAAATCGGGAATGGTGTAGGCACCGAACCGGCGCAACGGACCGGCGATGAACAGGAGGAGAAAGAGGTATCCACAGGCGTAACACACGGGATACCACAGCGCGTCATAGCCGCTCGACATGACCATGCCGGCGACGCCCATGAACGACGCGGCGGAAAGATATTCGCCGGAGATGGCGGAGGCGTTCCAGCCCACGGAAACGGAACGTCCCGCGACGAAATAATCGCTCGCGGTCTTCGATTTCCGGGCGGAGCGAAAGCCCATCCAGACCGTCGCGACCACGGTGATGAACGAGAAGGCGAAGATCCAGGGATCGACCCCGCCGAGGAGCGCGAGCGGTGCGGTCAACGCGACGTCCATGGCTCAGCTCCCTCCTTTCGGGCGCTGCGCGCCTGGGCCACCTCGTCGTCCTCAAGGGAGATCGAGCGGCGGATGAAGAGGTAGGAAATGGCCCATACGGCCGGGAAGAAAAGCACGCCGAGGAGGAGCCAGGAGAGCGTGAAACCGGCCACGCGGGTGGCCATGATCTCGGGCGCCAAGTAATTGGCGATCGGCAGCCCGAACAGCACGACGAGAAACGCCGAGGCAGAGGTTATCGAAAGGACGAGCTGGCGGCGCATAAGCGAGCGCAGAAACGCCTCGCTGTGCACGACATCGTCCGTGGGGGGATTGGGGGCGGACATGCAGTTTGGAGAGAGAGGGGCGCACGGCGCGCACGCAATCCGGTTTTCGCCGGAGCTCTCGCGAATGTGGTGGCGCGCCGGGGATTGTTGCTCCCCACCCCAGCGCGCCACCCCAGCCAATGGGGTTCAGGCCGGAAGTCTCGCAAACGTCGATGAGTGCATCCGCCGGCGCCGATGCCCGCAACGTCACCAACCACCCAAATTTGGGGGCTCTGTGTCCTTCCCGTCGCAAAACCCGCGCAGGCGAAACCGGGGGTTCGAGTGGACAAGCAGCGGCGGTCCGCCTTTGTTGCAGGCATGAACAGCAGCATCCTCGCGCTCCTCGACGGACTCGGCGGCCCCGAGTTGTTCGTCATCGGGCTCGTCGTGCTTCTGTTGTTCGGATCGAAGCGCATGCCGGAGATCGGCCGCGGCATCGGTCGCGCGATCCGCGAGTTCAAGCGCGCCACGAGCAGCGTGGAGGAAAACATCCGCGAGGTCTTCTACGAGGAACCCGCGCGACCGAGGCTGCGGCCGCCGGTGCAACAGCGCGCGTTTCGCGACGCGTCGCCTCCACCGTCGGTGGCGCAGGATCCGATGCAGGCGGCGCCGGCGCGTCCCGTTGAATTCAACGAGCCGGCCCCGCGCGAACGACCGGCGGCGGACACCGATGTCGCAGACAGCGACGCGCGCCCGCGGCCGGGCGACCCGTCCTGAACGGTTCCGGAGGCGCCCGACAGGGTGCTCCCCTGCGCGCCGCGCACACGCGGAGCACACCTCGACACGCGGCGAGCACACGCGGAGCACACCTCGGCACGCGGCGAGCGCACGCCGCGTTTGTCCGCTCGCGTTCAGGAGTGCGGCAACCATGCAAGCGCCGTCCACGCGAACACAAAATTCAACGAGCATGCGACAGCATCAGCTGCGCCGGAACCGCGTTCGAACATTCACGAAAATCTTTTCCGTCAAAAAAGCAGATTCGAGTTTGCCTCGCGCGGACCGCTCTTTGATACCGATCGCGTTTCGTTTTTCGCGCTCCCAGCGGCACGCAAAAACGAGGCGCCTTTTACCCCAGCGCGCCCTTCTCTCCTCCCATCAACCGTTCCAGCCATTCGCCACCGCGTTTCCATCCGATGAAGCAGCTCAAGATGTCGATCATGAACGACCCGGCCGCCCAGCCGGTGTCCCCCCTCCTCGGTCGCCAGGTGCTCAAGCGGGACGGCACGGTCGCTTCATGGGATTCCCATCGCATCACGCGGGCCATCGCCCTGGCCTACTACCATGTTGGGCATGGCACTTCAGACAATCCGCATCGCGACGACTCGGAAGGGCTCTACGGTGTGGATGAGGAGACTTTCGAGCGCGCGCAGCAGATCACCGGCATGGTCGAGCGCGCGGCGCTCCATCGCTTTTCCGGCGACAAGCCGGTGTCGATCGACGACGTGCAGGACCTGGTCGAGACCTGCATCGCGATGCTCGGCGACTGGGAGGTCGCGAAATCCTACGTCGTCTACCGCGCCCTGAAGAACGAGGCCCGCCCGCGCAAGCACGAGGAGAACGGGCTCCAGGACTTCATCGCGATCTCGCGCTACGCCCGCTATCGCGCCGACCTCGGTCGCCGCGAGATCTGGCCGGAGGCGGCCGAGCGCGTGCGCAACATGCACTTGCGCATGTTCGCCCCGCGTGCCACGGCCACGCCCCGCCGCGAAACGCTCGAGGCACTGCAGAAGAGCGGCGAGGTGGGTGCGACGTTTGCGCAGGACTTCGGCCCGTTCTCGCCGCTGACGCAGGAGATCTGGACCGCGTTCGAGCTGGTCAAGCAACGGAAGATCCTTCCCTCGATGCGCTCGGTGCAGTTCGGGGGTCCCGCGATCGAGGCCGCCCACGCGCGTCTCTACAATTGCTCCTACAGCTTCGCCGACCGCCCGGCGTTCTTCAAGGAGGCGTTCTACCTCCTGCTCTGCGGCACCGGCGTCGGTTTCTCCGTGCAGAAACACCACGTGGAGAAACTCCCGCCCTTCCCGATTCGCGGCGAGGAGATGGAACTCCCGGTCAAGCACGTGACGGTGGGCGACACCATCGAAGGCTGGTCCGACGCGATCGGCGCGCTCTTCGATTCGTTCTACGAGAACAGCGTCGCCGAGTTCAACTTTTCGCAGGTCCGCCCGCGCGGCGCTCCCTTGCGCACGGCCGGCGGTCGCGCTCCCGGACACCTGCCGCTCAAGCGCGGCATCGAAAACGTCTCCAAGATCCTGCGCGGCGCCTCCGGCCGCCAGCTGCGTCCGATCGAGGTCTACGATATCGTCATGCACCTCGCACAAGCCGTCCTGTCCGGCGGCGTGCGCCGGTCGGCGACGATCTGCCTGTTCTCGCCCGAGGACGCGGAGATGGCCAATGCGAAGACGGGCAACTGGTTTGAGACCAACCCGCAGCGCGCCTTCTCCAACAACTCCGCCCTGCTCGATCGCAAGACGGCGACGAAGGAGGTCTTCCAGCACCTGTTTGAGCGGCAGAAGGAATTCGGCGAGCCCGGCTTCTATTTCTCCGCCGACAAGGAGTATGGTGCCAATCCCTGCGTCGAGATCGGGCTGCACCCACGCCTGGTCGTTACGGACGAGGACATCCCCAAGCTCCGCAGCCTCGGTTACCGCGAACCGCTCATCGCCGGCGAATCGCTCTCGGGCTGGCAGATGTGCAATCTCTCCACGATCAACGGCGCGGCACCGAAGACTCGCGAGGAGTTCCTTCACCTCTGCAAGTACGCCGCGCTCCTCGGCACGCTCCAGGCCGCCTATACCGACATCCCCTACCTCGGGCCGGTCACCCGCTGGGTCAACCAGCGCGAGGCGCTCCTCGGCGTCTCGATCTGCGGCATCCTCGACAACCCCGAGATGCTCCTCGACCCGAAGACGCTCGAGGACGGCGCCGCCATGGTGCGCGGAGCCAACGCGCTCTACGCCGATCTCCTCGGCATCCGTCGCGCCGCGCGCACGACCTGCGTCAAGCCCGAGGGCACCGCGTCGCTCCTGCTCGGCACCGGCTCCGGCATCCATGCGCACCATGCCCGCCGCTACTTCCGCCGCGTGCAGGTCAACCGCATCGACCCGGTGTATCGCTTTTTCAAGCACCAGAACGCGCACATGACGGAGAAGAGCGCCTACAATCAGGCGACCGACGACGTCATCACATTCCCGGTCGAGGCGCCCGAGCACGCCATCACGCGCCACGACCTGTCCGCCTCGCGCTTCCTCCAGTACGTGAAGCTCGTGCAGAAGCACTGGGTGGAGGCCGGCCGGGCCGACGAGACCTACTCGCCCGGCCTGCACCACAACGTCTCGAACACGGTCAGCGTGGCCGACCACGAGTGGGACGAGGTCGCGGAGTTCATCTGGGAAAACCGCGACTACTTCACGGGCATCTCGCTGCTCACGGACGCCGGCGACAAGACCTACCTTCAGGCCCCGCGCGAGGAGGTGGCGACCGACGAGGATGTCCGCAAATGGAACGCGCTCGTCCACACGCCGCTCGATTATTCGCAGATGCGCGAGACGACCGACGTCACGGCGCTGCGCCAGGAACTCGCCTGCGCCGGTGGCGCCTGCGAACTCACGGTCCTGCCCGCAGCGAGCTGATCGCGCGAGCGTCGCGTGCCGCGCGCACGCGGACCCTTTCACCGCCGGACGCCCTGGTGTCCGGCGGTTTTCATTGCGGGGGACGGCGCCTAGGTGCCGCGCTTGTTCCCGAACAACTCCACGTGCAGGCGGTGCGCGTAGCGGTATCCACGAACCCGGCACACGTCGACCAGCCAGGCCGCCTTCTCGCGCAATGCCTCGAGCGAGGTGCCCTCGGGCATGAGAAACACACGGTCGGGCGGCACCGGGCGCCCGATCTCCGCGAGCATCCGCTCGATCTCGCTCACGTCGGCCGGCGTGGTGACGACGAACTTCAGCTGATACTCGCCCGGGCCGCGGTCGAGCCACGCCTGCACGACGTCGGGCCGCCAGCGCGCGCGCTCATGGCGCTCGTGCCATGCCGGATCAGCCACCGGGTCCGGAGCCGAGTTGCCCAGCTTCGGGCTGAGCGAGGCGAGATCGCAGGCGATCCCCTCCGGAGGCACGGTGGCTGCCGTTTCGATGGTGATATGCCGTCCGTCCGACCGCAGCGCCGAAGCGAGTTCGTGGATCCCCCGCGCAATCATCGGCTCGCCCCCCGTCAGCACCACGTGGCGGGCGCCCAGTGCGCTGACCCGCGCCCGAATTTCCTCCATCGGGGCATCCGCGCCCTCCGGCCGCCACGACGCGTAGGGCGTGTCGCACCAGCTGCAGCGGAGATTGCACCCGGAGGTGCGCACGAAAACCGAGGGCACGCCGGTCAGAGCGCCCTCACCCTGGATGGAATGGAAGATCTCCGCGATGCGCATCAGTTTTGAGAACCGCGGGCGTTCACTCGTCTCGTCGCGCTCCTGACGGCGCCGGTCGCGGCGGCAGCGGACCGGTCTGCGCGTAGATGGTGGGGTCGGAAAGGCCGGCAGTCATGAAGGCCTCGCGGCGCTCGACGCACGTGCCGCAGTTGCCGCAGTGAATGGAACCACCCTTGTAGCACGACCACGTCTGCACAAAGTCCACGCCCAGCGCCGCCCCGCGCGCGGCGATCTGGCCCTTGTTCAAGGCGATGAATGGCCGCAGAAGTCGAATGCCTGCGTAGGTGCCGAGGTGGATCGCCTCGGCCATCGCATGCATGAAGGGTTCGCGACAATCCGGATAGATGGCATGGTCGCCCGAGTGCGCCGCGATGAGCACGCCGTCGGCACCGAGGCTCTCGGCCACGCCCGCGGCGATCGAGAGCATCACGCCGTTGCGAAAGGGCACGACGGTCTGCTTCATGGTCGCCTCCTCGTAGTGGCCGTCGGGAATCGCGGCGCCGGATCCCAGCAACGACGAGGTGAAAAGCCGGTCCATGAAATCAAGCCGCACCACCTCATGCCGGAGACCGAGGGCGCGCGCATGATGGGCCGCGAACGGGATCTCGCGATCGTTGTGCTTGGAGCCGTAGTGAAAGCTCAGCACCGCGACGACGGTGTGCCCATGCGCCCGCGCCTCGTAGAGCGCGGCCACCGAATCCATGCCGCCACTGCACAACACGATGACCTTTCCCGGTAGCTCCATCGGCCGGCATCAAGCAACCCGTGGCGGGCCGACACAACACGGATTTCGAGCCTGAGGTGTAGCCACCCCCGCGCGCCCTTCCGCTCCGGGATCCGTTCCGGTTTCCATCACTTCGCTGTCAGTTCGCGCCCGGTCTCCTCCGCGGCAGGAGGCAGGATGAGTTCCGGCCTGAGGACGAGAGAACCGGCCGCCGCGCTTTGTCTCCCGGCCGGGCTGCGGCGCGGCTTTGCACGTTGACACCCAGGCACTCGCGCGGCGCGCTAGGGCTTTGCCGGTAGCCGGCAGCCGCGGGGCGGGCCCACGTCGCGTTGACTCGATGGACAGCCCTTTTCCCGATGGCTGCGGAGCTGGTGAAGCCGTTGTAGATGCTGTCCACGTGAACGAGTCCAATGAAGATTCTGTGGTGTCGGAGTTCGGCGAGGTCGGGCTCGTGCAGCCGCGCGACTTCGTCAGCGCCGAGCCCTTCGACTTTGACTGCGGCCGCTCGATCCCGGGTTTCACGCTGCGCTACGAGACCTACGGCCGGCTCAACGAGCGCGAGGACAACGCCATCTTCGTGTGCCATGCGCTGAGCGGCGATCATCATGCCGCCGGCATCCATTCGTTGCGCGATCGCAAGACCGGCTGGTGGAACAACATCATCGGCCCGGGAAAGGCACTCGATACCACGCGCTACTTCGTGATCTGCTCGAATTGCCTGGGCGGCTGCCAGGGCTCGACCGGCCCGATGTCCATCGATCCCGCGACAGGACGCGCCTACGGTGTGACGTTTCCCCCGATCACGATCCGCGACATGGTCCGGGCCGACAAACGGCTGCTCGATCACCTTGGCGTCAAACGCCTGCACGCTGCGATCGGCGGCTCGATGGGCGGGATGCGGGTGTTGCAGTTCGGGATCGAGTACCCGGACTTCATCGATCGCCTTCTCCCGATGGCCACGACCGCGCGGGAAAACGCGCAGGCCATCGCGTTCAACGCCGTCGGCCGCGAGGCCATCATGCAGGATCCGGGCTGGAACAGCGGCGACTATGAGCCCGGGGGCGGACCTCGCGTCGGCCTCGCTATCGCGCGTATGATGGCCCACATCACGTACGTCTCGGACCAGTCGATGGATCGGAAGTTCGGCCGCCGCAAACGCGATGGCGCGGAGACCGGTGCACCCGCCCAGTTCGAGGTGGAGAGCTACCTGCAGCATCAGGGCAAGAGCTTCATCAACCGCTTCGACGCGAACACCTACCTGTACATCACGCGGGCGCTCGACCACTTCGATCTCGCGGGCACCTACGGCTCGCTGGAAAAGGCCTTTGAGCCCGTGAAGGCACGCACGCTGTGCGTCGCGTTCACCTCGGACTGGCTCTTTCCCTCGGATCAGAACCGTGCCTTCGTCTTGGCGCTGCTGCGCAGTGGGAAATCCGCCAGCTACGCCGAGCTGAAGACGGACCTGGGACACGACTCCTTCCTGCTGGAGTCGCCCGCACTCTACGACCTCGTCCGCTCCTTCCTCGCAGCCTGAGGCCAGCGGCGTTGGCAGGACGAGCGCGCCCATGCCCGAGCAGTCCGGAGTACGCGGTCCTGGCCACGCTTCCCGCGGCACCACGGCTGCCGGATCCCTGCACGATTTTCTCGCCCGGGCGTTTTCCGCCTGACAGCGTGCGGGGCACGACATGGCAGCAGTGGGAAAACTGGCGGACAAGCGCACGGTCGAGGTGCGGGTGATCGGCGAATGGGTGGAGCCCGGCAGCCGCGTGCTCGACCTCGGCTGCGGGCGCGGCGTGCTGCTCGAGTACCTCGTGCAGACGAAGCGGATCCACGCCATCGGCGTCGACTTCGACCTCGAGAAGGTCTCGGCGTGCGTCAAGCGCGGCCTCACCGCCTACCAGGGCGACCTCGAGGCGTTCCTGCGCGAATTTCCCGACGCCCATTTCGACCGGGTGATCTTCTCCCGCACGCTCGAGGAGCTGGCGCATCCGGACGTGGTCATCCGCGAGGCCTTGCGCGTGGGCCGGATCGTCACGGTCGGCTTTGTCAACCACGCCTACTGGCGCAACCGCATCGCCGCGTTCTTCCTCGGACGCAAACCCCGCAACGAAGTCTACACAGCGACGTGGGCCGAGGCGCGGCCGGGCAATCCGCTCTCCGTCGCCGACTTCGAGACCTACTGCGGCGCGGCGGGCCTGGTGATCCGGCGCAAGGCGCTGCTGCGCGGTGACTGGAAGCGGCCCTGCCCGGTGCTTCCGAATTTGTTCGCTGGATACGCGGTGTACGAGATCAGCCGCTGAAGCGAACCCGCGCCGGGACGCCTGCGGGAGGCGCGGATCGCGCCCGCACCGCTCCAACATGACCTTTCCACCACCAATCAGAAATCTCCCATGAACATCGACTGGAACTACTGGACAACACGAGGACTCGAATTCGTGACCGACTACGGCGTCCGAATCGCTTTCGCCCTCGCAATCTTCCTCATCGGGCGCTGGGTGTCGGGACTCATCTCGAGGACAATCCGCCGGCTGATGGAGCGGCACAAGGTCGACCCGGTGCTCACGACGTTTGCCAGCAGCATGGCCTACTTCGGGCTGCTCGCGATGGTGGCGCTGGCCTCGCTCAACAAACTCGGCTTTGAGACCACGTCGTTCGTGGCCCTCATCGGCGCGGCCGGTCTCGCCGTCGGTCTGGCCGTGCAGGGCTCGCTCTCCAACTTCGCCGCCGGCGTGCTGATCATCATCTTCCGCCCCTTCAAGCTCGGCGACTACATCGAGGGCGGCGGCACCGCCGGCGTGGTCAAGGAGATCACGATCCTCACCACCGTGCTCGCGACACCCGACAACAAGAGGATCATCGTCCCGAACTCCGCCGTCATGGGCGGCACGATCACGAACTTCTCCGCCAATGACACGCGCCGCCTCGACCTCGTCTTCGGCGTGAGCTACGGCGACGATCTACCGAAGGTGAAGCGCATCCTCGAGGAGATCGTCGCGAATGATGAGCGGTGCCTCAAGAATCCGGCCCCGACCATCGGGGTCCTCGCGCTTGCCGACAGCAGCGTCAACTTCGCGGTGCGTCCCTGGGTGAAGACCAGCGACTACTGGAACGTCTTCTTCGACATGCAGATGCGGGTGAAGCAGCGTTTTGATGCCGAGGGCGTCACCATTCCGTTCCCCCAGCGCGACGTGCACCTGTATCCTGTTCCTGGCGACGCACCAGCCAAGGGCGCAGCCTGAGACCGGCTCTCGCGGCACGCGATGGTGGAGCGCGCCCCGGGGACGCGCGCTCCGCTCTCGCACAGCCGACAACCCGGCCCGGCCGCACCCGCGGCGGGCTTCGCCGGGCCCGGAGCAATGCCGACACACCGATCCTCCGCGATCTCGCTATCCAGCCGCTCTTCTTAGGGTCCGGACTCCGGCAGCGCAGCAGCGGGCGCTGGCGTCTCCGTCGCGACGTCGTGTACCTCGTTCCCGGAAGCGGCTGAGGCTTCGGCAGGCGCCGCTTCCTCCGCAGGTGGAGCCGCATCGCCGGCGGGCGGAGGATCGATCAGCGCCATCACCTCGGCCTTGGCCGGTTCCAGGGCCGGTTCGACGATCGAGTCCACGATCGCGCGGGCCTCGTCGCTCCGCCCCAGGCGCGCCAGGACGTTGGCCTGATGGAGGTGAATCGTTTGCTTCTCCACGCCCGGTTTCGCCTTCGCGAGGAGCCGCGTCCACTCCTCCAAGGCGCCGGGCCAGTCCGGGATCTCCAGATCATAGAAGCTCTCCGCGTAGCGGTAGATGAACGGCCAGTTGTCGGGCGCGAGCCTCGCGGCCTCGCGAAACGCCTCGTGCCTCAACGCATCGACCTTGCCGGCCTCGTAGGTGCCGTCGTCGATGAAAAACCGCCGGTACTCATGCATCAGCGTGCCGAGCTGATAATGGTAGAGCGGTTCGTCGGGTTTGAGTTTGATCGCCGCCAGATAGTAGCCGAGCGCCTCGTTGTAGCGGCCGTCCTCGAGGAGATAGTTGCCAATCTGGTTCTTGACCATCGGCAGGTTCGGATCGAGCTGGTTGGCTTTGAGGAAAACGCGCACCGCCTCCTCGCGGTTGCCCGTGCGGCTGAGGAGCAGACCATAGGCCGCATAGGCCTCGGCGAACTTGGGCGCCCCGCGGATGACGTTCTCATACGCGGTCATCACGTGCCGGAAATCGGCGTTGGCGCGCTGCTTCTCGTATTCATCATACGGATGCTCGCGGAGGCGGTCCCAGATGGCGCGCTCACGCAGCACGACCTCGCGAAGATCGCGCCAGGCCATCGACTCGGCCGGAGTCAGCTCGTTGGGATCGCCCGCCTTCGGAAGCACAGGCGCCGGATCAGCCGGCACTGCGGAACCCGACACGACAGGATCCGGGACCACGACGGGGCCCGGCTCGGAAGGCGCGGCCGGTGCCGGCGCCTGGGCCGCGGGGTCCTCCTGCGGCTCGGTTTCCGCCGGCTGGGCCGGCAGCGACAACACCGCGGTCGCGGCAAGCAGGCTCAGGAGGGTGGCGCGCATGGAGGCTGGTTTGCTGGAAAGTGACGGTCGGGGAAGCGTGAGCCCGCCGCACCCGGCGCGGCAAGCGTGCTCTGGAACGCAGGTCTGATGCAGACCGCCGTGAAGGTCGCGCGTTCCGGGACTGGCTTCAGTCGCCAGACCTGCTATCGACGAGTCCACACATGTTGCGTCTCGAGGACGGACGTTTCCGGAACCTGCATCCCCACCCCAACCACGGGTACGGGGACCTGCTTCGCTGGAAACTCGGCCTCGGTCCCCGCGAGCGCCCGATCGTGGACCGCGCGATCCTGCCGGAGTTTCGCCCGGAATGGCGGCCGGTCGACCGCGACCGCCTCGACCGTCCCGACCGCTCGCGCATCCAGCTGACCTGGATCGGCCACTCGACGTTTCTTATCCAGGTGGGAGGGATGAACTTTCTCACCGACCCGGTCTTCGGCCGGTACTGCTCGCCGTTCCCCCTGTGGAGCCTGCGGCGGCGCGTGCCCCTGCCGTTGCGTCTCGAGCAGTTGCCGCCCATCCACGGCGTGCTGCTCAGCCACAACCACTATGATCACCTCGAGGAGAAAACCGCGCGCCGGCTTGGCCGCGATCCGGCCTGGCTCGTGCCGATCGGCAATGCCGCGTGGTTCAAGCAGCGAGGCATCGACAGCGCCGTGGAAGTCGATTGGTGGCAGGAAGTCGAGTTCGGGCCGGTGTCGGTCGTGAGTGTGCCGGCCCAGCATTTCGCGGCGCGCACCCCCTTCGATCGCAATCTCACACTCTGGTGTGGCTACGTGCTCCGCACGCCGGCCGGCACGATCTACTTCGCCGGCGATTCGGGCTACGCGCCGTTTTTCACCGACATCGGCAACCACCTCGGCCCGATGCGCCTGAGCCTGATCCCGATCGGCGCCTACCAGCCGCGCTGGTTCATGGCGCCCATGCACATGAACCCGGCGGAAGCCGTGCGCGTGCACGTCGATGTGAAATCCGAGCGCTCGATCGGCATGCACTGGGGCACGTTCCAGTTGACGGACGAGCCGATGGCCGAGCCGCCGATCGCGCTGCGGCACGAACTCGCCCGACGCCACCTGCCTGCCACGAGCTTCCGGACGATGCGGGTCGGCGAGACGCTCGTGGTGTAGGACCCTTCCCGGAGAGATGCGGCCGCGTGGCGGCTCCGTGGCAATCCGGACGTCCGGCGCGCACGCGCGCCACCCGCCGCAGCGCCCTGCTCCGAAGCCCGAAGCCGCACGGATTTTCGCGCTGGCCTGCCCCGCCCCGGCGGGCCCAGTGTTTGCGCCTTTCCCATGGCGAAGAAATCTCCAGTCAACGTGGCCGTGATCGGCGCGGGCGCGATCGGGCTGCACCACATCGAGGGCTTCCGCGCCCACCCCGACGCCCGCGTGGTGGCGATCGCCGAGACCGGCGCCGAGCGCGGCCGCGAAGCCGCCGAGCGCTATAACATCCCGTCGCTCGTCGCCGATTATCGCGAACTGCTCGGACGACCCGACATCGACATCGTCAGCATCGCCCTGCCGACGTGGCTGCACGCGCAGGTCAGCATCGAGGCGCTGCGCGCCGGCAAGCACGTGATGCTGGACAAGCCGATGACGACAAACGCGGCCGACGCCGCGCGCATCCTCGCCGCGGCGAAGAAGGCGCGTCGCCAGTTCATGGTCGGCCAGAACCAGCGGTTCGCCGGCGGTGCGCAGGCCGTGAAGGAGGCCGTTCAGTCAGGCAGGCTTGGCGACGTCTACCACGCCCGCGCCGTCTGGCTCCGCCGCGCCGGCATCCCGCGGATCGGCAGCTGGTTCACGCAGAAGGAATTCGCGGGCGGCGGCTGCACCTACGACATCGGCGTGCACGTGCTCGACCTCGCCCTGCACCTGATGGACGACTTCGAGCCCGCGACGGTGAGCGGACGCACGGCCGCGATGTTCGGACCGCGCGGCATGGGTGACGGCTCGTGGGGTCGATCCGAGATCGATCCAGACCGGCCGTTCGACGTGGAGGACTTCTGCGTTGCGTTTGTGCGCATGAAGAGCGGTCGCACGGTCCAGCTCGAGGTTTCCTGGGCCACGGCGATGGAGCAGAACGACATCAACGGCGTGCAGCTCTACGGCTCCGAAGGCGGGGCCACGACCAATCCCGCACGTCTCTTCCGCGCCGGGCCCGACGGCTACGAGACGATCGACCTCAGGCCCTCGACCGCGCTCGCGAGCGACAACCGCATGGCCCATTTCGTCGACGTGGTGCTCGGACGCGCGAAGCCCTTCGTAAAGCCCGCGCAGTCGCTCGTGGTGCAGCAGGTGCTCGACGCGATCTACACCTCGGCTCGCACAGGCCGCGAGATCCGGATGCGCTGATCCCCGTGCGCTGGCGCCCCGGCTGTTTTCTGGATGCATGGCGCGGCCTGCGCGTGCTGGCCGCCACGCAGCCAAACGGGCGCATCCACCTTCTGGCGACAGGCGTGGTGGCGGGCGCGGGCGTGCTGCTGGGCGTCACCGCCTCCGACTGGCTCTGGCTCGTCGCGGCCGTCGCCGCGGTATGGACAGCCGAGGCATTCAACACTGCGCTCGAATTCCTCGCCGACGAGGTCTCGCTCGAACAGCGCACGCGCATCGGCCACGCGAAGGACCTGGCGGCGGCGGCGGTCCTGTGCGCGGCCTGCGGAGCGGCCGTGATCGGCCTGCTGGTGTTCGCGCCCTATGTGTTCCGGTAGGGCGGCGCCTCCGGCCGAGCCGCCACCGCATGCACCATGGTGGCGCGGCTCGGCCGGAGGCCTCGCCCTACCCGCTGTTTACCCCGCCGACTTGCCCATGGCGTCGAGCGCCGCGAGCACATCCGCCGCCTGCTGCTCAGTCGACGCGTCGAGATCGCGCCAGACGACCACGCCGTCCTTGACCAGGTAGGCCTGCCGCGAGGCAAAGCC
The DNA here is from genome assembly GCA_023399155.1 of Verrucomicrobiota bacterium. Classification (GTDB taxonomy): domain Bacteria; phylum Verrucomicrobiota; class Verrucomicrobiia; order Opitutales; family Opitutaceae; genus JAEWQP01. The sequence goes on along the minus strand of JAEWQP010000022.1, from coordinate 334,070 downwards.
AAGCGTCGCGGGCACGCCGAAGGCGCGGATCACCTTCTTGTCGTCGTCGGCGAGGAGCGTGTACGGCAGGTGATGTTTGTCCGCGAACGCCTTCTGGGCACGCACGCCGTCCGTGCTGACCCCGACCACGGTGACGCCGCGGTCCGTGAGGGCCTCGTAGGAATCGCGCAGGCTGCACGCCTGCTTGGTGCAGCCGGAGGTGTCCGCCTTGGGATAGAAAAATACGAGCACCAGCCCCTTCGGGTAGAGGTCTCCGAGCGCGACGGACTTGCCGTGCTGGTCAACGGCCGTGACGTCGGGAGCGCGTGCCCCGACCTCGAGCGGGTCGGCACGCAGGGAGGCGGCGGAGAACAATCCGAGGAGGGCGGCGAGGAGGCGCATGTGTTTCATAGGTCGAGCGCGACGGTATGTGAAGCAGCTCGATGCGCAAGCGGCGCGGGCCCTTCGCAAGGGTTGCTTCCGGCGAGGTCGACTGCCACATATGGGCTTCCCATGTCACTGCCCCTACATGTCGTGATCGCCGAAGACGACCTCGTGACGCGGCGCCTGATCGAGAAGTTCCTCCGGGATGAAGGCCATCAGGTGGCCGCCTTCGAAAGCGGCGCGGCCGCCTGGGAGCACATCTCGCGCGAGCCCGTCCAGGTCATCGTCAGCGACTGGATCATGCCCGATACCGACGGCCTCGATCTCTGCCGCCGCGTGCGAGCGATGCGGCGCGAAACCTACATCTACTTCATCCTGCTCACCTCGGCTTCGCGCAGCCATTCCAACATCCACACGGCCGTGGCGGCGGGCGTGGACGACTTCCTCAGCAAACCGGTCAACCCGGATGAGATGTGGATGCGCCTGCATGTCGCCTCACGCATCCTCACGTATGCCGGCCAGGTGAGACAACTCGAGAGCCTCATTCCGATCTGCTCCTACTGCAAGAAGGTGCGCAACGACGCCAATCTCTGGCAGGCGGTCGACCAGTATCTCTCGCAGCAGACGGGCAAGGATCTCTCGCATTCCATCTGCCCGGACTGTTACCGCACCATCGTTCAGAAGGAACTCGACGAACTCCGCGACCGGGGTTTCTGACGAAACGCGATCCAGCTCCGGCCGCGGAGCAATCGCACGACGGGTGGAGGCGGCTGTGTGTGCGGGGCGAAAGGCGCGCGCCGCCCTCATCTCACCGGCCGCAGTACCACGACTGTGGCGCCCCAGCCACCACCCGACTCATCCGCGAGCGCGAAGTGGCTCACGCACGCCTCGCGCCGCAGGAGGGCATGGACGGTCTCACGCAGCGTGCCCGTCCCCTTGCCGTGGATGATCCGAACCTGGAAAATGCCTGCGGCGCGGCATTCGTGAAGGTAGGCGGGGACCAGCCGCCCCACCTCGGACGGCCGGAACGTGTGCAGGTCGAGCACGCCGTTGATCGGGATCCGCACGTGCCCGGCATCGTCATGCTCCGGCGGATACTCGTGGGGGTTTGCCGTGTCCATGGAAGCTCGCCGTCAGCTCGGCGTACGCCGGCGGCACCGGAGTCTGCCCTTGGCTTTCACGTTTCGTGCCTCCGGTACTGCACACCCGCGAGCGCCGCCCAAGTCGAAACGTGTCCCCGGGGTGCCCGGCAACCGCGCCCGACCGCGGAGCTGCGCATCCAGCGCACAGGAGAGATTCCACGGCGTGTCTTCAAAGCCTCGGATAGACCCTCCCGCTCCGCCGCGCATGCGCGACGGTAGGGGCTTGCCTCGAGACGATCGCGGCCGGGCGGGAGCGCAGCCCTCCATTTCAGAGGCCGGGCGATCGTGTTGAACCAAACCCGGGTTGGAAAACACGCCCTAGAATTTCGGGGTGATCTCCGCCTTCGTTCCGGGATCGATGACGATGTTTTCCTCGAGCATCGGTGTATCATCGTTACGGTACACGCGACAGGTGACCGGCACCGCCGCCTCCGTGGTCGTCCACCCCCATTTCCCGATGGCGAGGAACTGCATGGGAACGCCCTGTTCCCAGCTCAGCCCGGGGCCATCCCCGCGGAGGTAGAGTTTGTTGCCGATGCCGATATAGGCCGTGGCCACAAGCGAGGTCGAGCCGGGCGGCTCGCGGCGATTGAGCCGCATGGGCGGCCGCGGCTCGGGCATGCCTTCGAGCGCAAGTTCAAGGGGAGCGGTGGGCTGGGCTGGCAGCGCCTCCTCATCTGGCGCGGATTCGGCGGCTGCTTCCGGCTTCGCAGGCTGGGTCGGCGGGTCAGCCGCCGCCTCGGCGGCGCGCGGCGCACGCGGCTTGCGCGGCCGGATCGCGGGCTGCCTCGGCTCCTCGGCGTCGGCCGGCCGTTCATCGGCCGGAGGGTTCGACTCGGTGGCAGATTCCGCCGCCGGGCTCGCGGCTTCCGAAACGCTCGGCTCCGGCACCGGCGGCGGAAGCTCCGTGGCCGGAGCGGCCGGCAGAGTCCCGGCTGGAACCGCCGATGCGGATCCCCGCTCAGGCACGGCGGCCTCCGGCGTATCCACGGGCTCATTGCGCGACTTGGGTGGAGACGGTTCGTGCGCGGTCGCGGCCGGACGCCCGGCGAGGGCCGCGCGGACTTCGTCGGCGATCTCCTCGAGACGAACGGCAAGCGATTCCACCGCGCGGCCGGTGGTCGATGAAGCTTTCCTGATGGCGGCCTGGGTCTCGTTCAGGGCCGAGGCCGTGGCGTTGAGGCGGATTTCCAGCGCTACAAGTTTCTGATCGCGCTCTTCTATCAGCCGCTCGATCTCTCCGGCCCGGCTGGATTCCTCCCGCTCCCCGGAACGCGTCAGCGCAGCGGCAAGTTCCTCGGCCTGCGCAACCATGCGTTCGGCAACTTCCTCGAGCGTTCCGAGTGCGCGCCCCGCCTGCTCCTCGGTTGACTGCCCGCGTGAGACGACATGGGTCAACTGGTCGGCCGTCTGGGCGAGTCGCCGCAGTTGCGCTTCAGCCCCGTCGCGCACGGCGGCTTCGGCGAGCCGGAGTCGCCGCTCGTTCGCGAGCGCCTCCGGGATCACGCACAGCACGATCGATCCCCCGAAGCACACCATCGATATGATCAACGGGAGTGCAGCCGGCGGTCTCCCGCCGGTGATCAGGAGGAAAAAGGCGACCGCGATCAGAAGGCCGGCGCCTAGGTAGAACGGCCAGCGGGCGATCGGCGGGGGAGACGCAGGGCGGGTAGACATGAGGGCAACGTCGTGCCCTTCGAATAATGACAACCGCCGCGTCATCACAAGAGCGAAGAGGCGCACGCCGGGGCAATGCGTCGCACGCTTGTGTCAGTCACACATGGCCCTATGCTCCTCGCGCACGCTTCACCCCACGTCCTCCCATGCCGCACGAAAACCGCGTCCCGCCCGAAGCCACACCGCCGTCGCGCCGAGGGGTGTCACCGCCGTTCTGTCGGGTGGAGCGCGAGGGACCGGAAGGACGCAAGCGCACGTATGTCGTGTACACGGGATCGCCGGGATTTCTGGTCGAATTCGATCGGCCGCCCGAGTCGGAGGCGCGTGCGGAGGGCCAGACGGAGCCGGCAGCGCTTCGGTGCCGACCTGTGATCCGCCGGGTCTGCGTGCCAAACAGCTGGTCGGGCGACTACCAACACTGCGCGCGACAACTGGACGCGGCAGCGGATTTCCTGGCTGCCACCGAGGCCCGGGACGGCGCCTGAAAGGCCGGTAACGTCGAACGATCCGCCTGTAAAATTCCTTTAAACCTAAGGGGTCTCACTTAAGCGACCCTTGCAGCTTGCAAGGGGCTCGATTTGCTCAGGCCCCGACACCCATGGGCCACAACCGAGTCCTGATCGTCGAAGACGAACGCCTGGTGGCGGAAGACCTGCGCGATACGCTGATGCAGCAGGGCTACGACGTGGCCGGCTTGGTCGCCACGGGCGAGAAGGCCATCGATAAGGTCGCGGAGGTCGATCCCGACGTGGTGTTGATGGACATCCACCTCGCCGGCGAGATGGACGGCATCTCCGCCGCGCGCGAGATCCGCGCCCGCCATGGCACGCCCGTGGTTTACCTCACCGCCTTTTCCAACGACCAGACCCTCACGCGCGCCCGTGAGACCGATGCCTTCGGTTTCGTGGTGAAGCCCTTCCAGGATCGCGCTGTGATCGCGGCGATCGAGATGGCGCTGGGCAAGCGCGAGAAGGACCGCGCCCGCCGTCAACGCGAGGAGCTGTTCCGCTCCGGCCTGATGCGCCTGCCGCTCGGGGTGATCATGACCGATGAGGGCGGCTCGATCGTGTTCGCCAACGCCACGGCACGCCTGCACATCGGCCGCAGCCTCGACGGGGAGCGTCCCGTTCGGCTCGACGATGTGTTCGTCCAGTCTCCCGCGGCCACGGTCGAGGACGCGGTCGAGGCCCCGGCCGAGAATCGCGGCGCCGTGCTCGAGATCACGGGGCGCCGCCTCGACGTGGTGTATTCACAACATGGACTCGTGGGCGACGATGGCCGCTCGATCGGCTCGATCGTCGTGTATCAGGATGCCGAACACCCGCCGTTTCCCGGCGAGCTCGGGCGCCTGCTGCGGTCGTTCATGCAGTCGACCCAGACCTCGCCGAACAGTCCGGCACAGTTCGTGACAATCTGCTCCTGGTCCAAGCGCATCCGGGTGAACGATGCCAGCTGGGTGTCATTCGAGGATTTTCTCTCCCACTACATCGGCCTGCACGTCACGCACGGGATGTCGCCCGAGGTGGCGCAGCGCTGGGTGGCCAGCGGCTTCAAGGATCCCGGCGATCTTCACTGAGCCGCCGGTGCCCCGGCGGCACGCAGCAGGGGGTGGCGGGGTTCGAGCAGTTCCAGCCGGTGCTGCAGCACTTCCGCCTGCTCCGGATCACCGGCCGCGCGATGGGCGAGCATGAGGGCCGCGATCGCATCCGCGTCGTCGTCGATCCAGGCCAGGGCCCGTTCGAGCAGCGGCACGGCGTCGACTGCGGCACCGCGCGCGACGAGCATCATGCCGGCATTGCGCCTGAGAATCCAGTCGTCCGGCGACGCGGCGAGAGCCAGGCCCATCGCGCCACGGAGCGCCGCAAGCGCGTCGGGACGCCCGAGCAGCGCCTGCGCGGCCGCCGCCCGCCGCTGCCAGATCTCGAGCCTTGAGCGATGATCGCTCTGCCCGAGGAACGGGGCGCGGGTCAGGCGTGACAGCATCTCGGCCGCGATCATGCCCTGTTCATAGGCGGTGAACCCGAGACGCAGGCGGACGTCGTCGTAGGACAGGACTTCCGGCGCAGCACCGCGGCGCGTCAGGCCGCGCTTCTCGATCTCCTCGATCACCGCCGGGAGCACGACGCGCGCGAGTTCGTAGGTGCCGCGCAATGTCAGGTGCACATGCTCGTAGAAGAACTCGTCCCCGCACAGCCCCTGCGGGCTGGCCTTTGCCATCGACTCCGCGGCGTCGACGATGCGCACCGAGGCATCCGCCGGCAGGCCGCGGATGACGGCATTGAGCGCGGTGTCGGTCCTGAAGCGGAGCCCGTCGAGATCGAGTGCCCGGTGGAGCAGCGTTCGCGCCTCCCCGGAACGCCCGGCGATGAGCGCAAGTTGTCCGAGCCGGTAGTGCACCTCCGCGTGGCCGTCGTCGATCGACCGGGCCGCACGAAAGGCGGCCTCGGCGGCCGTGAGGTCACCGGTGAGGACCGCCGCCTCGGCGGCGGCAAACGCCTGCGCAAATCGCTCCGCGTCGGACGCGGCGAGGTCCGTCCGGTGCAGCGAGGCAAATGGCGCGAAGGTGCGGACATTGACGGGAACCGTGCAGAAGATCGTCGGCGCGCCGGCCTCGCGGCCGGCCGAGGCGATCGCCAGCAGGTTCGCGCGAAACAGCGTGCGAACCGTTTCCAGCCGGGCATCGTCTTCGGCGATGCGCTGCTGCAGGAACATCTCCATCCCGCCCCAATCCCCTTCGCTGCCGGGCCGTCCCCCACCGCTTCGGAAAGCCCGGCCGGCTGCGGCGACGAGTTGCCCTGTCCGCGTGCGCTTGAGAAAGCCCGCCAGGCGCACGGCCGGCTCGCTGCGCAGAAAAGGCGTGAACACGCCCGCCGGACCGAACGGGCCGATCACCTCGTTGTTGCCCTCAAAGACGAGAAACAGGTCGGGCTCGAGCTTCGCGCAATCCTCGGCCACCGCGCGCACGACATGGGAGTTCACCGCCGTGATCCCCGCATTGACAATCTCGAATCGGATATCCGGATACGCGGCAACGAGGATCTTCTCCAGCACGCGCGCCAGCGAGAACGACGCCTCGGGGTCGCCCATCGCGGCGGAGCTGCCGAGGATGAACACCCGGAACGTGCGCGGCGCCCTGCGGACCGGGATGCGCATGGCCTGCGGGCGGCGCACGAGCTCGGGCGAGAAATAGGCCGCCGTGCACCAGCGGTTCTCGCGATGGACCAGCGTGCCGTCCGCGAGCCTGACGCGGCGCGCGAAACCGGCCGGATACCCGTAGCCGACGATGCGCAGCGCGCCCTCGGCCAGGAGCAGGAGGAGCGTCGTCGCGAGGAGGGCAAGGATCCCCGCGTAGGCGATCCTGCGGCGGAGCGAAAGCGGTGGACGCGGCGCGCTCACGGCCGTGAAACTCGCAGGAGACCCGCCCGGGCGCCGCGCCGCCACGGACCAGGGCGTGCCGATCTCACGGATACATCGAGGCGGTACTCAAGGGTGACCATCATCAGCGGGTCGGCTCAGAACAGGGAGTAGATGAACGGCGAGATCGTCGAGACGGCGACAATGAACACGCCCACGACGAGCAGGACGGCGACGACCGGGATCATCCACCAGGCCTTGTGCTCACGGGCAAATCCGAAAAGCTCGCGCGTGAATCGCGCCAGGTTCCTGAACGCTCGCATGGGTCGGGTCAATCCGGGATGAAAGTGCGCGGAGCCGCGGGCCGTCGGGCCAGCGACTCGGGGAGGCTGCGTTTCTCGAGGAAGAACGGCCCGAGCGCGAGGCAATCCATCTCCGTGGCGAGAAATCCCTCGAGCGCCTCGCGTGGATGGCACACCGGGGGTTCGCCACGGACATTGAACGACGTGTTCACCAGGACGGGGCAGCCGCTCGCTGCGGCAAAATCGCGCAGAACCGCGTGCAGTTCCGGATGGATCTCGCGATCAACCGTCTGCACGCGGGCCGAGAAATCCACGTGCGTGACGGCGGGAATGCTCGACCGGATCTGGCCCAGGCGCTCCGCCCAACCTGCTCCATCGGGCACGGGAAGGCGCTGCGCCGCAGCCACAGGCGCCGTGAACAACATGTACGGGGAGGGGTGCGCCATCTCGAACCAGCGGCCCGTCTCCTCGGCGAGGACGACGGGCGCGAACGGCCGGAAAGATTCCCGGAACTTGATCTTCAGGTTCAAGCGCCGCTGCATTGCTGGATCGCGAGCGTCGGCCAGGATGGATCGGGCCCCGAGCGCGCGCGGACCAAACTCCGCCGGCCCCTGGAACCAACCCACGACATCACCGGCGAGGAGTCTCTCCACGACGCAGGCGCGCAGGGCGCCCATCTCGAGCGACTGTGCCTGCACCCCGTGGGCGGACAGCACCTCGCGGATCTCTCCCTCGGTGTAAGCGGGCCCGAGGAGTGCTCCGCGCATTGCATCGCTCAAACCGCTCAGGGCGCGCCCGCCGCCGCAGGCAAGATGGTGGAACGCGAGCGCCGCACCGAGCGCGCCGCCCGCATCCCCCGCGGCCGGCTGCACCCAGATCGAGCGAAACGGACCGTCGCGCAGCAGCCGCGCATTGGCGACACAGTTGAGCGCCACGCCGCCGGCCATGCAGAGGTTTTCCTCCTCTGTTTCGCGGTGAAGCGTGCGTGCGAGGCGCAAGACGATCTCCTCGGTCACTTCCTGTATCGAGCGCGCGAGGTCGCAGTGGATCTGCTCGAGCGGTTCGTCCGGCAACCGCGCCCGACAGTTGAAGAGCGCGGCAAACTCCGCCGTGGTCATGCGCTGCCCGCGCAAGTATCCGAAGTAGGCGGCATTCAGCCGGAAGGAGCCGTCGTCCCGCAGATCCACCAAGTGCCGGCGGATGAGCCCCACGAAGCGGGGCTGACCATATGGGGCGAGGCCCATGAGCTTGTATTCACCCGAGTTGACGCGAAACCCGCAGTGATGCGTGAAGGCTGAGTAGAGCAGCCCGAGCGAGTGTGGAAAACGCAGCTCACTCAGCAGTTCGAGCGAGTTGCCCGAGCCGCGGCCGAGCGCGGTCGTGGTCCACTCACCGACGCCATCGAGCGTCAGGATCGCCGCTCGATCGAACGGCGACGGGAAGAACGCGCTCGCCGCGTGGGCCTCGTGGTGGCCGCAGAAATACACCGGCACGTCGGGGCAGCCCAGGGCGCGCAGTTCGTCCTCGATGAGCCCGGGCATCCACAGCCGCTCCCGCAGCCAGACCGGCATCGCCGCGGCGAAGGCGCGGAATCCCCGCGGCGCGACGGCGGCCGCTGTGGACAGGATGCGCTCGAACTTCAGCAGCGGTTTCTCGTAATAGACGACAGCGTCAACCGTCCCCGAGGCGCGGCTCAGACACCAGGCGGCCGACTGGCGAGGGAAGCGCGCGTCGTGCTTGAGGCGGGAGAACCGCTCCTCCTGCACGGCGGCGACGATCGCGCCGTCCTCGACCAACGCGGCCGCGGAATCATGGTAAAAGGCGCTCAGACCCAGGATGCGCATCAGAACATGCGCTCAAAGCGGCCGGGGCGCGGGCGCGGCAGGGGGCGCAGGTACGTTTCTGCACGCACGTCCGGCCGAAGGCCCAGCTGGTCGCGCCCGGTCAGGGCCCGCCACAGCCGCAAGGGCACGAAAAGGCCCGCGTAGGCTGCCGCGAGCAGTATCCACGACACCGCGACAGCGAGCCCGCGGCCGGCCCGTTCCAGCAGCTGGTGCACCGGCGCGTAGGCGGTCGGCGACACCCATGCCAGCCCCGCCAGCAGCGCGGTGAGGCCGAGTGCGATCGCGGGCACGAATCCGCCGAGCCAGAGCCACACGCCCGTCGCGACGAGAAGGGCGACGGAGGCCTGAACGCGTGATCGAGTGAGAGGAGGCGCGGACGTGGCCATGGCGGCGCGGGAGGAGGGTTTCAAACGCGTCGAGTCAACCCGGGTTCAGACACAAAAAAGGAGGGCGGGCAATGCCCGCCCTCCCCCTTTGCTAAGAATCCCGTACCAATTAGAAATCGAGGCCGAACGTCAGTGTGTACCGTGCCGCGGTCGGCACCTTGTAGCGCTTGGTCGCCAGGACATTGGGGGAACCCGTGGCAACCCAGCCAGCGTAGTCGTCTTCCTCGGTGATGTTGTGAGCGTTGAACTGCATCGACAGGGTGTAGTCGCCCACCTTCCACGGATAGCCGGCGAAGAGATTGATCGGCCAGCGTCCCGGCGAATAGCGGGCCACCAACTCGCCCGAAGCATCCGGCTTGTAGTCGACCAGCACGTCGCTGCTGCCATAGACGCCCAGGCCGAGGTAAAGTCCCTTCGCTCCTTCCATGAAGGTGTACTTTGTCACCAGGGCATAGCGGTCATCCGCGCTTTGCGGCGTGGACTGGCCGATCGTCTCCGCGGTAAACGACTTGGTGATCTCGTTCGAGTTGTGTGCGTAGCTGAACATGATCTGCCAGTTGCGCAGCGGCGAGTAGACGAAATCGAGTTCGAAGCCCTTCGATTCCTGTTCGCCGCCCTGGTCGAGATCGCCGAGCAGACCCTGGGCGTTGATCTTGTTCGGGTTGTTCTGAGAACCACCGGTCTGCGTGATCGAGTAGTAGCTCAGGGTGCCACCGAACCGGCCATCCTGGGTCTCGAACTTCATGCCGACTTCGATGCTCTCGCCTTCGATCGGCGAGAACTGGTTGCCGTACGAATCCTTGCCCGTGTCCGGGAAGAGCGACGTCGAATGCACGGCAAACACGGAGATCGAATCGGTCACGTCAAACACCGCCCCAAACAGAGGTGAGGTTTGGGAATCCTTGGTGCGAGTCGGAACCGTCGCCTGGCCATTGGCCCATTGGAGCAGATCGAACGACGTGCGGTTCACACCGATGTTGGTCGTGAGGCGATCGTTGATCGCCGACATTTGCCAAGCGGCGAAGTAGTAGTCGTTGGCGCTGTTCTCGTGCGTCCAGCCGTTGCCGGTGGTCACGTCGGCCAGGTCCTCCGGCGGTGCGAATGGCGTCTGCGTATTGATGCCCTGCTGCACCGCGAGTTCGAGGAATGTCGGATCAAGTTCGGCCTTCAAGCGCGAGATGAAGTTCTCGGACCACGCGGCACCACCGAAGGTGAACGTGTGCTTGGTCTGACCGAACTCGAACTTGTAAACGCCGGTCGCTCCGTACGAGTGCATCTTGTTGGTCCAGTCGCGGTAGGTGTAGGAGCTGCGGATCACGCCGCCGACGCCTGTGTTCAGGAGCGAGTAACCACCTTCCCCGTCGGCCTGATAGACTGGAACGCCGCCGGTCATGCTCGGGCCGGGAGTCCAGCCGCCACCCGCTTCCCAACTGGCCGCGCCGCCATCGCCGTTGGCGCCCCATCCGTGAGCGTCCTCAGCCCAGCGGGTGGAGTACTGCACGTAACCCTGCACCTGGAAGTTGTCGCTGAAGCGGTGCGTCGCCGTGCCGCGATAGAGCTCGGTTTCCAGAGAGCGCATGTTCTTGCCGTCGGACCAGTTCCAGTTCCAGGAAATATCCGGATTGGAAATCTGCAGCGGGATCAGACCGAAGCTGCCCGTCTCACCGCCACCCGCATCGACATACTCGGAACGCGCGAAATAGGCGCGGCCGTCGTTGCCGTTGCTCTGGGTGCCCAGGCCGTTCGGCTTCTCGCGATAGCCACCCTCGACCAGGAGTTCGAGGGTCGTGTCGTTGGTCGGCTTCCAGCCGATGTTGGCGGCGAAGAAGTTGACTCCGCCTTCCGAATGGGCGCGCTGGTCCTTGGTCTTTGCATACACGCCGTTGACGCGAGCCGCGATGCGCTGATCGCCCACGTCGGACGTCATGTTGCCGTCGAAGGCGGCGCGATAATCGCCCTCGTCGCCGGCCGTCAGGCGCAGACTGCCGAAGGCACGGTTGTAGTCCGGTGCTTTCGAGATGTTCTGCACCACGCCGCCCGGATACGTGAGTCCGTAGAGGGCGGCCGCCGGGCCCTTGATCACCTCGACGCGCGACAGCGCCTGCGTATCGATCGGATCGTATTCACGAATACCGTCGCGCAGGCCCCAGTTCTGACGAAATCCGCGGAACAGGAAATGGTTGTAGTCCTGCTGGATCGGATTGTCCGAGTGGACGTCAGCGCCACCGTTGATCATGGAGGCGTTATAGCCCGAGAGAGCCTCCTGGCTGACGATGTTCAGGTCCGTGTAAAGGTCCTTGGTGAACACGGTGATGTTGAGTGGGACGTCCTTGATGGGCGTGTTCGACCGGGTCGCGGCAATCGAGTTGGTGGCGCGATAGCCGATATCCCTTTCCGTGCTGACTGAGAACTCCGAGAGGACGACCACGTCCTCATCCGATTGAGAGGTGGCGGCATCGGTTCGTGTCGTTTGAGCCGAGGCCTGACCACCGAATGCCCCGAGGGCGACGACCAAGCCGTATCGCACAAGCCGGGTACGGCCGCTTACGTATCGCTTCGATGTAGTGGGTTTCATTGTGTTTACCGAGGGTGTGTGGGAACGGTGACGTGTGGGACGTCACCGCTTTGCGGGGTAGGCAAAATCCGGAAACAAAGGCTGGTGTTTCCCGGCGGGCCCAGATGCGTGGAGGGGTGGGTGAACCGCCGGAGAACGGGGGCAGAAAGCAAGGTGTGCCCCGGGGAGACAAAGCGTTTGATCCTCTATCGGTAGAGTTCCCCGCGATCGCCGGAGACGCTGAATTGGACGATCCTCCGAGTCAGCACATCGGGGCGCGACCCGATGCAGGCATCCGGATGGCCGTCGAATAACGTTGGACGATCGAGGCGAACAACCCCGCCGCCCTGGTCTTTCATGAAGAGGCGCTAATCTCCCGCGCCGCCGGCATCAGGTCGTCGCCCGATGGGGTGTATCGGGACCCAGCCCGGGGGGAGCGGCGTCAAATGATGACCCGATGCCGTGCCCTCTTGATCGGGACGGTGGAACCATCCTTCCAGTAGCCCGGAATGTAGGTCACGGTCTGGGCCTCGGGCACGCCCCGCTGGTAGGCGTCAGCCATGATCGCGAGCTGCTCCATGGCGCGGTAGCCGACGAGGCGGTGGTTCTGCACGACGCCCGCGAGGTGCGGCAGGCTTGGCGGCACGTCGAGCGACGCGAAGGCCACGTCCTCCGGCAGGCGGATTTGCGCGGCGGCGAAGACGTCGAGCAACTCGTTCCAATTCGAGATGATCACGTCCACGCGGTGCTGGCGCATCCATTCCGGGATGAGCCGGTGCAACTCGGGGACGTCCGCGAGGCCGAAGATCAGCGGCGGCACACACTCCTCCTCGGGAAGGGACGCCTGCTCGATGAGCACGCCGGTGCCGAAGGACTCGGCGAGCCGCATCTGGTCCTCGCGCGCCGTGGCGAGCCCGATGCGCCGGTAGCCGCGCTCGCGCAGGCTGCGCATGGCGAGGCGGGCCACCTGCAGCTGGTCGTTCGAGACCGCATCGAGGTGGGGCGTGAGGTGCAGGCACTCGATCTTGATCGCGCAGAACTGCGCCCAATCCAGGTCGATCTGGCCCACGTCGATCTCGAAGGTCGACAGCAACACGCCCGTGATGCCGCGGGTGGTCAGGATGGTGTTGAGGCGGGCCGGCGCGAGATTGCCGTGGCCGACGACAAAGATCTCGAGCGCGTGACCGTGCGCCTCCGCCGCGGCCTTGGCGCCAGCGTAGACAAGGGAGTTGTAGGTGTTGCCGCTGAACAGGCGCGTGGTGGCGGCGTGCACCACAAAAGCGGTGCCGAGCCGGCGGGCCTGCTGTGTCTGCCGCGCGCGGTGGAAGTTGAGGGCGTCGAGCAGAGGGTCGCGCTGGTAGCCGAACTGCTTGGCGACCTCACGGATGCGCGCGCGCGTGGTCGGCGGGATGCTCGGGTGGTCGCGCAGCGCGAGCGAGACGGTGGTGACGTGCACGCCCGCCTGCGCGGCGATGTCCGCGAGGGTGAAGTATTTCTTTTCTGGTGACGCCGGTTCCGCCGGCGCCGCATCAGGCGCGTCCGGGCGCGCTCGCGCCGTCCTGCCAGGAGCTTTGGACATAGATGGAGGAAGGGAACTCGGGCGTGCCGCGTTCCGTCGATTTGAGTTTGGAGACGAGGATCGAGACGGCGCGCTCGCCGACGAGGTCGAGATTGGGGCGCATACCGGCGGTCTGCGGGTCGGCGGAGGTGAGGCAAAGGCAGGCCCACGCGACCTGGTCGGGCACGGAAAGGCCCGTCGTTTCGAGCATCTCGCGCGTGTTCTTCCAGTTGCACATCACGACGTCGATGTCGTGCCGGCGCACCCAGCGGCCGAGCGTGCCGGCGAGCATTTCCGAGGACGCATAATAGGAGAACATGAGCGGCGGCACGCGCTGCTCGAGCGGCACCGTGGCCTGTTCCATGAGAAAACCCGCCGAGTGCCGGTGCCCGCATCCATCTTCGTCGGCCCGCCCGATCGCCAGGCCGATGCGCTTGTAACCGAGCGCTGTGAGCCGGCGGAAGGCGAGGCGAACCTCGCGAAGCTGGTCATTCGCCACGACAGTGACGTCAGGCTCGGTGTGGCGGGAGTGGATCTTCACGACGGAGTAGTCGTCCCAATTGAGCGCGAGCTCCGCGAAACCCGGGATGAAAGCCCCGATGACGATGCCGGTGATCGTGTGCTCGGCCAGGTGCGCCGCGATGGCGTGCGCATCCATGTCGTCCTCGCCAAGTGAAAGCAGGTCGAGTTCGTAGCCGAGCACACCGGCCTGTCGCCGCGCGCCCTCCAGGATCTGTTGCATGTGAACCGAACGCTGGAAACCCGTACTTGCGCCGTAATTCTCGATGTAGGCAATGCGCGGAGCCGGTGCACGCACGCGCCCGCTTTTGCGAAAACGGCTGAGCGCATGAAAGACCGGATTGACCTCGTACCCGAGCTGATCGGCGATGGCCTTGATCCGTGTGCGCGTCGCCTCCGGAATGCTCGCATGGTTGCGCAGCGCGAGGGAGATGGTGGTGACGTGGAAGCCGGCTTCGCGCGCGACGTCCTTGAGCGTGGGCCGGCGTGGCTGGCCGCCGGGACCGGGAGACGGACCGGAAGAAGAGGTCATGGCTGGATGGCGGGTGTCGCGCCAAAACGGCGCTCAAACGCGGCACGGCGCTCCGCCGCGGCGGCGGTCTCGCCAAGCTGCTGCAGGATGCCGATGAGGTCGATTTGCGCTCGGTCATCGTCTGGATCGAGCGCGACGGCCTCCTCGAGGTGCTTGCGGGCGGGCTCGATCCGGCCGGCGCTCAGATGGATCTGGCCGAACTGCCAGTGTACGCGCGCATCGTGGGGGGCGAGCTGCAGCGCACGCTCGCACGCGGCGAGGGCCCGCTCGCTGTCGCCGCCGGCGAGCGCGGCCGATGCCGCCACCCGCAGGCGATAAATGTCGTGACCATACTGATACAAATCGTCGAGCCACGGGTCGGGCGGCTCGACCTCCATCGCGCCCGCGTCAGCCCGGGCGAGCACGGCGCTCGCGGCCTCGCGGTTCCCGAGGCGCTCGTGGACCGTGGCGAGCAGATGCAGGGCGGGAGCAAGCCGCGGGTCCGCCGCCACCGCCCGTTGCAGCAGGCCTCGCGCGGCGGTCCAACGCTCCTCGCGCAAGGCGCACCGCGCGAGCCCCAGGAGCGCGTGCGGATCATCGGCTGCGCGGCGCAGCGCCTCCTCATAGGCTGCCATGGCGCCGGCGAGGTCGTCGGCCTTCAGCCGTGCCGTTCCGAGCCGCAGCCAGCCCGGCACATGGTCGGGCGCCAGCTCGGTGGAGCGGCGGAACAGCGGCGTCGCCTCCTGCAGCCGGCCGAAGCCGGCATGGATCACAGCCATGAAGTACGGCCAGCGACCGTCCCTCGGCTGCAGCCGTGCGAGCGCCGCATAACCGGCGAGCGCCGCGTCGAGCTGAACGCTGGCGTGACAGACCCGCGCGAACTCCTCGAGCGCGGATTCATCGGGCGGATACACGGCGAACCGCCCCGCACATGCCTCGAGCCGCGCATCAAGCCCGGGCGCCCGCGCGCCGGACGGTGGCGGCAGCGCCGGACGGGCCTGCTCCCAACTGCGTGCCGGCAGGGCACGCAGCCACACGATCATGCCCCCGGCGCACAATCCGAAGACCACTCCGGCGACGAGCCCCTTGCGCACTCGTGTCACGGCGTGTTGACCCTCCAGATCATGAGGCGGCTCATCCGATCCCAAGGCGCGTAGGCATGGAAGCCTCCGGTGACGAGTTGGGGCGTGCCCGACCCGTCGAAATCCCCTGCGACCGCCGTCAACAGATGGGTGGGAGCGTGGGCGCCTACCTGCGGGCTGAACCGCATGGCGCCGTCGTTGAGAAAGACCGCGAGCGACACCGCCTGCGGATCGCGCCATTCGTTGAAACCGCTCACCACCGCGACGTCGAGATCGCCATCGCCGTCGAAGTCCGCGGCCACCGGGCCGTAGGCGCCTGACAATTCGCCGATGCGATGCAGTTCGAAATGGCCCCCGCCCTTGTTCTCCAGCCATTGCACGCCATGCCACGGGCGGCCGCCCGGCTCGGCATAGTCAAATCCATCGCCATTGGTGTAGAGCAGATCGACCCGTCCGTCGCGGTTGAGATCACTCGCGACAAGGCCACTGCTGCCAAAGTCCTCATTGGTCGAACCGAAGATCGTGCGGCGCGTGAACCGCCCGCCGCCGGCGTTGGTGAACAGCACAATCTCCTCAAACTGCTGCGATACGAGCGCGGCAAAATCCGGCCGCCCATCGCCATCGAAGTCCGCCACCGGCACGTTCACCGTCCCGGGGAGATCGAGCATGATCTCGCTCGTGAATACTCCCGGTTTCCGTTGCCAGAGGATCCGGACCTCCCCTTGGAGGTACCCAAACTGCCCCACGACGATGTCAAGACGGCCGTCGCCGTCGAAATCGACGCCTCGCGCATCGTTGACCCGCGCCACCCGCTCCAGCAACACGCGCGGCGTGAACCGCTGCCGGCCGTCATTGACGAGCAAAACGATGGACCCGATCCGCTCGTTCGAGGGAAACACCTGTCCCATGCAGGAGACGAGAAGGTCGTCGTCACCATCGCGGTCCATGTCCACGGCTTCGACGTGCACCGGCCCGGCCAGTCCCCCGGCAAGGACGTGCTCGACCCAGGCACCTCCGTCCCCGTCCCGCCGAAGCCAGAGCACCTGCCCCTGCTGTGCTTCGCAGGCTAGGATCTCCAGCCTGCCGTCGCGGTCGAGATCGGCCGTGGTCACATGCGCGACCCAGGGGCGATCGGTGATCGCCGCCCCGATCGATTCCCCGCGAAAGAACCGTCCATCGCCCGTCACCGCGGCCGGTGCGGCACCGGCACGCGGCGACGCCCGCGGTCGCTCCCGGGGGGCACAGCCCGCGAGTGCGCCGGCCCCGATGAGCATCGCGAGCAAGGATACTCGCAGGCGCAGGCGGGTCGCAGGGCGGCCAAAGCCATTCCAGGAGAGGGGTAGCATGTGGGTCCTCTTTTCAACCCGCCGCCCACGGCGCGGACAAGCGACGGGCGCACTCTATCGTTTGGTGTTGAGCGGAAAACCTTCGGCTGGCCAACCTGTTTTTCGCCCTTCAGGGAAATGGCCAGCCTTCCCCACGGTCGATGCGCCAGCCCCCGTTCCCTTCCCCCCTTCCCGTGCACCATCGATCCACGTCGCTTGCCCTCGCCAGTCTGGTCGCGTGTGCGTGCGCCTGCACGGGCACGTCGGCTCTGGGAGCAGACGGGTCAGGGATCGAACGCATCGAGCTGGCGCCGCGCTCGCGCGGGGATGGTGTGACGCTGTTCACCACGGTGCCGGCCGCCGAGACCGGGATCGACTCACCCAATCCCTATGACGATCCCGCCATGTGGGGCCGTCGCTATCGTGAGTTCTCGCTCGGCGCGATCGGCAGCGGCGTGGCCATCGGCGATGTCGACGGCGACGGGCTCCCGGACGTGTTCCTCGCCAACAAGACCGGGTACAACCAGCTCTTCCGCAACCTCGGCGGCTTCCGTTTCGAAGACATCACGACGAGCGCCGGCGTCGCCGGTCCGCTTGCGAGTGACGGCGGGGCGAGCGCGTGGAAGCAGGGCGCCGCGTTTGCCGACGTCGACAACGACGGCGACCTCGACCTCTACGTCTGTCGCTTCGCCGCACCCAATCTCCTCTACATCAACGACGGCACCGGCACGTTCACCGAGGAGGGCGCGGCCCGCGGCCTCGCGCTGGTCGAGGCGAGTGCGATGGGCGCGTTCTGCGACTACGACCGCGACGGCTGGCTCGACGTCTACGTCGCCACTAACGTGCTCCACGCCGAACGCCGTCCCAACGGCCAGCCCGACCGCCTCTTCCGCAACCGCGGTGACGGCACGTTCGAGGAGGTCACGGAGCAGGCCGGGCTGAAGGGCGACACGCAATGCCACGCCGCCACATGGTGGGACTACAACGAGGACGGCTGGCCCGACATCTACGTCGACAACGATTTCCGCGACGCCGACCAGCTCCTGCGCAACAATCGCGATGGCACATTCACCAACGTGCTCAGTTGGGTGGTTCCCCACACGCCGCATTCCTCGATGGGCGCCGACCTCGGTGACATCAACAACGACGGCCATCTCGACCTCTTCATCGCCGACATGGCCACGACGACGCGCGAGAAGGACCATCGCGGCATGGCGCCTCTGCGCGCCGGGCTGCCCGACAACGAGGCGCGTCCCGGCGCCGTGGCCCAGCAATACATGATCAACACGCTGTTCCTCGGCACCGGAACCGGCCGCGTGCTCGAGGCGGCGCGCCTGGCGGGGCTCGACGCGACGGACTGGACGTGGTCGGTGCGCTTCGAGGACCTCGACCTCGACGGCTGGCTCGACCTCTACATCGCCAACGGCATGGTGCGCGAACTGCACAGCGCCGACATCACCGCCGCGATGATGCGTCGCGAGAGCCTGGCCGAGCGGACACGCATCATGAAAGCGACGCCGCTCCTGGCCGAGGCGAACCTGGCGTACCGAAACACCGGCGACATCCACTTTGAAAACGTCTCCGCCGCATGGGGCCTTGATCACGTCGGCTTCAGCCATGCCGCGGCCTTCGGCGACCTCGACGGCGACGGCGACCTGGACCTCGTCTTCGCCAACTACGACGCGCCCGCCACCGTCTGCCGCAACGACGGCACGGCCGGCCACGCACTCGTCGTCGAGCTGCGCGGCCGCGCCTCCAATTCGCGCGGTCTCGGCGCCACCGTGCGCCTCGCACTCCCCGACGGGTCGCAGCAGGTGCGCACGCTCACGCTGGCCCGCGGTTACAACGCCTCGAGCGAACCCGCGCTGTTCTTCGGCACGGGTTCGAGCACCGAGATCGCGCGGCTGAGCGTGCACTGGCCGAGCGGCCACACCCAGGAGTTCCACGGGCTCGCCTCCGGGGCACGCTATGTGATCCACGAACCGGATACGGCACCACCGCCCATCGCCGGGACCGAGCCCGCGCCTGCGCTGTTCGCGGAGATCACGCAGGCCGCGCAGCTCGGACTTCCCAACCGCGGCGGACCCCTGGCCCCGCCCGCCCAGGCCCGACAACCGTTGCTGCCCTACCGTCTGAACCGCCCCGGCCCGTTCGCCGCCGCCGCCGATCTCGACGGCGACGGGGGTGACGAACTGATCATCGGCGGCGTCGCGGGCGAGGCCGGCCAGATCCTCACCCGTTCCGGCGCCTCGTATGTCTCAGCGCTCAGCCCGATCTACATCGCGCCCTCTCCGGTCGCGGACGGGCCGATCGTGCCCTTCGATGCGGATGGCGATGGCGACCTCGACCTGCTCCTCACGAAGGCCGGCGTGGGCGCCGTGGCCGATTCGCCCGAATACCAGCCGCGCCTCGCGCTCAACAATGGCCGCGGGCAGTTCTCGATCGCGCCCGAGGGCGTGCTTCCGGCACTCCGCGTCCCGATCGGCGCGGCCGCGGCGGCCGATTTCGATGGCGACGGCCATGCCGACCTCTTCCTGGGCGGACGCGTGGTTCCCGGCGCGTATCCAGAAATCCCCCGCAGCGCCCTGCTTGCCTGGCGGGAGGGTCGATTTGTCGATGTCACGGCGGAGTTCGCGCCCGCGCTGGGCCGGGTAGGCATGGTCACGGCCGCGCTCTGGACAGACGTCGACGCCGATGGGCGTCCAGACCTGCTCGTCGCCTGCGAGTGGGGACGCGTGTCGTGTTTCCGCAACGAGGGCGCGGCGGGGTTCTCGGACGCCTCGGCCGAGCTGGGATTCGCCGCGGCCGGCACGGGTTGGTGGCGCGCGCTCGCCGCCGCCGACCTGAACGGCGATGGCCGTCCGGATTTCGCGGCCGGCAACCTTGGGCTGAACACACGCTACCGGGCCACCGCGGACCAACCCGCCCTGCTCTACGCCGGCGTCTCGGTGGCCGGCTCAAGTCCGCAGCTCATCGAGGCCCACCACGCGGACGGCCGTATCTATCCTCTGGCGACGCGCGATGTCCTGGTCCGCCAGCTGCCGGCGCTGGGCCAGCGTTTCCCGAGCAATGATGCGTATGCCCGCGCGACGCTAGAGGAGGTCTTCACGCCGGCGGAACTCGCGACCGCCACGCGCCACGAGGCGACACAACTCCAGAGCGGCGTCTTCCTCAGCCAGCCCGACGGCCGCTGGGTGTTCACGCCGCTGCCCCGCGAGGTGCAGATCGCCCCGATCAATGCCTTTGCCGTGGGGGACTTCGACGGCGACGGCCGAACCGACCTGGTCGCCGGCGGCAACGACTTCACGCCAGTCCCGGAGATCGGCCGGTTCGACGGCGGGCTCGGCTGGTTCCTGCGCGGCGATCCGGCCGCGCCGTGCGGGCTCGCGGTCGTCTGGCCGCGCGAGACCGGCCTGATGCTGGTCGGCGACGTGCGCTCGCTCGTCGCCACCGACCTTGATCGCGACGGCCGAACCGACCTGTTCGTCACACGCAACAACGCGCCCTCCCTTGCCTTCGGCAGCGGCGGTGCCAGCATGGCTCCCGCTCCATGAAGAAATCACCGCCCGCCGCCCCGGCGCGTGCCGCCGCCCGGTCCTCGAACCTCTGGCGCAATCTCGCCCTCGTGATGGCCGCCGGAACCTTGGCGCTCGCCGTCCTTCTCGTGCGCGTCTCCCACGCGCTCGACGCACTCTCCGCCTCCGCAGCGACACCCGCGGCGTCAGCGCTTCCGCGCGAGCTCACGCCCTACGCCGCCCTTGGCTCGAACATGGCGGAGAACAACCGCATCGCCGACCTCGGATGGACGGCCGCTCAATTCAACGCCTTCCTCGAGGGCATGCGCTCGAGCTACGAAGGACGCGGCGTGCCGATGGATGACCCGGCGCTGCGACTCCGCGAGGATCTCAGCCGCCGCGTCCAGCAGATGCTGACCTCGGAGAACCCCGACCCGCTCGAGACTTACTTTCGCACGCTGCGCGAGACCGAATCGGTGCAGCGCACCGCCAGCGGTCTCCACTATCGCATGACGGAAGTCGGCGAAGGCGCACCGCCGCGGGCCGACGACACCGTGATCCTCAGCCTCACCGCACGGCTTCCCGATGGCAGCTACGTGCCCGAACTCAACCAACAGCGCACGCGCGCCGTCGTGCGCGACCTCCTTCCCGGGCTGGCCGAAGGCCTCCAACTCCTCGCCATCGGTGGCAAGGCGCTGTTCTACGTGCCGCCCGCGCTGGGTTTCGGTGAAAGTCCGCCACCGTCGATTCCGCCCGGCGCACCGGTGATCTATTTCGCCGAATTGCACGACGTGATCCCGGCGGGGGACGCGGCGGCTCCCTGAGCCGCTCTACCGATAGAGTCGCTCCTGCGTTTCCGGAGGGTCGGGCCCGGCGCATGGTTCGTTCCCGCTCCTCCGCTCGGGCGCACCCCCGGCTGCTCCTGCGGACCTCCCGCACGTCTCTTTTCCGATCAGGCTCCGGCGGCCGGAAATCCTAGGGGTAGGCCTTCCGTAACTGCCGGCGCCTGACGGGCCTCTCCCGAGCCCGCCGCGCACCGACTCACCCAACTCTCCACACGCTCGTGTCCTCCTCGCCCGCTCCCGCCCCGGCCGCCACCCACACGCTTCTTCGGTCCCTGTTCTGGGTCCCCACGCTCTACCTCGCGATGGGCATCCCGTTCAACGTGGTCAACATGACCGCGGCGACGATGTACAAGGACCTCGGCGTATCCGACGGCCAGATCACCATCGCGCTGGGCAGCGTGATCATCGCCTGGTCCCTCAAACCGCTGTGGGCGGCGTTTCTCGACATGTATCGCACGAAGAAATTCTTCGTGATCACGACCGAGATCCTGCTCGCGCTCCTGTTCTGCGGCGTGGCGATGTCGCTGCCCCTTCACGGCTATTTCCAGGTGACCATCGCCATCCTCTGGGTGGCCGCATTCGCCTCGTCCACCCAGGACATCTGCGGCGACGGCATCTACCTGACCTCGCTCAACAAGAAAACCCAGGCCAATCTCGCCGGCGTCCAGGGCATGTTCTGGAACCTCGGCAAGGTCCTCGCCACAGGCGTGCTCATCAGTTCGGTGGAGAAGCTCGCGCACGCCAATGACTGGCCGGCCCAGAAGATGTGGATGGCGGTCTGGATCACCGCAGGCATCGCGATGGCCGCGTTCGCGCTCTACCACCTGAAGTTCCTGCCTCAGGGAAGCATCGAGGAACGGCCGGACAGCGCGAAGGAGGTCTGGAGCGACTTCCTCGGATCAGCCAAGACCTTCTTTCACAAGCGCGCGTTCTGGGGCATGATCGCGTTTGTCTTCCTCTATCGCCTCGGCGAGGGCCTCATCCTAACCGAGGGACGGCTCTTCCTTCAGTCCTCGGTGGAGAGCGGCGGCCTCGGCCTCACGGCCGGACAGGTGGCGGATATCGACGCCGTCTACGGCACGGTGGCCGCGATCGCCGGCGGCATCCTCGGCGGCATGTTCCTGGGCAAGCTCGGCCTCAAACGCGCCCTGCCGATCCTTGGCCTCTGCCTGAATGTGCCCCACTTCACCTTTGTCATCCTCAGCCAGTACGGCGCGGCCGGTCACGGGCTCGATTATCCGACGATCGTGATCCTCGTGTGTATTGAGAAGTTCGGATACGGCTTCGGCTTCATCGGCAACATGGTCTACATGATGCAGCAGATCGCGCCGGGTCGCTGCACGATGACGCACTACGCGTTCGCCACCGCGCTGATGAATTTGATGCTTTCGCCCACGACCATGATCTCCGGCCCGCTGGCGGAGTGGCTCGGCTTCTCGACGTTTTTCATCCTCGTGATGTTCGCGTCGGTGCCGTCGGTCTGGGCGGCCTGGGTCGCGCCGCACCCGCTCGGCGATGCCACGAAGGTGAAGGAGGGCGAGAAGCCCGCCAACGATCACATCGTGACGATCGACGATCCCTCGCGCCTCTCGGAGGCGGAGCGCACGGTGCAGGTCACGGCCGGACGCGCCTCGGTCTTTGCGATGCTGAACATCCTCGCCATCCTGATCGCCGACGCGTGGGGGCTCGGGCGCCTGCGCGAACTGCACGGGGCGACGGAGGCCAGCTTCCTCGGCATAAGCATGGACGTCGGCACCATGCGCATCCTCGCCCTTGCGATCCTCGGCCTGAGTCTCGCATTCAAGGTGCAGTGCTCGATCAAGACCTTCCGTATCGCACGGCAGGCCGCGCGCGAAGCGGCTCCCACCGGCGAGAAGACCTACCTCGGCAACGCCCGTGGCGCGAAGATCACGACCGTGATCTGCGGGCTCGCGAGCATCGTCGTCCTGGGCGTCGCCTACGTGCTCGCGGCCTGATCGGACTCGAGCCGGCCGGATTCCGCCGAGAGCCCGCAGCGAGACCAAATCGGTCCCGCGATGATACGGTTCAACCTGATATCCTCAATCCAGCCAGGTCACAGGGGGCTCCAGCCTTCACCAAGGCTTCGGCTTGGCGGGCCGAGACGATCATGGAGTTCACAGAGCGGTCCTTGCGAAACCAAGACCACGCCTTCCACCGCTTCACGCACGAGGTGATGAGCTGAAGTGAAGCGGCCGAATACTCGGCAACGCTCTGTGCCCTCGGCACCATCCTCCGGGATGTCTGTGTCCCAACTGCGGCGTTTCAGGCGGAGCAGAACAGGGGCGCTACCTCCGGGCGCGCATTTCGCTGCCGCAGAACCCGGCCGGGCAGCACGAGTTTCAGGTCCCTCCCTTGAGGCAGAACGGCGCGGACGCGAACCACAGCAGCGCACCCGCGAGCATCAGCAGTTTCATCGGGTCCTGGCCGAGCTGGCCCGCGGCGAACAGCGCGGCGGGCACGAGCGTGAGAGCGAGGGCAAGCAGGCCGGCGATGCGGGCAAGTGTATTCATCTGGATATGACGGCGGGCCGCCGCAGCAGGGTTTTGGCAAAGATGACGTAAAGCACACCGCAGGTCAGCCAGACCGGAACCGTCATGTAGGAGGCAAAAACCCCGTACACCTTGTAGATATAGAAGAACACCGCCACCGGCAGAGTCCATGCCAGCAGCGCCGCGACGTTGAAGCGCGCGCCGGTGCGTTCGGCCCAGTCCGGCGTCAGTCCGAGCCGGCGGGCGAAATAATGATCCACCACGATGATCGCGCCGACAGGCGCGAGCACGGTCCCGTAGATGCCCACGAAATCCAGGAGCTTCATCGCGAACGCCGGGAACAACCCGGCCACGGTCGCCACGAGCCCCGCGATCAGCGTGCCCGTGGTCCGAGACATCGACGGCATCACGCCCTGGAAGGCGAGCCCGGCGCGGTAGATGGTCGGGTTGGCCGTCGTCCATCCCGCGATGACCACGCAGGCCAGGCCCGCCCAGCCCACGGCGGAGAATACCATCGGCCCGGGGGCATTGGACGCGGCATCACCCTGGAGCTGGCGCTCGAGAGCGAAGAGCAGCGAGGCGCAGATCCAGGCGATGTAGTGGCCGAGAAACATACCCGCGCTCGCCGCCCATCCGGACGACGCCTTCCGCGCATAGCGGAAGATCGACATGTCGGACATGCCCAGATGCATCGCGGCATTGCACAGCCAGGCGAACAGCATGATCCCGACAAAGCCGATCGGCTTGCCTCCATGGAGCGGCACACCCGTCCAGATCGCATTCACATCGAGCGATTGGAGCTTCGGCAGGGTCGAGAGCCCGCAGGCCACGAAGATGAGAAACATCCAGGGCGCTGCGAGGTGACCGATCCGCGCCACGAACCCGTATCCGCGGATCGCGACGATGGTCTGCACCAATCCCAGGATCACCACCACCACGCACCACGCCACGCCCGTGGGCATCGTATCCGAGAATGTCGGCATCTTCACACCGGGAAACGGCACGCCCACGGCGGTCGCGGACACCGTGACCATCGCGCCGGCGAGAAAGCAAAAGAGCACGCCGTTGGCGATGTTGTAGAGCGACACGAGCTGGCGCCCGCAGATCTTCTCCAGCTTGGTATAGAGCGTGAGGCGCAGGTCCGTGGCGATCGGTGCCGTGAGGTAGCGCCAGGTGAGTACGGCCAGGATATTGCCCAGCAGCAACCCCAGGATCACGTCGATCGCCGAGGCACCCCACGCGATGAACAGCGGGCCGAGCATGAACTCGGTGCCCGCCGTGTGTTCGCCCGCATACATGCCCCAGAAGGAACTCGGGCCCTTGAGCGCGCGCTCGGGCACGGGTTCGCGCTCGTACTCATTGACCGCCACCGCGCGTGCGGGGGCTGATGGGGAGGTCTCGGCCATGATTCGGATGGGGTGAAGCCGCGGCTGTAAACCGGGCCGCAGCCGCGATGGCGAAATCTCGTCCCTCTGCCACCGGCGTCGCAAGCTCCGTTCTGGTGAACGCGTAAAGTGAACGGCGCACCAGCCGGGTGTGCCGCCTCCCGAACCGGGCGTTCACGGCATCGGCCGCGCACGCTGACAGAGCTGGAGGCACACGCCCCATGGATCGCGCATCATCACCAGCCGCGAACCGTCGGGAAGGGCATCGACGGTGGCGGGTGTGGCGCCGGCCCGCTCCAGTCGTGCGCGATCCGCATCGGCATCGGCCGAGACAAAAGCCACGTGCAGCACGAGCCAATGCTGGTCTTTGTAATTCGGATACGGTGCCGCCGGATTGGAGTAGACCTCGAGCACCGTCCGGCCGGTAGCGTCGGCCAGAAAGTGCGTGTGCGGCGCGCTCTCCAGTGCCCGCACGACCGACAGCCCGAGGTGCTGCACGTACCACGCAGCCATCGCGCGCGCATCGGTCACATTGAGGGCGAGATGTTCGAAACGCATCGCCGCACGATTGCCCCGGTCGCCCGACCCGCCAAGACCCAACGGACAATCCCGCCTTCCTCAGGCCCCCACACGCACGCGGCTCTGCGCACGCCCCTGGCCAAGCCCCGAAACGATCGTTACCTTGCCTGGCCCGCGGCGGCGGAGCGCGGGAGGCGCGGCCTTGAGCGGGTGGGCGGCCTGCGGCGGCCGATCGCGGCGTGGGCGTTGACGCGGTCTACCGCCGGCCGAAGAACCAGTGCATCAGGATCGCGCCGGCGGCGGCGACGTTGAGCGACTCGACGCGGCCACCGCCCGTGATCAACACGTTTTGCTCGCAGGCCGACAGCACGTCGGCCGCGAGGCCGTGTTCCTCGTTGCCGAGCACGAGGGCGACCGGACGCGCCCTCGCACCGGTCCTCGGCACGCGGATGTTCTCCATCGGCTCACCCTGCAACGCCGCGCCGAGCACGAGGTAGACGGGACGAATGGCGCGCAAAAACTCCGGAAGCGAGTCCACCTCGCGCAACTGCACATGCTCCATGCCGCCCTCGGCGATGCGGTAGGTCGCCTCCGTGGCGAGCGCCTGGCCCGGAACGCGTCCATAGACGACGGCCGGCACGCCAAAAAAAGCGGCAGTGCGCACGAGGGCGCCGAGGTTGTGGTGGTTGGACACACGATCAAGGACAACGAGCGGCTGGCCCTGCCGTGCCCAGTCCTCGACCTCCCCGCGCGTCAGCTCGGCCGGTTCGTCGCGCGTGGTGATCGCGACGATGCCGCCGTGGTGCACGGTGCCTGCGACCTTGTGCAGCTCCGCTGGGGGGACCTGCCGATAGATGCGGCGCTCCCGGGCGAGATACTTGCACCACTCCCCCGCATCCCGGCCGGTCTGCTCGTCGAAGAACAGGCGCAGCACCGATTCCGGGTGTCGGGCAAACACCGCCGAAACCGCCTTCCAACCGCATACGGGAATCTCGCGCCGCTTTCGCTGCATCGGCCCACGTTACGCGGAGCGGCCGCGCGGGCGCGAGCGCGGATGCGCCCGCCTGCGTGTGGTCAGGCCACGTCGCCGACGAGCGTCAGTTCCTCCCGATCGTGAAACAGATGTCGCACCACGAGCGTGGCGCAGCGCGGACCGAGGCGACGTCGCGCTTCGTCCAGCACGGCCAAGGCATCGGCCCGGCCGAACTTCAGATTGACCACGAAATGCCGGCACATGCGCTGCGCGACCCAGGGCTCCACGATCGCACGCACCACGTCGTGCGGGTCGTCGACCATGTCGCAGAAGAGCCAGTCGACCACGGTTCCCGCCTCCGGACGAAAACGGTAGGCATCCTCGCGGCGGTGCTCGATCTGCGGGTGGTCGAGGGCACCGCCCTTGAGCGGGCCGTTGTCGACCGCGATCACGCGCGCCCCACGTTTGGCCGCGCTGAAGCTCCAACCGCCGGGCGCGGCGCCGAGATCCACGACAGTTTCGCCGGACGCAGGCTCGCGGCCGAGCACCTGATAAGCTTCCTCAACTTTCAGGTAGCTGCGGGAGGGAGCGGCCGGGTCGTCGGCCATGCGCTGCTGCCCGCCCGACCAGAAATCGCGCGATACAAAGATGCGTCCGAAATCCGCAAAGAACAGCGCCAGTCCGCGACCCTCGCCGCGCGCGGGCGTCGCATCGGAGGCCAGCCGCGCCACGCGCGCCATCCTGCGCTTGAGCAAGTCGCGCACGGCGCTGTCGACCGCAGCCGCCCGCCGGCCCAGGCCATCGAGACCGGACGCGCCCAGGACAAGATAGGCCCACGGCTGCTCGATGCGCTCGCCGCGCATCGATTCCAGGAAAAGCTCCGCCACACCGGCCGCGAGCGCGTTGACCGAGGTCCCTGTGATCTCGCGCGGCGCGTGGATCGCGCGGTGAGGGAAGCACCAATCCGGATTCGCGGGCGCCGGGCCGTCGGTGCGCACCCACCCCGCCCCGCGCTCCTGCACGACAAGGCCGTGCGGACGCAACTCGCGCTCAACCAATTCCTCGTATCCAGGCTGGCCGGTGAACACCACGGGGCCAGCGTCCGGCGCGCGACCCGCCCGGGCGAGCCCTTTCCGCCACCGGCGTGCGGCTCAGCTCGCCGGTGCGGCCGAGGGTTGTCGGGCCTCGAGGCGTCGCTTGATCTCGCCGAACGCATCCGCCCAGGCCGGGAAGCGATTCTCGTGCAGCCAGATCTCGATCTGCTGGCACACGGCAGCCTCGGCCTGCTGGATTTCCTCCTCCGAACGCACGACTGGTTCGGTCAACAGGCGATGCGTCGGCGCGGAACTCAGCTGGGGAAAGGCGGCGGCGAATTGCGCACGCTCGCCGGGTCCGACGTCTCCACGATCAAAATACGTCACCAGCTCCGCCAGCTGTGTGGGGTCGCGCAGGTCGCCGCGGGCGAAGAGGCCGGCGCGCACGCCCGTGGCCCCGGAGAACAGCGACGGGTCGCGATTGAGCGTCATGAGGCAAGCCGCGGGTGCGGTCATCACGAGGCGGTCGGCGGTGAGGAAGGCGACGAACCGGGCCGACCGCGAGGCACTCTCCGTGCTGATCGTGCCGAGATCGCGCAGGGCCTCCGCCGTGCCGGCGGCCACGAGGATGTCGAAGCCCTCCATCCAGCTCGCGGATCCACGCGCCGACCAATCGCGATCGTGGATGAACTCCCGCAGCCGCACGCGCACGAGACTGCTCCACTGGTCCAGCGGTACGCCGCGCACGAGTTCGCGCATGGCCAGCGCCCATTCTCCGGGTTCGTCGGGCCGCGCCTGCAGGACCTGGATCGCCAGGTCGCGCGCGAGCTCCGGCCTCCGCTGCGACACGTAGTCCAACAACGCGACGCGCAAGGTCGGCCAGTCCATGAGCCAGCCTCCGCGCGCCACGGTGAACACCTCGCCGAAGCGCACGTCGCGGCCCGTCTCAAAGAAGGCCCGCAGCGCGCCTTCCTGTTCACGCGCCTCGAGCGCGTCGAACGCGGTGAAGAGCGTCCAGATGAACACGGGCAACCGATCCGGCCCCGCGGCGGCCGCCGCCCGCGCGCGCTCGACGATCATTTCCCAGCGCCCGGTCACGCTCGCCTGCGCGGCTTCGGCCGCGGCCTTGATCAGCGCATCCCGCCCGGCGTCGGCCGCCGAAAGCATGTGTGCGCCCTCCGCCGGATCAGGCGCCCGCCTGGCCGACCGCGGCCCACCGAGATAGGGCCAGAGGAAGACCAACCCGATGACGAGCACGGCGAGCGCCACGTACGTCACCTGTGGCCAGCCGGAGCCGCTGTGGGAATCCGAGGACATGGTCGTCCATGCTGGCCGCCCCTTCCGCACACCGCAACACCCGTGTGCAGCGCCGCGACGCGGGTGGTGCTGTGGCTGCGGCTACAGTCAATCAGGTCCCGAACGACTCCAGCACGGGCCGGAGCAGATCGACCTGCCAGGGCTGCAGGACCTTCGCGGCCTCGCCGGGCACGCGGCACAGTTGCGCAATCTGGGAGCGGCTGGCGATGAGCGTGGCGTCGATCTTGAGTTCCGAGGCGATCTTGTCGCGGAACGATTTGATCCGGTCCTGCCGGGCGAGCTCCTCGGCATCGAGCGGATCGGGCCGGCGACCCTGCGGATCGCGACGTGGAAGCGACTTCGGATCGCGCTCCGCTCCGCGCTCCAGTGCCTCCATCAACCCGCGGGACGGCCCGCGGCGCAGGCCGTTCGGGAGTTTCTCAAACACATCCCGGTAGGAGCCCTCGGCCACCGCGTAGGCGAGCTTGGCGAGGTAATCGTTGCTCATCACCTTGAACGGCGGACGATCCAGGCGCTTGGCTTCGGCTTCGCGCCAGTGCCACAACTCGTAGAGTGCGGCAAGGGCGCGCGGCGGCATGCCGCGCGAAGGTCCGATGCGCCAGGCGTGGACGTTTTCCTCGGGGAATCCGACCGTCGCCACCTCGATCTGCCAGCGGCACTTCTGGCGGTGCCACTCGAGGCGGCCCAGCCGGGTCATCTCATCGGTGAGGATGCGGTGGATGTCGAAAAGATGGGCCACATCGCCCGCCGCGTAGTTGAGCATCTTCGGCGGCAACGGGCGTCGCGACCAGTCGGCCTTCTGGCTGTCCTTGGGATGATGGATCCCGAGGTAGTCCTCGAGCAGCGAGGCCAGGCCGATGCGCTCGCGGCCGATGAGCTGCGCCGCCAGCATGGTGTCGAAGACATCCGCCGGCCGGAACTTGGTGAGGTCCCACAACAGACGCAGATCGTAATCGCTGCCGTGCATCAGCAGGGTTTTCTGCGCGAGCAGGTCGAAAAGCGGGGCGAGATCGATCCCCGCGAGCGGATCGACGATGAACTGCCGCCCGCCCGCCGAGACCTGGATCAGGCACACGCGGGTCTCGTAGTGATGGAGATTGTCCGCCTCCGTATCGATGGCGATCAGCGGCTGGGTGCGCAGGTGCTCCACCAGCGCGTCCACGCCCGTCTGCGAATCGATGAAGGTGAACTCCGCGGCGGCCGGCTGGGGACCGCGCTCGCCGCGTTCGCGACCTCCACCGCCGCGGCGCGACGGCGTCCCCTTGGGAAACTGGCCCTCGGAGCCTTCGCGCGGGCCTTTTCGGGATCCGCGCCGGGACGTACGGGCCTTCCGGCTCTCAGCCGTGGAGCCAGCCTTCGAGGAATCCGGCGATGAGGACGGGGAGATCCTTGCTGTAACCGCCTTCCAATACCGCTGCAGTCGGGAGATCAGCGTCATGCAGCCAGCCACCCAGGGTGATAAAATCGTCGCGCCTCAGACATAAGGTTGTGATGGGATCATGCTCATAGGCATCGAATCCCGCCGAGACGAGCACAAGATCGGGCCGAAACGTGAGAAGCGACTCCCAAGACTGCCGCAGAAGGGCCATATGGCGCTCGGGCGGAGTATCCGGAAGAACCGGGTAATTGAGGCAATTCCCGTCACTTATGGTTCCCGTGCCGGGGTAGCCGGGATACTGGTGGACGGAGACAAACGAGATGCCCTCGCGTCCGCGAACGATGGCCTCGGTGCCATTCCCGTGATGCGCATCGAAGTCCCAGATCGCGACTCTTGCGACGCCGCTGGCACGAGCGACGAGCGCCGCGATCGCGACGTTATTGAGGTAGCAAAACCCCATCGCCCGGTCGGGCGTGGCGTGATGCCCGGGCGGGCGCATGAGGCTGAATGCCGGGCGCCCCGCACGAGCTTCCTCAACCGCCGCCAGCGCCGCTCCAGCCGCAAGCGCGGCATGCTGGGCGATGCCTTCATAATGTGGCGTGTCGCCATCGAACGGTCTCGGCTCCTGCAATCGTTCCAAGTGCCGGGACGAGTGGGCGCGGAGTAAATCGGCCGGTGAGGCGGGCTCCGGCTGGCGCCACTCGAGGCCGTGCACGTGGCCGGCAAGGTGGGCCGCTGAAGCCACGATGCGTCGCGGCCGCTCCGGGTGCCCGGGAGCCGCATAACCGGCGCACTCTGGATGGTGAAAAACGACCACAGGCGAGGAGAGGATGACCTCGGAGCGAACGACACAAAGCGTAAAAAGCAAACGCACCCCCGTGCCAGCGCGCCGCGATCCGCGATCGCCTCGGCCGCGTCGCCCGTCCGTCCCGGCCCCCGGAACGGCTCGTCGCGCCTCGCGGATTCCGGTGCTTTCAGCCTTTCAGACCGACACAGCTTCCGCCTTCTTGATGCCATGCGCAGCCTGTGGCCTCAACTCGCCCCGTGGATCGATGCTGGCGAACCGTTCGCACTCGCCTCGGTGATCGCCGTCGCCGGCAGCGCCCCGCGCATGCCCGGCGCCTGCATGGTGATCGCGCCGGAGTCGCTCCGGTTCCTGGGTTCCGTCTCCTCCGGCTGCCTCGATATCGAAGTCGTCGAAGCCGCCCGCATCGCCCTCGCCTCGGGAGTCCCGCAGACGCTGCGTTTCGGTCCGGACGGGAAACCGCCCTGGACCGATGGTCTGTCCTGCGGCGGCTGGATCGCGGTCCGCGTGGAGCCCTGGTGGGGTTCGCATGCACGCGCCGAGGTCCGCAGCTTGGTTCCGATGCTGCGCGGCTGGCTCGCTCAGGACGAAGCAGGCGTGGTTCTCAGTCGCGGCGACCGGCACCTCGCCGTCGACGCCAGCGGCGCGATGACCGGCGACAATGACGCCTTCAGCGTCGATGAAATCGCCGCCGCACGGGACCGTCTCGAGCAGGGACTTCCGCCCGCGCTGGTCGGTGCCGAGTCCGCCGCGATCTTCGTTCGCACCGTGCGCCGGCGGCCCCGGCTGATCGTGATCGGAGCCACGGACGTCGCGACGCACCTCGTGCCCTGCGCCCGCGAAGCGGCGTTTGCCACCGTGGTGATCGACCCGCGCGCCGCCTACACCGACAGTGCGCGCTTCAGCACGGCCCCGGATCGCATGGCGCGGATCTGGCCGCAGGGAATCCTGCAGGAGCTCCGTCCGGATTCGCGGGATGCGGCCGTGGTGGTGACGCACGACCCCAAGATCGATGATGCCGCGCTGCTCGCGCTCATCCGGACCCACGCCGGCTACATCGGCGCGATGGGCAGCTCGCGTTCCCATGCACACCGGCTCGACCGACTGCGCGAGGCGGGCGCCAGCTCGGAGGAACTCGCCCGCATCCAGGGCCCCGCGGGTATTCATCTCGGCACGCCGAGCGCCGCCGGGATCGCCGTGGGCATTCTCGCCGGAATCCTGAAATGGCAGGCGGAGGACGAGCGGCGACGCGCCGGCCCCGCATGAGCCGCGCGCGTTCCGCCTCGCGACCTCCGGAGGGGCGGCCCACTCTCCACGACCATGCGTGAGCTGTGCGCCATTGTCCTGGCTGCGGGACTTTCCCGGCGCGCCGCGCCGCAGCACAAGCTCCTGCTTCCCGCGCCGGACGGGAGCGCACGCACCGTCGTGCGCGCGACCGTGGAGGCGATCTGCGGCGCCGCACCCGCGTTCCGCGAGATCGTCGTCGTGACCGGGCACGAGCGCGCACGTATCGAATCGGCACTTACAGGTTTGCCGGTGCGATTCGTGTTCGCGGAGGAATTTGCCCTGGGAATGGGCCACTCGCTCGCCGCAGGCGTGCGTGCCTGCGTGCAGGACGTCGCGGGGGTCATCGTCGCGCCCGGAGACCTCCCGGCTCTCAGGCCGGAACTCGTCACGCGCGTGGCACGGGTCGCCGCTGACCATGCCTTCGCGCGCCACGTGATCCCGACGGCGCAGGGCCGCCGCGGCCATCCCGTGTTTCTCTCAGCCTCACTGCGCCCGGCGCTGGGCGAGCTCACCGGTGACGCCGGCGCCCGCACGCTGCTCGCACGCGCCGAGGAGCGCGCGCGAACCGACCTGCTGGAACTCGGCGACGAGGCGATCCTGCGCGACGTGGACACCGCCTGAAGTCCACGTCGCGCCAACGGACAATGGCCCGGGTCAACAGCGACCCGGGCGTTGCGCAGGCCTCACGCCGCTCCGCCAGCGCGGAGCAGGGCGCGCTTGATCAGCGCGCGGGCCATCGGGACCTTGTAGCCGTTTTCCGCCAGCGGCTGCGCGTTTTCGAGCAGCGCGTCCGCGAACGCGAGCGCAGACGCCTCGTCGAGCCGCTTGCCGGCGAGCGCCGCCTCGGCTTTCTCGTCGCGGTATGGGATCGGTGCCACGCAGCCGAGAGTCACGCGGGCGCGCTTCACCACGCCGGCCGCGGACTCGACCGTCGCTGCACATGTCACCAGGGCCCAGTCGAACCCGCTCTTCTCCGTGACGCGCTCGAATGCGCTGCCGGCTTTCGCTGCGGGAACGACAATGCGCAGGATGAGGTCGTCGGGCCTGAGCCCATGCTGCACGCGCGCGACACGCCAGGCCTCGTCGTAGATGTCCGCGAGCGGAAGCGTCACCGCAGAGCCGCCGCGTTGCACCACCACGCTGGCATCGAGCGCGCTGAGGGCGACGGCGAGGTGCGATACCAAGGGACTCACGCACGGACAGCCGCTGAAGATCGCGTGGTACTTGTTCCGACCGGTGCGTGCGAAACACCCGGCGCCGCCCTTCTTCAGGCAGCGGATGTCCTTGTGCCGGAAATACCAGCAGCGCGAATGCTGAGCGAGGTTGCCCGCGACGGTGGCGAGCGTGCGTAGTTGCGGCGATCCGACCGAGGCCGCGGCATCGGCCAGCGCGGGAAACGCCGCGCGCACGCCGGCGTGGGCCGCGAGGCGCGCAAGCGTGACATTGGCCCCGATCGTCCAGCGGTCGGCACCCGCCTCGATCGCGTCGAGCGCGGGAAGCGCCTTCACGTTCACGAGTCGCGCGGCCTCGACGAGGTCGTCCTTCAGTTCGCCGATAAGGTCCATCCCCCCGGCTAGAAAGCGCCCGCCCGGGCGCACGAGTTCCACGGCCGATTCGGCCGTGCGCGCGGTGACATAACTGAAGGCCTTCATGCGTAAATCCTCCCGTAGCGTGTGACCGGCTGGGCCGGCGTGACCGCATCCGCCGCAGCGACCTGCTGGAACGCCGCGTCCAGCGCCTCGCGCGGATCGCGCCGGCCTCGCGCCGGTGGAACCGTGCCGAGCGCCGCCAGCACCTTGTCCGGCGTGATAGGCAGACTGGATACACGGACGCCGATCGCGTTGGAAACGGCATTGGCGATGGCGGCGGCAGTCGGCACCGTCACCGGTTCGCCCACGCCGATCACCCCGCGCCCGGGCATGTCGAGCAGCGTCACCTCGATCGAGGGCATGTCGGCCGCGCCCGGCACCTTGTAGGTCTCGAAGTTCGGGTTGAGCACGACACCGCTGCGTGTATCCATGATCCGCTGTTCGTAGAGCGCGAATCCGAGGCCCATGATGATGCCGCCGTTCACCTGGCTCTCGCAGGTGAGGCGGTTGACCACCAGGCCGCAATCCTGCACGCAGACGATGCGCTTCACGCGCACGAAGCCGGTCTCGGTGTCGACCTCGACCTCGGCGAACTGGGCGCCGCCGGCACCGCTGGAGGAGAGCCCCTCGCGCCAGCGCCCGGCCGCGACGAGCGGCTCGATCCCGAGCTTTGCGCATGCGCCGTCCCAGGACTCGCCGCGTGGATCGGCCACGCCGCTCACCCTGGCCAGCTCGGCGAGCGCCTTCTCGCAGGCGTCGTAAACCGCCGGGGACACCGAGGCCGTCGTCGTGCTGCCGCCACTCACCCCGGAGGGCGGGAAACGCGTGTCGCCCACGCGCGCGGTGACGCGCTCCAGGTCGATCCCGAGCATCTCCGCCGCGACCATCGCCACCACCGTGCGCGAACCTGTACCGAGATCCTGGGTACCACAGCGCACCTCCACGGTCCCGTCGGCGTTGATCTGCACCTCGGCCTGCGTGCCGTGGCCGCCTCCGGGCCAGGCCGCGCCGGCGCAACCGAGCCCGGTCTTCACCGGTCCGGGAGAGGTCCCGGGCGCGCGATAGCGTTCCTTCCAGCCGATCCGCTCGGCGCCCATCTCGAACTCGCGACGACGCATCTCGAGCGGGTCGTTGCGCAGGCGCATCTCGAGCGGGTCGATCCCGAGCTTGAGCGCGAGTTCGTCGAGGATGCCCTCGAAGGCGAACGACGCCACCGGGCAGCCCGGCGCGCGCATCCAGGTGGCCAGGCCCGCATGGACCGCGACCTTGGAGCGCTTCACGCGCGTGTTCGGGACCGCATAGATGTAGGGCGCGGGATAGTCGATCACCCCGCCGCCGGGATTCTGCGGCGTGGCCACGTGCCCGGGCGTGCCGAAGCCGTGCAGCTCGAAGGCGGTGAGCTTCCCGTCGGCGCCGGCCGCGAGGCGGATGCGCTGGAACGACGAGGGACGGTTGCCCACGCAAAGCGCCTCCTCGGCGCGCGTGTAGACGAGCTTGACCGGCGCACCGGCCGCCTGCGCGAGGCGCGCGGCGATCAGGTTGTGCGCCCACGGCTCGATCTTCGAACCGAATCCGCCGCCCATGTATTCAGAAGTCACGCGCACCTGGTTCTGCGGCACCTGGAGGCCCTGCGCCAGCGAATCGCGTATGCCGAAGATGAACTGCGACGATCCCCAGACGCGGACCTCGTCGGGCGAAACCTGCACGACCGCGCCATGCGGCTCAATCGGCTGGTGCAGCAGCACCGGCGTACTGAACGTCGCCTCCACTGACGCGGCGGCCGCGGCGAAGGCGGCATCGACATCGCCCTCCTTGCGCTCGACCGGCTCGGTCGCGTTGGGACGATCCTGATACACGCGCTGCGCATCCGGCCGCATCGCGACGACCTCGTCGACGACCACGGGCATGGCCGTCGCCTGCGCCTCGATCAGCTCGAGCGCATCAAATACGGCCTGGCGG
Organism: Verrucomicrobiota bacterium; assembly: GCA_023399155.1. Classification (GTDB taxonomy): domain Bacteria; phylum Verrucomicrobiota; class Verrucomicrobiia; order Opitutales; family Opitutaceae; genus JAEWQP01. The sequence continues at coordinate 298,337 of JAEWQP010000022.1, read as the reverse complement.
CTTTCGCCGGCCACAGCCGCAAGCTCCTGGCCGTAGTAGCGCGCCACGATCTCGCCCTCGGCGAGGACGATGGCGGCGCGAATCCCCGGCGCCTTTCGCGCCTTCTCCAGGTTGATGGACGTGATCCGTGCGGCCGCCCAGCGCGAGCGGAAGACGGCCCCGTAGAGCATGCCTGCGGGGGCGACGTCGGTCATGTAGTGAGCGCGTCCCGACACTTTGGCGGGACCGTCGAGCCGCGGGTGCGGTTTTCCGAGGTAGCGGGTTTCCTTAGGCCAGGCCATGGGTGTCGGGGTGGAGGACTTCGAGTGTGGAGACGGAAGGCGTGCCGGCGGCCGCCAGGGTGCCGGCGAAGATCCGCGGGTACGACCCGCAGCGACAGAGATTGCCGGCGGTCGCTTCGCGGATCTCGGCCTCGGAGGGGTGCGGGTTGCGCCGCAACAGCGCGGTCAGCGTCATGACAAAACCGGGCGTGCAATAGCCGCATTGCAGGCCGTCGTGTGCGACCAGCTGCCGCTGGAGTTCCGTCAGGCCGCCCGCTGCGGCGGCGAGGCCCTCGATGGTCGTGACGGAGCGCCCGTTCGCCTCGATGGCGAGCATTGAGCAGGCGTAGACCGGATCGTCGTCGAGCAGCACCGTGCAGGCGCCGCAGGAGCCGCGATCGCAGCCCTCCTTCGCGCCTGTCAGCCCCAGCTGGGTGCGCAGGGCATCGAGCAACGTGGTGCGCGGCTCGACCTCGAGTTGCGCAGGCGCGCCGTTGACCGTGAGCGACACGCGGACCGCGTCCGGGCCGACCACGCGCTCGGCGTTGGCTTTTTCCAATTCGTCGGCCATGGCCGACGTGCTCGTGGCCGCCGCGGTGACCGCGGCTGTGCCGAGTCCGCGCAGAAACGCGCGGCGTGAGACGCCCGGCGACGACGTGCCGGGGTCCCCCGAAAGACGTTCAAGTGAGTTCATGGAGGCGACAAAACGGAAGCACGGCTTCCGCACGGTGGGCCTGGGGGAACCCACGCAAAACGGCGTCCATGTATATCGGGTCGGCCGGCCGGTAAAGCGACGGGCACACCTTTGCCACGGCACGCTCAGACAATCGCAACTTGTGCGGAATCGCCGAGCCCTTGACGTGGGCCTCACGGGCCGAGCGTTCGCGCGCCGAGCGCCCCGTGCGCCAGGTCACCACCCGGGCCGGAGCGGGAGCTGCTAGGGAAGTTCGTACACTTCCGCGAGCACGACGCCGGAGGCCCCATCCTTGCCGGAGATGACGACGGTATAGCCGGTGTGTGCCGGGATGGTGAGAACGAGCGCGGCGTCGCGCGAGCCGCGCGGCAGGTCGAAGGCACCCACACTGCGGGCCAGTTCCAGGATCGGTTCGCCGGCGCCGTCGACGTCCCAATCATCGTTCATCGCCACGCGCTCACCGTCGCTCGCGCGATGCACGGAGATGACCGGGTCCTGCTGGACGCCGCTGACATTGAACGGCGGCTGAGCCAGCATCGCGCCCACACCGCGCACCAGCAGGCGTCGAGGCGCGTTCCCTTCGGCGACGAAACCGGGAATCATCACCGCGTCACCCGAACCCACGTAGCCGCGCGTGGAGATGTTCACCAGGCGGGCATCGCGGTGGGCGGCATCGTCGACGGCGTAGATTTCGATCAGGCTCACGCCTGCGCCCGACTCCCCGGTCTCGACGAGTGCCGTGTAGGCGCCCGCGGGGAGGTCGACGAGCAGGGCCGCATCGCCGCTTCCCTCCGGGATCGCAAACGCGCCCGTCCGCGCCATGGCCGCGGCAAGTTCCGAGGCGTTTCCGGCGTCGCCCCAGTTGTCGTTGCCGTCGAGACGCGCGCCGTCCGACTGCCGCACCAGATGAATACGCGGATCCCGGGCGGCACCCGACACGCCAAACGGCGGCGACCCGAGCGTGGGACCCACCGCCCGGATCAGCAGCGGCTTGGTCCCCGTGCCCGCGATCACGAACCCGGCCACAAGGACGTCATCACCCGTGCCAACGTGGCCGCGCGTGGAGAGATTGACGAGCCTGCTGACCGGCTCCACTTGTATTCCCATTCCCGATACGTCTATCACCTCGCCACCATGCGGGAGCTCGATCGTTCCGCCGAGCACGAGCGAACCGGGCCGCACCTGGACGCGCACCTCGGTGCCCTCGGGGTCGACCAGCGAGAATGCCCCGGCGGCATCGATCAGCATCAGGCCACCCGCGCTGACGCCCTCGCCCGCGGCGATGACGAGCGCACGACCGCTCGCCCCGACGATGAGGTGGAGCACGCCCTGGGCCGCATGGAGAAACGGGGCCTGGAAATGCCCGGAGATTTCCACGGCGGGCCCGGTAGCGGGCTCCCGGCTCGCGATCAGGTCGCCTGCGATCCCGCCGGCGGTCGCATGCAACTCGCCGGATACGATGGATCCGGAAATGTTCGTGACGACCGGCGCCGCCTGCCCCGTCGCGGACTCGGCGCCCCGGCGGGCGAATGTCGGCACCGCTTCGCCTGTGAATGTGCCGTCGGCGGCGACGATGAGCGTGCCGATCCACGCGACTTCCGCGGACCCGGGCGACCAGATCAGGCATGTGCCTGTATTCGCCGGGTCGATAGCGACAGCCCAGGCGCCGCTTTCGCCGAATGTGCCGAAATACTGGCCGGCGAAAGCGGTCGGGCCGACTGTCACGGTCGCGGATCGCGACGTGGCGGTTCCGACGGCGTTGGTGGCGACCACGACGTACTCTCCGGCATCCGACGCGGTCGCACCGGTCAGCGCGAAAGTGACCCCGGTCGCGCCGGGGATGTCCACTCCGTCCTTGCGCCATTGCAGCGACGGCGCAGGCACGCCGGTCACGCTGACCGTCCACGACACATCGGCGCCCGGCGCGACCCGCCGGTCGTCCGGATCCTGCGTGAAGGCAGGCGCGGCCTGCACGACCAGCGTGGCCGGAGCCGAGATGACCGTGCCATGGATGTTGCCCACCCGCACGGTGTAGTCGCCCGCGTCGGCAGACGTCACCTCGCGGAGCGTCAGGCGCGGTCCGGTCGCATCGGCGATCGTCGCATCGTCATGGAACCACTGATACGTGAATGGACTCTCTCCGTACGGCTGGACCGACAGGACAACGGTCTCATTCCCGGCCACCGTGCTCCCGACCGGTTGCGTCGCGATGCCGATCAGCGCATCCGGGGCCAACAGTCGGGCCGGCTCCGACATCACCGAGGCCCCGGATGCGCCCGTCACGACGCAGCGAAAACGCTCACCGCTCTGCCTCCGGGCGATGCCCGAGACGCGGAGAGTCGGCGTGCGCGTTCCGGCGTAGCTGCCGCTGTTCGCCAGGTCGGTCCACGTGACATGCCCGGGCCGAAGACGCTGCCACTGGTAGGTGGTCGCACCGTCGCCCGCGGCGAAGGCTGTGAAGGCCACGTCACCGCCCAGCGCACTCGATCGGTCAGCCGGCTGGACAGTGATGGCCGGCCCTCCACGCGCCGCGAGGATCGCCGAGATTCCCACGCCGGTCACGACATGGACTGCGGGGGGAAGGCCCTCGGGAACGGTGAACGCGGGCGTGCGGGCGGCGCGCCGGCTCCACGCGGCAATGCTCCCGTCCTCGCGCAGGACGAGCCCGCCGTCGTTGTGAAACGAGATGCCACGCGCGTCGCTCACGTCGGGAAGAATGCGCTGGAGGCCGGAAAGGCCCTCGCCCCAGACCACGACCGAGCCGTCACGCCGGAGCGCCGCAATGTAGTTGTCTGCCGGTGACACTGCGACGGCGTCGGTCAGCTCCGGCGGCACGGCGGGAAGGTATCCCCAGCCCACCACGCTTCCGTCCGCCCGCACGGCGCAGGTGCCGGACTCGCTGGCCTCGACCGCGACGACCTGGTCGAGCCCCGCCGGCACGGCGATGAACGGGCCCGCCCGCCCCCAGGCCTCGATCGTGCCGTCGGCCTTGAGCGCGACGGCCTGATAGACGCTGACCGCCAGCGAACGCACGTCGCCCAACCCCGCTGGCGGCAGCAGTTCACTCCGCTCCTCGGCATTCCAGAGCGAAACAGTTCCGTCCGCGAGGACGGCGCCCGCCCAGTAGCCGTCCCAGCGGTCGGCTGCGATGTCGGCCGCGGGGCCAAGGCCTTCCGGCACTTCGCTCACCACATGCCAGCCCGAGACCGATCCGTCGTCGTGCAGGACACGGATACCCGATCCATCGGCTACGATCCGGCGCACGTTTTCGACCTCAGGCGCAGCCGTCGCCTCCTCGCCCCAGGTCCACACGGCAGCCGTTCCCGATCCAAGATTCACCTCGACGTCGGCATACTCGCGGCCGTCCTCGACGCCCGTGCCCACGGTGCGAAACGAGATTCCGCGAAAATCATCGGTCGCGCGCGCGCCCACGGCGAGGCCCACGTCGTTGTTCGGCGTGCCCGGGGTGAGATCCAACAGGTGCGAAACCGCCGCGCCGGAGTCAAAGAGCTGTCGCACGTGGATCCCGTCCGCCGCGGGCGGGCCGGAGGCGGGCGGGCGGCGGTAGCCGACCCAGTACGACACGCCGTTCCTGGAGGGGAGCCGGAGCGCGGCAAGTTGGCCCGCCGTGGGTTCCGCGGCATCCATGCGAAAAACCCGGAACATCCCGTCCGTATCCACATCGTGGATTGCCGTTTCGGGCAGCCAGCCCAGTTGCGCCTTGTAGATCTCGTTGAAATGCAGGGCGGGGTGTTCGCCGCGACCCATGACATCGAGTGGGTCGGCCTCCCATTCCCCGTGGCCGTCCGACGTGAACGGCTCGCGCCCCTCCACGCTCACGCGTGCATCGTACAAGCCGTAGGAATGGCCGAGCGACCGCGCGAGATGGGCGAAACCCGGATGCCCGTTGATCCAGATTCTCGACCCGCCGACCGGCGCCAGGGCTTCGAAAGTCATCCGGCTGTCGGGAATCGACCCGAGGTCCGAGAAGACCGCGATTACGACATCAAAGGCGGCCGCATCGAAATCCCCGGCCGCGGCCGCGACGGCGTGCTGATGCAGCTGCGTATCCCCGAGGGGTGATCCCGTGTACGTCGTGGCCGGTTCGGGCAGGCGATAGAGCGTCGCGGCAACCGTGACCGCAAACGTGGCGCGGCCATAGCTGTTCGCCGCGAAAAACGGCGCCACTTCGTCCTCCATGCGGGATCGGAGAATCTCCGCCGATATCCGTGTTCCTCCATCGGATACGCTGATCGGCCAGCCCGGCAGGTCCGCAAAATCCACCGGCAGCACGAGGATTCGCTTCTCTCCCGTCGTCCACGAGTCCTCCGCCGCGAGAAGCTGTTCGGTCGCTCCGGATCCGAGCGACGCCGCCGCATCGCCGACTCGCGGCCCGGGCGCGTCCTCCGCGAGCACGTGCAGTTTCTCGATCACGGCCACGTCGTCCGCATCCGCGACCCCCCATACCTCATCGCCAACCTGGACGAACGCCTGCTGCGGTGCGTCCGCGGAGGCGTCTCCCCCCACACGAGCCATCCCGTTCCTCGCCGCTGCTCGGAGTGCGATCTCCCCCCGCTCCAGCACGCGGACCGGGCTGGCGTCGACCGCCATGTGCCCGTCGAGGGCGATGCCGTGCAGCGCGGCGCCTTCCTGGGTGAGCTGCCGGGCGCGCCGGCCGTAGACATGCGCGACGTAGCGCACGCCATGGATGTCCGCCGTGCGCAACACGCCGTCTCCCGGCGAAGCGATTCCCCCGTCGCGAGCGAGCACGCGAAGCTCGCCCACACCCGAGACCCGCGATTCCAGCAGCTGCGTCACCGCCGCGGGGAGCACCTCCCGCACCTCGAGAGGCACTGCCTCGGTCAACGCCCGCTCCGGATCGTCCTGGATCCACTCGCTCATCTTCGCCCGTCGCGCCCGCGCCAGGGCGACACCGTCGTCCACCATCGCGGCGCGTTCTTCCGACGGGGCCGCGCGGAAAAGATCAGTCCACGTCCGGAACGCCTCCACAGGCGCCGCATCGTCGTCGTCGCGGGAATACACACGGGCGACTCCGCCCGCGGATTGTGCAATCGAAGCCGTGACGGGGCGTTCCGGTGCCGAGACGTGTGCGGCAGGCATGGCCGCCGCGGAGACGACGGGTGGCGCGGGGTTCATCAACACTGCCACTGCCGCGATCGAGGTCGCGGCGAGAGCGAGACAAGGCCAGGCCCAGTTGAGCGGATGCCTCATGGATGGAGCAGCGTGGGATGCGGATGCCGCAAGGGTGGTGGCGGCTGTGACAGGGGGAGACAGACAATCCGCAGAACGAGCGGCGCGGCAACCGCCGTGGACCTACGCGGAGCCGGTTTCAGGCGCCTCCTCGATGCCGGGGGCGGGAGCGCGCCTGATACAGGCGGCTCCCGCGGTCCGGACTCAGCGCCGCACGGTCAGCCGCGCGGCGGACGACAGGACGTGGCCATGGGCATTGCTCACGCGCACCGTGTAGTCGCCCGCATGGCTCATGCGCACGTCGCGAATCGTCAACTGCGGCCCGGTTCGGCCGGCGAGCGGCGCCCCGTCCTTGAACCACTGATACGAGAACGGGCTCTCCCCGTAGGGCTTGACCGCCAGGGTGACCGAACCGTGCTCGTTCACAGCCTGGCTGGAGGGGTGCACGGCGATGCCGATGAACGCGCGATGCATCAACAGCAGCGCCTCGCGCGATGTCACGGTGAAGCCGTTGGTGGCCGTCACCACACACCGGTACCGTTCGCCGCTACGATCGGGTGTCCTCACCGTCGAAACCTGAAGGGTGCGGGAGTGGGTTCCCTGGAAGTCGTCGCTCCGAGTGAGGTTCGCCCATGTGAGATGCCCGGGCTTCAATCGTTGCCAGCGGTAGGAGAGCTTTCCCGGCCCCACCGCGAACGCGGTGAATCTCACCCTCGTGTCTTCGGAGATGAGCTGGTCAAACGGCTGCACGGTGATCGCGGCCGGATCCGGATTCACGATGGCGGTGGCATATTCCCCACCGAGGGTGATCGCCTTCACGGAGGGCAGATCCGCCGGAACGTCGAACGCGGGCGTCCTGCGAGACTTCGTCGTCCAGGAAAGCACCTTGCCGTTCTCGCGGAGAGCCAACACCCCGCCCGTCGGAGCGGCGGCGATGCCACGTATGTCCGAGCCGAGCGAGGTGTGGATCTTCGGAGGACGTGACGGATCGCCCCATTCGACAACCCTCCCGTGCCATTCGAGCCCCACGATCGAGGTGGACGTCGGCGCGATCGCGACCAACCGGTCAATGCTTGTGGGGTTGCGTCGCAGGTTGCCCCATACCGGAACACTGCCGTCGGCACGAAGCACGCAACTGCCGGATTCGGTCGCCCCGACGTCGACCACATTGCTTGCCTGAAGCCCGTGCGGGATGTCGGTCGCCCCGGTGCTGTTGTCGCCCCAGGCGAGAAGCGATCCATCCCGCTTCAGCACCACAATGTGCCTCGCGCCGATGGCAGCCCGCGCCACGTTCGTCAGGCCGCCTGGAGGCGCACCGTTGCGGATCTCCGTCGGCGCGTTGCGGAAGAAGACGAGATTCCCCGACTCCTCAATCGCACCGACCGGCAGTCCACCTGAAGTGCCCACGATGATACGGGCGATGGGTCCCGGACTCGGGTCGAAAGTCCCTTCGTCCAGCCCCCAACTCTCCAGCGTGCCGTCACTCTTGAGCGCCCATTGGGAATACACCCTGGTCGCGACTTGCACCACGTCGGCACCGATCAGGGACAACGGCACTCCGGCGCCCGGGGCGCCTCGCCTGCCCCAGGTGCGGATCGGTAACAATCCCGGCGAGTACTGGATGTTTACGTCGATGTATTCGTTCCCAGCCGTACCGCCCTCGCGGACAGGCGTTATGGTGAAGCCGATCACGTCATTGCTGATGCTGGCGCCGACCGGAAGCGCCACGTCCGTTCCAGGGTTGCTCGGAGTCAGATCGTGCAGACGTGTATCCTGATTCGTGTGAGCGCGGAGATACACGCCGGACGTGGGCGCGGTGCCGCCGGCACCCGAGGGCTTCTGATAGGCAATCCAGAAATCCTCGCCGTTGCCTGAGAGCATCAGTCCCGCGAGGCCGCCGGACGGCGGGACACCCGCATCGGATCGGAACACGCGATAGGTCCCGCTCGCCGCCACCGCCCGCACGCCCGATTTCGCGATCCAACCGAGGCGGTGCTTGAACACGACGTTGAACGCATGCGAAGCATGGTCGCCCGAGCCCATGACATCGAAGAGATCGCCATATTCCACGATGTCCTCGTTTCCGTCGAACGGATCGGAGCGGGTGGTCAATGCGTGCGCGTGCCGCAATCCGTAGGTATGCCCGATTTCGTGTGCGAGCACATCCCAGCTCGGCCAACCGTTGATCCAAGCGCGCGAACCACCCACCTCGGCTCCACCTTTGAACTGAAAGATGAGTTCCCACGGGTTCGGGAAATCCGAGAGGTCCGAGAATACAAGAATGACCACGTCGAAGCTGGCTGCATTCCAGTCCGCGCCGGCTGCAGTGAGGATATCGCGGTGCATGAGTCGGACATCATCTTCTTCGACGTAGACAGCCGCCGGTTCTCGAGCGCGATAGACCTTGTCCGCCACCGTCACGGCGAGACTCGCTTTCCCGTGGCTGACTGCGCTGAAATAGGGCGCAACCTGTGTGGCAAATCGATCCCGCAGCAGCTGCGGTGTGATTGGAACATTGCCATCGGGAATGCTCACCGGCCATCCAGGGCGGTCGGAGAAATCGACCGGAAGCACCAGGATGCGCTTCGTGCCCGTCGTCCAACTGGTGGGCGCCGCCGGATCGTCCGCGTGAGGACCTGTATCCATGGCTGAATACAGAATCGGAGGCTGCGGTCCGGGCGTATCCTCCGCCTCGGCAAACAGGGCGTTCACGACCGGGATATCATCCACATCCTCGAGCCCGAGTGTCTGCCCATGGACCTCCGCCTCGGCCACGAATGCCGCCGTCCGTTCCTCGCCGGAGAGGTCCGCCGTCGATTGAGGCGGTAGCGGCACCTCCTCGCCAGCTTCGATCCATCGCACCGGGTTTTCGTGCAGCGCCAGATGACCGTCGAGGGCAACCCCGTGCAGCGATGTCCTGTATTCGGTATTCTGCTCCAGGCGACGGCCGTAAACATGCGCGGCATAGCGCCGACCGTTGAGTTCGACTTCGCGACGGATCTCTTCGACGAAGCTGTCCGCATTTTCGACGAGATTGTCGAGGACCACGACCGAAAGATCCCCGGTCCCGGAGACGCGCGACTCGAGTTCTGCTGCCACTTCGGCAGGCAGAACCCGCCGGACCTCGCCCGGTACGGTCATCTCCAGGGCCGCCATCGGCTGTTTCTTGATCAATTCGGCCATCGCCGCCCGTCGAGCCCGGGCGAGTTGGACACCTGATTCGACAAGTCCCGCGCGCTCCGATTCTGGCGTGGCGTGATAGAGCTCGGTCCACGCCCGAAACTCCACAAACTCCGGGGACGCGTGATCGCTCCAGCGTGCGGCGTAGGATCCAGCCGGAGAACCGAGGGCGGTGCTTGCGGAAACCGGAGGCTCGATCTGCGCCGCGGCCACGGACGCCGCCGGTGTCTCGCGAGGCGGCCGGGGCATGGCGCCCTCTCCCGGAAGCGTATCCGGCCCGGCTGAAAAGGAAGAAATCCGCAGGGGACCCTGCAAGGCTAGCCATCCAAAGGCGGCGGCTGCGACGACTCCGACACTCAACGCCCGATTCAAGCGCGACATGACAGAAGCAGTTCGTGAGGGGACAACTCGGGAGCCCGTCGCGGGCTGAGGGGTGCCGCGACCCGGCTCAGGTGTGCTTGTGCGCCTGCGCCCGGATCGCGGCAAGCCGTCGTTCCGCGGCAGCGGAAGAATCGGAAGCCTCCTTGATGGTGCGGCGAGGGTTTCCACCGTAGTGGATCCGGCATCACAGCGCGTTTCCATGCAACGTGCCATGGAGCCGGGCACGCCTACGCCGCGGATTCCGCGGGCTCCGGCCGGCATCGATGCCGATTGCCAGCGCCGAGGCGCTTCCGTTACGCCCTCGCGCACGATGCCTCACGTACCCGCCTCGCTCACCCTCGCGTGCCTCCTTGCCATCGTCCCATGCGGCGGTTCACACGCCGCCGATATCCCGCCCGTGGTGCGGCTCTGGCCGGGCGCCGCGCCCGGCTCCGAGAAGGTCGCGATCGAGGAGAAGATCACGGAACGGAGCACGGATGCGGCGCGGCACGACCGCATCTACACGCAGATCCTCGAGCCGGCCCTGCAGGCGCATGTGCCGGCCCATCCCAATGGCGTCGCCGTGATCGTCGCGCCGGGCGGCGCCTATGAGCGCGTGGTGATCGACAAGGAGGGCGCCGATACCTCCGCCTGGCTGAACAGCCTGGGCATCACGGCGTTCGTGCTGAAATACCGGCTGCCCGACGAGGGGCACGCGGAGGGCCGCCTCGTGCCGCTGCAGGATGCGCAGCGTGCCGTGCGCGTGGTGCGTTCGCGCGCTGCGGACTGGGGTCTCGATCCGGCGCGCATCGGGTTCCTCGGGTATTCAGCCGGTGGACACGTCGCCACCCTCGCGGCGTTCTTCCCCGACCGCGAGGTCTACCCGGCCGTCGACGACGCGGACGCGATCGCGGCGCGCCCGGACTTTTCGATCTTCTGCTATGCCGTGGCCGGGCCGTTCGGCTCGCGGCGCGCCGACCCGGGTGCGCCGCAGCGCGAGCGCCTGCTCGAGGAGTTCCAGGTCCGGCCCGGTGCCGGCAGCGGCTACCCGCCCGCGTTCATCTTCCACGCCGATGACGACGGCTCGGTCGATCCGGAACATGCCTTGCGGCTCTACACAGCGCTGCGGCAGGCCGGCACGCCGGCTGAGTTGCATGTCTTCCGCCGCGGCGGCCACGGATTCGGCATCCGTGGCGCACAGGGGCCGATCGCACGCTGGCCGGAACTATGCGAAGCCTGGATGCGCGACAGCGGCATCCTGCGCTGAACCACGGAGCCGTCCGGGCGCGGGTCGCACCCTACTCCCACTCCACGTGGCCGAAGATGGTGTGCCGGCGACGCGGTACCTTGCGGTGCCCGTAGGCAGCAGAGCGCCCGGAGGTCTTCATCGTGCGCAGGCTCGGCTGAAAAAAGAACTCCTTCTCGCCGAAGGCCGGCTTGAGCTGATCGAGCCAGGTCGCGTTCTCGTCGTAGGCCGCGAAGAAAGGACGCCGCACCCAGTCGGGGTCGCGCGCCTGGACGAAGCGCAGGTTGATCACCTTTTCGCCGCGCACCTCGGAAATGCCGTCGATGATCACCTTGCCGGGAGTGGCCGACATCGACGGCCCGCGCACCGTGCGCTCGAGACCGGAGACGCGGCGGTAGGCTTTCTGGAAGATGTCGTAGCACCGCACGAGCGGCACCTCGAAGTAGCCCTTCGGGCCGGTGTCGCGCTCCACAAACATGTAATAGGGCACCGCGCCGAGGCGCACCTGGGCGCGCCAAAGGTCGGCCCAGGTGTCACCGCGGTCGTTGACGCCGCGGATGAGCGGCGCCTGGCAGCGCACGACTGCACCCGTGGCCTGGATACGCCGCAATGCGGCCTGCGCGATGGGCGTGTCGAGCTCCCGCGGATGCGAGAAATGCGCCATGATCGCGAGGTGCCGGCCGGCCTTGCGCACCTGCTCGAAGAGCCGCAGCAGGTCGTCGGCATCCGGATCCGTGACAAAGCGGTAGGGCCAGGTCGCGGGCGCCTTGGTGCCGATGCGGATCGCCGACACGTGCTCGAGCTCGGGATCGAGCAGCGGCTCGATGTAGCGCCGGAGCAGGGCCGTGCGCATGATCATCGGGTCGCCGCCGGTGAAGAGCACATTGCTCACCTCGTGGTGCGCCTTCAGGTAGGCGACGAGCGATTCCGTCTGCCGCGCCGCGAACTTCAGTTCGTCGAGTCCGACAAACTGCGCCCAGCGAAAGCAGTAGGTGCAGTAGGCATGGCAGACTTGTCCGGGGCTGGGGAAGAAAAGGACGGTGTCGCGGTACTTGTGCTGCATGCCGGGCAGCGGCTTGCCGTCGAGCTCGGGCACGTTGAGTTCCATCTGCCCGGCCGGATGCGGATTGAGGCGGCGCTGGATCTTCCGGACGGCGAGATCAAACGACGCCTTCGGCGCGCGCGCGTGCTGCAGGTCCACGAGGTGCGAGAGTTCGCCCGGCTCCAGCATGCCCGGCTGCGGGAAGAACAGCTGGAAGATCGGGTCGTCCGGCACGCGGTCCCAGCGGACCAGTTCGTCGGCGACGTAGTTGTTCACCCGGAACGGAAAGACCGAGGCGACGGCTTTCATCTCCAGCAGGTGCCGGGGCGAGAAGTTCTCGACCTGCGGGAGGCGTTCGAGGGAGCTGCGGGTGAAGGCGACGTATTCGCGGCGCTTGATACGGGCGTGGTGCATGGGAAGACCGGGTTGAGGAGGGAGGAAACACGCCGTTCCGCAAAGTGCGGCCGACAGGGAGACGCAGACTCTATCGGTTCTGGTCCCCGACCTTAAGCCCTAATTTCCCGCCCGCGGAAATTTCCGGGCCGTCGCCGGCCGGTCGAATGGTCGACCACACGACGGGTTGCATCCCGGCGCGCGCTCCACACGCTCTCGCGACGTGCGCCTGAATCCGGACGCACGCCGCGATCGCGCAGCCTCATCCCCCCAACATTCCACCCATGCGTATCCAGAAATTCACCATCCTCGCCTTCGCCCTAGCCGCGTGCGGCACACGGTGCGCCGCCGCGGAGGCGGCCGTGCCGGAGGGCTGGTTTCCGTGGCCGTATGTCGATCCGCAGCCTGGCAGCGCGCTCGACACCAGCGCGCTCAACCACAGGCCCGCCGGGGCGCACGGACGCGTCGGGGTCCGCGATGGGGTGTTCGTCACCCTGGACAACGGCGAGCGGCTCCGCTTCTGGGGCTGCAACCTGAGCTCGAACGAGGCGTTTCCCGCCGACGAGGCCGCCGCGCGGCGCATCGCTCGCCGCCTCGCCGCGGGCGGCGTGAACATCGCCCGCCTCCACCACCTGGACAACCCGTGGTCGGTCGACTCCGCGGGCAGCCTGTGGACGCCCGGTTCGCAGGACCGGATCCACATCGACGCTGCGCAGCTCGACAGGCTCCACCGGCTCGTCGCCGCGCTCAAGGCCGAGGGCGTGTATTCAAACGTCAACCTCAAGGTGTCGCGCACGCACACCGAGGCCGACGGCTTCCCCGCCTCGATCGCGGAGCTCCCGCCTTTCCACAAGCGCGTGGATTACTTCTCGCGCCGGCACGTGGACCTGCAGAAGGATTACGCGCGGCAGCTGTTGTCGGCGAAAAACCCCTACACGGGCCTGAGCCTGGCGGAGGACCCGGCGGTCGCGGTGGTCGAGATCAACAACGAGAACTCGCTGCTTGGCATGCGCACGCGCGACATCGGCGCGGGCCTCCACCTGCTCCCGGAGCCGTATCGCGGCGAGCTCACGGCGCTCTGGAACGCGTGGCTGGCGAAGCGTTACCCCGACCGCGCCAGCCTCGCCCTCGCCTGGGCGCGCTCCGCCACGCCCGCAGGGGAATCGCCGCTCAGCCCCGGTTCGCGCTGGTTCGCCGACGCCCAGCCGGGCAACGCGGTGCACGTCGTGTCGCCGGCTCCGTCGGAGGTGCATATCACGGTCGGGCCGGGCGACGGCGTGCGCTGGCGCTCCGCCGCCCACCTCGACGGGCTCCGGCTCGTCGAGAACACCACCTACACGGTCGTCTTCTCGGCCCGGGCCGACGCGGCGCGGCGCGACGAGCTGGCGGTCGCGCGCGACGAGCCGCTCTGGCGCACGGACAAGTGGCGCACGCGCGGCCTGCGCACCATGCTCGAACTCACGCCCGAGTGGCGGGAGTTCCGCTTCGTGTTCGTGGCGCATTCGATCGTGGACGTCGGCTCGCGCCTCGCGCTGCTCGCGGGCAACCAGGCCGGTGAGATATGGATGAAGGATCTCGCGCTCGTCTCCGGCTCGCCCACGGCGGGCTTGCAGGCGGGTGAAAACCCGGCCGACGGCACCGTGCCGATCCCGACCGATCCGGTCCCGGCGCAATGGAACGACTGGCTGCAGTTCCTCGTCGACACGGAGAAGGCGTATGTCGCGGAGATGCGCGCCTGCCTGCGCGACGAGCTCGGGGTGAGCGTGCCCATCGTGTGTACACAGGCCAACTACGGCGGCATCGCAGGCCTGATGCGCGAGGAGCAGTCGGACTTCATCGATGCGCACTGCTACTGGCAGCATCCCGACTGGGGCAACCCCGCCTCGACGTGGGACACGGCCAACTACACGATCAACAACACCCCGCAGATCGCCGAACTCGGCCCGCGCTGGTTCGGCGAGTTCGGCGCCCTCGCGCTCCTGCGCGTCACCGGACGGCCGTTCACCGTGACCGAACTCGACCACCCCGCACCGAGCGAGTACGCGGCCGAGATGTATCCGTTCACGGCGACCTTTGCCGCGCTGCAGGACTGGGACGGCCTCTACACGTTCGACATGGTGGGGCTTGGGGTGCCCCCGGAAGAGGACGACGGCGCGCTGCAAACCTTCTTCGACCAGCACCATCATCCCGCCAAGTGGGGCTTCGGGCCGTTCGCCACGCGCGTCTTCCGCCAGGGCCTCGTGCCCCCGCTCGGGGCGCAACGCGAATTGCTCGTGCACCAGCCCGTCTGGCCCGAGGGCAACCACCTCGACGTCCTCTGGCTCAAGCAGCAGACGGGCCTCGATCTCGGGTTCCTGAATGCGCGCCTGAGCGTCAGCGCCGCGATGCGCGACGGCAAACCCACGCATGTGGCCCGTGCGGGCGAGGCGCGCGGCTCGTCCGCCCGCCTCTGGCAGGCACGGCGGGGCGCAGTCTACCTCGTGCAGGCACCGGCCGCCGCGGCGATCGTCGGCTACCTCGGCGACGACACCCTCGAGACCGGGGCGTTTTCCGTGGCCAGCGACGCGTTTGGCCTGAACTTCGGGGCCGCCGGGGCCGTGGCGCTCGACCAGAAGCCGCTCGCGGTCTCCGAGCGCGTGCTCGTCACGCTGGCGGCGCGCGCGGAAAACCCGGGCAGCGTCTGGAACGCCGCGCGCACGAGCACCGGAGCTGTCTGGGGCAAGGGCGGTCCGCCGATCGCGGAGCGCATCCCCGCCGTCGTGCGCCTGAAGACGTTCAACGCCCGCAAGGTGCGCGCCCTCGCGCCCGACGGCTCGGTCGCAGCCGAAGTGCCGTCCGTATGGAAGGACGGTTGGATCAACTTCGCCACCATCCAGGGCCCGGCGACGCTGCACTACGAGATCGCGCCGTGAGCCGGCGGTGCGCCGCGCGCGGAGGCGGCCGCAACGCGGTCGCTCAGGCGAGCGTGCGTCCGCTGAGTGCCTGGCTCAATTGATCATGAAGGTCGCGCACCGCGGCAGCCTTCGGGTCAACAGGCCCGTCGCCGAGTTCGCCCACGAAGGCGCATGCGGCGAAGTTGACCGCGACCGCCTCGTAGTTGAGCACCCAGTTCCGCCGATCCGGCATTCGCTCCGGGTTCACCGGCCATGTGCCGGGCCGCGGCGGCATGTGCCGGGGCAGGCCGATGCGCCATGGTTTCGCCGTGAGGCGCGCGCGGAAGCAATGCTGATGGCGCGACATGCGCGCGTAGATCCGATCGACGCCGAGGTGCTGAAACCACGCCGCCACCTCCTCGCTCGTTGGATCGAACGTGCGATGCACGGCCATGACGCGAAGGCCCCGCGGCGTGCGGTAGAGCCTCAGCCTCGCGCCCGGATGACGACGCGCCAGCGTCTCGGCCGCCGCCCGTGCGCGGCGTTCCGGCCCGCCCTTGAGCCGGGTGGCCACCGCCCGCAGGCGCGTGGCGAGTGGATAGGCCAGCAGAAGGGCAACAAGACCGCCCACCAGCGCAACCTTCACCGACTCGAGCATCGCGCCGGCTCCGACCGCGGCGCCGAGCAGCACGAGCGCCGCCAAGGCAATCGGTCCGCATCCGATCGGCTCGTCGAAGTCGATATCGGCAAAGAGCACGTCCGGCGTGTTCAGGCACTGCGCGCCGTAGGCGTTGCGGGTGATCACCACGTCGCCGTGGCGGGCCAGGACTTCCTCGCGGATCGGCACGCCCTGCGCACCGTTGTAGGCCACCTTGGGCTCACGACGGTCGAGCTTTTCCCCGCTCAGGATGCGGTCGAACGCCTCGCGGACGCGGTTTTCCGCCAGCCGCTGGGCCTCGGCGGGGCTGGTATCCGACCAGCCGAAGCGGCGCACGGTCACCTGCCCCTGACCCTGCGACCGCGGACGCTGCAGACGCGCTTCCGCCCAGTATTGCGGGACGATCATCCGCGGCAACGTAGGTCCGCCAGCCCGCCTCGTCGCGCAAAATCCTGAAACTCGCTGCCGTCCCGGTGGGTATACCTGCCATGCACCTGCTGTCGTCGCTCGGTCGTGACCTCCGCCAGGCCCTGCGCGGCCTGCGGCGCGAGAAGGGGTTTGCCGCCACCGCGCTTCTGACGCTGGCCCTCTGCATCGCGGCCAATGTGGTGATCTTCACCGTGGTCCGCTCGGTGGTGCTGCGCCCGCTGCCGTTCCCCGAGCCCGACCGGCTGGTCGTCGTCTACAACAGCTACCCGAAGGCCGGGGTGGAGCGCGCCGCATGCTCGTGGCCGAACTATTACGAGCGCAAGGGCGACGCGCTGCCAGGCTTCGCCCACGGCGCGGTCGTGCGCGAGAGCGCGGTCAACGTCGGCGACTCGACCGGACCGAACCGCCTGCCCGTACTCGAGGCCTCGCCGGGGTTTCTCGATGTGCTCGGGGTGAGGCTCGCGATGGGGCGCTTCTTCCAGGACGGCGAGGAACTCTACGGCAAGAACCAGCTGGTCGTGCTCACCGACTCGTATTGGCGCCGCCACTTCAACGCCGACTCCGGAGTGCTCGGCAAGACGGTCTCGGTCAACGAGCAGCCCTTCGAGGTCATCGGCGTCCTTCCGCCGGGGTTTCGCTATCTCTCGAGCCGGTGCGAATTCCTCGTCCCGCTCGCGCACGGCGAGAATGACGCCACGCCGCAGAACCGCCACGCCAACCAGATGGACTACATCGGAAGGCTGCGGCCCGGAGTGTCGCTTGCCGTCGCCCAGGCGCAGGTTGATGCGCTCAACGCCCAGATCGCGCTGACCGATCCGGCTGCTCAGGTGGTGGAAGGTGCCGGCTTTCGCTCGCGGGTCGCCGACCTGCACGGCGAGCACGTCTCGCGAATCCGCACGACCCTGTTGAGCCTGCAGGTCGGCGTGCTCTTCCTGCTGCTGATCGGCGTTGTCAATCTCGCCAACCTCCTCCTCATCCGGGCGACCGCGCGGCACCGCGAACTCGTCCTGCGCCAGGTCCTCGGTGCAGGCCGCGGCCACGTCGCGATGCAGGTCGTGCTCGAGACACTCCTGCTGACGATCGCGGGCGGCCTGCTGGGGCTCGGCCTGGGGGTCGCCAGCCTGCGCCTGGTCACCGCGCTCGGCACGGATCGCATGCCCCTGGGCGGGACCATCGCCTTCGACGGGATGGTTGCGGTCGCCGCGTTCGGTGCCGCGATCGTCGTCGGCCTGCTCCTGGCCGTGCCGCTCGTCTGGTTCAACCTCAGCGGCAAGCTCGCCCCGGTCCTCAACAGCGAATCGCGCGGCGGCACCACCACGCGCGCGACCCACCGCCTGCGCCACACGCTGATCGCGGCGCAGATCGCGCTCACCTTCGTGCTCCTGGTCGGCGCGGGCCTCCTCGGCATCAGCTTCGAACGGGTGTTGCGCGTCCAGCCGGGATTCGATGCCGCCCGTCTGCTCACCGCGCAGGTCGTGCTTCCCTGGCAGAACTATCGCGAGAACCAGGACCGCTTCGCCTTCTCAGAACGCCTTCTCGACGAGCTGCGTGCGTCGCCGGGAATTGCCTCGGTTGGCCTGACCACCACCCTGCCGCTCTCCGGCAACAACAACCGCACTGGCATCTGGGTGAAAGGCTACGAACTGAAACCGGGTGAGGCGATTCGCACGCACTACTCGCGGCAGGTGTCGGGCGACTTCTTCGAAGCGATGGGGATACCGCTGCACGAGGGCCGGCTGCTGAACGCGGCTGACGGACGCGGCGAGAACCGCGTCTGCGTGGTCGATGCCGATTTCGCCCGGATCTACTGGCCGGGCCAGAGCCCGCTGGGCCAGGTGATCTATCCGGGCCCGCCGGAAATCGAGGGCGTGCCGGCCCTGACGATCGTCGGCGTGGTGGGCACGATGAAGAACAACGACCTTGCCGATACCGAGAAAGCCGGCGCCATCTTCATGCCCTACCGGGAGGACGCCGGACCGTTCAACAGCTACATGGTCGTGCGCACCCTGCTCGCGCCCGAGACCGCGGGGCCCGCCGTGCGGCAGGCGCTCGCCCGCATCGATCCGCGGCTGCCGCTGGACGAACTCCAGACGATGGAGATGCGCATCGCGGATACGCTGGTGACACGTCGTTCGCCGATGATCCTCGCCGGGATCTTCTCCGGCGTGGCCCTCGCCCTGGCTGCTCTCGGCATCTATGGCGTGCTCGCCTACGCCGTCGCCCAGCGCCGCCGTGAGATCGGCGTGCGCATGGCGCTCGGTGCACAGCCGGAACAGGTGCTGCGTCAGTTCCTCGGACTCGGCATCCGGCTCATGCTCGCGGGGCTCGCACTGGGCCTGATCGTCGCGGGCTTCGTCGGGCGCCTGATGAGTTCCATGCTTTACGAGGTCTCCTCCTTCAACGTGCTCGTGCTCGCCGGCACCGCCGCGGTCGTCGGCGTGGTGGTGCTTCTCGCGAGTTACCTGCCATCGCGCCGGGCCGCGCTGACGCCTCCGAATGAGGCCCTGCGCGCGGATTGAGCCGGACGGCTCGACCGCGATCGGCAGGAGAGCTGAACGCCGGCGGACACAGCGGGCGCAATGAAGGAGCGTCCCCGGACGGGACGCGGCACGCCAGCGCGCCCCGCGGCGACTCGTCCCCGCCGGAAGCCGACCATCCGGCGACGATCGGGTGGAGCGACCGGGCCCACCCCCGGGCGACACCCGGGACCACGGGGGTAGATTAGGGCAACGAATCGACGACATGGATCCCGCCCTTCTCAAGCTCCACTGGCCTGTACTCGAATCCCAACTACGCCAGCGCTTCCCTCTCCTTGGTGACAGGCCGCTCGCCTGGAGGGAGGGCGAGGAGGACGAGCTGATCCATGGCATCGCCAAACGCGTCGGGCGGCCGCGCACGTTCATCGACGGGTTCCTGGAATCCGCGCTGGCCGGGATCCTCGCCGGGGAAAGTACCCCCGTGTCGGCGATGGAAAACAACGAGCGCCTCGGAAACCCGCGGGGGGCGCGCGACCTTCCGCCCGCCCCGCCGACCCGGGGTATGACCGAACTCCCGGACGGACCGCGTCCTCACGGCACCTGACCTGACAATCGACTCGCGCCCGGCGGGCCCGAATGCGACATAGGCGGACGGTGCCCGGTCCATCGTTGCCGTCGTTCTCCACAGCCGAGGCGCGCGCGTTGCTTCTTGCGATGGCGCACGCCGCCATTGACTCGGCCGCAGCGCGCACGTGCCTGCCCCCGCATCTCCCCGACCCGCCCGCAGGACGAACCGTGGTCATCGGCGCGGGCAAGGCCGCAGCGGAGATGGCGCTCGCGGTGGAAGATCACTGGCCGGCGGCGCACCCGCTCAACGGTCTGGTGGTGACCCGTTATGGCCACGCGGTGCCCTGCCGCCGCGTGGAGGTCCTCGAGGCGGCACATCCGGTGCCCGACGAGGCCAGTCTCGGCGCCGCCAAGCGAGTGCTGGCCATGGTCGGAGGGTTGACGCCCGACGACCTCGTCCTCGCGCTGCTCTCCGGCGGCGCCTCGTCTCTGCTGGCGGCGCCCGCGCGCGGACTCAGCCTCGCCGACAAGCAGGGGGTGACCCGCGCGCTCCTGCGCTGTGGCGCATCGATCCGCGAGATCAATACCGTGCGCAAGCACCTCTCCGCGATCAAGGGCGGCCGGCTCGCGGCCGCGTGCGCGCCCGCACGCGTCGTCACGCTCGCGATCTCCGATGTCCCGGGGGACGATCCGGCCGTGATCGGCTCCGGGCCGACCGTCGCCGACCCGACCACGTATTCAGATGCCCGAGACGTGCTCGCGCGGTTCGGCGTCGAGGCACCGGACCCCGTGCGGCAGCATCTTTTCCTCGCCGGGGATGAAACGCCGAAGCCGGGCGATCCGCGGCTTCTCCGAAACTCGGTCCGCGTGATCGCCCATGCCCGCCGGACGCTCGAGGCCGCCGCCGAGGTCGCGCGCCGGGCCGGGGTTTCGCCCGTGATCCTCGGTGATGCGCTCGAGGGCGAGGCTTCGAGCCTCGGCGCGCAGCATGCGGCCCGCGCACTCGCCCTCGCCGCCGCAGGCGACGGGCGCACGCGGCCGTGCGTGCTGCTCTCCGGCGGCGAGACGACCGTCACGCTCCGCGGCAACGGCCGCGGGGGTCGCAATACCGAGTACCTCCTCGCCGCAGTGCTCGCGCTGCAGGCGCATCCTGCCATCCATGCGCTTGCGATCGACACCGATGGTATTGACGGTGTGGGCACAAACGCCGGAGCGCTGGCCGGGCCCGATTCCCTCGCACGGGCCCGCGCACGTGGCGTGGAGGCCGGCGCCTGCCTGGCGGCGAACGACGCGCTGCGCTTCTTCGAGGCGGCGGGCGATCTCGTGGTCACGGGTCCGACCCGCACCAACGTGAACGACCTTCGTGCCATCCTGATCGCACCGGCGCCCGGTTGATTCCCGGGTCGCGGCTGGGAGGTCCCACCGATTTCGAAGGGACTCCAGCGGAGCGAAAATGCCCCATGCCTGAGAATCCGCGAGAACCGGGTCGGGATCGCGGCGCCATCCCGCGGCCGCACGAGTTGCTGGCCTATCTTGAGAACGAACTCGTCAACGAGTTCCCCACCGTCACCCGCGCGCAGATCGCCACCGTGCTCGAGACGAGTCGCGCGGAGGTCGCACCGTCCGTGGATGCGCACGCCCTGGCCGAGCGCGCACGGCAACACCTGTGCGCGCTCGTCTCCGAGGGAAAGTCCGTGCCGCCCGAGCGTCCGCTCTCGGCCGAGCCGCTCACGCAGCCGCGCAAGAGCGGTCGCAGCAGCTCTGCATCGCCTTCCTGAATCGACGATTCCGCCGAGGCGCGTGAAGGGCGACCTTCTCCCGGCGCGGCGGGCTGGCGTCCGCGCTTCCCCCCGCGGAAGAGGCGCCGCCCGGTGCCGGCCCGCGGGTACGGATTGCCGCAGACGCCGCTCACGCACAGCGTGGGGCCGACATGTCGGACCCGACGTTCCCACTCGCCGCCTACCTTGACCGGATCGGCCATTCCGGACCTTGTGATGCCTCGCTGGATACGCTCAGTGCCCTGCACGAGCGCCATGCCTGCGCCATCCCGTTCGAGAACATCGACGTGGTCCTCGACCGGCCGATCGCGCTCGATGTGCCCTCGCTGGTGCGGAAACTCGTCGAGGGCCGTCGCGGCGGCTACTGCTTCGAGCACAACGGCCTGTTCCTCGCGGCGCTCCGCGCCCTGGGCTTCGACGTGGCACCGCTGCTCGCCCGCGTGCGCTGGCAGGTCCCGCCCGGCGTCGTGACGCCGCAGACCCACATGGCCTTGCGCGTGCGGATCGACGGGCACGCGTGGCTGGCCGATGCCGGTTTCGGCGGCATCGGCCTGATGGCGCCCCTGTCGCTGGAGGCCGCGGGAGTGCAGACCACGCGCTTCGAGCCGCGGCGGCTCGTGCCGCACGGCCGCAATCTGCTCCAGCAGGTGCAGATCGCGGGCACGTGGCAGGATGTCTACGTGCTGCACCTTGACGAGGCGTACCCGATCGATTTCGAAGTCGCGAACTGGTTCACCAGCGCGCATCCCGCGTCGCGGTTCCGTCAAAACCTGATGGCCGCGCGCGCCGACGGCCTCACGCGCTACGCCCTGTTCAACCGCGAGTTCTCCGTGCGCTCAGTCGACGGCTCGGTCCGGAGGCGCACCCTCGCGACTCTGGAAGAGCTGAATGCCGTGCTGGACACGGAGTTCCGCATCGACGTGCCGCCCGGCGCGGTGCTCGCCTGTGCGGGTCTAGCGTGGGATTGATCGACAGTCACCGGGAGAGCCTATTGGCCTCGGAAGCCTGTCTCGAATCGGGCGAGGCCTCCGGCCGAGCCGCGGCTCAGCGGGGTCGGTTCGCCCTACCCGCAGAGCATCCGCGGCGAATCTCCAGGTCTTCAGAAAGCTTCCAAGGCGGAGCACGATCCGGAGATTGCCGAACGGATACGAAAGCACCTCCGTCCTTTCGTTGGGCCCAGTGGAAACCACGTTCAGCGCAACTCGCAGGGCTGCCCGACGACCCGGTGAATCCGCCATCCGTCGGCCATGTCGACGAGGTCTCAGGTTTTCGATGACTTCCTAAAGATGCCGGGAGGCCTCTGAAACCAGGAGGTTTGTGACCGGATTGGCCGGATTGCTCTGAAAAACCTGGGCCAGCGCTTGCGCAACCGCTTAAACCGGTTAAACCTGTTTCATGCCCCACCTCACCATCAGCCGGGAGACGGCCGATACCCTCGCACGCGCGGCCCGGGCGCGTGGCTGCACGGTCGACGATTTGATCATCGCTCTGGCGGCGGCCTCGGATGACGCGATTCGCGACCACCCGTTGATCGCCTACACCCTCAGCCCGGAGTTCCGGGTGAAGTTCACCGACGCCGACCGGTTCCTCGCGCTGCTGGCCTGGGTCGCGAGCCAGCACGGGCCGGAGTTTTCGGACTTCGTGAGTCATCTGGAGAGCCGTCGCCGCTACGTCGGCCTGAGCGCGGAGGAGATACGCGAGACCTGCCGGCACAATCAGGCCCGCCAGATCCCCGGCACGCATTTCTGGGCCATCATGAATCTGGATACACCCACGAAGCAGCGCTTTCTGCGGCGCCTGCTCGTGTTCGTCGGCCTGCCCGACGAGGTGATCGAGGCCGCGGTGTCGACGGTGGGTGGCCGCCCGGCCGGGTCGCGCTCACCGGCGTGAGGCGGCGCGGTCGCGACGCGCCGGCCGCACCGCGGATGCCCCGCGCCGGAGACTCGGCGCGTGGTGGCGCGGGGCGTCTGCCTTTCGCCGCGGAAATTGGCCGACAGCGCGCGAGGTTTCGTCCACGACTGCCTCATGCACCTACCCCGGACGGTCCTCAGCGGCGTGTTCGCCGGAGTCGTGGCATGTGCGGCGCCGGCGTCGCCGTCCGATCCCGACGCGCTGGCCGCCTGGCCAGAGTCCGCCGACCCGCGCGTGATCGGCTCCCGGCTTTCCGCGCGTTTTCTCGAGTCACCGCACATGTTCCTGCCCTCAAGCGGGACGATCCACTATGCGGAAGTGTGCACCTGGTACGGAGCACTCACCTTCGCGGACGCGGTGGGGGACGAGGCACTGACTGCACAGCTGGCTGAGCGTTTCGAGCCGCTCTTCGGACCCGAGCAGCGTTACGTGCCACCGATTGACCATGTCGACCATGCCGTGTTCGGCACGGTGCCGCTCGAACTCTATATCCAGAAGGCGCAGGCACGGCACCGTGTGCTCGGGCTGGCCTTTGCCGACGGACAGTGGGACCGACCGCGGGCGGACGGCCTCACCTGGCACACGCGGTTCTGGATCGATGACATGTACATGATCACCGCGCTCCAGACGCAGGCGTATCGCGCGACCGGCGCTGCGCATTACCTGGACCGGACAGCGGCGGAGATGGTCGCCTACCTCGACGCCCTGCAGCGGCCCAATGGCCTGTTCTTCCATGCTCCGGACACGCCGTTCTTCTGGGGACGCGGCAATGGCTGGATGGCGGCCGGCATGAGCGAATTGCTGCGGGAATTGCCGGAGACGAACCCGCATCACGCGCGCATCCTCGCCGGCTATCGCGCGATGATGGCTTCGCTGCTCGAACATCAGAGCGCAGGCGGCATGTGGCTCCAACTCATCGACCAACCCGAATCCTGGCCCGAGAGTTCCAGCACAGCCATGTTCACCTTTGCCTTCGTGACGGGTGTGAAGCACGGCTGGCTCGATCCCGCGACGTATGGACCGGCGGCGCGGCGCGCCTGGCTGGCGCTCGCGACCTACATCGACGAACGCGCCGACGTCCGGGAGGTGTGCGTCGGCACCGGCACGAAGAACGACCGGCAATACTACCTCGATCGGCCGCGCAGCACGGGCGATTTTCATGGGCAGGCGCCGGTGCTCTGGTGCACCGCAGCCTTGTTGCGTCGTTCCGAGTGAGTGCCGTCCCACCCCGGCGCCGGGCGATCCCGGCTGCCCGCACTCCAGTTTGCTGCCGTCTCCCGGAGCGCATGCCTCGGAAAGCATGCACGCCGCAGGCATTTTCCCAGCAATCCTCCGTCAGGATTCGGCCCGCCGGGACGATTCACGCGTAAGCACCTATTCATGAAACTGCGGACAAAAACCTGGCTCGTCGTCGTTTCAGCGATGGCCGTGATGGTCGTGCTCATGGTGGCGATCGGGAGCCAGACGTTCCTTCGCAGCTTCGAGCGGCTGGAGCATGACCAGGCCCTGCGCGACGCCGACCGCGTGCTCGCCCTGATCCACCTGCAACAGGAGGAGATCGGCCGCATCGCGCGCGACTACGGCGAGTGGATCGACACGGCGCAGTATGCGCGCGGCGAGATGCCCGGGTACGAGGAGGCCAACTGGGTCGCCTCCTCACTCGAGAATCTGAAGGTGCACGCGATGCTGGTCTTCGCTCCGGACGGACGCTTCGCAGGCGGCGTGCTCCGCGATCCGGAGACGAGCGAGACCGATGCGCCGATGCCCGGGTTCGTCGCCGGCTTTTCCGGCGAGGTCGCGATGGTTCTGGGCGATCCGCGCGGCGCGACGCGCGTGGTCGGCATCAAGCAGGTCGGGCCGATTCCCTGGATCATCGCCTGCGTGCCGGTCGTCCTTCCGGACGGACCTTCCGGACCGCTCGGCGCGATGATCGTCGCCCGGCAGATGGGTGACGATTTCATCGAGAAACTCCACGAAACCGCCCAGCTCCCACTCTCCGTTCATTACCCTCTGTCAGGCGCTCCCCGGGAGGAGCGTGAGTTCGAATTCGCCGCGACCGGGCGCGACGGCGTCACGGCGGTGGAGGCCGGCGAAAATCTCGTCCTCCATCTCGAGGTGCACGCGCTCGACGGCCGCGTCGCTGCAACGATCCACCTGACGCTCGATCGGCCTATCCGCCAGGAAGCGATGAATACGGTCTGGCTGATCGTCGCGCAGGCCGCCGGCATCGCCCTGCTCTGCGGCGTCCTGTTCCATACGCTGCTCGGGCGTGCCGTCGTCTCGCGCCTGGAACGCATGCACACGACGGTGCGCAGCGTGGGACAAACCCACGATCTCTCGGCGCGCGTGCCGGTGCGGGGGGACGACGAGATCGCCGACCTCGGTGAGGCGCTCAACGGCATGCTCGACGCCCTGGCGCGCAGCCGCGAGGAACGGGAGTCGGCGCATCGCGAGCGCCAGAAACTCCAGGACCAGCTCGTGCAGGCGCAGAAGATGGAGGCGTTGGGCGATTTCGCCGGCGGCATCGCGCACGACTTCAACAACTGCCTCACCACGATCACCGGATGGCTGAGCATGGTCCGCGAGGACATGCCGCTGGGAAGCGAGAACCGGGAAAACCTCGACCTCGCCCTCACGTCGGCGCAGCACGCATCGGCCGTGGTCAAGCAATTGCTCGTCTACAGCCGCCAGGCCGAGCCGTCGCTGCAGCCGGTGGCGATGCGCGAGATCCTCGGCAGTTCGCTGCAGCTGCTGCGTGCAGCCCTCCCGAAGTCGATTCATCTCAATGTATCCACGACCGGCGACGACGATGTGGTGCTCGCCGACGCGACACAGATCAAGCAGGTGGTGTTCAACCTGGCCAAGAACGCGGCCGATGCGATCCATCCGCCCGGGCGCATCACGCTCTCGCTGGAGGCCGTCACCGCTCCGGTCCACGGGCGGCCCGGCAGCGAGTCGCTGCCCCCGGGACGCTACGCGCATCTCGCGGTGAGCGACTCCGGTCCCGGCGTGAAGCCTGAACTCCTCGGGCGGATATTCGAGCCCTTCTTCACCACCAAGCCCGCCGGCAAGGGCACCGGCCTCGGGCTCGCCGTCGTGCGCAGCGTCGTGCTGCGCCACCGGGGGGCGGTCGGCGTGAGTTCCCCGCCCGGCGAGGGCGCGACTTTCCACGTCTACCTGCCGCTGCACGCCGAGCAGGTCGTGACGGCGGCGCCCGAGTCGACGCCGCCCGCGGGGTGCCGCGTGCTCGTGGTCGACGATGATCCAGCCGTGCTCAAGGTCGTGGCGCGGCTTGTCTCAAATCTTGGATACAACGCGGTGACCGCGACCCAGGGGATCGAGGCCTGGGAGATGTTCATGCACGCGGATCCGCAGTTCGACATCGTGCTGACCGATCTCACCATGCCGCAGCTCGGCGGCATGCAGCTGGGCGAGCGCATCTTCAACTCGGGGCGTCGCGCACCGGTCGTGCTCCTCTCGGCGTATGCCTCCACCCTCGACGCCGAGCAGCTGCGCCGCGCCGGGTTCGCGGACCTGCTGCCCAAGCCGATTGACTCCGCGAGCCTCAAGACCGCGCTGGCCCGCGCCCGTGGGCGCGCGGCCTGACCGGCCCGCCGCCCGGGCGGGCTGCACGGCGTGTTACAGCGTTTTACACGCACCGCATTCCGGGGCGCAACAAACACTCCAGAATCGTCGCTTGCGGCCGTTGTGAGGACAAGTTTTCCGTCGCGCGGCCCCTCGCGGTCTCCCCGCGATCCCAACCGCTCCATGACATGAACAACGGCATCCGCTGGCTCGCCTGGCTCTGCATCGAAAAGGGCCTCTCCAGCCCCGCGCAGTGTCGGCGTGCCCTCGAGCAGGTCGGACCCGCCGCGGATCTGCTCGGCTACGCGCAACACCTGCTCAACACCGGGGTCGTCACCGATCTCCCGCTGCTCGAGGAGCTGGCCAACATCGCGCACGCCCGGTCCGGCGGCGAGGGGCCGCCGCAGGATCCTTTTGTGCCCCGCGCGCCGCGGGCCGAACCGCCGCCGGGCCTGCCGGCGCTGCCCTTCGTGTTCGACGAGATCGGGGCCATGTCGGACGACGATCTCGCCGCCGGCCTGCGCGAACTGCTCCGCATCACCGCCCGCTTCGGCGCGAGCGACATCCACCTTTGCACGGGAGCGCGTCCCTTCCTGCGCAAGCACCGCGAGATCGTCACCCTGAGTGAGTATCTGCTCACACCCGACGACGCCCTGCGCCTCAATGTCGCCCTCCTTTCCGCCGGCCAGAAGCGAACCTACCTGCTGCGCAAGGATTACGACCTCGCGCTGGCGCTGAGCGGCCAGGAGCGCTATCGCGTCAACCTGATGTTCCACAAGGGCGGCGCGGCCGGCGCCTACCGTATCATCGCACCGGAGACAAAATCCCTCGCCGACCTCGGGTTCACCGCGCACCTCGCGACGCTCGAGAAGCTCCTCTCCCACCACAACGGGCTCATCCTCGTGACCGGCCCGGTGGGCTCGGGCAAGACGACGACGCTCGCCTCGATGGTGGCCCACCTCAACGCCACGCGCACCGACCACATCATCACGATCGAGGACCCGATCGAGGTGGTCCAGCCGCCGCTCGGCTGCAACGTCACGCAGCGCGAGGTCGGACCGCACACCAAGTCGTTCTTCACCGCGCTCAAGGGAGCGCTGCGCGAGGATCCCGACGTGATCGTCATCGGCGAGCTGCGCGACCTCGAGACCATCGAGATGGCGATCACGGCGAGCGAGACCGGCCACCTCGTGATCGGCACGATGCACACCAGCGACGCGGCCACGACGCTCAACCGCATCCTCGATGTCTTCCCGCCCGCCCAGCAGACGCAGATCCGGGCCAGCGTGGCGGAGAGCCTGCGCGGCATCGTCTGCCAGCGGCTGCTCCCGGCCACCAGCGGCGGCCTCGTGCTCGCCTGCGAGATCCTCGTGAGCAACGTCGCCATCCAGAACCTCGTGCGCGAGGGCAAGACCCAGGGGCTGCGAAACACCATGGAAACCGGCGCGCGCGACGGCATGTGCCTGATGGACGTGGTTGTGTTCAACCTCTGGCAGGAGCGCAGGATCTCCACCGAGACCGCGCATGCCAACATCGCCAACCGCGTGA
This sequence comes from Verrucomicrobiota bacterium, assembly GCA_023399155.1. GTDB lineage: Bacteria > Verrucomicrobiota > Verrucomicrobiia > Opitutales > Opitutaceae > JAEWQP01. The sequence goes on along the minus strand of JAEWQP010000022.1, from coordinate 270,125 downwards.
TTCGCGCGCGTTTGTCATGAACGATCGTCCACTTTCACGGGGCCGTCCGCCCTGCTCCTGCTGAACCATGGCCGCCGTCGACCAGCTTCTGCGGACCATGCTCGAGCGCGGGGGATCCGACCTTCATCTCACGGTCGGCCTTCCGCCCAAGGCCCGCATCTCGGGCGCGCTCACGCCAATCGGCGACACGCCGCTGGAGCCGCAGGCGATGGAATCGCTCCTCCGGGAGATCTGCCCCGAGAAGCGGTGGGCGGACTTCCTTGAACGCAAGGATCTCGACCTGGCCCACGAGATCCCCGGGCTCGCGCGGTTCCGCGCCAATTTCCTCTACAACTACTGGGGCCAGGCCGCGGTCTTCCGCCAGATTCCCGCGAAGATCCTCTCGTTCGAGGATCTGAAGCTGCCTGAACAGTTGAAGAAGCTCTGCCACCTGCGCGAGGGGCTCGTGGTGGTGACCGGCCCGACCGGCAGCGGCAAGTCGACGACGCTCGCCGCGATGATCGACTACATCAATCAGAACCTCGCGCGCCACATCATCACGATCGAGGACCCGATCGAGTTTGTGCATCCGGTGAAGAAGAGCGTGATCGTGCACCGCGAGGTCGGCGAGCACACCGAGTCGTTCGCCGCCGCGCTCAAGGGTGCCATGCGGCACGATCCCGACATCGTGCTCCTCGGCGAGATGCGGGAGATGGAAACAATCAAGCTGGCGATCTCCTGCGCCTCGATGGGCATGCTCGTGTTCGGCACGCTGCACACGAACAACGCAGCCAAGACGGTCGACCGCATCATCAACACGTTTCCCGCCGACGAGCAGAACCAGGTGCGCGTGATGCTCTCGAGCTGCCTCGCCGGCGTCGTCGCCCAGCTGCTGTGCAAGCGCCTCCCCAAGGGCCGCTGTGCGGTGCACGAGATCCTCCTCCCGCACGAGGCGCTTCCGAATACGATCCGTTCCGGCCAGATCGCGAACATCAAGGCGATCATCGAGAGCGGCAGTGCCGACGGAATGATCACGATGGACAACAGCCTCATGGCGCGCGTGAAGGACGGGACGATCGAGGCCCGGGAGGCGTACATGAAGTCGTCGAACAAGTCGCTCTTCGCTCCGCTGCTCCCGCCGGGCGAAGCCGGAGCGGCATCGTAGCGGGCAGGGCCCGCGGCGCACGGGCCCCTGGATCCGGCTCGCATTCGCCCGCGACGGTGGCCGCCAGCGGGCGGCCTACATCGTATCCAAGCCGCGGATGTAGCGGCGGCGCTTTGATGGCGCCGCGGGCGCGCGGTCCGCGAACCGCTGCTCCGGATCGACACCCCGCGGTAGCGGTGTGGCATGATGGCGGCTCAGGCGGCCGCGCACGGGATCGCGGGCGAAATCGAGGTGGAACTGCTGCATGCGGTCGAACACCTGTAGGAGTTGCTCCGGGCGCTCGTAGCGGTCCAGTCCGACGCGCTCGAGCGCAAGCAGGGTCTCATGCACCGCCTCGAGCGTGGACAGGCAGCCGGCCTGCGGCTGGCGCTTGATGACGTAGCGGCTCGGTGCGGATGCGGTGATCACCACGCGCGGCAGCGACTGCAGGCCCGGGGAGAGCCTGAGCATCTTGCGCGCGCCGCTCCAGGTGGCGTCGAGCAGGAACACGACGAGCCGGCGTCCCGCCAGCGCGTCCGCGCCGAGTTCGCCTCGGGAAAGATTCCTGGCTTCAGGACCTGGATACAGAAGCACGCAGTGGTTGCGCGGGTCCCCGAGGATGGCCTGCACGGCGGCGTTGCCGTCCCACGCGAGATCCATGTGGATCTCGCTGTCGGCGAGGCACAGGTGCGTGAGGCGCCCCGTCGCGGCCTTCTCCCGCTTGAACTCCTTCGGATGCATGAGCAGCACGAAGCGCGTGCGCGTGGGCACGGGCACGATCGAGCCGCACCAGCAGTGCGCCTTCGGCCAGAAGCAACGGTAGCAGGTCTCGCGGCCCATCCCGCCGAGAACAGGGCCGCAAGACCGCGCTGTGAATCACAAAAGCACCGACAGCGCCCGCATCCCGCGGGGCCTTCGGCCGCCGCGGGTCAGGACGGGGCTACCGCTCGTCCTCGTCGTCGCACCGCGAATCCAGGAAATCCCCGAAGGGGTCTGGCAGCATCGGCGGTTCGTCGATGGAGATGCCCGCCTCCTCCAGCGCCAGCCGCACCGGCAGCTGAAAGAGCGTGCGGAGTTCGCGCAGGTCGAACGCGACCTCGGCATCGCGGGCGTCGAGCGCGTAGGCGATCACGTCCGCGAGGTCGATGATGTCCTCCTCGGAGAAATGCTCGTCGAGCACGGCCTGGCTGCCGCGGAGCGCGATCAGCACCGGCCATTCGCGTCCGTTTTCCGGATCCGCGCGCTTGAGCACCACCGGTCCTTGGAGCCGCGCACGCGCGATGCGCGCGCCGAATTCCCCGAGTCGCTGGTGAGCGAATGCGAGATTGGCGAGATGAGACTGCCGAAGCAGGGCCTGCCGCCGGGCCAGGAGAGCTGAGAGTTTCATGAGCGTTCCTCCGTGTTGTCGCAGACGTTGAACCACTCCCGATTTCTGAGACGCGCGACGGCGGCGTTTCTTTGGGCCGCCTCGCGGTCTCCCGACTCGATCGAACCCGTATCTCAAGACTCTGATCGACTGACTTGCGCGCCCACTTGAATCACAAATACGCCCGGCGCAACTGCGCGCGCACAATCGCCGGCGCGCACCGGCATGCACGGGGGCGGCGTGAGCACGCGCGGGGAGAAGCGCCTCGCGCGGCATCACCGTGCCACCTCCACGTGGGCCGACCGGCCCGGGTCGGGCGGGCCATGGTGTTCGCCGCAAGGCGTTGCTAGTATCGGCCCATCCAAAACCTCCGAAACACGTCCGCCATGAGCACCCCCTCCCGTTCGTTTCTTCCCGCGTCCATCGGCCCGGCCCTGACCCTGTTCACCGCGTGGAGCGTCTACGCCCACGGCCCTCTCGCCCTTCCAAGCACGCTCGGCTTCATCCTGACGCTCGTCTGGGGCATGGTCGAGATCACCCTGTTCTCCTACACGCCGATTGCGTCAATCGAACTCGACGACCGCTCGCTGCTCGACACGCCACCGGCTCCGGCGGATGAAGCCGCCGTCGTTGATTTCCCCGTCCGCGAGCTTCGCGGGGAAGAAGCGGCCTGACTCGACTCCGCACTGCAAACGGCCGGCGGCCCGCAAGGCCGCCGGCTGTATTGTCTCCATCGGTACGGGTCAGCGGGCGGAAACCCTGAGGACCGCCGCGCGGACGCCATCTGCAGATGCGCTCAACTCGATCGCCCCGGGCTCGCCGGTGGACTGGATGATCACCTGCGCGAGCCCGTTGAAGACGGAACGCGACCAGGGTGCGGGCGGCGTCGTGACGCGCAGGGAGGCGGGATGGGTCTCGCGGATGCTCTCGCGCGCCGACCACTCGGCGAAGCGCGTGGCCTCGATGCGCACGGTGTTGCCCGTGGGCTTCAGGTCGAGCCCGTCCAGCGGCAGCTCGATGCGCGCCTGGCTCGGAGCGGCGTCGCGCAGGAGCTCGCGGCCGTTGAGCGTGACCGTCTGCACCGGGCCCAGTGCGTTGAGCAGGAGCGCGGCCGAACCGCCGGCAGGCACCGCCGGCACGTCAAACGTCGCCTCGAACACCGTCACGCCGGAACTCTCCGCGGGATCCGGCGGCGTCCACGCCCCGAGCGGCAGCGAAGCCACGGACTCGACAAAGACATCCGGCTCGAGACTGGACGGATCGCCGTTGCCCACGCCGAGGATGCGGCCCGGGCCGGAGAGGGCGAAGTTCACCTTCTGGGCGGCGGTCGGCACGAAACGGCCCGAGGCGTCGCGCATCTCGACCGTGACGACGGCCACGTCGCGTCCGTCCGCGCTGAGGGTGGCCTGGTGCGGTGTCAGCGCGATCGCCGCCGCCGGCCCCGTGGTCTCGACGCGCGCGACAGCGATCTCCTTTCCGCCGCGGTAGCCGCGCGCGAGCAGCGTGCCAGGCGCGTACTCGACCGGCCACGCGAGATGACCGTTCACCGGCATCGCCTTTCGGCCGAGCGAAGCGCCGTTGAGAAACAGTTCCACCTCCTCGCAGTTGCTGTGCGCCCGAACCTCGATCGCCTCGCCCTCGCGCCCGGGCCAGTTCCAGTGCGGGAAGAGGTGCAGCACCGTCTCGTCGGTCCACCAGGATTTCAGGTAGTAATAACCGTCCTTGGGAAAGCCGCATGTATCCAGAATCCCAAACTGCGAGCTGATCGCCGGGAAGCCGAACGGCACCGGTTCGCCGCGGTAGTCAAAGCCGGTCCAGTAGACCACGCCGGCGGCCCATGGACGCGCGGCGTAGAACTGCCAGCCGCGCTCGGCGTTGCCGCCCGACGAGCCATCCTCGACCGGGGCCAGGTGGCAGCGCGCCCGGTCGTCGACATACACGCCGCGCGTGCCCTGCGTGGTCGTCTCCTCGGTGCCCAGGATGATCTGTTCGGGAAAGAGGCGGTGCTGCTCGTCGACCCTGGCCTGGCGGATGTAGTTCACGCCGGCGACATCCACCGTCGTCGAGGTGCCGCCCCAGCCGCCGGAAATCGCCACGGTGGTTCGGCGCGTCGGATCGAGCCGGCGGGCGAAGTCCTGCATCGTCGTGGTGATGCGCGCGCCCTTGATGTTGCCCTCGATGGCCCACTCCTCGTTGCCGAGGGACCAGAGGATGACCGAGGGATGGTTGCGGTCGCGCCGGATCAGCTGCTCGAGCGGGCGGAGATGAAACTCATTGATGCCCTGGAGCCTCGCCTCGTCGATGACGAGCATGCCGAGGCGGTCGCATGCATGGAGCAGCTCAGGCGTGGGTGGGTGGTGCGAGGTGCGGTAGGTGTTGGAGCCCATCGCCTGCAACGCGCGTATCCGGTATTCCTGCATCGCGTCGGGCAGCGCCACGCCGATGCCGGCGTGGTCCTGGTGGTTGTTTGCACCCTTGATCTGGACACGTTTTCCGTTGAGGAAGAAGCCGAGGTCCGGATCGAAGTGGATCGTGCGGATGCCAAACGGCGTCGCGTGGCGATCCACCGGCACGCCATCGCGCAGCACGGTGGTCTCGAGCCGGTAGAGGTGCGGCGTCTCGATCGACCACAGCTGCGGTTGCGCGACCGCGAGCCGCTCCTCGCGGACGTCGCGCGCACCGGGCGAAAGGCGCCGGGTGTCGGGACGGGCGGTCGCGGCCACGAGCCGGCCCGAGGGATCGAACACCTCGTGCCTGAGCGCCACGTCCGCGTCCTCGCGGCCCTCGTGCGCGAGCGTCGTCTCGATGCGGAGCGTCGCCGCGTCCTCGCCGACCTCCGTCCGCACCCAGGTGCCGAATTGCGCCACGTGGACGGGATCGGTCTTGAGCAGCCAGGTGTGGCGGTAGATGCCCGCGCCCTCGTAGTACCAGCCCTCCTCCATCGAGGCGTCCACGCGCACGGCCACGACGTTGTCGCCGCCGTAGTTGAGATAGTCCGACACATCGTAGCTCGCCGCCGCGTAGCCGCTGGGCTCCTCGCCGACAAAGAAACCGTTCACGAACACGCGCGCGGCGCGATACACGCCGTCGAACTCGAGGCGGATGCGGCGCCCGAGGTCGCTCTGCGGGATGGAGAAGCGCTTGCGGTACCAGCCGACGCTCGATTCCGGGAAGCGCGGGCCGATCGCCTTGTAGCCATGGCTGTGGCTGGCGCGCGGGTCGAAGGGTGCCTCCACCGCCCAGTCATGCGGCAGGTCGATCCGGCGCCACGCGCGGTCATCGAATCCCGCCGCGGCCGCGCCGTCGCCGTAGCCGGTCTTCGCCAGGTAGGAGAAGAAGCCGGTGGCGTGCCCGAAATCCTGCGCCGGGTCGGTGGCGTGCCCCAACGCGAAGCGCCAGCCGGCATCGAAGAGGATGCGCTCGCGGCCGGCCGGCGTTTCGCCGGAGGGCGCGGCACCCGCGGGCGCGCCAGACAGTAACAGAATGAGGGCAACCAGACGCGAAAGAAGGGTAGGCAAGCGCATGACGAGCCCCTTCTGATTTATCGCTACATCAAGGTAAAGCCAAACCCTTCCCGACGGCGCGGGGCGCGCGTGGACGACGTCTGTTACGCCAAGCCGACGAGCGGCTCGCTCCCGGTGAATCGGAACGCCGTCCGGATCGCACCAAACGCCTCGATCAACTCGCGCGGCGAACCCGCCCGCGGAAAATCCAGCTCGAGCGACGCCCCGGTGCAGCGCACCTTGGCGTCGACGCCGGCGACCTGCAGCGTGCATTCCGCGCAGTTTGCCGGATAGGCAATCGAGAATCCGTTCCCGGCCGGGAGCCCCTCGACGGCATCGATCACGGACTCGACGGAGACACCGCGGCTCAAGGTGAAGACGATCTGGGTGAACGTGCCGGCAAAAACGTCGTCGCACGCCTCACCGAGGACGAACGTCGCCTCGCGCACATCGCGCAGGGTTCGCGTGATCGTGTAGCTGGCCGGATCGCGCGGATCGAGCGCCCAGGCGATTTCGAATGAGAAATCCCGGGCGAGCAGGAGCGCGCTGGCGCTACCGAGTTCGAGGCGGATGTCCGCGCGCTTGTAGCCGAAGCCGGTCCGGGCGCGCTGGAACCACTCCTCCGCCTCCGTCCCGAGATCGTTCGCGCAGATCCGGGCGAAGAAGGCCTGTGTCGCCGGATTGGCCGCGTCCGGAACGGTGTGGCGGTCCTTGCGAAAGCCGCCCAGGCGCTTCACCAGACCGCCGCCGTGCCCGGCGAGGCTGAGAGAAGCGAGCGTGCTGGGGGAAAACTCCGCGGACGTCGACACGCCCCGAGCCAGACGCGTGCGGGCCGCGCGCGCGAGCGCGGAGTTGCGCCCGGACCGGGAACCGCCCGCGCGTTCGCAGCACCGCCCCAGAGTCGCGGCCCGGGGGGCGATTACCTCGCTCATCCGCCCGGCGTATTCACCAGATGGGTATGACGCCGGATGGAGATTCGGCCGGGCCGGAACGGCGCCCCTTCCCCGACCGTCCACCGGGCGCCGGCGCCGACGGAGTTTGACCCTCCGGACCGGCGGCCGCTGGATCGGTGCATGGATTCCAGCTGGCTGCACCCTCGCGACGAACTCGTCCGCACGATGGAGCGGATCTACCGCCACCGCATGACGACGACCTCGGGCGGCAACCTTTCCATTCGCGATGCCGACGGCTCGATTTGGATCACGCCCTCGCGGGTCGACAAGGGACGGCTGCACCCGGACGACATGGTGTGCGTGCGCCCGGACGGTTCACGCGCCGGCCGGCACCCCGCCTCCTCGGAACTCCCGTTTCACCGCGAGATCTACCAGCGCCGTCCCGACCTCGGTGCGATCGTGCACGCCCATCCCGGTGCGCTGGTCGCATTCAGCATCTGCCGGATCCTGCCCGACACGCGGGTGCAGACGCACGCCTTCGAGGTCTGCGGTCGCATCGCCTACGCGCCCTACGCCTGCCCGGGGAGCGAGGAATTGGGTCGCAACATCGCGGCGCAGTTCGCCGCCGGCGCCGATTGCGTGATGCTGGAAAACCACGGGGTCGTGATCGGTGGCCGCGACCTGCGCGACGCCTTCCAGCGCTTCGAGACCCTCGAGTTCGTGGCCCAGACGCTCGTGCGTGCCGCGGCCCTCGGCCCGGTGCAGGTGCTCGACGCCGCCGTCCTGCGCGACCAGCCCGTGCCGTTCTTCAGCGAACTCCCACCCGCGGAGGTCTCAAACACCGAGAAGGCGCTGCGCATGCAGCTGTGCGACTTCGTCCAGCGCGCCTACCGCCAGCGGCTGCTCATCAGCACCGCCGGCGCGCTTTCCGCGCGCCTCGATGCCACGCACTTTCTCGTCACGCCGCGCCGGCGCGACCGTCTCGAGCTCGAGCCCCCGGGCATCGTCCGCGCGACGGCTGACGGGGCCGAGGCGGGCAAGCAACCCAGCCGGGCGGCACGGTTGCATGCGGCGCTCTATGCCCAGGACCCGGCCATCGGCGCGGTCATCTGCGCACAGCCGTCGCACGCCAGCGCCTTCTGCATGACGCGCGCGGCGTTGAGTTCGCGGACCATTCCCGAGAGTTACCTCGTCCTGCGCGACGCACCGCGCCTTCCATTCGCGTGCATCGTGCGCGAGGCGGCGGAGATCGCCCGGCACCTCTCGCTGCGCACCACGCCCGTGGTGCTGATCGAAAACGAGGGGGCGGTCGTGATCGGCCGCGATCTGCTCGAGGCATTTGACCGCCTTGAAGTGCTCGAGGCGACGGCCGAGGCGGTGCTGATGAGCCGGCCGCTCGGCCCGCTCGTGCCGATGCCGGATGCCGCGCTGGCCGAGCTGCGGCGTGCGTTCGGGATCGACTGACCGGGCGCGCTCCCCCTTTTGCCTGCCGCATGCATCCGTCTCAGGCGGTGCGGGGGCGCGGCAGCTCGCGGTCGGCCCGCCGCGCCCGGATGCGGCGGGCACAGGCGGCGACTGGAGCGCGCACCAGGCCGTGGTAGACCAGGAGGAACACCACCATGCCCGCGGCTGCGTAGAGCGCGCCCTCGATGGTGGTCGGTACCGCAGGTTTGAATACACCCCAGGTCGCGGAGGCTATCTCGGTGTCGACGTGCCGGACGAAGGCGAAGGGCCGCGACCAGGGTGCGGCGTCGCGCAGCGCAGCCACCGCGGCTCCCAGCTCGTCAACCCGCTGGATCGCGCCGGCGACGATGTCGCCCATGCGGGCCATCACCGGATCGGCCGAGGCCTGCGCCCGCGCGGCGAACGTCGCGACGGACTCGCCCGCCTGCGTCGCGACCTGCTCGAACTGGCGCAACTGGCGCACCGCCTCGTCGAGATGGCCGCCGAGGCGCTGCAGGTACTGCTGCATGAACTCGGGCGCCTGAGAAAACACCACGGCGCCGACGACGCACAGGATGCGATCGAACAGGGTTTCGCCGGTGCGCCCGATCATCTGAAACGGCTTGGTCCAGGCCACGGGCGCAGTGTCGACACGCCGCCGCCGGGGCGCAAGCCGGCTTCTCCGGCTGCGTGTCGCGCCCACCGCGGGTCGATCGTCCGGGACGGCACCGATCGCCTCGCGAGGCCCGGCCTGCCGCCGTGGTTTCACGAGATTCGTTTGATCCGGGCGGTGCTTCGCGCACGTTCTCAGACGTCCGGCAACCCACGGCCCGCGCCGGACGTCACGTCTCCGAACCGACATGAGTTACTCCCCGTTCCGCCCCCGTCTCAACCTGCTCGCATTCGCGCTGCTCGTCGTCCTCGCACCCGCCGTGGCGGCGCCGCCCGAGATCCCGGGGCCCCGGTCGGGCAAGTGGGCGCACGAGTTCACCTCGCTCGCGCCCGATTCGCGCGTTGTCTGGGGAAGGCTCGAGAACGGTGTGCGCTACGCGCTGCTGCCGCACAAGGGCGTGCCGGGTACTGTCGCCATGCGCCTGGTCATGCTTTCGGGCTCGCTCGACGAGACCGAGACCGAGCGCGGCATCGCCCACTTCACCGAGCACATGGTGTTTCGCGGCACGCGCCGCTTCAAATACCAGGACATGGTCGGATTCTTCCAGAAGCTCGGCATGGAGTACGGCAGCGACGTCAACGCGGTGACGACCTTCGACTACACCGCCTACTCGCTCGACTTTCGCGACAACAACCCGGAGTTGCTGCACCAGGGGTTGATGCTCCTGCGCGACTTCGCCGACAGCGCGGAGTTCGACGGCGGCTACATCGACCACGAGCGCGGCGTCATCCTGAGCGAGCTGAGACTGCGGTCGGGCGGCCTCTCGGGCGAGAACTTTGCCTCCTACTGGCCGCTGGTCTACCGCGGCCACAAGCTGCAAAGCCGCAGTCCGGGCGGCACGCCGCAGCATGTCCGCAAGCTCACGCGCGAGCAGTTCCTGGAATTCTACCATCGTTGCTACCGGCCCGACCTGGCGGTGGTGGTGGTCGTGGGTGACATCGATCCGGCGAACATCACGGCGCTCATCCGGACCGAGTTTGGCGCGATTCCGGCCCGCACCGACCCGGTGCCGGCCCGCGAGGAGGGAAGGCTCGACACGCGCAAGGCGCTGCGTGCCGCGGTATTCCCGATCTCCGACGTGGGCGGTATCACCGTTTCAGCGACATCGTCGATCCGGCCGCCCTCGCGGCCCGACACGCTCCAGCGCCACCTCGAGGAGCACGCTCGCCGGTTCGTCTCCAGCCTGCTCTCCGACCGCGTCGAGAAAACGCTTCCGGGTGGCGCCGGCGCGCACTACATGTCGGTCGCCGGGGTGAACACGGCGGAGGCGCGCGCGGAGGGCCCGCCGGGGGGATGGGATGCCGCGGTCACGGGACTGGATGAGATCATCCGCGTGACCTACGAGAAGGGCTTTACCGAGCGCGAGATCAACCAGCGCAAACGCCATTACCGCATGCTCTCCAGCTTCATGCTGGAACAGGCATCCACCATGGATCCCACGAGCCTCGCCGGAAGCCTGGTTGACTCGATCACCGAGCACACCGTCTACCTGGGATTCGAGGAGGGCTGGCGGACGTTTTTCGACTGGCTCGGTCGCGTGACGCCGGCCGAACTGCTCCAGGCCTTCCGCAACAGCTGGGACCTCGAGCGCCTGGCCTTTCACGTGGCCGGCGAGGTCGAGGTGAAGGGGGGCGAGGCCGCGGTGCTCAAGCGCGTGGCCGAGGTGCGCAAGGGCCGGATGCGCACCCTGCGCATCGAGACGCGTGACGAGTCCGTCTTCACGCTCCTGAAGTGGGGATCGCCCTCGCCCGTGGTGGAGCGCAGCGAGGTGCCCGAGCTCGAGGCGAAGCTCTACCGCTTCGGAAACAACGTGCGCGTGAACCACATCCACCGCCGCAACGAGCCGGGGCTGGTCATGGCGACGGTGCGCGTGGGCAACGGCGTGCTCGACATGCCGGGCACCCAGCCCGCGATCAAGGAATTCGGCCTGCAGACGCTCCTTGCCAGCGGCGCCGGCCGCTACACGAGCGAACAGATCGGCGAGATCGTGGACGATCACATGCTCGCCTTCTCGCTCGATCTCGAGGACCACGACGCCTTCACCTTCCGGGGCTACACCCGCACCGAGGACTTCAAGGCGTTCCTCGGCGTGGTGACGGAGTTCCTGCACAAGCCGCGATTCGAGACGGCGGTGCACCGTTCGCAGAAGCTGATGGCCGCGATCCAGCGCGCGATGGGCGGCTTCGGCATCGGCCAGGCCGTGCGCGAGCTGCAGGACCACCTCTTTCGCGGCGACCCGCGCTTCACCTCGGGGACGGTCAACAACTATCTCGGCATGAGCGTGCTCGACGTGCGCAACTGGATACAGCCGCAATTGACCGGCGGATACCTGGAAATGACGGTGGTGGGCGACATCGCCGAGGAGGCGCTGCTCGACCTGGTCTCGCGCACCCTCGGCGCGCTCCCGGTCCGCGCCGCCACCAAGGTGATGGCCAGGACGCCGGCTCCGATCGAGGTCACCGCGCCGGCCGGCTTCAAGCGCATCGAGTTCGTCGGCGAACAGCACCAGGCCATGGTCATCGCCACGTGGCCGGTGCGCGAGGCGGCGACGGTGCGCGACTCGATCGCCGTCCATGTCCTCGGCCGCGTGATGGACATCCGCATCCGCGAGCGCGTGCGCGACGACCTCGGCCTGGCCTACAGCCCCCGCACGCAGTACGACGAGTTCGACGGCTTCCCCGGTTTCGGGTTGCTGCAGACGATGATCGACTGCGCCCCGGGGGAATCGACGCGCGTCGCTGAACTGGTGACCTCGCTGAGCGCGGCCGCGGCCGAGGAGGGCATCCAGCCGGGCGAATTCACCGGCGCGCTCGGCGTCTTCAAGGGGCAGATCCGCCGGGCGTTTCTCGAGAACGGGTTTCTCCTCAGGTATCTCAGCCGTGCCCAGGAGAGCCCCCAGAGCGTGGACGACCTCGTCGCCGCGTCGCAGGACCTGTTCGACACGATCACCATCGAGGAGGTCAACGCCTGGGCGGCCCGTGTGTTGCCAGCCTCCAACAGTCGCTCCGCGGCCATCGTGCCGAAGCCGTTTATCGGCATCTTCCAGACAGGACAGCCCTGAGCCGCGGCCGCCTGCCGCCGGGAATCCGTCGCGTTTCGGCTTCGCGCCGGGCATGTGCGTCACGTATGAGTGAGGCAAATGTCCCTGCGTAAACTCCTCGGCAAAGACGAAAAGTTCTACGACCTCCTCGAAGCCAGCGCCGAAGAGGCGAAGGCGAGCACGACGCTGTTGGCCAACTACCTGCAGACGATCGGAGACCTCGCCAAGCGGCGGAATCTCGACGACTTTGTGCTCAGCCGCCGCAAGGACAAGCGCATCACCGCCCAGATCACGGAGGAACTCTGCCGCACGTTCGTCACCCCGCTCGAGCGCGAGGACATCGAGGCGCTTTCCCGCGCGCTTTACCGCATCCCGAAGGGCGTGGAGAAAATCGTCGAGCGCGTTTCGATCCACCCCGGGCCCATCCGCCAGGTCTATTTTTCCCGCCAGATCGAGTTGATCGGGCTGGCGACCGATGCCGTGATATTCATGGTCAAGCAGTTGCGCCGTGGCACGCGGCTCGAGACCGTCCAGGATGCGAACAGCCGCCTGCAGCACGCCGAGGGCGAGGCTGACAAGGTGATGCTCGAGCTGATCCGCGAGGTCTACACCCACGCGGCCGACGGGAAGGAATATGCGGCGTTGCGCGAGATGTTCGAGTTGTTCGAAAAGGTGATCGATCGCTGCCGCGACGCTGGAAACATCGTTCTGCAGATCGTCCTGAAGTACTCCTGAGCCGGCCAGCCATGACGCTCGTCCTCCTCGTCCTGCTCGCCGCCCTCGCGTTCGAGTACATCAACGGCTTTCACGACGCGGCCAACGCCATCGCGACCGTCGTGTCGACGCGCGTGCTCACCCCGCGCCAGGCGATCGCCCTGGCCGCGGTGGCCAACCTGATCGGCGCCTTCTGGGGCGTGGGCGTGGCCAAGACCATTTCCAGCGGACTGGTCGACGGCACGGCGGTCACCACGGTCACGGTGCTGTCGGCCCTGTTCGGCGCGATCCTCTGGAATCTTCTTACTTGGTGGCTCGGCCTGCCCTCGAGTTCGAGTCACGCGCTCATCGGCGGTTTGTGTGGAGCGGCCCTCGCGACCTCGGGGGGCCATTGGAGCGTGCTGCACTGGTCGGTGATCGAGGACGGAAAGCTCGCCGGACTCTGGCCCAAGGTCGTGCTCCCGATGTTTTCCTCCCCGGTCATCGGGTTCTTCGTCGCGATGCTGATCATGGCGTTGCTTTACATCGCGTTGCGCAAAGCGACGCCACGGTTCGTCAACGCCGTCTTCGGCAAGGCGCAAATCCTCAGCGCCGCGGCCATGGGTCTGAGCCACGGCTCGAACGACGCGCAGAAGACGATGGGCATCATGACGCTCGCGCTGTTCACGGCCACGCAGGGAAACCTGTTCGAGAACCTGCCGGCCTGGGCCAATTTCCTCCGTGTGGAAGGCACCGACATCCCATCCTGGATCATCGTGTCCTGCGCCGTGACCATGGCGGCGGGCACGGCGGGCGGCGGCTGGCGCATCATCCGGACGATGGGCCACAAGATGGTGAAGCTCCAGCCGGTCCACGGTTTCGCCGCCGAGACCGCGGCCGCGGCGGTGATCCTGACCGCCTCGCATTGGAAGATTCCCCTCTCCACCACCCACGTCATTTCGACCGCGATCATGGGTGTCGGCGCCACGAAGCGCTTCGGCGCCGTGAAGTGGGGTGTGGTCGGCCGCATCGTCTGGGCCTGGGTCCTGACGCTCCCGATCACCGGCCTGCTCGGCTATCTGAGCTACCGCCTGTTTTTCGCCTTCGGGATGCGTTGATCGGGACGGCGCCTGTGGCTCGGACAGGATTTTTACGATTTATCCCGCTCATGATCAAGGGCCTATGCATGAGTCGGAGACGAGGATTGAACTGAAGCGCTCCGGGGCGGTCAGATGGCAGACCGGGCGTTCCGGGGTCTTGGGATTCGACACCCTGAGGCCATGCCCGCGAGTCGACTCCCTTTGAGGCGTTTCGCGGTCACCGGTTCGGCCGGCTCACCAAACCACCAAAGTATGAAATCAAACACTCGTATCCTGAAGTTCGTCGCCGCCGCCGTGCTCGTCACGGGCAGCCTCCCGGTCGCTTCCGCCGCCGGTCTGCTCGGGGAGCGGTATGCCGCCGCCACCTTCGACTGGGTTTTCCCGGACGATAACGACGTCGACAATGGACGCGGCGTGACGCTCACGCTCAACCAGCCGCTCACGACCAGCATCGATCTGGCGCTGACCTACAGCTATCTCGATACCGGAGCCAACTTCGGCTTCGGGAACATCGACATCAGCGGGCAGAACCTGATGTTCGGCGGCACCTACCACATGCAGGCCCAGGGCATGAAGCCGTTCATCGGCGTCTCCGCCGGCTGGCTCGGCACGAAGGTCGACGGCAGCACCGACAACGACACGGTCTTCCAGATCGTGCCGGGCGTCGAGATCCCGGCCGGTGAGAAGGCGTCGCTGCGGCTCTATGCCGCCTACAGCGACTACTTCGACAACGAGCCGGAGGACGAGGGCGTCTGGAGCTTCGGCGCCGTGGCCGACTTCGACATCAACGAGACCTGGGGCCTCCTCACCGAGATCAATCTCGACGAGGATTCGAACTGGGGTCTCTCGTTCGGCGCGCTGGTGCGCTTCTGAGCGGACGATTCCCGAGCCCTCGATCTTCGCGAACCGCGGTCCCCGGGACCGCGGTTTTTTTGTGCACACGATCCGTCGGCGCGAAGTTGTCACCGACGTAACAACTCCGCCACGGGACTGTAACAGAGCAGCCCTACGATGGGGCGGTCCGACGGCTTCGCGCCTCCGGACAGCCAAACCAGCCACACACCATCGTATGCGACCACCCATCCACTGTTTCGCCGCCGGAGCGCTGCTCCTCGCCACCGCAGGATTCGTCCGCGCCCAGGACAACGGCGCCTTGATCGAGATGCTCGCCCGCAAGGGGATCATCACCGAACAGGAGGCCGAGGACCTCCGCGCCGACGTCGCCAAGGACAACACCGCGTCCATGGTCACCACGGCCGGGGGAAGCTTTCTCGACAAAGTCACGCTGACCGGACGCCTCCAGGTGCAGTACGCCGGCCTCTCGACCGACATCGACGGCGTCGATAACGACCCGGCCTCGACCAGCCACCTCTTCGTCCGCCGCGCCCGGCTCGGCGTGAAGGCGAACTTCGCGCAGGGACTTTCCGGATACATCAACTATGATCTCGGCGGCACCTTCTTCGACGCCGCCATGATCACCTGGAAGTACGACGACACCTTCTCGATCGACGCGGGCCTGCGCAAGGCGCCGATCGGTTACGAGGAGTTCCTCGTCTCGAGCGGCTCGCTCAAGGCGATCGAGCGCTCCGGTGTGACCCGCTACTTCGTGGAGTCGAACAACGGCCGCAGGCTCGGAGCCGGCAAATACCGCATCGGCGCCTGGGCCGTGGGCGGCAACGCCAAGCAGGGCTTCTCCTACCAGCTTGCCGTCACCAATCCCGAGCAGACCTCGACGGGATCGGACGCCATCAGCTCGGGCAATGCCGCCAACAACGGCCTCGCCTACTGGGCCCACGCGGCCTACCGCGGCACGTTCACCGATGGGCGCTATGCGGTCGGCGCCTCCGCCGGGCTCCTGCCCGACCAGGGCGGCCGCACCCCGGCCCTGACGGGTGCGCGCTCCGACGACATGACGGTCTTCAACCTCTTCGGTGAGGTCACGCTCGCGAAGAACTTCACCCTCCTCTCCGAGTATTACTGGGCGCAAGTCGACAACGGTGCGGCCAGCGGCCAAACCCTCGACCCGTGGGGGTTCTACATCCAGCCCTCCTACCGGATCAGCCCGGCCTGGGAACTCGTGGCACGCTACGGCTACGTCGATTCCGACGGCCGGGGCATCAATCTCTCCGACTCCGTGCGCAGCGCGCCGGGCGGCGGATCGATGGATACGCTGCGCGAGGCGTACCTGGGAGGCACCTGGTATCTGCGCGGCAACGACGTGAAGCTCTCCCTCGGCTACGTCTGGGGCGAGACCGAGGATCGCCCGGTCGGCGCCTCCGCCACCGCGGCCACCAAGGCGACCGTCCAGGGCGTGCGCTCACAGGCCCAGATCAACTTCTGAACTCCTTCGCGAATCATCGCCACACCGACACCATTCCCATGATGACACGATCCACCACCCTTCGCGCCGCGGCGGCCGCCGCCGCCCTCTTCGCCTGGACCGGCACGGCCTCGGCCCAGGCGATCAAGCTCGATCCGGCCCTTCCCGAGTACCAGCCGGTCAGCGGCGTCTCCGGCAAGCTCGCCTCGATCGGCTCAGACACCCTGAACAACCTCATGACGTTCTGGGGCGAGGACTTTAAGAAACTGTATCCGGCCGTGACGGTCGAGATCGAGGGCAAGGGCTCCTCGACCGCGCCCCCCGCGCTCATCGCCGGCACGGCCCAGATCGGCCCGATGTCGCGCAAGATGAAGGCCGAGGAAATCGACGCCTTCGAGAAAAAGTACGGCTACAAGCCGCGCATGGTGGCCGTGGCGATCGACGCCCTTGCCGTATACGTCCACAAGGACAATCCGATCCGCTCGCTTACGGTCCAGCAGGTGGATTCGATCTTCTCCTCCACGCGCAAGCGCGGCGGCCAGAACATCGGGACCTGGGGCCAGCTCGGCTTGACGGGCGAATGGGCCAACAAGCCGATCTCGCTCTACGGACGTAACAGCGCTTCCGGTACGTATGGCTTCTTCAAGGAACTCGCGCTCAAGAACGGCGACTACAAGGGGTCGGTGAAGGAACAGCCCGGCTCCGCCTCCGTCGTCCAGGGCGTGGAAAAGGAACTGGGCGGCACCGGCTATTCCGGCATCGGCTACCGCACCTCGGGCGTTCGCGCCGTGCCCATCGCCGACAAGGCCGGGCCGATCGAGGCCACGCAGGAGAATGCCGAGACCTTCACCTACCCAATCTCCCGCTACCTCTACATCTACATCAATGTGAACCCGGCCAGCGGTCCCGATCCGCTGGTGCGCGAGTTCATCCGCTTCGTCCTCTCCAGGAACGGTCAGGATGACGCGGCTAAGGACGGCTACTTCCCGCTGCCGGCGAAGAAGGCGGCGGAGTTTCTCGCCACTTCCGGGTGCAAGTGACGCCCGGTCCAGACTTCCGCCCGCGCACCAAGGGCCCGGCCGCAAGCCGGGCCCTTGCGCCTCAAGGCGGACGCGCCGTCACACGATTGTCACACTCCGCGGCGCCTTCCGCCTTGTCGGCCCCTCCCGCCGGGCTGGTAGACCTTCCCTGAATCCTGTCCATGACACCCACGCCCACGGCTCCCGCCCAGAAGCCTCGTGCCGACCTCCTGCTGCGCAAGGCGTCGCGGCGGGTGAAACTGGTGGACAAGGCCGCCGACCTGGCGATCCGGACCTGCGGCGTCGGAATCATCCTCATCGTCACGCTGATCTTTGTGTTCCTCGGGCTCGAGGCGCTGCCGTTGTTCCGCGGGGCCGAGCAGAAGCAGGTCTTCGACATGCCCCTCCCCGGGCTGCCGGCCGGCGGTGCCGGCGACGTGCTCGCCCTCGGCGTGGACGAGTATGAGACGTTCGTCTACTACGTCGACGCGAGCACAGGGTCGATCCGGATCGTGGATACATCCACCCGAGCGGTCTCACAGGACTTTCCGCTGCCCTCGCTGGCCGGCACGCGCGCGTCGGCCGCCTACCGCACGCCCGGGCGGGATCGCCTCTTCATCGGCACGACCGACGGGCGCGTCGTGATCGCGCGGGCCGTGTTCTCGACCGACTACGGTGCGGACGGCAGCCGCACCGTCAGCGCGCGGGCCGCCGAGGTGGGCGCGCTGACCGTCGCCGATGGCGTCGCCATCACACGCATCCACGGGCGGCAGAACTCCGGCGGCGACTATCACCTGGCGGTCGCGACCGCCGACGGACGCGTGTTCGCAGCCCGCTTCGTCGAGGACGAGCCGCCGGAGGAGGCCCGCGAGGTCGGCGGCGCATTCGCCGGTGCGATCACCGCGCTCGTCATCGACGACGAGGGCAACAAGCTTCACGTGGCCGATGCGGCCCCGCGGCTCCACCAGTATTATCTCGAGGACTCGGCCGCCGCGCCGTTCCGGTCGCACGCGCTCGAGGCGCGGATCACCGCGCTCGATTTCGCGATCGGCGACAACGCCCTGCTGATCGGGTTCGAGGATGGACGGGTCGAGTCGTGGTTTGGCGTTCGCGAGGACCCGACGGACGTACTCAAGCCGCTGCAGCGTATCCACACCTTCAAGTCGCTGCCCGCGGCGATCACGGCCATCCAGCCGTCGGCGCGCGACAAGGGCTTCGCGGTGGGTGCGGCGGACGGCACCGTGCACCTCGATTTCACCACCTCGGAGCGCACGCTCCTGGAGGACCGCCTGGACGCGGGCGTGGCGCGCTTCGCCTACGCGCCCAAGCTCACGGCCCTGCTCGCGCTCGATGAGCACGGATCGCTGCGCTTCACCTGGGTGCACAACCCGCATCCCGAGGTGTCGTTCCGCACGCTCTTCGGCAAGGTCCACTACGAGAACTACGACGAGCCGGAATTCACCTGGCAGAGCACCGGGGGCACCGACGATTTCGAGAGCAAGCTCTCGCTCGTGCCGCTGATCGTGGGCACGCTCAAGGGCGCGTTCTACGGCCTGTTCTTCGCCGTGCCGATCGCGATCTTTGCCGCGCTCTACACCTCGCAGTTCATGTCGCCGGCCCTGCGGCGTTTCGTGAAGCCCACGGTCGAGATCATGGCCGCGCTGCCGTCGGTGGTGATCGG
This sequence comes from Verrucomicrobiota bacterium, assembly GCA_023399155.1. GTDB lineage: Bacteria > Verrucomicrobiota > Verrucomicrobiia > Opitutales > Opitutaceae > JAEWQP01. The sequence continues at coordinate 251,271 of JAEWQP010000022.1, read as the reverse complement.
GTTCCTGGCCGGCCTGTGGCTCGCACCCAGGCTCGAGGCGTCGATGGTCGGCACGCTCCTCGCGCTGCCGCTCGTGCCGCTGGTCGTGCTCGGCGGCGCCGCCGTGTGGATCATGCTGCCGCGCCCGCTGCGCGCGCGGGTGCCGGACGGCTGGGAGTTCTTTCTTGCGCTGCCGCTCGTGGCGGCCGGGGCCTGGCTGGCCCTCGCGATCGGCCCGGGCATCGAGGCGCTGTTCTTCGACGGCGATTACCGGCAGTGGGCGTTCAACGTGTTCGGCAAGCAGGTGGAACAGCGCAACGCGATCGTGATCGGCATCGCGCTCGGCTTCGCCGTCATCCCGGTGATCTTCACCATCTCGGAGGACGCCTTTTCCAACGTGCCCGCCACCTTCCGCTCCGCCAGCTACGCGCTGGGCGCGAGCCGCTGGCAGACCGCGTGGCGCGTGATCCTGCCGACCGCAAGTCCGGGCGTGTTTTCCGCCGTGATGATCGGCTTCGGGCGCGCCGTGGGCGAAACCATGATCGTGCTGATGGCGACGGGCAACACACCCATCCTCAGCTTCAGCCCGTTCAACGGCATGCGAACGCTCTCGGCCAACATCGCGGTCGAGATCCCCGAGGCGCCCATGGGCGGGACACTCTATCGCGTGCTCTTCATCGCGGCGTTGCTCCTCTTCGCCCTGACCTTCGCCTGCAACACCGTCGCCGAGGTCGTGCGCCAGCGCCTGCGGCAGCGCTACCAGGCCGTCTGAATCGAACGCCATGGACTCGACCCTTCTCCATGCGACATCGCAGCGGCGCCGCCTCGCGCAGTTCTTCAGGCGGGGCGACGGCCTGATCTGGCTCACCTGCTCGGCCATCGGGCTCTCGCTCGCCCTCGTGCTCGGGTTGCTCGTGCTGGTGACGGCAAACGGCATGGGTTACTTCTGGCCGGACAGAATCGTCACGCTCGAGCGCGGGGAAGGTCCCCCGCTGCTCGGATCGATCGCGGGGCACCAGCCGGCCCGCCACGCCGCCGATGGCACGCTGCTCGAGGCGGCGCAGACGCAGGTCAAGGTCGGCAACCGCGAACTCTACGGCTACGACTTCATGTGGATCCCCGATGCGGAGATACGCGGCCGCACGGCCGATCCCGCCGCAGCCCAGGTCGAGCGCCAGGAGTACGGCGACTTCTTCGGCTTCCTCCGCCGCCTCGAGCACAAGGGCGCGGTGCTGGCCGAGGGCGACCAGGCATGGGCCTCGCTGCGCCGGCATCATCCCGACACCCGCGAGCTGGCCGAGCGTTCCGCGGCGATGCAGAAGCACGACATCGGTGCGGTGAACTCGCGTATCCAGAAAGCGGAGTTGCGCCTGCGCGTGATGGGGCGCCGGGCGGCCGAGGGCGGCGATCGCGTCGACCCGGCGGAGGAGGCGGCGATCCGGGCCCGGCTCGCCGACCTGCAGAAGCGCTACGAGAGCCTGCGCGCCGAGGCGGCGTTCCTGTCGGAGCACGCGACGGACTATGTCGCGATCTTCGAGACGATCGACGGCCAGGAGGCGCGCATCCCGCTCGCGCAGATCGTGCGCGCCTTCCAGCCCAACCGCATGGGGCTCGCGGCCAGGCTCCGTCACTACGCGAGCCGCGCGGCCGAGTTCGTGCTCGGCGAGCCCCGCGAGTCCAACACGGAGGGCGGCGTGTTTCCCGCCATCTTCGGCACGGCCATGATGACGATCCTGATGTCGATCATGGTGACGCCGTTCGGCGTCATTGCCGCGTTTTACCTGCGTGAATACGCCAGGCAGGGCGTGATCGTGCGGATGGTGCGGATCGCGATCAACAACCTCGCCGGTGTGCCGTCCATCGTGTTCGGGGTGTTCGGGCTCGGCTTCTTTGTCTACTTCATCGGCGGCGGCATCGACCGGCTCTTCTTCCCCGACATGCTGCCGACGCCGACCTTCGGCACGGGCGGCATCCTGTGGGCCTCGCTCACGCTGGCGCTGCTCACGGTGCCGGTGGTCATCGTGGCCACCGAGGAATCGATCGCGGCCGTGCCCCGTGGTGCGCGCGAGGCGTCGCTCGCGCTCGGTGCGTCGAAGTTTCAGACCCTCCTTCGCATCGTGCTGCCCGCCTCGGTCCCGGGGATCCTCACCGGCGTGATCCTGGCGATGGCGCGCGGCGCCGGCGAGGTGGCGCCGCTGATGATCACCGGCGTGGTCAAGCTCGCCCCGGAGCTGCCGTTTGACGGGAGCTTCCCGTTCCTGCACCTGGACCGGAAGTTCATGCACCTCGGCTTTCACATCTACGATGTCGGCTTCCAGTCCCCGAACATCGAGGCGGCGAAGCCCATGGTCTTCACCACGACGCTTCTGCTGATCGCGCTGGTGATCCTTCTCAACCTGTTCGCGATCCGCCTGCGCGAACGCATCCGCCGCAAGTATCAGACCGGCGCCTTCTGATGGCCCCCACGCACGCTCCCTCCACCCGCTCCGCCTCCACCGTGACCATGTCCTCGAACTCACCTGCGTCCGGGTCCGCGCCGCTCTCGCGGCCGCTCGCGGCCGATGCGCTCAAGGTCCGCCCGAACCCGCCCGCGTCCGCCGACCCCGCCAAGATCCGGATTCGCGACCTGGGCCTCGCCTACGGCGCCAAGGAAGCGCTGCTCGGGATCACGATGGACATCCCGGAAAAGCAGGTCACCGCGTTCATCGGGCCGTCCGGCTGCGGCAAGTCCACGCTCCTGCGCTGCATCAACCGGATGAACGACCTGATCGACGGCGTCCGCACGACCGGCAGCATCCTGCTCGATGGGACCGACGTGTTCGCCCCCGCGGTCGACGTGATCGAACTGCGCAAGAAGGTCGGCATGGTGTTCCAGAAATCCAACCCGTTTCCCAAGTCGATCTACGAGAACGTCGCCTACGGACTTCGTATCGCCGGCATCACTACGAAATCCGTGCTCGACGAGGCGGTCGAGCGCAGCCTTCGCGGGGCGGCACTGTGGGACGAGGTGAAGGACCGGCTGCACGAGAGCGGCCTCGGCCTGTCCGGCGGGCAGCAGCAGCGCCTGTGCATCGCCCGCACCATCGCGGTCGAGCCCGAGGTGATCCTGATGGACGAGCCCTGCTCGGCCCTCGACCCGATCGCCACGAGCAAGGTCGAGGAGCTCATCCACCAGATGCGCGAGCAGTACACGATCGTCATCGTCACCCACAACATGCAGCAGGCCGCCCGCTGTTCCGACCACACGGCGTTCTTCTACCTCGGCAGGCTCATCGAGTACAATGAGACCTCCCGCATCTTCATGAATCCCGCCAACACCCAGACCGAGGCCTACGTTTCCGGACGCTTCGGCTGAGTTGACCCCAACCGACCGACCACCACACTGCCTCGCCACCACCGCGGATGAAGCGCTATTTCGACACCGAACTCGAGACCCTCCGTTCCGACCTGTTCCGCATGGGCGAGAAGGTCATCGCCAACCTCCGCCTGGCCCTCAAGGCCTACGCCGAGCGCGACGCCGACCTCGCCCGCTTCGTCATCGGCGCCGACGACGAGATCGACGACCTGGAAGTGCGCATCGACGACGAGGCGATCCGTTACCTGAGCCTGCGCACGCCGGTCGCGACCGAGCTGCGGGTCGTGCTCACGGGGATGAAGGCCTGCCACGAACTCGAGCGCGCAGCCGACGAGGTGACGAAGATCGCCCGGCGTGTGCGCAATCTCGCCGCCGCCGCTCCCCTGGCGGTGCGCGTGGATGTCGTGCAGATGGGCGAGATCGCGGCCGAGATGCTGCGCGACGCGCTCGATTGCTTCGTGCATGGCACGGAAGAGCGCGCGCTCGCCGTCTGCCACCGCGACTCGGAGGTCGACGCACTCAACCGGGCCCTGTGCGACGAACTGACCGAAAGGATGGCATCCACTCCCGCATCCGTGTCGCACGCGCTCGACCTCGTATTCATTTCCAAGGCGATCGAACGCGTGGCCGACCACGCCACCAACGTGGCGGAGGAGACGATCTATCTCATCAACGCCAGGGACGTGCGCCACGCCCCGGAATTGAGGAAGCATCAGGCGCCCGAGGCGTCGGCCTGAAGGCGGACGCCGACGGCGCGCAGCGGTCCGGATCCGCGGCCGGTGTCGGCGACCGGCCCGCGCTTGCCTCCGGCGGGCGGGCGGCGACAATCCGCGGCGAGACGCTCCACCATGGCCCTGGCTGAATCCGATCTGCGCGAGACCTTTTCCCACGCCTCCGGCCCGGGCGGCCAGAACGTCAACAAGGTGGCCACGCGCGTCACGCTCACGCACCTGCCGAGCGGGCTCTCCGTCAGCGTGCAGGACACGCGCTCGCAGGCGGAAAACCGCCGGCTCGCGCGCGAGCGCCTCGAGGCACTTGTCGCCGGGAGCGAGGAGCGCCGGCGGCTTGCGGCGCGCGCCGCGCGCGAGAAGCTTCGCCGCCAGAAGCGTCCCCGTCCAGCCGGCGTGAAGCGCGCCTTTCGCGAGGGCAAGCGCCGCCGCGCCATCACCAAGGGCGGACGCGCCCGCGTGCGCGACGAGTAGTGGGAATCTCCCTACTTCGCTGAAAACGTCAGCTCCACCATCAGGTCGGAGGCGATCTTCTCGAGAGCACCGCGCAGGACGGACGGCTCGAGGCCCGGCGGCAGCTGCACGTCCGCGCGTGCGACAAACATCGGGTCCCCCGTCATCGGCGCGCTGACGCGTTCGGTCGCGAGTTCCTCGACATTGACCCCGCGGGCGGCGAGCGCACTGGCGATCTCGCGCACGATCCCGGGCCGATCATGCCCCATCACCTCGAGGCGTGCGGCGCCGGTATCCCGGGGCGCGGCCTGCGTGGTCGACGGCTCCCCGGCATGGTGCACGATCACGGTCAGGCCGCCGTCCTCGAGGCGGCGCAGGCCCGCGAGCAGCCCGGCCCGGCGCGGTTCGTCGATCTCCGCGCGCACGATCCCGGCGAAGTGGCCGCCGAGATGCAGCAGGCGGCTCTCCAGCCAGTTGCCTCCATGGGCCGTCACACATCCGGCCACGGCCTCGACCAGACCCGGGCGATCCGCGCCAAACACGGTGAAGACAACGGTGGTGAGCATGCCGTGATCTAGGCGGCTCGACGCGGAGCCGGCAAGCCGCGAGAGGCCGCGGCGGTTTCGGCTTTTCGCCGCCCGCGCCCTGCCCCCAGGCTGGTGCGTGCTCCCGCTCTATGACGAGACCCCGCACCACCGCACGCCGGTGTTCGTGCTGCTGTTCATCGCCGCGTGCATGGGTCTCACCGTCTATGAATACACCCTGCCCGATCCGGCCCTCGTGCGCTTCGTCGGCACCTGGGGCCTGGTGCCGGCTTCACTCCGGCCGGGCGCACCACCGGAGACCTGGGCGACGCTGGTGACGTCGATGTTCCTGCACGGAAGCTGGGCCCACCTCGCAGGCAACTGCTGGTTTCTCTGGCTCTTCGGCAACAACGTCGAGGATCGACTCGGCCACGCGCGTTTCGTGATCTTCTACCTGCTGACAGGCATCGCAGCGGCTGCGGCGCAGTTCGTCTTCGCGCCGGGATCGACCACCGTGATGATCGGAGCGAGCGGCGCGATCTCCGGCGTGCTCGGTGCGTACTTCCGCTTCTATCCGCGATCGATCATCGTGACGCTCACGCCGATCTGGTTCGCACCGCTGCTTCCGATCCCGGCGTTCGTATTCATCCTGATCTGGTTCGCATTCCAGATCTGGAACGGCATCGCCGACGCACTGCCCAGCCTCTCCGGCGGCGTCGCCTGGTGGGCGCACGTGGGCGGTTTCGTGGCCGGGGCGCTGCTCGCGCGGCCCTTCGCGCCGCGCCCGCGCCGCGCGCGTTGAGCGGCGCACGGGAGGACGGCCACCCCCGGGGACTTGGGCCCGGGGCGACCCGGTGGATCCCTCCAGCGGGTTTTGACTGAGTCGTAAATCCGACGCAGCCCGATCACGCGGGCTTAACTTCACTATTAGAACGGCGCAGAGAGCCGGTATCTCCTGCGCGATGCTGCCCGCGCGCCGGCCAACCCAGTTCAGCCTCATGACTCATCTGCGCGCCCTCCTGTCCGCCCTCGCGGCCCTCGCCGGCCTGTCGCCGTCATTCGCCCAAACCCAGATTCCCGCGACCGCGCCTGGCCGCCTGTCCAACATCTCGGCCCGCGCCTTCACCGGCAGTGGCGACAATGTGCTCATTGCCGGCTTCGTCCTTTCCGGCACCAACAGCCGCACGATGCTGCTGCGCGCGGTCGGACCGGGGCTCGCTCCCTTCGGGGTGGCCGGGCACGTCCTCGATCCCGAGCTCCGTCTGTATAGGAGCGGCGGGTACGACCTTGGCAATGACACGTGGGGCGCCGACGCCGACCTGGTCGCCGCCTACCGGCGCCTCGGTGCGTTCAACCTGGTCAACAACAGCAAGGACGCCGCCCTGCTCATCCCGCTCTCGCCGGGCATCTACACCGCGCATGCCCGGGGCCGGAGCGGCGGCACGGGCGAGGTGCTCCTCGAACTCTACGACGCGGCGCGGCCCGAGGACGACGCACCCGCGATCGTGAACGTCTCGCTGCGCGGCGAGATCGGGGGTGCGAACCCGCTGCTCATCGGCGGGTTCGTCATCACGCCCGGCGCGCCGAAGCGCCTGCTCCTGCGCGCCATCGGCCCGTCGCTCGCCACGCTCGGCCTCGCCGGGGCCACCGGCAACCCGCGCATGCGCCTGTTCAGCGGAAGCGAACCGCTCCTGACGAATGACGACTGGGCCACCGGGAGCGACCCTGCCGCCCTCGAGCAGGCGGCCAGGAAGGCGGGCGCGTTTCCCATCGACCGCGCCTCCAGGGACGCGGCACTCCTGGTGGCGCTTCCGCCCGGCGTCTACACGGTGCACATCGACGACGCGGACGCCGGGCGCGGTGTCGTCCTCTTCGAGGTCTACGACCTCGAGCCCCCGGGACCCGGCGACACGCCGCCTCCCGCGGCGGGCGGGGACGCACCGGCAGTCTCCATCCTCGCGCTCAACGAGCGTATCACCGAAGGCCTTACGCCCGGCGCGACCGTGATGGTGATGCGCTCGGGTGACCTCTCGTCGCCCCTCCGCGTCGCCCTGCAGTCCGGAGGCACCGCCTCGCCCGATGATTACACGGGCGTTCCGGCGCAGGTCACCATCCCGGCGGGATCGGCCTCGGCGACGTTCATCGTCGGCGCCTGGACCGACTATCGGTGGGAGCCGACGGAGATCCTCGATGTGTCGCTCGTGCCGGGGACCGCGTACACGATCGCTGGAACCGGCACGGCGCATCTGATCATCCGCGACACCACCGCGCCGACCGGCACCGGCTGGCTGGCCGAGTACTTCAACAACCGCACGGTCTCCGGTGCGCCTGTCCTCACGCGCACCGATGCCGAGATCAACTTCTCCTGGGGCGGAAATGCGCCGGCTGCCGAGCTGCCGCGCGACAATTTCTCCGCGCGGTGGACTGGATACATCCAGGTCGACACGACCCAGGCCTACACCTTCGTCGCCCGCACCGACGACGGCGTGCGTCTCTGGATCGACGACCAGCTGCTCATCGACCGTTGGGTGAACCAGGGTGCGCGCGACTGGACGGCGACGGTCAACCTGGCCGCGGGCGTGCGCTACGCCGTGCGCATGGAGTATTACGACAGCTCTGGCACGGCCACGGCGATCCTCTCGTGGCAGGCGGCAGGCATGCCGCGCGCGGTATTTCCCGCCAATCGGGTCTACCAGGCCACTTCGGTCGCCCCGGCGATCACGAGCCCGATCGCGGACGTCGCGCTGGTCGGCGGACCGTACCACTACCGCATCACCGCGGCGCCCACGGCATGGAGCTACGGCGCCTCGGGGCTCCCGCCGGGCCTCTCGCTCGACCCGGCCACAGGCGTGATCTCGGGAACGCCTGTCGCGCCGGGCAGCTACTCGATCTTCCTGACCGCGGTCAACGCCCAGGGAACCGGCGCCGAGCTGCTCAACCTGTCCGTGATCAGCACGGGGGCCGCGCCGGTTCCGGAGCGCTGGACCGCCGCCGCCTCCGGCTTCGAGATCCCCGCCGCGGACGCGACGCCCGGGGGGCCGCTTGGCTCGCTCGCGTCGGACGCTCCGGGCGGCGTCGCGCTGGAGCGTATCCGCGGTTACATCACAGCCCCGGAGACGGGAAACTACACCTTCTGGATCTCGGCCTCCGGGCCGGCCGAGTTCTGGCTCGCGGACAGCGAGCAACCGGGGGATCGCGTGCGGCGGGCCGCCGTGCCGGCGGCCTCGCCAGCGGCGCACTGGGATGCCGATCCCGCGCAACAGTCCATGTGGATCGCCCTCACTGCCGGCCGCACCTACTACTTCGACATCGTCCACCGGCCCGCGGCCGCGGGCGCGCACGTGGCGGTCGCCTGGCGCCGGCCCACTGCAGCGGCCGATGCGGCGCCGGAGATCGTGCCGGGTTACGCGCTCTCGCGCTTCAACGCCTTCGCGCCCGTCGAGGAGGGAAAGGTGCTGTACCTCGGCATGCTTCGCCCGGAGCCGGGCGTCGCCTCGCCTGCGTCGGGCATTGTTTCGATGCTCTTCGATGAGGCTGCGCGCACGGCCGTCGTCTCCCTGCGATTCTCCGGACTGAGTGCGGAACAGACGTCCACTTACATCTATGTGGGCGATGTCGGCCAGACCGGGCCGCAGATCCGCTCCCTTCCCAACGGCCAGGTGACGTCGTTCACGTGGCAGATGCGCGACTCGGGCAGCCTCACCGCGGCGGATCTCGCCGATGCCCTGCGCAGTGGATTGATCTACGTCGTCGTTCACACCACGAGCTTTCCGGGCGGCGAACTGCGGGCGCAGCTTGGCGCCGCCGCAGGCACGTCGCATTTCGTCGCACCCTCAACCCCGCCGCCCCTGCCGGGAGGTGCGCCCACGACGGCTGAGGCCTCGCGCTTCCTGCAGCAGGCGACGTTCGGACCCACTCAGGCCGAAATCGACCGCGTGCGCGCCATCGGGGTGCAGGCGTGGCTGGACGAGCAGTTTGCCCTCGAGCCGTCCTATCACCTTCCCGCCCTCGAACAGAAGCTCCTCGATCTTCGCGCCACCAACCCGGACGCAGGGGTGGGCCAGCAGCACCGCCGGGAGATCTGGTGGCAGCGCGCCGTGCACGCGCCCGACCAACTGCGCCAGCGCGTGGCCTTCGCCCTGAGCGAGATCTTCGTGGTCTCGGACGCGTCGGACAACCTCGGCGGCGAGGCGTTCGGGCTGACGTGGTACTACGACATGCTCCAGCGAAACGCCTTCGGCAACTTCCGCACCCTGCTCGAGGACGTGACGCGCAGCCCGGCGATGGCGATCTACCTGTCGATGCTGCGCAACCAGAAGCCGGACCCCGCCCGTGGCATATATCCAGATGAAAACTACGCCCGCGAGGTGATGCAGCTGTTCTCCATCGGGCTGAACAAGCTCCATCCCGACGGCACCCTCGTGCTCGACACGCACGGCCTGCCCATCCCGACCTACACGCAGGAGACGATCTCGGGCCTCGCCCACGTATTCACCGGATGGTCCTACGCGTCGGCCGAAACCACGCCGAACTTCCTCTACGGCACGCGCGACATGCTCACCCCGCTGCAGATGTACGAATCGTATCACGATACCGGCGACAAACGCGTCCTCGAGAGCTGGGTGATCCCCGGCGGCGCGAGCGGCGAGTCCGACCTGCAGGCGACGCTCGACATGCTGTTCCAGCACCCGAATGTCGGACCGTTCCTCGGGCGGCAGCTGATCCAGCGGTTGGTGACGAGCAACCCGAGCCCGGGCTACGTCCACCGCGTCGCGCGCGTGTTCGACGACAACGGCGCCGGCGTGCGGGGCGACCTCGGCGCCGTTGTCCGCGCCATCCTCCTCGACTACGAGGCACGTTCCGCCACGGCCGCGGCCAATCCCTCGTTCGGGAAGCTCCGCGAACCACTCGTCCGGCTCGCTTCGCTCTGGCGCGCATTCGGCGCCGTGCCGGGGACGAGCGGCACCTATTCCTACCCGGGGGCGACGACGAACTTCGGCCAGTCGCCGCTGAGCGCGTCGACCGTATTCAATTTCTTCGAACCCGGTTACGTCAGCCCGGGCCTCCTCGCAGCGGCCAATCTCGTGGCCCCGGAGTTCCAGATCACCACCGCGACGACCGTCGTGCTCACCTCCAACGCCCTGCGGTCCGCGACCTTCGGCAACCTGTCCGGGGTGACGCTGGATCTCACCGCCGCCAATGCCCTCGCCGGCGATCCCGCCGGTCTGGTCGACTGGCTCGACACGCTGCTCATGGGCGGGTCGATGTCGCCCGGCATGCGCTCGACGGTGATCGACGCGGTCACGCGCATCCCCGCCACCACGGCCAACGAGCGCGCGCGCACCGCCATCAACCTCGTCACGATCTCGCCCGAGTACGCCATCCAGAAGTAACCCGGCCCCACGCCGCCCACGCCATGCATTCCCAGCCCTCCCACATCCTCTCGCGCCGCGCCTTCATGCGCCAGGGCGTCTGCGCCGCCCTCGGCGCCACCGGCCTGCTCTCGACCATCGCGAATCTCCGCATGCTCAACGCCGCGACGTCGCTGCAGAGCAACTACGCGATCGACGGCGACTACCGGGCGCTCGTCTGCCTGTTCCTCTACGGCGGCAACGACGCCAACAACATGCTCGTGCCGATCGACGAGTCGACGTATGCCGCCTATGCCGCGGCGCGCCAGACGCTCGCCCTTCCCCGCGACCTGATCCTGCCGATCGTCCCGCGCACACCCGACGGCCGCGCCTATGGCCTGCACCCGTCGATGCCGGAGATCCAGGCGCTCTTCTCGCAGGGCCGGGCCGCGGTGCTGTGCAACGTCGGCACGCTGGTGGAGCCGGTGACACGCGAGCGCTACCGCGCGCGCACCGTGCGCCTGCCGCGCCAGCTCTTCTCGCACAATGACCAGTCGGTGCAGTGGCAGACCTCCCTGCCCGACCAGACCTCGCGCACCGGCTGGGGCGGCCGCGTCGCCGATCTCGTGCAGGCGCTCAACGAGAACCAGCGCCTGACCATGTCAATCAGCCTCGCCGGCACGAACCAGTTCCAGGTCGGCGCGAATGTCTCGCAGTACAACGTCACGACGAACGGCTCGATCGCGCTCTCCGGCATGTCCAACACCGCCACCTCGGCCAATGGCATCCGCACCCAGGCGATCAACAGCCTGCTCGACATGGAGAAGCGAAACCTGTTCGACATGGCGTATTCACAGACTCTAGACGGCGCGATCGAGAACGACGTCGTGCTGCGCGCCGCGCTCGAGGCCGCCCCCAATCCCGCCACGGTTTTCCCGAACACCAGCCTCGGCAACCAGCTGCGCATGATCGCGCGGCTGATCAAGGCCGGCCCGGGCCTCGGGTTTCGCCGGCAGATCTTCTTCGCCTCCGTGGGCGGTTACGACACGCACGACAACGAACTCGTGGCGCACGCCTCGCTGCTCACCAACCTCAGCCAGTCGCTCGGCGCCTTCTACAACGCGACGGTCGAGTTCGGGGTGGAAAGCTCGGTCACCACGTTCACTGCGTCGGACTTCGGCCGCACCTTCACGACCAATGGCGAGGGCTCGGACCACGGCTGGGGCAGCCACCAGTTGATTGTCGGCGGAGCGGTCCGCGGCGGCGATCTCTACGGGGCGTTTCCCAACCTCGTGATCAACGGCCCGGACGACACCGGCCAGGGCCGCTGGATCCCGACCACGTCGGTCGATGAGTATTCCGCCACGTTGGCGCGGTGGTTCGGCGTTGCCGAGAGCGACCTTTCGCTCATTCTCCCGAACCTGAACCGGTTCCCCCGCCCCAACCTCGGATTCCTCGGATGAGCGAAAAAAAGAAAACGGGAAACAGACGCATCCAAGTCGCCTTCGCCATCGCCGTCCTTATCGGCGCGATCATCCTCCTGGTCGTCACTGAGCGCGCGGCCCGAACGCCGGAACCCGGGCCGCCACCGGATGCGCCTCAGACCGGTTCTCTCGCCACGCCGCCGAGCTCCTCGGCGGCGTCGCCGTCTGGGGAGGTCGCGACAATGCCCGCAGCGGCCGCGGTCGACGCGGCGCCCGGTCCCACGCCACAGCGCGCGTTCTTCGCCTCACCCGCCGCTCCGCCGCCGCCGGGCGAGCGCTCCGCGCTCGCCGACGGGCTGCATGCCGCCTCCGGCGATGGCCGGGAGGATCTCGCGCGGGTCGCGAGCCTCTTCACGGCGTTCGCAGACCACTTCCACGAGCTGCCCGTGGGCAACAACGCCGAGATCACGGCGGCGCTCGCGGGTGACAATCCGCGCGGCCTCGCCGTGATTCCCGCCGATCATCCAGCCATCAACCCGCGCGGCGAGCTGGTCGATCGCTGGGGAACGCCGTATTTCTTTCATCAGCTCGGGGCCGGCGCGATGCAGGTGCGCTCGGCCGGCCCGGACCTGCGGATGCATTCGGCCGACGATATCGTCATGCCGGGGACGGAGGAGGATGGCGGCGAAGCCGCGCCCTGAGGCCGCAGCGCAGGCCAGGTGATGGTCGCCTAACTGGTCCACGACGCCACGCGTCGCGCGATTCCCTCGCGGCATATCTCCGGGCCCTGTGTGACCTCCTGACCCCACCGGAATGAGGCCGACACGATCGACAAAAGAAGCGCGACCGGAGGTCGCGCTTTCATTCCTACCCAACAGCTGACCCAGCTCAGGTCATACTGTGCAGGCCGACGGGGTTGCCTTCACTATCCTCGATGAGCGCGATAAAGCCGTGGGGCGGGATCGCCATGCGCGCCTGGGTCACGCGTCCGCCGGCGGTGGCCACCCGGCCGACCACGGCATCGAGTTCGCCCTCGACATTGAGGTAGACCAGCGTGCCGCCGCGACCGGGCCGTTGGGGTTCCATCTGCAGGATGCAGCCGCCGACTCCCTTCTCGTAGTCGCAGGGAAACATGCCCATGCGTCCGCCCGGGATGTCCGAGACCTCAAGCTTCACGCCCAGGGCGCTTTCATAGAAGCGCCGCGCGCGCTCGAAGTCGGTCACGTAGATCTCAAACCAGTTGATGGCGTTTGTTTTCATGATGGGTGCTGTTTTTGTTTTTCCAAAGGCACGCCGCCACGGCCTCGTGGCGACGTCGTGCCGGCACTGTAGCATGCCACACTGACAGCCCGATGTCAGGAGACCTTCACGACACGCTCCATTCCTGGGACGCGCGCGTTCCACTTTCGCGACACCGCGGGCGATGGCCGGGGGCGTCCGCGTGCGGCCGGTCACTGGTGCGGCGGGGATCTCACCGCTTGGCACGTGGCGTGCGAGGTATCGCGCAAGAGGATCGCTTCCGCACCGAAGCCCCTCCAGCCTCCCCGATGCCCCGCTCTTCCCCTTTTCGCCATGCCGTCCTCTGAAAACGCCCACCAGCGCGTCCTCCTCGCCGACGACCAGCCCGATGTCCTCGAGGCGCTCCGCCTCCTCCTCAAGCCCGAGGGCTACACGATCGACACGGCCAAATCGCCCGCCGCCGTGCTCAAGGCGATCGAGTCGCGTGACTATGCGCTGGCGATGATCGACCTCAACTACGCCCGCGACACCACCTCGGGCCAGGAGGGCCTCGAGTTGCTCAAGAGTATCCAGGGAATGGATCCCACGCTGCCCGTGCTGGTGATGACGGCGTGGGCCAGCGTCGACATCGCGGTCGAGGCGATGCGCCGTGGAGCCAGGGACTTCGTCACCAAGCCCTGGGACAACAACCGCCTGCTCGCGACCGTGCGCACGCACATCGAGTGCTGCACGGCGGTGCGTGCGTTCCAGCGGCTGGAGGAGGAGAACCGGCTGCTGCGCGGCAACAAGGCCGAGGGGCCGACGATCATCGCCGAATCGCCCGCGATGAAACCCGTGCTCGAGATCGTCGCGCGGGTGGGTCCCTCCGACGCGAACGTCCTCATCACGGGCGAGAACGGCACGGGCAAGGGGTTGATCGCGCAGGCGCTGCATGCCGTGTCGCTCCGCAGCGCGAAGTCGCTCATCTCCGTCAACATGGGCGGCATCCCGGAAGGGGTGTTCGAGAGCGAACTCTTCGGCCACGTGCGGGGAGCGTTCACGGATGCCAAGGCGGACCGCGCCGGCCGCTTCGAGCTGGCGCACGGCGGCACGCTGTTCATGGACGAGATCGGCAACATCCCGCTCGGCCAGCAGGCGAAAATCCTGCGCACGCTCGAGCGTGGCGAGTACGAGCGCGTCGGCTCGTCGAAAACGTACCGTGTCGACGTCCGCCTCGTCTCGGCGACGAACGCCGACCTCCAGGCCGAGGTGTCGGCCGGCCGATTCCGGCAGGACCTGCTTTTCCGGCTCAACACCATCCAGATCCACCTGCCGCCGCTGCGCGACCGCCTGGAGGACATCCCGCTGCTGGCGCAGCATTTCCTCAAGCAGCACGTCGGTCGCTACCGCAAGGCGATCTCCGGCTTCGACGAGGGCGCGCTGCAGGCGATGCGGCATTACGCGTGGCCGGGCAACGTGCGCGAGCTCGACCACGCGGTGGAGCGCGGGGTGCTCATGGCGCAGGGCCGCACCGTCCGGGCCGCCGACCTCGGGCTCAACGCGGGCCAGTCCGCGCCGCGGCTCGAGGACATGAGTCTCGAGGAAGTGGAGGCCTTCCTGATCAAGAAGACCCTGCAGCGCTGCAACGGCAACGCCCGCCAGGCCGCCGACGAACTCGGCCTGAGCCGCAGCGCCTTTTATCGAAGGCTGGAAAAGTACGGCCTGTGAGGGTGGGCCGCAAACACGACCCGCGGTAAGCCCTAAGCGATAAGCAGAAAGCTGCGCCAGAGAACGACTATGAAGGACTATCGACGTCTCAAGATCTGGGAACGGAGCCATAGGCTCGCCGTCAGGATCTACGAGAGCTCGAAGTCGCTGCCCAAGGATGAACTCTATGGATTGGTGTCCCAAATGCGGCGAGCTGCAGTCTCGATTCCCACCAACATCGCGGAGGGGTGCGGACGGGATGGCGATCCGGAGCTGAAGCGGTTTCTGACCATTTCCCTGGGTTCCGCGTGCGAACTCGACTATCTCGTGCTTCTCGCGACGGAACTCCAGTTTCTGGATGCGAGGACCTCACAATCGCTGGCTGACGAGATTCTGAAGGTTCGGCGCATGATCGGCATGTTTGTTCAGAAGCTTAAAGCTTAACGCCTACAGCTTACAGCTCGCTGCTTAATGCCCTCTCCCAAACTCTCCCACGACCGTCTCGTCCTGTTCTACGCGCTCCTTGGCGGGGCGCCGGCGGTGCTGGCGACGGTGCTGCTGCTCGTGTGGCACGAAGCCAGCGGCAAGACGATCACGACCGTGATGCTCGCCGTCGGCGGATCGTGGCTCGTATTCGCCGCGGCCGCACACAACCGCGTGGTGCGCACGCTGCAGACCATCGCCAACTTGTTGTCCGCCCTGCGCGAAGGCGACTTCTCCGTGCGCGGACGCGGCGCCAACCGCGACGATCCGCTCGGCGACGTGATGTCGGAGATCAACACGCTCAGCCAGACGCTCAACGAGCAGCGCCTCGGCGCGATGGAGGCCACGGCGCTGCTGCGCACGGTGATGGCCGAGATCGACGTCGCCATCTTCGCTTTCGACGAGCGCGACGTGCTCCGCCTCGTCAACCCGGCCGGGCAAAAGCTCATGCACACGCCGGCCGAGCGCCTGCTCGACCGCTCCGCGAGCGAGATCGGGCTGGCCGAGCTGCTTGAAGGCGACGACGTGCGCGTGCTCGAGGCCGCGCGCTTCGCCGGCGCGCAGGCCAAGGCGCGCTGGAGCCTGCGACGCTCGGCATTTCGCGAGCGCGGCGTGCCACACACGCTCGTGGTGGTGGCCGACGTCAGCCAGGCGCTGCGCGAGGAGGAGATCAAGGCCTGGCAGCGGCTCGTGCGCGTGCTCGGGCATGAACTCAACAACTCGCTCGCGCCGATCAAATCGATCGCCGGCAGCCTCGGGACTTTCCTGGAAAAGCCCGCCGCCGCCCGCGCCGAGGACTGGGAGGACGACATGCGCTCGGGGCTCGGAATCATCGCCGCTCGCGCCGACGGGCTGACGCGCTTCATGCAGGCCTACGCACGTCTCACGCGGCTGCCCGCGCCGACGCTCGCGCCGGTGGACATCGCGCCACTCCTCAGCCGCGCCGCCTCCCTGGAGATCCGGCTGCCCGTGCGCGTCGTTCCGGGACCGGAGGTCCAGATCCAGATCGACGCCGCACAGATCGAGCAGGTGTTGATCAACCTGATCGCGAACGCCGCCGAGGCGGCTCTCGAGTCGCGCCAGGCGGGCCGCGCCGAAGCTGGCGTGTCGCTCACGTGGCATCGCCTGCCCGGCTGCCTCGAGATCCTGATCACCGACGAGGGCCCCGGCATCGCCAACACCTCCAACCTCTTCGTGCCCTTCTTCACGACGAAGGAAAAGGGATCGGGCATCGGCCTCGTTCTGTGTCGGCAGATCGCCGAAAATCACGGCGGCTCCGTGGCCCTCGAGGACCGCACCGATGGCACCCACGGCTGCATCGCGCGCCTGAGGTTGCCGTTGTAGTCCGATATTTCGCGCGTCGCGCGCACAGACTGCTGTCAACGCGTCCCATTTGTGGGATTACCCCGTCCCGCGCGCGTGTGCTCCCCCAGCCCCACGCCGATCGGCGGATCGCGTGAGAATACTGAATTCCGGTCACCATCAATGAGTTGCGAGATACGCTGCAACCCGGCACGAACACTGCGTTTACTGGGATAACCAAAGTTCTGCATGGATATCCCGCGCCCATCCCAGGCCCAAGCCAAGCTTCGCAAACGCATCGCCATCGCCGTCCTTGTCGTCGCGGCACTCGGTGGAATCACGTTCGTCCTCGCCCGCCTCGGGCCGGCAGCGCCGGAGGTCGATCGCAATCTCGTGTGGGTGGATACGGTCAAGCGCGGGCCGATGATCCGCCAGGTTCGCGGCCTCGGCACGCTCGTGCCGGAGGAGATCCGCTGGATCGCGGCCCGCACGTCGGCGCGCGTCGATCGCATCATCCTCCGCCCGGGAGCCCTCGTCACGCCCGACTCGGTCATCCTCGAACTGACCAATCCCGACGTCGAGCAGGCCGCCATCGCCGCCGAGTCCCAGCTCGAGGCCGCCACGGCGGAGCTGAACAACCTCCGCATCGAGCTCCAGAGCGGACTCCTCGCCATGGAGTCGACACTCGCGAGCGCGAAGTCGAACTTTGAGACCTCCAAGCTGCAGGCCGAGGTGAACCAGGAGCTCTTTGACGAGGGCCTCGTGTCCGCCCTCGAGCTCAAACAGGCAAAGGTCACGGCCGAGGAAGCCGAGGTCCGCTACGAGATCGAGAAGAAGCGTTTCGCCTTCAACGAGGAATCCATCGAACCCCGCCTCTCGGTGAAGCGCGCGGAGGTCAACCGCCTCGGCGCACAGGCGCGCCTGCGGCGCGAGGAATTCGACGCCCTCAAGGTTCGCGCGGGCGTGCACGGCGTGCTTCAGGTGCTGCCCCCCGAGGTCGGCGCCCAGGTGCAGCCTGGCACGAACCTCGCCCGCGTCGCCGATCCGGCCCGCCTGAAGGCCGAGGTGCGCATTGCCGAGACTCAGGCCAAGGACATCCAGATCGGCCAGGACGCCACGATCGACACGCGCAACGGCGTGGTCGCCGGACGCGTGGCCCGCATCGACCCGGCCGTGCAGAACGGCACGGTCACGGTCGACGTCACGATCACCGGCGAGCTGCCGCGCGGCGCGCGGCCCGACCTCAGCGTCGACGGCGTGATCGAGCTCGACCGCCTGCCCGACGTCCTCTTCGTCGGCCGCCCGGCCTTCGGCCAGGAGCAGACCTCGGTCGGCATCTACCGGCTGAGCGTCGATGGCGATCTCGCGGAGCGCATCCAGGTCAAGCTCGGTCGTGCCTCCGTGAATACAATCGAGATCCTCGCCGGCCTCAATGCCGGCGACCGCGTGATCCTCTCCGACATGACCAACTGGTCCGAGAGCGACCGCGTCCGCCTGCGCTGAATGGTTGGCCACGGAGGCACGGAGACACGGAGCATGGACAAGCCGACGCTGGATCAGCTCGCGGAACGCGTGATCGGACTCGCGATCACCGTTCATCGCACGCTCGGGCCGGGGTTGCTTGAGAGCGTCTACGAATCCGCGCTGGCCGTGGAGATGGAGGAATCGGGAATGCAGTTCACCCGCCAGAGGATGCTCCCGGTCATCTACCGTGGACGCGCCATCGGCGAATTCCGCGCGGACTTCACCGTGGAGGACGCGCTCCTGCTGGAGATAAAGAGCGTCGAGCGCCACGACCCCGTCTTCGAGGCGCAGGTCCTCACCTACCTGAAACTCTCGGGCCTCCGCCTCGGGCTTCTCATTAACTTCAACACCCGCCTGCTCAAGGACGGCATCAAGCGACTCATCCTGTGAATCCGGATTGGCCACGGAGGCACGGAGCACAATCCACATTCAGGGTACAAACCCTCCGCACCCCCAAATCCGCTCCTTCCGCTCCGTGTCTCCGTGCCTCCGTGGCCAAACCACTCGTTCCTCTCCGTGCCTCCGTGGCCAATCCCTAACCCCATCCCCCTCTCCGTGTTTCCGTGCCTCCGTCGCCAACCTTCCACCTGAATCCGCAAGACAATCCTCCATTCTATCCCATGTCACAAACAGCACTGATCAAACTCGAGGGCGTGAAGAAGGTCTTCCTGACCGATGAGGTCGAGACCCATGCGCTCTCTGGCATCCACCTCGAGATCATGAAGGGCGAGTACGTCTCCATTGCCGGTCCCTCGGGCTGCGGCAAGTCGACGCTCCTTTCCATCCTCGGCCTGCTCGACACGCCGTCGGACGGCACCTACCTGCTCAACGGCACGCCCGCGCAGAACCTCTCGCTGGCCGACCGCGCCCGCCTGCGCAACCGCGAGATCGGGTTCATTTTCCAGGCGTTCAACCTCATCGGCGACCTCACCGTGCAGGAAAATGTCGAGCTGCCCCTGACCTACCGGGGCATGGGCGCGAGCGAGCGCAAGCAACGCGTGGCCGAGGCGCTCGAGAAGGTCGGCATGGGCCATCGGGCCAAGCACCTGCCCTCGCAGCTCTCGGGAGGTCAGCAGCAGCGCGTCGCGGTCGCCCGCGCGATCGCCGGCAGCCCGTCGGTGATGCTCGCCGACGAGCCCACCGGCAACCTCGACTCGCGCAATGGCGAGGCCGTGATGCAGCTGCTCGATTCGCTGCACAAGGCCGGCTCGACCATCGTCATGGTGACGCACGATTCGCGTTTCGCCCGCCACGCCGGCCGCACGGTCCACCTCTTCGACGGTCGCGTGGTGGAGGAAAACGCCGTCGTCCAGGCTGCGGAGAACTCGCTGTGATTCGCCGCGCCTCAGCCGTCCTTGTCTTCGCCGCCCTCGCGTCGGTCCTGCCGCTCGGTGCACAGGACGCGCCCGCGCCCGTGACGCTCACGCTCGCCGAAGCGGTGCGCGAGGCGCTGGCGAAGAACTATACGATCCAGGTCGAGGCCCGCACCCGCTCCATCGCCGATGCGGGCGTCGCGCTCGCCTACAGCCGGTTCGATCCGCGCCTCGTGTTCTCCTACACGAAGGCACGCGAGAACCAGCCCACCGGCACCGACCTCCAGACCGGCGAGGACCTGCCGCCGTCGATCTTCGACGATGCCGCCTACGACGGCCGGCTGGAAGGCGAGCTGCCGCTGGGCCTGAACTACCGGTTCACCGCCGCCACGAACAACCCGCGGGGAGCATTCAACGACCCGGGACGACCGGACTTCAACTACTGGAACGCCAGGTCGGGCGTCAGCGCCCAGCTTCCGTTGCTCCGCGACTTCGGCGGCGCCTCGACGATGACGGCGATCCGCATCGCCAAGACCGACCGCAGCATTTCCGACTGGGAGTTCCGGGCCACCCTGATCGACACGGTCACCCGCGTGATCTACGCCTACGACGACCTGCTCTTCGCCCGCGAGAACCTGCGCATCGCGAGCCGCCTGCGCGAGAATGCGGCCAGCCTCCACCGTGAAAACGAGCAGCGCTTCCGCGTGGGCGCGATGTCTGACTTCGACGTGCTCTCCGCGCAGGCCCGCGTGGCCACCCGCGAGGAAGGCGTACTCCTCG
The DNA here is from genome assembly GCA_023399155.1 of Verrucomicrobiota bacterium. GTDB lineage: Bacteria > Verrucomicrobiota > Verrucomicrobiia > Opitutales > Opitutaceae > JAEWQP01. The sequence goes on along the minus strand of JAEWQP010000022.1, from coordinate 231,130 downwards.
CCGCCTATGCCGTGAGCGAGGTCGAGAACCGGCTGAAGGCGCTGATCAGCGACGAGACGGGCGCCGGCCTGCTCGCGCGGCGGATCGAGCTGCCGGAGGTGACCGTGCCCGGCGAGTTCGCGACGGACGTGTCCGCGGACCTGGCGCTCGCCCTCGAGATGCGGCCCGACTACCAGCAGGCGCGGCTCGCCCTGCGGCGCAACGACCTCGACTTCCGCTACTACCGCAACCAGCTCCTGCCCGCGGTCGATCTGTATGGAAACTACGGGTACTATGGCAGCGACCGGACCTACGAGGCGGCCCGCAACTCGGTGAAGGACCGCGACCACCCCGCCTACTCGGCCGGGGTGTCGGTCTCCGTCCCGCTCACCTCGGCCGCCGAGCGTGCGCGCCTGCGCAGCGCGCGCCTGGCGCGCGAACGTGCCGAACTCGCCCTGCGCAGCCTCGAGCAGGAGATCGTCGTCGCCGTCGGCAACGCCTCCGCCAACATCGCCACGGCCTGGCAGCGCGTGCTCGCCACCCGGGCCTCGCGCCAGCTGGGCGAACGCACGCTCGCCGCCGAGCTCAAGCGCCTGCGCGCCGGCACCGGCAGCACGTTCTTCGTCCTCCAGCAGCAGGAGATCCTCGCCAGCGAGGAGGAGCGCGAGGCGCGCGCGGTGGTCGCCTACCGCAACGCCATCGCCGAGTACGACCGTCAGCTCGGGCGCACGCTCGCAACGTTCCAGGTGGAGACGAAAGGGAATGAAGGTGTGAGGGAATGAGGGTGTAGGCGAAAATGCAGGACTGCCCCCGCGGCGTTCCCTCGCCCGCACACCGACGATCACGACCGGCTTAGGCTTCAACTTCACCTTATCACTCTCTCCCCCACTTCCCCACTCCCTTACTCCCCCATTCCCTCCCCCCGCCATGTCCGACCTTCGTTTCGCCCTCCGCCAGTTCGCCAAGTCGCCCGGCTTCACCGCGATCGTCGTGCTGACCCTCGCGCTCGGACTCGGGGCGAACACGGCGATCTTCTCGCTGGTCAACACGACCTTCCTGCGCGCGCTGCCCTATCCGGAGCCCGAGCGCCTGGTGCATGTCGCGGAGCGCAACGCGACGCACCAGAACATGAGCATCGCGTATCCAAACTTCACGGACTGGCATGCCGCCCAGGACGTGTTCAGCGCCTTGGCGATCTACCGCACCGACGGCAAGAAGCTGAAGACCGCCGACAGCGCGGAACAGGTGAGCATCGCCCAGGTTTCGCGGGACTTCTTCCCGCTCCTCGGCGTTCGCGCGGTCCTGGGCCGCGACATGACGCCCGACGACGACCGCGTCGGCGCCGCGCCGGTGCTCTGGCTCACGCACGCGGCCTGGCAGCGCCACTTCGCGGGCGCGCCCGACCTGGTCGGCCAGAGCGTCGTACTCGACGGCGTGGCCACCGCGGTGGCGGGCATCCTTCCCGCTGACTTCCGCTTCCAGCGGCGGGCCGACGTCTACGTGCCGATCGAACCCTTCGTCGACGCGCAGTTCATGCGCGAACGCGAGAATCACAACGGCACCTACGCGATCGGGCGGCTCAAGCCCGGCGTGACAGTCGACGCCGCGCGCGCGCAGCTCGACACGATCGCCGAGCGGCTGGAGCGCGAGTACCCGAAGGCCAACGCCGGGGCCCGCGTGCTCGTCCGCCCGCTGCGCGAGCAGATGACCGGAGGCGCGCGATCGAACCTCTTCCTTCTTCTCGGGGCGGTGGGCCTCGTGCTGATGATCGCCTGCGTCAACGTGGCAAACATGCTGCTCGCGCGGTCGTTCAGCCGCGCCCGCGAGATGGCGGTGCGCACTGCGCTCGGCGCGTCACGCGTGATGCTGATCCGGCAGCTCCTGGTCGAGAGCACCCTGCTGTCGGCGGCGGGAGGCGTGCTCGGGACGGTCTTCGGCGTGTGGACCTACGACTACGTCCGGCGCCTCGTGCCGTGGGAGCTGCAGAGCCTGGTCGAGGGCTCCGGCGGACTCGACCTGCGCGTCTGGTTCTTCGTGCTCGGAGCGACGCTCCTCACCGGTGTCGGCTTCGGCCTGGCGCCCGCCTGGCAGCTTTCGCACGCGAATCCCAATGACGCGCTCAAGAACACCCGGCCGGTGATGCGCACGATCTTCGGGCGCATCCGACTGGCCGATTTCCTCGTGGTGATGCAGGTGGGCCTCGCGCTCGTGCTGCTCATCGGCGCGGGGCTGCTCATCCGAAGCCTTTCCCGTCTCGCGTCGGTGGATACAGGAATACGTCCCGAGCGCGTGCTGACGCTGCGCGTCGCCGCGCCGCCGCAGGAGCAGTACATCCGCGACCCGCTCGGCTATGTCCGCTATCACGAGCGGATCCTCGAGACCGTGCAGTCCCTGCCGGAGATCGAAAGCGCGGCCTTCGGCTCCGGCCTGCCGTTCACGTGGAACACCTCGACGAGCGTTTTCTTCCGCACCGACCTGCCGACGCCGGAACCGGGCAAGCTTCCGTCCGCGAACACGCACATGGTCACGCCCGATTACTTCCGCACCATGGGGATCCCGCTCATCCGCGGGCACCTGTTCACCGGGCACGAGCCGGAGGCGCCGTTTCCGGAGGGCGAAAGCCTCTCGATGCAGCTGCTGCCGAGGATCTACGCGAACCTTGAGCTGAGCTGCGTGATCAGCCAGCGCATGGCCGCGGAGATCTGGCCGGGCGAAGACCCGATCGGCCGCCAGATCGAGTTCGGCTTTCCCGGCATGAACATGCCGCGGGCGCGGATCATCGGCATCGTCGGCAACACCACGCAGCAGGGCCAGGAACGAGGCGAGCAGTCCGAGTACTACCTGCTCCTGCGCCAGTTCCCCGCGCCGATGTATCTCCATCTCATCGCGCGCACGCGCGCCGATCCGGCCGGGGCGCTCGGCTCGATTCGCGCCGCGGTGCAGACCGCCGTGCCAGACCAGCCGATCTTCGATGTCGAACTGATGGCCGACCGCGTCGCCAGTTTCTCCTCGCAGCGTCGGTTCAACATGGGGTTGTTCACGTTCTTCGCCGCGACCGCACTGCTCCTTGCCGCGATCGGCATCTATGGCGTGCTCGCCTTCCTGGTCGGCCAGCGCACGCGCGACATCGGGATCCGGATGGCACTGGGCGCGCGCCGTGGCCAGGTGCTGCGCGACGTGCTCGCACGCGGCCTGATGCTCACGCTGGCGGGCATCGCCCTCGGCCTGCTCGGCGCGTGGATCGCGGGTCGCTGGCTGCAGAGCATGCTGTTCGAGGTCACCCCCAGCGATCTGGTCACGTACCTCGGCGGCGCGCTTGTGCTCACCGTCACCGCGGTGCTCGCCTGCGCCATCCCGGCGCGCCGCGCCACGCGCGTCAATCCGATCGAGGCGCTGAGGACCGACTAGGCCGACGCCGCCCCCCTCCCGTCCCGAATCTCTTACCCGCCCTCGTCCGACCCTTCCATCAGTCCGGCAATCCTGATGTATTCAGATATCCGCCACGCTCTGCGCCAGCTCCTCCGCTCGCCGATGATCACCGTGGTCGCGGTGCTTTCGCTCGCGCTCGGGATCGGGGCCAACGCCATCGTGTTCTCCTGGGCCGATGCCATCCTCCTGCGGCCGCTTTCCGGCGTGAGCGACTCCCATGAGATCGTGGCCCTGCTCTCACGGCGCGGGGCCTCGATCGGGCACTGCGTCTCGCCGCCCGACATCGCGGACTTCAACACGATGCGCGAGACCTTCACCGGCGTGATCGGTTCGCAGGTCACGCCGGCGGCCCTCACGATAGATCGCGAAACGCAATGGGTGTATGGACAGATCGCCACGGCCAACTTCTTCGACGTGCTCGGGGTGAAGGCTATCCCGGGCCTGGGCCGCACCTTCCTGCCCGAGGACGGCGACAAGCCCGGCGGCAATCCGGTCCTCGTATTGAGCGAAGGATGCTGGCGGCGGCTGTTCCAGGCCGATCCCTCGATCGTGGGCCGCTCCGTCCAGCTCAACCAGCACGCCTTCACCATCATCGGCGTGGTGCCCGCGGCGTTTCGCGGGACGATGAGCGGGTTGATGGCCGACTTCTGGGCCCCGCTCACGATGCACGCGGAGGTCGCCAACATGGGCTCGCTCAACGAACGCAGCGACCGCTGGCTGCACACGCAGGCCCGTCTCCAGCCTGGTGTGACGCTCAGCCAGGCGCGGACCGCGGCCGATGTGCGTGCCCGGCAGCTCGCCGCCACCTACACGGTGAACCGCGAGCAGGGCATCGCCGTCGTCCCGATGTGGAAGACGCCCTATGGCGGCCAGGCGATCTTCCTTCCCGTGATCGCGATCCTGGCCGTGGTCGGCGCCCTCATTCTTCTCATTGTGGCAGCGAACGTCGCAAACCTCCTGCTCGCCCGGGCCGCCGTGCGTCAGCGGGAGACCGCGATCCGGCTGGCGGTCGGCGCGGGCCGGTGGCGCCTGGTCCGGCTCTGGCTGAGCGAGAGCCTGATCCTCGCCCTGTGCGGCGGCCTGGTCGGGCTGTTGTTCTCGATGTGGGGCACCGCGCTGTTCGCCTTCTTCATGCCCGAGACCCACCTGCCGGCCGGCTACGATTTCGAGCTGAACAGCCGTATCGTCATTTTCACGACACTGCTCGCGGTCTCGACCGGCCTCATCTTTGGCATGGCGCCCGCGATGCACGCGGTGCGCGGCGACCTCAACGATGTGCTCAAGCAGGGTGGCCGATCCGGCGCGACCGGACACCGCAGCGGGATGCTTCGGCGCGGGCTGGTGGTGGCGGAAGTCGCCCTCGCGCTGGTGCTCCTGGTCGGCGCCGCGCTCTGCATCCGGGGCGCCCGCGACGCCCGGCGGATGGACCCCGGCTTCGACCCGCAGGGCACGCTCGTGGCAGGCATGCGGATCGGCATGAACGGCTATGACGAGACGCGCGCCCTTGTATTCTACCGGGAACTACGCGAGCGGCTCGCCGCCGCGCCGGGGGTCGCCTCCGCCGGCCTCGCCAGCTGGTTTCCCCTCGGCTTCGAGGGTAGCCAGGGCATCGGACTCAACGTCGAGGGCTACACGCCTGCGCCCGAGGAGGACATGACCGTGAGTTATGCGATCATCTCGCCCGGCTTCCTCGAGGCGATGCGGATCACCCTGGTGGACGGACGCGCATTCACCGATCGCGATGACCATGCCTCTCCCCCGGTCGTGATGATCAACCAGGCGATGGCGCAGCGTTTCTGGCCCGGCCAGAATCCCCTCGGGCGCAAAGTGCGCACGTGGCGCGGCACGGCGGAGGTGGTGGGAGTCGTCGCCACGGGCAAATATCGCTCGCTCACCGAGGCGCCGCTGCCGTTCCTCTTCCTGCCCTACCAGCAGGGCGTCTGGGATCTCAACCTGGGCGTGGTCGTGCGCGGGGAGGCCGAGGATCCCCGCGCCCTGGCGACGACGCTGCGCCGGGAGGTGCACGACCTCGATCCTTCCGTGGCGCTGTGGGCGACCCTGCCCATGACTGAATACGTCGAGGCCGCGTATCTCGTGAACAACATCGCGACCGGCCTGCTCAGCGCGCTCGGCGTGGTCGCCCTCGTGCTCGCCGCGATGGGCATCTACGGCGTGATGGCCTACACCGTGGGCCAGCGGGTGCCTGAGATCGGCGTGCGCATGGCCCTCGGCGCCGAGCCCGCGACCATTGTCCGCATGATCCTGGCCAACACCGTGCGACTGCTCGTCCCGGGCATGCTGATCGGGAGTCTGCTGGCGTGGTGGGCCGGATCGGCCATGGCCCATGCCGTGCCCGGGGTCGCCGCCTTCGACCTGCCCGTGCTTGCCGCTGTCGCCCTCGCCCTTTCCGCCGTGGCCCTCCTCGCCTGCTGGCTGCCGGCGCGCCGCGCGGCCGCGGTCGATCCACTCACCGCCCTGCGCGCAGACTGATCCATTTTCTCGAGACGCGCCTTCGCTCCGCTCGCTCCACGCGACGCCATCACTCCTTCAGGAAGAGAAACTTCACGCCCGCCATGTCCTCCCTTCGCATCGCCTTACGTTCCCTGATCAAGGCCCCCGGCTTCACGGTCATCGCCCTCATCACGCTCGCGCTCGGCATCGGCGTGAACACGTCGATGTACACGCTGGTCGACACGCTGCTCTTCCGCTCCGCACCCTACCCGGGCGTGGATCGCATCGTGCGCGTGTTCGCCACGACCGCCAGCGCACAGTCGGGCGGTTTCTCGCACCGCGAACTCGAGGAGATGCGCGAGCACGTGACGGCGTTCGAGTCGCTCACGGCGGCCTCGGGCTGGAACAACACGCTCTCGGAGCCCGACGCGCCTGCGGAGCGCCTGCTCGCGATCGACGCGACGGAGCATTTCTTCACCACCTTCGGCGTCCAGCCCGCGCTCGGGCGCGCATTCACCGCAGAAGAGCAGGTGCCCGGGCGCAACCGCGTGGCGGTCCTCACGCACTCGCTGTGGCAGCGGCGCTTCGGCGGTGATCCCGCCATCCTGGGTCGGACGCTGCGCCTCAACGCCGAGCCGGTGGAGGTGATCGGCGTGATGCCCGCGAGCTTCGAGTATCCACTTCTTTGGGGTCCGATGGACATGTGGCGGCCGGTGACGATCCCCTCGTTCATCAAGGATGACCGGCACAACACGTTCTTCACCGCCTTCGCCCGCCTCAAGCCGGGCGCCACGATCGAGCAGGCGAAGGCCGAGATCGACGGGCTCATGGCGCGGTGGGCGGTCGATTATCCGCAGGCGAGCGACGGGCGTGGCGTGCGGGTGGTGACGCTCCAGCAGTCGGTCATGGACAGCACGGGGCGCATCCTGACCTGGATGCTCTACGGGCTCTCGGCGTTCGTGTTGCTGATCGCCTGCGCGAACCTCGCCAACCTCCAGCTCGCACGCGCCACGGCGGGGGCCAAGGACCTCGCCATCCGCTCGGCCCTGGGCGCCTCGCGGGCCCGGCTCGTCGCACACCAGCTCACCGAGTGCCTGCTGCTGGCGATAGGCGGCGGCGCGCTCGGCGTGTTCCTCGCCGTCTGGATCAACGATGCTCTTGGCCGCAACATCCGTATCGGGACCCGAGAGGGACTGCCGCTCGAGCTCAACCTTCCTGTCATCGCGGCGGCCGCGGCGGCCTCGCTGGTGGCGGGAATCGCGTTCGGCCTGGTTCCCGCATGGCTCGCGTCGCGCACCGACGTGGTCACCTCGCTCAAGCAGGAATCGCGCGGCTCGACCGGCGGCCGCGGGCACAATCGCGCGCGCCAGGCCCTCATCGTGGCCGAGGTCGCACTCGCACTGGCCCTGCTCGGCGGCGCGGGCGTGATGCTCCGGGGCTTCAATACCTTCCTCCATCGCGAGGCGCACTGGGACACGGATCGTGTCATTGCTGCGACAATACACCTGCCCGAGCAGTCCACCTATGCCGATCCGGTCAAGCGTCGCGTCGCGATCGAGACGCTCGAGCGGACGCTCGCGAGCCTTCCCGGCGCCGAGCACACGGCGGTGGCGTCGGGTCTGCCGGTGTTTGGCTATTCCGCGACCCGCCCAATCCAGGTCGACGGCGTCACCGCGACCGACGGCAAGAACCTGCCCTCCGGCGGCTTCATCATGGTCACGCCCGGATTCTTCAGGACGCTCGGCATCCCGCTCATCGAGGGACGCCTGTTCGCCGATGACATTCGCGAGGACAGCCCGCCACAGGTGGTCGTGGGGCAGACGCTGGCCCGCCAGTTCTGGCCGGGCGAGAGCGCAATCGGCAAGACCCTCGTCGAGGGCGTGGGCGAGAACACCGTGCGTCGCGAGATCATCGGGGTGGTGGGCGACATCGAATTCCCCGGCAACTTCGCGGTGCCGACCACCATGCTCCAGGTCTACAAGCCGTTCGTGCACGAGGCGTGGGGCTACATGCAATTGCTGGTACGAAGCTCCAGCCCCGGATCCCACGCGCACAACCTGCGCCGCATCGTGGCCGACTTCGACCCGGACGTGGCCGTCCAGCAGGTGCTTACGGTCCCGGAGACGATCGACCTCGCCCAGCACAACCTGTTTCTCATCGGCAAGACGATGGCGTGGTTCGCGGCGCTCGGCCTGGTGCTCGCCGGCGTCGGGCTTTTCGGCGTGATCTCACACCTCGTCGCACAGCGCACGAGTGAGTTCGGCATCCGCCTCGCGCTCGGCGCGAGCCCCTCCGATGTGCTGGGCCTGGTGCTGCGGCACGGCCTGATTCTCGCCAGCGTCGGGCTCGTCCTGGGCCTCGGCCTCGCCGCGGCACTGAATGTCGGCCTCAGCCGCGTCATGCCGCGGGCGGTACAACTGGATCCGATGACCCTGGCCGCGACCGCGGTCGTGCTCTTCGTGGTGGCTCTCTTCGCCGCGTGGGTGCCCGCCCACCGCGCGACCCGCGTCGATCCGCTCACCGCGCTGCGTGCGGACTAGGCTCGCCGCCGGCTCCGCCCCGCCCCCCTGGGCGCATCTCTCAGACCCCTCGCACACCCCATGAACTCGATTCGCTTCGCGCTCCGCCAAATCCTGAAATCGCCCGGCTATTCGATCGTCGTGGTGCTGACCCTCGCGTTCGGCATCGCGGTAAACTCGATGCTCTTCGGGATGGTCAATCAGTTCTTCCTGCGCCCGATGGAGGTCCCGGGCGCGGATCGCCTCGTGCTGATCCTCCAGCGCAGCGCGGGCTGGGCGATGCCGCATCAGATCTCGTTTCTTGATTTCAAGGACTACCGCGAAGGCATGCGCACGGTGCGGGATCTTTTTGTGATCATGCCGATCCCGGCACACCTGAGCGCCGAAGGCAGGTTTCCGGAACGCGCCTGGTTCGAGGTGGTCTCGCCCTCCGCGTTCCAGGGCCTGGGGCTCCAGGCACAGCTCGGCCGCACCCTCCTCCCCAGCGACGGGGAGGCGGTGGGCGCGCCCCTGGTGGCGATGCTGACGCACCACTGCTGGCAGGAACGATTCGGCGGTGATCCCGAAATCGTCGGACGGGCCGTCATGATCAACGGCAAGTCCTTCACCGTGGTCGGCGTGGCCCGGCCGGAGTTCCAGGCGTTTTCCTACACCATGACGATGGCGGGCTTCGTGCCGGTGAGCGCGATCGACGCGGTCCGTCCCGAGGGGGCCGGCCTGCTGCAGTGGCGCGGCGCGACAGCGTGGCGGGCCATGGGCATGCTCGCCCCGGGCGTGACGGTGGACGAGGCGGCAGCGGAGGCGGCCGTGATCACCGAGCGCCTGGCGCGGGAATACCCGGACGACCACAAGCAGGTCTCGTCGGTGGTCATGCTCGAGAGCCGGGCCCGACCCGACCCGATGTTTGCCGAGTTCCTTCCCGCGGTGATGGCGCTCTTCGCCGGGATGGTGGTCCTCGTGCTCATCATCGCCTGCGCAAATGTCGCCAACCTCATGCTCGCGCGCACGGCAGCCCGGCAGAAGGAACTCACGATGCGCTCCGCGCTCGGCGCCTCGCGGTGGACGATCATCCGCCAGCTGCTCATCGAATCGCTCGTGCTCGCCGCCATCGCCGGCGTGGTGGGCTGGTACCTGGCGGACTGGATGGCAGTCGTCTTCCAGCGCTTCGCGCCGGCGGGGGACATCCCGGCTCGCACCGACCTGAAGGCCAACTGGATGGACCATCTTTTCCTTTTCGTGATCGCGGCGGTGGCGGCGCTGGGCAGCGGCATCCTCCCGGCCCTGCGCGCCTCGCGTATCGACCTGGTGGGGAATCTCAAGGCTGGCGCGGGCGGGGCGTTCGCCCCGGGACGCCACCGGCTCCGCAACATCCTCGTGGTCGGGCAGGTGACCTTCTCGCTCGTCGTCCTGTGCTGCGCGGGATTGTTCGCCCGCAGCCTGGTTCGTATCCAAACGGTCGATCTCGGCTTCCGCACCGAGGGCCTCCTCATGGCCTCCTTCGATCTCCACCTCCAGGGCTACGACGAGGCCCGCGCGGCCCAGTTCCGGCGCGCCGTGGTCGAGCGTGTGCGCGCGCTCCCGGGGGTGACGGCCGCCGGCCTCACCAGCAGCGTTCCCTTCAGCTACACGATGACGTCGCGCGACACGTTCCCGGAGAATCCCACGCTTCCGCTCCCCGACGAGACGGTTTCCGCCGGCTATGCCCAGATCTCGCCCGAGTATTTCGACACGATGGGGCTCCGGTTGCTGCACGGCCGCATGATCGCGCCGGGCGACACGCCCGGCACCACGCGCGTCGCCGTGATCAACCAGGCGTTCGCGCAGGCGTGCTGGCCGGGGCAGGATGCGATCGGCCGGCGGCTGCAACCCTGGAAAGGGGGCCCGTGGATGGAGGTTGTCGGCGTCGCCGCCACCGCGAAATACGTCATGATGGGCGAGGCGCCGCGCCCGTTTGTCTATGTTCCGGTCGACCAGGACAACGCCATGCAGCTCTCGATCCTGGTGCGCGCGCAAGGCGACCCCGCCACGCTCACCGCCTCGCTTCGTGCGGCGTTGCGCGAACTCGATCCGCACCTCCCGCCCTACGATGTCCGCACGATGGACGAGCTGATGGGGCGCAGCGTGTTCGCGCTCATGCCGATGCGGATGGGCTCGCTGCTCGCGGGCATCCAGGGCATGATCGGCCTGATGCTCGCGCTCATGGGCCTCTATGCGGTCGTGTCGTTTGGCGTGACGCAGCGCACGCGCGAGATCGGCATCCGCATCGCCATCGGCGCGCGACCGGGCGAGGTCGTGCGTGCCATGGTGCGCGAAGGCCTGCGCCTGACGCTCGCCGGCGTCGCGCTCGGGCTTCTGTGCTCCGCCGCCCTCGGGCTGGTGCTCTCGCGGATTCTCTTCGGCCTTGCCGCCTTCGATGCGCCCGCGCTGGTGGGAGTCGCAGCGCTGCTCTTCCTGGTCGCCTTCCTCGCCTGCTGGATGCCGGCGCGGCGTGCCTCCCGCGTCGATCCCGTCAGTGCGCTGCGCGCAGAATAGATTCCAGGCTAGAGGCCCGGAGCGATAGGCGCTAAGTGCCTGCCGCCCGGACACGCGCACCGACGAATCGGCTTATCCGCCCCTCTCTTTTCACCATGCTCCGCCTCAATTCCGTCAATCGCATCTACCCGCTCAAGGGCGGCCCGTTCTTCGCCCTGCGCAACATTTCGCTCCAGATCGAGCCAGGCGAGTTTGTCTCCATCATGGGTCCGTCCGGCTCCGGCAAGTCCACCCTGCTGCACATCTTCGGGTTGCACGACTCGGGCTGGGACGGCGAGTACTGGTTCCGCGACCAGGCGGTGCACCGGCTCAACGTCAAGCAGCGCTTCGAGCTGCACAAGCAGTCGTTCGGCTTCGTCTTCCAGAGCTATCACCTGCTCGACGATCTCACGGTCTATGAGAACCTCGAGGTACCGCTCACCTATCGCAACGTGCCGCGCAAGGAACGGGAGAGCATTGTCTGCGACACGCTCGACCGGTTCCACATCGTGGGCAAGCGCGACCTCTACCCGAACCAGCTCTCGGGAGGCCAGCAGCAGCTGGTGGGCGTGGCCCGCGCCCTCGTCGCAAAGCCGCCGGTGATCCTGGCCGACGAGCCCACAGGCAACCTGCACAGCGACCAGGGCCGCGAGATCATGGAGCTGTTCCGGAAATTGAATACGGAGGACGGCGTCACGATCGTGCAGGTCACGCATTCCGACGCGAACGCCGCCTACGGTTCGCGCATCATCCGACTCGCCGACGGCATGCTCGTGGGCTGAGCGCGCCGCGCCGCGCGGGCGCCCCTCGGTGATCCACCCTCGAGGGTGTCCCGTGTTTCCCCGCGGGCCGCCATTTCCCCGTGGACAAATCCGAGGTTCGGCGGCTCGTTGTTCCTTTTCGCACCCAAGCATGGCCCGCCGCAAGAAACCAGAAGACCACCAGGCACAGTTCGACCTTCCGCCCAATCCCGGCCAGGCCGCGAAACGTGCGCTCGAGCGCGCCGCGCAGGCGGACGACACGGCCGCAGCGGCGCCGTCCCCGGCCGCAGATGCGCCGCCGTCGGGATCGTCTGCTGTCGGCAATGGCAACGGCACGCCGCCGCTCGCCACCGAGGCCACGCTCAACCCGGATGATGCGCCGCTCGCGAAGGCCTACCGGGGCTGGTTTCTCGAATACGCCAGCTACGTGATTCTCGATCGTGCCGTCCCGCACATCGACGACGGGCTCAAGCCGGTGCAGCGGCGCATCCTGCACACGCTCTGGGAAATGGACGACGGTCGCTTCCACAAGGTGGCCAACATCGTGGGCGCCACGATGCGTTTTCACCCGCACGGCGACGCGTCGATCGGCGGAGCGCTCGTCGGCATCGCCCAACGCGGCTGGCTGATCGAACCGCAGGGCAATTTCGGCAATCCCCTGACGGGCGACGACGCCGCGGCGCCGCGCTACATCGAGGCGCGCCTCACCGCCTTCGCGCGCGAGGTGATGTTCAGCCCGAAGGTCACGACCTGGCAGGCGAGCTACGACGGCCGGGCCCGGGAACCGGTCACGCTGCCGGCGAAGTTTCCGATCGCGCTCCTGGAGGGGGCGGACGGCATCGCCGTGGGCCTCGCCACGAAGATCCTCCCGCACAATTTCAACGACCTCTGCCGCGCGGCGGTGAATCACCTGCAGGGGAAGCGCTTCCGGATCTTCCCGGACTTCGCCTCGGGAGGCATCGCGGACTTTTCCGAATACAACGACGGCGAGCGCGGCGGGAAGGTGAAGATCCGCGCCCGGATCGAGCAGCGCAGCAAGTACCAGCTCGCCATCACGGAGCTTCCCTTCGGCACGACGACCGAGTCGCTCATCGAGTCGATTCTCTCCGCCAACGCGAAGGGCAAGATCAAGATCCGGCACATCGACGACAACACCGCGGAGAACGTCGAGATCCTCGTGCACCTGCCGCAGGGCTCCGATCCCGACCAGGTCACGCAGCAGCTTTACGTGTTCACCGCCTGCCAGACGTCGCTCTCGCCGGCCGCCTGCGTCATCCAGGGCGAGAAGCCGACCTTCCTGGGCGTGTCGGAGATCCTCCGGCGCTCGGTCGACAACACGGTGCAGACCCTGAAGTCCGAGCTCGAGATCCAGCTGGGCGAGCTCGAGCAGCAGTGGCACTGGGACAGCCTCGAGCGCATCTTCATCGAGGAGCGCATCTATCGTCGTATCGAAAAATCGAAGACGTGGGAAAGCGTGCTGGAGGAGATCCGCGAGGGGCTGAAGCCGTTCCTCAAGCAGCTGCGCCGCGAGGTGACCGACGACGACATCACGCGCCTGACGGAGATCCGCATCAAGCGGATCTCCGCCTACAACCGCTTCAAGGCGGACGAGCAGATCAAGCGCATCGAGGACGACATCAAGCAGGTGAAGCACCACCTGAAGCATCTCATCGCCTACGCCATCGCCTGGTTCGAGAAGCTCCAGGAGAAGTATGGCAAGGGCCTGAAGCGCCGCACCCAGTACGACGAGATCGAGCAGATCAACGCGGCCGATGTCGTGGCCGCGAACCAGCGCCTCTACGTCAACCGGGAGGAGGGCTTCATCGGGCTGAACTGGCGCCAGCACGAGTTCATCACCGAGTGCACGATCCTCGACGACGTGCTCTGCTTCATGCGCGACGGCACGATGAAGGTGGCGCGCGTGGCCGACAAGGTCTTCATGGGCCGGGACATCATCCACATCGCGCTGCTGCCGAAGGATGGCGATACCGCGTTCTACACGATGCTCTACCAGGACAAGGAGAGCGGGAAGGCATTCGCCAAGAAGTTCCAGCTCGGCGGCACGACACGCGAGAAACTCTATGCACTCACGCCGAGCGCCGGCTCGAAGGTGGTGTTCTTCGACGTCGCGAAAACCGAGAAGGACATGCCGAAGAAGGTCGGGATCGACCTGAGCGGCCGGTGCAGCGCGCGGGTGAAGGAGTTCGAGTTCGACCTCGGCTCGCTCGGGGTCTCGTCGCGCGGCGCCAAGGGCATCACCGTGACCAAGTACCCGGTGAAGTCCGTGAAGCGGCGCTGAGGCCGGGCGGGTTCCCAGGCCCGCCTCGATCGCGGCAGACCGCGCGCCGTCCGTCAGGTGCCCGCGAGCGGCGCGCCCGGAGAGCGCGCCCTATCCCGCCGTCCGCCGCGCCGCCAGGTCATGCTCGATCTCCGCCACCTTGTCCTTGGTCAGCGGGTACAGGCAGATGGCGCCGGCCTTCAGCAGGGCGAACAGGCACGGGCCGAGCGAGAACGTCAGCGTGATGCCGAGGATCGACCGGGTCGTCTGCTCGGCGTTGGGCACGAAATCGAACCACTTCAGGAGCATGGGCACGAGCCATCCCGCGCACATCGTGCCGGTCTTGAGCGCGAAGAGCGACGCCGAGTAGACCAGTCCGGTCGAGCGGCGGTGAAACCGCCATTCGCCGTAGTCGGCCACGTCGGCGTACATCGCCCACACCAGGGCGGAGGTCGGTCCCATCGCGAATGCGGCGATCCCGTTCACGAGAACCATCAGGCCGAAGTCCCCCGGGGGCAGGAAGTAGAACGCGCCATAGCACAGGCCCGTGACGACCGACAACCCGACGGCGAGGTTGCGCTTGTCCGCCTTCCCGGCCACCAGGCCGAGGCAGGCGGAGCCGAGCATCTGGCAGGCGGCCCCGGTTGCGACAAAGACAGTGAAGCGGTCGAATGTCCCGAAAAACCGGGGCTGGCCGTCGTCGCCCACCACATACTTGAAGAAGAACAGCGTCGAGCTGTCCCGCATGAAGATGAACGTGGTGGAGAAGATCGCCGCGATCAGGAGCGTGAACCAGGGGCGGTTGCGCACAAGCTCGCCCAGTTCGCGCCTGAGGTCGGTCCTCTGCCCGGGCGGCGGGGTGACGCGCTCCCGCGTCGACAGAAAGCACGTCCAGAACATGCCGACGGAGACAACGGCAAAGATGGCCATCGTGTACTGGAAGCCGAGCACCTCGTCGTCGCCGCCGAGGATGCGCACGAGCGGACGCACCCCGAGGGTGACGAGCAGGCCGCCGCCAAACGCGCCCACGAAACGAAAGCTCGAGGCGACCGTGCGCACCCGCGAGGACGGGCTGAGCACGCCCAGGAGCGACGAGTAGGGCACGTTGATCGCCGTGTAGGCCATCAGCATGAGGGTGTAGGTGCCGTAGGCGTAGAGGAGCCGGCCGGTCGGACCGAGGTCGGGGTTGGCGAAGATCAGGTACCCACAGAATCCATACGGAATGGCGCACCACAGCAGGTAGGGGCGGAACTTGCCCCAGCGCGTCCGCGTGCGGTCGGCGATGATGCCCATGAGCGGGTCGTTGACCGCATCCCAGAACCGCACGAGCAGGAACATGGAGGCGACCGCGCCGGCGTCCAGGCCCCAGACATCGACGTAATAGTAGGTGAGGAAGAAGCCGAACGTCTTGAAGAAGAGGTTCGAGGCCGTGTCGCCGAGCGCGTAGCCGACGTATTCGCGAACCGACAATCCGTCGCGCATGCCCTGGGGGTGCCGCATGGTGGGCCGCAGCGTGGGGAAGGATCGTGTCACCAACAAGCCCGGACACAGCGGGCCGGCCCCCGGGCGCAAAAAAGGCCGCCCGCGCGAGCGGACGGCCCGGAGCACCGATGCCGGATCGGGGGCTACTTAGCCTTCGCCGCGCCCAGCGCCGCGTCGAGCGCCGGCTTGGGGTTGTTCTGACGGTCGAACAACAGCGGGTGGTTCGTGCGTCCCCGCACCGGGAAGTTGTTCAACCACGAGTCCCCGTCGGTCACGCCCCAGAACGTGACCCGATCGATCTTGTCCGCGTGCTTGACGAGGAGGGCGAAGATCTCCGCATAGCGTTTCGCCAGCTTTTCCTGCATATCCGGCGGCAGGCCGGCGGTGTAGGGATCGTTCTCGGCGGTGCGCTTGGCGCGTTTGTTCAGGTCGGCCCCGAACATGTCCTTGCTGCGCGGCAGCACATCGACATCGAGTTCGGTGATGTGCAGGCGGACCCCGGTCGCCGCAAAGGCGAGGATCGCCTCCTCGATCGCCTCGATCGTCGGACCCTCGACCGACCAGTGACCCTGCATGCCCACGCCGTCGATGCGAATGCCGCGGGCCTGGAGGTCCTTGACCATGCGCACCACGGCGTCGCGGCGGCCCGGCATGAACATCGAATAGTCGTTGTAGATCAGCTTCACGTCGGCCGGGAACGCCTCCGCCGACATCCGGAACGCCTCGCGCACGAAATCCTCGCCCAGGATCTCGGTCCAGGGGCTCTTGCGCAGGGAACCGTCGTCCTCGTAGGTCTCGTTCACGACATCCCAAAGATGGATACGCGCACCGTAGCGCTTGGCCAGCAGGTCCACGCGCTCGCGCATGCGGGCGAGCAGGGCCTCACGCGTGAGGCGCTTGCCCGAGTCGTCCTGGAACACCCAGGCCGGCGTCTGCTGGTGCCAGAAGAGCGTGTGCCCCACGAGGTGCATGCCATGGGCCTCGCCATAGGCGACGAACGCGTCGACCGGGCCGAATTCGTAGACGCCGGGCTTGGGGTTGAACGGCCCCCATTTCAGCGCGTTCGCGGGAGTGATGCTGTTGAAGTGCGGCACGATCAGCGCACGCGCCAGGTGGTCATGTTCCACGATGATCGGCGTGTGGAGCGCGGCACCCATGAGGAAGTGCGGCGCATAGGCGTCCTTGAGTGTCGCGGGTGCGGGCGGCGTTTGGGCCTGCGCGAGGCAGGCCGAGGCGGCGAGGGCGGGGAGCAGGAATCGAATCATGTGGGAAGGTAGGTTTCGGCTGGGTGCGGTTTGAATGAATGCACCCTGCCTGTGTTGCGTCGTGACGCGGACCAGCCGCCGGAGGTTTCGCGGCGCCATTGTTAGACGAAACTCGACCGGCCGATGGACGCCGGCGGGGTGTTGCCCCTTGCCGAGGTTCGCAGTCCGGCCAAGTTTTCCCGCCATGATCCGCCCCATCTCCTGCGCCGTGCTGGCGCTCCTCATCGTCGTGTCCACACCCCTGCTCGCGCGGCTCGATCGCGGCGAGGTCCACGTGTGGGAAACCCAGGAAATCACGCTCCAGGCCTCGCGTGACTATGCGAATCCCTACGTCGACGTGGACTGCTGGATCGAGCTGGAGGGTCCCGACTTTGCCGGGCGCGTCTACGGCTTTTGGGACGGCGGGCGCACCTTTCGCGTGCGCTTCGTCGCGCCCACCCCGGGCGAGTGGCGCTGGCGTGCGAAGTCCAACCAATCCGACGACGATGGCCTGAACGGCGGCACCGGCGCGTTGCGCGCCGTGGCGTGGTCGCCCGCCGAGCTCGAGCACAACATCAACCGCCGCGGCTTCATCCGCGCCTCGGCCAACGGGCACACCCTCGAGCACGCGGACGGCACGCCCTTCTTCATGCTCGGGGATACCTGGCTGGCCGCCTCGACCTGGCGGCTGCCTTTCCGTGGGGTCGCTTCGGCCCCCGGCACCGTGCCCGGCCCGGGCCTCAGCTTCGAGGATGCCGTGGCGTGGCGCAAGGGCCAGGGATTCAACTCCGTGAGCTTCATCGCCGCGTTCCCGAACTGGGCGGCCGATCACCGCGGCGCCACTTTCGCCAACGCCGATGGCGTCTTCCTGCGCAACGCCTGGGAGAAGTTCGGCCACTGGGCGCCGGGCGCGCAGATCAGCACGGCCGACGGCGCCACCACCACGGGCAAGGACATGCACGACGAGCGCGGCAACCGGCCCTTCGCCGTGCTCGAGGATCGCGACGGACTGGCCGACTTCGACCGGATCAACCCCGCGTATTTCCAAAGCCTGGACAACAAGATGCAGCACCTCGCGCGCGAGGGCTTCGTGCCGTTCCTCGAGACCGTGCGGCGCGACAACTGTCCGTCCTGGGCGCGCTACTTCGACTTCAACACCTCCTACGCGCGCTTTGTGCAGTACATGATCGCGCGCTACGGGGCCTACAACCTGATCTTCAGCGGCATCCACCTCGACTGGATCCCGGAGAACCTCAGCCTGCCCGCGGCCGACTTCAACGCGGCGTTGACGTATCACTGGCGCACCTACGGCGGAATGCCCTTCGGCCAGCCCTACACCACGCTCATCGACAGCTCGACCTACCAGCGCTTCGGCCATGGCGACGCCTGCCCATGGCTGACGATGCACACGGTCGGCAACAATCCCCGCAACCACGCGATCTACGCCTCGATCGAGGAACTCTACCATCTCTCGCCCCCCTACCCCGCCGCCAATCTCGAGCCCTATTACACGGGCTGGAACCACGAGATCAATCGTCCGGGCGGCGAGACGCCGGAGGCGGGCTCCCCCCGCGACATCTACTTCGCCCGCGCGCAGATGTACGGCTCGGTGCTCTCCGGCGGCCTCGCCGGACACGTCCATGGCACGGGCGCGTATGACATCACCACCACGGGCGAGCCGGAGGGTTGGCGCCCCTACATCTGGGAGGCGCTGCGCTTCGAGTCCGGTGAGCAGATGAAGCACCTGCGCGACTTCGTCCTGAGCGAGGGTGCGCGCTACCGCGACCTCGCGCCCGCGTCCGCCGACCTGAAGCCGCGCTCCAGCTCGGAAGCCAAGGCCGACGGGCTCGACGGCTGGTCGTTCATGCTTCGCACGCCCGATCGCACGCTCGCCCTGGTCTACCTGGAGCACGGCGCGGTGCGCCCGACCATCCACGGCCTGGCTGCCTCGGGACGCTACCGCTGGACCTGGTTCAATCCCCGCACCGGCGCGTGGCTGCAGCCGGCCACGGTGCGCGCGAAAGCGGACGGCACGCTCGCCACGCCCGAGTTGCCCGCGGCCGCCGGCTCGCCGGTCACCGACTGGGCGGCCAAGCTCGTGGCGCTGCCCTGAGTATCCGGAATCGTGCGACACCTCCTCCCGCGCGCGCCCCTCGCCGGCTCGATCGCCCTCGCGGCCTGCATGGCGGTCTACGCCGCGCTTGTCGGGGGCCATTTTCACCCGGTCGCTGCTGGCGCCGATCCCGCCGGCTATCTGCTCAGCGCCAGGCTCCTGAGCGAGGGGCAGCTCACGACGGAGATGCGGGTGCTGCCAGGCTTCCCGCCGGCCGAGGCGTGGGAATACACGCCGCTGGGAGCGGTCCACTCCGAGCGGCTGGGCGCCCTCGTCCCCACTTACCCGGTCGGGTTGCCGCTCGCCTACGCCGTGTCGGCGCGAGTGTTCGGCTGGCACTGGGGGCCGGTGCTGATCGGGACGCTGTTCGCCTGCGGCGCGGTCGCGGCGACCTATCTCGCCTCGCGCGAGAGCGGCGCCGGACGCGCGATGGCCGCCGCTGCCGCGGTCGCCCTGGCGGTGTGCCCGCTCCTGCTCCATGCGAGCTTTCAACCCCTGAGCGATCCCGCAGCGGCGTGCACGACCGCGCTGGCGGTGGCTTTCGCGCTCCGGGCGCGCCGTCAGCAGGACTGGATAGGGTCAGTCGCGGCAGGTGCCGCCCTGGCCGGCGCCGTCCTCCTCCGCCCGACCAATCTTCTGGCCCTGCCGGCGATCGCGCTCGCCCTGGGCCGGCCGCGGCTACTGGCCGGCGCGCTTCTGGGCGGCCTGCCCGGCGCCGTGTTTCTCGGCTGGTACCAGCACACGCTCTACGGAGGTGTCATGGAAACCGGATACGGCCCGATCTGGGCGCTTTTCGACGTGGCACATGTGGCGCCGGCGCTCCACAAGTACGGCGTCTGGCTGCCGGCCTTCCTGCCCGTGGGCGCTCTGGCGCTGGTGCTTGCGCCCTGGCTGCCCTGGCGGTCGCGCGCCCGCGAGGTCGCGGTGCTTCTGCTTTGGTTTTTCGCGTTCGCGGGATTCTACGCATTCTACCGGCACACCCATGAGATCCGCTGGTTCCTGCGCTTCCTGCTGCCCGGCCTTCCCGCGTTGCTCGCGCTCGCTGCGCTTGCCGCGGATTCGCTCTGCGGAAGGCTCGCGGCTTCGCGCCGCAGATTCGCCCGGCGCACCGCCGCGGTGATCGCCATCCTGGTGAGCCTCGGCACGGGCATCCACCACTGGCGCGCCGAAGATCTGGGCGGCGTGGGTCGCAAGCTTGAGATGTTCCGCGATGCGGCCATCTGGACGGATGCCCACCTGCCGCCCGATGCGGTGATCCTCACGCTCTATGCGTCGGGATCGTTCTACGTCTACACGGAGCGCACCGTGCTCCGTGCGGACGTGATAAAGGCGCGGCGATTCGCCGACCTGACCGCGCTCGCGGCGGAAAACCGGTGGCCGGTGTACGCCCTCCTCGCGCGCGAGGCGGATGAGCCGGGGCTCGCCGAACGGTTGCCTGGAACCTGGTCCGAGGTGCGTCGCTTCGGCGAGGCCGGCGAACTCGGTCTTTGGACGCTGGATACGCCACGCTGACGTTACCGGCGGATCGACCCGCTCATGGCCAGTCACGAGGAATTCATCAGCGAGGCGATTGTGCCCGACCCGGCGTTTCTCGATCCATCGACGGCTGCGCTGGGCGAGCCTGCGCTGCCGATGCGCTTCGCGTGGCGTGGCACCCAGTACGCCGTCGTGCGAGTCCTGTCGCGGCGCAAGGAATACGATCCCGACCGCACTCACGGGAGCGGCGAGCTTTACCTCCGCCGGCACTGGCTCGAGGTGCGGGTCGACGACGGGTCGACGATGAAACTCTACTTCCAGCGCCAGCCGGGTTCCGGCCGCAGCGCAAAATCGCGCTGGTGGCTCTACAGCCGTTGCCCGGCCTGAGGTTTCTCCGGGATTGATCCGTCTCCGCATCAGCGGGAGACTGGCGGTCCTTTCCTCCTTCCATGCCGTCCGTGCTCCGCTCCGTCGCCGCCACCGCGGCCGCGTGCGGCGCCTGCGCCCTCGGGTACGCGCAGGACGCCACCGCCGCCGCGCTCGCCGATACACCGCCCGTGGTCGGCCCGCCCCGCGTCGAGCCCCTCGCCGTCGCCGACTACCCGATCAAGCCCGTGGTGTTCACGGCCGTTCGCCTTGACGACAACTTCTGGCGCCCGCGCCTCGAGACGAACCGGACCGCCACGATTCCCTTCGCGCTCCGCCAGTGCGAGGTGTCGGGGCGCATGAACAATTTCGCGCGCGCCGCGGCGGCGTTGCGGGGCGAGACGCTCGAGGACCGGACGCCGCCGGGGTTCCCGTTCGACGACACCGATCTCTACAAGGTGATCGAAGGCACATCGTACGCCCTCGCGGCGCATCCCGACCCCGAACTCGAAGCCACGCTGGATGCGCTGATCGAACTCATCTCCAGCGCGCAGGAGCCCGACGGCTACCTCTACACCGCGCGAACCCTCGCGCCCGACGCACCGCATCCGTGGGCCGGGAGCGAACGCTGGGAGCTTGAGACCGACGCAAGCCACGAACTCTACAATCTCGGGCATCTCTACGAGGCGGCGGTGGCGCACTTCCAGGCCACCGGCAAACGCTCATTGCTCGACGTGGCGATTAAGTCCGCCAACCTGCTCGTCCGCACCTTCGGCTCGGGCAGTCCGACCATCTGGCCCGGCCACCAGATCACCGAGATGGCCCTGGTCCGGCTCTACCGCGCGACCCAGGATGAGCGCTACCTCCGGCTCGCGAAACTCCTGCTCGACGCGCGCGGGCCGGGCAGCCTGCCGCGCGCAGGTGAAGCGTACAACCAGTCCCACGCGCCCGTGATCGAGCAGGCGGAGGCGGTGGGGCACGCGGTGCGCGCGACCTACATGTATTCAGGAATGACCGACGTGGCCGCGCTCACCGGAGACCCCCGCCATCCCCCGGCGCTCAACCGGATCTGGGAGGACGTCGTCACGCGCAAGCTTTACCTCACCGGCGGGATCGGTGCACGCCGGGAGGGCGAGTCGTTCGGGCAGCCCTACGAACTGCCAAACCTCACCGCCTACAACGAAACCTGCGCCTCGATCGGCAAGGTTTTCTGGAACCACCGCATGTTCCTGCTCACCGGCGACGCACGATTCATCGACGTCCTGGAGCGCACGCTCTACAACGCGGTCCTCGCGGGCGTCGCCCTCGATGGCAGGACCTTCTTCTATCCCAACCCGCTCGAGTCGTTCGGCGCGCATGAGCGCAGCCCATGGTTCGGCTGCGCGTGCTGCCCGGGCAACATCGCGCGATTTCTCCCGACGGTGCCGGGCCACGTCTACGCCGTCCGGTCCGACGCGGTTTACGTGAATCTCTACGTGGCCGGCACGAGCCGGTTCGCCCTCGGCGATGGACGCACGGTGGGGATCACGCAGGAGACGGGCCACCCCTGGCACGGCGAGGTCAGGCTCTCGGTCGCACCTCCCGAGCAGGGCGGCGACTTCGCGCTCATGCTCCGCATTCCCGGGTGGGCCCGCGGCGAGGCCGTGACGGGCGGGCTCTACCGTTTCGCGAACACGGAAGGTGCCGTACCTACCGTAAGCGTCAACGGCGAGCCCGTGCCGCTCCGCCTGCAACGCGGCTACCTGACGATCCGCCGCGTCTGGGTGGCGCAGGACGTGATCACGCTCACACTGCCGATGCCGGTGCGGCGCGTGGTGGCGCGGCCGGAGGTGGAGGCCGACCGGGGACGCGTGGCGCTGCAGCGCGGACCCATCGTGTTTGCGCTCGAGGGCCACGACAACCCCGGCGGCGAGGTGCTCAACATCACGCTCGATGACAGCTCCGGCCTGCATGCGGCCTTTCGTCCCGACCTGCTCGGCGGCGTGGTCGCCGTCACCGGCCGGGCGACGCGCGCACACCGGAAGGCCGACGGAGGCGTGCGGCTCACGGAGGGCCCGTTCACCGCCATCCCCTACGCGACGTGGGCAAACCGCGGACCGGCCGAAATGCTCGTCTGGCTGCCGCGCGATCCCGCCGTCACCTGGATCCGTCCGCTTCCGACACTCGCATCGAGCAGCCGGGTGAGCCAGTCCGCCGGTGGGAACGCGCGGGCGGCGAACGATCTCGCCCCCGTCGCTTCCTCGCGCGACGAGTCCCACCTCCACGCGCACATCGCATGCGCCCCGGGGGAGGCCGCCGCCTGGATCGAATACCATTTCGCAAAACCGGCGAAGGTGTCGCGCGTCGCGGCCTATTGGTACGACTCTCCGTATCCATGGCGTCATGATCATGCGCCGCAATCCTGGCGCATCCTTCACCACGACGGGGGGCAGTGGAAGCCGGTCGAGACCTCGGATACGCCGGGGACGGCCCTCGACACGTTCAACCGCGTCGATTTTCAGCCGGTGACGACGCGGGCGCTGCGGCTCGAACTGGTGCCACGGGAGGGGTCCGCCGTCGGGCTCCTGGAGTGGACGGTGGAGTAGGCGACGGACACCGGCCGTCGTCGCTCACGCGGCCTGCGAGCCCGCGATGTCGTCGCGCGGCCAGTCAAAGCGGAACGAGTGCATCTCGCCCGGGCTGTGGTCGGCACGGCGGAGACGCACCATCACCTCCACCTCGGAGGGCCGGGCCTCGCGCACGTGGACACGGAACTGGATCAGGCGCGGATCGCCCGCGCTGGGCTCGAGCGAGTAGCCCCAGCTGAACCACGTGCGGCCCTCGCCCGCGGCCACCCGTGCGTTGTAGGCCATCAGGAGCGGCTCGAGGACGGCGCCGCCCGTCCTCGATGAACGGATACGAACCCGCCACTCGCCGGTCGCGCGCGAGGTCTCCTTGTAGGCGATGAACGCATAGTCGAGATCGAGCACGGCGTCATGTGCCTCGACGTACCCGAGCGTGACATACTCGGCGACAGCGTTGGAGACCGGGGCTTCGATCAGGGGCGGGCAGGAGCGGTGGGGCATGGGTGACCGGTTCAGCGATGCCTGTCAGGCCAGGCAGACTCCGGGTGCGACGCGCGAGATCTCCGCGAAGATGGATGTGGAGCGGCTGCCGGCCGCGGAGGGCTGGAGGAATTCGATGCGGTAGCCGTGGGCCTCCAGCGTCTGTCGCGATACTGTCGACCCCGCCGGATGCACGCCCAGCGGCGCGAGGAGCGTGAAGAGCTCCACGGGCTGGAGGTCGAGGAATCCGGGCTGGATGCCCAGGAAGATGGCGGGGACTTTCATGCTGGGGCCGGCGGATGGCGTGGCATCCGACACCAGAAAGATACGTCAGATCCACCCCGTGCTCCATGGCCCGGCTGACCCGGGCCGATCGGCCCATGCCGCGACCTCCGGCCCGCAGCATCGCCGGGCGCCCGGTGCGGCCAGCGCGTCCCCGCCCGCTACATCGCGTTGAACTTTTCCAGCGCCATCGCCGCGGCGGCGGTGCGGTTTTCCACACTCAGCTTCTGGTAAATGCTCGCGAGGTGCTTCTTCACGGTCGTGAGCTGCAGGTCGAGCAGCACGCAGAGTTCGGGGTTGGTCTTCCCCTGGGCCGTCCAGAACAGGACCTCGGCCTCGCGTTCGGTCAGGCCGAGCGAGAGGAGCATCGCGGGGGTCGGTTCGACCCGTGGCTTCGCCTCGGGCGCCAGTTGCTGCCGGCGTTCCAGGCGGGCCTGGATCGCGCTGAGCAGTTCGTCGATCTCGACGGGCTTCACGAGATAGTCGTCGGCGCCGAGATTCATGCCGCCGCGCACGTCGGCCTTGTCGCCGCGCGCGGTGAGAAAAATCAGGGGGATGCGCGCCGTGGCGGGCTCGGCCCGCAGCGCCGCCAGCACGGCATGGCCATCCATGCGCGGCATCGAGATGTCGCAGAGAATCAGGTCGGGGAGGAAACGCCGGGCCGCGTCCACACCTGCGGCGCCGTCGGCGGCTTCGATCGACTCGAAGCCTTCCATGCGCAGGATGGTCGCGAGGTTGGCCCGCATGCGGCTCTCATCTTCAATCACCAGGATCCGGTGCTTTTTGCTCATGGCCGGGAGTAGGACGGGAGGATCAGGGGAATACGGACGGTCACTTCAGTACCGTGCCCGGGCGCGCTGCGCAATCCAATGCTGCCGCCATGCAGCTCGACACAACGTTTGACGACCACCAGGCCCAGGCCGGTGCCGGAGACCGTGCCCACATTGCTGGCGCGACGGAACATCTCGAAGATCCGCGGTTGGTCGGCCTCGGGGATGCCGATGCCCTCGTCGCGCACGACGAGGCGGACCTGCCCGCCGTCGACGTCGACGTCGATGCCGACCGGCTGATCGAGCCGTGAGTACTTGAGGGCGTTCGAGACAAGGTTGACCAGCACGTGGCGCAGGAGCTTCTCATCGGCCTGGACCCCGGCCGGCAGATCCTGGACCGCGATGCGGATGTCGCGCTCCGGGCCGAAGGTTGTCACCACCTCGCGCACCACGTCGCGGACGAGGGCGCCGAAGTCGACGGCCTTGAGTTCGAGCGGGACGGTGCCGGCCTCGGCCTTGCCGAGGAAAAGCACCTCCTCCATGAGCCCGGCTAGCCGCAGCGCGCCGCCGCGTATGTCGCGTATCCGCTCGCTCCATTCCTCGACCGGGAGCCGCTCGCGGTAACGCTCGAGGATGTCCGCCGCGGATACGATGATGCCCAGCGGCGTGCGGTACTCGTGCGTGACCATGTGGAGAAAATCCGCCTTGAGCTTGCCGAGTTCGCGCTCCCGCTCGAGCAGGCGGTGCATCTCCTGCTCGACCGCCTTCTGCCCGGTGATGTCGAGGGTCGAGGAGGCGATGCGAACCGATCCCGTCTCCGGATCGGAAGTCGCCTGAGAGTAGGCGCGCAACCAGCGCACCTCGCCGGACGGGAGGATCACGCGGTATTCGAAGGGAGGTATCTCGCGACCCTCGTCGGCCTCGCGCAGGCATTCCACCATGCCGGCATGATCCTCCGGATGCAGGCGGGCAAGGAACTCCATGCGCGAGGGCGGATCGCCAGCCGGGTCGAGACCGTGCAGCAGGAACAACTCCCGCGACCACACCCGGTGCCGCGTGCCGAGGTCGCGCTCGGCGTCACCCACGCGGGCGAGGGCCTGCGC
Source organism: Verrucomicrobiota bacterium (assembly GCA_023399155.1). Taxonomy (GTDB): domain Bacteria; phylum Verrucomicrobiota; class Verrucomicrobiia; order Opitutales; family Opitutaceae; genus JAEWQP01. The sequence goes on along the minus strand of JAEWQP010000022.1, from coordinate 205,322 downwards.
GCGCTCGAGCCGAAGGCGGGTGCGGTCGAGGTGGCGGACCGCGGCCGCGAGCTCGGAGGCGCGGTGCTCCTCCGCCTCTTGGGCGAGCTTGAGGTCGGTGATGTCGAGGTAGATCGACATGATCCGGTCACGGTCCCCGCTCTCATGCTCGGCGAGATTGCGCACCCAGCGGGTCGTGCCGTCGGGGAGGAGGAGCCGGTACTCGATCGCGCCGGCCAGTTCACCCGTGGCGTAGCTGCGGTCGATGATCGCATGGACGCGCTCGCGGTCGTCAGGGTGGACGCGCTGGAGCATCTCGCCGAGCGCCGGGGGCGCGGGCGACCAATCGAACCCAAAGAGTGAATACATCTCGCGCGACCATTCGCGCCGGTGCTGCCGGCGGTCGATGTCGACGAAGCCCATGCGCGCCACCTGCTGCGCCCGCGAGAGGCGCTGCGTGATGCGCTCGAGTTCGAGCTCGATGGTCTTGCGCTCGGTGATGTCCTGGAGCGCCGCCGAGAGCATCGGATGGCCCGTGACGGGGCTCGTGAAGAAATGGGCGGCACCCCGCATCCAGCGCGTGGATCCATCGGCACGGACGATGCGAAAATCGTGGGGCTCCCAGTTGTGGCCGCGGAACGACTCGTCGATGATCCGCGCCGCCCTTTCACGGTCGTCGGGGTGGATCCTCGCGAGGAACGACTCGACCGAGGGCGTGCCCGCGCCGGGGTCGAACTCCATCAACTCGTACATCTGGCGCGACCATTTCGTGTGCTCCGCCGACAGCAGGTCGAGTTCGATGCTTCCCGTCCGGCTGACGCGCTGGGCACGCTCGAACGCATGCACCGCATGCGTCAGCTCGGCGGTGCGGAGCTTGACCATCGACTCGAGGTCCGCGCTGGTGCGGCGCAGTTCCGTCTCGGTGCGGCGCAGTTCCGTGATGTCGCGAACAAAGGCGGCGAAGGAGGCCCCTTCCCCGTCGAGGTGAACCACCGCAACCTCGCAGGGAAACTCCGTGCCGTCGACACGGCGCCCCACCATCTCGATGCGGGCTCCCACCTGCGGCCCTCCCGGTGTCTGCAGGAGAGGTCCGGCGCCCGCCGCCCCCGTTGTCTGGACCGGGCGCAACAACGCAGACAGGGCGGTGCCCACCAGGGCGTCCGCCGAGGGGAATCCGAAGATCCGGACTGCGGCCGGGTTGACCGCCATCAGGCACTCATCCGGCCCGAACATCATGGCGCCGTCCAGGGCCGCCTCGAGGATGCGGCGCGCGCATCGGTCGGCCTCGGCGTCGGGCGCTCGATCACGAAATCCGGCAGGCGGGGGAGAAGCCATCGGCGAGAGCAAACGACACGGAGTTTTCCAGCGCAAGCCGTCTCCCCGGGCCCCGGCCGGCGACGGCCGACGCCCCGCGGGGTTTCCTACACCGTTTTCCCGATCCATCTGCGACCGCCCGGCCCATGTCGGCGCGACGCGCGTTCTGGGATGATGCCCCGATGCGTCCTTTTACCGTCCACGAGATCGCCCTGGTGCGCGAATCGTTCCGCCTCGCCACGGGCGATCCCGAGGCTTTCGCCGCCGCCTACTTTCGCGAACTCTTCGCCCTGGATCACTCGGCGCGCGGGCTTTTCCGCGGCGACCTGCGCCACCTCGGTCACTCGTTCGTCACGACGTTGCGCGTGATCGTGATGGAACTGGAACGCTTCGAGAACTTCGCGGCCCACCTGCGAAACCTCGGGGGCCGGCACGCAGGCTACGGCGTGCGGCGTGAGCATATGGCCCTTGGCTCGGCCGCGCTCATGTCGGCCCTGGCGGGTCGGACGTGCGCCGCCTTCACTCCCGAGACGCGGGCAGCATGGGCGCACGTGCTCGAAGCGATCACCGCGGAGATCGTCACCGGCGCCGTGAGTGCCGCGAGCCGTTCACCGGCGATAGCCGCGAACTGGGCCGCCTCCGAGCGCGGGGCGGCCTGAGGCGGCCGGATGCGAAGGTGATGGGTGCCGGGGCTCTTCCGTTGACCTGCGGACACGGTCGGGTTCACCCTGCCCGCCTCCCTGCTCATGGCCGATCTCGGCACCACCCTCTCCCAGTTCACCCGCACGCTTTTTCCGCCCGCGGTCGCCGCGCCGGACGGACTTCCCTTTCCGCCCGAGGACCTGATCCACGCCGTCGCCGGCACCAAGGACACGACCTGGTTCTGGGAAGGCGGACGTCTTGGCGCGCGTGCCCTCGTCGAGTTGCTTGCGCGACGCAGGCTCGTGCTCGCCGATTTCCCGCGCATCCTTGATTTCGGCTGCGGATGCGGCCGCGTCATCCGCCACGTGGCGCCGCTTGCCACCGAGTCGTGCATTCACGGCACGGACTACAATCCGACGCTCATCCGCTGGAGCCGGAACTCGTTGCCCCTGGCGCAATTCTCGCGCAACCACCTCGAGCCGCCGACCCGCTATGCCGACGGCGCCTTCGACCTGATCTACGCCTTCTCGGTCTTCACCCACCTGAGCGAGCGCCTGCAGCACGCGTGGCTCGCGGAACTGCGTCGCATCACGCGCCCGGGCGGATGGATCGTCATCACCACGCATGGCGATCGCTACCTGGACAAGCTCAGCGGTGAGGATCGCGCCCGCTTTCAGCGCGGCGAGACCGTGGTCTGGTCCGGCGAAAGCGAGGGGAAAAACCGCTGCGCCACCTTTCATCCTCCCGCGTTCGTGCGCGAGAGACTCGCGCCAGGCGCAGGTCTGGATGTGATGGAGTTTGTGGCCGAGGGCGCGCTGGGCAATCCGCACCAGGACGCCTGGCTGCTGCAACGGCCCGAATAGACCCAGCCCGTTTCCGCCGGCGACGTCCGCGGCTCGGGCCCGCGTGCCGCGTCGCAACCCTCCTGTTCCGCGCGGCGCCCGCTTCAGAGGTCGCGAGCCGCGGACGCGCCCAGCCAGCCGCCGCGGCGGGGTCGGAGCACGCGCCCGTCGTCAGGGAGCCGACCTGCTTTCTCGACAGGCCTGCCGGAGACACGCAGGGTCTTGTGCATGACGGCGCATCCTGCCTCCGGAGACCGGCTCGCCACGCGCATCATGATCGGCCTGGGTGTCGGCGTCCTCCTCGGCCTCGCCGTGCGTGCACTGATCCGGCACTTTCCCGCGCTCGAGCCGCACGCCCTTTGGTTGATGAACGAGGTATTCGATCCGTTCGGACAAATCTTCCTCCGGCTGCTGTTCTTCGTGGTCGTGCCACTCGTCTTCGGTTCGCTCACGCTGGGCGTGGTGCAGCTGGGGCGGCTCGACCGGCTCGGCCCGCTCGCGGCGCGAACCTTTGCGCTCTTCGGGTTGAACATGGCCATCGGTGTGGGGCTCGGCCTGCTGTTGATGAACCTCGTCGAGCCCGGCGCCGGCATCGACCCCGACACGCGCGAACGCATGGTCGCCGAGCAGTCCGCCTCGGTTTCGCAGCTCCGGCAGGCGGCGGTGGCCCAGCAGGAACGCGGTTTCAGCTTCTCCACCGCGGTCGAGATGTTCATGCCGCGCAACCTGCTCGGTGCCGTCGCTGATTTCCAGATCCTGCCGCTGATTCTGTTTGCGCTGCTCGTCGGCGCCGCCGGCACCCTGCTGCCGGACCACAGGCGCCGCGGCCTGAGCCACGCCCTTGAGACCCTCAACGAACTTATGGTGCGCATCGTGCACTGGGCGCTGCTGCTCGCGCCCTTCGCCGTCGCCGCCCTCCTGAGCAGCGTGGTCGTGAAGTACGGCGCGGCATTTCTGGGCACGCTGTTGACCTTCGCCGCCGGGGTGCTCGCGGTCATCGCCCTGCACCTTTTCGGCACGATGAGCCTGTGGTTGCGCCTGTTCACACGGCGTCCGCTCCGGGAGTTTTTCTCCGCAGTCCGCGTCATCCTCGTCACGGCGTTCAGCACCAGCTCGAGCGCAGCCACGCTGCCGACCTCGATCCAGGTGTCGCGCGAGAAGCTCGGGGTCTCCGAGAGCACGGCAGGTTTCGTCCTGCCCCTCGGGGCGACGATGAACATGAGCGGCACCGCCCTCTACGAGGGATGCGTCGTGCTCTTCATCGCCCAAGTGTATGGCGTGGAGCTGTCCCTCGTGCAGCAACTGACCCTGCTGCTCCTGGCGGTGCTCAGTGCCGTGGCCGTCGCCGGCATTCCCGGCGGCTCGCTCCCCCTGATCATGGGTCTGCTCGCGACCTTCCACGTGCCCCCGGAGGGCATCGCCCTGGTCCTCGGGATCGACCGGATCCTCGACATGGCGCGCACCGCCCTGAACGTCGGCGCCGATGTCGCCACGGCGTGTATCGTCGACGACATGACGCGCCGCGATCTGCGTCCGCCCGCGACCGTCCCGTAGCGGGCCGTCGCCGCCGGGAACCGGTCGTGTGCGGCGATTTCCGGTCCGCGTGCGCCCCCTCAGTTTCCGGCCTCCGGCGAGGAGAAAGCCCATTGGCCGCGTCCCCGCCCGGCAGCTCATCGCGTCCAGCTGCGCGATCTCCAGCGCGACAGCGTGACGATCACGTAAGTCGCCCTACGATTCCACTCGCGCGCGTGCCGCTCCGGGTTTCCTTGTACCGCAGCCATGAAGCCCCTGTCATCGCTCGCTCTCGCTCTATCCATGTTAGCCCTGCCCGCGGTCTCCCCCGCAGCGCCCGAGTCACTCGAGGTCAAGCTCGACACCACCAAGACCGGCGAAGCCATCAGCCCGCTGATCTACGGGCAATTCATCGAACACCTCGGCCGCTGCATCTACGGCGGCATCTGGGCCGAGATGCTCGAGGACCGGAAGTTCTACTTCCCGATCACGGCCGACTACGCGCCCTACCGCGACCTGAAGGACGCGAAGTACCCGGTTGTCGGCGCCTCGCCCTGGCAGATCCTCGGACCGGCCGAGGCGGTGACGATGCAGACGGAGGATGCCTTCGTCGGAGAACATTCGCCGCGCCTGCGGCAGGGTGCGGGCATCCGCCAGCGCGACCTCGGCGTCGTCGGTGGTCGCAAGTACGTCGGCTACCTCTGGATCCGCCCGCTCGGCGGCGATGCCGACGTGCAGGTGACGCTCGGCGTGGAGGACCGTGCCGACGCGCAAGAGCGCGTGCAGCTCAAATTCACGGGCACCGAGTACGCCCGGAAGACGTTCAGCTTCACCGCGCCCGCCACTTCGGAGCGCGGCGCGACGCTGACCATCCAGGTGCTGCGCGGCGAGGTGCTCGTCGGCCCGCCCTCGCTCATGCCGGAAGACAATGTCAACGGCCTGCGCCCGGACACCCTGGCGCTGCTCAAGAAGCTGAACAGCCCCGTCTACCGCTGGCCGGGCGGCAATTTCGTGTCCGGCTACGACTGGCGCGACGGCATCGGCGACCGCGACCGCCGTCCCCCGCGCAAGAATCCCGCCTGGACAGGCGTGGAGCACAACGACTTCGGGACCGACGAGTTCATCGCCTTCTGCCGCGAGCTGAAGACCGAGCCGATGATCGCGGTCAACACCGGTTTCGGGGACGCCTACTCCGCGGCCCAGTGGCTCGAGTACTGCAACTCGGCCGCCGGGACGCTCGCCGGCGGATGGCGCGCAAAGTACGGGAATCCCAAGCCTTACGGCGTGAAATACTGGTGCGTCGGCAACGAGATGTGGGGTCCGTTCCAGCTCGGTTGGATGCAGCTCCACCAGTACGTGATCAAGCACAACATGGTCGCGGAATACATGCGCGCCGTCGATCCGACCGTCACGCTCGTCGGCGTGGGCGACATCGACCAGATCAACGTCGAAAACGACCCGCAGCAGGCGCGCCGCGGCATTCCCTGGTCGCAGGGGATGCTTGAATACAGCGCCGACCACATGGACATGCTCTCGGAGCACTTCTACGCCGGCCGTGTGCCGTGGTGGGAGCCCACCAACAAGCTCCCGTGGCACAACGGCGAGCGGGTCGACCTCAACACCCATGTCGCCCAGGTGAAGCTCGCCATCCGCCATCGCGCGGAGAAGCACCGCGAACTCCAGCCCAAGCTCGAGAGCCTCAAGGGTCGCACCATGCCGATCTCGATGGACGAGTGGAACTACTGGCATCGGGAATATGAATACGGCGAGCTCGGCTGCATCTACGAGCTCCAGGACGGCATGGGCATCGCCGCCGGCCTGCACGAGTTCTACCGGCACACCGACCTCATCAAGGTCGCGACCTATGCGCAGACCGTAAATGTCATCGGGGCGATCAAGACCTCGAAGATCGACGCCGAGATGGAGACGACCGGCCTCGTGCTCGCGCTCTACCGCGAACACTACGGGCAGATTCCGCTCGTGCTCGCGCAGGAGTTCGAGCCGTGCGACGTGTCGGCCGCGCTCAGCGCGGACGGCAGGACGCTGACGGTCGGCGTGATGAATCCGACCGACGCCGAACTGCCGCTCAACCTCAGTTTGCAGGGCGCCTCGACGGCCGCCTCTGGCACCCGCTGGCACATCACGGGCAAGTCGCCGACGGCTTTCAACACGCCCGGCCAGCCGCGCGCGGTGGACATTGTGGAGACCAAGGACGTATCCGCCAATGCCCTCCGCGTGCCCGCGTTGAGCGTCACGCTCTTCTCGATTCCGTTGCGGTAGTTTCTTTTCAGACTGGTAAAGGGGTTTCGAGCGGCGGCTTCCGTGCGAACGGGGTCGCCGCTCGCGTTTCCGGAGCCGGGCGGATGCGGTGCGGGCGGCGCCGCATCGATCGGCCCTCCCGTCCCTTTTCTCCGTGCCCTCCCGGTCCTGCGTGGTTCAACCTCGTCGCACATGAAAGTCGCCGGCCGCCTCATGCGCACGATATGGGTCAATGTCGACGGCTGGTCGGTCGAGATCATCGACCAGACCCAGCTTCCGCACCGGTATGCCACCGCGCGCCTCACCACGATCGACGAGACGGCGCACGCGATCCGCGCCATGCTCGTGCGCGGCGCTCCGCTCATCGGCGCCACCGCAGCCTACGGCCTCTGCCTCGCGCTGCGCAAGGATGCCTCCGACGACGCCCTGGCCCAGGCGGCGGAGACATTGCTCGCCACGCGACCCACGGCGGTGAATCTCCGCTGGGCGGTCGACCGCATGCAGACGGCGCTGCGAGCTGTCAGTCCGCCGGAACGCTCGGCCGCCGCCTACGCACTGGCCGCGGAAATCTGCGACGAGGACGTGCGCCTGAACGAGGCGATCGGCACGCACGGCCTGGAGCTTATCCGCGCCATCGCGGCCCGCAAGCCGCCCCGCTCGCGCGTGAACGTCCTCACCCACTGCAACGCGGGATGGCTCGCCACCGTCGACTGGGGCACGGCCCTCGCGCCCGTCTACAAGGCCTACGATGCCGGCATCCCCATGCATGTGTGGGTCGACGAGACCCGCCCACGCAACCAGGGGGCCTCCCTCACCGCATGGGAACTCGGCAGCCACGGCGTGCGCCACACGGTGATCTGCGACAACGCCGGCGGACACCTCATGCAGCGAGGCCAGGTCGACCTCTGCCTCGTCGGCACCGATCGGACCACGGCCGCCGGGGACGTCGCGAACAAGATCGGCACCTACCTCAAGGCGCTCGCGGCGCGGGATTGCGGGGTGCCGTTCTACGTCGCGCTGCCCAGCCCCACCATTGACTGGACGATCGAGGACGGCGTGCGCGACATCCCGATCGAGGAACGCGATCCCCGCGAGGTTTCTCATATCCGCGGATCGGATACAGGTGGCCGGCCCACGGAGGTGCAGCTGATCCCCTCGGGCAGCAGCGCGGCCAATCCGGCCTTCGACGTGACTCCGGCGCGGCTCGTCACCGGTCTGATCACCGAGCGCGGCGTCTGCGAGGCCTCCCGCGAGGGTCTGCTCAGCCTGTTTCCCGAGCGGCGGCACTGAAGCCTGACATCGACTCCCGCGTTTCGTGGCCCAGGTCGGGCGCGCTCGCCGAGCGTGCCCATTCACCGCTCCGGCGCCTGCCAGTTGATCGCGCCAGTCGCCTTGTCGATGGCCGCGATCACGCGGTAGCCGTGGTAGTCTCGCGGCGACAGGTCGAAGCCGTCGTCCAGCCGGCACGCGTCCCCGCGCGTGCGCAGACGCTGCGAACTCCTGGCGACGATCCGGTGCGCCACCGTCTCGGGGCCGAAGCTCCAATGGCTGAACAGCACCACGTCGCCCATCCGCAGCGCGGTCCACGGCGTTTGCTCGACGACGACGATGGACCGCTCATCGAAGGACGGCCGCATCGACCCGGTGTCGCGCACATCGCCGGCCGCCCGACCGGGCGCCGCCTCGAGCATCGCGCGCAGGCAGGCCCGCGCGGCCGACGAGAGGACCACGGGCACGGCAGCGCCGGGCCGATCGGCGGGATGGAGAATTCCCTGGCACAGAGACCCGGAGTCGCAAGAAGGATGAAGCAGGCGAGAAGGCGAAGCATGGGTGGGAGCGGATCCAACGAAGGCTTGCCGGGCCCCACGGCGGACCGGGTTTCCCGGTAGCATGCGGCGCCGTCCACCTCCGCGCGGAACAAGCGCGTTAGCTTCGGCCTCGCGTGGACGTTCCTTCGCGTGCCTGCTGACATTTTCCGCGCAACCGTTGCCTCGACGGCGCCGTCCGTGATGCATGCCGATGAAGGGTTACGCATTCCGGCGGTGTTGCGTCATCACCCTGCGTATTTTTCACCGCATGACACCTCCCCGTTCTCTACGGCGTCGCCGTATCATTCCCGTCGGTGCCCTCCTCGCGATGGCATGCACCTTCACCACCGCCATCTTCGCGGATCAGGCCTTGGAGCCGGCGTGGGCCTACGCCACGGGCGGGCCCGTGTTCTCCTCGCCGGTGCACGCCGAGGGCTTGATCTTTGTCGGAAGCGACGACCGCCACCTGCATGCCATCGACGCCGCGTCCGGCGCGCGCCGCTGGACACGTGAACTCGGCGCGCCCGTGCGGAGCGAGCCGCTGGTCGACGGGTCCGCCGTCCTCGTCGCGCATGGCAACGATCTCACCTGCATCGCCCGCGCCGACGGTGCCGTCCTCTGGACCTTTTCGCCTGGCGATGCACGCGGGGCCACCCCGCAGGACCGCTGGGACTACCACCAGGCCTCCCCACTTCAGGCCGGTGGGCTGATCTATCATGGCGCCGGCAATGGTGTGCTCCACGCCCTGGATCGCGAGACGGGTGCGGTCCGTTTCACCTTCGCGACGGACGAACACTCCGCGATCCGTTCGCGGCCCGCCGTCGACGACGGGCTCGTCATCTTCGGCGACTGGAACGGCCTGGTTTACGCGCTCGATGCCGCGACCGGCGCCCTGCGCTGGAAACACGCCACCCTCGCCGGACCGAAACCGTACCCACAGTTTGGAGGCATTACCTCCCCGGTGCTCGTCCGCTCCGGACGTGTCGCCTTCGGCGCGCGCAACCCCGATGTGTGCCACCTTGACGCCGCGACGGGCGCCCGCCTCTGGACCTTCACGGCCGAGAACGGCACCTGGGTGCCCGGCACGCCCGTGCTCGACGGCGATGAACTGTTCATCACGGGCTCGGACGACCACCGCGTGCACGCGCTGGACGCCGGCACGGGCAAGCCGCGCTGGTCGTGCGATGTCGGGTCAAACATGTTCAACGCACCGATCGTGGTCGGTCGGCATGTGATCGCCGCCAGCGCCAACAGTTATGCCGAGGATGCCGGCGTGGGCCGGCTGCACGTCATCGACCGCACCACAGGCACACTCGTGCGCAGCGTGATCGCGGGAGGCAATGCCGGAGCGTCGTCGCCCCTGCTCCTGGAGGGACACATCATCATCGGCAGCGAGGATGGCCGCGTGCTGGCGTTCGACCTGGCCGCGCTGGTGAACTGAGCCGGACAGCAGCGAAAGGCGGAGACCGCGCCCGCGCCGCCGCTACTCGCGCGTCGCGCGCCGGGCGATCTCGACGTCCTGCGCCACCTCGTCGCGGATGAGCGCCCAGTGGAACAGGTTGTCGTCGTTCGGCACGAAGAAGTTGTGGTTGTAATGGGTGAGGGGCATGTCCCGGTAGAGTGGCCGCGTGATGCGGACCACCTCATCCCAGTGCCCAAGGGCGCGCTCCAGATGCGCGATCGCGGCGCGCTTCTCCGCTTCGTCACCACTTTTTAAGTACGTCTGGAGGCGGACGGCCCCCCGTAGCTTCTCGGCCAGGTGAAGGCCGAGCTGCGACCAGGCCTGCACGTCCCCGACCTCGTAGCGCAAGGAGGTGTCCCCGCCCGTGTCGACTCCCTGGACGAGTCGCAGCGCCTCGCGGCAATCGCGCTCGAGCAGGTCGGCCAGCCCGGGCGGGGTCATCCGGTCAGCCGCGAAAGCGCCGCCCTGCTGCACGGTCTGCACGTAGTCGGCGACGGAGACATAGGCCGGATCCATCGTCGGCTGGCCGATCAGCGCCTCCACCGAGATGTACTTCGTGTAGTCCCCCTGCAGCGCGAGGAAACCCTCACCGTAGAGCGTGAAATCCCAGCGTGTGTCGAAGAGCGAGTTCAGGCGCAGCTGCGTGGCGGAGGCCAGCGCATAAGCCTGGAGGAGATTGTTGCCGGCGGGGCCGTAGCGCCGGTTGAACTCCGCCTGGAACACGGCGTCCGGCGTGGCGGGGTTGTAGAGCAGCCGGCCCCAGAGCTTGTAGAACAACCATTGCCGCTGGAAGGCCCAGGTCCAGTCGACCGGCCCGTCCACCGCGGTGAAATAGTCGAGGGCCGGGATGTAGCACTCGGAGCCGATGAAGTATCCACCGACGTGCGACGCCGATCCGTTGAGCGCGATGTGCTGCCGGATGAATCCGGGCACCCCCCACCGGAGCGCGAAGAAGTCCTCGTTGCGCGCCATCCAGGTGATCTTGTAGTTCTTCGGCTCGGGCACGAAGTAGGTGTCACCGAGCTTGCCGCCGTGCACCTTGACGAGCTTCGGCGTCGAGTGCGCGTGCGACCAGTTGAACTTCATCTCGGCCCAGATCGGTCCGTCGAATCGGTCGCCGAGCTTCTCCATGGCCGCGCGCGTGACCTCCTCCACGTGGGCGCTCACACCCGGGCCCGAGGTCGTGCCCGAGGAGAACGGCACGCGGTGGATCAGCTTGGAGCGGCGGTCCGCGTTGAGCATGCCGGCGATGATCACGTCGTCCATCCACGCCTGGCGCTCCAGCGGCGTCATGCCGCCCATGCCTTCGCCGTGGGAAATCCCGATGCCGTCGAGGTCGGGATACTCCTCGAGCACCTGCTCCACGCTCTCACGGATGTAGCGCCGGACGATCTCGGAGGTGTCCCCGTCGACGTAGTAATGCGGGTAGAAATTCTCCTTCGCCACGCCATGCGCCTCGGCGAACTGCCGGCTGACAAAGATGCTCCAATGGACGAGGTAGGTGTCGAGCCCACGCTCCTTCGCCATGGCGAAGATGCCGCGGTAGAGCCGCTGCCACTCCGCGAACTCCTCGTCCGTCCACGGGCTGGCCTCGGGGAAATTCCTCGGCCGCACCATGAAGGTGAACGGATGCATGTTCCAGAGGCTGATGACGTTGAAACGGTTCTCGACCATCATATCGAGGAACGCCTCCCAGAACTTCAGGTCGCGCGCGGTGGCGTAATGCTGGTCCAGGGCGGAACTCGGGCGATAGGTCTCCCAGGGCAGGTTGAACTTGATGCCGCGAAACTCCAGGTGCGGCTTTTCCTCCATGGCCGGGATGCGCGCGAGGTCGGCGCCGTTGCGCAGCATCTCGGCCAGTTCGAGGGCACCGTAGATCATCCCGCGAAGGTCGCCGCCGTAGACGGTGATCACCCTGTCCTCGGGCACGATGGCAAACGCCTCGGGATCGAGCCGATGCGGGTGCACCGCCAGGCTGATCAGCCGCTCGTACCCATTCCTCTGCGACAACACGGTGTGCCCTTCCTTCACAAGCGCCGCGCTGAGACGGCGCGCCGCATACGCAGCCTGCGGGAGCTCGGGATCGTGCAGGAGGTAGACCTGCTCGGCGCGCACGGCGCCCACCGTGATCAAACCTCCGAGCAGCAGGGCCGGAATCAATCGGGTCAGCATGCGCATGGCACCACCCAGAGGCGCCGCCGCCCCAGCGACAATGGAAAACACGCGCGCCGGCGTTCCAACACGAGCGCGCCCGAAGCGTGGCGTCTCGCGCGATCACGCTCGACCGGGCGGCGGGTCGGAGGGACGCATGTCCATGCGCGTGCGCGGTGTTCACTTGAAAACCGGGCGGGGAGCGACGTTGTCGAGAGGGTGAACTCAGACCGGGCCATCGCCGCCAGTGCGCCGCATGCGGCGGGTTCGCTCGCGTCCGGACGCATGCTGGCGGCATTTGCGGCCGTTTACCTGATCTGGGGGACGACGTATTTCGCGCTCGGCAAGGTCGTGCAGTCCGTGCCCCCGCTCTTCATGACCTCGATGCGGTTCGTTGTCGCAGGGGGCCTGCTCTACGCGTGGCGTCGTGCGCAGGGCGCGGCCCGTCCGGAGCGCGCGCATTGGGTCTCCGCGGGATGGATAGGCGGATTGATGCTCCTCGGCGGCTACGGATTGACGGCCTGGGCACAACAGCGCGTGCCGTCGGGGCTGACCGCGCTTCTCGTCTCGATCGGCCCGGTGATCATGGTCCTGCTCGAGTGGATGCGACCGGGCGGCTCGCGTCCCTCGGGCGTGATCTTCGCCGGCCTGGCCCTCGGCGTGGCGGGCATGGCGCTGCTCATCGGGCCGGCGCGGCTCGAAGCGGCGCGCGACGCGGACCTGGTCTCCACGCTGGCCTGCGTGCTCGCATCGCTCTGCTGGTCCGCAGGGTCAGTCTTCGGGCGCGTCGCACGGCAGGCGCCCGACGTGTTTCTCGCCGCCGCCATGCAGATGCTGGTGGGTGCGGTCCTGCTCCTCGGCACGTCGGCGGCGACGGGTGAGTTCGCGCGCCTGGGACCGGCCGCTTTCGCCCCGGCGACGCTCGGGGGGTTCGCCTACCTCACGATCGCGGGTTCACTCATCGCCTTCAGCTCCTACATCTACCTTCTCAAGAACACCACGCCCGCCCGGGCGAGCACCTACGCCTACGTCAATCCCGCCGTCGCCGTGTTTGTGGGTTGGGCCTTCGGCCGGGAGGTCGTGACGCCACGAATCCTGGCCGCCGCCGCCCTGCTGCTCGGCGGCGTGGCCCTTATCACGATGTGGAAAGGTCGCGCGGCGGCGCGGCGCCTCACCGACGCGGCATGAATGTCGTCTCGCCGCACGCCGGCCGGGGACGCGCGCTCATGCTCGTCTCCTCGGCTTTCTTCATCGCAAACGTGCTGCTGGTGCGGGCGATCGGCACGCATTTCGCCGTGAGCCCCTGGCTGGTTGCGACCGTGCGATTCATCATCGGGCTCGGGCTCGTCTTCCTTCCTCTGATGCCCGGCGGCGGTGTCGACCTGCGCTCGCTCATCGCAAAGCCGCTCGTGGTGACACGCGGCGTGGTGGGCGGCGCCGCCGTGGCGATCTACTACCTCACCATCCCGCAGCTGGGCGCGGGCCGGGCGACCTTCGTCAACAACACCTACATCCTCTGGGGCGCCCTGCTCGCCGCGATCTTCCTGCGCGAGCCGCTGCAGCCGCGCATGGCCGGGGCGCTGCTGGTCGGTCTGGTCGGCGTCGGCCTGCTCACGGGCATGTCCGCGCACGGCTGGGCGTTTTCGCAGGCCGACGCCCTGGCGATCGTCGCCGCCCTGGGATCAGCTGTCGTGGTGGTGGTGATACGCCAACTCCGCGAGCGGGAGACGATCGCGACGATCTTCGGTTCGCAATGCGCGTGGGGACTCGTGTTCACCGTCGTGCCCACGGCGCACGGCTGGCAGACCCCGACCGCCACCGCGGCCGTGCTGCTGGTCGCCGCCGGACTGCTCGCGGGTGGCGGTCAGCTTTGCATGACGGCCGGCTATCGCTGGCTGCCGGTCGCGGAGGGCTCGCTCCTGCAGATGCTCGTCCCCGTCGGCATCGCGCTGGGCGGTGTGGTGCTCTTCGGCGAACGCTACTCGCCCGTCGAACTCGTCGGAGCGCTGCTTATCGTGGCGAGCTGCGTGGTCGGGGCCCTGACGCGCCCGCGCATCGCCGGCGGATTGCCGAAGGATTTTCAACGCTGAGGCAGTGGGGCGGCTTTGACCTGTGAGTTCGTGCGCTACTGCCTCGACAGCGGACGGTGATCCGGCCTGACGTGGCTTGGGCACTCCGGGTACTATCTCGCGGTCCCCACCGCCATGACCTTTGCGCGAATTCTCCTCATCCCGGCCCTGGCCGCCGCCGCGGCGTTTGCCGCCGAAGCACCCGCCACCGCCAGCGATCCGTCGCCTTCCCTCGACCACACGCTCCAGCAGGCCGATATCCTGGCCGGCCGTGTCGATCTCGCCCCGTATCACGGCTGGATCAGGTACCTGCGCGAGGTGGCACGCGCCACGGCCGCCCGCGACGGCGCCGACTCGCCGGCGGGACGCGGCGCCGTGGAGCGCCTCGGGCAATGGCTGGCGCGACTCGAGTCGGATCCCGCGCTCCTTTCGCGGCTGCGGGGGGTGCAGGAATGGGCCTATGAGTCGCCCGCCGACGACTCCGGCCAGCCGTTCAAGATCATGATCCCGACCGACTACGACCCGGGCCGGCCTGCCGGCCTGAACGTCTACATGCACGGATACACCGGCGACCACCTCAAGCACTCCGCAGGCATGGTCGACAGGGCAGGCGACTTCGAGGTGGCTGTGCTGGGACGCGCACGCGGCGGATGGTACACGGGTTTGTCCCAAGCGGATGTCCTGCATGTGATCGACTATGTGCAGGCGCACTGGCGCATCGATCCGGCCCGCATCCGGATCGGCGGCGGAAGCATGGGCGGAGGCGCCACCTTCAAGCTCGGCTCGCGCTACCCGCATCGCTTCGCCGCGGGACAGATCACCTGCGGTTACCTGCAGCAGGAACCGATCGAAAACCTGCTCACGTTCCCGATCTACGCGATCCACAGCGAGGACGACTGGGTCGTACCCGTGCTGCACGCACGCGGGCCGCTGCGCGAACTGCGGCGCCTGGGTGGCGAGGCGACGCTTGATCTCACGAACGGTTACGGGCATGCCTCGTGGAACTACGCCGAGGGCAACGCCCGCTCGGCTGCGTGGGCCGTCCATCAGGTGCGACCGGAATCGCGCTCGATCCGCCGCATCGATTTCACCGCCCTGGATGGCGCGGCGCGGCGCGCCTGGTGGGCGGAGGTGACGGCGTGGGGACCGGCCGCAAAACCCGCGCGATTCCAGCTTCGCGCGGGAGGGGACAACACGCTGTTCGCCGAGCTCTCCAACATCGCGCGATTGCAGCTGCGGCTCGACGATGCGCCATTCGACCGCTCCGCGGCTCTGCGCGTGGTCGTGGGCGACGCGATCGCCATCGAACATCCTGCCCCGCTCCCAGCCGTGCTCGACCTGGTGAGCACGCCGGCAGGCTGGGTGATCGAGACGTCGACGCCGCCCTCCCCCCACCGGCTGCACACGCCGGGTGGCGCCGTCCAGCTCTACGACGGCTCGCCCCTCCTGATCGTCTATGGCACGGGAGGCGGCGATGCCGCGCGCGCAGCCATGCACTCGGCGGCACTGGCGGCCAGTCGCAGCCCGAATCCGGCGTGGGTCGGAGACACGGGGGAGACCGATCCGGCCGATCTCGATCGCACACCGCACCACATGAATCTTTTCGGTGCGCTGCGCGTGAAGGCCGACACCGAAGTCAGCAGCGCGGACATGGAGCGCTGCCACCTCGTGCTGATCGGGACGGCGGAGGAAAACGCCGTCGTCGCGCGCATCGCCGCACAGCTCCCGGTGGAGTTCACGCAGGAAAGCATCCGCTGCAACGATGGCCTCAGCATCCCGGCCGCGGGTCGGATGTCCGGGCTCGTCCACTACAACCCCGCGTCGCGCGAGCGGCTCATCTTCTGGGTGGCCTCGCATTCGCCGGATGGGTACGCGGCGAATGCCACGCTGCCCCTGCTGGCGGCCGGCATCCTCACCGGCCCGATCAGCGACACGTGCTTCTTCCACGCCGCCGATCTCATCGTCACGGAAGCGGCCAGCCGCACGCTGGTGGCTGCCCGCAGCCTCGACACGCACTGGCGCTGGATCCCCGGTCGCGAGAAGTCGCCGCTGGTTCCGGCGTCCCACGCGGCGCATGCGGATTTCGCCCTCGCGATCGCGGAATGCGCCCGGCGTGCGACCGGCAGCGATTTCGCGGTCGCCGGGCAGATCCCGGCCCTGGGCGAGACTCCGGTGGCCGTCGGCACAACGCGCGCGGCCGACATCGTGCCGTTCTTCTACGGGCATCGCATCGACATCGTCGAACTCAGCGGCACCGAACTGCTCGCGGCGGCCGCGAAGTTCGCGACGCCGGCCTCGCCGAAGGCGCCCTGGGGAAGGCTGCAGCCCGAGGTCGACGTCGCGGCTATCGACGCGGCGGGACGCTACCGTATCGCGCTCCCCATGCTGCAGATCGACACATTCGCCAAGCTCACGGAAACGGCGCCCGCCCTGCAGTGGCGCAGCGGCACCATGCTTGACGACGCGGTGGCGCGTTTTCTGGGCAGGCTCTGACGCTCGTCCCTGCCCGCGCGGCTCCGTGGTGCCGCCGGAGGGCTCAGCCGGCGAACAGCATCGGATCCTCGTCGCGCAACGGCTGCAGGTCGGGATCGTGATGCGCGAGCTCGCGCAACTCGCCGCGCAGCTCGATCGAGCGCCAGACGCGACGGCGGGCCTCCTCGAGTTCGCCCAGCTGACAGGCGTAGCATCCGAGGTTGAAGTGGATGATCGCCTCCTGCGGGTGGGCGCGTTCCGCAGCCAGGAGGATCTCGCGCGCATCCTCAAGCGAGGTGGTGCGCCGTGTCGCGAACGCGAAGCTCACCCACCAGCCCGGCTCGTTCGGCTGGCTCTGCACTAGGGCGGCGGCGATGCGGCGGAGCTCCTGCCAATCGCGTTTCTCGTGCAGGATCGCCACGCGCATGGCGTGCACCTCAGCGGCGTCGTTTTCCGGGGCCGGAATGGCGGCAAGCTCGGCCTCGGCCTCGGTCAGCATCCCGAGGTCCAAGTACCCGCGCGCATGCGAGAGGTGCCAGCGGAGGTTCATGCCGACGCGCGGAGTCTGGCAGGTTCCGGCGGCAGCGCAATCGCAGAACCCGCGGGCGGACGGCCCGGCCCCACCGGCTTCACGGGCGGGACGCCATCACCCCGCGCAGGCCTCATGCCCGTCCACCCACCGATGAAGCTGGGCGCGGGCGCGGGCCAGCTCGGCCGCGGTCGGCGTCTTCGGGAGTTGGTGGACCAAGTCCAGGTCCGTGCCGGCCTGTTCGGCCACCATCCAGGCCTGCGCCACCGTCGTGCGGTCGAGGAAGGTTTCCGTGCGCCAGTCATAGTCCCAGAGGAATTCACCGACGACACTCGAGGCCTCGCCCAGGAGCATGTCCTGCCAGAGCGATGCGGTGAGGAGCGGCGACAGGTGCACCAAGGGCTCGTCGTAGTCCAGTTCCAGGTACTCGATCAACGGGAAGGTCCGCCGGCCCCCGGGTTCCTCGTGCCCGCACAGCGCCAGGTACGAGTGCCACGCGGACTGACGCGCGGGCGACCGCCCCACGCCCAGCGGCTCGTCGAGTTCCAGTTCCACCAACCCGCAGCATTGGTCGAGCAACTCGGCAATGAGCGCCTCCTGATAGCCGGGATGGCCGCCCGGCGGGTGCGGCGCGTCCCCAAAGAGTGCGTCGAACACCTCGTAGGTCGCGAAAATCAGTTCCCCGGTCTCCATGCGCTGCAGGATCGGCTCGGTGACCACCTCGGGCGGCGGACTGGTCCGCAGCGCGTCGAGCATCAAGCCTAACGGCTCCAGGAGCGCCGCCGCCTCACGCAGGGTGTAACGCTTGCCGCCTTCAGAATGCTGGCGGGGGCTGTGCCACATGAGGTCGGGGGGGACCGCACCTGCCTAGCAGGCGTGTACGCATCGGCGAGCCTAAACGGCGGGGGCGCCGTCGCCGCCACGGGCAGGCTCGCTCAGGTTTGACCGGTGCCACGGATGCGGCAGCGCGCGCACCTCGCGGCCGCGCGCGGCGCCGGTCCGCCCGCCGAACGTTTTCGCGTTACGTCCGGCGCGAAAACGTTTCTGTATCACGCTTTCATCGACCGCTGCCCTCACCTTCACTTTTCACTCCGACTCCTCCCGTTCTCCTCAGCGATGGCCGAAAAGCACAACTACACCGAAGCTTCCATCAAGACGCTCTCGTCGACCGAGCATATCCGCCTGCGTCCGGGCATGTACATCGGGCGGCTCGGCAACGGCACGCACGCCGAGGACGGCATCTATGTGCTGCTCAAGGAGACGATCGATAACGCGATCGACGAGTTCACGATGGGGTTCGGCAAGCGCATCGACATCGAGCTCAACGAGCGCACCGTGCGCGTGCGCGACTTCGGGCGCGGCATCCCGCTGGGCAAGCTGCTCGAGTGCGTCTCGGTCATCAACACCGGCGCGAAATACGACAGCGAGACGTTCAAGAAGGCGGTCGGTCTCAACGGCGTGGGCCAGAAGGCGGTCAACGCGCTTTCCTTCGCCTACCGCGCCCAGGCTGTGCGCGAGGGGCAGACGAAGGTGGTGGAGTTCTCCCAGGGCGAGCTGAAGAAGGACGCCCGGGTCGCGGGCAGCCCCGAGAAGAACGGCACGATCATCGAGTTCACGCCGGACGAGGCGCTCTTCGGCAAGGACTTCAAGTTCCGTCCCGAGTTCATCGAGGACATGCTCTGGAACTACGCCTTTCTCAACCGCGGGCTCACCCTCACGTTCAACGGAAAGTCCTTCCGCTCCGAGAACGGCCTGCGCGACCTGCTTCAGAAGAAGCTCTCCGGCGACATCCTGTATCCAATTTGTCATATCGAAGCCGACGACATCGAGGTCGCGATGACGCACGGCGCGCACTACGGCGAGGAGTACTACTCGTTCGTCAACGGCCAGCACACGACGATGGGGGGCACGCACCTGGCGGCGTTCCGCGAGGCGCTCGTCGCGACGGTGCGCAATTTCTACAAGAAGGAGTATGATGCGGGCGACATCCGCCAGTCGATCATCGCCGCGGTCGCGGTGCGCGTGATCGAGCCGGTGTTTGAATCGCAGACGAAGACCAAGCTGGGCTCCGCCGACATCGGCCCGAACGGCCCGTCGATGCGCCAGTTCATCGGCAACTTCATGCAGCAGCACCTCGACAACTGGCTGCACCGCAACCCCACGGCGGCGGAGGCGCTCAAGCGCAAGATCGAGGAGAGCGAGCGCGAGCGCAAGGAACTGGCCGGCATCCGCAACCTGGCGCGCGAGCGCGCCAAGAAGGCCTCGCTGCACAACCGCAAGCTGCGCGACTGCCGCATCCACCTCGGCGACCGCGACAAGCGCAACGAGGAATCGATGCTCTTCATCGTCGAGGGCGACAGCGCCGCCGGCTCGCTCACCTCGTGCCGCGACGTGCAGACGCAGGCCGTGTTCGCGCTCAAGGGCAAGCCGCTCAACACCTACGGGCTCACGAAGAAGGTGATCTACGAGAACGAGGAGTTTCACCTCCTGCAGAGCGCGCTCAATATCGAGGAAGGGATGGAGGGCCTGCGCTACAACCAGATCGTGATCGCGACCGACGCCGACGTCGACGGCATGCACATCCGGCTGCTGCTGATCTCGTTCTTCCTGCAGTTTTTCCCCGCACTGATCCAGAACGGGCATCTCTTCATCCTCGAGACGCCGCTGTTCCGCGTGCGCAACAAAAAGGAGACGCGCTACTGCTACTCCGAGGAGGAGAAGCGGGCCGCCATGAGCAAGCTCGGCGCCAGTGTCGAGGTGACGCGCTTCAAGGGCCTGGGCGAGATCTCGCCGGACGAGTTCAAGCGTTTCATCGGCGAGGATCTGCGACTCGAGCCCGTATCCACGGCGCACTTGCACAGCGCCGACCAGCTGCTCGGCTTCTTCATGGGCAAGAACACCCCGGCACGACAGGATTTCATCATCGAGAACCTCCGCGTCGAGAAGGACCTCGTCGAGGCGTGAGCCGCCGGCTTGCGACCGATCCCGGACTTAACCACAGAAGACACAGCGCGACTGCGCCGCGACCAAGCGACTGCGATGGAATGGCCGCAAAAAGGCACAAAAGACCTCGGTCCGCTTACCGGATGTCGCCCGCGCGCCTATAGGCGCGATGTGAGCCAGTCGTTCTCCGATGGACTCTTTGCGCCTCTTTGCGGCCACCCTGCCTTATGGCGTAACGGAGCGAAACCTTCGATCAAATGCAGGAGTCTGCGAGTTAGTGGCACAGGGCGTACAGAGATCAAACACCCGAAAGAGGATCAGGAGAGGCACGACCTGATCCCAGCTCCGAGCTCTCCGCCAGCCGTATTCACCCCTTCATCACGCCTACACGCCACCGTTTCTTCTCTTCCCTCCGTGCCCTCTGTGTCCTCTGTGGTTAAATTCCGTTTCGCGACGCTCATCACCGCCGCGGTGCTCGCCCTCGCGGGGCTGCCCGGATGCGTGGGGATCTGGGGTTTGGCGCCGGTCACGCCGCCGGAGCACACCGTCGCCTACGATTCGCGCACGGCCCATAACCGCCGCGTTTACGATGTAGCCTGGGATGCGGTGCGGCGCCACTACTATGACGGCGCCATGCACGGCGTGGACTGGAGCGCCGCCCGTGAACGGCACCGCGCCAAGGCTGAAGGAGCGAAGGACGACGCCGAACTCTACGCCGCGATCAACGAACTGCTCGACGAACTCAAGGACGAGCACACCTATGCGGCGACGCCCGGGGAGGTCGAGGAGGAGCGCCGGCATCAGGGCGTGCTCGTCGGCCTGATCAGCTCGCCCTACGGCGACGAGGAATCACAACGCCTCGTCCTCGACGTCATCCCCGGCAGCTCCGCCGCGGTGAGCGGCGTGCAACCCGGCTGGGTGCTCCTGAGCGCGGAAGGGCGACCCCCTTCGGAGGTCCTCGGACCGGGACGGCTCAAGGACGGCCAGCCCGTGCACTGCGAGTTCCTCGACACCGACAACACCCTGCGCCTGCTCACCCTCACCGCGGGAACGTTATCCGTGGAGCCGATACGCTCGATCCGCGTTCTGGAGGGCGGATTCGTGCTGATGCGCTTCGACCGCTTCACCCTGGACACCGCCCGGTGGGTGCGCGCGGGCCTGAAGGCGCACCGGCACGCTCCCGGCGTGATCATTGACCTGCGGCAGAACCCCGGCGGCGAGGCCCTGGCGCTCGCCCGCGCTCTCGGCGAGTTTTTCCCCCGTTCGGTACCGATGGGACGGTTCGTGCGACGCAGCGGCGTGGATGAAAACCTTCGCGCCTCGCCGGGGCTCGTCGGCGCGCGCTACAGCGGACCGGTGGCGGTGCTCGTCGCCACCGCCTCGGGAAGCAGCAGCGAGATATTCGCCCATGCGATGCAGGAGCAAAAACGCGGCACCGTCTTTGGCTCACGCACTTCGGGGGCCGTGCTCGGCGCCGACACCGGGCCGCTGCCCGGCGGCGGCGAACTGCAGGTGAGCGTGCGCGACTACCTCGCCGCCGATGGCACGCGCCTCGAGGGTGCGGGCGTGACGCCCGACATTGTGATTGAGGCCACGGTCGACGACCTCCGGGCCGGGCGCGACCCCGTGTTGCAGGCGGCTCTCGCGCACCTCGCGCGTCAGACACGGGCGCACTGATCTGCACGGCGGAGCTTGCGCTGGACAAGCGCGCCACCTCGCAGCGATCCTCATCGGTTTACTTCAGCCGTGTCCACCATCCGCACCCTTTCCACCTGCCTGCTCTCCTCTGCCGTCACGACGCTCGCGGCGACCCTGACTTTCGGTGCGCCGGGATCCGATTCCGGTGACGAGACGATCGAGCTCGCGACGCTCGAGGTCACCGCCCATCCAAGCGGCGCCGAGGAACGCCCCGCGGCCGTCTGGGTGCTGCGCAACGACCTCACCGCCGCCGCCACGAACGCCGCCGGCCTGCTCCAGGGCATGCCGGGGTTCCAACTCGATCGCGCGGGCGGCCCGGGTGGCCGCTCCACGCTCTACGTGCGGGGTGGCGAGGAGAACCACACGCTGGTCCTGCTCGACGGCGTGCCGCTGAACGACCCCACAAACTCCCGCGGCGGCGGGGTCGACTTTTCGCTCCTCGAGCCCCAGGCGGTCGGCGCCGTCGCCATGGTGCGGGGGCCGGGCTCGATGCGCCACGGCCCTGAGGCCCTCTCCGGTGTGATGCATCTGGATACGGTCGTGCGCGGGGCGTCCGGCCACGTCGCGGCCCTCGAGGCCGGGGGCGACGAACTCCTGCGCGCGCGCTTCCGCTCCGTGCTCACTATCGGCACCGACGGCGACGCCGTCTCGCTCGGCGGAGCCTGGCACACCGAGGAGGCGGAGAACGGCGCGGGCGAACTCAACCGGGTGTTTCTCCACGGTTCCTACCGCCATGCCGGACCGATCGAACTCGACCTTCGGGCCTGGCGCCTCGACCAGGACTCGTCGGCCTTTTCCGATGACAGCGGCGGCGTGCGCCACGCGGTCATCCGCGAACTCGAGCGGCGCGACGATCGCCAGGCCGGGGCGTCGCTGCGCGTCGGGCGGCGCGATGAAGCCGGGGGCTGGCAGCTCACGGCCGACGCGGCCCGTCTCGAGGCGCACACCGTCTCGCCCGGGGTGGCGCCAGGCTTGCGTGACCCTGCGGGCCTCCCCGCAATCACCGACGACATCCGCCTGGAGCGCTACCGCATCGGAACGCTCGTCGAGCGCAACGTCGCCGACTGGCTCCTTTCCGCGGGAGTGGATGCCGCGCGCGAGGATGGTCGCGACGTGGCCGTCCTCGACTTCGGCTTCATGCAGCTGCCCGCGGGATTCAGCCTCAGCCGCGACCGCCTCGGCGCCTTCGTCGAGGGCACGGGACCCGTGACCGACTGGCTCACGGTCAGCACCGGGCTGCGCGCGGATCGCTTCGAGGGGCTCGGCACGCACGCCACGGGCAGGTTCGGGCTCCTCGGTATGATCAACGAGAATACAGCCTGGCGGGCAAACGCCGGCACCGCGTTCAAGGCGCCGAGCTTTTACGGGATGGCCCACCCCCTCGTCGGCAACCCCGACCTGCGGCCGGAGCGCGGTCGCTCCGCGGACGTGGGCATCCGCCACACCTTCGCGCAGGGCAAGGGACTCCTCGACTTCTCGCTCTTTGCGGGTGAACTGCGCAACGGGGTGGACTTCGATCCCGGCCCGCCCCCGCGCGTGGCCAACGTGGCGGAGATCCACAGCCGCGGCGCGGAACTCGCGGGGCTGTGGCGCCTGCGCCGCGACCTCGCCCTCTCCGGCTCGCTCACCTACACCGATGCGCGCGCCAAGCCCGGCGACACGAGGCTGCGGTCGCGGCCGCACTGGCGCGGCACCCTCGCCCTGGCCTGGACCCCGGTCTCGTGGCTCGCGCTCGACGCGCGGCTCACCGCGATCGATGAGGTACCCGACAGCTCGATACCGACCGGCGATGTGATGCTCGGGGGCTGGGCCCGCGCCGACCTCGCCGCCCGCTGGATCGTCGACGAGCACTGGAGCGTGACAGTCGCCTGCGACAACGTCCTTGGCCGCGAGTACGAGGAGGTCGTCGGCTTCGTCGCCCCCGGCCGCCGCGGCCGCCTCGGCGTGCAGTTCCGGTTCTAGAACGTGTCACGCGCTCGCGAAGACGACTTCGCGGGTCGGGCGCGCCCTCCGAGCCCGCCCGAATTTCGGGGCGCTCCGGACGCGCTGTTCCCTCGCAGCCTCATCAACCCGGTGCGAGGCCGGGCTCCCTCGCGCCATGCCGCGCGGCGATGTGGTGCACGGCGAACGCATGACGGGTTGACGCGGCGGCCGGGCCCCCTTCTCTTCCGCCCGCGCGCAAGTGCATGACATGAATTCGAGGACAACATCGGGTAACGCGCTGGGGTGAACTACTCAATTTGAGATGAGTATTCGCGGCGCCGTTGACACAGGGTGATTCCCCCAGACGATTCAGCCACTTCGCCGCCCATGCCCCCTGGCATTTTCACATCATCCAGGCCGCACGTTCTTCTTCGCGGGTTCCACTTTCGGCGGCTCGCGTCCGCGCTCTGCCAGGCATCCCTGGCCGTCCTCCTCCTCGCGGGGGCAGCGGAAGCCGGCGCGTCACCCGAGGTGCGTACGGTCACGGTCGTCGAGACCCGCCGTGATCACAATCGGCGCGTCCTCGACACGACATGGGAATGGGTGAACTCCCACTACTTCGACGCCTCGTTCCACGGTCTCGACTGGACAGCAGTCCGAGGCAACCATGTGGCCGCGGCCGAGGCGGCCCTCGACGAGGAGGAACTCTACGCCGTGCTCAAGCGCATGGTCGCTGAACTGGGCGACCACCATTCGCAGGTCCTCAGCCCGCGCGAGGTCGGCGATCTCGGCCGGGTCGAGCGTACGCTCCTCGGCTTCGTCTCGCGTCCCGCCACCGGAGCCGGGGAAACGTGGACGATCGTGGGCGTGATGCCCGGGAGCCCGGCGGAGAGCGCCGGCGTGCGGCCGGGCTGGACGCTCTCGACGTGCGACGGGCTGCCGCCCGCCGAGGTGCTCGGCACCGGCCGGCCCCTGGAGAGCGGGCGCGCGGTGCTCTGCGAGTTTTCCGACGAGGAGGCCCGCGTGCACACGCTCGCGATCGCGGCGGGGGAAGTGAAGTCGCGCATCGTGCGCGAGGCGCGTCTCCTCGAGGGCGGCCGCCTTTACCTGCGGTTCGACGAGTTTGATTCCGTATCGGTGTCATGGCTACGCGAGCAGCTGCGCGCGCACCCCGCGGCCAACGGCGTTGTCCTCGACCTGCGCTTCAACCCGGGCGGCGAGATCGCCGCGCTGGAGGAGATCGCCGGCGAGTTCTTCCCCGAGCCCACCCTGCTGGGCTCGCTCGTGTCGCGCGACGGCGAGGCAAGCGAACTGGTGTCGCGGCGCGCGGACGACGCGGCCACCGCACGCGGTCGCATCGCGGTCCTGGTTTCGGAGGAATCCATGAGCTGTGCCGAGATCCTCGCCTGTGCCCTCCAGCTGCACGGACGCGGGCTCGTGCTGGGCGCGCGCACGGCCGGCATGGTGCTCGGCACGGTCGGCATCCCGCTTCCCGGCGGCGGCGAGCTGCAGCTGAGCGTGTGGGACTATCACGCGCCGGACGGCCGCCGGCTCGAACGCGAGGGCGTCCTGCCGGACATCGCGCTGGGCCGCGTGCTGGGGGATCCGCGCTCGGGACTGCGTGGCGGCATCGACGCAGCTGTCGTGGCGCTGGATTCCGGTTCGGACAGCACGGTGTCGCGGTAGGCGCGCGCCGCACGGCGCGGAATTTGTCATTTGTCTTCGCGGCGCGGCGCGTCGTCATGGAGGAGTCATGCCCGCCCGCCCGTTCACCTTTGTCTGCGGCTCCGACGATTTCCTCGTCGGTCGCGCCGGCGCCGAGCGCTGGTCCGCCCTGAGTGAAGGCCTCGACGAGTTTTCCCGCGAGGTGATCAGCGGCTATGTGGGCGTCGTGGATGACGTGGCCGTGGTCGTGAAGCGGTTTCGCGAGGCGGTGCAGACGCTGGGCCTGTTCGGCGGACGCCGCGCAGTATGGCTCAAGGATGTCTCCTTTCTGGGCGACAACGAGCTGGGCAGCGCGCAGGGCACGTTGGATCTCGTCGCCGACCTGCAGGAGCTGCTCGCGGCGGTGAATCCGGACGAGGTCGCCGTCCTTGTCACGGCGTCGCCCGTCGATCGCCGGCGCAGCTTTGCCAAGTGGTGCGAGGCCCACGCCAGCTTCCTCCTCGCCGGAGCCGGCGAGACCAAGGGCGCGGGGCCGAACTGGCGTGCGATCGCCGACGAGGAATGCGCCCGGATGCAGGTGCGGTTGCCCGATGATGCGCTCGAGTTGCTCGTGGCCAAGACAGGCGGGAACGCGCGTCTCGTCGTCGGCGAGATTGAGAAGCTCTCCACCTACCTCGGCGAGGGCGGCACGATCACCGAGGAACTGATCGACCAGCTCGTGGCCTCGGCGGGCGAGGGCGATTTCTTTGCGGCGGCCGAGGCGTTCTTTTCGCGCGGCCTCGAGCGCACGCTCGAGGCCATCCGGCAGCACTTCTTCGCCGGACACGATGCCCGGCCGCTCCTGAGTTCCCTGCAGAACCGCAACCGGCTGCTCATCCAGCTGCGCGCCCTCATGCTCTCGGGCGCGGTCCGGGTGACGCCCCGCGGCGTGGACAAGTCCGGTCTCGAGCGCGCGGGCGCGGCTTGCGCTGACCTCTACCGCAGTGCTGCGTCTCAGAAAAGTGCCTACAATGTCTTCACCCAGAACCCGTGGTATCTGGGCAAGGTCGTCGGCACGGCCGAGCTGCCGCCCCTGCGCCGGCTCATCGATCACCAGCTCGAGTTCACGCGTGCCTTCGAGGAGATCCTTGCGCCGGGCGCCGATCAGGAGGAGATCCTGCGGGCCATGGCGATCCGCTGCCTGACGTGAACCTCCGCGGACTCCAGTACGACATCGCCTGGGAGGACCGTGCTGCCAACGTGGCCGCGGCGCGCCGGCTTCTCCGCTCGGCGCCAGCCGCTCCCGGCTCGCTCATCGTGATCCCCGAGATGGGTCTGACGGGATTCAGCATGAACGTGGATCGCGTCGCGGACACCGCGGCGCGGGAGTCCGAGACAGCGCTTGCCCTGCTCGCGCGCGACGAGGGCTCGTGGGTGGTCGGCGGCTGCGTCACGCGCGCCGAAGATGGTCGCGGACGCAACGAGGCGCTCGTCATCGCGCCGGATGGCGCCGTGGCCGGGCGCTACGCGAAGATGCATCCCTTCAGCTTCACGGGCGAAGAGAAGCACTACGCACGCGGCGACGAGCCGCTCGTGCTCCCGTGCGGGCCATTTCAGCTCGCGCCGTTTGTCTGCTACGACCTGCGCTTCCCCGAGATATTCCGATCGGCCGCGCGACGGGGCGCGACGCTCTTCGTCGTGATCGCATGCTGGCTGGCCGGACGCCATGCGCACTGGCGGCCGCTGCTCCAGGCTCGCGCGATCGAGAATCAGGCGTGGGTCGTCGGGGTGAATCGCTGCGGCTGCGACCCGAAGTTCGACTATCCCGGCGGGTCCGTGGTCTTCGCACCGGACGGTCGCGTCGTGGCCGAACTCGGGCCCGATGAGGGTGTGCTCCAGGGCGATCTCGATCCGGCCATCGTCACCAACGTGCGCGCGACATTTCCTGTCCTGCAGGATCTGCGGCCGGCGTGGACGCGCGCGTAACCCGCGAGAGCGGAAAGCGCGCCCGAGCAGGCTCGCCATTCCCCATCGCCTGCGGCACGGCCGACCCGGAGCCGCCCCCGGGCCCGCAGACGCGGATTGCCGGCACGGAAAACTTCCTTCTACTCGGCGCCATGGTGTCGCGTCTCCGCCCCGTCCGAATCCTCCGCATCGTCACGCTCGTGTGTTCAGCCGCCCTCGGCGCCTTGCCGCTCCCGCTCACGGCCGGGCCACGGGGCGAGTTCAGCGCGCACGATCGCGACATCATCGAACAACGTTGGCCGGAGGCCGGCCAGACTGCGTCCGGCATGCGCTACGTCATCCTCAAGGAAGGCGAGGGCCCGAAAGCGCGCACGCGCCAGCGCGTCAGCGTGCTCTACAGCGGTTCCTTCCTCGATGGCACGATCTTCAGCCAGAAGCTCGACCCGGAGAAGCCGTTCACCTTCACCCTCGGCAATGGCGATGTGATCCAGGGCTGGGAGGAGGCCTTGCTCGACATGCGCGCAGGCGAGAAACGCCTGCTGGTGATCCCCTACGCTCTCGGCTACGGACTGCGCGGTCGCGAGCCCGACATCCCCAACCGCGCCACGCTGGTCTTCGAGGTGGAGGTCCTGAAGATCGAATAGCGCCAGGCCGGAGGACGGACGACGCCGGAGGCCCCGGGTCGGCTCCCGGCGCCACGGCGCGCCACCCGCGCCCGCGTGTGGTACATGGTTCGCCTGCGTTGTTGCAGGCTCAGTTGTTCCAGTGCAGCGAGTCGCCGGCCGACGCCTCGGCATGCTCCTCGACCTCCTCCTCCACGAGCGGGGCGAATCGATCGGAGCGGAAACCCAGCTCCTCCCCGCCGACATGGTGCGGGTCCTCGGCGTTGTGCAGTTCCTCGAGCAGCAGCTTCACCTCGGCGCTGTCACTTCCGCGCAGCGTGCCGCGGCCGAGGCTGACCGCGCGAATCGTGTAGATCAGCCCTTTCGTGGGGAGCTGATCGTAGTACTCGTGAACCCAGGACTCGAAAGTGTCGTTGATGCAGACGACGCGCTGACCGACTTGCATGGATTGACGGTAGACAGGTTCCGGCCGGGTTGCCAATCGGGACCTGCAGGTCTCCAGGTTGTGGTGACAGCCCTCGCCTGAAGGAAGCGGGAAGCGAAGACTTGCCGCGGTTTCGAAAGAAACGCTGGCGGCCTCCGGTGTCGAAACGCGAAGGCTCTGCACCGTGCCCGCCACCGGGCACGGCTCCGCCCCAGGATCAGGACTTTTCCCGGAGGGACGGCGATCCTTTGAACTCGCGCGAACTCATGGCCGGGAACAGGCTCGCTCATACGGATCGGCGCCTTGATCTGGATCAAGTCGAAGTCGGGTCGTTGCTTCCGTGAGCTGTCCACCCCCGCGATAACCCCACCCACATGAAGGCGACCTGGATCAAGGGCACCCTGCTCGGCGCGGCCATCGGCCTGGCGCTTGGCGCCGGCGGCTACACCTTCATCTACGCGAAGGGGTATTCCTACCTGATCAACGACCCGGCCGCCTGCGCGAATTGCCACGTGATGGAGGAGCAGTATTCCGGCTGGATCAAATCAAGCCACCGCGCCGTGGCCACGTGCAACGATTGTCACACCCCGCACAACCTGATCGGGAAGTACGCCACCAAGGCGGAAAACGGTTTCTGGCACTCGTTCTATTTCACGACCGGCACCTACCCGGAAAACATCCAGGCGCGGGAGCGCAGTCGCCGCATCACCGAGAACCAGTGCCGCCACTGCCACGCCGCGATCACCGACGACATTTCCGCGCATAACACGCCCAGCCTGTCCTGCATTTCCTGCCACGGCCACGTCGGCCACGCGAAATAGCCGGCAGCCGTCGGCGATCCGCCCGCAGCGACCCAGCCACACCCTCGAGCGCCCACCTCCTTCGCAGCTTCCGCCGCCTCTTCGATCTCCGCATCCCGCAGTCCCCATTTCGCAGCCCGCACGCATCATGAGCCCGTCGAACGAATCCTCGCCCCGTCGCACCACCATCCGCTTTCTCCTCGCCGTGTTCGTCGCCGCGTTCGCGGCGGTCGCCGCGCTCGCGCTGCTGATGAACATCTTCGAGCGCAAGCAGGAGGCGCGCAACCCGTTCTTCCGCGTGGTCGAACTCACCGATGACACGACCGACCCCGCGATCTGGGGGAAGAATTTCCCGATGCAGTACGACGACTACAAGCGTACGGTCGATCAGGTGCGCACGCGCTACGGCGGAAGCGAGGCGCTCCCCCGCACGCCCACGGACGCCGATCCGCGCAGCGTCGTCGCCCAGTCAAAGCTCGAGGAGGATCCGCGCCTGAAGAAGATGTGGGCGGGGTACGCGTTCTCGCAGGATTTCCGCGAGGAACGCGGCCACGCCTACATGCTGACCGACCAGCAGCTGACGGAGCGCCAGGTCGTCGCCAAGCAGCCGGGCACCTGCCTGAACTGCCACGCCTCCACCTACGTCGCGATGAAGCAGGCCGGCGACGGCGACCTGATGAAGGGCTTCGAACGGCTCAACCAGATGCCCTATGCCGAGGCGGTCACGCACGTGGAGCACCCCGTTGCCTGCATTGACTGCCACGATTCCCAGACCATGGCGCTGCGCGTGACGCGCCCCGCCTTCATGGAGGGCATCGCGGCCCACAAGGCCTCGCAGGGCGTGGCCGACTACGATGTCAATCGCGACGCCACCCGCCAGGAGATGCGCGCCTACGTGTGCGCGCAGTGCCATGTGGAGTACCACTTCAAGGGCGACGAAAAGCGCCTCACGTATCCATGGAAGAATGGCGTCAAGGTGGAGCAGATCATGGCCTATTACGACGAGATCGGCTTCAAGGACTGGACGCATGCCGATACGGGCGCGCCCGCGCTGAAGGCCCAGCACCCGGAATTCGAGATGTGGACCCAGGGGATCCACGCCCGCAGCGGCGTGTCCTGTGCCGACTGCCACATGCCCTACAAACGTGAGGGTGCACACAAGATCAGCGATCACCACGTGCAGAGCCCGCTGCTCAACATCAACCGCGCCTGCCAGACCTGCCACAAGTGGTCGGAGGATGAGCTCAAGCACCGCGTGGAAACGATCCAGGAGCGCACGTTCAAGCTGCGGAATGTGGCGATGGACGCACTGATGGACCTGATCGACGACATCGCGGCCGCAAAGTCCGCCGGCGCGGCCGACGCCGATCTCGCCACCGCCCGCGACTTCCAGCGCAAGGCCCAGTTCTACTTCGACTTCGTCGAGGCGGAGAACTCCACCGGCTTCCACGCCCCGGAGGAGGCGGCACGCATTCTCGGCGAGTCGATCGACTACTGCCGGAAGGGGCAGAATGCGCTGCGCACGCTGCGATTCCAGCCGGAGACGGCCGCGACTGTCAGCGGCACCCCGGTCGCCGCGGTGCCCTGAAAGGTCGCCGACGCTTGCGCCCACAATCCCGGCAGGCGCGATTTCGCCACGCTGGTGGAGTTGCCGCGACGGCTGAGCTTATCCGATCGGGACGGCTCTAGCCCTCCCGCGCCGGAGAGGCCAGCACCTGCCGGGGAATGAGCGGCAGCTCGGAGGCGATCTGCACGTCGACCAGCATCAGCAGCTGGTGCTCGAGCTGCAGGAATCGCGCGGCGGTGGCGGGGTTGAACGCCTTGGCCATGCGCCCGTAGTATTTTTTCAGCAGGTCGAGCCGCTTGTGTTGAAACTCAAGGCTCCGCCGCGTCAGGTCCTGCGCCTGCGAGTCGTCGATGCTGGCGTAGTGCGCGGCAAAGTCGCGCAGCGTGGCGGCGCGGTCCTCGTTGAGACGCACGAGCGCCGCATCGTACTCGCGGTAGATCGGCCAGAAGCGCTCCAGCTCCTCGGGCGTGAGCTCGAGGGCGTTGGTCACAATCTCCGCCTTGGTCGCGCGCAGATCAAGGCGAAGGAGGTTCAGGTAATCCTCAGTCACCGGGAGCGCGGGCGCGGAGTCGGCCCGAGCAGGACCGGTCATCAAGAACAACAAAACGCACAGGGCGGCGGGACGTCGTGTCATGGTTGGGGATGGCCGCCGCCAGCCTACACGTGACGCCGGAACATGCAACGCGCCCCATGGGATGGACCGCGGGAGGACGCAGGTTTGCGGGACTTCAGGCGTGCGCACCGGCGGATTGTCGCCCATATCGCAGACCGCCGCCGGCCGCGCCATGTCCCTGCTGGAGATTCGAGACCTCACAAAATCGTTCCGCACCCCCGATGGGGAGCGGCACGAGGTGCTGGCGGTGCCGCATTTTGCCCTCGAGGCGGGCCGGCATGTGGCGCTGCGCGGCACCAGCGGTTCAGGGAAAACCACCCTCCTTCACTGCATTGCCGGCATTCTCGCGCCCGATTCCGGTCGCGTGATCCTCGACGGGCTCGAGATGACCGCGCTGAGTGAAGCGCGCCGCGACCGCGCCCGGGCCGCCTCGATCGGTTACGTGTTCCAGACGTTCAACCTCCTGCAGGGATTCACCGTGCTCGAGAACGTGATGCTGGGCATGGCGTTCGGACCGGGCGCCGATCCCGGCAGGGCCGCGGCCCTGCTCGAGACCCTCGGACTGGGCGGCAGGCTTCGTCACTTCCCGCGTCAGCTCTCCACCGGCCAGCAGCAACGCGTCGCCCTCGCACGCGCGCTCGCGCATCGGCCCAAGCTCGTGCTCGCCGATGAGCCCACCGCCAATCTCGACCCGGGAGCTGCCCGCGCCGCCATCGACCTGCTGCACGCGGCCTGCCGGTCCGAAGGCGCCGCACTCCTCATGGTCAGCCACTCGCCCGAACTCCTTGCCGGCTTCGACGAAACCCTCGACCTCGGCGCCCTGAACCAGGCCAAAGGAGAAAGACTGAACCGCTGAACGGAGCCTCCCCCACTCGGCCTTCAGCTCTCACATTCAGCATTCGTCAGTCGTCATTCGCCATTCGTCATTCGCCTCTCAACCGTGACCCTCGCCCGGATCATCTACCGCAGCCTGCGCCAGCACGCGCTCTCGACGCTGATCGCGGCGGCCTCGATCGCCCTCGCCGGCGGGCTCGCGACCACGGTGTGGGTGGTGAAGGACCAGGCGCAGACGTCGTTCAGCTCGGTGACCGCGGGGTTCGATGCCGTCCTCGGTGCGCGCGGGTCGCGGCTGCAGCTGGTGCTCAACGCGATCTTTCACCTTGAGGCGTCACCCGGAAATATCAGCCAGGACGACTTTGCGCAGATCGCGGAGCATCCCGCTGTGCTTCACGCCGTGCCGATCGCGGTCGGGGACAACTTCCGCGGCTTCCGGCTCGTGGGTGTTCCATGGGAACAGCTTGCGCCGGTCGAACTCGGGCCCGGCCGCCGGCTGACGCTGGCCGCGGGACGGCCGGTCGGCACGGATGGCGCGCACGAAGCCGTCGTCGGCTCGTTTGCCGCACAACGGCTCGGCCTGACGGTGGGTGACACGTTTCATCCGTTTCACGGGCTCACCTTCGACGAGGAGCAGCAGCACGCGGAGACCTACACCGTCACGGGTGTGCTCGAGCCGACGAACACGCCTCTTGATCGCGTGATCCTCATCCCCCTTGCCGGCGTGCAAACGATGAGCGGCCACGCCGCGGCAGCCGCGACCGACCTGAGCGCCGTGTTGATCAAGCTGCGCTCGCCGCTCGCCGGCCGCGCCCTCGACCTGCTCTACAACCGGCAGGGCAACCGGCTCACGTTCGCCTGGCCGGTCGCCTCGGTGGTGGGCGAACTCTTCGGTAAGATCGCGTGGTTTCAGGACGTGCTCGCGCTCGTCGCCTATGGTGTCGGCCTCGTGGCGATCGGCTCCGTGCTGGTCAGCGTCTACAGCTCCATGAGCGCGCGCCGCCGCGATATCGCGATCCTTCGGGCGCTCGGGGCGCGGCGCTCGACGGTGTTTCTCGCCGTGCTCGGCGAGTCGGTCGCGACCGGGATCGCAGGCGCTCTCGGCGGCTGGTTCGTGCATCTCGGGCTGATGGCCGGAGCCGCCGTGATCATCCGGCGCGAGACCGGCGTGCTCCTCGAGGTCTTCTCCTGGGCGCCGGTCGTGGTGCTCGTCCCCGCCTGCCTGCTGCTGCTCTGCGCGCTCGCCGGCCTCGTGCCGGCCTGGAAGGCCTATCGTCTGCCGGTCGCGGATGCGCTTGCACCCGTTTCGTGAACCGTTCGCGCGCGGCCTTTGACGCGGCGGCAAATCGACACATGCTCCGCTGCTCCCTGTGGCGTTTCCCATGGTTATCCGTCTCCTTGCCGCCCTGACCGTCGCGCTGTCCGTCTGTGACCGCGCGCCTCTTGCCCACGCCGACACAGCCGCGCCCGTCGCGGTCACGTGGGCCGACCTGCGTTTTCCGGTCTCGCCGCCCAAGAAAGTGGAGATCGAGGGCGCGAAGCAGGCGGTGGAGACCTTCAACGACCAGATCCCCGATGAGATTCGGAAACTCGACGGACGCCCGATCGAGATCCGCGGCTACATGATGCCCACGGAACTCGAGGGCAAGCACGTGCGCTCCTTCGTCCTGGTGGTGAGTCAAAACGTCTGCTGCTACGGAGCCTCTCCCGAGATCAACGAGTATATCGTGGTGCGCATGATGGGAAAGCCAGCCCTGCTCCTCGAGAACATCCCCATCCGCATCCGCGGAACGCTCCGCGTGGGCGACATCTACGAGAATGGCTTCTGGACCGGCATCTACGCGATGGAGTGCTCCGAGGTGAAACTCTGACGGCACGTCCGCACCCGTCGCCCGAATCCATCGCACGGCCGGGCCCCGGCACGCCCGGCATGGGTCGCTCGGCACGCGACCCGGGTGGACAGCGGTGAAGCCTTTGACTTCCGCGCGCCGTGTGACGTTGATCCCCTCTCCCACGCCGGTCCACCCGGTCTTTCATGTCCTCCCTCCGCGCGCTTCTCCTCGATTTCGACGGGCTGATCCTCGATACCGAATCCTCGTGCTTTGCCGCCTGGCAGGCGCTGTTTGAGGAACACGGACACGTTTACTCGCTGGCGGACTACCTCGTCATCGTGGGCACGACGAACGCCGCCCGCGATCCGGCGCTGCTCCTGAGCGCCCGCACCGGCCGCGCCCATGACCGCGAGACCCTGCGTCTGCGCCTGCGGGAGTTGGAGCATGCGCGCAATCACGCGCTCGTCCCGCTTCCGGGCGTGATCGATCTTCTCGACCAGGCCCGGAGACTCGGGCTGCGGCTGGCCGTGGCCTCGAGTTCGAGCCGGCCGTGGGTCGAGGGCCACCTGCGCGAACAGGGCCTGTTCGACCGCTTCGAGGTGCTGGTCAACCGCTCGGAGACACTGCGACCCAAGCCCGAGCCGGATATTTACCTCGAGGCGCTGCGGCTTCTGGGGTTGCGCGCCGACGAAGCGCTCGCGATCGAGGATTCCTACAACGGCTCGCTCGCCGCCAAGCGTGCCGGCCTGAGGTGCGTGGCCGTACCCAACGAGATCACGCGCACACAGGATTTTTCGCATGTGGACCTGCGCCTCGACACGCTCGCCGGCCTCGATTTGCGCGACCTCCTGCGGCGTTTCGACAGCGTAGCCGGAGTGGACGCCTGCGGGACCCCGCGCTGAACGCCGGGTACTGCTGCGACCGCACTCCCGGCGGGATCGCTACGCGCGCAACTCGCGCACGAATTCCGCCAGGCCGGCCAGCGCCTCGACCACGACGGCCTCCTGCATTGCCACGCGCGGCAGCCCGGCGCGCTCCGTGCGCGCCCCGTGCACGACCACACCTCTGTAGGCGATCGCCCAATACGCGATCGGCTGCTGGATGCCCCGCGCCGGATCCGGCTCGGCGTACCCGGTCGTCCCAAGGGCGAGGTCGCTGCCGAACAACCGGCAGGCTCCGACCGCCATCTGCCCGGCGATCGCCGGGCTCACCGCGTCGCATGCCTCCGCGCGCGCGCGGTCGACCCCGAGGTGCCGCACCTTCTGCTCCAGCGTGTAGGCGGTGATCCCGCCGAGAAAGAACTCCGACGCCCCGCTGACGGAGCCGATCGCGGCCTGCAGTCGCCCGCAGGTGAGGCTTTCCGCCACGGCGAGGGTCCGCGCCGGCGGGCCGCGGAAAAGCGCGATGAGTTCGTTCATGAACCGGGAACGTAGCCCCGCGGACCGCGCGGAGCGATACCGTTTCGCGCCGCCGGGCGCACTATTCGTTCGCCGGGCCCGCCCGGTGCCGCTCTACCCTGCCGGCATGGACGCCCGCCACTGGAGACGCCTGGTGAAGGCCGCCGAGGAGGTCACACAGGCGACCCTCCGGGGGCTTCCACCCGAGCTGCGCGAGCGCGCGGCCGGGGTGCCTGTCGTATTCGAACCGTGGATTCGAGAGGAGATCGCGGGGGAGGACCTCGACCCCGACTCACTGGGCCTGTTCGTGGGCGACCCGCACGGCACGTCCGAATCCATGCACCCGATGCCGCCGCAGGTCTTTCTTTTTCTCGAGAGCCTCTGGGATTATGCCGAGGCCGACCCGGATCTGTTTCGCGAGGAGGTGCGCGTGACCTACCTGCACGAACTCGGCCACTATCTCGGGCTCGACGAGCTCGACCTCGAGCAGCGCGGCCTGGAGTGATTCCGCCCGCGGGCGCCTTTGGCCGGGCGTTGCCTTCCGTAGAACCGGATGCGCACATCCCGCCGCAGGAGCATCGCTACGGCCGCCCCGGCGCGCCGCTTGAACGCTCCGGCCTCAGCGCGGATTCGACGGCACACCGTCGGCATTTCATTGCCGGATGCGGCGCATCCACTTTTCAATCGCGCCTGCATGGCCACGCCCGCCTGTCGCCTCAACCTCAAGATCACGCCCGGCGCCCCGCGCGACGAGGTGGTGGGCGAGCTCGGCGACGCGGTGCGCGTGAAACTTCGCGCCCCACCCGTCGACGGCAAAGCCAACGATGCGCTGGTGCGGTTCCTCGCCGGACGCCTTGCACTGCACGCCTCGTCTGTGCGGCTGGTTGCCGGTGCCACCGGCCGGCGCAAGGTCGTCGAGGTCCTCGGTCTCGCTGCCGGGGAGGCCCGCCGTCGATTGCTCGATTCTCCCACTCCTCATGAAACGCGGTAGCCGCACTTCAACCGCCACCCCTCGTCCCGCGCCCGCGCGCCCCAAACCCTCGGTGGCGCCGCCGGCCCCACCACGCTGGTGGCGCCGCGGCGGCTCGCGCATCCACCGACATGGACTTTTCGCCGCTCGCGATATCCCGAAGGGCACGCTCGTGATCGAGTACGTGGGGCATCGCTTGACCAAGGCCCAGGGCTGGGATCGCGCCGTGTCGTGGCAGGAACGCGCCCAGGGCACGGAAAAGGGAGCCGTCTACGTCTTCGAGCTGAACAAGCGCTATGATATCGACGGCAACGTACCGTGGAATCCCGCGCGCCTGATCAACCATTCGTGCGAGCCGAATTGCGACCCCGAGATCCGCCGCGGCCACATCTGGATCGTGGCGCTGCGGGACATCGCCGCCGGTGAGGAGCTGACATACGACTACGGATACGACTTCGACCTCTGGGACGAGCACCCCTGCCGTTGTGGCAAACCGGGCTGCCTTGGCTACATCGTCGGCAAGCAACATCGCTGGCGCCTGCGGCGTCTCCTGGAGAAGAAGAAACTCCGTACCCGTCCCAAGACTGCCTGATGCCCGATTTCCGCCTCGTCCGCCTCCTCCTCGCCGCTTGGCTGCTCGCCCTGGTCCTCCCGGCCGCGCGCGCCGCCACGACCCATGTGGTGAAGGCCGGGGAGACCCTCTCGGGGATCGCGTCGGAACACGGCGTGTCGGTGCGCGAGTTGGCCCGCGCCAACCGGCTGAAGGACGCGGACAAATTGCGCCGCGGCCAGAAGCTGCTCATCCCGGAAAAGCCCGCGGCCTTCGTGGAGCACACGGTCGCTCGGGGCGAGTCGCTGGCGACGATCGCCAAGCGCTACCGGGTCTCGGTCGCGGACATCCGCGCCTACAATGCGCTGCCCGATCCGAACCATATCACGCGCGGCCAGAAGCTGAATATTCCTGTGAACACACGTGGGGCCGCGGCGCCGGCTGCCACGGCGAAATCGACTGCAAGCGCCCCCAAAGGCAAAGACCTCCCTGCGTCGGTGCAGGCGGCGATCGACCGCCTCAACATCGCCCCGCGCCGTTGGAAGAACATCGTGATTCATCACAGCGGCACCAAGGTGGGCAGCGGCACGGGCATGGATCGCTACCATCGCGAGGAGCGCCACATGGAGAACGGCCTCGCCTACCACTTCGTGATCGGCAATGGCCGCGGGATGGGCGATGGCGAGATCTACGTCGGGCGGCGGTGGACCGCGCAGCTCGATGGCGGCCATCTCGCGATCCCCGCCCTCAACGCCAACAGCCTCGGCATCTGCCTGGTGGGGGACTTCTCGAAAGTTCCCCCGACCGCGCGCCAGCTCGATGCACTTGAGGCCCTGTGCCGGGCGCTCATGCGCAAGGCACGGGTAACGCGCGAGAACGTGACGACGCACCGGCTCATCCACCCGCGCCACACGCAATGCCCGGGCAAGCGATTCCCGGCGGCCGAGTTCAAGAAACGGCTGGCGCGACCCTAGCACCCCCCGGTCCGGAAAGCCCGCGCCGACCCTCGTACCCACGGCCCGGCGACATCCCGGCCCTGGTCCACACCTGGACGCGCGGCCGCGCCCTGCTTGGACGCCCTGGCGCGCCCGCTCCCCCCGGCCGAAAATCCCCGCGCAACGCGACCAAACGGGCTGGTGTCAGACTCGTTGCCTGCCAAGATCGTCTGCCTTCGCTTCCGACCGGCCTGCCGTGCTGGTGGAGGCGCTTTCGTCCCTACCATGGAAAATCCCGAATCCCACGGCCAGAGCGGCCACCGCACCGGCCAGGACAGCGCCACACGCACCCGCATCGTGCACGCGGCCGAGGAGATCCTCGCCGAGCACGGGCTCGAGGGCCTGTCCCTGCGCACGGTGACCACCCGCGCGGCCGTCAATCTCGCCTCCGTCCACTACTACTTCGGCTCCAAGGATGGTCTCGTCACCGCCCTGGTCCGCGAGCACTTCGCGCCGATCAACGCCGCCCGCCTCAAGTCCCTCGATGCCGCGCTCGAGCGCGCCAGCGGCGGAGTTCCGTCGCTCGAGGAGGTGGTCGACGCTTTTGTCGAGCCGCTGCTCGTCGCCCACGTCCCCGGCCACGATCCGCGCGCCTCGATCGTGCGTCGCGCGGTCGGCCAGATGCTCGCGCTGCCGCCGGATTTTTCCGACAATCTCTTCCGGGAGACCTTCAGCACGATCGCCTCGCGCTTCCTGCATGCGCTTCGGCTCGCGCTCCCCCACCTCGAACCGACCGAGGTCTACTGGCGCATGCACTTCGCCGTGGGCACGCTTTCGCATCTGCTCACGCACGGACACATCCTCCCCGATCTCTCGGACGGCAAATGCAGCCTGGATGATCTCGAGGGCGCGCGCGTGCGCGTGCGCGATTTCATCTGCGCGGGGCTGCGGCAGAACGCAGCGTCGCGGTAGCCGCAGCCCCTCGGGGCCGGCAGCGGGGAGGTGAGGCGACCCCCGTTCCACGCTGGCCTCGAGCACGCGCTCGTGCTCCTCTCGCCGCGTGCCGTCGTCGTCCGTGACCACCCCCACTGCCGAACGTCCGCTCGTCCTCGTGGTCGAGGACGAGCCGGCCATCGCCGATACGATCCTCTATGCCCTGCGCACCGAAGGCTTCGAGGCGGACTGGCAGACCACGCTTGGCGGCGCCCGCGCCGCCCTGGCCCGGCGGCCCTGCGTCCTCGCGGTCCTCGACATCGGACTGCCCGACGGCAGCGGTTTTGACTACTGCCGCGAGCTGCGCGCGCGCGAGGACATGCCCGTGATCTTCCTGACTGCGCGCAGCGAGGAGATCGACCGGGTGGTCGGCCTCGAGATCGGAGCGGACGACTACATCGTCAAACCCTTCAGCCCGCGCGAACTCACCGCACGCATCCGTGCCGTGCTGCGGCGCACGCAGCATGCGGGGCCGCCGCTCGCACAAGCCGCGGTTTCCCCGCCTGCGCCCGCCGCGCCCGCAGGTCCGTTCGCCGTCGACGAGGGACGCTGTGAAGTGCACTACCTCGGTGTGCGCCTCGACCTGACGCGGCGCGAATACCGGCTGCTCCTCGCGCTCCTCGCGCAACCCGGCCGGGTGTTCTCGCGCGAGCAGTTGCTGGCCCGCGCGTGGGACGAACCGGAGGCGAGCCTCGACCGCACGGTGGACGCGCACATCAAGACGCTTCGCGCCAAGCTTCGCGGCATCGATGAGCACCGCGACCCGATCCGCACCCACCGCGGCTTCGGCTACTCAATCGAGTTCCGCTGAGCCGGACTGCATCCTGAAACGACCCGTTGGACGCCGAGATCACCGAAGAAAATGCCGGGCGCAGCGAGTTGGCGTGGATTCGGCCGCTTCAGCGCACCACCCCGCGGGTGAACCCGTGACGGCGTGCTCCTGGCTCTGCAAAGTCCGCCCGGCGAACTCCATGATCGTCCTTCGTGCCCTCTGTGACCTGATTCAAGCGAGGCGATCAGCCCATGCAGCCCGAAGGCTGCCGTCCTCCGTCCCATGACCATCCGCACCC
The DNA here is from genome assembly GCA_023399155.1 of Verrucomicrobiota bacterium. Taxonomy (GTDB): domain Bacteria; phylum Verrucomicrobiota; class Verrucomicrobiia; order Opitutales; family Opitutaceae; genus JAEWQP01. The sequence continues at coordinate 165,502 of JAEWQP010000022.1, read as the reverse complement.
GGCTCTTCCTGCTCTACCTGCTGGTCATTTCGCTCAGCTGCGCGGGCCTGCTCTGGTGGCTCACCGGGTCCATTCGTATCCGCTATCTGGAGTCGATGGAGGAGTCGCTGGTCGACACCTCGGTCATCCTCGCCTCGCTCCTCGAGAAGCAGGTGACGGAAGGCAGGATCGACCCGGCCTCGTTTCGCGACGCCTTCACCGCCGCGTACGCCCGGGAGTTCTCGGCCAGGATCTATTCCATCCGCAAGACCGGCGTCGACCTGCGCGTCTACGTGACCGATCGCAACGGAATCGTCGTCTACGATTCCGACGGGGGCCGCGCCGAGGGCGGCGACTACTCGCGCTGGAACGACGTGCGCCGCACGCTGCGGGGGGAATACGGCGCCCGTGCTTCGTATCCGGATCCCCGCGACGCTTCGTCGGCCGTGATCCATGTGGCCGCGCCCATCCATGCGCCCGACGGCGCGATCGTCGGGGTGGTGACCGTCGGCAAGCCGCCGACCTATGTGAACCAGTTCGTTTCCGCCACCCGGCGGCGCGCCATGCTGTGGGCGATCCCGGTGGTGCTCGCGCTCGCGCTCGTGGGCTGGTTTGGTTCCGGCTGGATCACGCGCCCGCTGGAGCGGCTGACCGCCCATGCCCGCGCGCTGCGCGACGGCCGCGCCCCGGCCCCGCCCCGGCTCTCCAGTCCCGAGGTGCACGCCCTCGGCCAGGCGCTCGAGGAGATGCGCGATGCGCTCGAGGGGAAGAACTACGTCGAGCATTACGTGCAGTCGCTCGCCCATCAGCTCAAGGCGCCGCTCTCCGGCGTGCGCGGCGCGGCCGAACTGCTGGACGAGGACATGCCGGCCCCGGATCGCGCGCGGTTTCTCGCCAACATCCGGGCGGAAACGGGACGCATCCAGCGGATCGTCGACCGCATGCTGCAACTCGCCGCGGTGGAAAAGCGCAAGGGGCTGGAGGACGTCGAGTCGCTCGACTTCTCCGCCCTCGTGAGCAGCACGATCGACGAACTGCGGCCGCTCCTTGCCCAGCGGCGCGTCGAGGTGCGCTGGGCCGGCACGCCGCTGACCGTGCGCGCCGAGCGCTTCCTGCTCGGCCAGGCCGTGGTGAATCTCCTGCACAATGCCGCGGAATTTTCGCCGCCCGGGAGCACGATCGAGGTCGCGGTCACGCGCGACGGCAACCTGGCGCGACTCGAGGTGCTCGACGGCGGTCCCGGCGTGCCCGACTACGCGCTCGCCCACGTGTTCGACAGGTTCTATTCGCTGCCACGGCCCGACTCCGGCGCGAAAAGCACCGGGCTGGGCCTCAGCCTCGTGCGCGAGATCGCGCATCTGCACGGCGGCGAGGCCAGCCTGGAAAACCGCGCCGGCCAGCCTGGCGCGCGGGCCGTGCTCACGCTCCCGGCGGCGTGACGCCTGCGCGGACAAGCCCGCAGATCTGCTGAAAAGCTCCAGCCGCGCGAGCCGTCATCGCGCTCCTATCCGGGGGAGTTCGGGTCGCGGCGCGGCGTCCTGCGCGGCCCCGGCGATTTCATTGGAATTTCTCGGCCGCTTCATCATGCGCACACACGGGCGCCCGATCGTCGGCGGCGATGCACCGCCTATCCGCCGTCCCGATCCTTCTCCTGCTCGGCTGCCTCATTCCTGCCGCGATCCCCGCGGCCGCGCAGGATGACGACACCGCCCCCGCGCGCACGACTGTCGAAGCGCCCTACTTCCAGGTGCTTTCGGCCACGGAACCAGGACTCGACGCGCTGCCACTCAAGGACACGCAGGTCGACGTGACGATTGCCGGCATGATCGCCGATGTCGCGGTCGTGCAGACCTACGCCAATGAAGGAACGGTTCCGCTCGAGGCGAGATACGTTTTCCCGGGCTCCACGCGCGCCGCCGTCCACGGCCTCACGATGGTGATCGGCGACCGCGTGGTCCGCGCCACGATCCAGACGAGGAACGAGGCCCGCCGGGCCTACGAGACCGCCAAGGCCCAGGGGCGGACGGCGACGCTTCTCGAGCAGCATCGTCCCAACGTGTTTGGGATGAACCTCGCGAACATCCTCCCCGGCGACGTCATCCGCGTCGAACTGCGCTATACGGAGCTGCTCGTGCCCGAGGAAGGTGAATACAGCTTCGTCTTTCCCACCGTCGTCGGCCCCCGCTACGTGGGCGACCGACGCGAACTCACGGACGAATCGGCCCCGGAGACGCCCGTCCCGCACGCGGAGACCTGGACGGCGACCCCGCACCTCCGACCGGACGAACCGAGCCCGGCGACCTTCGGCCTGGATCTGGAGCTCGCCGGCGGCGTCCCGATCGCCCGGCTCGGGTGCACGACGCATCCGGTGGAGATCCGATCGCTCGCGCCGGATTGCGCACGGCTTGCGCTCGACCCGGCGGCGGATCCGGCGGGCCACGCGAATCGCGACGTCATCGTCCGGTATCGACTGACTGGAGACGCGGTGCATGCCGGCCTGATCACCACCGCGCCCGGCCCGGACAAGGACGGCTACTTTCTCGCCATGATCCAGCCACCCCGGCGCGTTGATCCGGCGATGATCCCGCCGCGCGACTACGTGTTCATCGTCGACGTCTCCGGCTCGATGCATGGCTTCCCGCTCGAGACGACGAAACACCTGCTCGCCGAGCTGATTGCCACTCTTCGGCCGGCCGACACGTTCAACATCGTGCTATTTGCCGGGGCCGCCGCCACGCTGGCGCCCGAACCGGTCCCCGCCACGCCGGCAAACCTGGCCCGCGCGATCGTGCTCATCGACGCCGAGCCCGCCGGCGGCGGCACCAACCTGCTGCCCGCGCTCCACACCGCCTTCGCGCTCCCGCGTCCGCCCGGACCGCTTGCGCGGACGTTCGTGGTCGTGACGGACGGATACGTCGCGGTCGAGGCGGAGGCTTTCGATATCGTCCGCACGCAGCTCGACCAGGCCAACGTGTTCGCCTTCGGCATCGGCTCGGGCGTGAACCGGCATCTTATCGAGGGACTGGCGCGGGCCGGCCAGGGTGAACCGTTCATCGTCACGAACGCCGAGGAGGCTCTCTCCTGCGCACAGCAGTTTCGCGCCTACATCGAGAGCCCGGTGCTGACCGGCCTCGGCGTGACGTTCGACGGGATCCACGTCACGGACGTGACTCCCGGCGCGCTGCCCGATCTCTTCGCGCAGCGGCCGGTGATCCTTCTCGGCAGGTGGTCCGGCGCGCGCGCCGGCCGCATCCATCTGTCGGGTACGTCGGGCGGCGGCGCTTTTGGGAGTTCCCTCGATTTTGCCACCGCGACCGGGCTGGATGGATCGCGCGCGCTGGAACTGCTCTGGGCGCGCGAGCGGATCCGCGCGCTGGAGGACGACGAACTCGAGGGTCGCAACCCGAAGCGCGCGGCCGCCATCACGCAACTCGGTCTCACTCACGGCCTGTTGACGCGGCACACCTCGTTTGTCGCGGTCGACGAGGTGGTGCGCACCTCCGGCACGCCCGCCGCAGTCAGGCAGCCACTGCCCCTGCCGCAGGGCGTGAGCGCTGGCGCGGTCGAGGGCCAGGCGGTCGCCACCACACCCGAGCCGGCGACGGCGGGCGTCCTGATCATCGCCATCGCGGCGCTCGGCTGGGCGTGGTGGCGTACGCGCCGCGAGGTGAGGGATGCCGCGTGACCGCTGGTCAAGCGGCACATTCGCTCCGGGCGCGCCTGCGGCACCACATCACGGCTCCGGCGGGATCGAGGAGCGAATTTCCGCTCTCCTGCCCCGCAGTGCTCGTGCCCGCAGTCGTGCTCGGGTTCTGGCCGGTGTGGCGCTGGTATGCCGTGCGCATGACGGACGGTTCGGACGATCCACTCGGGCTGATCGCGCTGCTGACGGCCGTGTGGTTTCTGCCGCGCTGCGGCTGGCGCGAGATCCTTCCGCGACGCGCGCTCCTCGTGGTCGCGGCCGTGCTCGCAGCTCATGTCATTGGGTTCGCGTATGCGCCACCGCTCGTGCGCGGCGGGCTCGCCGTGGCGGCGCTGGCCTGTGTGCTCCCGCGGGACCCGACGCGTTCGCCGCTGCCGCGATTTGCGCTGCTCCTTCTCTCGCTGCCGGTGATCGCATCGCTGCAATTCTATCTGGGGTTTCCCCTGCGCGCAGCGACGGCGTGGTGCGCGGCGCAGCTGCTTGGCGCGGGCGGATATGTCGTGAGCGCGCACGGAACGGTGCTCGCCTGGGCGGGCGAGGAGGTCCTCGTCGACGCACCCTGCAGCGGCATCCGCATGCTCTGGACCGCGTCGTACCTGAGCGCGACGCTCGCCACCTTTCATCGGCTGCCGAACCTGCGCGTCGCGCAACTCGCGCAGTTGACCGCAGCGACCGTCTTCCTGGCCAACCTTGCGCGTACAATCATGCTTTTCTTTCTCGAGACGGGCCTCTGGATGAATCCGCCGTGGGCGCACGAAGCCGCCGGATTGGCGCTGTTCCTGGTGGCCGCCGGCACATGCGCCGCCGCGGCCCGGTGGCTGCAGGGGAATACGCGCTCGCGTCAGGAGGTCGCATGAGCCGGAGACTCGGCATCGCGGTCCTTGCGTTCGCCGCGCTGGCGGCACTGCGTCCGGCCTGGACGGCACGCATGCCGGGCCCCAGGGCATGGTCCCGGGCGGGCGCTTGGCCGGCGTTTCTCGAGGGTGCCGCGCTGGAATCGACTCCGTTGCTGCCGATGGAGGCGCGACTCGCAGCCGAGTTTCCCGGGGCCATCGCGGCTTTCGAGGCCAGAGGCAGCCGCGTGGTGATGCGGCAGATTGTGCAGCCGACGCGCAAGCTCCACCCGGTCGAGACCTGCCTGCGCGCCGGCGGCTACCGCGTGCGGCCGCGTCCGGCGCTGCGCCATCCCGAGTCTGGACTCTGGGGCGTGGTGCAGGCGGAGAAACCGGGTCGCTCGCTCCGCGTGCGCGAAACCATCCGCTCCGCCGATGGCCGCAGCACCTGGACCGATGTCTCGGCCTGGTACTGGGCCGCGCTCGTGCATCCCGAACGCGGCCCCTGGCTCGCGATCACGGTCATCGAACCGCTGCCCGGTGCCCCGTGAGACGATCGTGCGGAAACAACTGCCTGAAACGGGTGTTCCGGCTCACGCCATCTCCATCGCGACCGGGCAGTGGTCCGAACCGCGCACCTCGGGCATGATCCAGGCGCGCTTGAGGCGCGGCCGCAGCGCGGCCGAGATCACCCAGTAGTCGATGCGCCACCCGATGTTGCGGGCGCGGGCCGTCCCCATCTGGCTCCACCAGCTGTAGTGGCCATTGCCCTTCTCGAATTCGCGGAACGTATCCACGAAACCCGCGGAGACGATGGCGGAGAAGCCGTTGCGCTCCTCGATCGTGAACCCGTGCGTGCGGGTGTTGTCCTTGGGGCGGGCGAGATCGAGTTCGGTGTGCGCGACGTTCATATCGCCGCAGAAGGCGACGGGTTTCTTCTTCTCGAGCGACTTCAGGTAGGCAAGGAACGCGCGATCCCAGCCCTGCCGGTATTCCAGGCGCGAAAGGTCGCGCTTCGAGTTCGGCGTGTAGCAATTGACGATGAAGTAGTCGGAGAACTCGAGCGTGAGCACGCGGCCCTCGCGGTCGTGTTCGGGCAGCGCGATACCGCGGCTGACCGACAGGGGCTCCACGCGCGTGAGCACGCCGGTGCCCGCGTAGCCGGCCTTTTCCGCGTGGTTCCAGAAGCGCAGGTAGCCGTCGGGCATCGGCAGTGCCTCGGCCTGCTCCGGCGTGGCGCGCGTTTCCTGCAGGCAAAGCACGTCGGGCGCGGCCTCGGCCACGATGTCGAGGAAGCCCTTGTTCGCGACCGAGCGGATGCCGTTGACGTTCCAGGAGATGAAGCGGAGTGGCCGGGACTTTGGCATGATGGCGAAGATGCCAGCGTCGGGTTTCGGGTTGTCAACGCCGGTCCGGCCGGGTGCAACAACGCCGCTCCCGCCTCTTTCGGTCCCACCATGAACAGCTTCCCCCACCGTCCGCTCGGCTCCCGCATACCCGACCGTCTCCACGCGGTCTCATGCAGTCTGCCCACGATGCGCGACATCATCGGCTACGAGGAGAAGGACGCCGCGACGATACAGCACATGAGCTCGGGTTACCCGCGCTTTGTCCTTCATCCCATGCTGGTGACGATAGAGCGCGCGTGGGCGGAGCGCGAGGGCCTGGACGGCGCGGCGCTGTGGATGGTGAGCTCTCAACGCATGGCGGAGCGCCTCGTCGCGCACATCGCGCCGGACGCGGCCCGGATCCACGAGCACGACGGGATCTGGGGGGTGTCTCATCGCGATGACCTCGAGCTGCGCAAGCGCGCGCGCTCTTTCCTGCAGCATACGGGCGGCTACCTCTCTTCGCGAGCCGCCGAGGCCTACTGCGTAAACCACGGCCTCGCGGCGGCGGGCCCGCCGGAAACCTTGTTCGCCGGGGACGCCTCCGGCGAGGTGCGTGCCGCCGTGGACCGCATCATCGGCCTGGATGGCGCCGGGCACATCCTGCTCGCGCCGAGCGGCATGAACGCGTTCTACGCGGCGTTCTGCGCCGTCAACGCGCGGCAGCGGCGGCTCGGGCGCGACCTCTGGCTCCAGGTCGGCTGGCTCTATCTCGATACGGGCGCGATCCTGGCCAAGCTCACCGGCGGCCGGAAGCTTTGCGTGTTCGACGTCCGCGACCATGCCACGATCGAGGCGGTCTTCGCCCAGCACGGTTCGCGTATCGCCGGTGTGGTGACAGAGATCACCACCAACCCGCTGATGCAGACGCCCGACCTGCCCTGGCTCGCGGAACTCGCCCGGCGGCACGGGGCGTTGATGCTCGTCGACCCGACGATCACCTCGCCATTCAACGTCGACGTCGCGCCGCACGCCGACGTTGTCCTGAACAGTCTGACCAAGTACGCGGCTGCCGAGGGCGACGTGATCGCGGGTGCGGTGGCGGTCACGCCGCGCTGTCCGGATCGCGCGGAACTGCATGCGGCGATCGCGGCCGAGATCGAACCGGTCGATGCACGCGACCTCGCGCGGCTCGCCGCCCAGATCGGCGGCTACGAGGCCCTGTTGACGCGCCTCAACGCCGGAGCCGCCGCGGTGGTCGAGCACCTGCTCCGCCGTCCCCGCGGCGTGCGCCGCATCTTCTGGAGCGGCCAGGAGGGCACGCGCGACAACTACCGTCGCCTGGCTCGTGCGCCGGAGCGGATCGGCCCGGTGCTCTCCTTCGAGGTCGACGGCGCGCTCGCGCCTTTCTACGACGCGCTGCCCCTGGCCAAGGGCCCGAGCTTCGGAATGCGCACGTCGCTGATCTGCCCGTTCATCTATCTCGCGCACTACGATCTCGTGACGACCGAGACCGGTCGGCGGACGCTGCGCGACGCGGGCGTGCCGGTCGACCTGCTGCGTCTTTCCGTCGGCGAAGAGCCGCCCGAGGCGATCATTGACGCGCTCGAGCGGGGCTTCTTCGCCGCGGGCCTGGGCTGACGATTCGCCCCGCAGGGTTCGCCGCGGTTGGCGGCACCGGAGGCTGAGCGTCGCGTGTCACGCCGACGAGCAGACGTATCGAACCGAACTGCGCTATACGGGAAGCTGTCGACGCCGGACGTCCGCAATCTGCCTGCTCTCGATTCCCGCATTGCTGTTCACCGCACGGGTCGCCGCTCGCGCGACGGCCTGCAGCAGGGCGAGCCGCGCCGCGGCGCCGGTGGCTGCGTTTTCGGGGCGTCGCTCGAGACGCAGCTCGCCGCCCTCGCGCACGAGCAGCCCCCAGCCCTCGGGCGTCTCGTGCGGCTCCAGGACGCCGGGTTCAACGACGAGGTAGAGCCGGTCGGCACAGCGGTAGCGTCGCAGTCGCGCGAGCTTCGTCCCGCCGTGCAGCCGCGCCTGCAGGATCGACTCCTCGCGACGCACGGCGCGCAGGCCGTCGTGGCGGATCGCATCGAGGTCATAGGCGTCGCATTCGGCGAACAGCGATTCACCGCGGCGCAGGCTGGGAAGATGCAGGCCGAGCATGGTCTCGAGTTCGAGGCGCCGCTGCGCGACGGCGCGAAGTCGTTCGGAAGTCTCACGTTCCGCGGCGATGTCGCGCACGAGGTCGGGGCGTGCCTGCTTGCACTCGAACACCGCACTCTCGCCGGCAGCGGCATCGCGCCCGGCTGGTAGTGCGCACGCGGCGACATCCGCGCGAAAGCCGCAGCGCGGAAGCCGCACCTCGCACGCGGCGGCGCGAAACCCGCGCGCCTGCGCCCAGATCAGCGCGAGGCGCTTGAGCTCGCGATGCTCCGGAGTTTCTCCTCCCGGCCTCGCCATGACCGGGGCACCGTGTGCGGAGCAGCTGTCTCGCGCAAGGCCTTTGGCGGACGTCTCACGCGCGCCCGGCCCGGCCAATTTCACCAGCCCCGTCCTGCGGCCAACCCGCTGATGTCCAATGACCATCTTGCGTGGCCGCGAGGGTTGCGCAAGGCTCCTCCCGTCGTGTTCAGGGGAACCCCCCGCCCCGTGCGCCTGTCGATTCCTGTCTCGCCCCAACCCGGCCCACCTGTCACAACCCAAATCTGCCCAACATGAATAATACGTGGAAGTCCGCCATTCCAGTGGCCCTCATCAGTGCTGTCCTCGTCGCGCTCGTCTTCGCAGGATACTCGTTCTGGTTGCAGGAGAAGCTCGCTGCTGCCGCCGCCAAGCAGCGCTCGGAGATGGACGCCATGCAAGCGGCCTACAACGACCAACTCCAGAAGTTCTCCGAGAAGATCGTCGCCCGCGTTGACGCGACGAACAAGACCCTCGACGCCGCCATCCAGGCGCGCAGCTCGGACCTCTTCCTGACCGAGGATGAGAACCGCCGCGTGGAAAACGACAAGGTCAACGCCCTCGCCGAAGCCGTGATGACGCGCCTGAACAGCGCGATCCCCACGCCGGAGGATCAGGAACGTGGATACAACTCGGTCACCCAGAAGGTGCACGACCGGCTCAATCCGATCCTCAGCGAGATCGCCCGCACCGGAAACCTCACCCGCTCCGACGTCGAGTTCTATTCCAGCCAGATCACCGGGCTGATCGACGGGGTTCTGAAGGAACAGATGGCCGAGAAGCAGCAGCTCAACAACAACCTGCTCGCCACCACCGCCATCGCCCAGGATTCGATGCGCGTCTCGCAGGAGATGGCCGCCCTCTATATCGCCTCGCTCAAGGACCAGGGGGTGCTTTCGCGCATTCTCTCCCTGCCGGTCCGGGTGGTGCAGGATGTCTCGACCGGCAGCATCATCAGCAGCTCCGACCGCAAGAAGGCCGAGGAGCGCGTGTTCACGCAACTCGACGAACTCGAGAAGCGCCTCGCCAACGTGGGCGCCGCCATGCCCGGCAACAACACCCCCGTGACGCAACAACAGCAGAAGTTTGAGGTGACCGAGACCCCCGCGCAGGCGCCCCGCGCCAAGCCGACGGCCCCGGCCAACTGAGCCCCCCTCCCCTTCACGCCCGCGATCGTCTTGAAGGCCCGGCTGCGCGCCGGGCCTTCGCGCGTACACGCCCGGTCCCATCCGCGCCGGCCAGGCGCCGCGCTGTCATGATGATGCCGATACGCGCAGCCGCTCGAGCACCGGTCCCTCCGTCGGCACGCCCGCGACCTGCAGCGCGAGCAGCACCGCGCCCGCCACGGCCGGCAGGTGCGGCTCCGCCAGTGGGACCCCCGGAAGCATGTGCGCCAGAGCGTCGGCACAGGCCCGGCGGTAAACCGGGCTTTTCTCCAGCACCGAACCCGTTCCCGCCAGCGTCGCCCCGCGCTCCTCCTGCAGCCGCAGCGACCGCCACACCGCCGCGGCCATCAGCGCCAGTTCCTCGGCCCCGCGCGCGACAGCCGCGCCAGCCAGGGCATCGCCTCCCTCCGCGGCCGCGAGCAGGTCGGGCGCCAGGGCGGCGACGGCCTCGCGCGTGAGCGCTCCACCCGACAACGCGCGGAGGATCGCGCGCGGCTCCTCCAGCCCGGTGCGCGCCGCGACAATGGCCGGAACCGTTGACCCTGACTCCCGTCCATCCTTCGCGCGAATCGCCGCCCGCAGCGCCTGCATGCCCAGCCAGTGGCCGCTGCCGCCATCGTCGAGCTGCGCACCCCAGCCGCCCGCCTTCCAGGACCGCCCGTCGGCGGTGACCCCAAAGCAGGCCGAGCCGGTGCCGGCGACGAGCACGGCGCCCGTGCGCCCGGCCAGGGCCCCCGCGAGGGCGATGCGCAGATCGTGGTCCACGCGGCAGTTCACCGGGTCGAGCCCGAAATCGGCGGCCAGGGCCGAGCCCAGCGCGCGCTGATCCTCGAAGCCGCCCGCGCCGGAGATTCCGGCAAAGACAGAGCGGAATCCGCACGGACGCTCGCCGGGGCCGCCCATTGCGCGCCATGCCGCTGTGACCGCGTCGACGATCACACGGCGCGAGGCGTCGACGCCCAGCGCATGGACGTTGGAGGGACCCGCCAGGCCGCGCCCGACGATCGCGCCGTCGTCATGGGCGATCCAGGCACGCGTGTGCGACCCCCCGCCGTCGATCCCGAGAATCACCTGTGGCCTATGCACGGCCCTGAACGTGCGCGCTCGGCGCCGCGTCGCAATGACAACTTGGCGCGAACCCCCGGGGTCAGCGCCGCGGGACGTCGACGTCGCGCCAGCGCACGAGCGTGCGCCCGTCGACCACGCGGACAAACGCGCGCACGCGCACCCGGTAGGCCCGCGGCGTCGCGGCGCGTATGATGCGCACCACATCCGCGCGGCTCGACCGCACACCCAGGCCGAAGAAAGCGCCACGCAGGGGCACGCGCTCCGCCGTGCGAAACCTCAAGGGATCCGCGCGGCGCTTCCGCGCCAATGCGGCCGAATCCTCCTCCAGCAGCCGGTCGAGCGCGGCGAGAATCCGCCCTTCATTCGGCCGCTCGCGCAGACGAAGCCAGACCAGGGCCGAGGCGACGACACTCAACGGCGCGGCGAGGTAGGAAAGAAGCACGCCGACGATCACGATCGGAGGGCGCGTCCCGTCTCGCGCATGGCCGCGGAGTGTGGTTCCGGCGCGGGATGCCCCTGGTCGGTAACGGCGGTCTCCGCATGCGCAAGCCGGTGCAGGCACAGGCGCGGGAAAGCAGACTCGATCGCGAGGGCGTGATGAAAGACGCCCCAGTTGCTCCGCGCCTCGAGCAGCACCGGGCCACCCGCGGACAGGCCGATCTCCCAGCCGACGAACGGCAGTTCGCGGAAATTGCGGTGGGCCCGGATCGCCAGATCCAGGGCGCCCCGCCAGTGCGGGAGCGCGACACCGCGCATGATTGCGCCCGTGCCGGGATGGCTGTCGAATTCGCCGTCCGAGACGAACTCACCCCACGCAGTGAGAAGTTCCCCGGTGGATACATCGATGCCGGCATGCAGCTCGCCCGCGGGTGTCACGGCACCGCCCGCATCGCAGGCCGGAAGATGCAGCGTGGCAAACAGCGGGACCGGCTCGCCCGTCTCGGCGATGCCCGAGGCGATGCGCACCGTGCACAACCCGCCGGCCGAGAAGCGCTCGACGTCGGGGTGGTTGCGCAGGCACTCCTGCAACAGATAGGGCTGGCCGCCGGAGAGCGTGCGGCAGCGCTCGATGAGGGCGGCGGCGCCAAGGGACTCGGCGCGGTGCTGCCAGCGGCCGGCCTGGGCGTTCCAGCGCCAGATCTGCGCCGCCACGCGCGGGCTCCACGCCTCCGGGCGAAAATAGAGATCCTTGTGCGGCAGCGACTCGACTTCGGGACCCGCGAAGAATTCGCACGAGCCGCCGGAGAACGCCGCAAACGTGCGCGGCACCGGCAGACCGATCGTCCGGCATTCGGAAAGGAACCGGAACACGTTGTCCACGCGCTCGGCATGGCCGCCGGTGTCGCAGGCGGCCAGCAAGGCGACGATCTCGCGTTCGTTGAGATAGCGGCTCTTGTCGGTGCGCGCGCTTCCGCGATAGACGCGGTGGTGATAGTACTCGGTCGGGAAGATGCCGTGGCACCACGCCGCATCGAGCAGGTCGCGCCACTGGGCGCCGAGACCATGCCCGTGGCGCTCGCGCACCCCGGGTCCGTTGCGCCAGAGCACAGGCAGCGTCGCGAGGGTCGCGAGCGGAAGCCAGACCGCTGCCTTGGCCGCGAGCCAGAGGCGCGCGCCGAATCCGGCCGCCCGGCGACGCGTCAGCGCCGCGGCGATACGATGAAGTTCATGCGCGACGGCCGTGCCGCGCCGTGAGGGTGACCATGGATACACGACCGGCGCGTTCAGCCGGTTGAACTTGCGCCAGAGCGCCCGGGAGATGCGCCGCAACACGATGGCAGACGACCCCCGTTCGTGATTCTCCAGCCACTTGCGCGTGGCCTCGGCCTCGATCGTCTGACGGACGCGCTCGCGGGCGCGTTCGGACGTGTGGAAGCGCGCCAGGAGGTGTCCCGCCTGGGCGGTCTCCTGGCTCGATGCGTCGGCCCCGGTGCGCGTAACCAGCATACGGATGTGCAGCTCCCGCACCTTGCTTCGTCGCACGCTCCCCGCCCTTGAGCGGCCCGGCGCACTTTCACCAAACGATCGATGCGGTGGTCCCCGTAAACCGGGGTGTTTACCCCGGATCTGTCGACGATGAATCGCCCGGCGCCGGAAGGGATCGGCCGACGGGCGCGGGCCCTAGACGACCGGGCGGCGGCGGTAGAAGAGCAGCCCGGGGATGGCGAGGCCGACGGCCAGGGCGCCGATGATGAAGAAGGCGCGCAGCCCCTGGCTGATTGCCGTCTGGAGCAGGGCGTCGGTCACTCCGCTGCGGTTGATCTCGACCAGCGCAAGCAGCGTCGTGAAAAGCGGCACGCCCGGCACCATCGGGATCATGGCGGCAACGGTGAAGACCTTTGGATGGGCGCGCAGGCGCCTGGCCAGCTGCACACCGACGAGGCTCACGACGGCGGCCGCGACCAGCGTCGCCCACTCGATCGGCATGTTGGCTCCGATGAGGAGGAAGCGCAGTCCGTGCCCGACCGCGCCGCCCATCGCGCAGTAGCCAAGCATGCGTGTCGGGACATTGAATACAAGGGCGAAACCGACTGCCGGCACCGCGGCGAGCGCCATGTCCTGGAGGAGGGCGAGGAGCAGGTTCATGACCACCCCCAGGTTTGCCAGATGCTCATGGCGAGCAGGATGCCGCCGCAGGTCGCACCCGCGAGCATGAGCGCGAGCATCAGGCGCGAGATCCCGGTGTTGGTGTACCCCTTGACCATGTCGGAAACGCCGTTGATGAGCGGAAAGCCCGGCACGAGCAGCAGCACGCTCGAGGCCATGGCCACGCGCGGCATCGAGCCGATCTGCCACGTGAGCGCCAGTCCCGAGACCGAGGTGGCGACGAATGCCGCCGCGAAGAAGGTGACAAGCGGGTTGAAATGCAGGGGCGCGAACAGCTGGCGCACCACCATGGCGAGGCTGCTCGCGACAAACACCACCGCGCACGTGCGCAGGTCGCCCTTCGACAGGGCCGCAAAGCACGCGCACGACAGGCCGATGGCGAGGGCGACCAGCCAGCGCGGATGACGCACCGACTGGATGCCCGCGAGCCGCGCGGCCACGCCGTCGCGCTGCAGGCGGCCGGCCTCGAGGTCGAGCATCGTCCGCTGCACCTCCGTGACCATGTGCATGTTGATCCCGCGATCCTCGTTGCGTCGGACCGTGGTCACGCAGTGGCCGTCGTTGAGCGTGGTGATGGTCACCGCATTGGCCATGATGGCCACTTCGACGCTCGCCATGCCGAGCGCCACGCCGAGCCGGCGCGTGACCGATTCCACGAGCGCACTCTCCGCCCCATGCTGCATGAGCATGAGCGCGGTCTGCACGCACAGGCGCGTCACCTCGCGTTGTTCAGAGTCGTCCAGCGGTGTTCGGTTCACGTCGTTTTCCCAGCCCAGCGCGATTCGGAGTCGCAGTCAAAGCCCCAGATAACGCCGCACGGGATCGAGATCGACGTGCTCGGCAACATGCGCCGCCATCGCGCGATAGACGGCCTGGCGTTTGTCGGCCCAGGAAAGTGGATGCGGCCGGTGCCTGGCGAAACCCGCTGCGGCGGCCACGCGCGACCGCACCCGGGGCGACTCGAACCAGCCGTGCAGGTAGGTGCCCCAGACCTGCGCCTGACGCACGCCCTCGGGCCGGGGCGTGTCGCGATCGTAGATGGTCTGCAACGACTCGCCCCCCAGAATCGCGGTGCGACCCATGTGCACCTCGTAGGCGGTCCAGCGTTCGCCGTCGCACTCCCCGGTCACCTGGCGGACGATTTTCTCGGCCACGAACTCCGTCTCGACCGGCAGCAGGCCCAGGCCGGGAACATCGCCGGCATCGCCCGCCACGCCGGTGCGGTCCACGAGCCGCCGGCCGAGGATCTGGAATCCCCCGCAGATTCCGATGATCAGCACGCCGCGGCGTGCCGCGGCGGCGATCGCGTCGCCCATGCCGCTCTCGTGCAGCCAGCGCGCATCCGCGATCGAGTTCTTCGAGCCGGGAATGACGATCGCCCGCGCGCTCTCCACGAGCGCCGGATCGGCGATCCACCGCAGGCGCACCCCGGCATCGTCCCACCACGGCTGGCAATCCGTGAGGTTGGCCGCGTGTGGCAGCCGTATCCACGCCAGCATGTCGCCGCTCCCGCGGTCCCAGTCGTCGTGGGTGAGCCCGTCCTCCTCCTCGGGCTGGAGGTCCGGCCGCCAGGGCACGGTTCCCAGGATGGCCAGGCCGGGCGCGTGCGGCGCGAGCCAGGCACCCGGCTCCGAGAAGAGCCGGATGTCGCCGCGGAAGCGGTTCACGATCGCCCCGAGCGAGCGGGCACGGTCGCTCCCGGGCAGCAGCGCCCAGGTGCCCGCGAGTTGCGCAAAGATGCCGCCGCGGTCGATGTCGCCCACCAGCAGCCAGCGCCCGTCGAGGTGCCGGATGGGCCGGAGGTTGACCACGTCGCGGTCCATCAGGTTCAGCTCCACCGGACTGCCGGCGCCCTCGATCACGAGGACGTCGCAGTGATCGCGCCAGCCCTCGAGGCTCGCCTCGACCACGCCCCAGAGCCGGCCCGGATCATCAAAATAGTCGATGGCCTGAAAGTGTCCCACGGCACGGCCGCGCAGCACGAGTTGCGCGCCGGTCGCACCCGTCGGCTTGAGCAGGATCGGGTTCATGTCGGAGCTCGGCGAAAGCCCGCAGGCCTCGGCCTGGACCGCCTGGGCCCGGGCCATCTCGCCGCCCTCGAGCGTGGCCCACGCGTTGTTCGACATGTTCTGCGCCTTGAACGGCGCCACGCGCACGCCCTGGCCGCGCAGCCACGCGCAGAGCGCGGTCGCCGTCCAGCTCTTGCCCGCGCTGGATCCGGTCCCGAGTATGCCCAGTGCCTTCATGGTTTCGGTGGATTTTCCGCGCCCGCCCGTGGGCCCCGTGAGCGCGTCATGGAAGTTCCAATACGAGCCCCGGGGCGGTGTGCGCCTTCACCCCGAAGACGTCGAGCAGCAGCTCGGGCGAGAGCACGGCCGCGGGTGAGCCGGCCGCCCGGAGGCGGCCGGCCTGCAACACCACGATGGCGTCGAGACAATGCGCCACGCGCAGATCATGAAGGGAAATCAGCACGGTGAAGCCGCGCCCGTGCGTGAGTTCGCGGGCGAGCATGAGGACATCGAGCGCGTGGCGCACGTCGAGCGGCGCGAGCGGCTCGTCCCAGAGCTGCAGCGGCGCCTGGGTGGCGAGCGCGCGGGCGAGAAGGACCCGCTGGCGTTCGCCGCCGGAAAGCTGGTTGACCGGCCGGGCGGCCAGTCCGGCCAGGTCGAAGCGCTCAAGCGCCTCGTCAACGCCCAGGTCGTCGTCGCCGTGCGCGAAGCGCCCCTGGGCCACGACTGAGCGCACGCTGAAGCCGAATTCGAACTTGGCCTCCTGCGGCACCCACGTGGCCATGCGGCCGCGTTCAACAACGGGAATTGTCGTGAACGGGCGTCCATCCCAGAGCACCGAGCCGCGTGCCGGCAGCAGCCCGGCGGCGACCTGAAGAAGCGTGGACTTGCCGGAACCGTTGGGCCCCACGAGCCCGACCATCGCGCCGCGTGGGAGCTTCAGCGTCAAGTCGTGGAGGCGGCCGGAAACGGTCGCGCCCTCGATGTGGAGGATGTCTGGCGCCGCGCTCATGCCTGCCTCCTCAGCAACCACAGGAAGAACGGGCCGCCGACGAGCGAGGTGACGATGCCGAGCCGCAGCCCGCCGCCGCTGCGCGCGATGAGATCGCAGGCCAGCACGAAAGCGGCCCCGCCGATCAACGCCAGCGGCACGAGGCGCCGGTGCTCCGGCCCGACCAGCAGCCGCAGCACGTGCGGCACGATCAGGCCGACAAAGCCGACCGTGCCCGCCACCGCCGTGGCCAGCGCGGTGAACACGGTGGCGAGCCCGAGCAAGAGCCGGCGCAACCGCACCACGTCGACGCCGAGGCTCTGCGCCTCCTTCGTGCCGAGGCTGAGCAGGTCCATGGGCCGGCCCAGCGGCCACACCACGATCGCCAGCAGGGCGATCGGCGCCGCCATGGCGACGTGTTCCCAGGTGCGATCCTCAAGCCCCCCGAGCAGCCAGAACAGGATCTGTGCGTTGCGTTCGTAGGTGAGCACCGAACTGGTCAGGACGTAGCTGGTCACCGCGCCCAGGAGGGCGTTGAGGGCGATGCCGGCGAGCAGCAGGCGTTCCGTGCTGGCGCCGCGTCGGGCCAGCAGGATGACGGCGCCCGTGGCCGCAAGCGCCCCGAGGATGGCCGCGAACGGCAGCAGGAGGAAGGATATCGAGGCCAGGCCCAGCGCGATCGCCACCACCGCACCGGCCGCTCCGCCGCTGCTCACGCCGAGCAGGCCGGGGCTGGCCAGGCTGTTGCGAAAGTACGCCTGCATGATCAGGCCGCTGGCCGCCAGCGCCGCGCCCACCAGCATGGCGACGCAGAGCCGCGGCATGCGGATCTGCCAGAGGATCGTGGCCGCGAGTTCATCCCGACCCAGCAGCCCCGCCCAGAGCCGTTCGACCGGGAGCCGCAGGTCGCCCACGGCCAGGAACGCACCCGCCAGCGCGATCAACAACAGGAACGCAATCGGCAGGGCCAGGCGCACCACCCCGGGCCGCGGGTTCACCGAAACGCCTCCGGGTGCAAGGCCCGCGCGAGCTGCTCGTAGGCATCGACGCGGTGGTGCGAGACGCAACTCAGCTGCCAGGGCGCGAGCAGCACGGCCCGTCCCTCCCGCACGGCTCCAAGAAACTGATACGGCGGGACGCCGCGATAGATCTCGAGCTGCTGCTCGAGCGACCCGCCCGCCAGGACCACGCGGTCGATCGGCCAGGTCAGCATCTGCTCGACCGGCGGGGCCTCGTGCCCGCGCAGGCCGCCGAGCGTGCCGGCGAGGTTCTCCGCCACGGCATAGTCGCAGAGATCCTGGAAGGTGGACTCGCGCCCGGGAATCAGGCCATAGGTGGAGGGTGCGATCACGCGCACCGGCCGCACGCCGCGCAGGCGCTCGCGCAGCGTGCGCACCCGCGTCTCGCAATCGGCGACGACCGCCTCCGCGCGCGCCTCCGCCCCGAGTTCCACGGCAAGCCGCCGCAGGTTCGCATAGGCGTCCTCCAGCGTCCGATAGCGGTCGAAAATGAGCGTCCTCACGCCGGCACGCCGGACCTGCTCGACGAGTTCACCGCGGCTGTAGTCGGCGAAAAGCACGAGCGTGGGGCCGTACTTGAGGATGGACTCGACATCGCCCGCGTTGTCGATCCGTGGATACCGGCCGGCCTCGGCCGCGACGGCGGAGAACTCCGGATCGCGCGCGAGATGGCTCAGCGCGGCGACCTCCTCCGGTTCCGCGAGGGCCAGCAGCAGCTCATCGGAACCGACGGTCTGGGAGACCACCCGCACCGCCTGGGCACACGCGCTCCCGGTCGCCGCCAGCGCGGCGGCGAGCAGGACGATGCGGCGGAACAGGCTCATCATGCGGCGGAATCGTGGCGGCGCTCAGAAGGCCCATTCGACGCCCGCGAAGACGCCGACGGGGAGTGCCGGATACCCTGGCACCTCCTCGTAGTTCGCGTCGAAGAGATTCTCCACCCTGAGCCTGAGCAGGAGGTTCTCCGAGGCGCGGTAGCTGGTGAACAGGCGCACGGTGGTGTAGTCCTCGAGCGGCCCGGAGCCATCGACCCGGTCGGCGATCATGTGGACGCCTGCGCCGACGACCCAGGGCGACGCGACCCGGGCGGTGACCTCGGCATCCGCCGCATGGCGCGGCCGGCGAACCAGGCGGACTGCGTCGCTGTCGTTGCGCGCGTCGAGATAGGTGTATCCAACACGGGCCTTCACCGCGCCCGAGAGACGCGCGGACAGCGCCGTCTCGACGCCCTGGGTCGTCGCGCGGGCGCGGTTCACGATCATGCCCTGATAATCCGGAAGGCTCTCCCATTCGAAGAGGTTGCGGTATTCGTGGCGAAACCACGTCACGCCCGCCATGACGTCACCGCCGCGGAAGACATGGTCGATGCCGGCGTCCCAGCCCTTCACACGCTCGGGCTTGAGATCGCGGTTCGGGAGCTGGCCCCAGGACGGCACGCCGGAGCGGTCGTCCGATCCGGGAGCGGAGAAACCGGTGCCGTAGGTGACACGGAGCTTTGTATCCTCCCGGACGTTCCAGGCGGCGCCGGCGCGCCCCGTGGTGGCGTTGCCAAAGCTGTCAAAATCGTCGAACCGCGCGCCGGCCGTGAGCGTGAGCGTCTCGAGTGCGCGATAGATGCCGGAGACATAGCCGGCCGCCACCTCGTCGCGCGAGGCGTCGCCATTCACCCGATACCGCGAGCGCTCGTAGTTCGCGCCGCCGACGAGTTCGAGCCGCTCCGAGGCCGACCACGTGTTCAGCCAGTCGACAATCTCACGCCGGTTGTCCGAGGTGGACGGACCGAATGCAGTCTCGAAGCGGTAGTCGCGCTCGTGCAGCGCGGCGGTCAGCCGCGAGGTGAATCCGTCCGAGGGACGAGCCTCGGCAAACACCGTCCCGAGCGTGTTGCCGGAGTCGACCACGCCGGGAAACGGAGCCCTCTCCGACCCCGGCTCCTCGTAGGTGGAGTCCTGCCGGCGAAGCGTCCCGCCGAGCACGAGCGGGCTCTCGGCCGGCGAGAACTGGACGCGGGCAGCGTAGTTCCAGACGTCATACCGATTGTTGGCGCGGTCGTTGTCCGTCTCCAGGCGGCTGGCGGACGCGCTGTAGCCGAGCGCGCCGAGGCCGCCGCGGGCCGCCAGGCCGCCCCCCCAGGTCCCGAACGAGCCGGCCTGGGCGACGACACGGCCGGACGCCGGCCCCTCGCCGGCGGCGAGCGTATCCATGGCGATCACACCGCCCATGGCGGAGCTGCCATAGAGGGTGCTCTGAGGCCCGCGCAGCACCTCGAGGCGTCCCAGTCCCTCCAGGTCGGCGCCTCCCAGGAAATTGGCGTAGGCCGCGGCGCGGTCGTTCATGCGGACACCATCGACGAAAAGGAGCGTCTGGTGGCTGCTGCCGCCGCGCAGGAAGATGGACGACTGGCTGCCGGTGGCGCCGGTGTTGACGATCGCCGCACCCGGCTCGCGCGCCAGCGCCGTGCGGAGGTCGACCACCTGGCTCTCATCGAGTTCGGCGAGCGAGAGCAGCGTCACACTGCTGGCGGTGAACTTCGGGTCCTGGCGCGAACGCGAGGCGGATACGACGATCTCCTCCCGGTCGACGGCGCCGTCGGTTTCCTCGGGTGCGGTGCCGCGGGTGTCGGCGCGTAGCATCGCGGCGGAGATCGCCGCGACACCCGAAACGAGGGCGAGTCGGCGCAGACGGGAGGAGGGATGGCTTGGGACGTTCATCGAAAGCGCCGGAGGTTTTGGTATTGAAATGCCATTATCAATAGAAATCATCGGGCCCGCGCGATTTCCCGACGGCGGACCGGCGGGCGGGGCGAACCGCCGCTTCAGTCTTTCAGCCCTGCCGGCTTTCCGCCTTCTTGTGCCCATGCGTTCACGCCAGACCCGCCAGCTCGAGGCCATCGAGCGCGCCATGCGCTCCGCGGGCCGGCCGTTGGCGATCGCGGAGGTCCACGCCACCGCGTCGGCGGAGTTTCCCGGGCTGGGTATCGCCACCGTCTATCGCGCGATCAAGACGCTCTCGGATGACGGCAAGATCGTGAGTGTCGCCTACGCCGGGCAGCCTCCGCGCTACGAGTGGGCCGTGGCGCGGCACCATTCACATTTCATCTGCAATCACTGCCGGCGCGTGTTCGACATCGAGGCGCCGGAAACCGTGCCCCTGCCCCGCCGCAAGCCCCGAGGCTTCGTCTTCAGCGGCGACGAAGTGATCTACTACGGGACCTGTGCGGAGTGTCGGACCGCGGGCAAGACGTAGGTCGCGCGCCCTTCGCCGGACCTGCGGCCCGGCCGCCTCTTACAATTCTCTGACAGTTTCGCGCTGGGCTTGGGCTTTACAGGACCCGCGCGGCCGGCATTCTGGGCGAAGTCCCCCACATTTGTGGCGTCCACCTCCGATTCGACCCCGGTTGAGAATCTGTCCGACGCGTCGCCCCAGGCGTTGCTCGAGGTCGGCCAGGATGGCGTCATCCTCTGGGCCGCACCTGAGGCCACCGCATGGTGGGGTGCGTCGCCGGCCGCGCCGCTTGCGGGTCGCACACTCGCGAGCCTCTTCGCGGAGACGTGCGACGATCTTTCGGGGGGATGGAGCCGCCTGCAAACCTGCGCCGCGGGCTCCGGGCCACGCCTGACCGCCCGCGCGGCAGCTGCAACCTTTCCGGTCGTCGTGCAGCTCGCGCCGAAAGGCGAGACGGACGCGTCAGGCCGCGACACCTACATCATCGCGATCGAGAAGGCGGCCGACGCACCTTCGGACGATCCGGCGAAAACGCCCATCCCGGCCCGGCCTGCAGCGAAAGCGCCGCCCGCGCCCGTGCCTGACGCGTTCGCCGGACTCGACCTCGAGGATGAGCCGGCGGAGGACGCGCTCGACGACCTCGCCGCCCTCGAACCGGGGGATGGGTCGGAGAATGAAAGCGGCGACGACGCCCTGGCCCTCGACGAACTCGAGGCGCTCGCGACCGATTCTATGGCGGAGCGTCTGCGCCGGCCGGCCACGCCTGGCACCGCGAGCGCCACGGGAGCCGCTGGGACGCTCGAGACGGTGTTCGCCGGCGCCTCGCTCGGGTTCTTCCACATTGATTTCACCACGGGCACTGCGCGGTATTCCGAAAGCTGGAAACGCCTGCTGGGCTATGCAGCCGACGACGTCGGCGACGAGCCCGACTCACTTGCCGCGCTGATCCACCCCGAGGATTCGGAAGCCTCGCCGCTGGCCTTGAAGCACGCCGGTTCCTTCTCTGCGGAGATGCGGCTGCGCACCAAGGAGGACACATGGCGTTGGATGCAACTTGAAGGCGTGTGTGAACTGGGGGACGACAAAACCCCGGCGCGGATCGACGGCGTGATGCTCGACGCGCAGGAGCGCCACGATGCCGACGAGGAGACGGCTCGTAACGAGGAGCGCTTCCTCCGGCTTTCGGGTCGCGGGACCGCGGGCTTTTTCGAACTCGACCTGCTCGAGGGTCGCGCGTGGTACTCGCCCGAGTTCCGCCGCGCGCTCGGCCGCAGGGCCGACGAACTCGGCAGCACGCCCGACGGATTTCTCAAGGTTCTGCCGCCCGAGGACGCAGCGGTCGGGATCGTGGCGTTTTTCCAGAGCCTGAGCGGGGGACTCCCGGCCCGCACGGCGCGGTACGCACTCGTGCACGCGGATGGCACGCGGGTCGAACTCGAGGCCGTTCTTGCGGTCCGCCGTTCGCGGCGCGGATTGATTGAACACGTGAGCGGCCTCCAGGTGGTTGCGTCCGAGGATCGATCCGGCTCGGAGGACGAGTCGCGCGAGGCGCCGCCCGCCCCGGCCGTAAGCGGCCTTGCAGCGGCGATCCAGCAGGCGCTCGACGCCGCCCTTGAGCCGATCGTCCTGATCGATCCGGACGCCCGCATCCTGCATGTCAACATCCGGGCCGCAGCCATTGCCGGCCAGGAGCCGGACAAACTCACCACCCGGCCGTTCCACGAAGCGTTCAACCTCGTGTTGCGCAGCACCGGCGAACCCGCGTCCCGCCTGCTCGAGAGCGCCTTGCGCAGCGACCAGCCCCTCGAACTTGACCAGTCCTGCCAGCTGGTCGGCCGCGGTGGCCCCGAAGACGTGGCGATCAGCTGCCGGCCGGTGTTCGACGAGGCCCGCCAACTCACCGCCGCCACCGTCGTGCTGCGGCGCCTCGCGGAGATGCCCCTCACCCAGGCCGAGTTGGTGAAGTCCAACCGCATGGAGGCGCTGGGCCGCCTCGCCTGCGGCATCGTGCACGATTTCAACAATCTGCTGACCACCGTCGTCGGTGGCGTGTCGCTTGCCGTGGACAAGCGCGACCTCGCCCCGCTCGAGCCCGCGCTCAAGGCCTGCAACAACGCGAAAAACCTCGCCCGCCAGCTCCTCACCTTCGCCCGCGGCGACGTCGCCGGACGGCGGGTGCAGTCGCTCAACGAGATCATCCGCGAGACCGCCCGGATGGCCGGCGCCGGATCGAAGTCTTCCATCGAACTCGACCTCTCCGCCGATCTCCATCCGGTCGATGTGGTGGCCTCGCAGCTCGTGCAGGTGTTCACGAACTTGATCCTGAACGCGATGCAGGTGATGCCACAGGGCGGCCGGATCGCGGTGCGCACGCTCAACATGCCCCTTGGCCAGGTCAACAGCGTCAACCTACCGGCAGGCGACTACGTGCGCGTCGACGTGCAGGACAACGGACCCGGCATCCCCCCGGAAAACCTCGCGCGCATCTTCGAGCCGTTTTTCACCACGCGCGCCGAGGGCACGGGCCTAGGCCTCGCCATGGTCAACTCGATCGTCGCCCAGCATGGCGGGGCGATCGAGGCGGCGTCCAACGTTGGCAGCGGCACAACCTTTACACTCTACTTCCCCCGTGCCCAGACTGCCTCCGTGCAGGAAGCTCCCCAGAAACTCTCCATTTCCTACGGCACCGGTCGCGTCCTCGTGATGGACGACGACGTCGACCTGTGCGCGATCGCGTCGGGCATGCTCGAGATGCTCGGCTACGAAGCCGAGACGGCCTCGAGCGCCGACGAGACGATCACAAAGTTCCGCAAGTCCCGGGAACTCGGGCGCACCTACGCGGCCGTGATCCTGGATCTCACCATGGCCGGTGGGCCCGGTGGCGAGGACGTGATCGGCCGGCTGCGCGAGATCGATCCCAGCGTCAAGGCGATCGTCTCGAGCGGCTACGCCACGGAGGAACACGCGGAACACTACCGCAAGCTCGGCTTCGTCGGGATCCTCTCGAAGCCCTATCGCAGCGGCGACTTGGGCCGTGTGCTCAAGGACGTGATCGGTCCGCCCAAGTGACGCGCCAGGCCGGCGAAATATCCATCCGCCGGGTCG
Organism: Verrucomicrobiota bacterium; assembly: GCA_023399155.1. Taxonomy (GTDB): domain Bacteria; phylum Verrucomicrobiota; class Verrucomicrobiia; order Opitutales; family Opitutaceae; genus JAEWQP01. The sequence goes on along the minus strand of JAEWQP010000022.1, from coordinate 142,003 downwards.
CACCTCCGCCTTTTTCGATTACTCTCCCCAAGAAAATCGGCGCCAGCACGTCACACCCGTAGCAGCAGCACCCATTCATCCCATGTCATCCTCGGACATCATCTGGATCATCGCCGGCCTGGCGCTCGTCGTCGGCGTCTGGTTCGCGCAAAACGCCGGCTATTCCGCCGGCAACTACCTCAAGCACCGCCAGCGCAAGCGGCGGGAGGCGGAAGAGCAGGACGAGCGTCGCGGATACTTCCGCGGCAAGCGCTAGGGGAACCTGCAGTCTCGTCGGAGATGCCCGGCAGCCAGGGCGTGCGGAGCGACGCCACAGCTGGACACCGTCCCCGATGAGCCGCGGCTCGGCCAGCCTGCCCGCCGAAGCCTTGGCGTAAGCGGCGGGGGCGTCGCCCAACCCCGAAACGGCTTTCGGACGGCCTGGGGCATGGGTAGTGCGCGGGGCGCCCCGGGGAGGCCCGGTCACCCGTGGTTCACGGGGCGAGCAAGCCCGCTTCCCGCAAGACCCGTTGCAGGTGCGGTCGTACCCGGCTGGCCAATACAGGATTGGCATAACCCACCCACGCGACCGGCGAGGTCGTGTCGAGCGGCGCGGCGAGCGGCGACCCATCCGGGGCCTCGACCACCCCCCCGGCTTCCGTCAGGATCAGGGCCGGGCAGATGTCGTACGGGTGGCAGGTCAGCGAACTGGGAAGGCCGAGTCGGGCAAACACCAGCGGCCTCAGATCCGCGATGACGCGATCGCGCCCGCTGACCAGCTCGTAGAGCTGCCCACCCGTGCTGGTGTACTGGTCGTCAAAGACGACGGCTCCCTGGAATCCGCGCAACTCCTCGAGCCCGCGCCAGAGCGCCTCCTCGAGCCCGGCGGTGAAAGCCTTGCCGTCGGGGAAGAACTTCACGACCGAGGCGAAGCCGTGGCGCAGATGATCCGCCCGGGACGGCGTGACCGGAAGCGGCGAACGCGCCCCGGTGACGACGTGCACCGCCTCGAGCACGACGCCCTCCCGACCCGCGCCCCGCACGGCGCTGATCTGGTCCGCGCGCCACTGCTTGGAGGTCGGCAGCTCGGTCATCGCCGCCGCCACGATGTCACCGAGATGCGTCCCCGGACCGCGCTGCGGCGCGACTGCCGCCAGCGCCCAGGCCGCGCGCTTGTCGTACATGATGCAGCGTGTGCCGTCGATCGGGTCGATGATCATCTTCCACGCGGTCGACGCGACGGGTGTGCCGCTCGGAAAAGTCAACGGCCCGCGGCCCTCCAGCCCTTCCATCACCACCTCAACCGGCATGGAGGACGGCCAGGTCGAGGCGAACCATGCGACGATCGCCGCCTCGCTGATCTTGTCGATCTGGTAGATCGTGTCCGCCGCGGTCACCTCGGCGACGCCTGACAGATCCTCCGTCGTGGCGGCCGCGCGCGCGGCCACCACGCGGTCGCGAATGGCGTCGCCCAGGCGGCACAACAGCTGACGCAGGATCTCCAGCTCGGCGGCTTGTCCCATGCGCCGAGCCTTGCGCGGCCGCCGGACGGGCGCCAACGCATTTCCAGGCGAACTAGGGGATGTACGCTTCGACAAGCACGACGCCACGCGCGTCGCTTTCCCCTGCCGGAACGGCGTGCATGGTGTAGCGACCGTCGGTCAGCTCGAGGCACAACGCCGCATCGGCACTGCCCCGGCGCAGCGGAAACGCACCCGTTTGCGCCATCATCACCGCCGCGGCATCGGCGCGGGCGTCCGCCCGCCAGCTGTCGTTTTCCCCGATCATGCCGGCGCCGCGAAAGAGCGCGATCCGCGGATCGCGCAGGAAACCGGCGACCCCGAGGCCCTCGAGGCCGGGCCCGACGGCACGCAGCAGGACCGGGCCGCCGGCTCCGGAGACGACGAGACCGGGGATCACCGTGGCATCGCCACGGCCGGCGAGTGCCCGGGTGGATACGTTTACCAGTCGGGCCGTGCCGGGCTCCGCAGCTGTATCGTACACCTCGGCCAGGACAACACCCGGTCCCGCCTTGGTCAGCGCGTGGACCGTGTAGGCGCCCGGCGCCAGGTCGACGAGCATGGCGGCGTCCGTGCTGCCGGCCGAGAACGGGAAGGCGCCGACCAACGCCGCCGCCGCCGCGAGGTCCGCGGCATCGGCTCCCGTGTGCCAGTCGTCGTTCGACCTGATCACCGTCCCCTGCGCGTAAAGGTGCATCTCCGGATCAGCCAGGCCGCTCGCGACGCCTAGGGGGACGAGCCCAGGCCCGGCGACCCGGATCAACACCCGGCAGGTGCCGCTTCCGCCGATGACAAACCCGGCGATGACCGGCTCCTCCGCCGTCGTTTCAGCGCGGGTGGAGAGGTTGAGCACGCGCAATCCCGCCACGCCCGGTGCCGACGGGCCGATAAACTCGTAGGCGCCGGCATCCACCGCGCCTCCGTGGGGGCGCGCCACACCGAGCGCATCGGCCGCGGCATCCGCGTCGGCTGTGGCCGCGCCGCAGTCGCGGGCCGGCGACCCGGCGGCGAGGCGGAAGTCCGCCGCGGCTCGGTCGCGAAACAGCGCGTCGAGACTGGCCGCGATGACGGAGTGCGCGTCCTGGCCGGTGGACGTTCGCCACGCCGCCGCGGAGATGGAGGTCTCCCCGCCGTCGAGGCTCATGCGGTTGACGATGACGTTGAAGTCGCTCGCCAGCCCGGCACGCGAGGCGGCGTCGATCGCAATGGCGCCCCGGAACGTGTGCGGCGTCACCAAAATGTTGTGACGCAACGTGAGCTGCGTCGCGCCGTCGACCGCGAGCACGCACCAGCGCCCGTCGGCCGCCTGCACGATGGTATTGTTCACCACCCACGCGCCGCGCGACGAGGCCGCCGCATCGATGCGAAACAGCGCGATCCCGGTGGCGTGATTATCATAGAGCGTGTTGTTGTACACGCGCACGTTCACCGCACCGTCGAGGTTGAGCGCGGCGCCCCCGCCGCGGCCGTTCTCCCAGATCACATTGTCATGGATGCGACAGTCGGAACTGAGGCCATCCCCGCCCATGGAAAGGTCGGCGTTGATCTGGATGCCGGAGCCGCGGTTGTGGTGCACGCGGTTGTGGCGGATGATCGCGCGGTCGGAGCTGTTTGACACGTAGATCCCGTGCTCGATGCCAGAGCCCGAGCAGTGGTTGTTCTCGAGCAGGAGGTCGTCGGTGAAGCCGGTGAAAATGCCCCAGCGGCCGTTGTCGGCGCAGGTCGCATTGCGGATCACGATGTGGTCACCCAGCACGGCGCGAATGCCGGCACGCTCGAGATTCGAGCAGACGAACCCGTCGATCACGATCCAGCTCCCGCCCTCGATGTTGATCCCATCGCGACCGGTGACGCGATTGGGCGCGGTCACACGCGCGCCGCGACCAGTGGCGCGGAAGATGATCGGGGCGCCGGAGGATCCGCTGCGCGTGATGTTGCAGCCGACGTACTCTCCATCCGCGACGAGCACCGTATCGCCCGCGCGGGCCGTATCCGCCGCGTGCTGCAGGGTCGCCCAGGGCGCCTCGGGCGAGAGGCCATTGTTTGCGTCGCGACCCCCGGGGGCGACGTGATAGACGGCCGCGTGCAGGGCCGAAGCCATGAACACGGCGGCAAGGCTGCAACCAAGGAGGCGAAGGATCGTGTGATGCATGGTGCGGCGGAGGGTGCCGACCAGCCGAAACGCCACACGTTACGCGCGCTGAAGCGGCCGCGTCGAGTCCGTCCCGAAATCCGCGTCAAAGTGCAAACGAGCCGGCATCAACCTCCGGGCCCCCTGCGCGGTTCCACTCAACCTGAAGCAGAAAAGAGGGGCTGGGTGCGTGGGCTCTCAGAAATTGAGCATCGCTCGCACGCGGGTGAAGAGCTGCAGGCTGGAAAGCTCGAGATCGGCGAGGCCATGCTGACCCAGCCCGATCTCGTGCTGCTGCTCGGGACTGAGCTGGAAAATGCCGCTCTCTGCCGGCAGGCCCGCAGGAATTCGTTCGGCGATGGCGCTGGCGAGGAAGAGCGTCGTGCCCGGATGCCCCAGCGTCGCGCGCGTCGGCGGCGTGTAGCGGGCGGCCACCGTGGCGGCGAGGTCCTCAGGAAAGTTCCACGCCCGCATCACGCGCGCGGCGACCTCCGGGTTTTCCTCCCCGAATTGTTCGCACTCCCACTCGCGCAGCCGCACCTCCTCCGGTCGGGGCGGCAACCCACGCGCCAGCGCGATGCCGTTCAACGCCACCATGCCGACAGTATGGAGCAGGCCCGCGAGGTAGATCGCACCAGCATCCAGCCCATATCGGCCGGCCGTTTCCTCACCGGCGACCGCCACCGCCAACGCATGCTGCCAATGCAGCGACGCCGGCACGCGGTAGATGGGCAGGTCACGCGAGACGACGTGGCGCGCGCCGAGCGTGGATACCATGCGCATGAGCTCGTTGGAACCGATGTGCTGGATGGCCTCTTCGATCGAGCCGACGCGCTGGTGGCGGGCGAAAAGCGGGCTGTTGGCCAGCCGCAGCGTCTGCGCGGCCAGGGCGGTGTCCGCACGCACCAGGCGTGCGAGGTCGGCGACGTCACTGTTGGGGTCGCGCAAGACCGCCAGGAGACGGCGGATCACGCTCAGAACCGGCGGCAACTGCTCGACGGCTTGGACGAGGTCCTGGTCGGAAATGGAGACGGGCACGATGGCAGGGAGGAAATCGCGACGGCGCGCGTTGTCCCCGCCACGCTTGGTGATCGGCCCTCCCCCGTCGACGCCTAAAAAGCCGACGTGGTGCCAGCGAAGGGCACCAGCCGTTCAGGACAACGCGGCGCGAAACAGCTCGGCCCGACCTTCCGTGAGACAGAAGTCCCACAGCACCACCCACGCGGACGAATCGGCCTGCACCGGTCCCCGCGATGGGTCGAGGAGGCGGGCGCGGACAAAGGGCCGGTTCTCTCCCGAGGGATCGCCTCCGATCACCTCGAGCACATGGTGGCTCGGGTGGGGAAACCCCGACTTGAAAACGCGCTGCAACACCACGTCGCCCGGCCTCAGCTGATCCAGGCCAAGCACGGCTTCGCCCGGCTGGTAGACACCCCAGCCTGCCTCGGAAGCGCCCGATTCCTGCGGAAGAGTCGTCATAGGTTGATGGGGATAACGGCACCGCAAGGCGCCGCCGGTGGGGCATGCAGATCCTGCGCCACCCTCCTTGCCTGCCCGATTCTGCTCACTTTTGCGCTTTTCCACCCCGCTTTCGCCGTCGCGCCCGAGGTGGGAAAGCCGCAATCGCTCGGTGCGCACGCACGGAGATTGATCCGGCGCGACGCACTCGCCTAAACTCGACGACTTTCTTTATGGGACGCCAATGGCTGCACGCGAAACGCGCGATCGTTAACCTCAAAAAGGGGAAGGTCGTCGGCAAACTGGTGAAGGAAATCTCCGTCGCCGCCAAGATGGGCGGGGCGGACGCCGCGGCGAATCCCCGGCTGTTCGCCGCACTCGAGAAGGCCCGCAAGAACTCTGTCTCGCGCGACGTCATCGAACGCGCCATCAACAAGGGCGCGGGCCTCGGCGACGAAAAGATGATCCTCGATCATGTCGCCTTCGAGGGCTACGCGCCGCACAAGGTCCCGGTCATCGTGGAGTGCATGACGGACAACCTTCAGCGCACGGTGCCGGAGATTCGGGTGCTCTTCAAAAAGGGCGTCCTCGGCGCCGCGGGCAGCAACAAGTTTCTTTTCGATCACGTTGGCTTGGTCGAGGCGCACACCACAGCCGCTGATGTGGATCTCGAAGCGGTCGCGATCGAGGCCGGCGCGAATGATTTTCAGCCCCTCTCGCATGCCGAGAACGACGACATCCCGGAGGGATCCGCTGGAGCCCGCTTCGTCTGCGACCGCACCGCGGTCCACGCCGTCGCCACGTGGCTGGGCCAGAACGGATGGTCGGTGGTGACGGCCGAAATCGGCTACCTCGCCAAGCAGTTCCCGGATCTCGATGACACGCAGCGAGCCGAGGTGGGCGAATTCCTACAGGCGCTGGACGACCACGACGATGTGCAGCGCGTCTGGGCTGCGCTGAAGTAGTCGCCCCGGTGACGGGCGACGGGTCCGCGTGCCGCCACGAAGGGAACACGCACCGGGCTGGCTGTCGCTCCCGGTTTGCACCACGCTCGATCCATGGAGTTTCACCTGCTGCCCACGCGCACGGCCGACGCGGCCGGTAACATGGCCGTGGATTTCCTCCTGTTGCAGCGCTATGCGTCGACCGACGTCGTGCGTTATCGGCACTACGAATGGCGGCGGCCCGCCTTCACGTTCGGCTACGGACAGACCATCGCGTTCGTCCGCGATCGCCTGCCGGTGGGCGAGGCGCTCGATGTGACACGTCGCGCTACGGGCGGCGGACTTGTCGATCATCGCGATGACTGGACCTACGCGCTCGTCATCCCGCGCATCCATCCGCTGTGGGACCGGCCGGGGCCCACGATCTACCATGCCGTGCATGAGGCGCTCGCCGAGGCCCTCAATGCCTGCGGAGCCGAGGTCGCCCTGCAGCGCAGCGAGCCCGACACCGCTGCCGGCGTCTGCTTCGAGCGCCCGGAAGTCGACGACGTCGTTCGCGCGCGGGATGGCCGCAAGGTCGCGGGCGCCGCCCTCAAGCGCAACAAGCGCGGCGTGCTCCTGCAGGGCTCGGTCAGCCGCTCGCTGGCGGGACCGGTCGACTGGGATGCGATCGAGGAGCACGTGCCGCAGGCGTTTTCGCGCGCGCTGGGCACGACATTGACCGAGCCCGGTTGGCCGCTGTTCGATCCCGACGAGGAACAGGCGCTCGTGGATCAGTATGCGTCCTCCGAGTGGATCGAGGCCCGGTGAGCGGACGCCGTCGGAAATCCGGTTCCAGACGTCGGTCGACCGGGAGCTCTGTCGGTCCACCGGATCTCTGGTTCCCGATCCCGAGACCCGTCAGCGGTTTCCTTCGCCCGTGACGCCTCGTGACAAAGCTGATACACACCCGCGCTTTCCGATCCGGTAGGATTCCCGCCGTCTCGCGAACTCGTCCAACCCTTTCATGAATCCTCGCACCATCCTTCTGTGCGCCTTCGTGGCGCTGGCTCCGGGAGTTGTCGGCGCCGCCCCCGTGGCCGCCGATTCCAAGATCACCTCCGTCACCGTCTATGGCCAGGGCGCCGTCGTGACCCGCCACGCGGATGTCGCCCTCGAGCCGGGCACGCAGGAACTCGTGTTTGCCGGACTGCCCGCGTCGCTCGACCCCGACCTCATCCAGGTCTCCGGCAGCGGCACCGCCCAGGCGACGATCCTCGACGTGACGGCCACCTCGGCCCAACTCGAGGCGCCCGCCAACACGCGACTCAAGGAATTGCGCGACCAGGCGCGCACGCTCGAGGACGAAGTGCGCGGCTTGAGCGATCGTGCCGACGTTCTGAAGGCACAACAGGACTACTACGAGCGCATCAAGCATGCGACCGTCGCTCCCCAGGGCGGCAAGGACCAGCCCGTACCGGTCACCCCGGTTTCGATGTGGGAACAGCTCGTCACGTTCTACGCCGACGGCTTGGGCAAGGTGCTCGAGGCGCGCCATGCGCTGGATCGGCAAAAGGAAGACACGCAGGCCCGCCTCGACGCGGTGGAGCGCCAGATCGGCGATCTCGAGGCTCGCGATTCACGCTCCGTCACGAACGTCACCGTGCGGGTCAACGCCGCCAGCGCGGGCAACCTTGCCGTCAAGCTCGCCTACACCGTGCCCGAGGCGAACTGGCGCCCGACCTACGACGTTCGCGTGGCCTCGGCGGACAAGTCCATGCAACTCGACTACGGTGCCATGGTCAGCCAGTCCACGGGCGAGGATTGGTACGGAATCGCGCTCACGCTTTCGACGGCCCAACCCGATCGCAGCGGCACGCCCCCGGAACTCACGACCTGGTACGTCGAGCAGGAACGGCCCCGGACCATGCCGGCGGCCGCGCCGATGATGGAGCGCGAGCAACGCAAAGCCGCCGAGTACCTGATGAGAAATTTCGAAGGCGCCGCGCGCGTCGACGCCGATGAGGCCCGGATCGAGGCCGCGCGCGTCGCCATGGCGAGTGTGGAGCGCGGGCTCAATGCCGCCTCTTTCGCCATAACCTACGCGACGGACATCCCGGCGGACAACGCCGCCCACAAGGTCGCGATCACCAGCGCGCCGCTCTCAGGCGAGATCAACCATCTCGCCGTCCCCAAGCTCGCGGAACTGGCATTTCTCCGTGCTGCCGTGACGAATACGACGGAGTTTCCGCTCATCGGCGGCGAGATCGCGCTTTTCCTCGACGGCAATTTCGTGGCCCGGTCGATGATCAAGACCGTCGCCCCGGGGGAGAAGTTCGTTCTCAACCTCGGTGTGGACGACGCGATCAGCGTGAAGCGCAAGCTCATCAACCGGCTGCGCGAGGACACGGGCCTCATCTCCAAGCGCGTCAAGACGACCTACGACGTGCTCATCACCGTGCAGAACAACCGCAAGACCGCGGAGAAGGTCGTCGTGAAGGATCAGCTGCCGCTCTCGAAGGACGAACGGATCGTCGTGACGCTCGTCGCGCCGCCGGCGCGTGACATCACGCAGGATGCCGACGGTACGATCCGGTGGAACCTCTCCCTGAAGCCCGGCGAGAAACGCGACCTCCCGCTCCGGTTCGCCATCGAGCACCCCGCCGACCTGCCGGTCAGCGGGCTCGAGTGATCGCGCGAGGTTTCGGGAGACCAGCGGTCGGAAGGTTTCGGCCCGGCTTGCAGCACCGCCGACCGCTGATGAACGCCGACCCTAAAGGCTCTTGGTTCCGCACGGGAAACCGCGTCTCGACGGGATGAGCCGCGACTCAGTCGGCCTTGCGGAAGCGGATGCTCCCGTTGAGCGTCGTGACGCTGATGTCCGTGCCGCCTTCGTTGAGCATCCCTGAGACGACGCGCCCGCCCGCCATCGGCGGAATGTGCGGCATCGGCGGCATGGGCGGCATCGGCGGCATGGATACATGGGCGCCGCCCGCGTGCTTCGCCGCACGTCTGGCGTCGGCTTCAGCCCGGCGGGCATCGTCCGCGGCCTGGCGGGCCAACTTTTCCGCGGCGCGCCGATCCTGATCGGCGCTCTGGCGCGCCGTCTCGACGTCGACGACGACCGAGGTGCCCTCCTCGACCCAGTGGTCTTCCATGCGCGTCTTGAGCTCGTCCCCGAAGTCCGTGAGCACCTCGCCGCGGAGGGTACGGAACCGCACATCCGCCTTCGCTGTGCCCGGCACATGGAGATCGACGTCGCCCCGCACGGCCGAGATCGACACCGGCCGCTCGGCGGCGAGCGCGGTGAAGACGGCGCGAATGTCGCCGTTGACCGTCTCCACCGCCGCGCCGCCGGAAAGATCCTGCAGCACCACGTCGCCGACGATCGCGCGGATCTCGACGTCACCGGAAAGCTTCTCCACCCGCGTATCACCCGGAGCGCTACGCTCGACCACGACCGTGGTGGACATCGGCACCGTGACGGTCAGGTCCGATGCGGCCCCTCTGCCGCCGTGGAAACCGAATGGAGCCCCCGAGCCGAGGGTGATCGTGTTGCCACTCACGGAAACCGCGCGTGTGCCGGGTCCTGAATCAAGGCGGCGAAGGCCGTCGCCGCGCGGCTCCTCCTCTCCGGCGAGGGGTTCCTCGGACTGTACTGTCACTTCCGTGACGTCGGCTCCGATGACGTGGACGTCGCCCAAGCCGACCTGGATGATCACCTTGCCCGGGGCACCGGGATCAGCGAAGGGGATCGTGCGTTGATTCTGACCGTCCGCCAGCGCACTGCTGGCGGCGAGAAGGAGCGCGAGGGCTCCAGGAATGATGATGGAGAAGGCTTTCATGATGGAATGGTTGTGTTGGCGTTGGACGCCCGTCCGGAAGGTGATCCTCTACATGCGAGTGAGCGCGTAGGTCGCGGCCTCACGGACGAGCGGGTTCTGGCTTTCGTTGTGCACAAGGGTTTCGAGCGCCGCGGCGGCCTCGGGATCTCGCGTGGAGGCGAGCAGGTCGATCATCGCGAGTTGCACCGTGGGAGACGGCTCACGCACGAGGGCGCGTGCCACTGCCGTGCGAACGGTTGGCGCCTCGGCGTGGCGATAAAGTGCCTGCACCGCGCTCTGACGCACCTGCCCGTTGTCGTCGTAGGCGAGGATGCCGAGGAGCTTGTTGATCGCGGTGGGATCGGTGTCACCTGACGTCGACGCCATCGCGCGCACCGTGCGGAGTCGATCGCCGGCGTTTTCCTGCTGGAGCACCGTCCACGCCACGGCCTGCCGCATCGAGGTGACCTGCTCGCGCAGCGCCACGAGTTCGCTGGCCATCTGCGCGTTTGCGCCCGGATCAACCGGAGTGCCAGCGCGTGAGCCGACGACAAGCCCGAGGGCAAACACGGCGCAGGCGGCGATCGCGACCAGACCGGAGATCGCGGCGGGATGATTCCAGAACGACACGCGAATGACGTTCGACCGCACAGGCTGCTGCTCGGATGGCATGGCCGCGGCGCGCACCTCGCCGGCGAGCCAGGCATGAAAGGCGGCGTGCACCTGTGGCCCGGGCTCCGGGCTGCGCTCCTGCTTGATCGCGAGGTCGAGCTGGCGCTGCAGCGTGAGTTCGCGTGTGCAGCCCGGGCAGGCGGCGAGGTGTTCCTGCACGCGGCGCATGTCGGCGGCGGGGAGCCGGCCCGATTCGTAATCGGCGAGGAGCAGCGTGATCTGGTCGCAGTTCATGGTGTTTCCTGGGACCGCGGACGGCCGGGTCCGGATGGCGGGGTTTTCTGAATACGAAAGTAGGTGGTGCGAAGGTCCTTCATGGCGCGGTGGATGCGCGCCTTCACGGCCGAGAGGGAGATGTCGAGCACACGCGCGACCTCCTCGTAGGACAGCTCCTGGAAGCGCGAGAGCACGATGACCTCGCGCACGTCCTCGGGCAGCGCGGCAAGCGCGCGGTGCAGCATCGCAGTCTGGTCGACGGCTTCGGCCGCCTCGGCCGCGTGCGCGCGCTCGTCCGGCAGCTGCTCCAGGGCGGGTTCGTCCGCCGGCGGCTGGGACTGGAAGCGGTGCCTCTGAAAGTCTGCGAGCACGCGCCGGGCGATGATGTACATCCAACCCGTGAAACTGCCGACATCGCGGTAGGTGTGGCGGTAGCGCAGGATCCGCTGAAACACCTGCTGGACCATATCGTCGCTGCCGACGCGGTCGCCGGTCAGCCGGACAAAGAATCCATAGAGCGGGCGGCTGTGCCGCTGGAAGAGTTCGCCCAGGACGGGAATGTCGCCCTCGCGAACGCGAAGCATGAGCGAGTGGTCGTCGAGCGCCTCAGGAGGGGCGGCCGTCATTGCCTCAAGCATGGCGGAGGGGGGCTGGAAGTCTATGGCGGAAGTGGTGGTCACGGGTCACGAGCGGCAGGAGCTTCGTGAAGGGATACTGTCCATCGCCGCCCGAGTTGCGGAAAATCGGCGGGCAACGGATCGCCGACCGACCCTCGCGTGGCCCCTCCGAGGTTCTTCGCCGCCGTGCGGGACCCAGCCGCGCCTTCAGCTGCCGGGCGCGCCCGGCGGCCCGCCACTCAGAGCGACGGTATACTGCCCGCCGGACGCACCATCCGCTCAAACGGGGATGCCTGGGTCCGCCTCACCCGCGCCGCGCGCGAGGCGAGGTCGGCGGCGGGCGAAGGCAACAACACCGGATCCACCGACTCCCGGGCCGCTACGGTTGCGAGCACTTTGGGTACATACATGCGCGTCTCCAGCGGCAGGCGGTGGGCGACGTCCTCGAATGTCTTTGCCTGTTCCTGGCTGAGCGCACGCCCCACGCGGCCCTCACCGGCATTGTAGGCGGCGAGCGCGAGGGGCCAGGATTGGAAGCGGCGATGCAGGATGCGCAGGTAGGCCGCGGCGGCGCGGGCCGATTTCTCCGGATCGGTGCGTTCGTCGAGCATCAGCCCCGTCTCGAGGCCGAAGCGCGCTGCGGTCAGCGGCATGAACTGGAACAATCCCCGCGCGCCTACCGGGCTGGTGGCCTCCGGGTTCATCGAGGACTCAACTTCCGCGATCCACACCAGTTCGGGCGGGACGCCGTGGGCGGCAAAGACCTCCTTGAGGCGCGGCACAAGGTCGGCGGCCCGCCGCGGCGGTCGCCGTCGGTCGAGCACGCGGTCCCAGTATTCGCGCGTGTATTGCGGCCGCAGGCCTTCGGGCTGGGCCGGTGCCAGCGGGAGCAGTTGGGAGTCGTGCGAGGGCGCGGGCGATGTTTCGGGCGCAGGTGGAGACTCCAGGTGAGCCGCCGCCCGGATCATGTCCAGGCGCGGCTCGAGCCAGGCCGCGAGCATCTCGCCGCCCTCGGAACGGCGCAGGACCTTGAGGGCGCGGCGGGCATCCCGCTCGTAGCGGGCCAGTCGCACGCCCGAGCCATCGTGCAACTCGGCCTCCAGACGCACCAACAGCTCGCGGATCCGCTCCGTCGATGGCGGCTCGTACTGGGCCCGGATCTCGGCCGGAACATACGATTCCCAGGCGGCCCGCGCTGCGGCCTCCAGTGCGTCACCCTCGATTGCAGACCGCGCGGGCGCGAGTCCGCCTCCGCCGGGATCCAGCGCCTCCTCGGAGGCCGGTCGTGCGGACGCCGTGACCGCATGTGTCGCGGTGCGCGCGGACCACATCACGGCCGCGCCGAAGACCGCGAGTAGAACCGCAAGCAGACCACGCGTCACGAAGCGGGAAAAGTCGGGGAATCTGCGCATCGGAACCGCAGCCTTGGGACGCCGAAGCCCTGGCTTGGTTCCGCCGATGACCTTCCCCAGCCGCCGCGCCCTCGCAACGACCGACGGGTACGAGCATCAGATCCATCCCCACGTGCTGAGGATGGAAGGGACGACCGCGCCGCCCAGGACGCCTGCCCGCGTCAATCGACGTCGATCATCTCGGCGGATGCGTTTCGCTCGCCGGCGAGCGCCTCCACCTTCTTTTCCTGCAGCCACTGCACAAGCAGATCAACGTCTTCGGGAGGAATGGCGAAGAAACAGTCTTCGTTCATATCCCGCCGGGCGATGCAGACATTGCCGGACGGACTCACATACACTTCCAGTTCCTGCTCGATGATATGCATAGCGCTTCTCCTTTCGTGGAGTCGGCCCGGGTCGGCAGCTTCCCGTCATCGGAGGGGGAGTTGCCGAGGCGTGTCGGCCACACCGATTGTGCTGAACCGCTGCTACATCAACGCTGCTTCTAATACAAGGGCCCCGCAACCAGCAGATCTTGTTATTAAGCCCGCGCGTCGCTGCTGTTAGCGGATGTGCCCGCGCACCGTCCCGAAACGTCCTCGGACTGCGGCTACAGCGGCTTCAGAGATGTCGTCGCCGTTCCAGCCAGGGGAAACCCGGCCCGATGCCTCGTTGATCACTCATCCCGCGCGGCTACAACGTCTGAAACGGCTCGAGAGCCTCTCTTGAATTCGCTGCGCGGTGTCTCGTAGGTAGGGCGGGCTCTCCGAACCCGCCGCGAGTGCGAATCGGCCTACTCGGCGCGCTCGGTTCCGAGGCCGCCTGCGGCCGTCAAGACCGGTCGCGCCGCGAACCGGACCAAGCACGCCCGACCTGCGAAGTCGTCTTCGCGAGTGCATGACAGCGTCTAGGAAACCGGGCCCACGGGTGCCTCGATCGCCGGCACCGTCGAGTCCACGCTCGCGAGCGCGCCCAGACCCAGGATGCGCCGCAGGACTCGGAAAGCGACCTCGAGGTCCTCCACCCCTGCGGCGAGTCGTTCGAGTTTCACCTCGATCGAAGCATGGGTGATCTTCTCCGCAATCTCCGCCAGGAGTGAAAATCCCGCGCTGCGGGCACGCCCCGCCAAGGCCGTCATCTGCGCCTGCCACGCGATGTTCATGCAGTTGTTTTGCAGGCGCGCGGCCAGGTCCAGGGTCTCGGACTGCGCTTCGGCGATGGAGAGGAGTGCCGCGCGTCGCTCCGCATCCGGCCCGTCCTCAGCCGGCACGCTGGCGAAATCAAAGAACGGCTCGCGCCAGCACGATTCGGACGCACGGGCCGCTTCCTCGAGCAGACGCGCCGGTGTGTAGGGTTTGACGAGCAGGCCCTGGACACCGAGCAGCATGTAGCGCCGCACGATATCCCGCCGCCAGAGCGCGGAATAGACGATCACGGGCAACTCGCGGAAGACGATGCTGCGGCGCACGCGCTCGAGCATCTCCCAGCCCCATTCGGTGCCCAGATCCGTATCGAGCACAAGGAGGTCGGCGGATTCCTCACGCAACAGGCGCCATGCCTCGGCGATGGTCGCGACACTTCGGGCGCGATGCCCGTTCATCGAAAAGATCCGCGTCACAAGTGCGGCTGACGCGGCGTCATCCTCAAGAATGATGATGCTCAGCATAGGAGTAGGTCCCGGTCCGTCTACACGTTTCCCGGTAGTGCACTACATCGACATCCGGAGGCCGAAAATCGATGCGATCACGGCAGAAAAATCCGTCAATTCCGGGCCGTCCGCCCTGGACATTCGTTCGAGTCAGCAGCCCGCCCGAGCCGTCCGGATCAGGCGGTGACCTCGAGGCGTGCGGTCGCCACAGAGGTCAGCGAATCGCCCCACCCTCGGGAGCGGGAGTCGACCGCCCGACCCGCCTGCTCGGAGAGTTGGGTGCGCGCCTGCGCCTCAAGTTGCGCGGCCCGGCCCGCGACCGCGCGATCCGCGCCCGACGGCTCCGCCGGCGCGAGCGCTGCGGCTCGCACCTGCTGCATCTTCTGGATCGTCGCCTGCGGATTGCCCGCAACGGGCGACACGTCGATGCCCACCTCGCCGCCGATCGCATACGAACGGCCGTCGGGACCCTGCTGGTACGTGTAGGTCGCTCCGCCGCGCACATGCGAGCCCCCCGCACCCATGTGCGCAGCCTCGTGCATCCGCACCTCCGCGTCGCGCGCCTTGAGCTTGTCCACCTCGCGGCGCTGCTCCTCGGTCAACGCCGCGCGGCCGGCGTCACGCCGCTCCGCGCCGGCCGCTAACGAGGGTTCGTCCGCGCGCGGAGTCTCCTCGGCAGCCCGCGCGGTCCGCGCGAGCGCCTCCGCCGAGAACCTGGCCTCGTCCGGCGCACCCAGCACATCGCGCGGATCCATCCGCGGGGCCGCTTCGTCGGCAGCAGGCGCACGCTCCCGGCGAGTCAACCGCGCCGGCGAAGTGCCCTCGACCACGTGCAGGGGCGAAACCGCCATGCCTCCGGGCATCGACCGCGACGACACGAACTCAACAGCCCATTCCCTTCGAAACGCCCGGAAGTGTGGGCGGCGCCATCGCCACACCTGACACTCTAGTCAACGACGTATCGTGCTTGTTATCAGATGCCTATAACACACCTTCTGAACTTTATCAGATTTGTGTTGCCTCCCTTTACAGTCCGGTGTGTCCGCCGCATTCGGTATTGCGAAATCTTAAGAAGATTGTGCGTGCCGCTAATAGTTATATAGCAGCAATTTCCGCATTTTGCCGCATGCGTTTGACGCGGGATGGAGCAAATCTGGCACGCTGCCAGCAGTTTGCGCGGTGCACCCAATCGTATGAAACAACTCAAAAAACCTCTCGCTGTTCTGCTCGCGGTCCTGGGCTTTGGCTCCGTCTCCCAGGCCGCTGTCTACGTCGATGTCGACCTCGCCGGCCCGCTGTCGTACTATCACCTCAGCAAAAACGACATCTGGTCCCACAACGACTCCTACCAAGGCACGTTCAACATCCTCGACAAGGGCTACAATCCCAACGTCGAGCGCGTGTGCGATGCCGACTTCTGGTTCGCCTTCGCGGATGATTCCCAGTCTGACGCGGCCGAGGTGGTGAAAATCCAGGTCGGTGGGCTCACCCAGTTCAACGGGGATGTCAACGGCACGATCTGGAACTACGACTTTGTCTGGGGCTCGGTCGGCGGCTCGCTTCTCGCGACGCTCAGCAACACCGGCATCCTCAACTACACGGTCCGGATTCTCTCCGGAGACACCTACCTGAAGGAGGCCGGCCTGACCGCCACGACTTGTTCCGTCCCGGACGGCGGTGCGACGGTCGTCCTGCTCGGCGTCGGCATGCTCGGCCTGGCCGCGGTTCGCCGCCGCATGGTCGCCTGAGTCTCCCAAGACGCACGGTTTCCCCCCTCCGCCCGCCTCCTATCCAGGAGGCGGGCTTTTTCGTCGTGCCGGTCCCGCAGGAGCCGCACCTCCCGACCGCCCCGTGCGGAATGCCCGTCGCAAAATCTGCGATTTCTGTGGCAATTCGGACAAAATCCCTCCATTCCACCCCGCGTTCGAGTATCGTGAGAGCCGAGGTTATGGTGAATTGTCAGTTGGAGTGTTTGCTTCAGTGATGATTTGAAACCCGAAGGTCGGGAACAGACTGCAGGTCAGCGTATCGCCGAACACATCACATCATGAGCAACTCCAAACTCTACGTCGGAAACCTTTCCTTCAAGAGCAACGAAGACGACATCCGCGCTGCCTTCGAGCAGTTCGGCGCCGTGACCGACGTCTACGTCGCCATGGACAAGATGACGGGCCGCCCGCGTGGTTTCGCCTTTGTCACCATGGGCACCGCCGAGGAAGCCCGCGTCGCGATCGAGAAGATGAACGGCACCGACCTCGGTGGCCGCGCCCTCACGGTCAATGAAGCCCGTCCGAAGGAAGAAGGCGCCGGCCGTACCTTCGGTGGTGGCGGCGGCGGCGGCGGCGAGCGTCGCGGTGGCTTCGGTGGCGATCGCCGTGGCGGCGACCGCGGTGGCTTTGGTGGCGGCCGCGGCCGTTACTAATCCCCACGCGCGAATCCACACGATCCGCTTTCGCGAGGCGCCTTCGGGCGCCTCTTTTTTTGTACCCGTACAACAGTGCTTTTGCGGCGGCGCCTCCGGCTCGGATAAAACCGCAAAAACCGGTGCTCAACCGAGACGCGTCGCACCGGCATTGACCTCGCCGGACCGGCGTGGCTGAAAGGCGCCCTTTCGCCCACCACTTCATGAGCAGCTCCCAAGACATTTTCATCGGTACCGACAGCGGCGCCACGACCTCCAAGACCGGCGGCATCCGGGCGGACGGCTCGACGATTTCCACCAAGCTTCGCCAGAGTTCCACCAACTCGCAGGCGGGCACGGCCGCCGTGATCCAGGGGTGGGTCGAGGGCGTCGACGGGTTTCTCGCCGACAACCAGCTTTCCTGGGACCACGTGCGCGGCGTCGGGCTCGCGATTCCCGGGCCGTACCAAAGCTACGGTGTGCTTGACCGCTCGGCCAACCTGCCGCCCTCGTTCGAGGGCTGGAACTTCCACGCCGACTATGCCCAGGCGCTCGCCGTCCGGGCGGGCCGGCCCATCCCGCTCGTCGTCGGCAACGACGGCAACTACGGCGGGGTGGCCGAGGCCCAGCGCGTGCGCGGCGATCGCAAGGCCGCGGTGCTGATGCTCGCGCCGGGGTCGGGTCTGGGCGCCGCCTACATCGACGCCAACGGTCTCCCGCTCGACGGGGACACCCTCGCGGGCATGGAGGGCGGCCACATGCCCGCGGCACTCCACCTGCTCGGCGTGCGGCCCTACCGCTGCGGCTGCGGCAAGGACTGGGGTTGTATTGAAGCTTACACGACGATCTCCGGGCTTCCCCAGCTGCTGGAGGACATGCTCAGGAAGCATCCCGGCCACGAACTCGCCACCTCGACCGCGCCGGTGAAGGAGAAGGTCCTTTCGTTGCGCGGTCGCGCCCAGAAGGGCGATGCCCTCGCGCTGGACATCTTCGACTTCCAGGCCAGGGCCCTCGGGCTGCACGTGGCCTCCCTCGCGATGGCATTGGATCCTGAATACGTGGTGATCGGCGGCGGGCTGATCGATCCCGAATCGACGACGCCCGAGTTTCGCCAGCGTTACCTCAACGGGATCCACGAGGCCGCGATGCCCTACCTGTGGCCCGCGCAGCGGCGCAAGCTCAAGGTCGTGCCCGCGACACTCGGCGAGCTTTCACAGGCGATCGGCGCCGCGCTGGTCGCCCTCTACACCTCGCGCCAGCAGCGCGTCTGAGCAGCGGACCGCTCAGAAACGCCGGCGGTACTCGCGGCCCCGGCGATCCTGGAAGACCAGCGCATTGCCCTCGATGCGCAGGAAGGTGATGCCGAGTTGCGCCTCGACGAGGTCGCCATTGCGGTGGACACGACCGTCGAGGATGACCTTGTCCTCGTCCTCGCCGCGCGTCACCCCGATGATCTGCAGCGCGGCGATGACCATGTCCGCCGTCTTGCCGTCGAAGGTGGTGGCGGGCGGCGGCGCCTCGGAGGCAGCCCCTGCTGGCGTGGTGCCTCCGGCGACTGCGGACCGCGAGGGCACCTGGGCGGAACGCACCTCCGCCTGGAGTGAGACGTTGGCACGAGCGAGCCGGTCCTTCTCCTCGCGGAGGGCGTTCAGCTCGCTCACGACGGCCTGAAAACGAAGCAGGGTGTCGTCGCGCAGGCGTCGCGTCTCCTCGACCTGCCGCTGCGCCAGCGCGAGCTGTTCGCGTGCGGCGTTGCGCTCGGACTCGAACTCCAGGACGCGCCGCTCCATCTGCTGAAGCTGCGCGATCAGGTGTTCTCGCGAAACACTCGCGCCGGACTGTCCCTCCGGGGGATTCCCAGCGTCCGAAGGCATCGCCTCATTCCGATTGCCGGCCGGCGGCTGCGCGAGCCGGCCCTCGAGATCGCGCACGCGCGCCGCCAATGCGGTCCGCTCCTGTTCGAGTTGGGCGCTGGCAGCGACGAGCCTTTCGTGATCGCGCTGTTGCTGCGCCATTGCGGCCTCGCCTGCGGTGAGGCGCGCGCGCACCGCATCGCGCTCGGTCATGGCAGCCGCCAGTTCATCGTCGCGCGCGGCCAGCTGCGTCTCCAGCGCGCTCCGCTGCCCGGCCTCGGACGCGGCGGCTGTCTCGCGACGCCGCATCACCTCCAAGTCCTCGCGCAGGGCGTCTCGCTCGGACACCACCTCGGCTAGGCGGGCGCGAAGCTGCTCGAGCACGCCGGCTCCCGCGGCCGCGTCGCGGCCCCGCTCGTCCGCTTCGGCCAGGCGCTGCTCCATCGCCGCCAACTGTATCCGAAGTTCCCCGACAACGCGTCGTTCCGCTTCGAGCGACTCGTTCGCGGGGACGGCGCTCGCGTCCACAGCCGGCACGACCGCCGCAACCTGCGGGACCGGACGCACAAAACGGCCCTCGAGGCGCACGAGGCCGGAAAGACCCAGGGCGCGCATCGGCTCGACACTCGAGGTGTCGAGGACGAACTCGCCCGCGCGTTCGCTCACCTGCTCGCGCGCGTCGCGGCGGTTTCCCTCGGCGTTGGTCCAGACGAGCGCCCCGGCCTGCACATCGCCCAGGAACCGATCCTCCGGCTGTCCGGGACGGCGGACGGTCGACTCGAGACGACCGAGCCGCACCGCCTGACGCGCCATGACGACGTACTCCCCTGAGGCGTCGCGCAGGGTCGTCTCGACCACGAGCACCTCGCGCTCCCAGGTGGCGCGACGCGTCGCCTGCAGCGTCTTGAGCACGAATCCGTCCATCGCCTCGACCCGCACCTCGCCCGACCAGTTCCCGGCCTGGCGGTCGAGCGCGGCCCGCAAGGCGGTCTCGTCCTGGGCCACGACTGCGGGCGCCCCGAGAAGGAATCCGAGTGCGAGGAGAACCACCCGCGCCGGGGCGAATGGCAGGGAAGGAGGACGATGCGTGCGCACGCGGCGGGGGGGAAGAAGAGTGGCTCCGGCAGCGGAGGCGTGGTTCCACGACGGAACGCCCGGAGCGGCGGATCCGCACGTGGATGCCGACAGGTTCCCGCCGGCCGTGCGACAGTTTTCGGCTTTTGCGCCGCGGTAGCGAGGCGGGGTAAAGTCCGGGGGCGCGGCCCCGAAGATAGAAGAGCTGATGCCTGCACCCTCACCTATGGCACGTTCGTGCGTGTTGAGCCGACCGACCGCAAGGTCCGTCCCGATCCGCCGTACCCGCGCATGAACGCCCCGGATCCGTCGGTGTTCGCCCACGTGCAGGCACTGTTCGCCGCCCATGCGTGGTCCAGCGTGCCGGTGTTCCTCCTCGCCTCGCTGGCGCTCGTCTGGTCGCTCGAATCGATGTCGCGGCACGGGTTGGAGGGCACCGCGCTCGGCACGATCGCGATGCCGTACTGTTCCGGGCTGGGCAACCTCGTGTTCGTCGCGCTGGTTCTGCGCGACGCTCGCCCGGGCTCGGAGGTGGTGGTCAATGCCCTGGTCAACAACGTCACGAACCTGACGCTCCTCCTCGGCCTCCCGGCGCTGCTCTGGGGTCTGAGTGTCGCGCCGGGTCGCCGCTCGGCCAAGGCGTTGCGCGTCTCGCGGCTCAACCGGCTCTCGCTCGCGCTGACCCTCGCGGCCGCGGGCTTCTTCGCCGCGCTGCTCTGGATCCTGGCGCGCGACGGCACGCTCGACCGGACCGACGGCGTGGTGCTCATCGGCGTCTTCCTGTTCTGGCAGTGCCTCCAGGTGGTGGATACGCTGAAATCCAACATTCACGCCAACCGTCGCTTTCATCCGCTGCTCCTGCTCGATGGCGCGGCGATGCTCGCCTCCGGGGCGATGATCTACGTGTCGGTCGAGGCGATGGTCGCGTGGGTCGAGGGCGCCGGCGCCGGCGTGCTGGGCGAACACGGCATCGGCTGGCTCACCGGCTGGGTGATGGTCCTGCCCAACGCCATCCTCGCGGTGCACTACGCCCGGACGGAACGCGCGGAGGTCGTCTACAGCTCGCAGCTGGGCGACGGGCACATCTGCATTCCGTTGTGCGTCGGCCTCGCCGCACTCGGGGCGCCGATCGCAGTGCCGGCGTTTCTCACGCCGGGGCTGGCCGTCATCGGCGTCGCCGTGGCCGTGCACGCCGTCGTGCTCGCCTGGAACGGCTCGCTCTCGCGCCCCCTTGGCCTGGCGCTGGCGGGTGCCTATGGCTGGTTCCTGATCGCCGGATTCCGCTGACCCGCCTCAGCTCACCGGCGCGCTGATCAGCGGATGGTGACGGAAGAGCTCCGCGAGGTCGGCGAAGGGCACCTGGGCTTTGCGCCACTGCGGATCGAGCGCGAGTTGCGCGATCGACTCCTGCGTGTTGTTGCAGACCAGATACAACGAGGTGCCGAGCACGATGTAGGCATCGACGGCCGGCCCCTCCGCCTCGCGCGAGAACGCAAATGCGCCGGGATCCCGCCGCTCGTTCTGCGTCTCGTTCTGAAGCGTCACCAAGTCCCTGCGCACCTGCTCGGCAAAGGTGTCCCTGCGGGGTCCCTCGTAGGCCAGAACGGCAATGCGCGGCCCCTCGATGCTCAGCACGGCCCACTCGTCGAAGACGGTGCGTCCGTAGAAGGTATCCATCCGCACAAATGCCGTGCGGATCTTCTCAAGGGCAAGAGGAGGAGTCATGTGATGCGAGACGTCGGCGCAGGTGTTCCCCGACGTCTCGTCCATCGGCCCCCGGCCGATGACCTTGAGGCCGGCGCGCGCGTTCGACGCGCGGCGCGGTTTCACCGCGCGTGAACCGCGCGAGCCGCAGGTCTTGGACGCCTTCTGCGGACGGGATTCGGCTGCGGCGGGGTGCCCGCCGTTTTTCAGGTCGCCGTCGAAGCCAATCCCATGCAGCCTCGGGCCAAGCATTCCCCGCTCTTGAATCCCGCCATGTCCGTTTCGCGTCGTCTCCCCCTCGCCACCCTGGCCCGTGCTTCCGGAGGCCGGCGGCGCGGAACCCGTGGCCGGCTCCTGCTCGCGGTGCTCGTCCTGGTCGTGGTCGCAGCCGGAGCCTTTTGGTATCTCCAGGCCCGGCAGCCCGCGCTCCCGAAACTGCCGATCGACGAGACCGTGCCTGAGGCTTCGGAGCCGATGAGTTCCCTCGGGGAGGCAGACACCGCTCCGCCCGCCCCGGTGGCGTTTGATTTCGCTGGACCGGCGCCGGGCATCTCCGCGCCCGACGCCGCCGCGCCGCCCGCCGGAGTCCAGGCGACCCCGCCGACGGCGGCCCCGGGTCCGGCGCTTGCGAAGCCGACGCCGCCCGCTGCGCCCGGAGCGGACAACCCCGCGGCGCCCGAACGTGCGACCCCTGTGGAAAAGGACTTCCGGCCACGCGTGCCACGCGATGTGTTCGAAGCGCAGGTCGCCCTGATGCGCGACGCGATCTGCCCCGGTTCGATCGACGGAGCCTGGGGCGGACAGACGCGCAACGCGGTCGCGGCCTTCCAGGAGAAACATGGATTGCGCGTCACTGGCCAACTCGACAATCCCACGCGGGAGGCCCTCAAGCTGAAGGAACAGCCGCTCCGCCACTATTCGGTCACCCAGGCGGACATCGACCGGCTCCGACCCTGGCCGAAGGGTTGGGTGCAACGCTCGGAACTCGATTTCATGGGTTACTCGACCGTGCTCGAGGCGGTCGCCGAGCGCCACCTCACGAACCCGAACCACATCAAGCGCCTCAATCCGAAGATCGACTGGACGTCCGTGGCCGCGGGCACCGTCCTGGTCGTGCCCAACGTCGGCAGGCGCGCGCTGCCGTCCAGCCGTCCTGAATACATCCTGATCTCGCTCGCAGCCAAGACGCTGCGGCTCTACGACGCCGAGAACAACCTCCTGGCGCACTTCCCCTGCAGCATCGCGCGCCGCGTGGAGAAGCGTCCGGTCGGCGAGTTGTCCGTGCTGACCGTGGCCCCGAATCCGAACTACACATTCAGGCCCGAGACATTTCCCGACTCCCGCGAGGCCCAGCAGGTCGGCCGCAACCTGATCCTCCAGCCCGGCCCCAATAATCCGGTGGGCACGGCCTGGATCGCGCTGAGTGCAGGCGATGGCTCCTATGGCATCCACGGCTCGCCCGAGCCGGAACAGATCGGCCGCACGGAATCCAGCGGCTGCTTCCGCCTCGCGAACTGGAATGCCGACTACCTTGCGCCGCTCGTCCGCACCGGGATGCTGGTGCAGGTGGAGCCGTGAGGGCGCGCGGGTCCCGGCGCGGCTCGCGCCCGTGAAGTCGCCGCCGTCGCGCCCCGGCGCTTCCGCTCACGCCCAGTCGTAGACCACGAAGCGCTTCACATACGGCTTCACGCACTGCTCGATGAACTTCAGGTGCAGCGGGTGTTCCTGATAGGCATCCGCCGCCGTCTGGTCCGCAAACGTCATCGAGATCGCGACCGAGAAACTGTCGTCCACGACGCCGCGCGGGCTCGGCACCGGTCGGCCACAGCGAAACTCCAGCATGCCCGGGATCGGGCCCAGAAAGTCGCGGGCGCCGGCGAGCAGGCGCTCCGCGTTTTCGCCATGGGGTCTGTCTGTCCAGAATACAACGACATGCGTGATCACGGGGCGGGACTCTGCGCGCTTCCGAGCCGCTGACAATCCCCCTTCCGATCTCGTCCGAGCTGCACGGACGTTACATCGCTGTAAGTTATGCAACCCTGGGGGCGAACAACCGTCTACCTTACCATCATGAACACGAAAATCTTCACCGTTATCACCGCCACCGTTCTCGCTGCCTCGAGCGTTGCGTTCGCGGGCTCCGACGACGGCTCGAAGGCTGCGGCGCAAGTCGCCTACCACGAACCGGAAAAGTTCACCGACTTCCGGATGTCCGAAAGCTACCTGAAGCGGGACGCCGAAGCCCTGCAGCGGGAACTCGACCGCGCCATCGAACGGGCCGCCGGCAATGCCCTGCCCCCGGGATATGTGCTCAGCATCCGTTTCACCGACATCGACCTCGCCGGCGACGTCAACCCCTACCAGCGTCTCGATTTTCGGGACGTGCGCGAGTATCGGGGAGTCTTCCCGCCGCGCCTGACATTCGAGTATTCGGTGAGCGATGCCGCCGGCAACGTGGTCCTTTCCGGTTCCGAACGCCTGGAAGACATGGCCTATGACATGCGCGTGCGCATGCCGAGCAATACGGATTATACCCGCATTGAGGCCGACCTCCTGCGCGACTTCATCCACGGCCTCGGCAAGAAAATCAGCAAGGGCCACGCCTGAGCGCGCAATGACACTTCTGGAGCCGGAGGGGTCCGGCTCCATGGCAGCAGCTGGATTGGGTTAGGAAATGAACGGCGCCCGTTGGGTTCGGGCGCCGTTCTTCTTTTTGGTGTCCGGCCCGCGGCGGCGTGGCAGGCGCGCACGTCGTGCTGCGCAACACACCAGCTCATCCCCGAACCGTCGCCATCCCCAGCCGCACGATCCGATCGATGAGCCGCGCGTAGCTCAATCCGGCCCGCTCGGCCGAAAGCGCGTAGTCCTCACCCTCGGCGAGAAACGGGTTCGGATTGGCCTCGATGAAGACGATCTCGTTCTGCGAGGTGAGCCGCAGGTCGAGGCGCGCGTAGCCGTCGATGGCGAGCAGGTGATAGATGCGCCGGCAGGTGCGCTGGATGTCGCGCAGCAGTTCCGGAGCGATGTCCTCGGCAAAACGATTCTCGATGCCCCAGCGCTGGCGGTAGGCCTCGTTCCACTTTGCGGTGTAGGTCGCGATGCGCGGCTCATCCGGCGGCACCTCCCGGAACAACAGCTCGCGCAGCGGGAAGACGTCCACCCGATGATTGCCCAGCATGCTGGCGTAGAGCTCGCGACCCTCGATGTACTCCTCCGCGATGACGTCCTGCCCCAGCTTGTCGTGCACGAACTCCACCCGCTCGCGAAATGCCTCGTCGTCCTCGACGAAGGACGCCTGCGAGATGCCGGTCGAGGCCTCCTCCTTCAGCGGCTTGACCAGGATCGGGAACGGCAGCCATCGCGGTCGCACCGGGCGCCGGCCGCGCGCGATCATCGCAAACTGCGGCACGCGGATGCGGTGGTAGCCGAGGATCTTCTTCGAGATGCCCTTGTTGCGGCACAACGTGAGCCCGGTGGACCCGCAGCCGGTGAAGGGCATCCCGTTGAGCTCGAGGAAGGACGCGACATTCTGGTCGAAGGAGCGGTTGTTCCGGAACTCCTCGACGAGGTTGAAGATGATGTCGGCGGGAAAGCCCTGCAGCTTGCGCCGCAGCAGGTCGGTGTCGTCGTGGATCGCCTGATACTCCACCTCGTGGCCCAGGCTGCGCAGCGCGCGCAGCACGTCGGCCTCGGTCTTCCAGGCCTCCGTCTGGAGGGCCTCGGTGAAGTCCTGGTCGAGCGCCGTCGGTTCCCCGAGGTCAAAGAGCGCGAGTATGCGCAGTCCGCGTTTTTTCATGCAGTGGTCCCGGCGCTCATTTTGAACGCTTGAACCGCCCGGTGAAAAGATAGTTCATCACCAATGTCGTCACATACGAGACGACGCGCAGCGGGGCGCCCTGGTCGTCCGAGCCAACCTGCAGGCCGAGCTCGGCGCAGCGGTCGGTCAACCGGTGCAGGAGGCCGTCGACGCGGAATTTCTTCTCGTTGGTCCAGTCGCAGACCGCGTCCATCACCGCGCGCCGGTGACCGCGCAGCCAGGCCGCGGCCTTGTGCGCCGGTGCGCCCGCGGGCACGGCGGGGAAGAGCGTGCGCAGATCCTTGTCATAAAAATCCGGATACGAATCCTCGTAGAGCCGCCGCTTGCGCTGGTAGTAGGTCTTGAGCTTCACCCCCAGGCAGTCGTAGTCGGACGGGCGGTAGACCGGCTGGTGGACCGGCGGCCGGTCCGCGAGTGAGCGCATGAGTTCGTCGACGTATTCGAGCTTCTGCAGCGCCTTCCACCCCCGGTAGCGCGCGCGCCAGTCCAAGCCCGGGGTGAGCCAGACCGCGAAGGTCTCGGCGAAGTCCTCGTCGGGATGCGCCTGCGCGTACCAGTCGTCGAGATGCAGCACGTAGCTGCGGCTGAACGGCCGCGGCCGGTAGAACCCCGTGTCCTCGGTCGACGCGAGGCCGAAGGTCTGCTGCCAGCGGCGCTTGTGCTGGAGCCGGTAGGCGTAGGAATAGGCGTGCGCCGCCTCGTGGCGCATGAGCTTGAGGAACCACGCCTCGCTCTCGCCCTCCACCTCCAGCACCATCCGGCGCTCGAGTTCGCGCAGCCGCTCGTGCGCCAGGAAGAACGGTATGAAGATCGCCGGTATCCCCACCGGCACGAACCACTCGTCGCCGATGTGGCAGGGCGGCATGAATACGAGCCCGCGCTGCGCGAGCTCGGCGTGGAGCTGCTGCACGAGCGCCTCCAGCCGCGTGCCCGCGAGGCGCAAATCCAGCGAGCGGATACGCCACTCGAGGAGGGCCACATCGTCCAGCGAGGCCCAGGTCGGGGGCGCGGGGTCCATGGGGTGGGTTATGGCTGCCCGCCCGGACGGCGACAAGTCCCGGCCGGCGCCTGGCAAAAGAAAGCCCGGTCCGCGCGGGACCGGGCCGGGAAACTCAGGGCGACCGTGGGGTCAGGAGGACTTCTCGACCGTCTCGCCAGCGGATTTCCACCCCGCGATGCCCGGGGCGTAGTGCCTCACGTTCTTGTAGCCGAGCTTGCGCGCAGCCTCGGCCGCGCGCGCATACGCGCCGCAACGCTCGTTGCCGCAATAGGCGACGATCAGCGCGTCCTTGTCCGCCGGCAGCACCTTGCTGAGGTTGTCGGCCTTGGCGGTGAAATCGACCGCGCCGGGGATGTGCCCCTTGGCGTAGGTTTCCGAGCCGTTCACATCCAGCAGCACGACCTCTTTCTCGGCGACCGCCTGCTTGAGTTCTGCATGGGAGATGGTGGGAAACTTCTCGCCGGCCACGGCAAACGTGGTGACGAAAAGGGCGGTAATGAGGGTGATTAGACGTTGGATCATGGCGCGCCGACGGTAACCAGCCCGGCCCGCCGCGCAAGCGGACCGGCCCGGATCCCAGAAGGTCCCAGACCGGCCCCGCCAAGCCCGGAACGGTGCCCATCCAGCTTGCGCATCCCGAAGCCTTGTGCGATGAAAGGCCCGCGCCCCAGCCCACCACCCACCCGCCCTATGGAAAACAACCTGCCTAGCTCCAGCGCGAGTACGGGCCATACCTGGCGATTCTACCGCGCCGGGGGGCTCGACCTCGTTCGCCTCGAGACTGCGGACGATCTCCGCAACCTCCGCCACCTCGACCAAAAGCTCTGGACCGCCCTCGCGTGCCCGGTGAAGGGACTCGAGTTCGATGAGAAGACGCTGGCCTTGATCGACACCGATGGCGACGGGCGGGTGCGCGCCCCCGAGATCATTGCCGCGGTCGACTGGACCTGCGCCGTTCTGAAGGACCCCGCCGTGATCATCAACAGCACGGGCGGGCTCCCGCTGGCTGCGATCGGCGATCCCGCGCTCCTCGCCTCCGCCCGCGAGATAGTGTCCAGCCTCGGCAAGGCCGACCAGGCCACTCTCTCGCTCGAGGATGCCACGGATACCGCGAAGATCTTCGGTCAGACGCGCTTCAACGGCGACGGCGTGATCACGCCGGAGTCCGCCGGCGACGACGCGGCCACGAAGCAAACCATCGGGGAGATCGCAGCCACGGTCGGCACGGTGCTCGATCGCAGCGGCGCTCCCGGGATCGACGCGGCGAGGGTGTCCGCCTTTCTCGCGGAACTCGCCGCTTTCGACGCGTGGACCAAACAGGCTGAGGCCGAGGCCGCCACGCTCCTTCCCGCGGGCGACGGCACGGGGGCGGCGCTCGCCGCAGTGGAGGCGGTCCGAGCCAAGGTGGACGATTTCTTCGCACGCTGCCGGCTCGCCGCCTACGACCCCCGCGCGCTCATCGCACTCAACCGGCAGGAAACAGAATACCTCGCCCTTGCCGCCCAGGACCTCTCGATCTCCGTGGCCGAGGTCGCGGGCTTTCCCATCGCGCGCATCGAGCCGGGTCGCGGTCTTCCGCTCGAGGACGGCGTCAACCCCGCCTGGGCCGAGGCGATCGCCACCCTCAAGTCCGCCGCCGTGGTCCCGCTGCTGGGCGCGCGGACGTCGCTCAGCGAGGCGGACTGGACGTCCGTCAAGGCCCGGCTCGTCCCGTTCGATTCGTGGACGAAGGCCCGGGGCGGCGCAGCCGTCACCGGCCTGGGCATCGCGCGGGTGCGCGAGCTGCTCGCCGGGAAGACAGTGGACAAGGTCAACGAGCTGATCGCCCAGGACAGGAAGCTGGAGGCGCAGTTCAGCGCGATCTCGGGGGTCGAGAAGCTCGTGCGCTTCCACCGCGACCTTTTCCGGCTGCTGATGAACTTCGTCTCGTTCACGGATCTCTACGATCCGAAGCGTCCGGCGATCTTCCAGTCCGGCACGCTCTACCTCGACGCCCGCTCGTGCGACCTCTGCATCCGCATGGATGCCCCGAGCCCGCTCGTGGCGATGAGCAAGGCCTATATCGCCTACTGCACCTGCGCGCGGCCCGGCTCCGCTCCGATGACGATCGCCGCATGCCTCACCCAGGGCGACAGCGACTACCTCTTCGTCGGGCGCCACGGCGTGTTTTATGACCGCAAGGGCCGCGATTGGGATGCCGTGATCACCAGCCTCGTCGACAATCCGATCAGCATCCGGCAGGCGTTTTTCTCCCCCTACAAGAAACTGCTGCGCATGATCGAGGAGCAGGTGGCCAAGCGCGCCGCCGCCGCGGAGGCCACCTCCGACGCCAAGCTCGCCAGCGCCGCCTCCGCGACCGCCAACGTCGACAAGGCGGCCCCCGCCGCCCCGGCCAAGAAGGTCGATGTCGGCACCGTCGCCGCGATCGGTGTCGCGATCACCGGCGCAATCAGTGCCCTGACGTTGATTCTCGGATACGTCTTCGGCCTCGCCTGGTGGCAGTACCCGCTGGCGTTCCTCGGCCTCATCCTCGTGATCTCCGGCCCGTCCATGGTCATCGCCGCGCTCAAGCTGCGCCAGCGCACGCTCGGCCCGATCCTGGACGCCAATGGCTGGGCGGTGAACGGAAGGGTGAAGATCAACATCCCGTTCGGCACCTCGTTGACGGAGAAGGCGGCCCTGCCTCCCGGCTCGACCCGCTCGTTCGACGATCCATACGGCGAAAAGTCCACGCCCTGGGGAGCCTATCTCATGCTTCTGCTCCTGCTGGCCGCCGCCGCGGTCTGGGTGCGATGGGATGCCGTGAAGCACGAGGGACGATACTTCTGGATGGACCGCACGGCACCCGTGGAGGCACCGGCCGAGGCGCCGGCGCCCGCGCCCGCACCGGCCGTGACACCGTAATCGGCGTCGGCAGACCCGACGCCGGCACATGGCCGGCCGCGGTCCGCCCGCGGCTGGCCGCTCTTGACCCGGCGCACTCCCGACCTACTGTCGCAGCCTCACATCCATCACCACGCACGCAGGGGAGCCGCCACGGCTGAGAGTCTCCCGCCCCGCGGGAGAGACCCTTTGAACCTGATCCGGTCCACACCGGCGTAGGGAGCGAAGATCACTCAGGGCCATGCGCCGCTTTCCGCGGGCATGGCTTTCGTTTTATCCGCGCCGTCCCCCGTCCGCCCATGAACACGATCGAGTCCTCTTCCCCGCACGACGCCAGCCGTGCGCCCCTGCCCAACAGCCGCCGCGTCTACGTGGGCGGCACCTCGCATCCCGACGTGCGCGTGCCCATGCGGGAGATCACGCTCAGCCCCACGCACGGGCTCAATGGCACCGTGGAGGACAACGGGACCGTGAGCGTCTACGACTGCTCGGGGCCCTGGGGCGATCCGGCTTTCCGCGGTGACGTGACGCAGGGGCTCCCGCCCGTGCGGTCGACATGGATACACCAGCGCGGCGATGTGGCGGAGTACGAGGGCCGCGAGACCAGGCCGATGGACAATGGCTATCTCTCCGGAAAACTGGCCGACCTCGCCTCGCAGGCGGAGCGGAACCGGCTCGTCCCCTTTCCCGGCCTGAAGCGCCGGCCCCTCCGGGCCAGCGCGGGGCATCCGGTGACGCAGCTCTGGTACGCACGCCAGGGCATCGTGACGCCGGAAATGGAATACATCGCCATCCGCGAGAACCAGGGCCTCGCCGCCCGGCGCGACGCTCCACCTCCCGCCCGGAATTCCGTCGGGCACCGCCATCCCGGCTCCGCCGCGGCCGACCCGTTCGCCCCCTCCGTCTTCTCCCGCTTTCCCCAGCGTATCCCCGAGTTCATTACGCCTGAGTTCGTCCGCGACGAAGTCGCCGCCGGCCGGGCCATCATCCCGGCGAACATCAACCATCCCGAGCTCGAGCCGATGATCATCGGCCGCAACTTCCTGGTGAAGATCAACGCCAACATCGGAAACTCGGCCATCGCCTCGTCGATCGAGGAGGAGGTCGAGAAGATGCGCTGGGCCACGAAATGGGGCGCGGACACGGTGATGGACCTCTCCACGGGCAAGAACATCCACGCCACGCGCGAGTGGATCATCCGCAACTCCCCCGTCCCGATCGGCACGGTCCCGATCTACCAGGCCCTTGAGAAGGTCGGCGGACGCGCCGAGGAGCTGACCTGGGATATCTACCGCGACACGCTCGTCGAGCAGGCCGAGCAGGGCGTCGACTATTTCACCGTCCATGCCGGCGTGCTCCTGCGCTACATCCCGCTCACCGCACGGCGCATGACCGGGATCGTGTCGCGCGGCGGCTCGATCATGGCGAAGTGGTGCCTCGCGCATCACCGGGAGAGCTTTCTCTACACGCACTGGGACGAGATCTGCGAGATCATGGCCGCCTACGACATCAGCTTCTCCATCGGCGACGGCCTGCGCCCCGGCTCCATCGCGGACGCAAACGACGAGGCGCAGTTTGCCGAGCTGCGCACGCAGGGAGAGCTTACGGAGCGCGCGTGGGCGTTCGGCGTGCAGGTGATGAACGAGGGACCCGGCCATGTGCCCATGCACATGATCGAGGAGAACATGCACCGGCAGATGGAGTGGTGCAAGGAAGCCCCGTTCTACACGCTCGGCCCGCTCACGACCGACATCGCACCCGGCTACGACCACATCACCAGCGGCATCGGCGCCGCCATGATCGGCTGGTACGGCTGCGCCATGCTCTGCTATGTCACGCCCAAGGAACACCTCGGCCTGCCCGACCGGAAGGATGTGAAGGACGGCGTCATCGCCTACAAGATCGCCGCCCACGCCGCCGACATCGCCAAGGGCCACCCGGGCGCCCAGTACCGCGACAACGCGCTTTCGAAGGCACGCTTCGAGTTTCGCTGGGAGGATCAGTTCAACCTCGGCCTCGATCCCGAGACGGCCCGCGCCTTCCATGACGCCACACTACCGCAGGAGGGTGCCAAGACCGCGCACTTCTGCTCGATGTGCGGGCCGCATTTCTGCTCGATGAAGATCACCGAGGATGTCCGCAAATACGCCGCTGAAACGGGCGTATCAGAATCATCGGTACTCGAGGCCGGTCTGCGAGACAAGGCCCGGGAGTTCACTGAAAAGGGCGCCGAGGTCTACACCCGGGCCTGACACCCGGGCCGGCGAGCCGGCCCGGGGTGTCCGCGTTCAATCGGCCCAGTAGCCGTCGTAGAAGCGGAAATTGGTCCCCTCGCGCTCCCAGCGCGGCGGGACCCAGGTGGCGCCCATGCGGGGCGGGACGACCCACCGGCCCGGCACCCAGACATACTGGTTGCCCTGCCAGCCCCAGTAACCCGACACCCAGACGTGACTGTCGGACGGCCGCCGCGGCATCGATTCCTGCTGCACCGCCGGCGGTGCCTGCTGCACGATGACGGTCGAAGGCGCCGTCGCCACCGCTTGTGTGGATGCCGTGCCTTGTGGGACCACGACGGTCTGTTGATGCGTCGTCACGGGCGCCGAATCGGGCGGCGGCGCAGAGACCACGCGTGAAGGCGGTTCAGTCGAGCAGCCAGTCGCAAGGAAGGCGGCCAGGCCGCCGATCGCAATCGCAGTGATGATGGGGGTTCGCATCCGTGATTCTTCAATCTTCATGGCAGCAGCCGCTCACGCTTCTCCTGTTCCAAGCGGAAGCATGTCTGTGATGGACAGGCCCATAGTGCAATCCGGCCCGCCGGGTCTATCGTGCAGCCGTAGGCATCCCAGGCAACCCGCTCCTGCGAAATGCACGCTCGCGGCCAGAGTTATCCGATCGCAAACCCTGAGGGAAGAGTCCTTCCAGGCGGCTCGCGCGCCGCGACAGCGGAATCCCAAGACGCCACCTCTAGACAACCCACCGCGAGCTCCCTGTGCCCCGGGGATCGGATGGCGCGAAAGGGTCAGTCAACCCGGCCCCCGGAGTGCCCGGGTTCCTGACCAAACTCACGGAGCTTGCGTGCGGCCCTCGACATCGACTCCAGGTCATCTGCTCCAATGGCGGATCTCGGGATTATCCCGGCCCGGACAGTTCACGGTTGGAAAATCGCGCGCGTTGACTCCACTTGGGGAGATGCCTCTCGATTCTTCCCAGCGCGAGGTCATCCGCCAGGCGGCGCTCGCCGGCATCCTCCGGCGCTGCCAGCTCTTTGCGGATCTCCCCGAGGCCGACCTCGCCGCCGTGGCCGGGGCGTGCAGCACCCGCGCGCTCGCCAAAGGCGATTACCTCTTCCGCGAAGGCCAGCCTGCGGAAGGCTTTTACGTGATCCAGTCCGGCGTGATCAACGTGCACCGCATCACACCGGACGGGCGCGAACAGGTCATCTGCCTGTTCCGGCCGTACGACAGCTTCGCGGAGGCGACGCTGGTCACGGTCGACACGTATCCGGCCAATGCAGTCGCGACGGAACCTGCCCAGGTCATCGTGGTGCGGCGCGATGCGTTTCGCGAGCTGATCAGCCGGCGGCCGGAACTCGCGCTGCGCATGCTCAGCTCGATGAGCCAGCACCTGAAACACCTGGTGCAGCTGCTGCAGGATCTGAAAGGGCGCCAGATCGAAGCACGGCTCGCCGACTGGATCCTGCGCCAGTCGCCCGCGGCCGCCGTGGGTTGCCCCGCAGTCCTGGAGCTGCCGGTGAGCAAGAAGGTGCTCGCCGGCCAGCTGGGTGTGACGAGCGAGACGCTTTCACGCACCTTCGCGCGTTTCCGCGACGAAGGTTCCCTCGCCGTGGAAGGCAAGCGTCTCACGATCCGCGACGCCAGGCGCCTGCGCGCCTGGGTCGACGGCGTGGCGGTCTGATCAGGCCTGCACCGGCTTGCGCGAGATGCGAACGCGCACCGCATCCGGCGCGTGGTCGACATAGTCCCAGCTGAAAGCACCGGGAAACTCGGCATCCAGCTGATAGCGCAACGGCTTCGGATCGTGGCCGTTGACGAGGATGAAGCTGGCGCCCGGCTTCAGCTCGGCGCAACGCGTCAGGATGAGCCCGTGCTTGACGCTGCACGGAATCTCACGGCCATCGAAGATCTCTTCGTTCATGGTGGTGTCTTGGTTCATAGGAGAAAGGAAGGTGGAGGGGCGGTTCACCGGGAGCGGGCCACCGCGGCCGGCAAACGCAGCCGGGCGGCAGCCTCGACGATCGGCGCCGGCGAGGCGCCCAGACCATCGACCGCCGCAACGGGCACGCCGTTCGTATCCAGCATAAGGATGCGATTGGCGTGGGCGAACGAGCCGTCCGGCTGCGCCTGGTAGGCGATGTCGAGCAGGACCGCCAGTTCCCGGACCGTCGTCTCGTCGCCGTGCAGGAGCGTCCAACCGGCGTCGAAGTCATGGATCTCTGCCCACTCCCGGAGACGCTCCGGCGTGTCCCGGGCGACGTCGAACGAGGCGAGCACGATGCGCACGCGCTCGCGGATCCCGGGGGGAAGTGCGGCGCGCACCTCGCGGATGTCCTCCACGGTGCGCGGGCACGCGTATCCACAATGGGTGAACACCATGGAAATGAGCACCGGGCTGCCGGCGAAATCGGCGAGCGTGCGCGGCGAGTTGTCCTGGTCGACCCAGGCACCTTCCTGGTGATAGACCGAGGCGCCGGGAAGGACGCAGTCCGGCGCCGCCGCGGGGGTGGACGGGCAGCACGAGCCCGCGCGCAGTGCCGGCATGAGCGCGGCGGAAGTGAGCATGGCTGAAACAAGGAGCATTCGCATGGTGATCATGGTGTCTGCCGGGCCACGTCGCGCGCGCAGCGAAAGCCGAGCTGGCGGCCGGTGTAGCGGCCCTTGAGACTGGAGCGGAAGGCCTGGCGCATGAAGCCGGCGTAATCGGCGCGGTCGGCTGCGCTGAGCGAGCCGGCGCCACAGAACCGCGCCCGGTCGAGCTCGCTGGGAGCACGCGAATCGCCGCGGGTCATGCCGACATTGAAGTCCTCCACCCATTCCCAGATTTCGCCGTGCATGGCCTCGAGACCGAATGTGTTCACGAAGCGCTCGTTGAGCGAACTCGGCACACCCGCAGGCCGGGCATACCAGGCGAGCACCACGTCGGCCACGGCGCGGCCATCGCGGCCCGGGGCCGCCGCCGCGTACTCCCATTCGGCGAGCGTCGGCAGGCGCTTGCCGCACCACGCGGCATAGGCGCGCGCCGCGAACCAGGAGACACCGATGACCGGCGCCTCCGGCTCCACGCCGGGGCCTGGATCGAGATCGCCGGCCCAGGCGGCCAGGTAGTTGCTGTCTGCATACAACGCCGGCACCCGGGAGCGCCTCCAGCGCGGCTGCTCGCGCACGAAGGCGAGAAAATCGGCGTTGGATACCGGGCGTGCATCGAGGGCAAACGCCGGCACCGCCTCGCGTCGCTCCGCCCCGTCCGCGGTGCGGTAGAACGAGCGAACCTCCCCGGCCGGGAGCGCGACCATGCCGTCATCGACCACAGCCGCGGTGAGGGTCATGGCGCCGGCCAGGACGGCGAACAAAAGTGCGGCGGGTGTCGTGTTCATGGCGGCGCGATTAGCGTGCCCCGGCGACCTGCGCGGGCGTGACTTCGCCGCGCTTGTTGCCCCAGCTGTTGTTCACATAGGTCAGCACGCTCGCGACCTCGTCGTCACTGAGCGGCATGGCGGGCATGGCCGCGTTGTAGGTGCGCCCGTTCACCGTGATCGGACCCTGCAGGCCGCGCAGCACGATCCCGATGCCGAGGTCGGCGCGCGCCGCCAGGTAGTCCGAGCCGGCAAGCGGCGGGAAGACGCCCGGGAGTCCCATGCCGGTCGCTCCATGGCACGACATGCAGGCCTGGCTGTAGACGGTGCGGCCATGCTCCATGCGTCCCTCGAAGGTGCGGGCTGCGGGCGATGCCGGTGTCCGGGCGGCTGGCGTCGCAGTCGTCGGCGCGAGCGCGCGCGGCGCAGCGGCGGGATCATAGGGCCGAAGCTCCTGCTGGCCCGTGTAGACCTCGTGGTTCTCATCGCCGATCACGCGGATCTGGGCCAGTGCGCCCTTGTTGAAGACGCGAAAGATCGAATGGTCCACGAGGTTGAGCACACCGGGCGTCTCCGCGGTGAACTCCACGATCGCGGATCCTCCCGCCGGCACGAGCGTGGTCTGCACGTTGGTGTTCACCTGGGTGCCGCCCTCCACGTAGACCTTGTCAAAGATCTCGCCGATCACGTGGAACGATGAGACGAGGTTGGGTCCGCCGTTGCCGACGAACAACCGCACGCTCTCGCCGCGCTTCACCTCGGGCGCGCGATCGCCGGCCGCGGCGCCGACCGCACCGTTGAAGACAACGTAGTCGGGCCGTTCCTGCACCGCCTTTTCCTGCGAGAACTCCTGCAGACCCTTCTCGCCGAATCCACCGGCGGTGTAGATCTCGCTCTGCATGAAGTAGAACTCGTGATCGACGGCAGGCAGTCCCTCGAACGGGTCCACCAGGATCAGCCCGTACATGCCGTTGGCGATGTGCAACGGCACCGGAGCCGTCGCGCAATGATAGACGTAGAGGCCGCTGTTCAGGGCCCGGAAGGTGAAGACCGCCTCCTGCCCCGGCGCGACGAGACTCGCCTCGGCGCCACCGCCCTGGCCGGTGACCGCGTGCAGGTCGATGTTGTGCGGGAGCTTGTTGTCCGGATGATTCGCCAGGTGGAACTCCACCACGTCGCCCTCGCGCACGCGGATGAAACTCCCGGGCACCTGGCCGCCGAAAGTCCAGAACGCGTACTCCACCCCGTCGGCAAGTCGCATGACCTTCTCCACGACCTCGAGATGAACGATGACGCGGGTGTTGTGCGGGGTGCGCTCCGGCGCGGCCGGGACATACGGTGCTGCGGTCAGCTCGGCCACCCGCTCGCCCACGACCTCGCGTGAAAGATTCGCGGACGGGTCGTGTCGCACCGCGGGCGCGGACCCCGCAAACAGCGCCTCGCGCGCGGCGCCGAAGTCCGTGAACGGCGCGACAGCGAGCACGATCGCCGCGATGACCAGGAGCGAGGCGAGGAGCGCCGGGACGGTGCGATGACGCGGCTCCTCGAGCTCCGCGTGACCCGCCCGATGCGGGACCTGCGCGGCGTGTGGGTTCTTGGGGGGAAGGAGACCGTTCATGGTGGTTGGGAGTCCGGGCGACTGCGCCTCGTGTCTCCAGCATCCTACGACGATTCCATCCCGGGGGCCTTGATATGCATCAACACCCGCCGTCTTCGCCGCAGTAAACAGCAGGCCCGGCCGTGCTCGCGGCCGGGCCTGTGGCGTCTCGCCGGTGCGCTCAGTGCGCTCTCAGCCCATGCCGAGCGCTGCGCGCGCCTCGGGCGAGATGCGGTCCGGCGTCCAGGGCGGATCGTAGACAAACTGCACGTCCACGGCGGTGACGCCGGGAAGGCTGCCCACGTACGAGGACACGCCGGCGGCGAGCGCATCGTGCATCGGACATCCGGGCGTGGTCGGCATCACCTCCACGATCACGGATCCGTCCTCGCCGATCGTCACATCGCCGATCATCCCGAGATCGATCACATTCATGCCGACCTCGGGGTCGAGCAGGTCGCGAAGGACGTGATACACCTCGCTGGGTTGCGGTAAAGGCGTCATGGAAAGTTCAGAGCGGTTGAACCGCGGGCTGCACCCCGGCCGCGCGCGGTGCAACAACAGCGACCCGCGGCACGAGCGGGGTCAGGCGCGGGTGGATGAGGTGTCGCGCAAGGAGCACGACGTTTGTCCCATAGCTGAGGATGGCGAGAAACAGCCCGCCGAGCCCGATGTGTATCCATACGGTGGATTCCGTCCACACCGCACATGCGATCGCCACAATCGAGAATGCGTGCCCGGCACACTGCACGCCGAGAAGCGTGTTGTTGAAGAGTTCCGAGACGAGCGGCACGCGCGCACGCCCCAGATGGCCGGAGTAGCGCCATTGCCAGGCAAGGAACGGTACGATCTTTCCCGCCATGCCGAGCACGCAGGGAGTGAAGACCGCGAACAAGCCCAGCATGAAGACGGCAAACTCCGGCCGCGATGGCCCCGGCATCGGAAAACCGCTGCGGTCCAGCACGCCTGCGATCGCGATGAGCGCGGTGGGGATCAGCATCAGGACGCCCAGGAAGAACGAGCGCAGCGGCCAGTCGAGCGGCCTCAGGCGTCGCGCGACGAGGACTCCCATCTCGACCAGGAAAACCAGAAGTCCGGCCGCGATCGCCGCGGCTGAGGCCGCGATCATCCACCGCAACTCGCCGAGGAGCCCGGGCACCGCCAGGGCCAGCCCGGCGTTGAGCAGCACCACGGCCGCCCAGGCGCGCGCATGCGTGCGCACGGCGCTGAGGAGAAACATCGGGACGAGCTTGAACGCGACGGAGACCAGCGCCCCGATGAAAAAGCCGACGATACCACAGACCATGTGCAGCCTGAGGAGCCGGTCGGGCGCGATGTCCACCACCCCGCCGACCCGGGCGAGCGCCAGCACGACGCCGAGGGCGACGGTCATGGTCAGCCAGAAGATCGCAAAGAGCAGCCCGATGTTGTCCGGCGACCAGCGCGAACGGCGGCTTGCCGTCAGGAGCAGGTTCACCACACCGAGCACAACGCCGAACGCCACGACCGCGCCCCAGCGCGAAACAGCCGCGAAGTCGCCCTGCACCAAAGCCGCCAGCATCCGCGGGGTGGCGACCACGTGCAGCGCCAGGTGCGCGTAGGCGAGTCCGCGACTCCACAGGCGCGTCTCCGCGATCACCGGGATGAGCTGGTAGGCCGCGCCGAATACGAAGGTCAGCAGCCACCCGAGTATCGCGAGGTGGGCGAAAGCCAGCGGCGGTGCGGCGCGCGGCGCCTCGAGCACGACTTCCGGACGCATCCCCAGCCAGGCGAGGAGCGCGGCGAAACTCGCGAGCCCGAAGGCAAAGAACGGGAACGAGACGAGCGCCTGGGCGCGGAAGGGGAGGGCTGATTTCATGGCTGATCCGGGTCTATCAGTCACCGCCCGAAGCATCGGTCGCAGCGCTGATCACGGTCTCCCAGGAGCCGTCGGGTTGTTCGGCGGAGTCGCCGACGTACCCGCGCTGCTCGAGGATTTCCAGCAGATGGACGGGGCGAAACCGCGTCCGCGCAAGGATCACACCGCCGTCAGGAAGCCCCTCGATCTCCTCGAGGACGCGCATCATCGGCTGCGGCGGCTCGAGGCCGCGAAGGTCGAGAAGCATGGGATCCGGGCGACGCGGCGCACGGGGCGAGAATGTGACCTCGTAGGCGCCGTCCCCACGCTGGCGCACGGCATGGTCGAATCCCGCGTCACCAAGCCGTGCATACAGCGGAACCGGCTCGAACGGAGCGATGAGTCGCAATGACCCGCCCGGCGGCAACGCGTGCACGGCCTGCAGAATCGCCCCGATCGGACCCTGGCCGGCGGCGAGCAGCGGACGCACGTCGAACTCGTGCACGAGAGGCCCGGAAGAGGCATCACTCATGGCGGGTGGCATCGCTCTCCTTCACGAGCGTCAGGAGCATGGAAAACGGTTCGGCCGCGCGCACGGCGTGGCGGGTGCCCGGTGGCATGTGGAGGACTTCACCCGCCGAGATCACCTTCGGCTCGCCGGCGATGGTCCACTCGGAACGTCCCGTCAGGATCTGGATGATCGCGCGCGAACTCGACGCGTGCTCCGTCAGTTCCTGCCCCTCGGCGAAGCCGAACAGCGTGACGCGCAGGCCCGGGGTCGTGACGAGGGCGCGACTGACGATGCCCTGGGGCGAGAACTGCGTGTTGGCCGGGAGCGAGACCACGCCGCTCGCGATGGGATCAAGGAGGGAAGAGTTTTGTTTCATGATAAAGCGAGTCCCGTGGACACCACGGCGGCGAGGCCGAGGCCAAGCTCCAGAAAACCAATACGACGCGCGGGCCAGGCCGGCGCCCATGGCCCCACGAGCCAGGCGCTGCGCGCGGCAAACACGCCGGTCCACACCCAAGGCAGCCAGTTCCCGCCACGCGCGACGGCAAACCACGCCGCCACCAGCATCGCAAGCAGCGCGATCAGCATCGCCGGCAGGCCCGAGGCCTCCCGGCCCTTGCGCCGCCGCAGATAGGCCCGGATCGGAAGCAAGGTCGTCAGCGCGCGCGCCGCGGCAAAGCCGCCCACGGCGCCGGCGAGCCAGACATCACCCGCGCGATCGGGATCGGCGAGCACCGCGGCAGACGCGAGAGCACAAAAGGCGAGCGCGCCCGCACACTCCGCGATCAGGCTCCGTGTCTGGCGCCTGGCCTCGAGCCACGCGAAAACCGACGCGGCGACGGCGGCGATCGCGAGCGGGACTGCGGTGGCGCGAAGCTGCCCGGCCAGCGCCCATGTCGCGGCAATGAGCGCGACCAACGCCGCGGCCCCCACGAGGCGGCGCGCGACTCGCGCGCGCTCCGCATCCTGCCCGCTGCGCCAGCAGTGCCACGGGCGCCGCATCAGGAAGAGCGCCATCGCCGCGAGAGCGAGCGCCGAGCCGCGCAGCGACGGCGCGGCGAGCAGCGCGAGCACCATCGGCTCGAGCACCAGCGCCCACGAGCCGTGCTCGCGGGGCAGGAACACCGCGAGTTCAGGTTTCGCAGTTTCCGGCAACCCGATTTGTGGGATCGCGCGTCGGCTCATGAACATGGCCTCATCATCGCACACGACGACGATGCTCACCTTGATGCGGGTCAATGCTCGCGCAAATGCGCCGCCGTATCCGGCAGACACCCCGACACCGACTTCGTTTTCTGGTGGTGTTGCTGTAAGGACACGCAAACCGGGCCCGAAAACCGGCCTTGCCCTGAACGAAATTGCTCGCACATCCGGCAAACAGGCGCCATTTTGAAGGCTCAGCAGTAGGGGTTCGGGTCGGCCGGTGCCGCCGTGTCAAAGCGGGGTGCCGGCCGACATTCTTTTCGGGGGTCGCGTTGATCCCTTGCCCCGAAGCGCTCTTCCACGCCGGGCAGATTTTGTCGAGACGGCGAACATCGGCTGTCCATCGTCGGGGTCCGCCGTTGCCCTGATTCGCTCCACGGGATTTGAGGATCAATGGCTTGTGTGACTGAAGAGCCTTGCGGCACGGGAATGGCAGACACGTGCCATGGCCGATCTCGTCCCTTTTCCTCGCGAAGAGCCCTGGGAACTTGATGCCGCGTTCGACGACGGCGCACGTCCCGCGAGCGCGCCGATAGCGTCGCCTGTTGCGTCACACAGGGACCCAGACCATAACCGGCCGCGCATGTCCCCCGGTCCCGGCCATCTGTTCACGACGCGCCGCTTCTTGCCTCTGTTCCTTGTCCAATTCCTGGGTGCGTTCAACGACAACGTCTTCAAAAACGCGTTCCTGATCCTCGCGACCTTCGAGTTCACGCAACTGCTCGCGATGGATACGAAGGTGCTCAACCAGGCGATCGGCGGCGTCTTCATCCTGCCGTTCTTTCTCTTCTCCGCCTTCGCCGGCCAGCTCGCGGACAAGTTCGAAAAGGCGCGCATGGTGCGCTGGACGAAGCTCTGGGAGATCGCCGCGATGCTCATCGGCACGGTGGGACTGGTGCGCCACGATCCATGGATCCTGTTCGGCACGCTCTTCTTCATGGGCGCCCAATCCGCCTTCTTCGGCCCGCTCAAGTACAGCCTCCTGCCCCAGTACCTTCGGTCCGAGGAACTCGTCGGCGGCAATGCCGTGTTTGAGGCCGCGACGTTTGTCTCGATCCTGCTCGGCACGTTCCTCGGCGGCTACCTCATCGGCGTGGAGCACGGTGCATGGATCGTCGCCGCCACCGTAACCGCCCTCGCCGTCCTCGGGTGGCTGGCGAGCCTGCTCCTGCCTCCCGCCCCGTCGACGACACCCGACCTGCGCGTCAACCGGAACATCGTCACGTCCACATGGGAACTGCTGCGCTACGCGCGCACCCAGCGCGGGGTGTTCCGCTCCATCCTCGGCATCGCCTGGTTCTGGCTGATCGGCGCGTTCTGGCTGATGCTGGTCCCCGCCTACGTGAAGGATCACCTCTTCCCGTCCGCGACCGGCGACACGGTCGCCGCCCGGCTCACGGTATCCACGTTTCTTATCACGTTCGCCCTCGGCATCGGCGTCGGCTCGTTCCTTTGCAGCAGGCTCCTGCGCGGCGCGATATCGGCCAAGTACGTGCCGCTGGCCGGCCTTGGCATGTCCCTGTTCATGGCCGACGCCGCGTGGCTGACGCACGCGATCGGGGATCGCTACGCAGAGGAGGCGTTCCTCCGGCTCTCGCCCACCGGCATCCGGCTCATCCTCGACCTCGCGGGCATCGCCGTGTGCGGCGGCCTTTTCACGGTCCCGCTCTACACCATGATGCAGGCCTGGGCCGAGCCCGCCTACCGCTCGCGCGTGATCGCCGCGAGCAATGTCATGAGTGCGCTCTTCATGACGCTCGTCGCCGTCGTCACCGGCGTCCTCTTTGCCGCCGGCATGTCCACCCCGGCCGTGATCGCACTGATCGCCGCCGGCAATGTCGTCGTCTCGATCTACGTGATCACGCTCGTACCCGAGTCCGTGATACACACGTTCTTCCGCTGGCTGCTGCGCCTGCTCTACCGCGTGGAGGTGCGCGGCGGGGAGAACTACCACAAGGCCGGGGCGCGTCGTGTGATCATCGCCAACCACACGTCGTTTCTCGACGCGGCCCTGCTGACGGCGTTCCTGCCCGAGCGACCGACGTTTGCGATCAACACCGCGATCGCGCGGCGCTGGTGGGTGCGACCCTTCCTTTGGATGGCCAGGGTCCATCCGCTTGATCCCACCAAGCCGATGGCGATCAAGATCCTCACCGAGGTCGCCCGCAGCGGCACGCCGGTCGTGATCTTTCCCGAGGGACGCCTCACCGTGACCGGCGCGCTGATGAAAGTCTACGAAGGGCCCGGCCTGATCGCCGACAAGGCCGACGCCGACCTGATCCCGATCCAGATCGACGGTGCCACCCGCACGCCCTTTTCCCGCCTCAAGGGCAAGGTGCGCCAGCGCTGGTTTCCCAAGATCACCCTCACCATCCTGCCGCCGCGCTCGTTTCACCCGCCGGAAAACCTTCGTGGACGCGCCGCCCGCCAGTTCATGGCCCGCGAGCTCTATGAGATCCTCGCGACCATCCACGTCGCGACGGCCGAGACCGGCTGCACGCTGTTCCAGGCGCTCCTCGACGCGGGCGCCACCCATGGCCGGGGCTTCGCCGTGCTCGACGACCTGCGTTTCTCGCCACTCACCTACCGCAAGCTGACCGCCGCCAGCCTGCTGCTCGGGCCGAAGCTC
Organism: Verrucomicrobiota bacterium; assembly: GCA_023399155.1. Lineage (GTDB taxonomy): Bacteria > Verrucomicrobiota > Verrucomicrobiia > Opitutales > Opitutaceae > JAEWQP01. Next base: position 99,525 of record JAEWQP010000022.1, on the reverse strand, counting down.
TGCCGCGACACGCGCAAGGGAGAACCCGTCGGACTTCTCATCGCCAACAGCTCCGCGGCGATCGCGGCGTTCTTCGGCGTCCAATCCTGCGGGCGCGTCTGCGCGATGCTCAACTACTCCGCCGGCCCCGCCAACATCGTCTCGGCCTGCCGCACGGCCAATGTGCGCGTGGCGTGGACCTCGCGGCGTTTCGTCGAGCTCGCGAAACTGCAGGCCGCGGTTGACGCCCTGGCGGCAAGTGGCGTGTCCGTCCGCTACCTCGAGGACATCACGAAGCGCACACCGGCGGACTGGCTGCGGCTCCCGCTTTATCTCTTCACGGCAGCCGGTGTCTATCGATCGCGCGTCGGCGGCGCATCGATCCGCGCACAGGCCGCCACGGCCGATCAGCCTGCGGTCATCCTCTTCACCTCGGGATCCTCCGGGACGCCAAAGGGCGTGGTGCTCTCCCACCGCAATCTCCAGGCCAACCGCCACCAGCTCACGGCGCGTATTGATTTCGTCAGGACGGACCGCGTCTTCAACTGCCTGCCCGTCTTCCACGCCTTCGGGCTGACCGGCGGCACGCTGGTTCCGCTCCTTCACGGCGTCCCGGTGTTCATGTACCCCACCCCTCTGCACTACGGGATCATCCCCGAGCTCATCTACCAGACCAATGCCACGGTCGTGTTCGGCACGAACACGTTCCTTGCCGGTTACGCGCGCCGCGCGCACCCCTACGACTTCTTCTCCGTGCGCTACGTCTTCGCCGGTGCCGAGAAGCTCAAGGACGCGGTCCGCCAGTTCTACATGGAAAAGTTCGGCGTCCGCATCTTCGAAGGCTACGGCGCGACCGAGACCGCGCCCGCCCTGACGATGAACACGCCCATGTTCAACCAACCGGGGTCCGTCGGCCGCTTCCTGCCCGGCATCGCATGGCGCCTGGAGCCCGTCGCGGGCATCGAGCAAGGCGGGCGCCTCTGGGTGCGCGGCGCGAATGTCATGCTCGGTTACCTTCTCAGTGACAGGCCGGGCGAACTCCAACCGCCGGAGGATGGGTGGTACGACACGGGTGATGTGGTCGAGGTCGACGCCGAGGGGTTCGTGAGGATCATCGGACGGGCCAGGCGTTTCGCCAAGGTGGCGGGCGAGATGGTTTCGCTCACGGCCGTGGAGGAACTCGCCTCCTCGGTCTGGCCCCGCGCTTTGCACGCCGCCGTCTCGCGCAGCCATCCCCAGAAAGGCGAGGAGATCGTGCTCGTGACGGAGCAGCCGGAGGCCACACGTGCCGACCTTCTCGCTGCCGCGCGCGAGCGCGGCGCGACGGAGTTGTCCGTACCGCGCGTCATCCTCGTGAGGAAGCGCCTGCCGGTGCTCGGTTCAGGCAAGCCCGATTACGTCGCGCTCGAGAACGAGGTCCGTGGCGCCACCGCCGGGCACCCGACCGGTGCGATCGAGCCGGCCACATCCTAGACGCGGGGCCAGCCGCTCGCTCACCGCGAACGTTGAACGCTGCGGCATCCCGCCGGTTCGAGACCCGGCTGAACGGCCGGCTCCGCCTTGCGCTTGACCCGATGGTCAACTAAACTGCCTGCACGATGGGACGCACCAGCGACGCACGCGAACGCCTGATCCTGGCCGTGGGAGAACTCCTGTGTGAAAGCGGCTATTACGGCACCACGATCGATGCCATCTGCCAGCGCGCCGGGGTCCGGAAGGGCACGTTCTACCATTTCTTCGCCTCGAAGGAGGAACTCACCATCGCCGCGCTCGAGGCCGATCGCGCCGCGCGTCGCCAGATGCTCGACACCATCTTCTCCCCGACGCAGCCGCCCCTGCAACGCCTCTTCGCCTACTGCGATTACCTGCATGCGCGCCAGAAACGCCTGAAGCGCGAGCATGGCCATGTGCCCGGATGCCGCCTCTTTACCCTCGGCTCGGAGATTTGCACACAGGAGGCGCGGCTGCGCGAGCGCGTCAACACGATGCTCGGGGATTACCTCGCGTATTTCACGTCCGCATTGCGCGAGGCGGTGGCCGCCAGGCAGCTTCCGGCTGTGGACATCGCGGCCAAGGCGCGATGCCTCTTTTCGCTCATCCAGGGGGCCGTCACCCAGGCGCGCATCGCCAACGATCCCGAGGTGCTCAAGGAGCTGCCCGCCCAGGTTTGCGCCGTCCTCGGGCTGAAGACGATCCCCCAGGCGGCGTGAGGAGCCGGCGAGGCACGAGCCGCGTCACCCGCACCGCCGGATCACGGCACACCCGGCTCGAAAGAGGAAATCCGCCCCCGTTTCTTGACTATTTAGTCAACAACGCGAGAGTGCGGCCAACACCGAAAAAGAGGAACCATCATGCCCGAAACCACTCACCTGCCTTCAGCTGACCTCGTCCACCTGCGCTCCGATGGCTTCGACGCTTTCGTCGGCCAGGGTAAGCAGCCCGCGCTCGTGGAGTTTGGCGCGGAATGGTGCGGCCCATGCCGCATGCAGGCGCCCATCCTGAGGGAGCTCGCGCGCGAGTTTGCAGGCCGGGCCCGCGTGGGCGCCGTCGATGTCGATGCCGACCCCGCGCTGGCCGCGCGCTATGGTATCCGGTCTCTCCCCACGCTCGCCTTCTTCAAGGACGGTGAGATCAGGTCCACGCGCGTCGGCCTCGCCACCAAGGCCACGCTGGCAGCCGAACTCGGCGCCCTCGCCTGAATCCACCCCTGCGCCTCGCCGCCATGCCACGCCTCTTCGATCCGCTCACACTCAAGGACATCACGCTTCGCAACCGCATCGGCGTCTCGCCGATGTGCCAGTACACGGCCAAGGAGGGGTTCCTCACCGACTGGCATCTTGTCCATCTGGGCGCCCGGGCACTCGGCGGCGCCGCGCTTGTGATCACCGAAGCCACGGCCGTGGAGGCGCGCGGGCGCATTTCCCCCGGCGATGTCGGGCTCTGGTCTGACGCGCAGGTCGAGGCGCACGCACGCCTCACGGCCTTCGAGAGGAAGCACGGCGCGGTTCCGGGTATCCAGATCGCCCATGCAGGCCGGAAAGCCAGCGCGGCGCGGCCCTGGGACGGCGGCGCCCACCTCGCCGACGATGCAGGTGGCTGGCCGGTGATCGGGCCGAGCGCGGTCGCATTCGGTGCCTCGCTTGCCAAGGTCCCCGCCGAGATGTCGCTCGACGACGTCCGCACCGTTCAGGCGGCCTTTGCCGCGACCGCTCGTCGCGCGCTCGACGCGGGATACGAGTGGCTCGAGCTGCACGGGGCCCATGGCTACCTGATGCACAGTTTTCTCTCGCCCCTGAGCAACCGGCGGTCCGATGGCTACGGCGGTTCGTTTGAGAACCGTATCCGTTTTGTGGTGGAAACCACGCGCGCCGTCCGGACGGTCTGGCCCGAGCGCCTGCCGCTCACGCTGCGCCTCTCCGCCACCGACTGGGTGGATGGGGGATGGACGCTGGACGAGTCCGTGGCGCTGGCCCGGATCCTCAAGCTCGAGAGCGTGGACTTGATCGACTGCAGCTCCGGCGGCAACACCACCGGGCTTTCGCGCGATGTGCTCAGGCCGGGCTATCAGGTCCCGTTTGCCGAGCGCATCCGGCGCGAAGCGCAGATCGCCACGGCCGCCGTGGGCCTGATTTCCGAACCGATGCACGCCGACTCGATCATCGCCGAGGGACGTGCCGACATCGTCCTGCTCGCCCGCGAATTCCTGCGGGATCCGCACTGGCCGCGCCGCGCCGCGGCGGCGCTTGGAATCGACGCAGCGTCCGTGCTTCCGAAGCAATACTCGAGGGCGTAGGCGGAGCCATCGCGCGACACCGGCCGCCGACTCCCGCCCTCAGGCGCGGGCGCGCGGCCTATTCGCCGGGATCCGGTTCCATGACGAGCCCAGGCGTCACGAACCAACGAATACGCCACAGGACGGCCTGCGACTTGGTGCGCTCGCGCTGGAGGCAGACGATCGCCCCTTTTCTGAAATCCACGATCTCCTGGTCGACGTTGCCGCACACCAGCATGGAGGCGAGGCGGCCGAGATGCGGCTCGTGACCGACCACCAGGAGCGGGTACCCGAAGCCGCTGAGGCGCCGCGCAATGCCGCGATGGTCGTCGTAGGGAAGCAGGCCGTCGATTTCGCGACGGGTCGCCGTGAGGTCCAGCCGGTCGCACATCAGGTCGGCCGTTTCCCGTGCGCGCAGAAGGGGACTGTGCCAGACGCGTTCCACCACGAGCCCACCGCTCGTGCGAAGAAACGCTGCCATCGCGCGCACCTCCTCGCGACCGCGCTCGCTCAGCGGACGCTCCGGATCGTCCTCCTGCGGCACCGCATGCGCATGGCGCATCAGGTAGATCTTGATCTCATCACTCATGGCTGGCCCGAAAACCGGATCCTACCGCAGGAGGTGCGCGCTGACAATGCCCCAATCCGACCGCCACATGCCCGCTGCGGCGGCTCGGTTACGGGGAGAGGCGCTCGAGTCGCCACGAGCCGTCGGGCCCGCGCCGATACCGCAGGCGATCGTGAAGGCGGCTCGGCCGGCCCTGCCAGAACTCGATCGCCTCCGGGATGACGCGGAATCCTCCCCAATGCGGCGGCACCGGAATGGTCCGGCCGCGGTATTCGGCCATCAGCGACTGCACGCGTTTCTCCAGTTCATCCCGCCCGGCGAGAACGGTGCTCTGCTTCGAGGCCCAGGCACCGAGCTGGCTGTCGATCGGACGCTTGTAGAAGTAGGCCTCGGTCTCCTCGCGGGACACCTGCTCGACGCGACCGGATATCTCGATCTGCCGTTCCAGCGGGAGCCAGGCGAAGAGCAGCGAGGCCTGCGGGTTTTCCACAAGGTTGCGGCCCTTCCGACTCTCGTAATTGGTGTAGAACACGAAGCCGCGCGCATCGTACCCTTTCAGGAGGACCGTCCGCGACGACGGCCGCCCGTCCGCACCCGCGGTGGCGAGAATCATGGCGTTCGGCTCCAATACGTCCGCCTTCACCGCTTCCCCAAACCACGTGTCGAACTGGGTCAGCGGATCCGCTGCGACTTCAGATTCGACCAGGTGCGAGAGCTTGTAGCTGCGCCGCATATCGGCGACGGCACGTCCGCTGCCCGTCATCGCCTTCCACAGCGGTAGGGCAAACGGGATGTAGAACAGGAAACTCTGCAGGCGGCTGCGGGTGTGTGGTCGCATGCGACTCTTTCTCCTAAACGCGTTCCCTTTCTCGTTCTCGTTCTCTTTCTCGTTCCTCGTTCACTTCCTTATCGAGTCCGCGGCGCGCACAGTCGAGCAGGAGAAGGAGAATGAGAACGAGAACGATCGGAAGGCCCGTGCATACCCCTTGACTCGAACACATGCGGGTGCCGCCATCAATCGCCATGTCGGTCTCCCTCCGATCCGCCATCGCCCGCGATCGCCGTCACTTGATTGACCTCGCCGCGTCGATCATCCGCATCCCGACGGTGAACCCGCCGGGCGCCCACTATCCCGCCTGCGTTGCGCAACTCGACCAGATGACGCGCGCCGCCGGTCTCGAAACGCGTGTGGTGCGCGTGCCGCACGCCGCGGTCATGCGCGAGCTGCCCGACGCCGCGGAATGCCCGCGCGCCCTGGTGATCGGCCGGTGGGACGTCGGCGCCGCACGCACGGTGCATTTCAACGCCCACTACGACGTTGTTCCCGCTGCGGCGACGGGATGGAAGTTCGGTCCCTTCGAACCGCGCGTGAGCCAGGGCTGGCTCTACGGGCGCGGCTCGGCGGACATGAAGGGTTCCATCGCGTGCGTGCTCCACGCGGTCACCGTTCTGCGAAAGCTCGGCATCACCCCGAAGGTCAACGTCGAGGTGTCCTGGACGCCCGATGAGGAAACCGACAGCACCTTCGGCGTGCAGTGGCTCGTGCGCAAGAAGCTCCTCGACGCCGACTACGCCATCGTGTGCGAGGGCGGCAGCGGCCGCCACGTGGGATGCGGCCACAACGGTGTGCTTTGGTTCGAAGTCGATGTGCACGGGCGCGCTGCGCACGGATCCGAGCCGCATCGCGGCATCAACGCGGTCGAGCAGATGAGCGCCCTGGTGCTGGACTTGAAAGACTACGCGCGCGAGCTGGCCGGGCGGACGTTCCGCAATCCCGATGGACGTATCCGCTCCGCCACGATCAACGTCGGCGGAGTCACGGCCACGCAGGACGGTGGAAAGATCAACACCGTCCCGGGCGCCGTGACATTCACCCTCGATCGCCGCGTGCTCCCCAATGAAAACCTGGCCGAAGCCGAGCGCCATCTGCGCGCCTACATCCGTGGTGCTGCGCGCCGCATCCCGCGCCTTCGCGTGACGGTCCGGAAGATCAACCAGCACACGTCCACCTTCTCCGATCCCAGCGGGCCGTTTCCGCGCGCCTTCGCCGCCGCTCTGGCGCGCGTACGCGGCCAGAGCACGAAGTTCACGGTCTCAACCGGGTTCAACGACTCCCATTTCTTCGCAGGTGAGGCGGGTCTGCCGACGATCGGGTGGGGCCCGGGCGGCGAGTCCTGCCATGGCACGGATGAACGCGTGCGCGTGAGCGAGCTGGTGCAGGCCGCGCAGGCTTACGCGGAATTCATCGCCACGTTTGCCGGCTAAGGCCGCCGATCAGCGGTAGGGCTGGTGCAGGTTGACCGGCTGCGGCTTGGTTCGGAGGCGAAGATTGAGCATCTCGACCCCCAGCGAGAAGGCCATGGAGAAGTAGATGTAGCCCTTCGGAATGTGATGCCCGAGGCCGTCCGCCACGAGCGTCACGCCGATGAGCAGCAGGAACGAGAGCGCCAGCATCTTGATCGTGGGATGCCGCTCGACAAAACTGCTGATCGCGCCGGCGAACATCAGCATCACGACCATCGCGATCACCACGGCGGCGATCATCACGCCCAGCAGGTTGGCCATCCCGATGGCGGTGATGACGGAGTCGAGCGAGAAGACGATGTCGAGAAGCAGAATCTGGACGATCACTGCAGTAAACGATGGTGCGACGCGCGTCGTCGTGTGACCGTCCCCGCCCTCGAGCTTGCCGTGGATCTCGTGGGTGCTCTTCCCGATCAGGAACAGACCGCCGACGAGCAGGATCAGATCGCGGCCGGACACTCCATGGCCCAGTAGAGAGAAAAGCGGCGTTGTCAGGCGCATCATCCACGCGAGCGAGCAAAGGAGAAGGATGCGCGTGACGAGAGCGAGCGACAGCCCGAGCTTGCGCGCGCGGTCCTGCTGCCCGGCCGGCAGTTTGCCGGCGAGGATCGAGATGAAGATGACGTTGTCGATACCGAGTACGATCTCGAGCGCGGTCAGCGTAAGCAGCGAGATCCAGACATCCGGATTGGCGATCCAGTCGAAGTTCATGGGTGGTGGGTGAACGATGACTGCCGACGCTGTGACCCGTGGCGAACGCAAAGAGAATCCATGCCCCGCCGTGCTCGTTCGCACGCCGCGCATTCGTTCCGCTCATGTCACGGCCGGGTGAATTCACGCGCCCGCGGCGGCACGTCGATTGCTAACCAGCAGCCCATCACCCATGGTGACCATGCTTTCAAAGACATCCCAAAACGGTTCTTTGAGACGGCAACGGGCCGGTGCGCAAGCACGGCCCTGAAGCCGGAAGCTTCCGTGCGCCGCGGCGGCCGCAAGCCGCGCGACGCTTCCGACTCCGGGAGCTTCCTTCCCTTTTGAATCCGAACCGCACGCACACGCGCGCGGCCGGCTTCGAAACATCCGTACGGCTGTGCCGCGCACGCGGGAGGCCCGCGGATGCCTCAACATAGAAAACAACAACAAAGATACATCGTACCCGCCCTGTGCGGGTTTTCAGACATGAAAAAGATCCATACGCTCGTCATGCTCAGTCTCGGTCTTCTCGGCTCCACGGCTATCCACGCCGCGGATACGGCGGAGTCCGACTACGTCGCCACGGCGAAAAAGGGGCCCGGCATCCCGGTGCCGGTCTCCGTTGTCGCGCCCGAGGTCCGCTTCGCCGAGGCAGGTGCCGCGGCCGAGGTGGTGCTCGTGGTCGACCCGGCTGGCAGGCCGGTCGACGTCGCGGTGAAATCCACGACGGACAAGGCGCTCGGCTACGCCGCGCGCGAAGCGGTGAAGAAATGGCGGTTTGAACCGGCCATGGTCGATGGCAAGCCGGCTGCGGTGAAGGTGCTCGTGCCGTTCACCGTCGCCGAGACCGCGGGCAGTTCCCCGGTGTTCGCCGCGAATCGCTGACCGCGCCGACGCGGAACAGCCGTTGGTTAACGAGGACCGCCTCCGCCTGCGGGGGCGGTCCTCCCTTCGTCGCGCCGGCCGCGGCGGGAAGCCGCGGCGGGGCTCGCAAGACTTGACGGACTTTTTACCGCCACGTGCCGCGGTAGTTTCAAAGGAAGGTCAATTCTCCTCAGAGACCATCCATCCGACCGGCGCGGGGCGGCCTGCGACTTGGCTCGAACCAGTGTCCGCCGATACCGGTATCGAGGATCCCTCCTCGCCTCCATCCGTCCACATAACATCGAAGCCCGTCATGATCTTTCACTTTCTCGATCAACACCGCTGGTGGTTCATCGTCACGATGTCGGCGCTGACCTGGGCAGCGACCGCGGCCGTCCTGGTCGGACTCGCCGCCGACGGCGAGGCGATCGGGTTCACGGGTCCGGCCTCGATCGCCGCGGGTGTCGCCGTGCTCGCCACGACGATCTACTTTCTCACCTCGTCCCACGCGGTGCGCGTGTGGACGATCTTCCGCCTCAAACGCCAGGTGCACCGCCGCGAGGCCCTGCTCACCGAGATCGCCGAGAACCTCGCCAAGGCCGAGCAGGATCGCATCCGCTGGACCGAGGTGCGCCCGCTCGACCTCGAGGTAAAGCAGGTGCTCGACATGGCGACCGAACAGGAGCGCAGCGCGCTGCAGACGCTCACGCTCGCGCGCGGCACCGAGGTCAAGGACCTGGAGACGCGCGTCCGCCAGCTGGGCACCCCGATGTGGGAGGAGTGGGTCCGCCGCTTCCGTGGCGTGTCTCCGTACCGCGACTACGAAGTCGTCGTCCGCAACGCCGCCAGCGCGATGGACGTGGCGACGGACAAGGGTTACGCCCAGGCTGAACTCGAGGCCGCGCTCATGCGCCGCATCTTCTCGGCCCGCCTCGCCCTGCTGCAGCCGGATGAGCGCGACAAGGTCCTCGCCGTCTGGCGCGAGTTTGGCAACGAGCACCGCGACAGTCTCACCTCCAGCGTTCCCGCGCTTTCGCCGGACATGGAGGCCGATCTCGCGGGCGCGGGAACGTATGCGATGGCCACCATCCTCGCCGGGGCGGTCGTGCACGAGCGCGGCCTCACGCTGCCGACGTCATTCTTCCAAGGCGTGTCCGCCATGCTTCCGCCGCTGATCGGCGCCCTCGGCTGGCGGATCACCGCCGGCACTTCCGCGCGCTTCATCCAGTTCTGGCGCGTGCGGCGGGTCCTGCCTGCGATCGTGCTCATGGCCCGCGTCCGCTCCAGCCTTCGCGTGCGCCGCACCAAGCATCTGGTCAAGCTCGAGACCGAGCGCGACAACCTCGCGAAGACCGCGAGCTACGTCGAAGGCCAGCTCTCGGACCTGCGCGAACAACTTGCACACCTGGGCAACCTGAAGTTTTCCATGCGGCGACTGCGCATGGTGCTGCCGCTCGCCTGAGCGACAGGTTTCTGCAGGATTGGGTTCAACGACGGCCGCGGTCTGCTGACCGCGGCCGTCCGTTCTTCAGGCTCCGGGCTTCAGGGCCGGCCGAGAATCTCCGCAGCGGGAAGCCCTCGCGCGGTCAACGCCGCGCGGACTGCGGCAAGATCGATCGTCGCGCCCGGACGCACCCGCTGCCGCGCGTACCAGCCCTGGTTCATCTCGAGCGCAAACTGGATCGCAGGATGCGTGGAGAGCACGGGATCCTCGACGAAGGGATGCATCGGATGCACCTCCTGCAACGTGCCGTCGGCGGTGAAATAGCCGATATCGAGCGGGATGCGCGTGTTGCGCATGTAGAAGCTCATGCGCTGCGGCGCGGGGAAGACGAAGAGCATGCCCTCGTCCTCCGGCATCGCCGGCACGTGCATGAGTCCGCGACTCCGCTCGTGCTCGAGCACGGCCAGACGCATCCGGACGGGCTGGCCACCGACGTCGACAGTGAAACGCTGATCGGGACCCGCCGCGGGCCTCCTACTTTCGGCCGCCGCCTCGGGGACGCGCCGATCGCAACCGCTGGAGCAGACCAGCGCGACCAAAACCAACAGGAAGTGAAGCCAGGCCGTAGGCACGCAGCTGATTTTCCGTCGCGCGTGAACGTGGCAAGCCTTTTGGCCGGCCGCAGGGTGGCGGAAATCGACGTGCCTTTGCCGGCACAGCACGCTGAATGAAGCCATGCTTCGCGCACACTCTCCGTCCCGCGCGCCCGCAATCCTGCTTTATTCCGCCAGCGAGCACGGCGCCGATCAGCTCTATTTCACCGGCTTTCGCGCCGGTGACCCGTTCATCGCCTTCGCCTGGCGCGGCAAGCGATACGGCGTGTTCAATGCACTGGAGTTCGGCCGTGCCCGCAAGGAATCGGCCCTCGATCAGATCCTCTCGCTGGAGGCGTGGACCGCGACGGCGAAGCAAACACTGAAGCGCGACCAGGCAGGGCCGGCCGAAGTGATTGCCGCGCTTGCCCGCCATTTTCGGATACCTGCATTTCGTGTCCCGGCCGACTTCCCGCTCGGACTCGCGGGCAAATTGCAGCGGTTGCGTGTCCGCCTCGAGCCGGTGGACGGCGAACTCTTCCCCGAGCGCGAGATCAAGTCTCCCGCCCAGGCACGGGCCGTGGCCGAGGGCAATCGCTGCAGCGCGGCCGGATTTGTCGCTGTCGAGTCGCTGCTGCGCCGCGCCACGGTGTCGCGCGGCCGCCTCATGCTCGAACGCCGCCCGCTCACGAGCGAGCGGCTGCGCGAGGCGATCGAGATCGCCTGCCTGCGCGCCGGTGCGATCTCCTTGAATACAATCGCCGCCGGTGGCGACCAGGCCTGCGATCCCCATTGCGTGGGGATCGGGCCCCTGCGCGCGAACGAACTCATCATCGTCGACATCTTTCCGCGCGTCGCCGCCACCGGCTATCACGGGGACATGACGCGCACCTTCCTCAAGGGTGCGCCAAGCGACGCCCAGCGACGCCTCGTCGCCGCCGTGCGGTCGGCCCAACTCGCCGCGCTCGGCACCGTGCGCGCCGGCATCGACGGCCGCGTGGTGCACGACTGCGTGGTCGATCATTTCAAGTCGCTCGGCTACGAGACCACGCGCGGCCCGAAGGGCTCCCAGGGCTTCTTCCACGGAACAGGACACGGCCTGGGCCTCGACGTGCACGAGGCGCCGAGCCTCGGGCGCCGGGAAAGCCGGCTGCGCGCCGGGGCGGTGGTGACGGTCGAGCCCGGTCTCTATTATCCCGGCCTCGGCGGTTGCCGCATCGAGGACGTCGTACAGGTCACGGCCGGAAAACCCAGGATGCTCTCGAAGTATCACTACCGCTGGGTGATCCGCTGACATGGCATGCGATCCGGCAGGGGGCGGCCTCCGGCCGCGCCGAGCTTGTATCCACGCGCCCATTGCGGCTCGGCCGGAGGCCTCGCCCTACCCCGGACCCCGTTATGCCTGAACTCGCGGAGGTGGAATACATGCGCCGGCGTTGGGATGCCGGTATGCGAGACGTGGTGACCGCCGTCGCAGCGCACCCGCGCGCGCGGCCGCTACGAGACATCGACGCGCCCGCGCTGGCCGCGGCGCTCCACGGGGCACCGCTCGCCGGAAGCTTCCGAACCGGAAAACAGATGCTGTTCCACTTCGCGGGCGCAGGCTGGCTCGGCGTGCACCTCGGCATGACCGGGGAACTCCGCGTGGAGCCTCCGGCGTATCCGCCTGGTAGACACGACCACCTAGTTCTTCGGCAGAGACCGCGTGCGCTCGTCTTCACCGACCCACGGATGTTCGGCACCGTGGAGTGGACGCCGGGTGCCGAGCCGCCGGAATGGTGGACCCGCCGTCCGCCCGAAATCCTCGAGCGCGCGTTCACACGCGCTCGGCTCGACGGGTTTCTGGCGCGACGCGGACGGGCGCCGATCAAGGCGGTGCTGTTGATGCAGGAGATGTTTCCAGGCATCGGCAACTGGATGGCGGACGAAGTCCTCTGGCGGGCGCGGGTGCATCCCGCCCGGCCGGCGGGTTCGCTGGATGAACCCGAGTGCTCCGCCCTGTTCCGCGCGTTGCGCTTCGTCTGCCGCGGAGCGTTGCGAACAGTCGCGCGGGGCGGTGCCGACGGCCGGTGGGCCGATCCGCCGCCGGGCTGGCTGTTTCACGAACGATGGGCGGCGGGTGGGCGCTGCCCGGGCACAGGCGTGCCGCTCGTGCGCGCGACGATCGGCGGCCGCACGACCTGCTGGTCGCCGGCGCTGCAGAAAGCGTAGGCCGCCCGCCCGCGGGTGGCCGGTAGCCAAACCGCGCCGCGCAGGCGCCCGCTCGCGGGCAGCCTGCAAGCGATCCATCGCCGCGTTTCAGGCCTGCGCCTGTTCGGCGAGAGCGTCGGCGATTTCCTCGTTCGAAAAGACGTTCTGCACGTCGTCGAGCTCCTCGAGAGCGGAGGTGAGCTTGTAGAACGACTTCGCCTGGTTCAGGTCGGTGACCGGCGCGGTGGAGGTGGGCAGGTAGACGATCTCCGACGAGTCGGGCTTGATGCCCCTGGCCTCGAGCGCTGCGGCGACCTTGTCAAACGCATGGATACCGCAGATCACCTCGAAGCCCTCTTCGCTGGTCTTGACGTCGTCGGCGCCGGCGTCGAGCGCGAGTTCCATCAGCGCATCCTCCGTGGTCTTTCCCTTGCCGATGAGAAACTGGCCGCAGTGCTGGAACTGGAACATGACCGCGCCGGAGCCGGCAAGATTGCCGCCGTGCCGCGTGAAGGCGGAGCGGACGTCCGAGGCGGCGCGGTTCTTGTTGTCCGTGGCGATCTGCACGACAATGGCGATGCCACCGGGCCCGTAACCCTCGTAGGTGAACTCCTCGATCTGCTGGCCCTCGAGTTCGCCGGTTCCCTTCTTGACCGCCCGGTCGACATTGTCGGAGGGCATGTTCACCTCGCGCGCCTTGAGCAGGAGCGTGCGCAGGCGCGGATTCATCGCCGGATCGCCGCCGCCGGCGCGCGCGGCCAGCGTGATCTCCTTGGCCACGCGGCTGAAGGCCTTGCCCTTGCGCGCATCCACGACGGCCTTGATGCGCTTCACCTTGGACCACTTGTTGTGACCGGCCATACGGAAAGGACTGGGAAACTGAAGAGCGGAGGGATCGATTGCCGGCTGCGCAGGCCCCGGGGGCTGCGCCCGGCCCGGGTGGTTTACTTCTTCTTTTTCTGGACGTTCTTCACGCGGGCGTCGCGCACGGGCTTGGCACGCTCGGCGGCCCCCGGCTTGGCCGCGGGTGCCGCGGTATCGACCGGGTCCTTACGCCGGTTCGTGACCCACTGCTGGAAGATCGAGAAGCAGTTGCTCGCGGTCCAGTAGACGGCCAGGCCGGACGAGAAGCCGTAGCACATCACGGTGATGAAGATCGGCATGAACTTCATCATCTTGGCCGAGGCGTTGTCCGTGGTGGGCGTCGGCGTCATCTTCATCTGGATCCACATCGTGGCGCCCATGAGAAGTGGCATCGGGTTGAGCGGGAAACCGGCGATGTGCGCGATGGTGTCGGCGGCGGAAAGATCGTGGATCCAGAGGAAGTCCGCGAAACGCAGTTCCGACGCGCTGCGCAGCATGGTGAACAGGCCGATGAAGATCGGGAATTGGAACAGGAGCGGCAGGCAGCCGCCGACGGGGTTGATCTTGTGCTCGCGGAACAGCTTGATCGTCTCCTCCTGCTGCTTCACGCGGTTGTCCTTGTACTTCTCCTGGATCTCCTTGAGCGGGCCCTGGATCTTGCCCATGCGCTTGGCCGAGCGGGCGGCCTGCGCGGTGATCGGCCACATCAGGGTGCGGATGATCACGGTCGTGGAGATGATGGCCCAGCCCCAGGCCCAGTCGGATCCGGCGACCAGGCCGTGGATGAAGTTCATGAGCTGGAAGATCAGCGCGGCGAAGATGCCGATGAACGATCCCCACTCCATGATCCGGTACTGTTCCTGATCGAAGTTGTTGAGCCGCTTGTACTCCTTGGGGCCCGCGTAATAGTCGACCTTCACGACGGCCGGTTGATCGGCCGTCAGCGTCAACGGCGAGGTGACCCAGGTGCCGGTCATGCCCACGCGGTTTGCCTGCCCGGGCACCAGCATGACGCGCTGGGCGAGCACGCGGCCGGAGGGTTTCTCCGGCGTGAGGATGGTGGTGAAGAACTGGTTCTTCACCGACGCCCACGAAACGTCCACCGTGTCGAGGGTGAGGACGGTGGCCTCCGGGAAAGCGCGTCCGGTCATGTTGCGGAACCAGCCGGAGACAAACTCGCCCGGACCGCGGAACTCGACGTCCTTTTCGCGGCAGGCGCCGACGTTGAGCGCCGTGAGATCGTCCTGGCTGGTGGGCTCGGCCACGCCGAGGTTGAACATGAGCTCGGGCGTGGTGAGCGGCTGGCCCGCGAGGCTGCGGAACGCGGTTTCGTGCCTGATGAGGTAGGGCTCGCCGGACTTGTCGTCGGGTGGAATCGAATACGTGCGTGTGACCTCGAACCGTCCCTCGACGACCGCTCGCCACGTGATCGAGGTCGGCGTCTGGCCGGCGATTTCATAGCGGGTCGCGTGATCCGCGCCGGGAAAATTGAGCAGGCCGAGGGCGGGAGCCACGCGGCGGGCGTTCAGCACATAGGGCTCCGCGCCATCGCGCTCGGCCGCATACTTCTTGAGCGAGATCTCTGCGATCGCGCCGCCCATCGGGGTGAAGCGGATGTCGACGAACTCATTGGAAAGAGAGACGAGCTCGCTCTGCGGCACCGGGTCCATCAGGCCGGCATAATGCGCATCGGCGGCCGCGGGTGCGATGCCCCCACCGGTCGATGTCGGTGCGCCGGCGGGCACGAGTGGCGTTTCCACGCCGGTGGCGGGAGCGATGGCGGTCGGCGGAGGCGCACCTGCCGGCGTGGTTGCCTCCGGGGCGGTCTGTTCGGCAGGGGCCGGCGCGGGCTGTGGCTGCGGGCGCCGCGCGCTGTACACCATCAGACCGAGTGCGCCGGCGAGGAAGAGGATGCCGATCGTTGTGTTCTTCTTGTCCATGTCCGGGGAATGCCGCGGAAGCGCACGTCCCGGCCGATCCGAAGCAGGGCCCCGGTTGCGACGCGAGCCTCAGCGGCCGCGGAAAAGGGTGGAGGGATACACGCCGGCTCAAAGGGCCAGCAAGAAGAATCACCCGGCAGGAGAAAGGCTGAAGGACTGAAGGGCTGAAAGACTGAAGGCCGGGGGCCCGCCGGGCCCTATCACCATCCGCGTTCTCTCGGCGCCACGGTCTTTCTCGTTCTCGTAATCGTAATCGTTCTCGTTCTCTTTCTCCGTCACGTCCCCTCCGCGTCCGCACCACGCGGATGCGCCGTTCCAGCGATCTGACAGCGGGCCGGCGGGAGGCCGCGGGAGAGCGCGAGAACGAGAAAGAGAAGGAGAACGATCCAGAGGGATCACGGTGGCGGGACGGGATCGTGGCCTCCCGGGTGCCAGGGGTGGCATCGAAGGATGCGTCGGAGCGCGAGCCAGCTGCCGCGCACCGCGCCGTGTGTGCGCACCGCCTGGCGCGCGTAGTCCGAGCACGTGGGCGAGAAACGGCATCCGGCCGCCGGACCGGCCACGGCATGGATCACGGGTGAGAGCAGGCGCTGGTAAAGCACGAGCATTCCCTCAATCAGACGTGCCGGAACCCGGAGGAGCCACGCTCCTGCGCGAGCCCGTGCGGGACGCGGAGCCGGAGCCGACGCCTTCTCCGGCAGGGGGCTCATGACGATGGCGGTGGCGCAGGCGGGGAGACTTCCACGGCGGCGACGTCGGACGATCGTGCAGAAAATCCCGCCCGATGCGCCGCAGCCCGAAAATACCGCTCGAGGTCGGCGAACGTCGCTTCCACGGCACGCGACTGAAGCGTGACGATGATGTCGACGTCGCGGGGGAAAAGCCCTTGGTTCTCGCGAAAGACCTCCCGCATCCGCCGCTTCAAGCGATTGCGCACCACGGCATTGCCCACCCGGCGGGAGGCCACCACGGCAAAGCGCGGCAGGTCAAACCGCGGGTCCGCCGGACGTCGGCGGAAGGAAAAGATAAAGGCCGCGCCATGCTGGCGGCGGCCCTCGTTGCGCACGGCCGCGAAGTCCGCCTGGCGTCGCAGATGCTGCCTGGAGCGGAGTCGCATGGCCGGGGAAAACCGGCGGTGAGCCGGATCAGACGACGGTGAGGCGCTTGCGACCCTTCAGGCGTCGGTTCTTGAGGACCTTGCGGCCTTTATGGCTGGAATTGCGGGCGCGAAAGCCAATCTTGCGGGCGCGCTTCTTCTTGTGCGGGCGGAATGTCGGTTGCATGGCGGGCGAAAAAGGGCGAGAGGTTGCCAACCCGCAGATCGCAGTGTCAAGGGTGGAAACGACCATCGCACACACGGGCTGCATGCACCGAAGCTCTCCGGCCACGCTCCGGAGCTCGCTTGACTCGCTGTGCGACGCGGGACGGCACCGCCCCGGAGAGCCGCTCCGATGACGCGTGTCGCCACCGCGACTATCCGCCTGACCCATCGCTGCGCGTCGGCCCGCAGCCCGAGCAGGATTCCGGCGGGCGTCGCCCCGCTTTCGCTCTGGAGCGGGAGCGATCTCGCGATGCCGCGCGCGGCCCACCCTACGTGAAAGCCGGGATTTAGAGTTTGCCACGCCTTGGAGGGTCCGGTTTGCCTCTCCGTTCCTAACACCACTCGCATCCAAAGCATTTTCACCATGGCAGAACTCACCGGCAATTGCTTGATCGGCCAGTCCGGCGGCCCCACGGCCGTCATCAACGCCAGTGTGGCCGGCGCAGTCAGCGAAGCGCTCAACCACAGCTGCATTGAGGAGATCTATGGCTGCGTGAATGGGGTTCTCGGCATCCTCAACGAAGACTTCGTCGATCTCGCCGCCGAGTCGCAGCAGACGATCCGCGGGCTCAAACACACGCCCGGCGCCGCCCTGGGCACCTGCCGCTACAAGCTCAAGAAGCAGCAGGACTACGACCGCGTGCTGGAGGTGTTCAAGGCCCACAATATCCGCTACTTCTTCTACGCGGGCGGCAACGACTCGCAGGACACGGCGGACAAGATTTCCAAGCTCGCCCAGCAGCAGGGCTACGATCTGCGCGTCATCGGCATCCCGAAGACGATCGATAACGACCTGCCGATCACCGACCACTGCCCCGGCTACGGGAGCGTGGTGAAATTCATCTGCACGACGGTGAAGGAACTGGCGTGCGATGCCGAGGCCATGGGCCAGCACGATCTGGTGACGATCGTCGAGGTGATGGGCCGCACTGCCGGCTGGATCGCCGCCGGCGCCGCACTCGCGAAGCGCCGCGATCATCCCTACGATCCCCCGCACCTGATCTACCTGCCGGAAGTCCCCTTCACGACGGAGAAGTTCGTCGAGGACGTCCGTCGCGTGCTCAAGCGCGAGAAGTATTGCCTGATCGTGGTCGGCGAAGGCCTCGTTGACCCGGACGGCAATTACGTCTCCACCGCCTCGAGCCAGACCGATGCCTTCGGCCATTCGCAGCTCGGCGGCGCCGGCGACTACCTCCGCGATCTCGTGGAGAAACACCTCGGGATCAAGGCACGCGCCGCCCGCCTAGGCCATCCACAGCGCGCCGCCGCCCACTGTGCCTCCAAGGCCGACGTCGACGAGGCGTTCATGGCCGGTGCAGCCGCCGTCAAGGCCGCCGTCTCCGGCGTGACCGACAAGATGGTCACGCTGGTGCGCGGCGAGGCTGACCACTATGTGTGCGAGACCGGCCTGGCCGACCTCGCCGAGATCGCCAACGGTGTGAAGAAGCTGCCACGCGAATGGGTCAATGAAGACGGCGTGAGCATGAACCACCAGTTCGTGCGCTACGCCACGCCGTTGATCCAGGGCGAGAACGCCGTGCCTTTTGACCACGGCGTGCCCGTGTTCGCCCGGCTCGACAAGGTGCCGGTCGACAAGATGCTCCAGCCCTACGAGACCTGAGCGCACCCCTGGTGCACCGCATCGCGGTGACTGCCGCAAGGGCGCACGTGGGCAACCGCTGTGCGCCCTTGGCGTTTTCAAGGCGCACGTCTCGCCGACCAGCTTCACCCCCGCTCCGCAATCACGGCGCATGTCCTCGTCCCCGCTCATCCACCTGCGAACAAGACACAAACAGGATGCCGCGGTAATCAACCGGTAACAAATCCTCACTACAGTCTGCCACCGATGAACGCACCAAACGTCCACCTTCACACCACTCCCCGCGCCGGGAAAGCACTCTTCCGCCACCTCGCGGCCATGCTCGCGGTGCTGGCCGCGGCTCCCCTCCTCCACGCCGAGTCTTCGGTGTTTAAGGTGAGCCGCGACGGACAGACGCTCTACCTCGGCGGCACCTGCCACACCCTCCGTCCATCGGACCTGCCGATCCCGGCCGAATACTCGGTCGCGTTCGACGCATCTGATGTGCTCTGGTTCGAGACGGATCTCGCTGCCATGCAGTCACCCGAAACGCAGGGCAAGATGCTCGCACAGGCGGTGCTGCCCGATGGCAAGACCCTGCCCGGCGTGCTCTCCGAGGAGGCGTGGGCCGCGGTCGAGGCCTATTGCGGCAAGGCCGGGATTCCCACGGCCGCGATCCAGAACTTCAAACCATCGATGATCGCCGTCACGATCTTCGCGATCGAGGCCCAGCGCATGGGCTTCACGCCCGAGGGGGTCGACGTGCAACTCGACAGGAAGGCGCGCGCCGCCGGCAAGCCCGTCCAGGGCCTGGAGACGGTGGATGAGCAGATCGCCTTCGTCATGAACATCGGGAAGGGGCAGGAGGACCAGCTCGTCCTCTCGACGCTGCGTGACATGGAGCGCCTCCCCACCCTGCTCGGCGATCTGGTCGCAGCCTGGCGGACCGGCGATCTCCAGAAAATCGATACACTGATGTCCGGCGAACTGCGCAAGGAGTTCCCGAAGGTCTACGAGGAGCTGCTGGTGCAGCGCAACAAGGCGTGGATGCCGGAGATCGAGGCGATGCTCGGGAGCGAGCCGACCGAATTCGTGCTCGTCGGCGTCGCCCATCTCGCCGGCACGGACGGGCTCCTCCACGCGCTCCGCGAAGCCGGGTGCTCGATCGAGCAGGTGAAGGCACCCGCGAACTGATCGGCTCCACGCCGCTCACCCGCAGGGCCGCGCGCCGCCGAGGACACGACCCGCACCCCGCAAGGGTGCGGGTCGTCGCGTCTCACTGCAGCGTGAAGAAGACGCGGCCGCCGTCGGGCGAGCCCGTGGCGCCATCCGGGACGGTGGTCGAGTCGATCAGGAAAACGCGCTCCGGTTCGATCTGGCCGTCGGCGAGAAGGGCATCCCGGAGGACGGCCGCACGCGTTCGGGCGAGCGCGGCAAACTCCTCCTCGCTCACCTCGATCGACGCGAACAAACGGTCGCGCATGCCTTCCAGCGTGAGCGGAGGCTCCGCGCCGGACTCCGACGGGATCTCCGGGTGCGCCTGGGTGGCAGGCGGGGGCGTCGCCGCCGTTTCCGCTTCGTCCCCGCCACCGAAAACCGAGCGCCAGGCCCGACGCAGCAAACCCGGCCGCTCCTCTTCCGCCGGCTCCGCGCTCGCGATCGGCGCCACCCCGGCGGCAGCGGCCGCCGCGGTCCCCGCCTCGGCCTCGGCCGGAAAGGTCTGCACGAACAGGCTGGCGATAAGCGCGTTCACCTCCTCGGGTGCGACATCGACCCCCGCCGCAGCTTCGCCGGCGCCCGTCGCCGGCGCGTCCGCCGCGGGCCGGTCCGGCGCGGCCGCCCCTGCCGGAGCGGTGGCGAGGCGCTGCTTCTCGTCGCGCAGCATCTGTGCGAACTTCTGCCCGACCAGCCCGTCGCGGTCGGTCGATGGCGACGGGGGCGAGACGATCTCGAGCCGGAGGGCGGGGCGTTCAAAGAGTGCCTTGCCCAGGACCTCGAGCTTCTTCGAGGCATCCTCGGTGAGCGCGGCCGATCCCGACGCGAAGTCGACATGACTCAGGTCGAGATCCCGGCCGCCGAACATGCCGCCGAGCATGGAGAACGGCGAGGTCGCCGCCTTCACCAGAATGTTGCCCAGGGTCTGCCAGACCACCCGGCCGTATTTGAAATCTGGATCGTCAAGGTTGCCCCGGACCGGCACGTCGAGTGAGATCTGCCCGTTGCGGTCACGCAGGAGGGCCAGGGCGAGACCGACCGGGAGCTTGAGCGCATCCGGACTCTGCACCTTTTCGCCCAGGTAGAACTGGTCGAACAGGATCCGGTTCTCGCCCGCGAGGTCGCGCTGCGAGAGCTTGTAGCCGACGTCGATGCGCAGCTTGCCCTTCTGGATCTTCTGGCCGATGAACCGGCCCGCGTAGGGCGAGAACACCGGCAGGTCGATGTTGCTGAACACGACGCTCACGTCGCTGTAGACGTCGTCAGCCAGCGGATTGATCTGCCCCGAGATGCGCAGCGGCGCGACGCCGTTGAGCGAACCCGACAGGTCGACATCGGCCCGCGCGAGATTGGCCGAGGACAGCCCGCGGATCGAACCCGTGAAATCGCGCAGCTCGGCGGAGAAGCCCGGCTTGAAGGACGCGTCGGCGATGCTCACGCGTCCGCCCGTGACCGTGACCGCATCGATGCGCGCGTCGAAGTCGAGCTTCTGGTGCGTCGCCGCGGCAAGGCGCTCGCTCGTCGTCGAAGCCGACGGCGAAGGGGCCGGCTCCGCCGTCGGGGTCTCGCCGTCCTGTACCCGCTGGGGCATGACGGCGAGGAGGTTGATCGTGCCGTCCTCCTTCACCACCACCCGGGCGACCGGCTCGACGAGCGCGATCTCCCGGGCCGACACCGCGAGCGGCTCGAGGGTGAACTCCGTGCCGGTGAACGCCAGGCGCTTCCAGCCCACGAGTTCGGACTCCGCCGACTCGCCGAAAACGGAGAGCGTATCCAGACCGGCATCACCGCGCCAGGCGATCGTTGGCGCGCCATCGGCCCCGATCGCGGCCTCGACTTCTCCGGCGAACCAGATATCCCCCGATTTGATGCGCACGTCGATGAACGGCGCGAGCAACGGGTCGAGCGGGGCGAGATCGATCAGGCCGCCCTTCACCTCGAGCGTGGCGGCCGCCGGCAGGGCGCGGACCGTCCCGTTCGCGGTGATCGAGCCGCGCTCGTTCCAGCGTGCGCTCATTTCCAGGGCGACCTCGCGGTCGAGGTCGGTCCCGAGGTTGGACGCTGTGATGGCGATCTGGTCGAGAAGGAGCCGGGCCGTGCGGGGATTGGAGCGGTCCACGATGGATACGCGCGCGTTGGTGACGGCAAGCGTGCCGACGTGTGCGCTCACGGCGGGTCCGGAATCCGCCGTGGATGCCGGCGACGGCGTGGCGCCATCTGCCCCCTCGGGCGCGGCCGGGACGAGTCGAAGCAGATCGATCGCTCCGCTCGCTTCGCGCGTCGCGTAGATCTCGAGGCCGTCGAGCGCGACCCGCGGAATCTCGGCGGTGCGCTCCACGGCGTCCGCCCGCGCGATATCCACCTGGACGCGCCCGACCTTCACGAGCGCGTCGGCCGCGCCGCGCTCGGAGAGGCTGAGCCCGTCGACCGCAAGCGTCGTGTCCTCGATCACCGCCATCAGGCCGCCGGCGAGACCCACGCGGTAGTTGCCTTTGAACGACACGAGACCCGAGTCCACCGAAGCGGGGACAAGCTCCTCCACGAACGGCATGTGCTTGGGAATCGAGAACCCGGAGAACTCGATGTGCCCCTCCGAACCCAGCGGGGCCGCCGAGAGGCTTCCCGACCACTGGAAGGATTCCGACGTGTTGGTCGTTCCGGCAAACGTGTAGGGACTCGCCGCATCCGGCCGCGTGGTGAATCGGTCCAGCTCGAAGGTCATCGGCCCGACCACCGTGTGAAACGGCGTGGCGCGCGAACGGTCGGCGAACTCGATCGAGGCGCGCTCGATCCGCACTGCGTCGGCCCCGGCCCGCGGCAGCCCGCCCGATGCGCGTTCGGGCTCGTCGGACGTCGTGGAGTACCGGGCGATCAGGTCGGCCACGTTGGCCTCGCCCGACTCGTCGATCACGAGCCGGGCGCGCGGTTCCACGAGGCGGAACTCCGCGAGGTGCCATTCCAGCTTGAAGAGCGACGTAACCGGATCGGCGTTGAGGTAGAGTTTCTTCAGCGACGCAAGATCGGCGCCGTCGCGATCCACGACGCGCAGGCCGTGCACCGCGATGGCGAAGGAGAGCGGGTTCATCCGCACGCCCTCGACGTGGACCTCGCGATCAAGCGCGGCGGCGGCGCGTTGCTCGATCTGGGACCGGACGATCGGCGGCAGCACGAGAAAGCCGACGATGTTGTAGAGCGCGAATGCCGCAGCCACGATGATGGCCCAGCGACGCAGCCGAAGTGCTCGAGTGCTCACGATGACACCATTCCAACACAAGGATCGGGCACATCGCAATTCATTCGCGGACCTCGAGCGATTCCGGAGATTTCGGGATTCCATTCGTCGCGCGCGGAGGTTTTGGTCGCGGTCACTCCCACATGCGTCAGATCCTGTTCATTTGTTCCGGCAATTTCTACCGTTCGCGCTTCGCCGAGGCGGTCTTCAATTTCCATGCAACGCAGCGCCAGCTGCAGGTGCGCGCGTTCTCGCGCGGCCTGGCCACGCATCTGGTGGCCGGCGAGGGTGATATCTCGCTCTACACGCGCTTCGCCCTCGCCGCGCGCGGCATCGCGCTGCACCATACCGGCTCCCACCCCGTGCAACTTGCCCGCACCGATTTGGAGCGCGCCGCGCGCATCATCGCAGTCAAGGAGATCGAGCACCGTCCCTTGATGCGCACGCTCTTCCCGGACTGGGAGGAGCGCGTGGAGTATTGGGCGGTCCACGACCTCGACGTGGCGACGCCCGACATCTCCGTGCCGCTGCTCGAACAGCGCGTCCTCGCCGTTCTGGACGCCTGTGCGGCGCTCGAAACCCCGCCTGTGCCGACCGGATCGCTCCCATGAAGGTCGAGGTGTTCGCTCTTTGTGACGCCGCGGTGGATTACGCCGGCAAGCTCAGCCTGCTCGGCGCCTTCGACGGCATCTTTGCACGGGAGGCCCCGGTTCTCCACCCGCAGTGCGCGATCGCCATCCGCCTGCGCGTCTCGCGCGGCGAGGAGGGTCCGCACTCGCTTGAGCTTGCATTCATCGACGCCGACGGGCGCCGCATCGTCCCCCCCATCGGGGCCAATTTCGAGGTGCGCCTGCCGCCGCAGCGGGAATCCATGGCGATCAACATGGTGCTGAACATTCATCAGCTGAAGTTCGAGCGCTTCGACGAATATGCCATCGACCTGAGCGTCGACGGGCGCGCGGAAGCCTCGCTGCCGTTGGTGGTCGTACAGATGCCGCCGCACGGACAGCCCCACGGGTAGACCGATCCAAGGAATCACCGAGTGCCGCACGCCGCGGCACCGCACGCGCCACCGATGCTTTCCGACATGCCCTGGCTGTTCGTTCTCGCGGGATTGGCCCTTCTTTCCGTCGGTGGCGAGGGCCTGGTCCGCGGATCGTCGCGCCTGGCACGCCGTCTCGGCGTGTCGCCGTTGGTGATCGGCCTGACCATCGTCGCCTTCGGCACGAGCAGCCCCGAACTCTTTGTCAGCATCGGCGCGGCCCTCTCCGGCCGCGGCGACATCGCGGTGGGCAACGTCGTCGGCTCCAACATCAGCAACATCGGCTGCATCCTCGCGATTTGCGCGATGGTCTTTCCCCTACGCGTGGACATGCAGATCCTGCGCGTGGACATGCCGGTCGCGTTGTTCGCCACGCTCGTCGCCGCCGTAGTGCTCTCCGACGGACGCGTCGGCCGCGGCGAGGCGGTGCTCCTGCTGGTCGGCCTCTTGACCTATACCGTGCTCACCGTGCGCGCGGCGCGACGCGAGCAGACACCGGCCCTGCGCGAGGAGTACGCCGCGTCCGTGCCCACGCCCGCCGGCTCGGCCCGCCGCGATTTCGCCATGATCGTCGGGGGCCTCCTCGGCCTCGCCCTCGGTGCGCGCCTGATGGTCGATGGCGCGACGACGATAGCCCGCGCCGCCGGGGTGAGCGACGCCGTGATCGGCCTCACCATCGTGGCGATCGGAACGAGCCTGCCGGAGTTCTCCGCCTCGCTTATCGCGGTGTTCCGGCGGCAGCCCGATCTCGCCGTGGGCAACATCGTCGGATCGAACATCTTCAACGTCCTCGGCATCCTCGGCGCCGCCGGAGCGGTCGAACCGCTGCGCGCATATGACCTGCGCGGCTTCGATATCGGCGTGATGGTTGGATTCACGGTGCTGCTCCTCCCGTTCATGAAGACGGGCTTCCGGCTGCAACGCTGGGAAGGCGCGCTGCTCTTCGCCGGCTACGTCGCCTACCTGGTGCACCTCGCAGGCCGCGGGCCGGCCGGCTGAGGCCACGCCCGCAGGATCGCGTTTTTTCGGTCGCCAACCCCACGGCGACAAGCCACGTTCGCCGCCCGTCAGAGACTTCGGATCGGTCCCCCCAACGTTGGCTGTGCACGCATGACGACACGTCCTGCACACACGTCCGTCCGACTTGCCGCACTCGCGGCAGGCCTCGTCCTCGCTGCGACCACGGGGATGGCCTCGGACACGGTGGGCTCGGTGCAGCGTGCGGCGACCGAGTGGGCGCGGCTGCGCGTCGAACTATCGAAGCTGCACAGCGACTGGCACGCGCAGCGCGCCGCGCTGGACGCCGCGATCGAGGCCATGCAGGCCCGCGTGGCGTCGCTGGAGAGCGAGGCCGGCCGGCTCGAGTCTGAGATCCGCGCCGAGGGCGCCGCCCCGGGTGTGGAGGATCCCGAAAACCTCCGGGCGCGTGAGGTGTTTGAGTCTGCGACGCGCCGCACGGACGCGACCGTCCAGCGCCTTGTCGCGTTGCGGCCCTTCCTCCCGCCGCGCCTCTCCGGAGGCCTCGAGCTGCCGTTCCGCAGCATCCAGGATGGAACGCTCGGGACGGCCGAACGTATCCAACATCTCGCGACGATTCTCGGGCGCTGTGCCGCCTTCAACCGCACCTTCACCCTCGCCGAGCAGGAGCTCTTGCTCGACGGATCGGACCGCGCGCGACTGCTCGAGGTGCTCCACGTCGGCCTCAGCCATGCCTACGCCTACGACCGGGCACAGCACCTCGCGTATCTCGGCCGGCCCGGTCCCGCCGGGTGGCGCTGGGAGGCGACGCCCGCGGCCGCCGATGCGGTGGAAGGCATGATCGCGGTGTTTCATCAGGAGCGCGACCCCGGCATCCTGCTCGGCCCGGTCCAGATCGTCGGAACTGCGACGCCGGCCTCCTCCCCGTGACACGTCGCGGCATTCCATCCGCAGTGTTGCCGATCGTGGCCTGGCTGGTCGCCGCAACGACCTGTGCCGCGGCTGATGAGGAGCCCGTGGAAACGCTCGCGGCGCGCGCTGCTCTCGAGTACGCCGCCCGCATTGAGGCGACCACGGAGGAACTCGCCGCCGCCCGGCGCGCGATCGCGGAGGAGCGCGCGCCCCGCATGGATGCGTTGCACGCCGCGGAGGCCGAGGTCCTGCGCCTGGAGGCGCGGATCGCCGGCCTGCTGGTGGGAAAATCGCGCATGGCGGTCCAGGCCCGGGAGCTGCGTGCCGAGCGCACGGCACTCGAGCGCAACATGAGCTACATCGCCCAGGTGATGCTCGATGCGGTGAAGGCGGCCGAGGCGGCGATGTCCCCCGGCGAACAGCCGGGCGCGGGCGCGAGCCTTGCGGAGTTGCGCGCACGCCTCGAATCCACCGGTCGGAGCGAGGCGATGTTTGCCGCGCTCGACGCCGCCGATACACTCGTCACGCGGCTGCAAACACAACTGGGCGGATACACGGCGCCGGGATCCACCCTCGGTCACCGCGACAACGTCCTCTTCGCCGGCCGCTTCGCCTTCGCCGGGCCTGCGGTCTTTTTCCGCTCCGATTCGGGCGACCTGTTCGGCGTGGTGCAGGCGCGCCGCGGTTCGGACCATGTCTCCACCCGTTCCATACCGGGCTGGGAAGCCGCCGAGGCGGCGGCGCTGATGCGCGGCGAGCCGGCCAATGCGCCGTTCGACGCCTCCGGCAAGGCCCTCGAACTTCTCGATTCCCGCGGCGGCCTCGTCGCGGAGATCCGAAAGGGCGGCGTGGTCGGCTACATCATCCTCGCACTCGGCGTCGTCGCGACCGCCCTGGTCGGGATGAAACTCGCGGACCTGCGCCAACTCAGGCTCGATCCGCCCTCGGCCGTCCAGGACACCCTCCGGCGCATCGCCGCCGGCGAGTTCGAGGACGCACGGGCGCGCCTGCCCGGACTTCAGTCCACCACGCGCGGGCTGTTCATGCTCGGGCTCGACAACGCGCGCGCGCCGCGCGCGCTGCTCGACGAGCTGCTCCAGGGATTCGTGCTCAGGCAGCGCATGACGCAGGAGCGCAGGCTGCCGCTGCTGGCCGTGATCGCCACCTCGGGACCGCTCCTCGGGCTGCTCGGCACCGTGACGGGGATGATCAAGACCTTCACCCTCATCACCGTCTTCGGTACCGGAAGCGCGGCCCGCCTTTCCGGCGGAATTTCAGAGGCGCTCGTCGCCACCGCCCTCGGGCTGGCGGTGGCGATACCGACACTCCTGGTGCACGGCCTCCTCTCACACCGTATCCACAAATCCATGGCTCTTCTCGAGCGGCACGCCTTCGATCTCTCCACCGCGATGGAAGAGGCGCGGGCCTCCGCGGAGCTGCAAACCCGATGATCGAACTCATCCAGAACCTTCGTGCCACCATGCACCACGGCGGACCGGTGGTCTGGGTGATCCTCGGCCTCTCCGTGCTGCTCTATTCGCGGGGTTTCACGCTGCTGCTGCATCTGGTGCGGCACAGGCACGATCTGCCGCGCCAGCTGGACGCCCGGCCGGGCGAACTGCTCCGGCTGCGCCGCGAGTGTGACGCGCTGCACGACCGCTTTGAGCACGAGCGTTCCCTCCTCGCGGCGATGGTGGCCGCGGCGCCGCTCCTCGGCCTGCTTGGCACGGTCACGGGCATGATACGGACGTTCTCGCACCTGGCGGCCGGCGGCACCGCGCAGGTGGCCGGCGGACTGGCCGCGGGGATCTCGGAGGCGCTGATTGCCACCGCCGCCGGGCTCGCCGTGGCGATTCCGGGCGTGCTCCTGATCCATGCCGCGCATCGCCAGGTGCAGCGGACCCACCGCGTGGTCGCCGCGCTCGAGCAACAGAACCTCGAAGGAACCGGCCATGTTTGAGGGCGCCGCCAGGACACGCCGGCACGAATCGGTTCACATCGACGTGGTGCCAATGGTCGACTGCATGCTGGTGCTCGTGATCTTCCTGGTCGTGAGCAGTGTCTTCGTGCACGACCCGGGTATCGAAGTGGAGCGGCCCGAGGTGAGCGGCGCCGGCAGCCCGATGCAGAACGCGATGCTTGTGGCGATCAGCGCGGATGACCGGATCTTCTTCGACGGCCAGGAAGTCCGCGCGGAGCAGATCGGCCCGGCGCTGAAACAGGCCGCGCTCGACCCGGGAGCACCGCTGATCATCCGCGCCGACCGCCACGCCAGCCATGGCATGTTCGCCCACGTCCATGCCGAAGCCAAGGCCGCCGGCATCGGCACGGTGCTCTTCGCCACCGCGCTTGCCACTGAGTGAGACCCGCGCCGTGCAGCCCGCATCTCCATCTCCGTCCCCGACCCGCGCCTGGATCGCCCCGCTCCTCGGGATTTCCGGCGGTATCGCGTTCACGGGTACGCTTGCGGCCGGCCTGGCGTTGTTCTCGCGGCAACCAGCGCCGCGCCAGGAGCGGACCGCCGATGCCGTCGTGTCGATTCCCGCGCCCGAACCGCCGCCGCCACCTCCAGCCGCGCCCGAGGCCGACGGCGTCGCCCTGCCCCCGGCGCCGCTCGCGTTCGACAGCGGGCCCGCGCCGAGCACGGTCCAGTTCCAGGCGATCCCACTGCCGGCGGAGGCCCTCGTGCAGGATGCGCGCCCCGCCTACGTGCCGCACTTTGACTACGCGCCGGGCCAGTTCAATCCCCGGCTCGAAGCATGGAAACCCGCCGCCCATCACGTCTACCAACCGACCGAGGTTGACCAGCGCGCCGTGGCGATCTTCCGGAAAGTGCCGGAGATTCCCAACAGTCTGCTGGAGAAGGTCCGCAACCCCCGGGTGCGTCTTCTCCTTGTGGTGAATACGGATGGCACCGTGCAGGACGTGCGTGTCCTGCATGGCGCGCATCCCGAGTTTGACCGGCTCATCGTCGCGGCCGTGGAACGATGGCGGTTTCGCCCGGCCATACGGCGCGGCCAGAAGGTGCGCTGCCTGGCGGAACTGCCCGTGCTCGTGCGCGCGCCCAGCGCAAACCCGTTTGCAGCCGATTAAGCCATGACGTCCCGAGCGTTCGTCCTCGTCGGCAGTCTCGCCCTGCTCGCCGCCCCGGCCATCGCCGCGGAAGGCCCGCGCAACCACCCCGTCGCTCCAGATCCCGACCGTATCATCAACGAGTCCTACGGTTTCCTGAAGGAACGCGAGCCGGTCATGACGGAGGTCGAGTACGCGATGTATGAGAAAGTCGTGCCTATGGTCGCCGCGCGCCCGGAGTTCGCCCTGACCCTGCTCGAGAGCATGGTGAGCGAGGCGGAGACGAGCGCGGCGTTCGATTTCGTGCTCGGAAACGTCTACTATGAACAGCGCCGCCATGCGGAGGCCGAGGCGCGTCTGCGGACGGCGGTCACGAAGTTTCCGACGTTCCTGCGCGCCTGGGAGAACCTCGGCGTGCTTTATTACGCCACCGGGCGCTACGCGGAGGCCGTGCCATGCCTTGCGCGCGTGCTGGCGCTGGGGGAGACCGAGCCCCGGGTGTTCGGCATGCTCGGCTTCTGCCAGCTGCGCACGGGCAACCCCCTTGCCGCGGAGGCCTCGTACCTGCAGGCGTATTCACGGGACCCTGACAACTCCGATTGGATCGAGGGCCTACTTGCGATCTACGTCGAATCCGCCCAGCACGCCCGGGCCGAGGCACTGCTCCGCCGACTCGTGGTGCTGCGTCCGCGGGAGCCGCGCTTCTGGCTGCTCCTGGCCGGGACCCTGCAGGCGCAGGATCGCATCCTGGAGGCGATCGCGGAGCTCGACGCGGCGCGCAGCCTGGGCGCGCTCGAGCGCGACGGGGCGCTGCTGCTGGGCGATCTGTGTGCCGGGCACGGTCTCCATGCGGAAGCCATCGCCGTCTATCGGGCCGCCGCCGCGCATGCGCCCGAACTCGGAGTATCTCGCCTGACGCGCCTCGCCCGGAGCCTCCTCGCCACCGGTCAACCCGAGGCGGCGGAGACCGCCCTCGCCAGCGCCAGCGAACTGGCCGACGAAAGCAGCCAAGTTCAGCTCATGCAGGTGCACGCCGAGGTGCTCCTCGCCCGCGAATCCTGGGCGGACGCGGCCGAGTTGCTTCAGAAACTCCTCGACCGCGATCCCCTCAACGGCCGGGCGCTGCTCGACCTCGGCACCGCGGAGGAGGCGCAGGGCCACACCTCGCGCGCGCTTATCCACTACGAGGCATCGACCGCGACACCGGGCGAGCACGCCTATGGCGCCAATCTCAAGCTCGCCAACCTTCAGGTGCGGCTGCGCCACTACTCCGAAGCCCTCGCCGCCATCGAACGTGCCCTCGGGATCCGCCCGGGCGGCGATCTCGCCCTGTTTCAGGCGCGCGTGCGCGCGCTCGCCTCCACCTCGCGCCGCTGAGGCCTGCCCTGCCCCCGGGGCTCCTGGACAATCCCTTCGATCCGACTACGCTCCCGCTCCCCAAGCCCTGAGTGCCCGTCCAACTCGCGCCAAACGATGATCCCCCCACGTTGCGCCGCTGTTCGCATGATCCGTACGGTCGTGCTTCTAAGCCTGGCTACCGCCGTTTGCGGCCGCGCGGCCCCGGAAGCCCCGGACACCCAAGCGGGCGGTCTGGTGCTCTTTGTCGGCCTCGACGTCATGGTGAAACTCCCGTCAGCCGAGGGACGCGTCGAAGACTACCGGCGCAGGTCCATCCTGCTCGAGACGACGCAGGGACCGGCGACGGTGCGTTCGTCCGAAGTCCGCGGGATTCGTGCCGAGCGCGGCCCGCAGATCACATCAGCGCACGTCACGATCGGAGACCTCAAATCCGAGCGCGCGTTCAGCCCGGCGAGCGATCCCGAGATGCAGGCGATCCAGCAACACGGGGCGATGCTCGCCCAGCAAAGCGAGGTCCAGGATCGCGTCGATCGGGCCCAGCGCGAACTGGCGGACGCTGCCAGCTACGCCTCGCGCCTTCCGGCCCAGCAGCGCGACACCGCCATGATCGACGCCCAGCGCCGGGCTGACTCCGCCATGCGCGACGCTCGTGTCGCCGACGTCGATCCGACGGACCTGCGGGAGGCCATTCTGAGCGGCGCTGGCGATGCGTTCGATGCGCTCCACGTCACCTTCACCGTGTCATCTCCCGTGGACGTGCACGGCGCGTGGGCGCTGCTGCTCACGGTTATCCAACCACCCGGCAGTCCGGCCGCCTTCAACCGGTTCACCCTGGCGGAACTCCCGACCCTCACGCGGGAGCCCCGCGATGTCCGGCTCAGCCAGTATGGACTTCCTCCCGGGTTCGCCGTCCACAGCTCCGAGGTCCACATCTACGCCGCCGGCCGCGAATTCGCGTCAAACCTCTCCGCGAATCGCACGCCGATCTCCCGCTCGGAGGCGCACACGTTCCTCACGCTCCAGCGGGAACTTAAGTTTCAGGATCAGAACGTGCCGGCGGAGGTGGCGAAACCCCTGCTCCCGGCGGACATCGCCCGTGCGATCCCGGCCGACCAGGTCCACCGCACCGCCAGGGTCGGCATTGATTCCGATGGCGTCGTGACGAGTGTTTTTCTGGATACAGCCGGCTCACCCGAGCGCGACGGACCGATCGAGGCGGCGGTCCGCAGTGTCCTCTTCTTTCCCACGCTGGAAAAAGGACGTCCCGTGGCCTCAACGCTCACGTTCAGCCTGTCGGAGCTGGTACCCTGACCACCACCCTCGCGCCGGCTCCGCGACGCATCCGCGGCGCCGCTCAGCCCAACATCGCCTCGAGTTGCCGGCCCGCAGGGGCCATGCTGTCGATGGCGCCGGCCCAGAACTCCGGGCGCTCGAGATCCACGCCGAGGACCTCCCTGGCCAGCACCTCGCAGGTCGCCGAGCCGGAACGGGCGAGAAACGCCTCGTAGACAGGAAGAAAACCTGCCCCCTCCTTCCTGAAGCGGTCGAACAGTGCTCGACTGAGCAGGAAACCGACCGTGTAGGGGAAATTGTAGAACGGGACGTCCGCGATGTAGAAGTGGAGCTTCGACGCCCAGAAAAGCGGGTCCTCTTCGCCCGCCGCGAGGATGTCGCCGAACAGCCTGCGCTGCGCCGCGACCATCAACTCACCCAAGCGCGCCGCCGGCACCTCGCCATGCGCCCGCTCCTCGTGGAAACTGCGCTCAAACTCAAACCGTGCGGGCACGTCCAGCAGGAAGCCCGTGGCCTGGCGGGCCTGCGAGTCGAGCAACGCCAGCTTCACGGCCGCCGGCACGGCGGGATCCTCGAGCAGCCCTTCGATCAAGAGCATCTCGGCGAAGGTTGAGGCCGACTCGGCGAGCGTCATCGGATACGCCGACGCAAGGGGACGCGCGGCGCGCAGCACGTGCGCGTGCCAGGCGTGCCCGACCTCGTGCGCCAGGGTCACCACATCGTTCATCACACCCTCGAACGTCATGAACACCCGCGATTCGTGCGTGAGTGCCGAGCTGGTGCAGAAGGCGCCGGGGCGCTTGCCGCGGCGCGGCGCGTGGTCGAACCACCGCCGGCTCACCGCCGCCCGCACGAAGTCGCCAAGCGCCGGATACGCCCGGGAAAACGCCGCCTCCACCCAGGCGACACCCTGCTCCCAGGTGAGCGGCGCAACGGATCCTCCATCGACGCCCGGCGTCGGCGCCTCCAGGTCGTACCAGGCGATCGCCGGCAGGCCGAGCTTGCGCGCCTTCAGCCGCACCATGCCGCGCGCGACGTCAGCGCGGTCGATCAGCGCCGCCTGCAGAGCCTCCAGCGAGGCCAGGCCGATGCGATGCTCAAACGCCACCGACTCGAGAAAATGCCTCTCGCCCCGGCGCGTGCTCAAGGTCAGGCGCGCGCCGGCCATCGCGTTCAGGGCGGCGGCACAGGTTGGACCGACCGAGCGCCACGCCTCGTTTCCGCCGGCAAATGCCGCGGCGCGCAAGCCGCGATCCGCGGACGCCATGAGGGCGCGACGTCGCGCGGCCGGCACGCGCTCCTCGCGTCCGTCCGGATGCCGCAGCGTGAACTCGAGCGTGCCGGAGAGCATGTCATAGAGCCGTGACCAGGCCTTGAGCCCGTCGACCTCGAGATCCGCCACCAGCGTCTCCTCGGACGGGGCCATGGTCCGCCGGGCTTTCTCCCGCCAGCGCCGCAGTGAAAACTCCGCACTCGCGAGGGCATCGCGTTTCAAAAGCGCTTCCACCTGATCGTGCCGCGCGCGACCGAGCACGTCGACCAGCGCCACCTCGAGCTTCTTCACCTCCGCCGTATGAAGCGCGAGTCCCGCAAACTCGCGCCGGTAGGCTTCGTTCGACGCGTCCGCCGCGGTGAGGCACTCGAGATAGGCCGTGAGGTGCCCGAGACGTCGGACCACCTCCTCGTAGCCGAGGATGATCGCCTCCCAACCCGCATAGGCCGCCGGCTCGAAGGCGTCCTGCGCCTCGATCCGTGCCTGCACCGCGGCGAGCGATGCGGCGAGGTCCTTCGTGAACCGGCGGTATTCCGGTCCATCGAAGGTGGGGAAGAACGATTCCAGGCTCCAATCCATCACGCTCGTTTCGGCCACAGCGCCGGCATGCTGATCGTGCCAGGGATCACGCGCCATGCCGAAGTGTGCCGCCCGGTGTCACGCGCGCTTCCCCGCGCAGCCGGTGCACCGGCGCGCCGACTCGCAAGGCACGCTCTTCCGGGTTGCCAACTGCCTCCGCCGCGTCGGAAATCGCGGGGATGAGCGATTGTCCCTGTGGATCAGGAAAAGCCTACGAGACCTGCTGCGGCCCGATCATCGATGGCACGCAGAAGGCCGCCACGGCCGAGACCGTGATGCGCTCGCGCTACAGCGCGTATGTCAACCATGCCTACGCGCACCTCGAGCGCACCCTGACCGCGGAGCAGCGCAAGGACTTTTCTGCTGAGGAGACGCGCAAATGGTCAGATACATCCGAGTGGCTCGGTCTCCAGATCATGCGGACAGAGGCAGGCGGACCCGACGATGCGACGGGTCTCGTGGAGTTCTCCGCCCGCTTCAAGGCCGCGGGCCAGGAGCATGAGCACATCGAGATCGCCAAGTTCGAGAAGATCGAGGGCGAGTGGCTCTACGCGGGGATGGTTGAGACGCACGAAGAACCCTTCCGCCGCGACGCGCCGAAGATCGGCCGCAACGACCCGTGCCCCTGCGGCAGCGGTAAGAAATACAAGAAGTGCTGCGGCGCGGCGTCGTAACCCGCCGGTCCTGCGGCGTCGGCGCCAGAGTGAACGCCGGGGGAAGAATCGGCGCGCCGGACTATTGCGTTTCGGGGTCCTCGGCCGCGCTGGATCTAGCCGACGAGAACGTGCGCAGCCCGCGAAAGAGCGTCGCATCCCGGAGTTTCCCCTAACCTCCGCTGCGCGAATGGGTTGGTAATCTCGCGATTCCCAAGGTGTTCACTGTAGAAACCTGTCAGGCTTTACCCCCCGGGCGACCATCGGGGAATCTCTTAGAAAGAATTCGGGCATTTTTTCTGATGTAGGAAAAAATCCTGCCGATACAATGAGCACTGTATGGGGAGTAGGATTGGCGCTGGTCGCCCGCACCCCTTGGCCTGTAAGGGCTGAGAAAGCGGGGGCTGGCGCCAATTCTTGTACGGGTCTCGCGAGATCGCACCCTACCCCCCGGCTTCGGCTCTTTCTCTTTCGCTTTCTCATTCTCGTTCGCTTTCTGCTCCCGCCCCGGCACCGCGTAACACGCCGGTGCCCGCGATGTTCGGTCCAGGCAAGGCGATCGACCTCGGCCGAAATCTCCGGCCAAACGGTTCTCAGACCGAAACAGTCTGCATGCGGGCGTCCAGCGTTCGACCGCCGCGAGCGGCTGGGCCAGAGGCCTCGCCCTACCTCACGGCTTGCCGCATCCGTTTCTTGGGTACACGCATCCGGCGAGCCAGGCGGTGGGGAAACCCTGGAGCAACGAGGGCGGCGTTGCGCGCAAGCGAGACCCTCCGGATTCCAACCCTGGATCGGCCCGGCAGGAGCCGGGCCGATCCAGGAGAGTTCTTTGCATCAGCCCGATTCCTCGGTTGAATCGGTGCACAGAGCAGCGGTGTTAACGGACAAGGGCGCCAACCTTCGCCTAGGCTTCGGCTGGGCAGGCAGAGCACGATCATGGAGTTCGCCGAGCGGCCTTTGCAGAACCAGGATCACCCTTCATCGCTTCACCCACGAGGTGATGAGCTGAAACGGCCGAATCCCTCTGCGACGCTCCGGGCCCTCGGCTTACCCTCCGTGATCTCTGTGTCCCACTGCTCTTTTTGGGACAACGACGTCGCGCGCAGGTCGATTGCCTCCCTATCGCGCCCGCAAGCGGCGGTCCACCTGCAGGCAGGCGGGTCGTTCGCTTGCAGACGCCAGGGAGCACCACGAAGCGGCATCGCGATGCCCGCTTCAGCCGAAGCGCATTCAGCCGAGCGTCGCGACGATCTTCGCACCGTCGCGCAGCCGATCGAGCGGGACGAGGTTTCCCTCGACCGGCTTCCCGTCGACGGTGAGCAACGCCACGCCTTTCGAAACGCCCGCGGGATTCCTCACCTCGATCTTGAGTGTCTTGTCGCGGAACACGCGGGTCATCTTGAAGCCCGGCCAGGCTTTCGGGATACAGGGATCGATGCGCAGGCCGTCGATCTCGGGACGCACACCGAGGATCCACTGCAGCGCGGTGTGGTGACTCCAGGACGCGGTGCCGGAGAGCCACGCCACGCGCGACTTGCCGGCGTTGCGGTTGCACGTCGCATAGGTGGTCTGGCAGTGCACGTAGGGCTCGATCTCACGGATCTCGGCACGCGCGTTGTAGGCCGCGGGCATGAAGGCGCGGTAGTACTCGTAGGCCTGATCGCCGTTGCCAAGCAGGCACTCGGCGATCACCGCCCAGCTCTGGGTGTGGCAGAAGATGCCGGCGTTTTCCTTGATGCCGTGGTTGTAGATCACGCCGCCCATCACGGTCGGCGGTGTGTGCGTAAACGGCGGCGCGCTGAGCATGATGCCGTAAGGCGTGGCGAGATCGCGCTTGAGCGCGTCCATCGCGCTGCGACCCTGCTCGGCCGAGGCCGCGCCCGACATCACGGCAAAGACCTGCGTGTTGATGTAGATGCGGCCCTCGGTTTCGGCCTTCGATCCGTAGCGGTGACCGTCGGCGCCGATCGCCCACAGGAACCACTCGCCGTCCCACGCGGCCTTCTGGATCGCGGCTTCGAGTTTCGCGAGTTCGGCGCGGGCCCAGGCGGCCTCCTGCAGGTAAGGCGAGGCATCCTCGACGAATCGTTCAGCGCCGGTCACGCCCTGCTGCGGCTCGCCCTGCCTGCCCGCCGTAACCTCGGCGGAGGCGGAAGGGCTCGCCCTACCCCCGGACACGGTCCGCGCATGCAGTTGTTCCGCGATGCCGGCGTAGGTGGCCAGTCCATACCGAAGCTGGAAAGCAACCATGACGGACTCGCCCTCGTAGCCCATCTTCACGCAGTCGTTCCAGTCCGCGTGCAGGCCGCAGGGCAGGCCGTTCTTACCGGAGCGCTCGAGGTTGAACTCCAGCGCACGGCGCAGGTGGCCGAGCACGGTGGCCTCGCCCCGGTCGGCGTAAGGCAGGACCTTGGTGTAGAAATCCACATCGCCGGTCTCCGCCACGTAATCGGGAATCGCGTGGAAGAACCACTGGCAGTCGTCGGAGCGATACTCCTCGCGCTTTGGCGGCGGCATCGTGCCCGGGGTGTGGTTGAACGGCTGCACCACCGGCATGGCGCCGCCGTTGGAGACCTGGCCGGTGAGCATGAGCTCGAGGCGCGCGCGAATGCCGTCCTTGAGGTGCGGCATGGCGCCGAGGAAATCCTGCACGGTGTCGCGGAAGCCGAGGCCGTCGCGTTCGCCGTTGTAGATCATCGAGGCATGGCGCGACCAGGCGTAGGTGATGAGTGCGTTGTACCCGCCCCAGGTGTTCGCCATGGAGTTGAACTCCCCGTCCGGCGTCGCGACCGACACGCCCGCGAGCAGCCCGTGCCAGTGCGCCTTGAGTTTGCTCAACTCGTCCTCACAACGCGCGGGGTTGCCGAACTCGGCGATGGTCCTGTGGCCGTGCGATGCCGGCGTGCCCATGCCGAGCAGCACGATGAGTTCGCGCTGTTCGCCGGGCGCGAGTTCGAGGTCGGCCTTGAATGTGCCGCAGCCGTTCTCACCCTCGGCCAGGAAATCCGAGGTCGTGCCCTCGATCACCGCCCGCGGGTTGGCGTAGGTGTTATAGACCGACCCGAAGAAGTTTTCGCGCGTGGTCTCGAACCCGCTGATCGGCGCGCCCGTGAGGGACATCCAGGTGCGGCCCGCACCGCAGAGAAAGTTGTCCGGATCGAATTGGTAATACGGGTGCGACATCATGCAGAGCACTCCGTTGTCCATCTCCGCCTTGGTGATGAACTGGGAGTACTGCAGATTCGTCAGGTCGTTCGGCATGTTCCAGCAGCTGGCGAACTCGCAGAACGTGTAGACCGAGAGCTTGCGCGGCTTCCTGCCCTTGTTCGTCACCTTCAGGCGCCAGTATTCAAAACTCTGGCCCAGCGGTACGAAATACGTGCTCTCCGTCTCGATGCCGGAGTAGCGCGAAGTGATGATCGTACAGGCGGTGCCGTGACGGCAGGTGCTCTTGTATTTCGAGAGCGGCTTGCCCACGGGCTGCCACGACGACGACCAATAGTCGGCGGTCTCGTTGTCGCGGAGATAGAAATACCGGCCGGGCTGGTCCATCGGCACGGCGTTGGACCGCGCCCGGAGGAAACGGCCGTTGAGCGCGGTTTTGTAGAAGGAGTAGCCGCCGGCGTTGTTCGTGATGAGCGCGCCATACTCGGTCGAACCGAGGTAATTGGCCCACGGGCGGGGCGTATCAGGGCGCGTGATGACGTACTCGCGGGCTTTGTCGTCGAAGTGGCCGTAGTGCATGTCGGGAAAATGGATACGCTAGCTGAACGAATCGAAGCGTGAGAGAGGGTTCACAGAGGACACAGAGGTGGCACAGAGGTCACGGAGGGCGTGCTGGACTTGAGCTCCGCATGCTACGCCGTGGAGCGAGTGAGGACCAGAGGCTGTTCGAAAACCGGTCTGCGGGTAGGGCGAGGCCTCTGGCCGAGCCGCGGCTCACCGGGACGGTTCGCCCTACCTTGCAGGCGTGGGGTGAGTGTATTCGGGGTTTCCGGATAGCCTCTAGCAGCGAATGTTTGGCACCGGTGCCTCATTTGTCGCTCCGTGACCTCTGCGCCTCCTCTGTGAACTCTGTGGCCAGATCTGATTTAGGGTTAAAGCTTGGATGCACAAAAAAAAGGGAGGGCGAGGCGTCTCGCCGAGCCGTGGCCGCGTGTATCCGAAAAGCACACGCGGCTCGGCCTGAGGCCTCGCCCTACCCCATGAACTCAGGCGCCGAGGGTGACCTCGACCTTGACCTCGGTGCGGCCGTCGGTGGGCAGCGGCACCACGTTGCCGGCGACTTTCCTGCCGTCGACCACGAGGGACTTCACGCCCTTGGACTTCCCCTTCGGGTTCTTCACCGTGACGGTGTAGGTCACGCCGCGGAACTTGCGCTGCACGGTGTAGCGCTTCCACTTCTTCGGGATGCACGGATCGATGCGCAGTCCGGTGTAGCCGGGCTGCACGCCGAGGATGTGCTGCTGCGCCGTCACGAGCGACCAGGCGCCCGTGCCGGTGAGCCAGGAGTTCTTCGCCTCGCCGGGCGTGGGCGAGAACTGCGAGGCCGTCATCTGGGCGTAGACGTAGGGTTCCGAACGATACACGTCGTGATCGGGTTTCGCCGACGGGCAGATGCTCAGGTAATACTCCAGCGCCTTCTCACCCTCGCCAAACATCGTCCAGCCGATGTGGATCCACGTGTTGTTGTGCGAGAACACACCCGCGTTCTCCTTGTAGCCCGGGGGATAGCTCGAGACCTCACCGAGTTCGAGATGGTAGGTCGAGTACGGCGGATACTGCAGCGCGCAGCCCTTGTCCGGCGTGTAGAGGTACTTGTCGACCGCCTGGAGCGCCTTTCTGGCGCGGCCGTTCTTCTGGCCGGCGCCTCCGAGCACACACCACGCCTGGCTCTCGATGTAGATCCTGCCCTCCTCGCAGGCCTTGGATCCGACGGGATTGCCCGCGGCGTCGAAGGCTCGCGTGTACCACGCGCCGTCCCAGGCCTGGGTCTCGACGGTCTCGAGCATGTCGGCATGGTGACCGTCGACCCGCTTGGCGTCAGCCTCCCTGCCCATCCAGCGATAGAGTGCGGCGAGGTCGCGCGTCGCGTAGAGAAAGAGCCCGGCGATCATGACGGACTCGGCCTGCGAACCCTCGACATCGCCCGTGACCTGGAACGACTCGTTCGGCTCCTTGGAGAAGCAGTTCAGGTTGAGGCAGTCGTTCCAGTCGGCATGGCCGATGAGCGGAAGCTTGTGCGGCCCGCGGTTGTTGAGGGTGTAGGCGATGGACGTCTCGAGGTGGTGGAGGAGCGTGTCCTTCGATCCCGGCTTGTCGGCGTATCCACACGGCTCGTTCAAGATCGAGACGTCGCCGGTTTCGCGGATATAGGCGCAGGTCGAGAGGATGAGCCAGAGCGGGTCGTCGTTGAAGTCGCCGCCGATGTCGGCGTTGCCCTTCTTCGTCAGCGGCTGGTACTGGTGGTAGCAGGTGCCGTCGGAAAGCTGCGTGGACGCGATGTCGAGGATGCGCTGGCGCGCGCGCTCGGGCAGCATGTGCACGAAGCCGAGCAGGTCCTGGTTTGAGTCGCGGTAGCCCATGCCGCGGCCGATGCCGGTCTCGTAGCCGGACGCCGAGCGCGAGAGGTTGAACGTGGCCATGCACTGCACCTGGTTCCATACATTGACCATGCGGCGCAGATGCTCGTTCGGGGCGTCGGGCGTGGTGTAGACCGAAAGCAGGTCATCCCAGCGCTTCTTCACCGAGTCGAAGGCGGCGTCCACGGCGGCCATGTCGGAAAACCGCTTCACGATCTCGCGGCCCTTCGTCTTGTTCATGACGAACGGCGCGTCGAACTTCGGCAGGTCGCCCTGCTCCACATACGCGAGGACGAAGGCGAAGGTCTCCTCCTGGCCGGGCTTGAGCGTGAGGTTGACCTGATGGGCGCCGACGGGATTCCAGCCGTACGCGCGGCTGTTCGTGCACTTGCCGGCGAGCACGGCCTTGGGATCGTGCAGGCCGTGGTGCACGCCGACGAACGCGTCGCGGGAGGTGTCGTAGGCGTCGACCTTGCGCGTGCAGGCGAAGAGCGTGTAGTGGTTGCGGCGCTCGCGGTACTCGGTCTTGTGGTAGATCGCACCGCCCTCGACCTCGACCTCGCCGATCGAATACGTGCGCTGGTAGTTGGTCATGTCGTTCAGCGCCTCGAAGAAGCAGAACTCCACGAACGAGAAGAGCGTGAGCTTCTGCGTCTTCCTCGTCCTGTTGCGCACGGAGACCTTCCAGACCTCGAGATTCTCCTGCGGCGGCACGAACATGAGCTGCTCGACCTCCACGCCGTCCTTGCGGCCCTTGATGCGCGTGTAGCCCAGGCCGTGTCGGCACTCGAAGGCGTCGAGCTTCGTGCGCGTCGGCTTCCAGCCGGGGTTCCAGACGGACTTGCCCTGCTTCACGTAAAGGAAGCGGCCGTCGTTATCCATCGGCATGTTGTTGTACCGATAGCGCGTGAGGCGGCGGAGCTTGGCGTCCTTCCAGAATGAATACCCTCCGGCCGTCTGGGTGACCATGCCGAAGTATTCGTCCTGGCCGAGGTAGTTGAGCCACGGCAGCGGAGTGTCGGGGCGTGTGATGACGAACTCGCGCTGCGCGTCGTCGAAGTGACCGTAGGTTGCCATGGTAAGTGAAAAGGGAGGTTGAGCGTGGTGGGTGGTTAGCGGACCGGGGGCACCGCCTCGATGAATATTGTGGTCGAACAGAGGCCTGAAGCGTCGCCTGCAAGGTGAGGCGTGAGTTGTTCGATCTCGGCAAGGTCGCTGGTGCCATCGCCGACCCACACCTGGCTGAGGAATCCGTGGTCGGGAGACTGGCCGTTGGCCCGGGAGTGCGGGCCGGGGTGCAGCTGAAGCACCCACCCGCCCGGGCGCTCCACGCGCAATGCCTGCGGCACGAACCCGAATTTCTTTCGCTGGAGCCCGGAGGACACCGTCACGTGTCCATCGCTCAGTGCGAGGGCGGGCTGCGGAAGCCGCAGCGGCGGTTCGGGATCGACCATGCGGGCTGCGACCAAGCCGAAGGGCGCATCCGGCCGGGGCTCGAGACGCGCGGAGAGCGAGAAGGGCGTGTTGACCGCGATCACGTGCAGGCCGAAGTAGCTCCGGCCGTTGTCCCTCCAGCTCACCGTGCAGCGCAGTCGCGAATCCGTCCACGCGTACTCACGCCGGAGCGCCGGGTAGTCCTCGTCCACGCGGTCGTGCTCCAGCACCAGGACGCCGTCCTCCACGCAGGCCCCGGCGGCGGCGGAGAACTCCCATTCCGCCGGCGGCGGCCAGACCCACCGATGCTGCGGGCCGAGCCAGAAGCGGTGCCCGCCCTGGTTCGGCCATGGGTCTTTCGTCGTGGGCGATCGTCGCGGCCAGGGCGCGTTGACAAGGTTGACCGATCCATCCTGGCCGCCGAGATAGATCAGGCGCGCGCGCTCCTCGCTCACGATGGCACGCACCGGGCCGGAGTCCGACGCCCAGGCGCGCTCGCCACGCCAGAGCGTACGTTCCCAGGCACCGGTGGAGTCAGGCGACGGTGCGGATGCCATGAGGCGTGGGAGCTGGGACGACGCGATTCAAGTGGGCAATGGGAGGATCTGGATACGTGGACGAGAACGACCTGGGTGTGTCTGCCGCAGACGCCGCCGGGAAGACAAGCGGGGCGCTACTCTATCGTTTTAAGATTTATGGTTAAATCGCCATGGCACGCCCGCGCCGGGTCTGTCTTGGACGGGGGCCGGCGCGCACGGCGCCGGCGCGTTTGCAACCTACTTGCGGGACATCCGGAACGGCAGCTGAGCCGACGCCGCCACGGGCTTGCCGTTCTTCAGCTTCGGCAGGAACTGCCAGAACCGCACGGCCTTGACCGCCGCCTGGTCGAAGCCCGAGTTGGACGATTCCACCACTTCGGGATTCAGGACGCGGCCGTGCTCATCGATGCGAAACTTGAGGACCAGCCGGAGCTCGTTCACGCCCTCGGGCACCTCGAAGATCGGCTCCGCCCGCGTGAGCGGCACGGCGTCCCTGTTGGCCAAGGTGTATTTGCCATCCGGGCCAACGACATAGTAGGTGTCGCCGCTGAGCACGAGATCCTCGAGCGGTGAGCCAGGACGCATGCCGCCGGTGCCGAATTCGGAGACATAGCTGATCGGGATGCGCACGGGAACGCGGATGGGCTTGCCCTCGTGCAGCGCGGGCATGAATCGCCACGAGGCCGCGGCCTTCAGCACGTCATCGGCGAAGGCCGGCATGGTCGAGCTGATGATCGTCGGCGATTCCACCTCGCCGGTTTCCGTGACGAAGAGTCCGACCAGCAACCGTCCCTCGGCGCCGCGCATGCGCTCCTCGATCGGGTAGAAGGGCGGGTAGTATTCGATCATCACCGGCATCTGCACAGTGATCGTGTCCGACGGCTCCGCCTGCGGCACACCGGTTTGCACCGAGCTGGTCGGACTCGCCGGGCCGGTGTTGGTGGATTTGCCGGAGAAATCGAACTCGCGCGACGGAGGTGTCGAGTCCGCACCGGCCGTTTCGGCCGCGGGAGTCGTCGTCTCTGAAGGCGCCGAAGTCGGCTCCTGTTTTTTCGAGCAGGCCGTCAGTCCGAGGAGAATCGAGACGGCCAGAAGGGGAAACGCCGATCGGGGCATGGGAAAAGGTAAAACGCCAACGACAACCGCCGACGTGAGGCAAGTCAAGCGGGGTGCACGACGGGCCCGCCCGGTCAGGCGAGACCGGGATTCCGCTACGGGCGGGCATGTAGAGCCTTCCGACCAAACTCGCCGCGGCGAGCGAGTGGATCCGAGCACCCTGTTCCCGCGAAATGAGCGCGGTGGCCCCGAGTCAGCCAAAGCCGGTCCTGCACCGCCGTTCAACGAGCGGTGCGCTGCCGCACAGCCTCGAAGAGCGTGATGATCGTGGCCATGGCGACGTTGAGCGAATCGGCCTGCCCGGCCATCGGGATGCGCACCTGCAGATCGCTGGCATCGAGCCAGTCCGGGCTGAGGCCGAACTGCTCGCTGCCCATGACGATCGCGAGGGGACCCGTCAGGTCCGCCGAGGTGTAGAGCTGCTCCGCCCCGGGTGTCGTGGCCACCGTGCGAATCCCGCGTTCGCGGAGAAAGCGGATCACATCCGCGGTGGTCCCCAGCGCGACGGGAACGGAAAACAGCACTCCGGTGGACGACCGCACGACGTTGGGATTGAACAAATCAGTCACGGGGTCGCAGACAATCACCCCGTCGACTCCGGCCGCGTCGGCGCTCCGGAGGATGGTGCCGAGGTTGCCCGGTTTCTCGATCGCCTCGACCACGAGAAGAAACGGCGGGTCGCGAAGGATGAGGTC
Organism: Verrucomicrobiota bacterium; assembly: GCA_023399155.1. Lineage (GTDB taxonomy): Bacteria > Verrucomicrobiota > Verrucomicrobiia > Opitutales > Opitutaceae > JAEWQP01. Next base: position 56,440 of record JAEWQP010000022.1, on the reverse strand, counting down.
CGACGGCTGGTGCTTCCATTGTCCCACGACAGCGAGAAGGCCTTCCGGCCGGTCGCGGTACGCGACCTTGGCGAACGCGTCGCGTCCGAGTTCCACCAGTTCGGCGCCGGCGGCGCGCGCCCGCTCGAGAAGGGCATCCTCGTTGCCGCCCAGAAACCAGTCGCGGCAGTAGTAGAGTTCGCCCATCGCCACGGCGCGGTCCAGCGCGCGCGTGATCGCGCGATATCCCTCGACGAGGAACACGCCGCGTTCGTCGCGAGGGCCGCGGTCGCGCAGCTTCACGAGCTGTTTCACGCGGGGATTCTGCAGGCTGATGATCTTCTCGACCGGCACGGCATCACTGCAACGCGCGGGGCGTGTCCTTGGAAAGGGAAATCCTGGGGCGCCGCGCGATCTCGCGAGTTTCGTTCGAACGACGGCCGGCGCGCCCGCGCGTTTCGGATCGACCGCGCCGCAGCCCGCCCTTGCAGTAGCCGTGTGTCGCACCGTCACGACCAACACCGCGAATTCCCGTTTGCCAAGGGCACCGTGCTGGAGATCGAGATCACCACGCTCACGAACATGGGCCAGGGGCTCGGCCGTGTGCTGTTGCCCGACGCCGACGACACCGGTGCGACGCCGGCCGGCGGCCCCGGCGGCGGCTGGGTGATCCTCGTGCCGTTTACGCTGCCGGGCGAGCGCGCGCGGGTGCGGGTGTGGCGCAACCAGCGCAATTTCTCCGACGCCGACCTCCTCGAGGTGCTCACGCCCTCGCCCCACCGCGTGCAGCCGGAGTGTCCGCTCTTCACGCGCTGCGGCGGCTGCCAGTATCAGAATCTCGACTACGGCCAGCAGCTCGAGTGGAAGCGCCGGCAGGTGGCCGAGCTGCTCCAGCACATGGCGCGGCTGGAGATCCCGGTCAATCCGGTCATCGCCTCGCCGCGGCCCTACGGTTACCGTTCCAAGATCACGCCGCACTTCGAGCGGCCGCGCGGCGACCACCCGCTCGCCATCGGTTTTCTCCGGCAGGGCAGCCGGCATTCGATCATCGATGTGGAGCGCTGCCCGCTCGCCACCGACCCGATCAATCAACGCCTGGCCGAGGAACGCCCGCGGATCCGCGCGAAGGCCGCGGCCAGGGGCTTCAAGCACGGCGCCACCCTTCTGCTGCGCGACTCGCTCGACGGAGTCGTGATCGATCCCGCGGCCGTGATTCGCGAGCGCGTGGAGGGGCTGGACCTGCAGTTTCCCGCGGGCGAGTTCTTCCAGAACAATCCGTTCATCCTGGAGGCATTCACCCGCCACGTGCGCGAGCGGGCAGCCGCGGGCGGGGCGAGGTTTCTCGTCGATGCCTATTGCGGCAGCGGCCTGTTCTGCCTCACGGCGGCGCGCGCCTTCGAGCATGCCACCGGGATCGAGATCAGCGAGGCGTCGATCCACTGGGCCAGCCGCAATGCCAACGCCAACGGCCTCGCCAACTGCGCGTTCGTCGCCGGCGATGCCGCGGCCATCTTCGCGCAGGTGACGTATCCCGCTGCGGATACCGCGGTCGTGATCGACCCGCCGCGCAAGGGCTCGGATGAGGCGTTTCTCGCCCAGCTCGTGCGCTTCGGGCCGCGCACGGTGGTGTATGTGTCCTGCAACCCGGCCACCCAGATGCGCGACCTCGTGACGCTGACCGCCGCTGGCTATGCCCCGACGGACGTGCAGCCGTTCGACCTTTTTCCGCAGACCAAGCACCTCGAGTGCGTGATCACGCTGGCGAAGGGGTGAAGCCGGAGGCGGCGCGTTTGGGTTTGAACACAGGGAACGCAGAGGGCGCAGAGAGTTGGAGATGGCCGAACCGGGCGCAGAAGCCTGAGTTCCGCTGTTCCGCCTCACGCGCCTTCCGACACCTGTCCGCCCTTCCCCGATTCTCTGTGTCCTCTGTAGTTGACTGCCTCTCCGAGCGTCAGGCGACCCAGCGCCACACCGCGGCGACGGCGGCGCAGAGCACGAAGCCGAGCACCAGCGGCATGCCAGTCGCGACTGCGGTCCACTTCCACGAACGCGTTTCCTTGTAGATCGTGTAGATCGTCGTGCTGCAGGGATTGTGGCAGAGGCTGAACAACATCAGGCACACGCCGGTCAGCGCGGTCCACCCGGCGCTGGTCAGGATCTGGCGCACCCCTTCGTCCTCCGTCTCGAACATCACGCCCGCGCCGGCGCCGAGCTCGCTGTTGCCGGTGAGCAGCACCGTGAGCATGAGCACGGTCGGGATGATGATCTCGTTGGCGGGGATCGCGATGATGTAGGCGAGCAGGATCACGCCGTTGAGCCCCAGGAACCAGGCGAAGGGATCGAGTGAGCCGACGGCCCAGGCGGCCAGCGTGCGATCCGCGACCTCGATATTGCCGACGAGCCAGATCACCGCGCCCGCGGGCAGCGCGAACACGACGGCGCGCCAGAGCACGAAGAATGTGCGATCAATCAGCGAGGTGTAGAGCGTGCGCAGGATGTTGGGTGGGCGGTAGGGCGGCAGCTCCAGGCTAAAAGTCGACGCCTCGCCGCGCAGCACGGTGCGGCTCAGGAGCCACGAGGACAGGAGCGAGAGTCCGAATCCGAGCGTTGCGATGCCGAAGACCGCCGCGGTGGCGGTGATTCCCGCGAAGGCCGCGGGCACCAGCGCCCCGAGGAAGATCGACGCGATGAGGATCTGCGTCGGCCAGCGGCCGTTGCACAGGGCGAAATTGTTGGTCAGGATCGCGATCAGGCGCTCGCGCGGGGAATCGATCACGCGCGCGGCGATCACGCCGGCGGCGTTGCAGCCAAATCCCATCGCCGTGGTGAGCGCCTGCTTTCCATGCGCACCCACGCGGTGGAAGAGGCGGTCGAGGTTGAACGCCACGCGCGGCAGGTATCCAAGATCCTCCAACAAGGTGAAAAGTGGAAAGAAGATCGCCATCGGCGGGAGCATGACGCTGATCACCCAGGCAGTCGCCAGGTACATCCCGTCGACCAGCAGCCCGGCCATCCAGGGCCAGAGGTGCGCGTGGGCGAGGTCGTGCAGCCAGGGATGGACGCCGCCCATCAGCAGGTCGGCCAGCAGGCCGCTGGGCACGTTCGCCCCGCTGATGGTGAGCCAGAGCACGACGGCAAAGCACAGGCCGATGATCGGAAGGCCGGTCCACGGACCCGTGAGCAGGCGGTCGAGCCTGACCTGCAGGTCGAGCCGGCGCGACGTGCCGCGGCGCGCCACCGACCGTTCCGCGATGCGCGCCGCCTCGGCATAGATCGTCTCGGTGAGCCGATCCTGGTAGTTGCGCGGCAGCCGCCACCGCATCTCCTCGGCCGCGCGGACGATGTCGGCGGGCGAGCTCACGAGGCACCTCCGCCTACGGCCGCCGCGGAAGAGGACACGACCGGCGCGATCGCCGCGTGGTCACGGCTGAGCCGTCCGATCGTCCCCTGCTCCACCATCTCCGCCACGGCGCGGTCGCCCTCGAGCAGCCGCAAGGCGACCCAATCGGCGTTGGCGATATCCGAAAACTGACTACGCAGGCGCCCGGCGATCTCGTCGACCGCTTCGCGCAACCCCGGCACCTCGAGGCGCAGCCGGTAGGGCCGCGGCTCGAAACTCCCGGTCGCCACCGCCTCGATCTCGGCCGTGAGGTTGTCCATCCCCTCGCCACTGCGGGCGGCGCAGGGCACGACCGCCACGCCGAGATCGGCAGCCAGGCCCCGGGGGTCGATGACGAGATTGTTGGCCCGCGCCTCGTCCATCAGGTTGAGACAGACGACGACGCGATCCGTGATCTGCAGGATCTGCAGCGCGAGGTTGAGGTTGCGCTCCAAGCTGGTGGCATCGACCACCACGACGGTCACATCGGGCCGGCCGAACAGGATGAACTCACGCGCGACGGTTTCGTCCGGGCTGGCCGAACGCAGTGAGTAGGTGCCCGGCAGATCCACGAGCTTGTAGCGCCGCTTGTTGTAGGCGAAACCGCCCTCCGCGCGGGCGATTGTCTTGCCGGGCCAGTTGCCGGTGTGCTGGCGCAACCCGGTGAGCCGGTTGAAGACCGTGCTCTTGCCGGTGTTGGGATTTCCGGCCAGCGCGACGACGAAATCCCATTTCTCGAGCTTGAGCCCGAGTTTCTCGAGCGTACCGCGAGCGGCTTGGCAGGAATCGCAGGCGGATGGCGGGCAGGCGTGAGACATGGTGGGCAGTGGGATGTCGAGGTCCGAGGTCAGGAATGGGAGGGGGAATCCGGCTGGCCGGCGGCCCCCGCCGTCGTCTCGGCAGAGCCAGCTGGGGTTTCGGGCAGGACCAACACCTGGTCAGCCTGCTGCCGGCGCAGCGCCACGAGAGTGCCGCGCAGACGGAATGCAGCCGGGCCATTGAACGGGCTCTGCAGGGCGTGCTCGATATGGCTCCCCGGAACGAATCCCAGATCAAGCAGGCGCGAGCGTTCGCGCCCGATGCAGCCGGGAAGAAGCCGCAGCACCTTGCCGCTCCCGCCGCGGGGGAGGTCCGAGAGGCGCCGGGCTCCGGCGGCAGTCGGGCGCTCCGAGGCCAGAAGCGGACGGACGCGCACCATCGCGGCGAGTTCGCCGGGCAGTTCGACCGCGCGCCCCTCGACCCGCAGCACGCAGGCGCCGCCCCGTCGCGCGACGAGCTCAAAACGCATGCCGGCAAAGAGCCCGCTCGCCACCAGCCGGGCAAACAGCTGCGGCGGCTCGTCCTCAAGATGGGAGATGACCCCCGGCTCCTCCAGGCTCCAGGAGAGGAGTGGCTGGCCTTCGGGCTCGGGAACGAGTCCGTCCCGCGTCGGGATCGGATCCCCGTGGGGATCAAAGCGGGGATTGTCGAGATGGTCGGCGAGGCGATTGACCTCATCGCGCGTCAACGCGTGTTCGGCCGCATGCGCGACTTCGTGCCAGCGCGAGGGAGGCAGGCTCGATTCGCGGGCCAGTCGCGTCTCGATCAGGCGGTGGGCGCGCATGATCCGCACGGCGATGTCACGCCCCGCCGGAGCCAGGCGCCAGCCTTCGCGGGCGTTCTCCGTCAGGCCGGCCTCGCTCGCACGCGCCAGCGCCTTCAACACCGTCTCTCGCGGCGCCACCATCAATCCGGCGAGGCGTTCGTCCGAGGCCGCCTGCCCCTGATGCTCGCACTCAAGCAACGCCCGGAGCACGTCCTCGATCACGTGGCGCTCGGCCACGCGATAGGCGGCGAGCGCCGAGTCCCCGTGGGAAACGGGGTCCGGAGCTTGGCCAGCGGATGCGGACTCGGGTGATGAAGAACTCATGATGCTCGAAGTATCGATTTTGATTACTCAAAATCTTGAACTCGTCGAGTTGAATTGCCAGATTCCGGATTCCACCTGCCGCACATGGCGACAAGCACGGTCGAGAACTACATCAAGCAGATCTACCTCCTGCAGCCGCAGTCCGGGCCAGGTCAACTCGTCGCCATGGGAGAGCTGGCCGCAGCGCTGGCCGTCGTGCCCGGCACGGCAACCAGCATGATCAAGACCCTCGCGGAGGCCGGGCTGGTCGACTACGAGCCGCGCGCCGGCGTCCGACTGACCAGTCGCGGGGAGAAACTCGCCCTGCACGTGCTGCGTCGCCATCGCCTGGTCGAACTCTTTCTCGTGCAGACGCTTGAGATGGATTGGGCCGAGATCCACGCCGAGGCGGAGCAGCTCGAGCACGTGATCTCCGATCGCGTGTTGGAACGGATCGACGCGCTCCTCGGGCATCCCACCGTCGATCCCCATGGCGACGTGATCCCCTCCGCCGCAGGGGCGGTGGCGCCACGCCGACTCGTGGCGCTGCACCACCTCGAGCCCGGCACAGACGGAGTCGTCGGGCGCATCGCGGATCAGGCCGATGCGTTCCTGCAGTTCATTGACCAGCAGGAACTCAGGCCCGGGCGCGGCATTCGCATTCTAGAGCGCGATCCCCAGGGTCGCATGGTCCGGGCCCGGCTCGACCATGGGCGCGAGATCTCGCTCGGATTCGGCGCGGCGGCGAAGATCGAGATCGAGGTGTAGAGCGCCGCCGGCCGGGCGCCACCTGGCGAAGATTGCGCCCGCCGTGGGCGGTCCGAAATGCGCTGACCTCAACAACACACGACGGGCGAGCGAGCGATCGACCGGACGACTGCTGACGAAGAAGGCTCGCCCGCCCAGCGTCGGGAGAACGCTCCGCGGACCCGAGTCACGCCGTGGCCGAGGGTCGTTGCGGATGGCCACTGAACAAAATTGCACTTGCCCGGGCGGCCGCCTCCCTCTGAGTTCGTCGCGCGCCCTCCCGCGCGCCAGTCCGTGGACGACCTTCTCCTCACGCTCAAGACGACCTTTGGCTACAGCGAATTCCGCCCGCTCCAGCGCGAGATCATGGAGGCGTCGCTGGCCGGGCGCGACGTGCTGGCGCTCCTGCCGACGGGAGGCGGGAAGTCGATGTGCTTCCAGCTCCCGGCCCTCCTGCGCCCGGGGCTCACGGTGGTCGTGTCGCCGCTGATCGCGTTGATGAAGGACCAGGTCGACCAGCTGCAGGCGGCGGGCGTCGCGGCGACGTATCTCAACTCCACATTGAGCGCCGAGGCCGCGCGCTCGCGGCTCGCGGGATTGCATCGCCAGGAGTGGCGGCTGCTCTACGTCGCCCCGGAGCGACTGATGCTCGATGGCTGGAAGGAAAACCTCCGCCAGTGGAACGTCACCGCGCTCGCGATCGACGAGGCCCACTGCATCAGCGAATGGGGCCACGACTTCCGGCCTGAATACCGGCAGCTTGCGTCGTTGCGTGAACTCCTGCCCGAAGTGCCCGTGATGGCGCTCACGGCGACGGCCACCGAGCGTGTCCGCGTCGACATCATCCGGCATCTCAAGCTGCGCGACCCGGCGGTGTTCGTCGCGTCCTTCAACCGCCCGAATCTCACCTACCGCGTGGTGGCCAAGGATCAGCCGCTCAAGCAGGTGATCGAGTTCATCCGCCGCCGCGACCAGGACAGCGGGATCATCTACTGCGCCTCGCGCGCGGCCACGGAACGCACCGCCGAGGCGCTCGCCGGCCGCGGATTCTCGGCCCGTCCCTACCATGCCGGGCTCGAGGCGGAGGAGCGCCAGCGCAACCAGGAGGCGTTTCTGCGCGACGAGGTCCGCATCATGTGTGCGACGATCGCGTTCGGCATGGGCATCAACAAGCCGAACGTCCGCTACGTCATCCACCACGACCTGCCGAAAAACCTCGAGGGCTACTACCAGGAAACCGGCCGCGCCGGCCGCGACGGACTGCCGGGCGACTGCCTGCTGCTCTACTCCGCCGGCGACGTCGCGAAGCAGCTGCACTTCATCGACGAGATGACCGATGCCGGCGAGCAGCAGGTGGCGAGGCGCCAGCTCCAGACGATGCTCAACTACGCGGAGGGCGCGGGCTGCCGCCGGCGCGACATCCTCGGCTACTTCGGCGAGGCGTATCCACACGAGCACTGCGGCTCGTGCGACAACTGCCTGGATCCGCGTCAGACTTACGACGGCACGCTCCCGGCCCAGAAGTTCCTCTCCTGCGTGGTGCGGATCGAGCAGGCCAGCCGCTTCCCGGTCGGCATGAACCATATCATCGAGGTGCTGACCGGCGCCGAGACCGACAAGATCCGCCGCTGGGGTCACGACCGGCTCACGACCTACGGGATCGGGCGGGACCTCCCGCGCCAGCAATGGTCCGCCGTCGGACGCGAGCTGCTCCGGCTCGGGCTCGTGACCGTCGCCCCGGGCGAGTACGCGACGATCGAGCTGACCGATGCCGGTATCCAGGCGCTGCGTACACGGCGCCCGATCACGCTCACCCGTCCGATGGAGCGCCCTGCCTCGGCCGCCGCGCGCCGCGCGGGGGCGCGGCGCTCCGGCGAGATCGAGTGCGACGAGGCGCTCTTCGGACAGCTGCGCCGGCTGCGCAAGCGCCTGGCCGACGAGCGCGGGGTGCCCGCCTATATCGTGTGCGGGGATGTCACGCTGCGCGAACTCGCCCGCCACTATCCCACCGAACTTCGCGCGATGGAAGGGATCTCCGGCCTGGGCGAGCGCAAGCTCGCCGAATACGGGACGCTCCTGGCCGACGAGATCCGCACCTACCTCGCCTCCAACAGCCGGATCGCCTTCCACGACTGACCTGAGCGTGCCGCCCGCGCGCACCCGCAGCCACGTCCTAGCGCGGAGCGCGGCTCACGGGGACGCGGCATCCGAGGTCTCCACGTCCTCCGGCTGGATGGTTCCCTCGACCGCCTCACTGAAAGCCTCGCCCAAGCCGTAGCGCACGGTATTGGCGATCGCCGTCCAGGTGCCGACCTGCGTCGACTCGAACGTGCCGGAGAATGGCACGCGCGTGCCGAGCTGTTTGCGCTCGGGGTTCTTCAGGACCTCCTCCATCAGGTTGACCAGACTTTCCCAGACGCGCCCGAGGATCGGCCGCTCGGCATCCGTGATGTTCTCAAAGTCGAGCTGCTTAAAGAACGGCTTCACGTAGCCCTCAAACGAACCCTCGCGGGCGGCGACCTCGAGTGAGAGGTCGAGAAACCCCCGCGAGACGTCGACGTTGGCATAGGCTCTGAGGAGCGAGTTCAGCGCGGGGAGAGCGACGCCGCGGACCTCCAGATCGAGGTCGAACAGCGGCGGCATCTCGAGCGGCGCGATGCGCAGCTTCAGCTCGAGTCCGCCTTCGCCGACGGTGCGCGCGTTCACGGACACATCGGCGGGCAGCTCATTGGGATCGGGATCCTCACGGCGATTGCGCAGGCCCTCGGCCCGGATGTGCACGTCGTGCAACGAGATGTCGATGTGCGGCTCCCGCGTCTGGTCGACGTACTGGATGTCGGCGCCCTCGACCTCGAATCGGGAAATGCTGATGGGGAAGAGGTCGCTCACGACCTCCTGCCAGCGGCGGTCGACCTCCGTCTGGCCCGTTTCCTCGGACTCCTCACGCACGAGCGTGACCTTCGCGCCGTCGACATGGATTTCGCTCAGCAGGCGTCCGCGGACGAGTTCCTTCCAGGCGACCGAGAAGTCGATGCGGCGCGCGGTGAACAGCGGCGCACCGGCGCTGCCTCCGGTCTTGCGCAGCTCGACACCATCGATCGCGTAGGCACCCCGGATCAGCGCCAGGTCCACGTCGGCGACCCGTCCCTCGTATTCAGGAACCGAAGACAATCGGTTGTTGATCGCCCTCACCAGGAGCGCAGGCAATGCGAGCCGCGCCAGGACCAGCACCGCCGCCAGGATGACCAGGGCACGGGTGAGCCGCCCGAGCCCGGCGGGCCCGGTTCTTCTCCGCGCATGCGCCGTTCGGGTGGAATCCATGCGTGCCCTGCGCCGATCGCGTGCCACGCCGGTACACGAGGCAGGGCGGGCCCGCCCCACGGGCCTCTTGCCTGATGTCGGCACGCCGTTTGGTGCATTTCGCCCGCACCGGGCCGTGCACGCTCCCGCCCTCACGCGACAGCGCCGGATCGAAAGACCCACCTCCCGCCTGTGCACCGTGCACCCATGCGCCTGAGGAGTATGCGTAACATGCAATCCCCTACACGGCCCGCCGTCGCGATCGACGGCTTTTTCGCCTGCACCCGGGCGCTCGCGCTCAAGGAGTTGCGCGCTGCCCCGGCAGGACATGGGCCGCGCCGCGCCCGCGATGGTATACGCACTGCTCGCCCCTGAGGGTTCACGGCACGCGCCGAGAGCGCATGCCGTTCCGGTGAACCCAGCAACTCCGCACATCCATGAATCCAACCGAATCAACAACCAAACCGGGCGGCATTGGGCAGAAGGCGCAGGAAGCAGCCCACGCCGCGGCCGACACGATCAAGGCTCGCGCTGCCGAGGCCGGTGCGCGCGTCAAGGAAACCGCAAACGAAATGATGGAGGAGCGCCGTGGCCAGGTGGCCGACCGCATCGGCGGCATGGGCTCCGCACTCGAGGAGACGGCGCGTTCCGTCGAATCGGACGATCCCAATATCGCCTGGCTCACCAACCAGGCCTCGTCGCGCCTGCAGCAGGCGGCCGAGTACATCCGGTCCAGCTCGTGGCAACGGCTGCGCGACGACAGCGCCTCCTTCGCTCACCGGCATCCCGTGGCGTTCTTCGGTGGCATGTTCGCGCTCGGCGCGGCCGCTGGCGCCTTGATCAAGGCCGGCATGTCCGGCGCCCAGGCGACGCCCGCGGGCCTGCCCGAGACAGAGCCCCAGAGCGAGCTGCCTCCCGAATCCGACGTCACGCTCTCCCCCGGCACCGAGGAACCCTACGCCGCGCCCACCGCGGCGATCTGAGGAGCACCCATGAACACCTCACCACACACCTCCACGCCGGCCCACGAGGATAATGCCTTGGGTTCGGTCAAATCCTTGTTCCAGGAGCTTCGCACCGAAGGCGCGCTTCTCATCCAGAAGGAAGCCGAACTCGCCAAGGCGGAATTGTCCGAGAAGATCTCCAGCCTCGGTTCTCACGCGATGCGCATCACGATCGGAGGCGCGATCGCCTATGCGGGTCTGATCGTCGTGCTGTTTGCTCTCGGCGACCTTGCCCGCGCGCTCCTGATCAACGCCGGCATGGACGCCAATGTCGCCAGCTGGGTCGGCCGGCTCGCGGTCGGCATCGTCGTCGCCCTGATCGGCTGGATGATGTTCGCCCGGGCCAAGAAAGCCGTGAAATCCGACAGCCTCGTGCCCGAGCAGACGCTGCGGACACTTCGCGAAAACAAACAGTGGATGCAAAACAAACTCCAGCACTCCCATGAACCGATTTGACCCTTCACAGAACAAGCCGAGCGATTCCATCCGCTCCGAGATCGATGAGACCCGCGACCGCATGAACACGACGATCGACCAGCTCACGGAACGGCTGAAAGGCCGCCACCTCGTCGACGAACTCCTCGGCTATTTTCGCACCAGCAACGGGACGAGCACGGCCGCGACCGTGAAGGAGAAGGTCTCCGAGACGACCAGCGCCGCCGTACATGCGGTGGTCGATGCGGTGAAGTCTCACCCGCTTCCGATCCTGGTGATGGGTGCCGGCCTCGCGTGGTTGATTTACGAGAAGGAACAGAAGGCAAAGTCGCCCGCACGGTCGTACGCGGCGCTCGATCCCGAGCCCCGCGATCCGTCACTCCCGCCGCTGCCGGAGAGCGATTTCGAGGACTACACCCCGGGCTACAGCACGGCTGGAGGCGCCCTCGCCGGTTCTGAACTGGCTCCCATGCCGGGCGATGCGGCGTCCGACGAACCGGGAATGAAGGAGCGTATCCAAGCACGCGCCGGCGAGGCGAAGGATCGCCTGCAAAGCACCGCGTCCCATCTCGGCGAGAAGGCCTCGCAGCTCGGTCAGAAAGCGAGCCAGGGGATGCAACACGTGAAGGAACGCGCCGCCCGTACGACCGAGCAGGTCCGAGAGCGCACGCGCGAACTCGCGGGACGCACGAAGGACCAGGTCTCACGCGCCGCCGAGGAGCACCCGCTCGAGACCGGACTCGCCTGCCTGGCCGTCGGTGTGCTCGCCGGCCTGCTCAGCCCGACGCCCGCGCGAATCCGCGAGGAGGTCGCGCCGGTGGCCGAACGCATGAAGCAACGCGCGCGCGAAGCCGGCGGCGATATCCTTGAGCGCGGCAAGCGCGTGGTCGCAGCCGCGTCTGACGCGGCCCGCCGCGAGGCTGAGGAGCAACACCTCACGCCCGAGGCAGTGCTGGGCCGCACCGCTGGTCAGCGCTCAAACGAACCGGCGCCGGAGCCGTCGAAGGGCAACTGGCCGGGGCAGACAGAGCACGAGACCACGCCCACGCCCGCAGCCGCCGAGGCGATGAGCGGCGACGAACAGCGCGTCGCTGGCGACATCGTCCAGCCGCGCACGTCGCCCACGCCACCGATGTGATCACCGGGAGCGCCCGTCGCCCGTCCGACGCGGCGGGCGCTCCCAGCCCCCGCACGCCCACCTCCCATGGCCGAATCGAAGGAGCGCCGTCCGCCCGATCCGGACGAGTGTCCGCCCGATCCCTACTGCGAGGAAGGGCGCGGCCGCCGCGCGGAAACGCCGGCCCAGGTGCCGCCCCGTGGATGGTTCGACATCCTTTGGCGCATGAAGGCGCAGATGGTGGAGGACAATCTCAACGTCGTCGCCGCCGGCGTCGCGTTCTACGCGTTCGTAGCGGTCGCGCCGGGGCTGGCCGCGACGATAGCGCTGTATGCACTGGTCCTCGATGCCGGGCAGCTGCGCTCCCATCTCGAAACCCTCGGCCAGGTCGTGCCGGCAGAGGTCATGCCGATCCTGCGCGAGCAGATCACGCGTATCGTCGAAGACAGTACGGCCGCCGGCATAAGCGCAATCACCGGCCTGGCGATCGCGCTCTACAGCAGCGCGAAGGCGGTCAAGGCCCTCATCATCGGCCTGAACATCGCCTACGACGAACGGGATCGGCGCGGATTTCTCCGGCTCAACGCCATCGCGATCGCCCTGACGCTCGCGGGAATCGTAGGCGTGATCGTCGTCGTGACACTGGTGGCCGCGCTCCCGGCCATCCTGCGCTCGGTCGGGCTCTCGACCGGCTACGAATGGTTGTTTTCCATCCTGCGCTGGCCCGTGCTGGTCGTGATCTACATGATCGCCCTGGCGGTGCTTTATCGCTTCGCCCCGTGTCGCGCCGCCCCGAAATGGCGCTGGATCAGCCCGGGGGCGGTGGGTGCGGCGCTCCTGTGGGTGGCAGGTTCGGCGGCGTTCTCGTTCTACGTGTCGCAGTTTGCCAACTACCAGGAGACGTACGGTTCGCTTGGCGCGATCGTCGTGTTCCTTCTCTGGCTGCTGCTCTCGGCCTATGTCATCCTGCTGGGCGCGGAGTTGAACACGGAGATGGAACGGCAGACGGTGAAGGACACGACGACCGGCGAACCCCATCCCCGCGGCCAGCGCGGCGCCTACGCGGCCGACACCGTGGGACCCGCCCGCTCCACTGGCCGACGGAAGGACGGCGACGCCCGCGCCCCGAAGCGCCCTCGTTAGGTTTTTCCCACATGGACCTTATCCGCATCATCGTTGCAATTCTCCTGCCGCCCCTGGGCGTCTTTCTCCAGGTCGGCTTGGGGAAGCATTTCTGGTTGAATATCCTGCTGACGCTTCTGGGCTACATTCCCGGAATCGTGCATGCCGTCTATATCATCGCGCGGCGCTGACGCCCCAGTGAGCAGGCGCCGACGCGGACGCCCGGGAGACAGCCGGGCGGCGCGAGACCTTGAGCCGGATAGTCTTGGTCCGGCCGGGGACGAATGGTAACCATCCGGGAACGGCTGACTGGTGTCCGCCGCATCCTGTGCCCCCTGCACCCCCGTCCGACACGATCGTCGCCCCCGAGCCCTCATCTGCATCCACCTATCGCGCCGGTGGACTCGTCTATACGCGCCGCCGCCTGCAGGCGGTCTTTGCCTGGCTGCTGGCCGGCGAGGTGGTGTTCACGCTGATCGACATGCTGGAGCCAAAGCTTCTGCCTGTCCTGCTCAAGCTGCACGGCGCGACCGACACGCAGATCGCGGTGATCATCGGATCGTTCAATGCCGCCCTGCAGTTTCTGATCATGCCGCCGGCGGGTTACTACTCCGATCGGCTGCGCACGCGCTGGGGACGGCGGATTCCGCTGCTGCTCATCGCGACGCCCTTTGCCACGCTTTTCCTCGCGCTCACGCCGTTCGCGCCCGAGCTGGCCGGATGGCTGCAGCGCTCCGGGCTCGGCGACGGATGGCTCGATGCCACCCCGCTCGCCCCGACCGTGGCGGTCTTCGCGATCCTGGTGCTCCTCTTCCGGAGCGCCCAGACGGTCACGAACGTGGCGTTCTTCGGACTCCTGCGCGACGTGGTGCCCGACACCCACATGGGACGCTTCCTCGGCCTGTTCCGGCTCTTCGGGGCCGCGGGCATGTTCATCCTCACGTATTGGCTGCTTGGATATGCCGAGACCCACAGCAAGCCCATCTTCATCGGTGTCGCGGTGCTCAACCTCGCCGGCTTCGCGGCACTCTGCCGGTTCATCCGCGAAGGCTCCTATCCGCCGGTCCCGGCGGCCGCCCCGGCCGCGCCCCCGGTCCGCCGCCTCGCCGGCGCGTGGCGCACGTTCCTGCGCGAGTCCTACCGCCACCCGGTCTACCTCTGGGTCTATTTCGTCCGCGTGTGCGTGTACGCCGCCCTCCTCGGGTTGTCCGGATTCCTGGTGTTCTTCTACCAGCGAGAACTCGGCATGGCGCTCCCGGAGGTCGGCGCCATGCTGGCGTGGCCATCCCTCGCCTGGGTGGTGCTCGCCTACCCCGTCGGCCGGCTCGTCGATCGATGGGGGGCCATCCCCGTGCTCAAGCTCGGACTCGCCACCCTCTCGCTCGGCTACGCGGCCTCGTTTTTTGCCGTGGTCGGCCCGCGCACATTCTTCCTCTCGTCGATGGTCACGGGCATCGCCTTCTGGGTGGTGATGCTGACGCAGCTCAAGCTCACCCAGGAGATTTTTCATCCGCAGCGCTACAGTCAACTCGCGGGCGCGAACACCGCCGTGCAGTCGATCGTGATCGCAGCGTGCGTGAGCCCGCTCGCGGGCTGGATGCTGGACGCTCTCCAGGGCTGGACACCGGTCGTGCAGATCCCCTGGGCCGGTGCTGTCACGTTCGGCCCCTACCGGCTCGTGAATCTCATGCTCGCGGTGGTCTACGCGCTGGGCCTGCTCGGCGTGTACCGCGTGCGCCACCACTGGATCGCGCGCGGCGGGCCCGATCGCTACGTACCGCCGCTCTAGGGCGGGTCACGGACTCTGGCGTCCGGCTCCGTGGGTCGGGTCCGCTTAGCCCGGTTCGTTGCGCGACCGGTCTTGTCGGCGCCCGTGCGGCCTCGGAACCGAGCGCGCCGCGTCCATTCCTGGCCATTGCGGCGGTTTCGGAGAGACCACCCGACCTTGGAGGACGGTTCGCTCAAGTGCCTGACACCATCCAGCCGGGCGCACGCTCAAGGCAGGCGCTGCAGGCCCTCCGCCCGGATCCGCCACGTGCCGTCCTTGGGGAATCCCGGGTACGGTTCGGTGCATCCGTCCCAGCCCGCGACCATGAGCGCAACCGCGGCGAGAAATGAGCCGTTGGCCGGCAGGTAGACCGCGATCTCCCGCCGCCCCTCGGCCTGGCTGGCCTGCGCACGATCGCTGCCCTGCGGACAATGTCCGTTCGGGGTGTAGCGGTTGTTCGGACCGTCGCGCAGGAGGATCTCGACCGCTTCCGCCGGCCGGCCCAGCCGCGCGGCCGTCATCGCTACCATCGGATAATCCCAGCCCCAGATCTTGGTCTCCCAGTCCCACTCGCCCAGCACGCCGTCGAGGGTCCGCTGCATGGTCTCGCGATCGACATAGTCCGTCGCGGGCAGGAAGCCCAGCGGCATGAGCATCTGCGGGTGGTCGTGCCGGCTGGCCACGTCGTCCCACGTATCCGGATACGACTCCAACGCGACGTACCGGCCGTGCCTCTGCGGCAGGGGCGGCATCCCGGCGATGAGCGCATCCCAGGCCGCCTCGCGTCCCAGGCCGGCACGGACGCGCCACCGCTGCGCGGTCTCCAGGGCCCAGCGCCAGTAGGCGAGTTCGAAGGACGGATTCTGACTCGTCGCCGGGTCGTGGATCTCCTGCGCGATCCACAGCGGCGGCCCGAGCACGACCTGCCCGCGAGCGGGATCCATCACGAGCATCGAGGCCAGGCACTCCGCGGTCTCGAAGACGAGATCGCGGTAGCGGGCGAGGTTTTCGGCGGACGGCTGCTGCCGCAGCAGGAGGTCCGCGAGGTAGATCGGATGCGGCTGGTTCCACACGATGAGCGGGTTGCCGCCGGGACTCTCCCGACCGTCCGGTCCGGCCATCTTCGGCCAGCGCGCCCCGCGCAGCCCGCGCTCCGCCGCCAGCGCGCGCGCCTCCGGCAGGCGCTCGATGAACCAGGCGAGATTGCGGTGGGCGAGTTCCGGACGCCCCCAGAGGACGAAATGGGCCGCGTGCCACCAGATCATCTCGGTGTGGTGCTTGCCGTACCAGGTGTTGCAGGTGAGGCCGCTCTCCTGGGGCGGCACTTCGCCCGCGCACTGCACGGCGGTGAGGTACTGGGACAGGACCACGCGCCGCTCGAGCTTGGGCGCGAGCGCGTTGGTGCTCCCGGAGAAGTCCACCGCCGCGGCCCCGCGCCAGAAGGCGGACCAGTGCTCGCCAGCGCGTGCACGCACCTCCTCCTCGCCCGGCGGTGGCTGCGCGTCGCGCGCGAAACGCGTCGTCAACTCCAGCACCCGGCTGCCGTCTCCATCGATCTCATACGCGTGCGGGCCCTGCGGGCGAAGCTCGCGGCTCGCGCTGACGACGTAGCGTGTGCCGCCCACGTCGCGGTCCACGGTGCGCGGGTTGATCAGGACCGAGCGATGCGCCTCCGGCCGAGTCCAGTCGAGCGCTGGCGTGTTTTTCACCGCCGGGTCGTGTCCGCGGGGAAAGGCCCAGCGCAGCCGCAACCGGCCCGAGGCCACGAGGTCGGACTCCACCCGTACAGCCACGGTGTCGGTCCCGGGATCGCAGCTGGTGATCACGGTCACCGGCACGCCACCGAGCCGGTAGCGGCTGGTGATCACGCCGCGCCAGAGGTCGAGCCTCTGCTCGGGTTCCTGAACATCGGCCGGTGCGAGCGGCGAGCCGTCAGGTTTGTCCCAGACGAGCGCGAGTTGCCCGAGCGGATGGAGCCTGGGATTTCTCCGCAGCCAGTCCGACGCCGGCGTCCCAAGGCGGCTCGGCAGTTCGATCGTTGTCCCGTCCGGCCGGCGGTAAGTCTCGTTCGCGTCGGCGAGCGTGTAGCCCTCCGGATTGGGTTCGGTCGTCCAGCACCAGCGCGACAGAGTCTCGAGCGGGATCCCGTGCCGGTGGTAGCGTTCCCCGAACGTCTGCAGCCCGGTGACGTCAACTGTGAAGGCGAAGCCGCCGTTGCCGACCGTCAGTGGCGCCGTGGCATCCACCGCGCGCACGACCGGCGAGTGCCGCGCCACCAGGGCGGCGCGATCGATCGGAGTCGCATCGGTCAACTCCAGCGGCACGGGCATCGAGCCGTGCGTGAAACGCACATGGTCGAAGTCCGCCGCGCCGCCGCCGGTGCCGTAGCAGTAAAGTGCATACCGCGCGCCCTTCCACTGGCTGAACCTCAGCCGCACGTCGACCCCGGTGTCGGCATACTCCGCGCCGTCCAGACTGTAGAGGAGCCGGGCCGCGTCGCCTGTGTATTCAGCACGCAACCACACGATGCCGTCGCGCACCGCGGGCCCGGAACCGCCCGGCCAGGCGAGGCGGAGCCCGCCCTCGTCGCGCACCAGCCCCACGCCCTGGAACTCCCTCCCGCTCATGAAGGCCAGGCCGGCCTGCTGGCCCCCGGTCAGCGACGATCCGTCGAGCCTGACGTCGATCGTCCCGGCGTGGCCCCAGAGTTTCTGCGTGAGCGTCGCGCGGGCCGAGGCAAGATCGGCGGCCGGCAGGCCGCGCAGCCGCAGCCAGCCCGCGCGTTCGCGCAAGGACCAGCTGCCGCGCACTGGGTTGTGGTTCCACTGCCATTGCGGCTGCAGCACGGGTCCGTCGAATTCGTCGCTGGTCTTCGGATACACGATTCCTCCGGTGGACGGGAGCGCGGGCTTTGGACCGGACGCCACCGGCCGGCCGGCGTCGCCGAAGACGGGCCAGTCGTCGACCCACCGCACCGGCTGCAGGAGCGCGACCCGGCCGAGATGCCCGGCGGACTTGAACCCGATGAACCAGGATTCGCCGTTCTCGAGTTCCACCAGGCCGCCCTGATGCGGGCTCCCGTCGGGGAGCACGACGCGACGCTCATAGGGCCCGCGGATGTCGCGCGAACGCAGCACGGTCTGCCCGCCGCGCTCCACCCCGCCCTCCGGAAGCGCGATATAGTACCACCCGTTGCGCTTGTAGAGCTTGGGGCCCTCGGCGACAGGGCCGCGGTAGATTTCTACGCCGTCGTCGAGGAGTGCCGAACCGTCGGGGCTGAGGCGATGCAGGAAGATCGGACCCGCGCCGAGCCGGCCCCGGACGAGGTAGGCCCGCCCGTCGTCATCCCAGAACGGGCACGGATCCTCCCACTGGTCGACGCGCTTGATCGTCTGCATGTCCGACCAGGGGCCGGCCGGATCGGCGGCCGTCCAGTGGAACAATCCGTCGCGCGGCGTGCACACGTAGAGATGAAAAACTCCGTCGTGGCGACGCAACGACGGCGCCCACGTGCCCTGCGAATAGGCGCGCATCTCGTCATACTTGGCGTCGATCGGCAGGTGATCAAAGACCTGCCCGATGATCCGCCAGTTCACCAGGTCGCGCGAGTGCAGGACCTGGATGCCCATGAAATGAAACTCCGAGGCGACAAGGTAGAAATCGTCGCCGACCCGGATGACGTCGGGATCCGAATAGTCAGCGGGAAGGATCGGATTGCGGTAGGTGCCGTCGCCCTGGTCGCCCCAGGGAAGCGGCGCGGCGGCATGCGCCCATGGCGCGGCGGCCAGAAGCAACGTGATGAGGAGTCGTCTCATGATGCTGATGGGATTTCGCGCCAGCGCCCGACGGTGACCGGTCGGCACCACCGGGCAGCCGGACCGGTCATCGGGTAATCCGCTCGCCCACCGGAGGCAGTTTCCCGTCGGGGAGCCGCGTGGTGTCGCGGATGTCCAGACCCTGCACCACCTTGAGCGACCAGACGGGACGATCGTCGTGCTCCGCGAATGTGGCGCCGACAAAGCGCGAATCCACCACGTCCTCGAGAAGAACGGCCGGACGCGCGTCGGGCGCCAGCGTGCGCAGGTCCATTCCGCGTATCTGGAGATTCGCGACATTGCGCGCGAAGAGGCCCCAGGAAGGCAGCGTGCCGAACTCGTAGGGATCCGGGTAGGCGCGGGCGAGCTCCGGCACCTCGCGGCGCGCCTGCTCCCCGGTGCCGCCGCCCACGAAGTGGATCTGAATGTTGGACAACACCACGTCCTCGATGCGATGGCCCGGGAGGCCGGCGATCAGGATGCCGTGGTCAGCGGCGACGTTCGTGGCGATCAGGTTGTCGATCAGGATCCGCCGCGCCGAGCCCGGTGCCGTCGCGCCGGGACGGCGCAACCGCGCACCGAGCCGGATGAAGACCGGCGCATTCGGCACATCGCGCATCACGATGTTGCTCACGACGATGTCCTCCATGATCCCGCCGTCCACCTGCTCGAGCGCGATCCCCCGGCAATGGTCGAAGACGCAGTTGGAGATCGCGATGTTGCGAAAACCGCCGCCCGCCTCGGTGCCGAGCTTGATCCGCCCCATCGGGCCGCCACGGCGCCCCAGGCTGCGCGTGCGCGTGCCATCGAGCAGCGTGCCCTCATCGTAGCCGGAGACGAGACAGTTGGTGATCGACACATTCTCGGTGACGCGGGCCACGCCAAGCCCGTGCGACGACTTCAGGCAGATGCCATCGTCCCACGGCGAGTTCACCGAGCAGTTGGAGATGCGCACGTTGCTGCAGGCGTCGATGTCGATCCCGTCCCGGTTGGTGTCGATGCGCAGGTTGTCGATGGTGAGGTTGTCGACGCCGGTGGCCAGGATGGCGAAGTGGCCGCCGTGCAGGATGGAGAAATCCCGCAGCGTCACGTTGCGGCAGTTCTTGAGCGCGATCGCCTTGTTGCCCACGCCGTCGGGAAGGGTGTCGCGAGCGTTCGGATACCCAAACGGTCCGGGCACGAGGTCAGGGCGCGCCGGGTACTCGAACTCGCCGTCGGCGGCGAGGACGTCGGGGGGCGGCGCGCCGGGCGCGGGCGGCGGGGGGGCGCCGACAGGCAGCGAGATGCGCCCGTTGCCGCGGCTCAGGCCGCGGCCGTAAATCAGGCCCGGGCCGGTGATCGAGACATTCTCGAGGTCCTCGCCCCGGATCAGGCTGTTGTGCCAGTGGGAGTGGCCGAAATCCTGGTATTGGTTCCACGGATTCGGCTCGGCGGGGTCGTAGCCACCCGGCTCGCCCGGCCTGGGCGGATCGGCCGCGATGAGGGTCGCGCCCGCCCCAAGGTGCAGGGTCACGCGGCTGCGCAGCCGGATGGTATGGCTCAGGTACTCGCCCGCCGGGAAATCGACCGTGCCTCCGCCGGCCTCGGCGGCGGCGTGGATCGCCGCATTGATGGCGGCGGTGTCGAGCGTGCGACCGTCGCCAGCGGCACCGTGATCGCGCACGGACCAGCGCGTGCCCGCCGGAAGGGCGGAACCGAGCAGGACCTGCGCGGCAAGCAGGGGAGCAAGGAAGCGTAGGATCATGAAATGAATCGCGAACCGGGTGATGGGGGGGCGGACCGCGGGCCGCCACTACAGACACACGGACGGGCAGGGACAATCCCAAGAAGAAGCCCCGGCCCTCGGGCCGGGGCTTCCGGTAGACTGACTGTACCCGATCAGAACGAGAAGGTGGTGGTCAGGCGGATGTTCCGGCCCGGGGCGCTCGTGATGCCCGTGCCGGCGACGCGGCCGCCCGCGACCTTGATGTAGTCCTTGCGGTCGAGGACGTTGTCGATGTTGAGCCGGAAGCTCAGCCTTTCGTTGGCGTGCCACGTCGCGCCCAGCGTGGTGGTGTAGTCCGCCTTGAGGTAGAAGCTCGGCTGCTGCGGCACGTTGGCGAGAGTGAAGCCGGAGACGGCGTCGCCCGCGCGACGACCGCTGTAGTTGACACCCAGGTACACGGACGATCCGCTGAACATGCCCTCGCCCGCGAATCGATAGTTGGCCAGGAACGAGGCGTTGTGGTCGGCGATCGCGCGCACCCGGCGCCCCACGGAGTCGCGCATGTCCAGGTTGGAGTAGGTGGCGATGACCGACAGCTGGTCGGTCACGCGTCCCATGAGCTCGAGCTCCCAGCCTTCGTTGCCGTAGTCGGCCACGATCTGCTCGGGCTGCGTCGGATCACCCTGGCGGGCGGGGTTCGGGATCGTGACGTTGGTCTGCTCGATCTCGAAGTAGGAGCCGCCGAATGACAGGCGCTTGTTGAAGAACTCGGTCTTGAAGCCGATCTCGTCCTGCACGCCGTCGCGCCAGAGGACCTCGTTGTTGGCGATCACCGCTGAGGCATTCGTCGAATGGCTGTAGTAGACCGAGACGTTGTCGCGCACCTTGTAGAGCACGCTCGCCGTCCACATGTCCTTGGCGTCGTCGAGGACGCTGGGCGCGGCGCCGGTGAGCACGTTGCGCGAGGAGGTCTTCGTGTCGTAGTGCAGGATGCCGCCCGAAACGTAGAGTCGGTCCCCGAGGAAGCCGAAGCGCTGGTTGATGAACGCCTGCCAGTTCGTGAACTCCTGCTCGTTGTAGAACGCAAACGTGTCGGGATACACCGGCTTGCCGCGGTATTCCGGCCCGGTGAGATCGATCGCGGGGAGCTGGCCGTTGCGACCGCGGCCGTAGGCGTCGCGACGGTTGAGCGCCACGCCGGCGACCGTCTGCGAGCTTACCTCGCCGAATTGCTCGGTGAACGCGAGGTCCGCCTGGAAGTTCAGGTTCTTGCGCCGCGTCGCCTGTTTGTCGCCGCGCACCGGGATCGAGGCGGTGTTGAACCAGGGGCTCGGCGTCGAGACCCAGGTGCCCTCGACATTGGACCAGACCAGGCCGGGCGTGGCCTCGCCGGTGGTGGGGTTGTAGCGGTTCTGCGGGAGGCTGGAGAAGTTGACGAACTCCTGCTCCGAATCCTCGAAGTAGTAGCGGCCGTTCGCGGCGACGCGCAGCGCGAACTTGTCCGCGAGCTTGGTGGTGAGTTGCACGAAGAGGTCCGCGGTGTGCGTGCCCACATGACTCCACGGCTGAATGTGGTTGCGGCTCTTGTGCTTGAGATTGGGCGCGAGGAACGGATCGCCCGTGCGGGCATTGACCGCATCGTCGAGGATCACGAGCGGCTCGCGGAAGATCCAGTTCTCCGCCAGGATGAGCTTGGCCGTGAGCATCGTCGTATCCGAAAATCGGTACGAAATCATCGGGGCGAGGACCTTGTTCTTGATCTTGGCCTCGTCATCCCAGTAGCGGCGGGAATCCTGGAATGCGCCGACGAGGCGGTAGGCCATCGCGCTGCCCTCGGAAAACGGGCCCGAGACATCCAGCGTGAGTTTCTGCGCGTCATAGAGCCCGACCGTGGCGCTGATGGTGCGGCGCTGCTGATAGAGCGGCGCCTTCAGGATCACGTTGATCGAGCCGCCGGGCGCGCCGGCGGGCGAGAGGATGGCGTTCGGCCCCTTGGTGACCTCGATGCGGTCGACGATGATCTCGCTGATGTTGTCGGCGTCGTCGGGCTGAATGAAGTTGTCGACGGTCCGCTGGCCGTTGCTCTCGAAGCCGCGCAGGATCATGCGATCCTGAAACTGGATACCGCGGCCCTCCTGCACGCCGGCGACGTAGCGCGTGGCATCGAAGAGGCGCGCGGCGCCGAGGTCGTCGATCATGTCGCGGGTGATGACCGAGATCGAACTCGGCGTGTCGATGAGCGGTGCGCGCACGCGCACGGCGGAGATGGCGTCGGCCGAGCGGTAGCGGTCCGCGGACGAGCCCGAGACGGTGAACTCGGAGAGGATGACGACATCCTCCTCCTGGGGCCCCTGGGCGGGGGTGGTCTGGGCGTGCAGGGGCAGCCAGGCGCAGGAGGCGAGCAGCAAGCCGAGCACGGGTGTGCCGGCGCGACGAACGACGGTGGGTTTTGGCATCGAGGTCATGGGTCTTGAAACAGCGCGGGAGGCGTGTGTTGGGAGGGGGACGCGGGTTCGGCGTTGCGCGCGGAACCGCGGGGTGGGACCGCGGCGGACAACTGCGCCCGCCCGGCCCCGGCGACAACGGCCGCACCCTGCGCCCGCACCGCGCGCGGCTCAAGGGGCCCGCGGCTTTCCGCGTAAAATGAAGTTGCCCGCCCGCGGCGTTCCCGGGCACATGCAGCGATGCCGTCAGCGATCCCGAGGAAGGCGACTCCACCCACGCTGCGCGACATCGCGCGGCTCGCCGGGGTGAGCCATACGACCGTGTCGCTTTCGCTCCGCAACGACCCGTCGATCCCGGAGGCCACGCGGCAGCGCGTGCGCACCGTGGCCGACCAGGCCGGCTACCGGTCCAACGTGCTTGTATCCGCGTTGATGACACAGGTGCGCCTGCAGCACCACAAGACCACGCCCGAGGTGGTGGGTTTTCTCACCGGCGGACCATCAGCCGACGAGTGGAAGAACCACTCTGCCAACGTCGGCTTCTTCGAGGGCGCGCGCAGCCGTGCGCCCGGCCTGGGAATACGCGTGGAGCCGTTCTGGCTGGGGCCCGGAGGTGCGGCGGCCGGCGCCGCCTGCCGCATGCTCCATTCGCGTGCGATCCGGGGCGTGCTCATCGCACCCTTTGCCGTGCCCGTGTATGCCTTCGAACTGGACTGGCCGCGGCTGATCTGCGTCGGGCTCGGCTATGTCTACAACGACCATCCCCTGCACCGCGCGACGCACAATCATTTCCGCGGCGCGTTCACCGCCTATGAGAACCTCGTTCGGCTCGGCTACCGGCGCATCGGCCTGATGCTCGATCCCGACCAGAACCGGCGGGTGAACTTCTCCTGGCTCGGCGGCTTCCTTGCGGCACAGAGCACGCTGTCTGACGTTCGCCTCGAGCCGCTGCTGGTCAACGAGACGAACGGCATCGCGCCTGTGAAGGCCTGGCTGCGCCGCAGCCGGCCCGACGCGATGGTCGGTTTCGGGCCGGGACAGTACCTGACCCTGCAGCTCGCCGGCCGCCGCATTCCCGAGGACCTCGCCTACGCGGCCCTCGACGTCGAGCAGATGCATCTCGCCCGCGTGGCCGACGCCGCCGGCATCAATCAAAATCTGCCGCGGGTCGGTGCGACCGGGGTGGATACGCTGGCCACCCTGCTCTACCACAACGAACAAGGCCTGGCCGAGCACCCGGTGCTGAGCATGATCGAGGGCCACTGGACCGACGGCGCCACCGCGCCAGGGGCCTGAGCCAACGGCTCGTGCAATCGATGTCGCGTGCCTGCTGGAAACGGATGGCCCCGAACGGTGGCACGCGGTCGACGACCGGGTCGCTCGTTGCGCGAGGGCGAGAAGCGCGAACCGGCGTCGTGCTTCACGATCGCCCGCTGCATGCGTTGTGCTGAGCCCCCACGCGAGATGGCCTCGCCCGCGAGCCGCCTCCGCGTCACCCGTGCCTGCTCAGGCCGTCAACCCGAGACCCTCGTCGAGCCCGAGCCGGAGATTCATGCACTGCACGGCCGCGCCCGACGCGCCCTTGCCCAGGTTGTCCAGACGCACGACCACGACCGCCTGCTCGGCATGCCCGAAGACCATCACGTCGGCCCGATTGGTGCCGTTGCACGCCTGCGCGTCGAGCGCGCCCGCGTCGAGGATCGCCTCGTCGCCGAGCGGGAGCACGCGCACGAAGCGCTCGCCGGCATAGGCCTTGGCCAGCGTGGCATGAACGTCGGCCGGCTTCGGCCGCGCGGGAAGCTGGGTGAGCGCGAGCGGCACGGTCACGGCCAGACCCTGGTAGAAGGCGGCGACCACGGGCGTGAAGATCGGCGCCACGGCCAGGCCGGCATGCATGCGCATCTCCGGCAGGTGTTTGTGGTTGAGGCCGAGCGCGTAGAGGCGGGGGCTGGCGAGCGCCGGCCGCGGCGCGGTCTCGTATTCGGCGATCAACTTCTTGCCGCCGCCGCTGTAGCCGGTGATCGAGAAGCAGGAGAGCGGATACGTGGCCGGCACGAGTCCCGCGGAGACGAGCGGGCCCACCCCGAGCACGAAGGCCGCCGCATGGCAGCCCGTATTGGCAATCCGGGTACTGGTCCGGATCCGGTCGCGGTAGGCCGCGCCGAGCTCCGGCAGGCCGTAGGCCCAGCCCGGATCGGTGCGATGGGCCGTGCTCGCGTCGATGACGACGGTGCGCGGGTTGGTGAGCAGTGCCACCGCCTCGCGGGCCGCGGCGTCGGGCAGGCAGAGAAACGCCACGTCGGCGCGGTTGAGGCACTCGGCGCGCGCGGCCGGGTCCTTGCGGCGCTCCGGGTCGATGGTGATGAGCTCCAGGTCCGCGCGCCCGGCGAGGCGCTCGTGGATCTGAAGGCCGGTCGTGCCCTCCTGACCGTCGACGAATATCTTGGGTTTCATGCTGCCGTGAAGGCCGCAGTGAAGGGCCGCGAACCGGGCCCGTCAAGGGCGGCTCGCCAATGCGGATTTCGCCTCGCGGGACCGGCTGCAGCTCGCAGACTGTCGGGCACGATGCGCGTTCGCCGCCAGCACCGCGACAGGCACCCTCAGGCACGCCGCAGCGCGTCGACGGGAGCCGCTGCATGAACATCCGCCGGCCCCCCCTGCTGCGCGCCGCCGTCGGTGCCGTTGCGATCCTGGCCTGGATCGCGGTCGCCGACCTTGTTCTCGCCCGCCTGCAGGGCCCGGCAGCGCGCGCGCCGCTCGTCCAGACGACTCTGGGCTGGGTGTTTCTGCTCGCGACCGGCGGCGCGCTGTTTCTGGCCGCGCTCCTCATGGCGCGACGCCGGGATCGTGCCCTCGATCAGCTGGCCCGCGAGGGCCAGCGCTACCAACAGATGATCGAGGCCGTGGCCGATTACGCCGTGTTTCTGCTGGATCGGGACGGTCGCATCGCGACGTGGAACCCCGGGGCGGAACAGATCACGGGCCGAACGGGTCGCGACGCCGTGGGCCAGCCCCTCGCGTGCCTGTGCCCGCACGATCCGACCGGCGCTGGCGATCCTGTCCGCGCGCTCGAGACCGCACGCGACCAGGGCGCTTACTCCGCCGAATGCCGGCTGGTGCGCGCCGACGGGAC
Source organism: Verrucomicrobiota bacterium (assembly GCA_023399155.1). GTDB lineage: Bacteria > Verrucomicrobiota > Verrucomicrobiia > Opitutales > Opitutaceae > JAEWQP01. Next base: position 30,604 of record JAEWQP010000022.1, on the reverse strand, counting down.
GACGTTCTGGGCGATGGTGACCATCCGGCCGCTGCGGGATGCCCACGGCGCGCTCACGGGCTACGTCAACGTCACGCGCGACATCAGCGCCCGCAAGGCCGCGGAGGCCGCGCTCGCCGCCCACGCCGAGCAGTACCGACTGATGTTCACCGCCCATCCGCTGCCGATGTGGGTCTACGATCTCGAGACGCTCCGCATCCTCGCGGTCAACGACGCGGCCGTCGTCCACTATGGGTACCCGCGCGATGAATTCATGGCGATGACCGTGCGCGACATCCGGCCACCGGAGGATCTCCCGCAGTTCATCGCGGCGGTGAATGAGGTGCGCGCCGGCCGGACGATCACGCCGATCTCCCGGGCCAAGGTCTGGCGGCACCGTCGCAAGGACGGCTCGATCATCCACGTCGAGATCACCTCCCACGTCATCCAGTTTGCGGACAGGCGGGCCGAACTGGTGCTCGCCCACGATGTCACGACCCGGCTCCGCGCGGAGCACGAGCTCGAGGAGAACCGCGCCCGGCTCGCCAGCATCATCGAGTCGGCGATGGACGCGATCATCACCGTGGGGCCGGATCACCGCGTCGTCGTCTTCAACCATGCCGCCGAGGAGATGTTCGGCCGGCCCGCGGCGGAGATGCTGGGGCAGCCGTTCACCTGGCTGCTGCCGGAGCGCCTGCACGCCGCGACGTCGGCCTGGTTCGCCGGCAGATGCCTTTCTCCCGGCACGGTGGAACAGTTTGCCGGCCGGCGCGCCAACGGGCACGAGTTTCAGGCGGAAGCCTCGATCGCACCGACCAGGACCGCCGGCGGCACGCACTTCACGGTGGTGATGCGCGACGTGACCCAGCGGCGCCGCGCGGAGCACGAACTCGCGGAGAGCCGGCGCCTGCTGCAGGTCGCGGTGGATACCGCCGGCCTGGGCTTCTGGGAATACGACATCGACGGCCGGGCCATGACCGTATCCACGGAATGGAAACGGCAGCTGGGCCTGGAGCAGCAGGCGCTGAGCACCGACCCCGAGGTGCTGCTGCAGCTCCTGCATCCCGATGACCTGCCCGCGATCCGGCGGGCGCTCGAGGACCTCGCATCGGGAAGCCTCGCGTCCCTTGAGATCGAGTTCCGGGCCCGCCATGCCGGCGGAGGCTACCGCGACATCCGCGCCAGTGCGGTCGCCCACACGGACGCCGGCGGCAGGCCGGTGCGCATCTCCGGAACCAACCTCGACATCACCGGCGTGCGGGATGCCGAGCGCACGGTCCGCCGGCTCTCGGCCCACGTGCTGCGCCTGCAGGATTTTGAGCGCCGTCGCATCGCCCGGGAGTTGCACGACACGACCGCCCAGAACCTCGCGGCGTTGAACATGAACCTGGCGCAGCTCGGGCGCGCCCTCGCGTCGTCCGATCCGGCCCATACACGGCTGATCGAGGAAACCACCGCCCTGGCCGATCTCGCGGTGCAGGAGATTCGCACGCTCTCCTATGTGCTGCACCCGCCCCTGCTCGATGCGCTCGGCCTGTGCCGCGCCGCCCTGGACTACGCCGAGGGCTTCGCGGAACGCAGCGGCATCGCCACCTCGACCAACATTGACGAGTTCCTGGGACGCCTCACGGATGACGCCGAGATCGCACTCTTCCGCGTGCTCCAGGAGAGCTTGAGCAACGTGCATCGGCACTCCGGGGCCGCCCATGCGGAGGTCAGCCTCGCCATCGAAGGGGACGACGTGGCGCTCACGATCAGTGACGACGGCCACGGGATGGACTCAACGACCCGGGAGCGCCTGCGCCGGCGGGCGACCGTGGGCGTGGGAATCGCGGGAATGACGGAGCGGCTTGAGCAGCTGGGCGGAACTCTGCAGATCGTTTCCTCAGAAGCCGGAACCCGCCTCCGGGCGACCGTTCCCCTCGAAAAAGCCTTGGGCGGGGCGTCGCCGGGCCGTCAAGATATCCCCGAAACACCGTAATGCGTATTTGCCAAGTGGGCGGGAATCCGCAACCGTGGTGACACTCCCCGGGTCGGCCCCACGCATTCACTCGAACACATGAAGCCAGCTCGCATTATCATCGCCGACGATCACGAACTTGTCCGCCGCGGCCTGCGCGCGACGATCTCCGAACGGTCCGGCTGGGAAGTCGTTGGCGAGGCGTCGTCCGGCCGCGAGGCGCTGGAATTGGCCCGGATGGTCAAGCCCGACATCGCCGTGGTCGATTTCGCCATGCCCGATCTCAACGGGCTGGAAGCCGCGCGCCGTATCCGCGCTGAACTTCCGGAGACCGAGGTTCTTATGCTCACGATGCACGAGACCGAGAGTCTCGTGCGCGAGGCCCTCGCCGCCGGCGTCCACGGCTTCATTCTCAAATCCGATGCCGGCCGCCTCCTCGCCGAGGCGATCGATGCGCTCCTGGCAAAGAAACCATTCTTCACCGGCCGGGTGTCCCAACTCATCCTTCACGGTTACCTGAATCCCTCGGACAAGGGCGACGAGGGGTCGGGAACCCTGACGCGGCTCAGCCCGAGGGAACGCGAGGTCGTGCAGCTCATCGCCGAAGGCAAGAGCACAAAGGAGGTCGCCGACCGCCTCGGGATCAGTCCGAAAACGGCCGAGACCCACCGCACGAACATCATGCGCAAGCTCAACCTCCACTCGGTCACCGAGCTCGTGCGCTTCGCGATCCGCAACAAAATCGTCGAGCCGTAAAGCCGTCGCTCCGCCCCCTGTATCCGCCGCGGCAGGTCCATGTGACCTGCCGTTCGAGCGTACACCCGCGCGCGGTGCTCGGGATTTTCCCTGATTCAAACCTACGGCACATGCCGTAGAGGCATGCAGGATGCCTGTTCCCCGGTTCCCCTGATGGCCCTGCATTCGTGAGGTTGATACGATGAAGCGGCATGATCCCGGCCTCGACCACCCTGCCCGTCCGCACCCAGGCGCCGCCGCGCAAGGTGCGCCTGCTCGTGGCCGACGATTCACGCGCCGCACGCCACTCGGTCGTCACCTACCTGCGCACGCTTGAGATGCTGGAGGTGTGCGCCGAGTGTCAGAACGGCCTCGAGGCGGTTGAATCCGCGCTTCGCCGCGAACCCGACCTGGTGCTGCTCGACCTCCAGATGCCGGTGATGAGCGGGCTGGAGGCCGCGGAGATCTTTCGCAACAGCATGCCGCACGTCGGCGTGATCGTCACCTCGACCCACGATCGGCTCGAAGTGCGCGAAGCGTGCCTGGCCGGCGGCGCCGATGCCTTCATCGGCAAGGACGTCCTCACCGCGGAGCTTCCGCGCGTGTTGGCCGACGTGCTTGAGCGCGCGCGCGCACCCGAGCGCCACCGGCGCGCCCCCAGTTTCGTGACCCGCCCGTTGACCGACCTGTTCGCACCCGCGCGGCCCTTTCGCCGCACGGGCGCCCACACTCCGGCCCGCAGGCCGGGACGCGTGCCATTCGCGTCGGGTTCAGCCATCGACTGAACACGCGATGCCACCGGTCCGCCCACGAGATCTGTTCCCCCTGGGGGATGCATCCGGGCGCGGCAGCCGGGAGTTCGCGCCAGTCCCCGCCAAGATGCCGACGATTCCTCCAAGCGACGATATCGCGTGCGCGCCGGCACCACCCGCACCCGGGCATGTACTGATCGTCGACGACAACACCGCCACCGCCGGGTTGATCGCGCACCAGCTCAACCACCACGGCATCACGACACAGTGTGCCTCCGATGGCGCGACCGCCCTGGCGATCGCGCGCCGCACCCCGCCCGATCTCATCCTCCTCGACGCCAATCTCCCCGACATGGACGGCACCGAGGTGTGTCGCACCATCAAGGCCGATCCCGGACTCACCGGCACGCTCGTCGCGTTCCTCTCCGCCGAGCGCACCAAGTCGCGCGATCGCATCGAGGGCCTCAACATCGGCGCCGATGCCTACCTCACCCACCCGATCGACGAGGCCGAGCTTCTCGCCAAGGTGCGCTCGCTCCTGCGCCTGCGCCAGGCGGAGTTGAGTGCGCGCGACAGTCGCGACCTCTACCGCGACCTTCTCGATGCCGCCCCGATCGGCATCGCCCATGTCGAGCTCAACGGGCTGGTGGTCACCGCCAACCGGGCCCTGGCCTCGATCCTCGCGGCCGAGCCGCACCAGGTCGCCGGCCGGCTCTTCGATGTCTTCCTGCACCCGGACGAGCGCGCGGCCATGCGCACCGCGTTCTCCGAGGTGGCGCGGGGGCAGCGCGAGCCGCTCGCACGCGAGATGCGCCTCCTGACCTCCGACGGCACGACCGCCTGGGCGGTCATGGCCGCGCGCCTGCACCGGCATCCCGACAACACGCCGTCGCACCTCATCGTCGCCCTGGAGGACATCACCGCCCGGCGCCGCGCCGAGGCCGCCCTGCGCGACCATGAGCACCTGCTGCACGAGCTCTACGAGGTCTCCCACGACCTCATCGCGACCGTCGCGGGCGACGGTCGTATCCTGGACGCCAATACCGCCTTTCACCGCGCGCTCGGCATCGAGCCGGGCCAGATGCGCGAACATGCGCTCGAGGCCCATCTCGCGCCGCCCTTTCGCAACGCCTGGCTCGCGGCGCTCGAGCGCGTGGCCGGCGGCGCCGGTGACGAACTTTTCCGCGGCTCGCTCATCGGCGCCGGCCAGCGCCCCGTCCACGTCGAAGGCTCGCTGGCGCGGCGCGACGGTCCCGCCGGCGCGGCCATCCGCGTGATTCTCCACGATGTGACCGAGGCGCGCCGGCTCGAGGAGCAGGCGCTGCGCAACCAGCGGCTCGACAGCATCGGCACGCTGGCCGGCGGCATCGCGCACGACCTCAACAACGTGCTCGCGCCCGTCTTCCTCTCGCTGGGCCTGCTGCGCAACGCGCACACGGACGAGGATCGGAACGAGTTCATCGACTCGATCGACCGGTGCGCCCGCCGCGCGTCCGACCTGGTCCGCCAGGTCCTGCTCTTCGCGCGCGGCGGCAGCGGGGAAAAGGCACCGCTCGAGCCGCGCGTGGTCCTCAACGACCTGGTCCGCATGCTGCGCGAGACGTTCCCGAAGAACATCGAGATCGACTGCAACACGCACGCGCCGGACATCGCGGAGCTCGGCGCCGTCCATGCCAATCCCACGCAGCTCGCCCAGGTGCTGCTCAACCTCTGCCTCAACGCCCGCGACGCCATGCCCGACGGCGGGCGGCTGGGCGTGCAGGCGCGCGCCGCCGAGATCTCGGAGGGCGACGCCGCCATGCATCCCGGCGCGGTCGCCGGGCCTGCCATCGCGTTCATCGTGAGCGATACGGGCGGCGGCATCCCCGCCGAGCTGCACGCGCGCGTATTCGACCCCTTCTTCACCACCAAGGAGATCGGCAAGGGAACCGGGCTGGGCCTGCCCACCGCGCTCGGCATCGTGCGCGGCCACGGCGGATTCATCACCTTCCACTCCACCCCGGTATCCGGGACGGTATTCAGAGTATACCTACCCACCGCCCGGCCCCGAGCCGACCTGGGAGGCGCCGCGGCGGGCGCGCCCCCCTCGCGCGGCCGCGGCGAACTCGTGCTGGTCATCGACGATGAGCGCACGCTGCGTCACGCCGCCGAGACCGTGCTCCGCGGCCATGGCTATCGCGTGATCACCGCCGCCGATGGCGCCGAGGGCGTGGAGCGCGCCGCGGCGCATGCACGCGAGCTCCGCTTGGTGCTCACCGATCTCATGATGCCGCGGCTCGATGGATTCGCCACCGCCGTCTCGCTGCACCGCGTGGCACCGGGTGTCCCGATCATCGCCATGACCGGCTACGCCGGACCGGACGTCACTGTCAAGCTCCAGCAGGCGGGGATCGACCGCCTGATCACCAAGCCGTTCGAGCCGGCGGCGCTGCTCACATCGATCGAGGAGGCGCTCGTTGCGCAGCGCACCGGCGTGCCGGGCCCGGACTGCGCGCTCGACATCAGCCCCGCATGATGCGCCGTCCGCGCGGACGCGCGGACGAGCGGACTGCGCCTGCATCGCGGGCCTCGAGCTCCGCACGCAACTTGAGGAAGCTGGCGAACCGCGCCGGTTCCAGCGTGCCGGCCTGGATCGCGGCGTGCAGCGCGCAATCCGGCTCCGCCTCGTGGCGGCAATCGCGGAACCGGCAGCCGGCGGCCAGCGCCAGAATGTCCGGAAAGGCCCCTCCGAGCCCTTCGCGCGCATTGTCCCAGAGCTGCAGCTCCCGCATGCCCGGTGTATCCACAAGGAGAGCACCACCCGGCAGCGGGATGAGTTCGCGGCGGGTGGTCGTGTGCTTGCCGCGGTGGTCGTGCGCGCGCACCGCGCGCGTTTCCTGGCGCTCCTCGCCGAGGAGGGCGTTCACCAGCGTGGATTTCCCGACGCCGGAGGAGCCGAGCAGCGCCACGGTGCGGCCGGGCTGCAGCCAGCGCCCGAGCGCCGCGATGCCCTCACCCTGCGCGGCGCTCAAGGCGAGCACCACGGCGCCGCCCGTGAGCGCACGGATCGCTTCCACGCGCTCGCCCGTCTGGGCGCACAGGTCGGACTTGTTGAGAATGACCACCGGCTCCGCGCCGCTCCCACGCGTCAGTGCGAGGTAGCGCTCGATGCGCCGCGGGTTGAAATCCGCGTCGAGCCCGTTGACCAGAAAGACGGTGTCGATGTTGGCGGCGACGACTTGTTCCTCGGCCTTCTCACCGGAGGCGCGCCGCGAAAAGCAGGTGCGGCGGGGAAGCACGACGTGGATGCTCGCATGCGCCCGGGCGCCCTTGCGTCGCTCGATCATCACCCAGTCGCCCACGGCGGGCAGGGCCGCGCGCGCGCCGCCCTTGAGCAGGCGGCCCAACACCTCACCGGTGAGTTCACCCTCGGCGGCGACCAGTTCGTAGGCGTGCTTGTGCTCGGAGATCACGCGCGCCGGCTCCAGTCCGTCCGCGAGATGGACGGCCGCTGCCTGCGCGAAGTGCTCGTCCCAGCCGAGCGTGTGGAGATCCAGCGTCACCTCGCGAAGTGAACGCCGCGCCCGACGGCACGCGAAGGAAAAATCCGGAGCCCGCGCGTTTGCCACGCCAGGGGCAGCCACCGCGCCCTGCGCGCACATACCTTTCGACGCGCCGGTCCGCGGGGTTCAGGCTTCTCGCCGGTATACCCAACCATGCACCACGCCGCCCCCGGGCACGACGCCGGCACAGAACCTGTCTACATGGGCCTCCCTTCGCATCGCGTGCTTTGGCCGCGATTCCAGGTGGCGCTTCTGCTCTCCCTGCCGGTGTTGCTGTTGAACATGGGGCCGATGCTTGGCCTTCCGGTGGAGCGGTACGTGTCCGCCCGCGCCTCGGGTTGGTTGCAGCTCGTGCTGACCACGCCGGTGTTCTTCTGGTGCGGCCAGTTTTTCATCCGACGCTTCCTGAAATCCTGGCGCGAACTGGACTTCAACATGTTCACGCTCACGGTGCTCGGCACCGGTGCAGCCTATGTCTACAGCTCGGCGGTCGTGCTGGTGCCCGCGTGGTTCGGCGGCTCGGGTCACGCCGGACACGCTCCGCTCTATTTTGAGGCCACGGCGGTGGTGACGACGATCGTCCTGCTCGGGCAGATACTGGAGCAACGGGCACAGAAGCGCACAGACACCGCGATCCGGTCGCTGCTCGATCTCACGCCGCCGGTGGCTGCCCGGCTGGTCGGAGACCGCGAGGAGTCGGTCCCCGTCGCCGAGGTGCGCGTGGGCGATCGCCTGCGCGTGCGCCCCGGCGAGCGCGTGCCGGTCGACGGCAGCGTGCTCGAGGGCGCGAGCGCGGTCGACGAGTCGATGCTCACGGGCGAACCCGTACCGGCGGAGAAGGAGGCGGGGTCGCCCGTCACCGCGGGCACGCTCAACACGCAGGGATCATTTGTGATGGAGGCCCGCCGGGTCGGGGCGGAGACCGTGCTCGCCCGCATCGTCGCGCTCGTGCGCGAGGCGCAGGAGAGCGAACCGCCCATCCAGCGCATCGTCGACCGCGTATCCGGCTTTTTCGTACCCGTGGTGCTGGCCGCCGCCGCGCTGACTTTCACGCTCTGGCTCACGCTGGGCCCGGGGCCGGCGCTCGGCCCGGCCGTGGCCCAGACCGTCGCGGTGCTCGTGATCGCCTGCCCGTGCGCCCTCGGGCTCGCCACGCCCGTGGCGATCGTGACCGGACTGGGCCGCGGCGCGCTGGCCGGCGTGCTCGTGCGGCACGCCGGCGCGCTCGAGCGTCTTTCCCGCGTGGATACGATCGCGATCGACAAGACCGGCACGCTGACGGAGGGCCGCCCCGCCCTGGCCGGGATCGCGACCTTCGGCCCGCTCGACGAGCCGGCCGCCCTCGGGCTCGCGGCATCGGCCGAGATCGGAAGCGAGCATCCGCTGGCGCGCGCCCTGGTGCGCGCGGCCGGGGAGCGCGGCCTCGCGACGCGCCCGGCGGAATCGTTCGTGGCCGTGCCGGGCGGCGGGGTGCGCGCACGCGTGGACGGCCGCGACGTGATCGTCGGCAAGGCTGCCCTGCTCGAGTCCGCCGGCATTTCGCGGCCGCCCGGGGCCGCCGCGCGCGCCGCTTCCTGGCAGGCGGAAGGCTGCACGGTGATCGAACTCGGCATGAACGGCGAACTCGTCGCGCAGTTCGCGCTGCGCGATCCGGTCAAGCCCACGGCCCCGGCGGCGGTGCGGGAACTGCATCGCCTTGGACTCAAGCTCGTCATGGTCACGGGCGATGCCGCCGCCACGGCCGCGGCCGTGGCCAAACCGCTGGCGATCGATCGCGTCCACGCCGGCGTCGAACCCGCCGGCAAGCACGGGATCGTGCGCGAACTCCGCGCCGCGGGCCGGGTGACGGCATTTGCCGGCGACGGGATCAACGACGCGCCGGCGCTCGCCGCCGCGGACGTCGGCATCGCCATGGGCTCGGGCGCCGATGTGGCGATCGAGAGCGCCGGGCTCGTGCTGGTGAAGGGCGACCTGGGCGCGCTCGTCCGCGCCGTCCACCTGAGCCGCGCCGTGCTGCGCACGATCAAGCAGAACCTCTTCTGGGCCTTCTTCTACAATGTCCTCGGCCTGCCGGTGGCCGCCGGGGTCCTGTATCCGTTCACCGGATGGCTGCTCGACCCGATGTACGCCGGCGTGGCGATGAGCCTGAGTTCGCTCACGGTCGTATTCAACTCGCTGCGACTGCGGAACGCGCGGCTCTGACACGAACCGACCGCCCGGGGGGTTGTCGGTTCACGCCCGGCTCAATGCCCGGTCTTTGTTGCCGGGGTCGCGCCAAACACCTCGCGGCAGACTTTCCGGAGCACGTCTGCAACCGCCTCCTCCGTGCGCCCGTGGAAGCGTTCGGCATGGCGCACGAGCATCAACTCGCGGCGGGGATGCGCGTCCGCCATCTCGCGGTAGACGATCCCCGGCACCTTGTCGCGGCCCACCGCCATGCGCGGCACGATGGCCAGGCCGATGCCCGCGGCGACGAGCGTCTTGAGCGTCTTCACCTGTGCGCAGCGCGCCACGACCGACAATCCGAGATCGTGGTCGCCAAAGAAACGGCGCGTCTGCAGGGCGAGACTGCTCGAGTCGCCCAGCATGATGAACGGCTGGCCGGCGAGGTCGCGCAGTGACAGGTCGGGCTTGCCGGCGAAGGAGTGACCGCGCGGCATCGCCACGAGAAGCGGCTCGGCGATCAACAATTCCGCCTCAATCGACCGGTCATCCGGGGGCAGCGAGAGCACCGCGGCGTCGAGGTTTCCGCGGATGATCTGCTCCACGAGGTAGGTGCGAAAGTCCTCGAACACCTCGATCTCCGCCTCGGGCACGAGCTCGGCCATCTTCGGCAGGAGCTCGGGCAGAAGGTAGGGCGCGACCGAGGGCACTAGGCCGATCCGCACACGGCCACCGCCGCTCTGTTCGCGCACGGCTCGCGCGGCGTCTTCCACGTCGAGCAGGATGCGCCGGGCGCGCGAGACGAAGGCCCGGCCGGCGGGCGTGAGCTCGGCCCGCCGCCCGAGCCGGTCGAAGAGCGGTTGTCCCAGTTCCTCCTCCAGCTTCTGGATTTGCTGGCTGAGCGAAGGCTGCGACACGAAGCAGCGCTTCGCCGCGCGGGTGAAGTTTCCCGTCTCGGCCACGGCCACAAAATACCTGAGCTGATGCATTTCCATAGGCGTTTCCTATGGATTCCATAGAAAACTGGTATTTGGCCTATGGCAACATCCGTGCGATACTCTACTCGCGCTAAAGACCAGCGCAGACAGACACAACCAACCAACACCAAGGAGACACACATGAACAAGAACACGCTTACCAAGACCGCCCTCGTGGCCGGCCTCGTGCTCACTCCGGCGGTGATTGGCCGCTACGGCGCCCCCCTCGCAGACCTCCTGCGAGCCGATGTCCTGATAGGCTTCGGAATGGTCGCTACCCTCGTCGCGCTCATCACCCTGGAATACGGTCGCCGCACGGCGACACCGGCTCGGGGCCTCACGGCGCTCCCGGCCAACGGGGTTGCGCAGTCGGAGGCCACGCTCGTGGCCTTCCCGGCGCGCAAGCCTGAAGACCGCGCGGCCGCCTGAGTGCACACCCGGCGCCGGCGCCCCTGGCGCAGCGCCCGTCCCTTTCCCCGGCGGCACCCCTTGCGGTGCCGCCGGTTTGTTTTTCAAACGATCGATTCCGGGAAACCCCGACCCGCGTGATCCCCGTGACCGGATCAGGTTTCTGAACCTCATTTCCTCACCGAACCGCGGTGTCCCGGGCGCCTTCCTTTCGCATCGCGGCGGAGGACAAGCCGCGGCGTTCTTGAATTAGACTGCCGTCGCACCGTTGATTTCTCGATTCGCCCGCCTCGTTGGATCCGACTGTCCCATGCCGCACCCGCCGCGCCCCGCCGTTGACCGAAGTCCTCGCACGCACGCGAGGACCACGCCACACCGGCGCCACGGCGACGCCGCTTCGGTAGTCCGCGCCTCATGACGCAGCACACGCTCAGAACCGAAAGCCTCTTCCAGCTCACGTGGCCGATCTACCTGCAGAACGCCACGCACAGCTTCGTCGTGCTCGTCGACATGTGGTTCTTCGCCCATCTCGCGGACCGGATCGCGGGAACCGTCGGCTCCGTCATCCCGATCATCTGGGTCGGTGCGTTCGTCATCCCGGTCTTCGCCGGCACCGGCGTGTCAGTGGCTTCCCAATACATGGGTGCCCGGCAATTCCACAAGGTTGTCCCAACCTACATGACCAACCTGTGCTGCACCGCCACGATGGGTGCGCTCTTCGCGCTGAGCATCTGGCTGTTCGCGGAGGAGATCGGCGTCTGGATGGGGCTCGCTCCTGAGCTCCAGGCGATCGCCGCCACCTATCTCGGCGGCATGAGCGTGTATTTCGTGTTCATGGGCGTACTCGTCGCCTACAACGCGGTGCTGTCGTCGCGCGGGATGACACAGTGGTTGATGTACAACTCGTTTGTGGTCGCCGCGGTCAACCTGTCGCTCGACTCGCTTTTCGTGCTCGGCTTCGGCTGGGGGATGCGCGGCGTGATCACCGCCTCGTGCATCAGCGTGGCCGCGGCGTTGCTTCTCTCGATGCGCTGGGTGCATCTGCGCCTGGGGGTGCGCTTTCACCTCAAGGGCGCGATCCGCGACATGCTCGGCGTGGTGCGCCCGATGTTTCGCATCGGCCTCTCCAACGCACTGGAGCCGTTCTCCTACTCGGTGCAGCAGATCATCCTCTCGACGATGATCATCTCCTTCGGCGTGACGGCCATGGCGGCGCACAGCTACGCGGGCCGGGCGCAGATGTTTCAGATCACGTTCTCCGTCGCGCTCGCGCTCGGCTCCCAGATCCTGATGGGACACTGGATGGGCGCGCGGCGGTTCACCGACGTGGACCGGCTCTTCTGGAAGACGATCCGCTGGACGACATGCGTCGCGTTCATCTACGCGATCCTTGCCTGGGTGTTCGGCGCATGGGTCATCCGCATCTTCACCGACGACCCGGCGATCATCCGGCTGGGCCGGAGCCTGCTGCTCGTGGCGGTCTTCTACGAACCCGCGCGCGCGGTGAACATCGTCGGCGGGTTCGGCTTGAAGACCGTGGGCGACGCGCGCTTCCCGCTCATCGTGGGCATGACGTTCATCTGGGGCATCCTGCCGGTGGTGTTTGCGATCGACCGGTTCCATCCGCTCTCGCTGGTCGGCCTCTGGATGTGCTTCGCCGCCGATGAGATCATCCGCGCCTTCATCAATCTCGCGCGCTGGCGCTCGGGCAAGTGGCGCGCCATGGGCATCACCGCCGCCGACCCGCACGCCGATCCGGCGACGATCGAACCGCTCACCGGCGAGGCGCGGGCGTAGCAGCGGACCGGCGCCCGCGCCGCCGCCCTCACCCCGTTCCGGCCGGCATCAGCGGCGCAGCCATCGCCTCGTCCAGCAACCGCCCGAGCACGATGCGGGCATCGAAGTGGGCGGCGGCGATTGCGCGCGCGGCGCGGCCATGGCGTTCGGGATCCGTCGTTACCTTGCGGATACCATCAATCGCCTCGTCCGCCGTGGAGAATGAAAACAACCCGTCGCCCTCCGGCAGCCAGCTGCGAAAGCCCGTGTCCATCACGACCGCAGGACGGCCGGCCGCGAGGTAGCACGCGGTCCGCTCGCTGAACCAGCCGCAGCGGCTCGTCGCGTAGCCGTGCTTGGCCACGCTGAACTCTCCGCGCGAGGCGCGGATGTAGCCCTGATACTCCCAGGGGCCGTGCGCCACCACGAGCGGATCCGCCAGCTTCCAGCCGCGCGCCCGAAGATCGTCCCGCGGCGCCCCGTGCCCGCCCAGCGCGAGTTCCAGCGGAGCCGGTGCCCGGCCGGGCAGGTCGATGAAGTCGGCAAAGGACCGCGATTTCATGCCGAAACTCCGCCCACCGTATTCACGCGCCGGATAACTTTCCCAAAGCATGACGGTGCTGAATGCGGCCTCCGGGCCCGTCGGCGGAGGCGTCGCGGCCCATGCGTCGAGCGCGATCGGCTGCCGCGTGGGACGCCAGGAAAAGCCGTCGTCCGGGGTGAGGCAGCCGGGTTGGCCGAAGTTTTCACCGAAGGTGAAGAAGAGGTTGTGCGCCGCCGCTCGCGCCCGAGCCCCCGGCTCGGTGAGATGCCGGATCTGCATGAACACCGGGTCGGTGTCGATGAGCACGCGCCGCGGGATCGACTGGGTCCATGGGCGCAGTGGGTTGATGCCTGAAACGCTGATCAGCAGGTCGGCCGACCGGCACCACGCGACGGCGTCCGACGCACGCGGACCGAGCCAGCGCGAGGTGTTCTGGTCCCAGTAGGCCCAGGCGGGAGGCAGGCCGAGCCGCGCAAAGGCGTCCGCGATGAACGTCATGCCGTAGCCCGGATCCGCGCCGGTTTCGCCCGTGGACGGATTGTAGCACGACCAGGCCGAATCGTCGCTGTCCTCGAGGAACAGGACCTCGTGGCCAAGGCGATGCAGGCCGGCGATGTAGTTGAGGTGGTGCCACGCCATCCCGCCGACCGGGCCGCGGATGATGTAGCCGAGCACGACGACGCGCAGGCGCTGGGTGTTGGGTCGATGTCCTGGTGCGGGAGCCATGGGGGTGACGGCCCCTCACGACACACTCGAAGCGGGGACTTATCGACTTGAAAGCGTCGCAGGCGGGCCGTTGGCTCCGCGAGCCTGTCGCGCCAACACACGCCTCTGATGCACCACCGGCCGAGTCCAAGTCGCCGCCACCCGGGCGGCTCCCGCACCACGTTTCCCCGACCGTGAGCGCGACGCCTCCGGATTCGCTCGTGAATGTCGCGCGCTTCCTGCCGGCAATGGCGGCGCGCCAGCCCGATCATCTCGCGCTGCGCATTCCGCGCGGGCGCACGGACGAGGGGGCGATCCACTACCTCGACCTGACCTTTGCCCAGCTGGATCGCGAGACCGATGCCTGGGCGCACCGGCTCGCCGCCACCGGCATCGCGCGCGGCACGCGCGTCTTGCTGCTCGTGCGGCCGGGGCTTTCGCTGATCGGGATCTGCTTCGCGCTATTCAAGCTCGGCGCCGTGCCGGTCGTGATCGACCCGGGCATGGGCCTGCGCGCATTCCTGCATTGCGTGCGCCACACCCGGCCCGCCGCGCTGGTCGCGATCCCGCAGGGGATCTGGATCGCGCGACTCTTCCGCCGGTCTTTCGCCAGCGCGCGCATCCGCGTCCGCGTGCGCGCACACGAGCCGCTCACGCTCGGCTCCGGGGCCGCCCCGACTCCGCCCTTTCCGGTGGCGCCCACGCGCGCCGACGAACTTGCGGCCGTGCTCTTCACTTCCGGCTCCACCGGGCCCGCCAAGGGCGTGTGCTACGAGCACGGCATGTTCGAGGAGCAGGTGCGCCTCGTCCGCGAGGCCTACGGGATCGAGCCTGGCGAGGTGGACCTGCCGATGCTTCCGATCTTCGCGCTCTTCAATCCCGCGCTGGGCATGACCACCGTGGTGCCGGAGATGAACCCGAGCCGTCCCGCCAGCGTCGACCCCGCTGCCATCGTCCGGGCGATCCGGCAGTGCGGCGTGACCAACAGCTTCGGGTCGCCGATCCTCTGGCGAAAGATCATCGATCACTGTATCCAGGAAAAGACGACCCTTCCGACGATCCGCCGCATTCTCAGCGCCGGCGCGCCCGTGCCGTCGTCTCTCATGGCCGACTTCCGCGCCGTGGCGCCCCACGGCACGATGCACTCGCCCTACGGGGCGACGGAGACGCTGCCGGTGAGCACGATCAGCGACCGCGAGGTGCTGGAGTTTGCCGCGCCGCTCACCCTGCAAGGCCATGGCACGTGCGTGGGTCGCCCGGTCCCGGGAGTCGAGGTGCGGATCATCGAGCTGCGCGACGAGCCGATCGCCTCCATGAAGGAAGCCCCCGAACTGCCGCGCGGGCAGATCGGTGAAATCGTCGTGCGCAGCGGACCCACGACCCTGGCCTACGACGGCCTCGCGCAGGCGACGCGGGGCGCGAAGATCAGCGACACGCCGCGCGGCTGGCACCGCATGGGCGACGCCGGTTACCTCGACGAGGACGGGCGCCTCTGGTTCTGCGGCCGCAAGGCCGAGCGGGTTGAAACCGCGACCGGCACGCTCTTCACCGATCGCTGCGAGCCGGTGTTCAACCAGCACCCCGGGGTCCGCCGCACCGCGCTGATCGGCGTGGGCGAACGCGGCGAGCAGGTGCCCGCGCTGGTGGTCGAGCCCCTTCCCGGCCATTGGCCCGGCACGGCGGAGAAACGCCTCGCGCTGGCGCGTGCCCTGCGCGCGTTCGGCCGCGAGGTGGAAACCACGCGCGATATCCGGCGCTTCTTTTTCAGCCGGCGCTTTCCCGTCGACGTGCGGCACAATGCGAAGATCCACCGTCTCACGCTCGCGCGCACCTTCGCCGCCACGTCGCCCCTCGAGGTCCCGTGAACTTCACGCACGGTAGTCGCCTGCCCATGACAACGCCTCCGCCTGTTCCCCTCGAGACCGACGCCGTGACGCTGGTCACCGGCGCCAGCGGCTTCGTCGGTGGTCAACTCGCGCGACGGCTGCTTGCCGCCGGCCGTCACGTTCGCGCCGTCGCGCGCTCGCCGCTGCCGGAACTGGCGGCGCTCGGCGCCGAGGTGGCCCGGGCCGACGTGGCGGATTACGAGGCGATGCGCGCGGCCTGCGCTGGCGTGGGCACGGTCTTCCACACCGCCGCGCGCGTCGGCGTGTGGGGCCCGCGCGCGGAGTTTGAGCGCACGAACATCGGCGGTGCAGAGTCCGTGCTGGCGGCGTGCCGCGACCAGCGTGTGCCGCGCCTCGTGTTCACGAGCTCGCCGAGCGTCGTCTTCAACGACGCCGACCTCGCCGGTGTGGACGAATCGCAACCCCGCGGCACGGTGTTCCCCGCCGACTACCCGCGGACGAAGGCCGAGGCCGAGCGGCTGATCCTCCGGGCGCATGCGCCCGGAACGCTTGCGACCTGCGCGCTGCGGCCGCACCTGATCTGGGGCGTGGGCGATCGCAATCTCATCCCGCGTGTCGTCGCGCGCGCGCGGGCGGGGCGGCTGCGTATCGTAGGAACCGGTACAAACATCGTCGACCTTACCCTCGTGGAGAACGTCGTCGATGCCCACCTCTGCGCTGAACGCGCGCTGGCGCGGCCGGATTCGGCGGCGGGCGGCCGCGCCTACTTCATCACCAATGGCGAGCCGGTCGCACTCTGGCCGTGGATCAACGGACTGCTCGCGCGGCTCGGTCTCGCGCCGGTGCGCCGCAGCCTGAGCCTGCCCGCGGCGCGCGCGCTCGGCGCGGTCTGCGAGATGACCTGGCGCAGCCTGCGCCTGGATGGCGAGCCGCCCATGACGCGTTTCGTCGCCTCGGAACTGGCGAAGGATCACTGGTTTTGCATCGATGCCGCCCGCCGGGACCTCGGCTACGCGCCGCGCGTGAGCATGGCCGAAGGCCTGGAGGCATTGCTCGCCTCGATGCGGTAGCGAAGCATGACGAGCCAACGCGGCGGAGAGCCGCATTTCTCCCGAGGCGCGGCGAGGGCCCCTTACCAGGCGGCGACCGGCCCCTTCGGCAGCGGGATCGCGGCGGGGCCGTCGTCTCCGCCGTCGGTGATCGATGAATACTGCGGGCCGGGCGCGTAGCGGGGGAGGAGTTCACCCCGCTCGTCGAGGAACGGGCGGCGCCATTCCCGATAGCCCTGGATGAGCTCATCGTACTCCACACGCGTACGGAAATCATGGATGCGCTGACGAAAGTACCGGGAAGGCCCGAAACGCCGCGCATACCACGGCCCGATCTTGCGGAACAACCGGCAGCCGCGATCCTCGCCGAAGAACGCGATCATGTGCCCGAGGTGGCGCGTCATCACGGCGATGCGGTCCTCAAACGACGGTTCCGCCGGCGTCGTGCCGGCGTCGATGTGGGACGCGATCTGGGAGAAGATCCACGGGTTGTAAAACGCGCCGCGGCCGATGCTGACGCCGGCACAACCCGTCTCGTCGAACATCCGCCTGGCCGCCTCGCAGGTGGTGACATCGCCGTTGCCGATCACCGGGATGCGGCGCACGGCCCGGACCACGGCGCGGATGCCGGCGAGATCGACCCGGCCGGAAAATCCCTGCTCGCGCGTGCGCCCGTGTACGAAGATCGCGGCGGCGCCGGCGTCCTCGAGCGCGCGGGCCAGGTCCGGCGCCGTGAGCGCGCCGGCGTCCCAGCCCAGCCGCATCTTGGCCGTGACGGGAATCCTCACGGCCGAGGCCATCCGCTCGACGATGCGCGCGGCGCGCGCGTGGCTCGTCATGAGGAGCGAACCGCTGCCGGTGCGCACCACCTTGTCGACCGGACATCCCATGTTGATGTCGACCGAGGCGGCGCCGAGCGACTCCACCCTCTGGGCGCCCTCGCGCATCTCCTCGGGATCCGCGCCGAAAAGCTGCACGGCCAGCGGGCTGTCCTCGGGACAGGTGGCGACCAGCTGCATGGCGCCGGGATTTCCCCGCAGGAGGGAGCGGACGTTGACCAGGTCGGTCGTGCACAGGTCGAGCCCGCCCAGCGCCCGCACGGTGAGCCGGAACGGCAGATTCGTGTACCCGGCGAGCGGTGACAGAAAAAGGTTGGTGCGCAGCCGGAGCGGGCCGAGGGCAAGCGGTCGCACGATCCCCTCGCGTGGGACCGCGCCGGGCTGGGCGGAGTCGCTCATTCGCGGAAGTTGCCGAAGCCGACGGAGATCGGCAGGTCGATGCCGCGCACCAGCGTGATCGCCGCCTGGAGATCGTCGCGCTTCTTGCCTGTCACGCGGACCTTCCCCGCCTCGATCGCGGCCTGCAGCTTCAGGCCGGACCCGCGGACGGAGTTCGTGATCGTCTTCGCGTGCTCGGCCGGGATACCCTCGCGCAGCGTCAGCACCTGGCGTGCGCGGCCGGTCGAGGACACCTCGCAGCGGCCCTCCTCGACATTCTTCGGGCTGACGCCGCGGCGGGCCATGCGGTCGCGGACGATCTCGAGGATGGCGGCCACCTTGTACTCGGACTCGCTCGAAAGGGTGATGGTGTTCTTCTCCTCCACCATGTCCCAGACGACTCCGCGAAAGTCGAAGCGCGTCTGGAGCTCCTTGCGCACCTGGTTGAGGGCATTCTTCACCTCGTTATGGTCAACGTCGCAGGTGATGTCGAAGGAAGGCATGGCGTGGTGAACGGTGAGAAAAGGTGCAACCGCGGGCGCGGTAACCGCGTTATCCAGTCGTCCGTCTCCGACAACGTCAACCCGCCACACACCGCCCTCCCATGCTGGAAATCATCCTCGGTTTTTACGTGGTCGCCGGGATCCTGAGCCTGGCCACCGTCCGCACCTACGACTGACACGTCGTGGATTCCATGAACCGGCCGCGCGGCGCTGACGCCTTCACCGCCCGGCCGCGCAATCTCCCGGCAACGGCACTCGCGCGATCGGGGTGGCTGCAGCGGATGCATCAGGCCAGGCCTGATCGGGACCCGCGCCGCCACAATCGCCTCGCGCCCGACGGCTGCTGTCTGTTGCGTAGCGCGGCCCTTCCCATGGATTGTTCTCCCCAGGTCACAGTGCGTCGCGCCTGGTTCGGCACCGCGCTGTTTGCGGCCGTCGTGGTGCTGGCCGCCGGATGTGTCGGCACGGACTTCCTGGAACTCGCGCAGGATTCGCTGCGGAGGGCCTTCCGCTTCGAGACGCCGTCGGCATTCTTTCAACCCGTGCTCGAGCGGGCACGCGGCGATCGCGAGGTATCGCACATGCACGTGCGCGCGCGGCAGCACTACCTGCAGATCATTGCCTCGATCGAGCGGCTCACACCGCAGATGCGCGAGGAGCTGCGCCAGGACGGGCTGCTGGGCGAGGCCTACACCCTGAAGGCGCTGGCGCAGTGGCGCATGGACCGGCTCGACGATGCGCGTGCCTCCATCGCGCAAGCGCGCGCGACCAACCAGGAACCGCTGCGCGCCCGTGATCGCGCGCTGCTCGAGGGGATGGCCGGCGTGCTCAAGCTCGAGGAGGCGCTCGCGGCGAATGCGGCGAACCGCCCGTTCCAAGTCGTTTTCGATGCGATCGCCAGCGACGACGGCGGTTGGCATCTGCTCGCCAGCGCGCGCACGAAAGTGCCCGCCGACGACCGGCTCCAGCCCGATCTCATGCAGGCGCGGCTTGGGTGTTACGCCGCCGTCGTAGCCGCCGCGCACCGCGATCCCGCCGGGGCAGCCGCCCTCGATCCCGAGGTGCTGCCGCGTCTGCATGCCGAGGCGCAGGTGGAACTCAATCAGCTCGCCCGCACCCCGGACGCCGCGCTCGTGTCGTTTGCCGCAGTCCTGCGGCGCTGGCAGATCGTGTGTGAACTCGACGCTCCCGCGCGTTGATCGGGGCCCGCCACGCGGTCAACCCGCTGCGCAAGAGGCGCTTGTCGCTTCGGACACCCGCGCTTCTTACCGCCCCGGCCTATAAGTATCCTTGCGAAAGCAAAAACGTCTCCGGTAAGTTCTGACCTCAGTCGCCACGATGAAGATCTGCGACATCGCCCAATTCTATTCTCCGCTGAGCGGCGGTGTGAAGCGCTACCTGATGGACAAGCAGCGTTCCCTGGCCGCGCGCCCGGGCGCCCACCACGTGCTGATCATCCCGTCGCACCGCGACGCCGTAACGCGTTCGGCGGCCGCGACTCTGCATGAGGTCTGTTCCCCCCGCCTGATCGGCTCGCGCAGCTACCGCCTGCTCATCGCCCGGCGCAAGATCCTCGAGATCGTGCGCGCCGAACAGCCGGACCTGATCGAGGTCGGCGATCCCTACCGCACAGCCTGGATCGGCCTCGAGGCCGGCGCGGAACTCGGCGTGCCGGTGGTGGCGTTTTACCACTCAGACTTTCCCCGGGCCATCGGCCGCACGGTCAGCCGCTTCGCCGGCGCATGGGCGCAGCGCCTCGTCTCGGGCCCGACCCAGCGCTACCTCGTGCGTCTCTACAACCGGATGTCGGCCACGGTCGTGTCGACGCGCCGCATCGAACAGATTCTCGATGCGTGCGGGATCGAACGGCTGGTGCATGTGCCGCTGGGCACGGATGTGCATACCTTCCAGCCGCACGCCGCGCGCGATCGCGTGCGCACGGAGCTCGGACTGGCAGCGGGCGAGCAACTGCTCCTGTTCGTCGGACGCATCGCCCGCGAGAAGAACATCCGCGCGCTGCTTTCGGCCGCCGCGATCCTGCGGAACGACGCCCCGCCCCACCGCCTCGCGCTGGTGGGCGACGGCGAACTGCGCGACACCGTGGAGCGCGAGGTCGCCCGGCAGTCCAACCTCCTCTGGCTGCCGTACTGCGAGTCGCCACAGAAGCTGGCCGAACTCTACTCCGCCGCCGACTTGTTCGTCCATCCCGCCCGCTACGAGACGTTCGGGCTGGTGGCCCTCGAGGCCCAGGCCTGCGGCACGCCCGTGCTCGTCGTGCGCGAAGGCGGCGTCGAGGATGCGGTGGAGGGTGAACAGCCGCCCCTCGTGGCGCGCGATGGCTCGGCCGAGGCCCTCGCCCACGCCATCGCCCAGTTCCTGCGCCGCGGCGATTCACCTGCGGCGCGGCTCGAGCGCCGCCGACGCATCGAACGCCACTTTGCCATCGAGCGCACATTCGACCGCATGCTCGCGCTCTACTCCCACCTTATTGCCCGCCGCCCCGTGGGTGAGTTTCCCGTCCTCCCGCCCGTCGACCATGAATTGTCGCGTCCGACCGTACCGGCCCGCTGACCGTGAGGCCGTGCGCCGCATCTGCGCGGACACCGGCTTCATGGGCAATCCCGTGGATGAGATCTTCACCGATCGCGAGATCTTCGCGGACTTCTTCACGCGCTACTACACCGACTATGAGCCGGACTGTGCGCTGGTGACCGAGGACCTCGAGTCGGGCCAGGTGGTCGGGTATCTCCTCGGGTGCGTGAAGTTTCGCTACCAGGCCTGGAAGCAGGTCGAGCTGATGGTGCTGCGGACGATTCCCAAGGCCCTCTTCCGCTACCTGACGCTGCGCTACAACAAGGCCAGCCGTCGTTTTCTCCACTGGGTCGTGTTCCGCTCCGTCCGCGAGACCCCGCCGGCGCCACGGCAGTCCGCGCACTTTCACATCAACCTCCTCCCCGCCTACCGCACCAGCGTGTGGGGACGGGAGATGATCTTCACGTTCTTCGACATGGCCAACCACCGCGGCGTCCGCCGCATCTACGGGCAGATCCAGACGCGCGACGACCGCCGGACCAGCTTCTGGACGCGCTACGGCTTTCGCGAACTCTCGCGGCGCCGGATCACGAAGTTCGAGCAATACGAGTCCAAGCCCGTCTATGTCACGACCCTCTTCAAGGACTTCGGCGAGCGTTGATGCCCCGCGCCGGCTGGTCGTGTCGTTCCACGACCTGCATCCTGGTTCGCGCGCAGCCTGCAGCCACTTCCTTGACGGTCTCCAGCGGCTCGGGATCGAGCGTGCCTCCCTTCTGGTCGTACCGCGCTGGCATGGAGGCCCGCCGATCACGGAGGATCCCGGGTTCGTCGCCTGGCTGGGCGAACTGGCGGAAGCCGGCCACGACATCTGCATGCACGGTTTCTACCACCGCGCGGAGACTGTGACAGGCGGTGCGGTCAACCGCATGGTCGGCCGGCACTACACCGCCGGCGAGGGCGAGTATTACCAGATCGACTCGGACACCGCGCGCGATCGCATCGAACGGGGGCTCCACATCGTGGCCGGGGAGGCCGAGCTGCCGGTGGTCGGGTTCACGCCGCCGGCATGGCTGCTGAGCGAGGCAGGGCGCGCCGAACTGGTCGCCGCCGGGCTCCACTACACGACGAGCTTCGGGGCGGTCGACCTGCTCCAGCTCGATCGCCGCCTGCGTGCCCCGACGCTGGTGTATTCGTGCCGGAGCTCCTGGCGCCGCGGCGTATCCAGAGTCTGGGTGCGCTTCTGGGCGTGGGTCAACGCCGGGGCGCCGATCCTGCGGATCGCGACGCACCCGTGCGACTTCCAGCACGCGGCCATCGAGGCCTCGCTCTGGGCGCGCGTGCGCGCGGCGCTCGACGACGGCCGGGTGCCGGTCACCTACCGCGACCTCGTTCCGGGAGGAGCCACGCTGGCGCCGGTGGTGCCGCGGGCGGTTGCATGAAGCGCGGTCCCTCCCTCAATCAGGGCCGCCTCCTGCGCTACGTGCTACAGGGCGTCGCGCTGGGCGCCGTCGCGACGGTCCTCGTGCTGGTCTTCACGACGGGCGACGACACCTGGGATCACCTGCGCGATTTCTCGCCCGCCTACCTGCCCCTTCTCTTCGGCATGGTCTTCACCGCCTGGGCCTGCAACGGCGCGCGCGTGTGGCTGATGTGCCGCGCCATGGGTCACGCGCTGAAGTACCGCCAGGCGATCGCCGTCTCGCTCTCGAGCGAGTTCGGCATCGCTGCCACGCCCGCAGGTGTCGGGGGAACGGTGATACGCCTCACCCTCCTCCGGCAGGCGGGCCTGCCGCTTGTGACGTCGGGCTCGCTCCTCGCCACCGACGCGGCGGTCGATGTGGTTTTTTTCGCCCTGCTCGCCCCCTTCGCGGTCTACCTGCTGCTGCACCAGGGCCTGCTGCGGGCGGTGTTGCACGATCCGACCGAGGCCGACGCGATCGGCGCGTTGGCGGTGTTCATCGTCATCGCTGCCGGGATCGTGCTGATGCTTCGCTCGGACGCGTTTCACCGGACGGTGGCACGCGTGCTTGGCGCGACTGCGTTTGGCCGGAAGAAGCGTCTGGTGGCGCGGCACCGGCACCTGCGCACCGCGGTGCGACGGAGCTTCCGGCGCATCGGCGGCTCGCTTGCGTTTCTTTGGCGCGAGCGCAAGAGCGCGCTCCTGCTCAACCTCGGGCTCGCCTCGGTGCAGTGGTGCTGCCGCTACATGATCCTTCCCGTGATTCTCCTGTCACTCAACGTGCCGGTGAATCCGCTGCCGCTCTTCCTCGTGCAGGGCGTCCTTTTCGCCCTCTCGCTGCTTGTGGTCGCGCCCGGGGGAGGGGGCTCGGTCGAGCTGCTCTCAGCGCTGATCCTGCCCGGCTTCGTCAGCGGCGGGTTGATCGGCGTGGTGGTGGTGGTGTGGCGGTTCTTCACCTACCATCTTTACCTGCTGGGCGGCGGCGCGGTCTTTTTCTACACCTGCCACCGGCTTCACCGGATCTTCCCGCAATCGCAAACCGAGCGGCTGGAGGAGTTCACCGGGGCGGAGCAGCCCTGAACCCACAGCCGCCCGCTCCGCCGCGGCGGAGCATCGCGACCGCGGCGTATTCAACCTCCCGCCACCCACGGTTTGCGGAACCGCCGGCATCAGTGACGGGTCCCAATCGTCCACCCACCCGGCCTCCGGCGCGGCACCCGGCCTTCCACGTTGCTTTTTCGAGGAAAATCAGGTCGGTTGCGCGGTGGAACTCACTCATGATGCATCCTAAGTTGCTTCGCTTTGCCTCGATCGCCGCCCTCGTGGCCTTCTCGTGCGCCGGCCTCTCCGCCGCGGATCAGAAGAAGACCTTCCGCGATCAACTCGCTGAAAAGCTGCTCGCCTGCGAGTATGCGTTCGAAGTGATCATGAACAAACCCGACACCGCCATTCCCGCCCAGGAGCTGCAGGAGGCGAAGGGCATCATCATCATGCGCCAGGTCCGCGCCGGCCTGATCGTCGGCGGCCAGGGCGGATCAGCCGTCCTCATCTGCCGCGTGCCGCAGAACAACAATCAGTGGGGCGCACCGGTGTTTCTCGATCCGGGTGGCGTCACCTTCGGCCTGCAGGCCGGGGTGAGCGAGGTGAACTCGGTGGTGCTGCTCAACTCCGACGAGGCCGTCCGCCGCGCCTACACCGGGCGGTTCGACCTCGGCGCCGCCGCGGGTGCCGTCGCCGGGCCCAGGAGCGCCGAGCGCGACAATTCCGACCTCATGAAGGCGCCCGTGCGCATCTACACGTCCCTGGGCGGCGCCTACGCCGGAGCCACCCTGAAGACCGGCTGGATCAAACCCTTCGACAAGGCCAACCGCGAACTCTACCGCACGCCCTTCGCCACGCCCGAGATCGCGATCAGCAACGCCTTCCCGGTGCCGCCCGAAGCTGTGGGCATCCGCAACCGCGTGTTGTCCGCCGAACAGGGCGCGAGCCAGTAGCCGCGCGTCCGACCCACGCTTTTCCAGTTCCGGCGCCCGCGTCTCCTCCGACGCGGGCGCCCTGCTTTTCGGGTCCCGCCGACGCTTCCGGCACCGGCCACGGTGGCGAGCAAAGAAACTCAACGGAAATGCCCCGCGCCTCCACGGCTCGCCCTTGATGCCTCCTGCCCGGGTCCCCAAGATCGCCGCTCCCTCCTCCCCGATTCACCTCCGCCTCACCGCCCTTCGCATGAACTTCGGCACCTTCGACGACCAGGCCCGCGAATACGTGATCACCCGCCCCGACACCCCCCGGGCATGGTCCAACTACCTCGGCTCGCGCCGGTATGGAGCGATCATCACGAACAACGCCGGCGGCTACTCCTTCACCCGCTCGCCCGCCTCCGGGCGCTTTCTGCGCCACCGCTACAACGCCGTGCCCATGGACATGCCGGGCCGGCAGTTCTACGTGCGCGACAACGAGTCCGCCGACTTCTGGTCGGCCGCCTGGCAGCCCGTCGGCAAGCCCCTCGACAAGTACTCGACCACCACCCGTTTCGGCCCGGGCTACGCGGTGATCGCGAGCGAGTACGCCGGCATCGCCACCGAGGCGACCTACTTCGTGCCGCTGAACCAGGATTTTGAATACTGGCACCTCAAGGTCACGAACACCGGCGCCGCGAAGCGCCGCCTCAGCGTGTTCTCGTTCTGCGAGTTCACCACGGAATGGAATCTCGTCCAGGACACGTTCAACCTCCAGTACACGCAGTACATCTCCGACGCAGTCTGGAAGGACGGGGTGATCCTCGCCTCGTCCTGCCGCCGACTGCCGGAGGATTCCGCGAATTTCGCCAACAACGACCAGTCGCGCTGGTGGTGGATGACCCAGGTCGGCGGCACGATCGCGGGCTTCGAATGCGAGCGCGAGAAGTTCCTCGGGGTCTATCGCAGCTACGACCGCCCCGAGGTGGTCGAGCGCGGCGCCTGCGGGAACAACGAACACTTTTCCGACAACGGCTGCGGCGCGATCCAGAGCGACCTCGAGCTGGCGCCCGGCGCCTCGGCCGACGTGATCGTGCTGCTCGGCATCGGCCGCGAGCCCGTGGCTCGAAAGACGCGCACGAAGTTCGGCACTGTCGCCGCCTGCAGGCGCGAACTCGCCGCGCTCAAGGCCCACTGGCACGGGCTGCTCGACACCATGCAGGTGAAGACGCCCGACGCCGACTTCGATCACATGACCAACGTCTGGGGCGCCTACAACGCGCTCATGACCTTTGAGTGGTCGCGGTCGTGCTCGCTCGTCTACACCGGCGACCAGCGCGACGGCTTCGGTTTCCGCGACACAGTGCAGGACTTCCTCGGCGTCACGGGCATGATCCCCGAGTTGGTGCGCGAGCGCATGATCCTGATGCTCTCCGCCCAGGACTCGACTGGCGGCGCGCAGCCCGAGGTGCGGCCGTGGTCGCACGCGC
This sequence comes from Verrucomicrobiota bacterium, assembly GCA_023399155.1. GTDB lineage: Bacteria > Verrucomicrobiota > Verrucomicrobiia > Opitutales > Opitutaceae > JAEWQP01. The sequence goes on along the minus strand of JAEWQP010000022.1, from coordinate 5,011 downwards.
CGGGGAAGATGAAGCCGACTCCACCCCACCACTACCGCTCCGACGACTGCCTCTGGTTCTTCAACTCGGTGCCCGCCTATGTCGCCGAAACCGGGGACATCGGTTTCTATGACCTCGTCGTCCCCTACGCCGACAAGGGCAAGGCCCCGGTCTTCGGCCATCTCCGCCGCGCCCTCGAGTTCAATCTCGGGCGCACGGGCCGCAACGGGCTGCCCTGCGGGCTGCTCGCCGACTGGAACGACTGCCTGAAGCTCGGCTACATGGGCGAGAGCGTGTTCGTCACATTCCAGGTCCGCCTTGGCCTGCAGACCTACGCCGACATTGCCGAAAAGCTCGGGCGTCCGAAGGAGCGCCGGTGGGCCCTCAGCGAGCTCGGCAAACTCGACAAAAAGATCGCGCGCGTCTGCTGGGACGGCAACTGGTTCATCTGGGCCATCAGCGAGGACGGCACGGTCTTTGGCACGAAGCGGGCGAAAGAGGGTAAGGTTTACCTGAATACGCAGTGCTGGGCGGTCCTCTCCGGCGCCGCCACGCCCGAGCAGGCCGACAAGGCCCTTGCCTCCGTGCGGAAGCACCTTGCCTCCGAGTACGGCGTGGCGCTCTGCAATCCGCCCTTCGCGCAGACTCCTGTAAAGGTGATGCGCGCGGTGCTGTTCAATCCGGGCAACAAGGAGAACGGCGGCATCTTCTCGCACACGCAGAGCTGGATCGTGCTCGCCGAGATCGCCCGCGGCAACGGCGATGCCGCCTACGAGTACTACCGGGCGTTCATGCCGGCGGCCCAGAACGAGCAGGCTGAGATTCGCGAGATCGAGCCCTACGTGCATTGCCAGAGCACGCACGCCCCCGCCTCGAAGAAGTACGGCGCCTCGCGCGTGCCGTGGCTCTCCGGCACGGCGTCGTGGTCGCATTACACCGCGACCAATTACATCCTCGGCATCCGCCCCGAACTCGAGGGTCTGCGCATCGATCCCTGCATTCCCAAAGCGTGGCCCGGCTTTACCGCCACGCGCACGTTCCGCGGAAAAACGATCCACATCACGGTGGAGAATCCCTCCGGACTCTCGCGCGGCGTGCGCTCGCTCACGATCGACGGCGAACCCCTCCTGGGGAATCTTGCGCCGACGCCCCTCCTCAAGGAAGGCACGAAGATCGTGGCGATCCTCGGGTAGCCCGGACCGCCGCGCGGGACAGACTCCCTCGAGGGTCGCCGGTTCGCCGGCAGCCCTCCGTGCGTACTGGAGCCTGTCATGCACTCGCGAAGATAACTTCGAAGGCAGGGCGCTCTTCGTCCGGTTCGCGGCGCGTCCGGTCTTGTCGACCGCAGGCGCGGCCTCGGAACCGAGCGCGCCGCGCCCGCCCCCGGGCTCTCGCGGCGGTTGCGCGCGCGCGATTTTGGAACCTTCGATCAACTTGCTGCGCGCCGTCAGGTTGACGCCTGTTTGCGGGAATCCGCGTCGCCCGACCCGTCAACCGATCTGCGCACCAGTCCACCGTGGGACCATCACACGAGGGCTATGGCCTTTCGCGCGCGAGGTCGCTTTGTCATTGTCCGGGAGTCCCCACCCAGCCGTGTCCACCGTCTATTGCTTCGGCCACGTCAGCACCGGCGTGATCCTGCGCTTGAGAATGCCCTACCCGCAGCCGGACGGCTATGCGGAGGTGGCCGAGACGCTGGAGAACCACGCTGGCGAGGCGACCGGCACCGCCCTCGTGCTCGCGCGCCTCGGAGTCCACGTGGCGCTGGAAGGCAACTGGATCGGCGACACCCCCGCCTGTCGGCGCACGCTCGCGTTCCTGCACTCGCGCGGCATCGATGTGTCGGGACTCGTCGTGAAGCCCGGTTACGCCGGCGTGAACGAGGTCGTGGTGTCCGACGGACACACCCGCACGGTTCTCGGCCGCTACATCGATCTCCTCTTCACCACGCCGCAATGGGATCCGCCCGATGTGGCGAAGATCCGTGCGGCGAGCATCGTCTCGGTCGACCCCGCCTTCGGCGAAACCACGCTGGCCGTCGCCCGCGCCGCGAAGGATGCCGGCCGCCTCCTCGTTTCCTGCGATGCGCGCCACGACGCACCGCTCACCGCGCTCGCCGATGTGATGATCATCTCCGGCGAACTGATCGCCCGCGAGTACCCCGAGGCCGCGCGCTCCGAGGAGGCACGCGCCGGGTTGTTCGAGCGCTACCGGGAGAAGTCGCCCGGCCTCGTCGTGTTCACGTCGGGATCGCGCCCACTCTGGTATGCACGCCCTGGGTACGCCACGTGGCGCGAGATGGCGGCATTCAACGTCGAGGTGGTCGACAGCGCGGGAGCCGGTGACAGTTTCCGCGGCGGCCTCATCTACGGGCTGCTCCACGGCTGGCCCGACGAGCAAGCGGTTCGTTTCGCCAGCGCCGTGGCGGCGCTTGTCTGCACGACGGCCCCCGGTTGCGTGCACCCACCCACACCTGAGGCGGTGCGCACGCTGCTCACCAAACACGGCCATGCCGTCCCCTGATCCTTTCATGAAACCGCGATTTTCGTTCTCCCTCCCCGCCCTCATCGCCGCCGCGCTCATGTTGGGCCAACGGCCGGCCACTGCCGCCTCCGACCTCACCGCCCTTGACGCATCCATCCGTCAGCACCGCATGGGTACACTCACGATCACGGGCAAGCCGGGCGCGACCGTGCGCGTGGAGCAGCTCAGGCACGAGTTCTGGTTCGGCGCCGCACTGGCGAACCAGGCCTTCGATGGACGCATGTCCGCGGCCGACGCCGCGCGCTACCGGAAGGTGTTCCTCGAAAACTTCAACAGTGGCGTCACGGAGAACGCACTCAAGTGGCTCGACATGGAGCGCGAGCGGGGCGTCGTCAACTACGCCACCGTCGACGCCATGCTCGCGTGGACCGATGCCAACCGCATCCCGCTGCGCGGCCACAACATCTACTGGGGCTCGCGCCATTGGGTGCAGCCCTGGCTCCAGGCGATGGACGATGACGCGATGCGCGCCGCCCTGCAGGCCCGCGGCGAGGACATCGCACACCGCTACCGCGGGCGATTTGTGGAGTACGATTTCAACAACGAGATGATCCACGGCGACTATTACGTCGATCGTCTCGGCGCCGGCATCACACGCAAGATGGCCGACTGGGTGCTCGCGGTCGATCCCGAGGCCAAGCTCTGGGTGAACGACTACGACATCCTCACTGGCCGCCGGCTCGACGATTACATCAGGCACATCAAGCAGCTGCTGGCCGACGGCATTCCCGTCGCGGGCATTGGCGTGCAGGGGCATCTCCACGGCGACACCTTTGATCCCGTCGCGCTCGCAGGCGCCCTCGACGAACTCGCGAAGCTCGGCCTCCCGATCCGCGTCACGGAGTTCAATTTTCCCGGACAGCGCTCGAAGTTCTACAACCATCGCGATCTTCCGATCACGCCCGCCGAGGAGAAGGCCAAGGCGCGCGCGATCGTCGACTACTACCGGATCTGCTTCGCCCAGCCCGCCGTCACCGGGATCCTGACCTGGGGTTTCTGGGAAGGGGCGAACTGGATTCCACAGTCATCCCTCTATCGGCTCAACTGGTCGATCACTCCGGCCGGTCGGGCGTATCGCGACCTTGTATTCAAGGAGTGGTGGACGCGCACGAAGATTAAACTCGACGGCACGGGTCGCGCCTCGGTCCCGGCATTCTTCGGCACGCACCGGCTCAAGTTGGGTCGCGAGACAATCACGGTCGACCTGAGCCGCGCCGAGCGCTCGGCCGTCGTGCAGTTCCCAGCCCGCTGAGCGCCCCTGAGAACAACTTTCCCTGACGATAACTCGCGCCAAGACGCCAAGGCGCAAAGCTCGGGAGCCCGATCCTCCCTGCCTTTCCTTGGCGTCTTCGCGTCTTGAGGCCGCCCCGCGGCCGGGCGCGAGCTTCTCTCCGTCCGCTCACCTCACGCCGCGACAGGCATGCTCCGTCGAGCGTGTGGCACCCACACCTTCAGCCACAACCCTTCCTGAAGATATCTCGCGCCAAGACGCAAAGGCACAAAGGTCGGAACTCGACCCTTCCCTGCCTTTCCTTGGCGTCTTGGCGTCTTGAGGCCGCCCCGCGGCCGGGCGCGAGCTTTTCTCCGTCCGCTCACCTCACGCCGCGACAGACCTCCTCCGCAGACCGTGCCGCACCCTCCGCTTCAGCCGAAAACCTTCCTGAAGGTATCTCGCGCCAAGACGCAAAGGCGCAAAGGTCGGAACTCGACCCTTCCCTGCCTTTCCTCGGCGTCTTGGCGTCTTGAGGCCGCCCCGCGGCCGGGCGCGAGCTATTCGATGTCTTCGGGAAGACCATTCACTGCACGAACAATCCCGTCGCGCATGAGCGCCTCTCCGAAGTTGAGAAGGAAGCCCAGTTTCTTCCCCGAAAGCCGCAAATACGTTTGGATCTGCTTTCTGTGCGCAGCTGAAAGCTGCAGGAGCGATTTCAGCTCCACGATGACTTCATCGTTCAGGATGAGATCAGCCCGAAAACCTTCGTCGAACGTGAGATCGTCATAGCGAATCGGAATCGGCACCTGTCGTCGAACATCCAGCCCATGCTTTCGGAATTCGTGTGCCAGCACCGTCTCATAGACGGATTCAAGCAATCCAGGGCCAAGCGCTCGATGAACGTTAACGGCCACGTCAACGACAACTCTGCCGATCTCGTTTGGATGCATGGCAACCGCCAGAGACAACGCTTTGGCCGAAGAGTGCGATCTGATTCGCCATGTGTGATTCGCGCCGGATCCTCCTGCCCGCCCTTGGCGCCTTGGCGTCTTGAGGCCGCCCCGCGGCCGGGCGCGAGCTTCTCTCCGTCCGCTCACCGCACGCCGCGAAAGACATCCTCCGCGCGAGCATGCCGCACCCTCACGCTCGGCCGAAAACCTCCCTGAAGATATCTCGCGCCAAGACGCAAAGGCGCAAAGGTCGGAACTCGACCCTTCCCTGCCTTTCCTTGGCGTCTTGGCGTCTTGAGGCCGCCCCGCGGCCGGGCGCGAGCTT
>JAEWQP010000038.1 GCA_023399155.1 Verrucomicrobiota bacterium | reverse complement strand
TGCCGACGCGCGCGCGGCCGGAGATGTTGACCAGCTTGCGGTCGGCCTCGATGCCATTGGCGTCGTAGATCTCGACCAGGCCGATGCCGGGTGTCGTCGCCTCCACCACCACGGTGTATCCACCCGGATCCAGCGTCAGCACGGTGGCCGCATCCGTGGTGCTCGCATCTGAGCCCGGGACCTCGGTGAACTGAAGCGGAAAAGCGCCCATGCGCTCCGCGACCCATTCCACGCGATAGTGCTCTACTTCGGAGCGTCGCACGAAGGATTCTGCCTGGTGAATCGGTTCGTTCTCGCCGGCGCGGAAGACGGACATGCGCACGTCGACCGCGGCTCCGGGAATGTCGAAGATCGCGAGGTTTTCCGCGATGGCGCGGACCAGCACGCGCTGCGGTTCCGTGCCGGAGACGACGAAACCCGCGATCAGCACGTCATTGCCGGGACCGACGTAGCCACGGGTCGATAGGTTCGCGAGCCGCGCGGAGAGCGTGTCCGGAATCAGCCGGAACACGCCAGTGTAGGCCATGCCGTCGGCGTTGGTGAAATCGCCTGCGGCGAGCAGTGCACCCGTGGCATCGTAGGCCATCGCACGCACGGATCCGCTGCCGCTGTTGACCTGCCCGGAGTCATCGCCGAGCTCGATGCAAAGAGAGGGGTCAGCCTGGAACGTGTCGGAAAAGCGCTCCAGTGTCCTGAGGTTGGCCTGGCGGTTCGCGGCGATGGTCCCGTCACCATCAGCCAGGATCGTGTGATACGAACCGAGACCGGCTCCGATATCACGCGCGAACAGCTCGGTGCCGGTGGCGTCGAACCGGACCAGTCCCGGCCGGAGGTTGCCGCTGCCCTGGAAATTGAGCAGGGTGACCGAACCGTCCTCCCGTATCGTGGCCGCGGCGGGGATGCCGGGCGTGAAGAACCCTGTCACGAGCACACCGCTCGGATCCAGAAGGGCAGCACCGGGACCGCTTTCGCCAAAATACCCAACGGCAAGCATCTGATCGTTCGGCAGGAGGTCCAGATTTACGACAGTCTCAGGGATACTGTTCTCGAGGCTCGGGAAACTGGGGTCGATCGATCCGTCAGCGAGAAGCCGGGCCAGAGGCGTCCCCAAGTGGCTAGACATCTCCCACACTTCCCGTCTGACGATGATGCGGCCGTCGTTGGTCACCCGGATGGCACGGGGCACGTACCTTCCTGTCAGTTCGCTGTCAAAGCTCCCATCCTGCGAACCATCGGTGTTGAGCCGGACGACAGCTCCCGACAGCGGCTCGGAGGTCGGCGAGACGCGGCCTGCAAGCACCTTGCCGTCGGGTTGGACGGCGACCGCGAGATGTGCCCAGGCGGGTACATCGGGCTGGAAGGTCTCATCGAGGGTTCCGTCCGCGTTGAGCCGCGCCAGGCCGGGGCGGGGCGTGTCGTCCACCTCGGAGAATCCGCCCGCGATGATGATCTTTCCGTCCGGAGTGGGGGCGATGGCGTAGACTTCCGGGCCCTCCGTTCCCGTGGTGATGAGGGGGCGGAAATCCGGATCGATGCGCCAGCCGACGATCGCGGCGGCTGGACAGCTGACAGCCGCAACAAGGGTGAGACCGAGTGTCGTGAGGTGACGAACGGCACCCCGGAAGGGCGCGCGTGTTGATCCTGAGCCTTGTTCAGCGAATGCGGGGTAGGTCATGTGGGGTAAGGGGTAATTGATCCTGCGAATCTGCCGCCGGGGTGGCAAGGGCACACTGAACCGTTCTCGAAACGAGGCCGGCCCCGATGACTTTTAGCGAACCGTGGCGGAGCAGCCGGGCACCCGGCCCTTGTCCTTTCGGACACCGTGGGGCACGTGCCTGTTGACGCAGCCGGTCGCATCGATAGCCCGGCCCGATCATGATGTTTCGGAGTGTCGCGATGATTCTGCGGGTGCTTGCGATCTTGGGCGCGGCGGGTTCGCCGCTGGCGGGCGGGCCGCTGCAACTCGATCAGCTCCCGGTCGTCTATTACCAGTTCACCGGAGTCGGGATGGCCTGGAGGCAGACGGGCCTGCTGGATTCGTTTGTCGGACTGCGTCTCGAGCACGGCGAGACGGTGACCACGCCGCCGGGCTTTCCGGAGGGTGCCTTCGAGAAACCACTGATCGCTGTCGCGGATTGGGAGGCGTATGCGCGTCTTTCGCCCGCGTCGCTGGATTGCTTCCAACTCGGCGGGCCCGAGGAGTATGTCGTCGACGGACGGCCTCACCGCGCGGTGAACGTCCATCCCGCCGCCAATGTCGCCACCGGTCCGCTGCTCAATATTTCCACCCGCGCCTGGGTCGCAAGCGGCGAGCGCGTGGCGATCGCGGGCTTCACCATCGCCGATCGGCCGCGCGCGGTGCTCGTCCGCGGCGTCGGACCCACCTTGAGCGAACTCGGCGTAGCCGAACCGATCGCGGATCCGTTCATCACGGTGTTCCGCCGCGGGACTCCACTCTACGAAAACACGGACTGGGAGCAGCGGGACAAGGACGAGAAGATCGCCGCCGCGAAGCTCGTCGGCGCGTTCGCTCTCCGGGAGGGCTCCAAGGACGCGGCCCTGCTGATCGAACTGGAGCCCGGAGGCTACACCGTGCACCTGGGCATCGAGACCGGCGATCCCGGCGTGGGACTCGTCGAGGTCTACGTGCTGCCGGACAACAGCCTTCTACCGACGCAGTAGAGTCAATCGTCCGGGCCCGGCGCCGGTGTGAAACAACGGGCCGTGCGCGCGGAAGGTCCGTGAGGGCATCATCCTGGAAGACTCAGTTCACGGAAGATAACGAAGGTAACATAGGCCTCGTCTTCAAGCGATCGCGCGGCGAGATGCGTGGTGTATGAGCTTCGCTGGCGGGGTGAGCTTCGCTGGCGGTTTGATGATCGCGCAGTAGCTTCGGCCTTCGTTCTCGTCGTTACCTTCTGTGGAATCCATCTGCGGAGTTCTGGATCATTCCGGCTTCGTCGCGCCGCCGAACATCTGGGCGGCCATCCGGATCTGGGAGAGCTGCATCTCGCGCGATTGCTGGAGCGTGCGGGAGAAGATAGTGAGCTGGTCGGCTGTCAGGATCGGCCGGGCCTCGCCGACGATCGCGCCCTGGAGTTCGGTCAGGTCCTGCTCGAAGGCGCTGATGTTGGCCTGGCTGAAGCGCGAGGCATCGAGGTTGTAGTTGTTCTCGTCGGCCAGGTCACTGCGGAACGTATGCGCCGCCTTCTGTCTCGCCATGATGTCGATGAGCTGGCGATCCAGTCCTTCGGCGAGCGGGCTCTGCGCCTTGGCCAGCTCCGCCTTCACGCCGGAGAGCGTCATGCGCTCCTGCATGGTCTTCTCATAGAAGTCGAACGCCGCGGCATCTTCGGCATCGTTGAGGAAGGTCTCGATCTCCCGCTTCACGGTCTGGTCGTACTCCTTCATCTCCGCGCCGAGCGCCTTCATTTCGTCGGCGCTGTTGTTTCCGCCCATCATCTTCATGCTGGTTTCCACGCGAAACATCTGTCGGCTCATCAGGAGTTCGAGGAAATGCTTCCGCTCTTCGGGCGAGAGTTGGTAGGCGTCGAACAGGTCCTTGTAGAGCACCTCCAGGGTGGCTCGCTGGCCGGCCTGCATGACTTCGTTCATCTGCGGATTCTCGAGCATCTTCGCGAAATCGCGCATCACGCGCTGCGTTGGCGTCGCCTCGCGGCGCTCCGTGGCGGGAACGGGTGCCGTTTCCGCGGCGGGCTGCGCCGCGGCTATCGGAGTCGGCGATGCGGCTGTGCGCCCGGCAGCTGCAGCGGAAACGGGTTCGGTGCGGGGCTCCGCGACGACCGCCGCCACCACGGCTTGCGCGTGTACCTGCGATCGGAGATCGCGGATGGTCTGCTGTTGGAGGTAGGCGACAATGCCGAGGCCGACGACCGCGAGGCTGAGCAGGAGGGTGATGCCTTTTGCTTTCATGCGCATGGTGGTTTGAAGAACCTGGTGCAGAGCCTAACGGGCGATTGTTACCGGCGTATGACGGAACCCGCGATTTGATCGCGTGCGGCAGGAGCACGCGCCTCGAGGCGAACCGGTGTTTCGCCCGGCTTCCTCCGAGAAGCCCTGCAAGCACGGTCAACGTACACATCCCGGGTTCTGGATGCTGACGCAGGCGCGCCTTAGGGTTTCTCCTCCTGGCTCAGGCCAGTTGTTTTCCTCACCCCCAAGCACACCGAGCCGTGATTCCCCCTCCCGCTCGTCGGCCTGTTCCACCATGGGCGCATCGCGTCGCCCGGTATTCCTGCGCAGCGCGCATCCGCATCACGCCTCCGCCGGGAGTGCAGTGCGACCAGCCACGTCGTGGACGCTTTCGACCGACCTTTGTCGGTCAGACCTGAAACCCAAAAACGAGACAAGTAATTCGAAAATGAAGTACTATCGTTCACTCGCATTACTGGCGATTGCGTCAGCAGCGACCCTCGGAGCGACACCTCAGAAGTCCGACAAGCATGGACCGCGGTGGAATCGTCCACCCATACCGCTTGTCTACGCGGTCGAGAACATGGGAGCGGACTACAAGGCGCCGGTCTTCCCGGAATTCGATCACCTCCCCATTGTTCGACCCCTGCCGGACCCGTTCCAGTTCTTCAACGGATGGCGCGACACGTCCTTCAAGAAGTGGGAGCGTCGACGCAACGAGATCAAGGCCTCCATCGAGAAGTACGAGATCGGTCCAAGGCCGGATGGCGCGGACTGCACCGTTACGGCGACGTTCACTCCGCCCGTTGCGCCCGCCCAAAACGGGACGCTGACGGTGGTGGTGACGAAGGATAAGGTTCCCGCGGATACGCCGGGCTATGGCGAATCACTCACCCTTTCGGTGAAGGTCTGGCTCCCCGATGCCACCGTGTGGGGGCCGGGGCCGTATCCGGCCCTGATCCCGATGGTGTGGTTCGATTCGGGTCCCAACGCCAACTATGGGAGCTTCGGCGGGAGTGGCGTTTTCCAGGCCCGCCCCATCGCGACGGTCAACTTCATGCACGACCAGGTGGCCCAGTACTTCAGTTTCGGTACGCCGAACCATCCGTTCCTCCGCCTTTATCCTGAGTTCAACTTTGGCGCGCAATACGATGCCTCGCAGCCTGGGAACATCGGAAAGTATGCCGCGTGGTCGTGGGGGATCAGCCGGCTCATTGATGGCCTGGAGGTCGCCACCGATCCGGAAGGCAATCCGATACCCATCGATCTCGATCACCTGGCCGTGACCGGCTGCTCCTATGCCGGAAAGATGGCGCTCTTTGCCGGAGCATTCGACGAGCGGATCGCGCTGACCATTCCCGTGGAAAGCGGCGGCGGCGGCGCCACCACCTGGCGCGTCTCGCAGGAAATCCAGGGTGACAACGAAGTGGAGACAGCGACGCGCACGGACTTCTCGTGGTTTGCATCGCCGTTGCGCGCGTTCAACCGCAACAACATCTACAAGCTGCCGCACGATCACCACGAATTGATGGCCATGGTGGCGCCGCGGGCCCTGCTTGCGACAAGCAACTACAGTCAACGCTGGCTCTCCAGCAAGTCCGCCTATGTCGCGGCACGCGCGGCGGAAAAGGTCTATGACCAGTTTGGCATCAGCGACCGCTTCGGCTTCATCATCGATACCGACCACGGGCACTGCGCGATACCGCAAAGCCAGTACGAACCGGTGGCGGCGTTTGTGGACAAGTTCCTCCTCGGCTTGGAGGACGTGGACACGACCGTGCGAGTCCATCCCTACGGCGAGACGTTTGACTATCAGCGTTGGATCTCGTGGTGGGGCCGCGGCCAGCCCACGTTCCCGAGGGACTGGAACCCGGGCAACGGCAAGGTGGTCATGTCCATGGATACGGACGACTGCTGGGGCGGCCACGGGCGGTGGCGGTGGGATGACCGCGGGCGCTGGTGGTGGGGCGACCTCGCGCGCTGGTGGCGGAGCCATCACGGGGGCAAGAACAAGCATTGGCGCGGCGCGATGTACGTCGACGAGGGTGCGACCGTGCTGGCCGGCTACACCGTGAAACTTCCGGCCGGCCATCCCGACTCGACGGTTTCGTTGGTGGGTGGCAGCGTCCAGTTGGATATCCTCAATCGCGACGGCCGTTCCTTCACCCTGACCATCCCGGTGCCGGATACGTCCTTTGTCGTTTCTGCTGGAGAGGATTCCTGGGTTCCGACTCGGGACGAAGATGACCCGCTCGGCTATCAGGGTGAAGCGGTCGCGGGCTTTGGCGGGCGCGTGATTGGCGCCTACTTCAGCGCGATCGGCAAGGGCCAGCCGCCCGACGGTTCTGGGGCCGGCTCACCGGCAGGTCCCGGCCTGGTCACCGATACCGGAGACCCGGTGAAGGTGAAGTTCCACGCCGACGGCGGCGGTTACGGTGCAGGCGGAGAATGGAGCCCGTCGGAAACCGTCACCAACGAGAACCCGGAGCTGTGAGCTGCGGTGTGCGGACGCCGGAAAGCTGGTACTGGCCGGTAACCGACACGAAGACATAGCGGAGGTCTCTCGAGACAGTAGCGAGGGCGGGGTTGAAATACCCCGCCCACGTTCTTTTGCGGAATCACGATCACGGCGCCCGCGCAAAAGCTGACTCACGGCTTCGAGCTCCGGCCTTTGCGCCTTCGCGCGACCTATCGCGCTGGAATTCTCAACCACTCCGCCACCGTGATGACCAAGTTCCTGGAGAGAGTTCACGGAGATCCCGTCCAAGGGACCAGGACTCCATGGGCTTCGATCACCCACGAGGTGAACCCGGGACTTTGAACGTCAGGTGACTCTCAACGCTCGGCACTCACCTCCGTGCCCGCTGAGTCCTCTGTGGTTCTCGAGATCGAGCGACCGGCTTCGTTCGCGCCGATTCGCGATGCGTGAGCATCAGTGCGAAGCCAGCACCGACTCGAAGAAGGCCTTCATCTCGGCGGCGTAGTACACCCCGTAGTGCTGAAACACGGCCTTGGTCGGCTCGTTGGGTTTCCAGTCGAAGAAGGCGTGGTCCGCCCCGCCGATCTGCACGTACTGCACGCGTTGACCGCGTGCGACGAGCGCGTCCATGAAGGCCGTGCACATCGCGTCGGTGATGAGCTGGTCCTGCGTGCCGCGGGTCAGGTATTGTGGTACCGGACGCACCGTCGCCTCCGGGATCGCGTGGAGCGGACGGATGGCCCGATCCCAATCCGCCGTGGCGGCGGGATTCTCCGGGGCGGCCTTGAGGTAGTCGCCGTCGAACACGCCGTAGCTCGGCGCGGCGGCGCGAATCGCAGTGAGCATCTCGGCTTTCACCTGGGCCACGGTCTTGTTCTTCGGCAGGTAGGTCGGGCGAAACTCGAACACACCCGGAGTGATCCCGAAACCGCCCTCGCCGATGCGTTCGACCATGAGCGAAACCGAGGCCGAGAGATGCCCGCCGGCGCTGTCTCCGGTCACGCCGATCCGGGTGGCGTCGCCGCCGTACTCCGTCGCGTGTTCCATGATGTGGGCGATAGCGCCGTAGCAGTCCTCGATGAGCTGCGGCATCGTATTCGGCGTGGCATCACCGTCGGCTTTCCCGAGCCAGCGGTAGTCGATGCTGCAGACCACGAGCCGGCCGCCCCGGGTGAGCTCGCGCGCGAGGCCGCGCATGATGTCCTCGTCGTTGGTCGTCCAGCCGCCGCCATGGATGATGACGACGATGGGCAGACCCTTCGCGCCCTTGGGTGAGAACACGTCGTACTTGAGCGGCTTCCGGCCGGGCTGGGCGTAGACGATGTCGTGCCTCACATCGATGTGCGCGACGGCCGAGGATGCGATGAACGAGGCGCCGATGTGCTTGTCCTGGTCCACGACGACGGTGAACGTCGGTGTCATGGATTCATGATACATCGCACCCCAGCGGCCCGGCACCGAATAGTATCCAGAGTCGAGCGTGTAGCCGGGATCCGCCACGGTTGTCACCGTGAGCTTCGTGCCGGCCGGATAGCGGCCGTCAGCGGGCAGGGCGGGGTCGACCGTGAAGCGGCCGTGCACGGGCTCATCGAGCACGACGGTGAAGGATTGGGACTGCGCGCGGCCCACGTGCGGGGCGAGCGCGATCAAGGCCACGGCGAGGTAACGGAGAGATGTCTTCATATGGGGCGGTGTCGGTATGCCGCCAAGACAAGCCGCCTGCCGCGGCCACGCCGAGCCCAAAGGGCCGACGCTGAAAGGACCACGGGACAACTGGACTACAGGACCACGGGACAACGGACTACAGGACGACTGAAATTGGGGCGGTGGGTTGTCGGACGATGACGCGTCTGCAAATGCCTTCGTCGTAGGGACCGACCGTGGTCGTGGCCCACAGTCGGCGGATAGAGGGGAGAGGCCACGAGCGAGCTCGGGCCCGACAAGGCCATGGATGCGCGGCTGGCTGTGAAAGAGAACCAAAGTCCGAACAGGTGTCACAAATAACCAACAACCTCGCGGCGCCCCGCGCCGCGGTCGGTCCGACCGGATGGGTCACAGAGTTCACAGAGGAGACACAGAGTTCACGGAGGGCGGAAATGGAAGTCACTAAATGGTGGATACGCAAGCAGCCTCGCGGTCCAGCCTTCGTCGATCCCTGCGCCAATAACGAACAGCGAGTAACCCCGCGGCGCCCCGCTCCGTGGTCCCGTAGTCCCGCGGTCCGGTAGTCTCGCTCGTCCGTCGTCCCTCCCGCCCGCGTAACCAATAACAATCAACCAGTAACCAACAACCTAGCGGCGCCCCGCTCCGTGGTCCCGTGGTCCATGGTCCCGTGGTCCAGTAGTCCCTTCTTCCAGTGGTCCTGTAGTCCGGTGGTCCAGTAGTCCCGTGGTCCATGGTCCCGTGGTCCAGTAGTCCCTTCCTCCAGTAGTCCCGTGGTCCCGAGCTCCGCCGCCCCCCGCGCCGCGCTCAGCTCGACACAATCCACTTCATCATTCGCATCACGGTCGGCGCCTGGCCCTGCGAGAGGATGCCGATGCGAAAGACCTTGCCGGCCGCGGCCACGCACAGCGTGGTGAATCCGAGGGTCAGAACCACGCCAAGGAGCAGCTGCCAGAGGGGCGGGCCGGGCTCGAGGACGATTCGCAGCATCATGATGATCGGGGTGGCGGGCGGAAACAGCGACAGCCCGGCCGCGAAGGCGCTGTTGGGCGACTGGAGCACGACGCTGAACGTGAAGAAGGGAATCATGATGATGACCATCGCCGGCGTCATCAGGCTCTGGGCATCCTTGATCTCGTTGCAGGAGGCCCCGATGGCGGAGAAGATCGAGCCATACATGAACAGGGCGAGAATCAGGAAGAAGAAGAACCACGGGTAGATGACCGGATCGATCATGTGCGCGATGCCGAGGTATCGCGTGACGGCGTAGATGGCCGTCAAATACACGCCCGAGAGCGTGATCGCGACGAGCACGGTTCCCACCAGCTTGCCGAAGAAGAGCTGGAAGGGACTGACCGACGAGATCAGCACCTCGGATATCTTCTGGATCTTTTCCTCCAGCACCTGGTTGAGGAGGGCCGGAGCGGTCATCATGATCATCATGAAGAGCAGGAACATCGACGCGATGGGGATGGCGAACGTCCGGAGTTTGTTGTTCCGCGGGGCGTCTTCGCCGGCGCCGCCGGGCCTGACGAGCCCGAGCGACGTGAGCTTCACCGACTGCGAGAGCGTCTGCACGAGCTTCTGATCCAGACCCGCGTGCTCGAAGCGCATCCGCTGCACTTCCCGATTCACGACGTATTCCAGCCAGTTTGCCAGGGCGAGGTCGCTGGGCGTTTTCGTGTGATAGGCGAGGCTGTGGCCGGACGGAGCTGCCGTGTCGTTCGGGGCGAGGATCTCACGATCGATGATCGCGTAGCCGATGAGTTCGCCTGCTTCCACGCGGCGCGAGAGGTCGGCGTGGGTTTGCGGACTGTCGGACGACTCCGAATACGCCTCGAAGATGAACTTCGGGCGAACCTGCCTCGTTTCGCCCTCTTCGGTTGTTTCGTAGATCTCGTTTTGCGTCCGCCACGCGTTGGCCTGCCCGATGAGCGGGAAAAGGATCCCGGAGCGATCGACGATCGCGCAGCGGCGATCGGTCTTGTCCACGCGCTTCCCGAGCAGCGCCTGGGATGCGATGCCGCCGAGCATGAACACGGGCGTCATGATCACACCGATGAGGAACGCCTTCGATCGGACGGCGACGAGGTATTCGGCCTTGGCGATGGCGAGGATCTTACGCATGGACGGGCTCCTCCACTTGGGGCTTGGCGATCTTGATGAAGATGTCGTGCAGCGATGGACGCACGATTTCGAAATGGCGCACGGAGGTTCGCTCCAGCAGGGCGCCGAGAAGCTCGTTCGGTTCGAGGGATGTATTCACGTCCTGGTACTCGCCGAAGTCGCGGATGTCCTGGGGGGCGACGATGCCCTGCAGCGCGGCGGCGCCGCCGTCGGTCCGCAGGCGGATCGTATCCTGTCCATGCGCGGCCTGGATTTCCTTCAGCGTTCCATCGAGGACCTTGCGGCCGCGATAGATCATGAAGATCGAGTCGCACATCCTCTCCGCCATTCCCATGTCGTGCGTGGAGAAGATGATCGTCGAGCCCTGGGCGCGAAGGTCGAGAATGGCGGTCCGGATGGACTCCAGGTTCACCGGGTCGAGTCCGGAGAACGGCTCGTCGAGGATGATGAGCTCGGGCCGTGTGAGCACGGTGGCGATGAACTGGACCTTTTGCGCCATGCCTTTGGAGAGCGACTCGATCTTGTGGCTGGACCACGCGGCCAGCTCCATGCGGTCGAGCCAGGCCGCGCTCTCCGTGCGGGCCGCTCGAGCGCCCATGCCCTTGAGCGAGGCGTAGTATTCGAGGAGCGATGACACCTTCATCTTCTTGTAGAGGCCGCGCTCCTCCGGGAGATAGCCGACCCGGTCGTTGGCCGCCCGCGTGCCCGTCTCGCCGAGAACCTCGATGCGACCCGAGTCGGCGTGCAGAATATGCAGGATCATGCGGATGGTCGTGGTCTTCCCGGACCCGTTCGGCCCGATGAAGCCATAGATCGCGCCGCGCGGCACGGCGAGTGTGAGGTTGTCCACGGCCACGTGGGACCCGTAGGTCTTGGTGACGTTGACGAGCGTTACGGCGTTTTCGGGCATGGGTGACCTCGGGTTCACGAGTGGTGTGGGATGCGGCTTCGGGGTGACTGTAGGGCAGCCATGTTACCGGCGTATTACCTCGTCGAAGAAAAGCGAACGATCGTCGCATTTCGGGGGCCGGGGCTGGCAATGGGACCCGCAATCAGGTCGCAGTTCCCAGCGATTGGCGTTCGCAACATCCCATCACCCCACGCCGATCGCCTCTCGCCCCGGCTGTCCGTAGTCGAGCGGTCTGTAGTCCCATCGCCCGATAATCCAGTGGTCCGGTTGCCCCAGGCAGTCACGTCACAAGGTTCACAGAAGAGACACAGAGGTCACGGAGTGCGATGAATCGAAAAAGTAAATACGTGCACGCAGCTCTAGTGACCAACAGCCTCTAACTCAACCGCGCCGTGCGTTCTGTGGTCCCGTTGTCCGTGGTCCAGTTGTCCCGTAGTCCCGTCTCGGTCCGCGTCCGCATCCCGCAAGGAGGCGATGGCGACTCCCTGGACTCCGGGCGGGACCTCGTCGCGTTCAGGGCCTCGCGTGCGGTTACGGTTCCCGGACCGGTGTTTTTTTTGCGCGAATGGGAGGACGTCCTGCACCAGCGATATCAGAGTCTGCCCCGGTTGCTCGGTCATCATCTCGTGGGCCGAGTCCTCGAACCACACCAGCTTCTTCGCGGGCGCGTGCAGGGTCTCGAACCATTCGGCAGCGAGAGACGACGACGCGTTCACATCATGCCGGCCCAGGAAGAGTACGATCGGGCACTTGAGTGTATCGACGTTGCTGAAATCGACCGTTAGGACGGCCGTCAGCATTCGCGATGCGGAGAACTCGTTCGCCTTCCAGACGTTGGCGACGTCGAGGTCCGTGTATTCGGGCGCGAGGTTCACCGCGGCGGCTTCATGGGCGCCGCCCTGGCGGCCGTGCACCATGCCGCCATAGAAGTTCAGCCACTTGCGCTGCCGATACAGGTGCTCCAACGGAATGGGGTCGGGCGTCGTCGCGTAAGGCGCCACCGATTCGAGGTCGGCAATCGCCTCTCGGTTTCCGTCGGCCACGGCGCGGGCCATCGTCGATGCCCAGCCCCGCTGCTCATTCTCCGGCCCGCTGACCAGCTGCCCCATGCCCACATACGCGTGCAGCCACTCGGGCCGGCGCAGCGCGAGCCGCAATCCCAGAAAAGACCCCCACGAATGCCCGATCACGAAAACCTTTTCCTGGCCGAATTCCCCGCGCAGCCACGCAACCATCTCCTCGGTGTCATCGACCATGCGCTCGAGCGTGAGCGTCGGGCCCACCCGCTCCGGGTCGTTGGCGGTGTAGGTCTTTCCGGCGCCGCGCTGGTCCCACTGAACGACGGTGAAATACTCCTCCCAGCCCCGCTGGAAGTACCAGCTCGTCGGCATGGTCACCCAGCCGGGCCCGCCATGCAGCATCAGCAGGACGGGATTGTCGCGATGGTTGCCGCGGATACTGACCCACTGGTCGATTCCGCCAATGCGGACCGCCTGCTGCTTCTCGATGCCTTCTGAAGTAACGATCCGCCGCATGTCCGCGATGATGCCGACGGCTTCCGTGCGGTTGCGTGGCTTCAGGCCCTCGTCCGCGGCCGGGGATGCGGGCGCGGAGCTGCCGAGCAACGCGAGCAGGGCAAGTAGGCCCGGTAAACCGGTGCGGCACCGCGGCGAGTGCGCAGGCATCGTCACGGCTCGAGTCTGTGGCCGGCCTGATGTGGGCGCAGGTTTGCCACGAGGGTCGGAAGGGAAGGGCAGGACAGCACGAGGATGGCGAGCGAAGACGCGGCCGTGCGCTCGCCAGGAACAAATGGAGCTGAAAGACAGGGTCATGCGTGGATACGAGCCGGGATAAAGTGTCATCGGATGGCAGATACGGGGGCAAACTCGAAGGACGCCACGCTAGGGCGAGTTCTTTCAATCCTCAAAACGGTGTGTTGGAAAGCCCGTGAACGAGGGCAGGGCAGAAGCCGCAACACCTCTATTCCCCGTTGGGACACCCCGCGGGGTTCGGCAGGTGCGTCCCCATGGGCGAACTCCCACCGGATCGGCTCTACGGCTTGCGGCCTTCGTCGATCTCCCAGTAGTCGAAGAAGGTCTGGATGTCGGCGCGCGAGGACAGGCCGCTCTCGGCTTTGAATTTCTCCAGGATATCTGTTCCTGAATCCCGCCAGCCCCGCTTGGTGGCAAAGTCATTCCAGATCAGCGTGGTCGCTTCGTTCAGCGGCCTCCCTTTGCGCTGCACGTACTCGGCGCATGCCGCGTCGGGCGCGCCAGTGCGTACGTATTCCGCAAATACGGCGTAGTCGAGTTCCAGGAACGCCATGATGCGGGCGTCGAACCCCTTGCCCATGAGTTCATGGAAATCGCGCCGGAGCTCGCCCGCCTTGTGCAGGCGAATCTTGTCGATGGTGCGGCCAAGAAAATAAAGACCGGCCAGCTTCTCATACGGACTGCGTGGTGTCTTGTTCATCATCACTGCATCCACCTAACGACGCATTCGCCGGCGAAGTCGAGACCGTGCGAACGGGCCCGGGTCGCGCTCGCGGCGAAGCTACGAAAGGGCCGGGCCCCGGATCTCGGCTCGCCGCGTTGCGGCCAGGCGGGCGGTTGCCGACTGAGGTGGTGTGAACGGGTGCGATGGGGTGACGTCCGACCGAGTGGCTGGGTGCTCTCGCGGGGCCATGCCGTGGCGGGCCATCACGCCCAGCAAGGCCAGCGCGAGTCGTTCCGCCTGCTGGGAGGCGCGGGGTGACGCCGCGGATGGCGTCGACGGTTGTCACGCCACCGTTCGCTCGCCCTGGATGAGCCGACCGAGCTTGCGGCGAACGCGAAACGGGAGGTTGCTTGGATTGATGGGAACGTGCATCGCCTCGGGCCAAAGGCGCACGATGAGTTCGCGGTAAAGGGGATAGTCCGGCCTGGAGCGCATCGGCCGGGGGCAGGAGAGCAATGTCTCGAGCAGCAACCGGCAGTTGAAGGGCTGGATCACATCCATGGCGATGTCCTGTTCAGCGAAGTACTGCCCACACCAGCCGCCCATCCGTTGCTCCCAGTACAGGAAGTCGAGCATGGCCGGGCCATCGAGAGGACAGCCCAGGTCCCGCTTCCACTCGTCGACTTGCTGCACGGGGAAGGCCGTGACCTCCTCGCTGTGCAGAAGCAGCATCGCCATCCGCTCGGAGGATAACTCGTCCCGCCCGCGTCCGCTGCGGTCGTAGTAATAGTTCCGGGCGACCTCGCTCGTGTTGCCGTTCAGGTTGATCTGGTCGTCGCCCGCACGAAGCTGGGCGAAGATGTTGCCGGTCTTGGGCAGGATCGTCGCCGTGACGTTTTGAGCCAGGAGCGAGATAAACCACGCCGGGAACACGCTGGGAGCAGGCTTGATGGCGAAGTTGAGTTTCAGTGCCTGCGCGAGTTTCTTGGGGACGATGATATCCGGGTGGTGGTCCGGCATGTCCGATTTCTGCCACGTGAAGTATTCAATGCTGTCTTTCACGTGACGCGAGGCGGCGACCATCAACCGGCTGTCCCAGCCCGCAGTGACACCGAGGGACACCTTGTGCCGCCGCGTAATGGAAGTCATGATACCCCGAAGGATCGCCGTGGCCTGCTCGAAGACCTGAACAGGATCCTGGGGCTGGATCTGCGCGTGAGGATAGTGGCGGACCTGCCTGCGCTGCCCCACGTCGAGATAGTGGTTCGGCATGAGGCGCAGGACGTCCTGATAGATCGTCTGATTTCCCACCCAAGCCGACTGATTCCTGGCGTGCGCCGGGTGTATGAGAAATTCACGCACGCCCTCGTCCGCCGTGAACGCCAACGGGGTGTTTGCTCCGATCAGCTCGGGCTCGGACGCGCACCAGATGCTGGCGCCGGTGGCAAGGTAGGCACAATGGCGCATGCCGCAGGCGTCCGCGAAAAGGTAGGTGCCTTCTCGGTTCTGTGCGATGACCAGCCAGCGTCCGGCCAAAGGGCACGTGGCGCTGATGAGTTGCGCGATGTCCCACGTCCCGCTCGCCAGGGATTCGACGATCGCCTGCTCGTCCCGCTCGGCGCGGAACGGGTCGACGGCATGCCCCAGGAGGATCACGACTCCGTCAGCCTGCGTCGCGGAAGCGCACGGCAGGTCGCGGTGCACCGAAAGAAACAGCTCACCAAGCCGCACGCAGAACCAGTACGGGTTTGGCGCGAATGGCGCCGGACCGAGGATGAACTGGCGCCTGAATCGAAGGATATTGAGATCCGGCACCATGGGGTATGGGGCTCCCTGAGCGTAGTTCTTCAGGTGTCAAAAGTCAAAGCCCCGCCCGGCACCGAGGCGACCGCCGCTGCGCAGAGAGGCTCGAGGGGGCTCGAGCGAGCGCACCTCGAACACGAGTGCCGCGATGCGGTCGCCCTCGTTCGTGCCGCCAAAACCGGTATCGCCGCCCGGACTGCGCACGGGTCCGGCCGACACACGATCACTTCGGCACCGACGCGAGGGCGCTCTCCGACGCGTCCGCCCGGCCCGCGCGTTTCGCCGTGTCGTCCCGATTTTCACACAGTGACGCTCGTCGAGGCCACCCGCCGCCATCTGCCATGTGCTCGGGGAGAATTCGCTGAACTTATGCGGACCTGAAGGGAAAGTTCGAGCCGCGGCGTTACGGTGGGGTGCGCCAAACTCCCCCCAATCCGTGCGAACGCCGTCCTGACGAGCGCCAGCCCCGGCGATTCACAAAGCGCACGCGTACCCGCAATCCGGTGCACTCGCTCGGAAAGCACCCGTTCGCCGGGCCCATGCTCCTGTCCTGCACTGGCGCACGAAGAACGTTCAACCAACCTCGTCCCGCCAACTCATGGACACTCACCTGATGCGTTTCGGTCGGCTGCTCTTCGGGATCAGCCTCGTGGCATTCGGCGCCCTCCACTTCGCTTACGGCGACTTCGTCACTCGCGTCGTTCCCTCCTGGCCTGCGTGGCTGCCTCCGCGGTGGTTTTGGGTCGCGGTCACCGGGGCGATCCTCACCGCCGCGGGCGTGGCCGTGATCGGCGCGATCAAGCCGAGGTCCGCACTGGCGGTGCTCGCTGCCGTGCTCATGCTTTTGCCCACTGAGGATCCAGAGGACTGAGCGTGGGGCAGGGCGCACGTGAATCAGCGTTCACCCACGACCCCCATCGGCCCATCCCGCGCCCGGTCCTGTGTCGATGGCAAGACGGGCACGGACTTGGGGGATCGTTCGCTGGGAGGCGCCGGGCTTGGTGGTGGCGTCGAACTAGCAGCTGTCAGACCGCAAACCACAAGACCTGACCTCTTTTTGCCGACCCCACTGCGACCAGCAAAGCCTACGCTTGGTCGCCCTCGCCAAGCACCTATTCTGCGCGTACCCAGCCGTGACACAGTCTCGGTAGATCAGCACCCCTCACTGCTGCGTCTGACGTTGGTCGCCGCTGCTCGTAGGCCGCAGGACATGCGTATTGAGCCATGCGACCTGGGCCTCGTAGTACCCGTCGGATTTGCTCTTGCGCATCATCGTCTGCATCTCGCGCATGCTGCCGGTTTCGCAGACGTCGATGTTGTGGTTCCCATCGGGAAACGTCGTGACGGTTAGGGTCGCATGGCGGTTCGCGCCAAGCGTCGACGCATACAGCGCACGCGTTCTGCGCCAGTCGACATTGAGGTCCTTCTCACCGAAGAGGGCCAGGACGTCGATATCCAGACGCGAGAGCAGTGTAGGGAAGTCCTGAATATACAGAGCGAGGCCCGTTTCCATGTCGATCGGAGCCCGATCTCCGGATTCGCGCAGCCAGGCCTGTTCCGCTTCGTAGGTATCGCGGCTGTAAACCGGCCCGAGCATTCGGCCGATGAACGCGTTCGCCCAGAAGTTCTTCGTTGCGGCGAGGTAGTCGTCGTAGGAGCCACCGGCGCGCAGGATATCCCAGCCGTGTTTGCGCTCCTGCATGAGTGCCTCCGCCTCCGCGAAGGTTGAGCCCTCGTACGGCAGGTTGGATTTCAGGAAGTGGAAGAAATTCTCCTCGGCCGTGACTCCGCTGACAGAAATCCAGAACGTGATGTCGGGATCCCGCGAGAGGGCCAGGGGCGCGATCCAGCCCGCCCGGCTGATTCCCCACAGGCCCAGCTTGCCCACGCCGGGCACGCGCTGTGAGCGAAGGTGCGCGACGGCGTCCAGCACCTCCTGGGCGCTCGAGTCAACCGGCTGGTTGATGTCAAAGGTTCCCTCGCTGCGTCCCTGGCCTGGCTTGTCCCACGTCACCGTGGTGATTCCAAGTTCGGCAAAGCGTGAGCGCAGGTCAGCATACATATCCCAGCCGCGCACGTCCGTCTTGCCGTACCCGTGAACGAATACGAGCAGAGCGCGCGCCTGGGTGTGGATGGGTTCGCTGATGATGCCCGAGAGTGTCCGACCTGCGGAGACAAACGCGAAATCCCTCGTCGTGGTCGCCGTGGGATCGTCGGACGCCCGAGCCCCGGATGCAGTGAGGATCGCCAGCGCGATGAGCGCGCCTGCTCCCACGTTTCGGCGAAGCAACCGTTTTCGAAGCTGCGACAGAAAGCCGAGTGGGTGCACATGAGGGTAACCGGGCCGGCTGCCGCCGAGTTGCACCGTTTGTTTCGAAATCGAGCCGATCCTCAGATCAGCCGTTCCTCCGGTTCCGCTCTGCGCGCTCGGTGATTCAGTCTCGAGGCGGCGCCAGGCGGAAGCAGACCTCGAGGCGATTGCCGCACGGGTCCTCGAAAAAGGCCGCGTGGTCGGTCGGCGTGTATTCAGGGGAGCAGTCGGGGCGCTCGAAGTGGAGCGCACCGGCAGCGCGTGCGATCTCCGTGATCCGATCCAGCTCGGCGATCGAGTCGGCCCAGAACGCCAGGCGCGTCGCCATGGCGTGATGCGCGGGATCGGCGATCAGTCCGATGAACTCGGGCTTGGGATGATCGCGCTGCAGATCGTAGGCGATGCCGATCGGGGTCGGGTAGGCGGGCCCGAATCCGAGCGCACCCAAAAAGGCGTCGCAGAACGGGCGCGGACACGCAGGTCCACATGGTCGAATAGGCGGCTCATCGGCGTGGAGATCACGGATGCCACCGTATCAGCCCGCAGCGCCGAGGCGCCTGCCGGATCCGCATCAACTGATGCAGCTCCCTCTGGCCCTCCATCGCCTCTTGCCGATCGCCCCTCGCCTAGAACACGGCTTGGGGGCTTCCGGAAGCGATGCATGAATCCTGCTCAGCTCGCCTTGTCGGCTGATGGACGACGCCTGCGCTGCGAGAGAGTTCCCTGCGGTCGATCTCGACACAGAGGTGCCCGCATGTTCGCATCGTTTTCCGATGGAACCCCGGACCTACACGGTCAGCCGTCGGCTGAAGGCGCCGCTCGTGGACTTCATTCGATCAGCCCTCGTCGATGCGGGCTGCCGACTTCTGCACGAGCCCGATCCGGCGACGGCACCTTATCGATTCACATTCGAAACCCCCGCCGGCGAGAGGCTTGGAATCTTGGTGTACGCCTTCTTTGCGAACTCACAGCTCACGCGCAATCGTCCGCGCGATGAGCATCGCTTTCAGGTGAAGTACGGCCCGGATACCAAGAAGTTCCATGTCTTGTGGCAGGACCCGTATCTGCTCTACACCACACTCTTCTGCGGCATCGATCCCGAGCGAGGTATCTTCGTCGGGGCAGATCCTGTTCTGCATAGTCCGACGCGATTCTTCATCTCGATCGAATACAAGCAGTCGCATGTTGATGACATCCTTTCTCGCCGCTGGCATTCCTGGGAACGCGAACGTCGGGCGGGAAGCGATGAGCCGGCCGAAGTGCTGGTCGGTGGCACCAAGGAATCGTTTCTGCGCTACGTGCGCTTTGAGCGCGAAGCGCTCGGCGAGGCGCCCGGGCACCGCCAACTGATCGCGGAAACGATTATTGCGCCTGCACCTCTGGCCTCGCAGACATCGTTGCCCATCGCGCCGCTAATTCCGCCGCCCCAGACACTCCACGCCTTGGCGGAGGAGTTCCAGCTTTCCGAGCGGGAAGTGCTCAACCTGATCGCCAGCGCTCGACGCCTGAAAATGGCTGTGCGGGGTTGGGTTGCTGAGGAACATCTCGTCCGCCAACTGCGCCGCGTCGCCGGAGTCGAGCGATGCGAGCGCAACGACGCCGAAGGACGTGCTGATGTTGATGTGACTTTCTCCGGTGTGCCGCTGCGCGTGGAATGCAAGAACGTGCTCCGCCAGCGGCTGTCCACGGGCGAGGCACGCATGGATCTTCAAAGGACTCGGGCGTCGAAGACGGACCCGTGGTCAAGATTCTACTCGCCGAAGGACTTCGACGTTGTCGCTGCGTGCCTTCATGCTGTCGAGCAGGCTTGGATCTTTGCCTACGCGGATCCCTGGAATCTTGATCGGCATCCCAGGTGCGGGACCAAGCTCTCCAACAACGTGCGCATCGACGCCCGGTGGCAGGCCGATGCTGCTGCGGTGTTGACGGCAGCGGCGCGCCGCAAAGCCTAGGGGAGTCATGGCCGAAAAGCTCCAGCTCATCAGTATGTTTTCCGGGTGCGGAGGCATGGACTATGGGTTCGAGGCTGCCGGCTTCGAGACGGCCGTGGCGCTGGAGATTGATCCCACCTGCTGCGCGACCTTGCGCGCCAATCGTCGCTGGCCGGTCATCGAGGCGGACATCTTCTCGGTTGCGACTCGCGAGATTCTGCGGACCGCGGGGTTGCGTGCAGGCGAACCCGACGTGCTGATCGGCGGACCACCGTGCCAGCCTTTTTCGAAATCGGGGTATTGGGTGCGAGGAGATTCCGGACGTTTGCAGGATCCTCGCGCGAACACCCTCGGCGCCTACATGCGCGTCGTCGAGGAGGCGCGTCCCCGGGCCTTCGTGCTGGAGAACGTCACGGGTCTGGCCTATGCCGGCAAGGATGAGGGGTTGCAGCATCTCCTCGAACAGATCGCGGCGATCAATCGCCGCGCCGGGACAAACTACCGACCTCACTTCCGCGTCCTGAAGGCGGCGGAGCACGGCGTGCCCCAACTCCGCGAGCGGTTCTTTCTCGTCGCTTCGCGGGACGGGCGCGAGTTCACGTTTCCCAAGCCCGCTTTCGGTGAGTCCAGTCGCGGCGAGCAGGGTGTATTCGAGGTGGGGGTACCGGCGTACCGCACGGCCTGGGACGCCCTGGGCGACCTTCCTGCGTTTCCCGACGATGAGGATCTCGCCGTCCGGGGCAGATGGGCAGATCTCCTTCCATCAGTTCCGGAAGGCTCCAACTACCTCTGGCACACGGATCGGGGTGGGGGCATGCCGCTTTTCGGCTGGCGGCGCCGCTTCTGGAACTTCCTGCTCAAGCTTGCGAAGGATCGCCCGGCGTGGACGATCCAGGCACAGCCGGGCCCGTCGGTGGGGCCCTTTCACTGGAACAACCGGCGGCTCAGCATCCGCGAACTGTGCCGTATTCAAACGTTCCCAGACGATGTGCAGGTCGTCGGTAATCGCGTCGCCGCCCAGCGGCAGATAGGCAACGCCGTGCCATCGCTCCTGGCTGAAGTGATCGGCCGCGAAGTGGCTCGACAGCTCCTTGAGCGGCGTGGCGGACGCGGGCGTTTGCGTCTGCTTCCTCCCGATCGATCGCCGGCGCCGCCGCCCGAACCTGTACGTGCGGTTCCCGAGAAATTTCACCGGCTTGCAGGCAGTCAGACCGCGCATCCCGGCACTGGTCGCGGCTTCGGCGCCGTTGCCCGGCTTCGCGCTTCAGCCTGAGGCTCGTGCCTGCGGGCAGGAATTGCTGAACCCTGCGGTAGCCAAGTGCGGCCGATGCATCGAATCGGACGACGCTCCCGCGGACTTCGCACTGGCCAAGCGGGAGGATTGTCGTCATCGAGGGGTCCGTGCGCGCAACGCACCCCTCCCTGCTGATTCTTCCGTTGCTCGCCAACCGCCCTGATCGCGCTCGACCCGCTCACGCTTTGCCCACCGCAGGAGAGCTTGCGCGCTCGCGGCTGTGCTTTCTCGGACCAGCCGGAGACTCCGCCCTGCCGGCGAGACTTGGACGGGTGAGGTCCGCGAACGGCACTACACGCGGGTCGGATCGGGGTGGATCCACGGAGCCCGGTAGGCACGGGTCAGCGCGCGCGTCGCCTCGGCATCGCCAGGGATCGTGCGCGTCGCGGGATCGTAGGCGAGCGGACGTCCGAGCTGCAGGGCCAGATTTGCGAGGATGCAGGCCGCAGAGGAGATGTGGCCTTGCTCGACCCCGGAGATGGGATCCTGCCGGGTGACCCGGGCCCGCATGAAATCGGCGAGGTGATCGCGATGGATTTCCTCGAGCGCCGCGGGCTGGAGGTCGCCGTCGATGTTCTCCAGGTCTCCGGATTTGGAGAGCATGGTGAAACCCTCGCGCGGGCCGCCGTCGGCCGGGATGAACTCATATCCGAAGATCGAAAGGCGCAGGGTGCCGGCGCTGCCCAGGAAACGCGCGCCCCACAGGTCGGTCCAGTGCCGGCTCGGGATCGGTGCGGCGCCCCACGTGCGATGCTCCCAGGTCAACTCCAGCCCCGGGTAGCGGAACACGCTGCGCTGGGTGTCGGGAATCGTTGCGCTCGCGTCCGTATCCACCAACACACCACCCGTCGAGGCGATCGACTCGGGCCAGCCGAGATCGAGCATCCAGCGCACGGTGTCGATCATGTGCACGCCCAGGTCGCCGATCTGGCCGTTGCCGTATTCGGCGAAGTTGCGCCAGCGCACCGCGCGATAGGGCAGAAGCGGGGCCGGGCCCGTCCAAAGGTCATAGTCGAGCGTGGTGGGCGGAGCGGACTCGGGCACGGGCGCGGCGGAGCGGCCATGCAGGTAGGAGTAGGTCTCGACCATGGCGAGCTTGCCGATCCGGCCGCTGCGCAGGTAGCGGTCGCGCGCCTCGGCGAGACAGCGCGTGCTGCGCCGCTGCAGGTTGACCTGCACGACGCGTTTGTACTTCCGGGCCGCCGCCACGATCGCCTCGCCTTCGATCACGTCGTGGCTGATCGGCTTCTCCAGGATCACGTCGGCTCCGGCCTGCATGGCCGCGATCGCCGGCAGAGCATGCCAATGGTCGGGCGTGCTGATCAGCGCGATCTCCGGCACCGCCGCGGCGAGCATTTCGCGGAAATCCGCGAACGTGCGTGGCACGGCCTTCTGATGACGCGCGATCATCTCGCCCGTCTTCGCGAGCGCTGTCGTATCCGGATCGCACAGCGCGATGCAGGTGACGTCGAAGTATTTGGCGAAAGCGTCGTAGACGAGCGGGCCGAACCAGCCGCACCCGATGATGGCGACCGTGGCGGGCTTGGTGGTGGCTTCGGCCGACACCCGTCGGCTGGCTGCGAGGGCGGCACCCGTGGTGGCGAGGGTGGAGAGGAACGTGCGTCGTTTCATGGGGGGCTGAGGGTGGATTCTGTGCGTCGGTGGGTTCGCGCTGAGGTCCACGCCGACACTGAAGTCGAACAGGCTGGCAGGGCGGTGGGCGGGTCGGGGATGCCTTCTCCAGCCTCGTCTGTGCGGAGTCGAGACAATGTGCGCGGCATCATCCGTTCGGGCGGGGGCCGCAGGCCGGCGGAGCGATTGGTGTAGCGCATGCATTCGCATGGGAAACCAACGATCGCCTGGGTGACGGATCCATGGGCTGTATTCCTTTGATTGCGCTCGGTATCCTCGGGATCTCGCTCTATGATCTCTGTGACACACGGCCGAGTTGTGGCTCATGCCAGCCTGTCCGGGGATCTATGATACGGAGCACGGCCCGGCCACCGCGGCGTCGCGGCGACGATTCTTGCCTCGGTCGACGTGCGTCGCATGCTCGGAAGGATGAAGTGGCTTCCACTCCTCCTCCTCGTCACCCTTCCGTTGCTCGCTGCGGCTCAAAGCGCGGACAACGCCGCCGAGCTCTCCAAGGTCAACGCGACGGGCGACAACACCCGCGACGAAAAGGCGCTGCTCGACACCGCCGAGGCGCGGATTCGCCAGCATCGGACCGGTCTCGCTGAGATCCGGGTGCTGGATCGCGAGGGAAAGCCGCTGAAGAACACCGAGGTGCGCGTGCGGCTGGTCTCGCACGAATTCAAGTTGGGCAGCAACGGCTTCCTCCTCGCCAACGTGTCCGAGCCGGCGATCGATCCCGCGCTGCAGCAGGCCTACGAAGCGCGTTTTGCCGCGCTCCTGAACTTCGCCACCCTTCCGCTCTACTGGAGCACGTACGAGCCGGAACGGGGTCAGACCAAGGAAGCCGACGTGAGAAAGATGGCCGCCTGGTGTCGTGCGCACAACATCGTGACCAAGGGCCACCCGCTCGCCTGGCACGAAATGTTCCCAGGCTGGGCCCGGACGCTGCCCGATGCCGACGTGCTCACGTTGCAGCGGGAGCGCATCGGCGGGATCGTCCGCAGCTTCAAGGATTCGATCGAAATCTTCGACGTCATCAACGAGACGACCGTCAGCGACAAGTCGGACACCGCCATCGGCCGCTGGGTGAAAGCGCAGGGAACCACCCGCGTGGTGAACGAGACCCTCACCCTGGCGCACGAGGCCAATCCGCGGGCGAAGCTGCTGTATAATGACTTCAATGTCTCCGCCGACTTTGAAAACCTGGTCGCGGAACTGCAGAAGCTGAAAGCCCCGATGGATATCCTGGGCATCCAGAGCCACATGCACAAGGAGTTGTGGCCGATGGACAAGGTCTGGTCAGTGTGCGACACCTACGCACGCTTCGGACTGCCGCTTCATTTCACCGAGCTCACGATCCTGTCGGGAAAATTCAAGGACAAGGACGACATGGACTGGGCCACCGTGCGGACGGATTGGGAAACCACGCCGGAGGGAGAACAGCGACAACTCGAATACGGCCGCGACCTCTACACGCTTCTGTTCAGTCATCACGCCGTGGAAGCGGTCACGTGGTGGGATTTTTCCGACCTGAACAGCTGGACCGGAGCACCGGCCGGTCTGCTTCGGAAAGACATGAGCCCGAAACCGCTCTACCTCTGGCTCATGGAGGCGTTTCACAAGACATGGTCCACCGATGTGGTGGCAAAGACGGACGAATCGGGTTGGGTCAAAGTCCAGGCATTCTACGGTGAATACGAGGTCACGGCCAGGAACGCCGCGGGAGCCGACCTCAGCACCCGGCTGTCCTTTCTGAAAAACGGCCCGCGGGCCATCAGCGCTTCGGTGGAGTAGGGAGCGGTCAGGGACGAAGGACTGCCCAGCGCCATTCGTCGATCTCCCGCTGCCTGCGATTTCGCCCTGGGAAATTGCCGTGCCGGATCCGCCACTTCCAAGCGCGCGCTGATCCTGAGCCGCACGCCGCGATCGAGTCCGACGATCCGGGCGAAGAGCGCGACCGCGGGCGCAAAACCGACGCCTAGAGGAGTATCAGGGCTGTATCCAACGGGTGGAACAACGGGGGAAAGGCCGGATGAACGCCGCCGCGCGGTCACAGCCACCGCCGCACGTTCATCCGGTAGCGAGTGAACTCGGGCCCGAACAGGGCGGCGAGCGCCGATTCCTCCGCGGCGATCTGAACACGGTTCATGATGAGCATGAACGCTGGAAGCCACACGAAGCCGACGGCATTCGAGAGAAACACTGCCCAGCCGAGCAGCAGGATCAGGAGCCCGAGATACATCGGATTTCGTGTGAAGCGGTAGACGCCGGTGACGACGAGCGACGAGGCGGTCTCCGGCCGCATTGGATTGACGGTCGTAGCCGCCCGCCGAAATGAAACCACGCCCGCCGCCGCGATACCGATTCCAAGCACACCCAGGCACACCGCGACGACCCGTGATGCGGGCAGCACAGTGGCAAACGCCGGGGCCAGTCGCGACGTCAGCCACATCATCCCGGCGACAAGAAGCGCGAGCGCGACGGGCGGGATTTTGGGTGGAGCCATTCGCATACCCGCATGCTGGATCCACGGCGTCCAGGACGCGAGCCGCGTCCGTAGACCACGGCGGGCAGTCGGGAGATCAGCGCAAGCTGACAGCGATCGGCGCGGCGAATCCGGACGGGATGCGCGGAGGAGGAGCACACGCCAAACGTCGGCGTGTTCATCCTCGAACTCAGCACCTGCATTTTTGCGGAGCGTGCCGATTTGAACGGAAATGTTCCTCAGGAGCCAGGCCATCGGGTCGGCAAAGCGGCTGCTACGACTTCCTGTCGCCTCTAGCCTCTAGCCCCTCGCCTCAACGCAGTTCCTCCTGGGCAACCCGCCTTGCGACGGCGGCGTTTCTGCAACTTCAACCGCGCGGGCGGTGTTGTTGGTCTGGCCGGAAGTGCGCACAGGCGTGCCGGTTTCGGCCCCATCGCATTGCCATGACCTTGTTCCCATCCTCATTCCACCCTGGCAGACTTGCCACCCTCATTCTTCTCGCCGGCCTCACGGTCACCGTTGCCGCCGGCCGCTCCAGTCGCTCCGAGGATCGACTCGTGAATCTCCGCGGAAACTGGCTCTTTTCCGTCGGTGACGATGCGCGTCGCGCCCAGCCGAACTTCAACGACGACGCGTGGTCGTCCGTCCGGGTGCCGGGAAACTGGGAGGACGAAGGCTACCGGGACTACAACGGCTACGCGTGGTACCGCCGGACCTTTTCGTTCGACGAGGATCCCGCGCAGCTCACCTACCTGCTTCTCGGCCGTATCGACGACGCCGATGAGGTGTTCCTCAACGGCAAGCGCATCGGCGGCACCGGAGCATTTCCGCCGCACTATGCCACCGCCTACAACCAGGACCGCGTCTACGGCATCCCGCCCGGCACGCTGCGATCGGGTGATAACGTCATCGCCATCCGCGTCTACGATGGCGCCCAGGTCGGCGGGATCCGCGGTGATCGCATCGGCATATACAGCACCGAGACTCCACTGCCCGAGATCTTGCTCGCCGGAGAATGGAAATTCCGCCCCGGCGATGATCCGGAGTGGAAGGACGTGCAGGCCGACGAATCGCAGTTCAAGCCGATCTCGGTGCCTGCGTACTGGGAGGACACCGGCTACGACTTCGATGGCTTCGCGTGGTATCGAAAGACCTTCAGCGCCCCCGCTCAGTTGTCTGACACGACCATGGTTCTCATGCTTGGCCGGATCGATGACACCGATGAAGTCTACCTCAACGGCACGCGTATCGGTGGCTCCGGATCGCTCACCGATGCCGACCGACACAGCGGCGCCGACTATTATGCGCAACAGCGCGGATACACCTTTCCCGCATCCCTGCTGAAGGAAACCAACGTGCTTGCCGTCCGCGTGCATGATCACGGGGGACGCGGCGGAATCTACGACGGTCCACTGGGGATCATCGGCCAGAGCCGCTACATCGCCTATTGGGAAACGGTGCGCCGCGACCACGGTTCCCCCGGTTGGACCTTCCTCCGCGCGATCTTTGGCGACGACGACTGATCGGCGCCCGCCGCGCGGCAGGCTGCGATTTCGGGCGTACTGCGCAGGAGTCGAGGGAGGACGGTCAGAGCGGAGCGCCGCAGCTCGCGGGCTGGCGACCGGTCATCGGTATCGCGAGGCTCGATACCTCGCGTATCGCGATCCCGGCGAGGAGGAGGGGGATGCCTGCAAACGCGAAGATCGATGCGACCATCAGGAGCACGGCCACCCACGGTTGCACCCAGAGGAGCGGGACGTTGGCCGCGAAGAGCAGCGTGCTCGCGACGACGAGCCGCGCCAGCCAGCGATGCTCGCGGACGAGGACGACGGCAAACACCACGAGGCCGACGTAGGCCAGGGTGAATCCAGCGACATCGAGGGCGAGGAAACGAACCGCGTCGGTCTGCATCATGTAGAGCACGACATCGGGCGGGACGCCGGCGGCCCGCGGATGGGCGACCAGGTGCGCGGTGAGCGGCAGTGCGTTGATGATCTCGATCAGCAGCGAGGTCACCACGAGGCACGACCCGAGGATCATCCCGAACGGCTGCGCGCGGAATTTCGCGATCGTGAACAACACGACCACGGGAAGAAACGAGAAGGCATAGACGAGGACGAAGACCGGCGAGAGTCGCGCCAGAAGCGACGCGGGTCGCGGCGCCGCCTCGAGCGAGTCGGGGATGAACCCATGCGGCCCGCTCGGTGGCGGCTGAGCGACCGCACCCAACCCGTAGAGCACGAGGCTGGCGAGTGTCGTGAAGGCGAGAATCCAGAAGACGTTTCGATAACGGTTGTCCATGGCGACGTGACCACCCAAGGCACGTGCCGTGCCAAGTGGCGGCGAGTGGCCGCAAGACCCTGGCGCGCAACGGCGAGCGAACGAACGGCTCCACCGCAGGGTCGCCTACGGATTCCAGAAACGCGCCGAGCTGGTCTCGGATTCGGGACAACGACTGCCGGCAGCAAGGACGAACGATAGTTCGGAGATCGCAGATCGTAGTTCGGGATAACCGGCCGATCTCCAATCTCCAATCTGCCCATCTCCCGCGCCCGCCGCGGTCACTGGCCTCTTCGTCCTTTCGTCTGTTTGTCCCTTGGTCCTTTTGTTCCTGAGAATTCACAGGAGATCGCGGAGAGAACAGAGACCGATCCGGTGTGCTTCGTGGGCAATCTCCTGCGACCTGTGACCTTGGACCTGGGACCATTCCATCCGACAGCCGCAAAGAGGCGCAGAAGTCGCAGAAGCGATCGCCCGTCGTCGAGCCACTCACGGCCATGGCGACCGACCTCGTCTTTGCCGATGGGAGTACCTGGACCGACGTGAAGATCGTCTCCCAGGAGCCGACGAGTCTGATCGTGCTGCACGGTGGAGCGGTGGAGACAGTACACGCGGCGCAACTCACCCCCGCGTGCACGGCGGCCTTGAAGCTGCGCCTGCCGACCGAAGAGGAACTGGTCGAACGCGCCGCCGCGGAAAAGAAGGCTGCAGAGGAAGCAGCCAGTCGTCAGGAACAACTCAAACGACTCGAAGCCGAGCAGGCCGTATGTGCCGCTCAGGTCGAGTCGGAGTAGAAGGAGCGCGAGCTTGTTGCGGCGGAGATAGGTGCAACCCAGCTGCAAACAGCGAGAATGGTGCAGGAGCCGTCGGCGATTGTTCCGTTCTCCCCGTGGAGCCACGCCGAGATCTGGATCGACGGTCGGATCCTCTCACGTGTCGGCAAAGGCGCGATCGTCCAGGGCGATGGACCACCCTCAAGCGATAGCCGTGGACGAGGGTGGGTGGAGGGCACCGTATTTTTGCAGGATGACAGCCGGCTGAACGCCACCTCGCGCGGAACACCGTGAACGGTCGCCTCATCCCCGCCGGCGAGTACCACTACTCGGACAGCAACGGAGTGGTGCACGTAATGACGGCGTACCGGCTGTATTGATCGATCGCGATGAACCCCAAGCCCCAAAGCCTCACCTCATCATGATGTCTGCTCGCGTTCGCCGCCGGAAAACTCCTCGTGCAAAAGCGGCTGCGTCGCGCGGAGTTGTAGCTCGTCGGGTAAATCCAGGACTTTTCGGCCTGCGGAATACTCCGGTCCAACGGTGTATTCAGAACTATCGAGAACTGGGGAAAGTGAAGCCACTGCCAGAATGATCTGAAAGGGTTGTTTAGCCTGCTTTGCAGCCTCGGCTATGAACGCTTGGAAGTGGTGCGACCTTTCCCGCTCCATTCCACCTTCCTCGATTGTGTCGCAGAGCAGAAACCGTGGATACCGGAATTGATCGTCGGCAGTCGAAGCAAACAGCAAAGCGAAATGGATAGCGTTCTTCACCATGACCGTGGAGCTTGCCGAGAAATTGTTCCGCCCGTTCCATAAGTACGTGTTCTTGCTAAACAATAGGTGGAGAGACTCGTATTGTTGGAACTCCCGCTGCCGGTCGAAATCGTTCATTAAGATATAGGCGACGTTTCGCCCGACATCGTCGATTGCGCGTGCCCATCGAGCCCGTTGCAGTCCGCGCTTTTGCCGTATCCTCTCCTTCAAGCCGCCTATTGCGGAACGAAGGGATGCAACGTGCTTTTCTAGACGAACAAGAACCTCCAGATACTTTCCGAGTTTTTGCGTCGTAGAGAAGTCGGACTCGAGACGCCCTTTTTCAAGGTACAGTTCGTTGAGTCTGTTGTCGCGTGCGGACTTCACCGAACTTGTCTTTTGCTTGAGCGTGCGTGTCGCTCGAGCAATAGCTGCGACCACTTCTTCCTTCTCAAAAGCTAGAGTGGCGAGCTTTTCCTGGCGCTCCCGGATGAGCGACTGCGATTCCTGGATCTGATATCGAATCTCCTCGCGCACTTTAAGCAGTTCCGTCCGTGGCGTATCAGTTTTGATTCTCCTGCCGCTAAACTCGCACGTTGTTATGCCGTGCTCATGTTTTAGTGGTACGCTGCATACCGGACACGATGGCAGTTGCCCTATGGCTAGCTGCGTAGCCAACGATTCATCAATGGCGGCAACCTTCTCGGAAAGGCTCTCAACAAACCGAATTGAGTCAGCCTCATCCACCTGCAGTTCATCAATTGTCGATGTGATTGACGATGCCTTGTGGTTTAGTCTGATGATCTCTTTTCGGAGTCGTTCAATCTCACCTTGCGACGTGTCTTGCACCGTTAGCTTCTCGTCGAGCGCAGAATCAATGCGATCATTAACTTCGTCTAGTGCGGCAGCCGCCTTAGCGATCCGGTTGTCGAGTTTCTCTTGGGTAAGACCCTGCTCGACCGCATCAACTATGTCTCGATTGTGGATGAGTTGTTGTTCGGCTGCTCGAAAGTCGAGGTCAAGTTGCCGCAATTCCTGTTCATCAGCATATAGAGAGTCGTCATATACTCCGAGCAATAGGTCCGCCACAATCTGACGCGTAAGCGGGGTATCCCAATCGTGCTCGCGCATTAACGAAGTCTTGCGCGAAACCTGATCCACGTATGCAAGGCGGAGTACCTGATGCATCGTGATGATATTATCTTGATCAGAGCGTACCTCTGGGAAACCGAGTATTCTGAAGAGAACTTTAGAAAAACTCTCGCTCTCGCCTTTGGCTGCATAGGGATAGACTGACCAGTTCTTGAAACGGTGAGCATCAGACTCATCCATGGTGCCTAAATAGATGCATAGGGAAGGCCGCGAGGGTGAGATTTCCCTTTGGAGTGTGACTATTTCTCCCGTGATGGAAACTTCGGCGGTCACGTCGGTACATAGAGCGGCTGCAGATTTCCAGATCGTGATGTCTCCGCCGAGAACGAAGAATATGAAATCGAGAATTGTAGACTTTCCTGAGCTGTTCTCGCCGCGAATCACGTTAATGCCATCGTGAAAGCGTTGATCATACGCAATATGGGTTCCGGCTCGGACACGCAGTCGTCTGATAATGATATGCGGCCTATTTTCGGTCATTGTTCGTTGGCTGCAGTCCTGTTCTGCCCCTAAGTTCCGTCACGGTGTATCCGCTCATGCGTTCTACAAGAAAGTCGAGAACTTGCGCTGAGTGCGCTTCGCGGTTCTGAATTCTATGAAGTAGATCCTCGGGGATTGATGCCAAGTTGAGTCTGAGGAGATCAGCTCCTTCTGCTTGATCAACGAACGCACGCGCTATAAGCGTGCGCGTGGCCTGATGAAATATCGCTTGGAGACGAAAAAACACTTTACTAGGCGTCTGGATTGACTCGTATTGTGGAAAGCGTCGAAATTCGGCTTTTGGAATTCTGTCAAGCGTTGTAAGCTCCACATCCGCAATCTCGCGCGGAAACAGAAAGTAGAAGTCGAGCAATTCTAGCTTCGCGGCAGAGGCTTCGTGCTTTGGTAAGCGATGCAGTAGCACTAGCTGACGAAATGCGCAGTGATACAGGTCGAACGCTGGATGGTAGATTATCATTTCATCCGTTCCACTTGATGCGGCATTTCCCGGTGAGGAAAAACACCATGCCGTCAATATGGCTCGGCAGGAAGTCTAGCGGGTTTTCACCAAGTGCAGCGCGAAGGGGCTCCGTTACCCCGCGCCGCATGAGCTCTAGCTTATTCGCGGCCGGAATAGTCTTTAGATGTGGTAAAACGCTGGTCTGGTACGAACTCTCGATCGTGTCTAGAAGATAGGCATTTATTGAACGAGCAGATTCATACATTACGTACTTTCCAATGTGACGTGCGTACTTCTCTTTGCATTCCTTCGCGTAACCGAAGTGTTCGTCCAGACTTCCTCGCGTGAGCTTGTCCTTGAGACCGACTACTTCGGTTTCATTGGTTGTCAGCCAATCGCCAGGTAAGTCGTTCGGTTGGCCCTCTAGCGATCCAAGTTTTTCGTTGGCCAATCGGCGATAGAGGGCTACAAGGTAGTCGTCATTCCGCTGCTGCGTGATGAATATATACTTAGGCTTGTTGACATCTCGTGCAGCTACGTCGCCCATTGCTTCGATGTCTCTTTGGACGACGGAAGTGTGCTCGGAATCTGACATCATTAATTCTTGTTGATGTCTCTGCCGGCGACGTCACCGCGGGCGACGACACCTTCTTGGCGAACCGAGTTCTTTTTTGATGACTTTGTTATGGTTAGCGTGAGTCCTGAGCCTATAACGAGCCCAATGATCCCGCTGATAATGTTCCAGAGTGTGCAGTGTTCA
The DNA here is from genome assembly GCA_023399155.1 of Verrucomicrobiota bacterium. Classification (GTDB taxonomy): domain Bacteria; phylum Verrucomicrobiota; class Verrucomicrobiia; order Opitutales; family Opitutaceae; genus JAEWQP01. The sequence continues at coordinate 61,271 of JAEWQP010000038.1, read as the reverse complement.
GGTGCCATAATAGAAAGATCGTCCGCCCAGCCAGTTTCCGGAAGTTGCAGCTAAAGCAGCTTGTCCATAGCCTCATAGCCTTTCTCGGTGTCTTGGCCTTCCCCTAATAGAGAGTGGGCGAGGACGCCTCGCATGGCGATTCGGATGGGATAAAATAGCGCACGCTCAGCAGCGGTTTCGGCACATAATAGCGTGTGCGGCATCAGGTAGGGTTCGAGGGGCGCACGAGTTTGTCTCTATCGATTCGTGCTCGGGTTGGCTAGGGCGAAATGGAGCTGAGTGAACCCCGTGCTCGAAGTGCTACGCTCGAGTGGAGCCTGCCGGCAACGGCTGCGCGCGGCCAAGACGGCCAGAAGGGGACGGCGAGGGGGTCACGTCTTGTTTTTTGACTCGAAGGCAGCGGAATGGAAATCGCGGGGGCTAGCTGATGACCTCGGCTCCGACGGCGGGTGAGACATTTGCGCTCACGGGTGTGGCCCACGCGGCGGCGGTAGGTGGCGAAGAGTTCGTTGACGGTTCAGAATCGATGCGGGCTCGGAGCGCCTTGTTTGCTGCCTTGTTCACCTTCCGCTTCGCTTCGGTGGCGCGATCACCTTCGAGCACCTCACGCTTGATCACCTCGTCGCGGAGGACGGTGCAGATTTCGTCGGCGTCAATGCGCACGTCCGGGGACAATCGCTTGAGTTCACGGCGGATCACGCTGACAACCGGGTCACTGAGCACAACGGCGCCGACGCAGAACCGGCTGAGGGCCTGTTTCTGTTGGTGGTATTCATCGAGCAGTGACTTCCCTTGTGCCTCTCGTGTGAGAAGGAAGAGCGATTGAAGGTCGTTGTCGTTCTTCGCCGAAAGGGTGGAGAACGGGAGCGTCATCAGAAGCTCGTTCGAGATCGGCTGGGCAAAGACGACCTTGTAGATCTGCCAGGTCTGTGCGTTCGTCAGGATCACCCACTCGAGTCCTTGATTCGCGGCGTAGTCGACCGCCTGTTTGATCTGAGTCTCCTTGAGCTCGGAGTTGATCGCCTTTACCTCAATCAGGAGCGCCAGCTTACCATCGATCTTCAGGGCAAGGTCGCAATAGGTACCCTTAATCTGGAACTCCGCGGTGACCTCGGCGTATTTGTCGTAGCCAAACAGCTCGGCGAGGATGTCTTTGACGAGTGTGGACGTATCAGCCTCGCCGATATCTCGGGCTTTGGCCTGTTCGACGACAGGCTGGAAGCGCTTAAGCGCCTCCTTGATGCGGGTCTCAACGCGGGCAGGGATGTTTGCCATGGTTCGGGATGGGGTGAAGGGAGCCGAACTGCAGGGCCGCAGGGCAGGGGAGACGCACGCTCAGCAACGGCGTCGGACACGCGGTAGCGCGTGTAGCAGCAGGTCGGGTGCGATGGGCGCACGGTTCGTAGGTAACGCTTTCGGAGCACGTTGGCTAGACTGAAGTGTCTGGTGCTCCCGTCTCACCTCCCCGTGAGGTGGACCCCGTCCTCTAGACAGGGGAACCGTGAGAGTTAGTTATGCTGACAGAGTGACTGAGGGCGAGCCGATTGGCCGCTTCCGAGGACACGTGCCTTTAGGCTTACCGCAGGAAGCGGCCAGCCGGCGGTTGGATTGCGGTGAGGTCGCGTTCATTGATTGGCGGCCGCGGGCAGCGTCGGGCTGCAGCTCGCGCGACGAGATGCGGAATTGATCACCGGCCGGCATGTTCTAGAGTCCGGTGATGGACCCGGACCCATATTATGCGTTGTGGTTCGCCGGAGCAGGCTCGGCGCTGATTGGAGCGGTGTGTGGCGCTGCGATAACGGCATTCCTCTCCTATCGTTATCAAAGGAGACTGCTTCTTGAGCAGATCGAAGCTCAGAAGACACTCGCTGCTGAGAACTCGAAGATGGCGAAGGAATTCTTCGAGGGCGGTATGCGCGCGATGAATGAGCTCGAAATGACGCTTCGCAAGATGTCCGGTCATCTCATTCCAAGGATCCACGAGACGATTTCCTCGAAACCCAAGCGTTACTGACGGGCATAGCCCTCCCAGCGCTGGAGGATTGCGTCGGCGCGGACCGCGTGCCGGGTGCTCTGGCTGCGGTGTTGGGCGATTACGCGAAACACTTCCTCGCGCGTGACAGTCTCGTCGTCGAGGCGATAGCCGTGTGACCCAGGCGCGGAGAGGATTCGGCCGTGCTGTGCTCGGCAATTGCACGGAGTCTGCGGATCGAGATGCCAAGCTCCTTAGCGAGCGGCGCTCGATGGATCCAGCCTCGGCCGCGGAGGATTGAGCAGACCGCGTCGACATCGGCCACCTCATCTTTGGGTAGGTCAAATTGCAGCAGCGACTGCACTCCAGTGTCATCACACAACAATACTAAGTTGCTTGGCGCGTCGCTGGAGGATGCCGACCAGCTGCATCATCTCGGTCTCGCGAAGTGCTTCGAAGCGGCGCTTGGCGACGCTCCAAGCGAGCGTCTCGAGATAGGCGGTCGGGCAGGGCAAGCTGAAGGGGTCACTTCTTGACTCTTGAGTGCGATCGCGAAGCCCAACAACCCGTGAGGCGAAAATCCACACACAGTCAATTAGGTCGTTTAGCTGATAATGCCCGGCAACTGCGCCACCGTGAGGTGGGGTGGGGAGCAGCCGGTTTCAAGCAAGGCGGGAGGCCGGTATGGGGTCGGGAGGTCGGTATGGGGTCAGCCTTTGGGAGGTCGGTATGGGGTCAGCCTTTGGGGTTTGGGCCGCACAACACCCGGAATCGAACGAGTCATGTCTCGAACGCGTCGGGTCCCGGCGTGGTCGGATCTCGACCGACGCGCCTGGGCAAGGACGATCACTGTTTCACGCGCGTAGCGGCGCATCCACGGCGAAGGGCGCCGAACACTTCAACCGGATCGCAGCCGTAGATCCCTGAGCTGTGTCTCATTCACTTCAACGTCCGCCCAGCCGCAACGTTCGAGCACCTGAAGTCACACCCGACCGCGATTCGTGCCCACACACGATCTTGGTTCGTGCTCGAAGCGGTGGTGGTTTGTCGCAAGAGAGCGCTGCAGCTATCTCGTCGATTGTCCGGCTGCCACGGCACTCCTATCCCCGCCGTTCACGCGCGCGAACTCCGCGATGAGCCCGAAGTGATCTGACGGGAAGATGTCCTTCCGTTTTCCGGGTACCGGCTTGTCGCCAAGGATTGAGATCGAGGTCGGCGTCCATCGCGTCGATTTCATGAGGATGCGGTCGAGCCGCCGGCTCGGCTCGTCGGGGAATGACTCGCGCCGTGCCCACGGGTTCTTCTCGATGTTCCACGTGAAGCCTGGCTCGCTGCTCCGAAGCGCGAGCCAGGCATCGCGATACTCTGGAGACAGGTGCGCCGAGTCCGGTTGCTCGCCGTCGCCGAAGTTGAGATCGCCGAGAAAGACCGCCTCCTCGAACTTCGCGAGGTGCACGAAGATGGCGTCGAGCTGTTGCGCGCGGATCGGACCGTCCTCCAGAAGGCTGTCGAGATGCGTCGTCGCGACGGCGGTCTGCACGCCATCGATGTCGAGCGTGACGCTAAACGCAGTCCGCCGCTGGTGGCTTGGCAGCACGATGATCTCGTGGTCAACCACGGGGAACCTCGACAGAACGATGAACTCGCGCGCCAGCACCGTGCGACCGTTTTGCCTCGCGCGCTGGTAAGCGGCCGTCCACTCCTCTCGCAGCAGCGTCTCGGCAAACCATGGCGCGACTTCCTGCAGCGCGATGATGTCGGCCTCCGACTCGCGCAGGATGCGCAACAGCTCAGGCACGCGCTCGCGCACGTGCACCTCATCGGCGAGGACGTTGTAGGTGAGCATGCGCAACGTCGTGACCGGCGCCGCCGGCGTGTCGTCTGCGCGTCCGCCGCACGCGAGCGACGCCCCGGCCAGCACCGAAACCACGAGCAGTCGTCGCACGAACGCCATCGACCGAGATTGCCGGCGGGAGAGGTGACGGGCAAGGCGCGACGCGAGCATTGCCGTTCAGTCTGAAGGCCGCAGGATGGGTGCGGTCGCATGGTTGGAGCTATTGACTACATCCCGGCCTCCGGGGGCGAACGGCGAACGAGCAAGGGATAGACCGCGACGCTCTGCGGCGCGCCTGCTGCGGTGAGAGGGGGCGCGCTAGATCGTGGCGAATTGTCAGCGACCAGCCTTCAGCATGAACATCGTTTCCTCCACGTTGACGGAGAGGCGCCTTTCGATGCCCGCCCGTATGAACTGCCAGTCGTCGGATGTGTAGTGCTCAAGGCTGCTTTTCCAGGTCACGGAGATCGGTTCGCAGGAAGCCTGGACGTAGGAGGCGTGCTTCAGGCCTTTCAGCGTCTTCAGGTCAATGATCGAGGCATCGAAACCGGCGAAAACCATCGTCGTGCCGAAGCGATTGTAGACTCCCTTGGCGGCGAGCGTCTGGTTGGTCCCACCGATAAAGTCCGAGAGAACCTGCTCCCGGATGACGAGGATCGCATCCACTCCTTCCGCGCGCAGTTCTTTGATGCGCGCCTCCACAGGTTCATCCATGGCGAGGTTGATCTGGCCGCCCCACATGCTGCGCTTGATGCGCGGCAGCAACGATTCGCGGTCGCCGGAAAGGTCAATCAAGGCAATAGAGGACTGTGCTGCGAAGCGTTCCATGAACAGGCGCACGATGGTCTGGTCGTCGATCTGAGTCCCATGAGAAGCCGTGAACTCCTTGTTCTGGAACATCGTCATACCGACGGACTCGAAGCTGATCTCCGGCGTGGCTGCGATGAGAAGACCGAGCTTGCGAATGCCGCGTTGCTCCAGCGACGGTTGATTCTTCATCGGGCCGGTGGTCAACGTGCCGCTGATGTTGGCGCGACGGCTCGTGTCAACCGGGTCGTTCAAAGCGTCGAGGGACGCGCAGCCGGAGAAAAACGCCAGTGATGTGGCGAGGAGCAGCAAGCGGATGAGGAGGGTCATGGGTTCGGTGGTTGTCCGGGATCCAAAGCCAAGATCGAGCCGTCATCCACGCAGAAGTGCACACTCCGTGCAAGGCGAGCCGACGGGGCCACGTGCTGATTGTTGACTAGATGAATCAGACAACCGAAGACCAGACAACCGAAGACTTCAGGTCTCGACTGTTGACAAAAGCGGCGGTCGGATCGCGGGATGAACTTGGCTGGCCGATCGGGTCACATGGAACGGTTCTTTCGGCCCCGCTTTGTCGGATCGACGGACGGGGTCAGGCTTTGCGGTTTGGGGTGGCTGCGAGCGTGGGGCAGCCGAATACGTCAAGTCGCAGCTGGCGACCAGAACGTGGGTCGATCGCGGTCCGATGACGAGCCTGAGAGCCTCGCGGTGCGCTGCACGACCGGAACATTGACCGATGGCTCGCTCCGAACGAGGCTCGCCGAATGGGGCTGGCGGCCTGTCTCAAGCGGCCGCTGCAGCCACCGGGGGCAGGCACGGGGTCACGTCTTGTACGGGGCAAGCACGGCTTGATTGTTGACTAAAGAGGCCGTTGCGTCGGCCGGCCCGGGCTTGCGTGCGAGTGGTGGATTTCCCAGTCACACCGGCTGTCTGTGCACGTGGCGGCGACGCATGCGGAGTGGGTGAGTCAAGGGTCGAGGCGGAACCCTTTTGGCCCTCCCGTCTGCACTAGGCGGAAGGGACACCCGGGCAAGGAGCGGAGCTGATCGCGCTGATCCTGGCCGCTGTCACGCGGTTGCGCAGGGCCGGGAACCGGGAGCGTGTGCGGGCGTGCCACCGCGGACGCGCGTGGTCCCCACGCTCGGAAGTCTGGTGCGCGTCGTTTTGGTTTTGCCAAGAGGCATGGCGATAGGAATAAAGAGGGGCGTATTACCTCCGGTCCCGACCTGTCGCCGGTTTTAAAGTACAGGCGTGTTGCCTCTCCACCCCTGCTCTCATGCGTCCATCCCGCCTCCATGTCCTGCGGCATTTTTCCTGGATTGCCGCCCTTGCCGTCGCACTCGTCGCCGTCGCACCGCTGCATGCGGCCAAGCCCAAGAACGACGACACCGGCGAAGCCGAGTCCGCCAAGGAGCCCAAGGGGGCGACGACGGTCCTGGTCGAGCAACCGATCGAGCGCGTACAGGAAGCCGCGCTCAACGCGCTCGCTGTCATCGGCTGCAAGATGCGCAAGACCGAGGCAACCTATCTCGAGGCCAAACGCTCCAACAAGATGGGTTTGGCCGTCGGTTCCGGCGGCGAAGTGATCAAGATCTGGCTGACGGCGGAAGGGCCCGGCAAGACCACGGTGAAGGTCGCGACGGTGAAGACCATGGTCGGGTATGCCGGCCAGCGCAGTTGGAACGAGCGGGTGGTTGACGAGATCACCAAGGCTTTTGCCCCGGCCGACCCCGCTGCCCCGGCGGCTGCGGCGGGTGGCGGTGCGGCGGCTACGCCATGAGACGTCTCGTCGTCGGCGCGGTCCTGGCGGTGGTGCTCGGATGGTGCGCGGGGTGCACGACCACCCAGGCCCAATTCCGGCACCTCGGGCAGGTGTATCCGGCAAAGCCCGCCAACTTCGTCGTCGAGGTTTTCACGGACGACCTGCCGGCCCGCCCGTTCGAACGCATCGCGCGGCTCGATGTCCACTTGGAAAAGACCACCTTCGTCGGCTCCGGCTTGAAGGACGCCCTGCCGCTCCTGCGCGAACAGGCCCGGCTCGCGGGGGCGGATGCGGTGATCGAAATCCAGGAGCAGCGATCGTCTGTCGCCTTCGAGACGCGGATCTATCACGTCACGGCCAGCGCGATCCGGTACACGGACTCACCCTGAGCCGCGCGGGTCGGCCTCACGTGCCGAAGCCGGACGGGAAGCGACGGGTTCAGGATTTTTGGGGTTTTGGCTCACCGTGTCGGAAACCGAATCGACGCGAACGGATGCGTGCCTCAGAGGGTGTCTAAAAAGGTTCGTTTGCGTACGAAAGAGCTGTACTTTTGATCACCGAGCGATGAGAAGCTCGGGATGGCGACAGACGAAGCAGTTCGATATCCAAGCGATTTGACGGATGCGGAGTGGACGGTGCTGGATCCGCTGATACCTCGCGCGCGCAAAGCGGGGCGGCCGCAGAAGTATTCGAAACGGGAGATTCTCAACGCGATCTTCTATCTGGTTCGCAGCGGCTGCCCGTGGCGGATGTTGCCGCATGATCTTCCGCCGTGGCGGTTGGTCTGGCACTACTTTGCGCACTGGAAGAAGCAGGGAGTGTGGGCTGCCCTCAACGACGCGCTTCGCGATGTAGTGCGGCTCAAACACGGTAAAAAAAAGCCCCGACTGCTGCGATACTCGACTCGCAGAGCGTGCGAACAACTGAGCAAGGAGGAGTTCGCGGCTACGATGCTGGGAAAAAGGTGGTCGGAAGAAAGCGACATATCTTGGTCGATACGTTGGGAATGATTTTGCTGGTGTGCGTTCACGCGGCCAATGTGCAGGACCGCGACGGAGCGCGCCTGCTGCTGAAGCCTCTGCAAGAACGATTCGGGTGGCTGCGCTGCATCTGGGCAGATGGTGGCTACGCTGGAAGTTTGATCGCGTGGGTTCACTCTCTGTGGCCAGGTCGAGGAAGGCGCCTGCAGATCGTCTCACGTGATCCAAAGCTCAAATACTTCGCCGTCTTGCCCAAACGCTGGATTGTCGAACGCACCTTCGCCTGGCTTGGTAGATATCGTCGGCTCAATCGTGACTACGAGCGAACGACTTCATCCAGCGAAGCTCATGTCTACATCGCCATGATCCGCCTGATGACCCGGCGCATCGCCGCAAAACGGGCTCTTTAGACACCCTCTAAGATAAGGGCCACGATCGTCAACTGCACAGATGCGCTTTGACTTTCGAGGACAGGCCGGAGGCTGTCCCTCCAGAGGTGAACCGTCCTCTTCAGTCATGGAGGGTCAGCGTCTTCGCCTGACCCGGCTTTGACCCCGTCGCCCTCTGCGATATACGTCTCGTTTGCAGGATAGAGAATAGAACGGCGTGAACACTTCCGCCGCCCCGAGGAAACGGCCGGGTAAATTTCGGCGCCATGGAGCGGAGGCGCCGGGGTGTTGCAGAGTCAACAGCCGCGTCGCGATCCCACGTGAACCCTGTAGTTGCAGGTTCACCACTGCCTGGTAAGTTCGTGGATGCCGAAGACACACAAGGAAATTTTGACCACGGCCAACGAGGCGATCACTCGAGGTGACTTCGAAGGCTTCCTGATTCACTGCACCGATGAGACCGTCTGGAATTTTCTGGGCGACAAGACTCTCAGGGGTAAGGAAGCGGTGCGTCGGTATATGGCTGAAGCTTACAAGGAACTGCCCAAATTCAAAGTTGAGCAGCTGATTGAGGACGGAGACTACCTCGCGGCAGTAGGAGAGATCACGCTCAAGGATGAGAGTGGCAAGGCGACTGATTTTTCCTACTGCGACGTCTGGCGCTTTGAGAACGGCCGAATGGCCGAGCTAAACGCTTTCGTGATTCCTCGAGATTGATTCAGGAGTGATCCGTCTGCAATCAGGGCAACGGCGCCCCATCAACAGCGATGACGGGAGTGCGCACGGAGCCGGCCTAAAGGGTCGGGTTTTAACTGTTAATAGATCTATCCGGCCTGCGTTGGGCTAGCTCAGGCTCCATTACATCAAACACTAAACCCCGACTCTCTTTCAGCGACTCTCGACGACACGGTTGCACGCCGATGGCGGCGTTGACGTCAGCGACTCGAACGGATGCGTGCCTCAGGCGCGAGCGCGGGGGAAGATCACTTCGATGCACGTGCCTCCCTGGTCTCGCGGCACCTTGTGCAGCCGCCAGCGATGGGTGCGGCAGAGCCGTTCGACCAGCGTCAAGCCATGCCCATGCCCCGGGGCCGACGCAACGGCGATATCCCTGAACTCGGGCAGTCCCGGGCCGTCGTCCTCGACGCGCAGGCGCCCCTCGCCATCGATCGAACCCACGCGCACGCACAGCTCGCCACCCGGAAGGTGGGTGAATGCGTTGCCGATCAGGTTGTGGCACAACACGGCCAGTACTTCACGGTGGCAGACAATCGTCACGTTTGGGTCGGCGAACACTTGAATCCGCAACGGATGGGTGGGGTAGAGCGCGCGAATTTCGTCCACCACCTCAGCGACGACCCCGGCCGCGTCGACCGCCTGCGTCGGCGCCCGGTGATGGTCTTCCCGGGCAACCATCAGAAAGATCTCGATCAGGCGTTCCATGCGATGCACGGAACGTTCGATCCGCCCGAAATAACGTTCGCGGGCGGAGTCGTCCGTGCTGGTCTGAAGCAACGCGACCGCTCCTTTCAAGGTGGCAACAGGCGTGCGCAACTCGTGACTGCAATCCGCCAGGAAGTCGCGCTCCCGGGCGAGCGACTCGCGCAGACGCTCTTCGTAGGCGTCCAGCGCACCTTCGAGAAAACCAACCTCGTCGTGGTCAACGCGCGCCGCCTGTCCCGGGGAATGCGCCTCGGCCTTGATGTCTGGATTCCGTTTCTGCACCCGCTCGGCGAGAGCGACGATCGGCTTCAACGCCCACCGGGCGATCAGCGAACCTACGGAAAGCGCCACCACCATGACGACGAGCGCCACCATCAGGAGCGCGACTCGAAGCGAGCCGACAATCGTGTCGGTGTACTCGTCCACCGGACTGACGAGCCAGGTCACCGCGTGCCCCGACCCTGGCGAGTCCACCCAGATCACATACTCCTCATCCCCGCCCGACCAGTACACGTAGTCGAGGAATCCGTTCATCACTTCGGTCCGGTGCTGCGCGCTGTCGCGGAATGCAGGATACAGGCCCTGTTTCGTGGGCGGAGCCGCAAGCCCCAGCGCTGCGCTGATTGATTCGCTGGACGTATAGCGGATCACACCGGGCGGCAGCGGTGCCATCGGCCCGGCCCGGGCCGCGCCTTCGAGGAGGTGCGCATAGTACTGGTTCTTGACGCGCTCTTCGGCGGTGAGCAACAGCATCCATCCCACCCACGCGAACAATCCCGCCTGCAAGACAGCCAGGCCCACGAGCAGCCAGCGAATCCGCGAGGCCAGGCGGCCAGGCGGCCGTTTTTTCGATTCAATCATGTCGGCGCGCGGGCTCGATCGCGGCGAGCTGGTAACCTACGCCGCGGTGTGTATGCAGCAGCGCGATACGCTCCGCCCGATCCACTTCGGCACGCAGGGTCGCGATATGCGTGCGCAGCGCGTCGCTCCCGGGCGGGTCATCCGCCCAGAGATGACGCTCCAGGTCATGGCGGAGGACGACGGCCGGGGATCGCGCCAACAGGTATTCGAGGATGGAGTAGCCCATGCGTGTGAGGACGAGCCGCCGCTCGCCCCGGCGGACCTCCCGGGTCGAAGGATTCAATTCGAGGTCGTGCAGACGCAACACCGAGGACGGAGGCAGCGCTGAACTGCGACGCACGAGCGCACGCAAGCGCGCGAGCAATTCCGGCAGCGCGAAGGGCTTTACCATGTAGTCGTCGGCACCGGCCGCGAATCCGGTCAGTCGGTCGTCGAGCAGGTCTGCGGCGGTCAGCATCAGCACGGGAATCCGGGGCGCGATGCTTTCCCGCAAACGACGGCAAACCTCCAGCCCGTCGATCACCGGGAGGCGAAGATCCAGTATCACCGCCGCGTGCGTTCGCTCCTTCACGCGGTGCAGGGCAAGGGCTCCGTTGGGCACATAGTCGACAACCCATCCCCGTTGCTCGAGGTAATCCTGGATATTGCCGGCCAGGTCGAAATTGTCCTCCACGAGGAGAACGGGTGTGTTGGGAGCGTCGATCATCCTGAGTAGCGCACGTGGCCGAGCAGCGCCGTCGTCCGCGCGGTTTCCAAACCTGTTGGCCGGAAACCGCCGCCATTTCAATCCGCTCGTTGAGCGAAAGTCGATACGCGAAGCCCGCGGTGTGGGATGCAGGTGCGACTCAATGCGATGTCACGGGCTGCGTTTGGCAAACGCAGCTACCCGATCCCGCAGTCCCCTGGCGTAGCCGCGTTTGCCAAACGCGGACTGCGGCGCGAGGTGAGGCGCTGACGCAGGCGCGATTTGGCGTTTCTTTAACGTTAGCCTCACGATCCGTTGACGCCCGCTTTCGTAGGCTGCCACCACGTCTCATCCGCGGCTCGCTCACCTGACCGAAATCTGGAGATCGGGCGATGGCGCCGCGGGCCGACGGCTCTTGAATGATCGTAAACGCTCAGCGCCGGCCTGTCGCTGGTCCCTGGATACAGCCTCACGCCCAGCGCCCATTCACCGCCACGCCGGTCCGGCCGGTGCCTTTCCTCTCGGGGCTGGTGCTCCCGTGTCTGCTGGCGGGCCTGGTCACCTGGGTGTTCGTGGCAACCGGCGCTGAACTCGCGCTGCAGCGCTCGATCCATCGGGCCGGCGAAGGGTGGGTGTTCGCCGACCATCCGCTGGTAATCGCCCTGTACCGGTGGGGCCCAAAACCCGCGTTGCTGGCCGGAGGTGCCGCCCTCTTGTTTCTGCTCGCCTCGACGTTCCTCCAGGCCTGGCGCGGGCACTGGCGCGCCGCGTTGTTTTTTCCGCTGGTGATGCTGCTCGGGCCCGGGCTGCTCGTGAGTTCGGTGTTCAAGGCGCATTGGGGCCGGCCCCGCCCCCGCGAAGTGGTCGAGTTTGGCGGCACGGCGGACTATCGTGCCCCCTGGCAACCGGCCACCCCGCGCAACGACAATGGATCTTTCCCGAGTGGTCATGCGAGCATGGGCTTCGCCCTCGGCGCCCCCGCGTTTCTCCACCGCCGCCGACGGCCTGGGCTGGCGGCGGTGTTTCTAGCCGCCGGCTTGATCGCCGGATTTGCCATCGGCGCCGCGCGCGTTTTCCAAGGCGGCCATTTTCCCACCGACGTACTCTGGGCGGGCGTGATGGTGTATGTCGCCGCCTGGACGATACACCGGCTTCTGCTCCCCCGTTCTGTTCCCGCTGACGCCGTTTCTCGCACTGGCGCGATCGATTTCGCACCCCCCTTGCCCACGGGTGACGCGTCCCGCTCCCTCGGCCGCGCGCGGACCGGCGCCACCGAACGCACGCTCTCCGTGGTCATCCCTTTCTTCAACGAGCAGGACAACGTCGTCCCCGTGCTCGAGGAAACTCGCTCGGCCTGCCCGCGCGCCGAAATCATCGCCGTCGACGATGGTAGCTCCGACGCCACCCGCGATCGCATCCTTTCGGTGCCCGGTGTGATCCTCGTCAGCCATCCGCGCAATCTCGGCCAGAGTGCCGCCCTTTACTCCGGTCTCACCCGCGCGACCGGCGACATTTGCGCCATGCTCGACGGCGACGGACAAAACGACCCGCACGAAATTGCTACACTCGTCCGTGCCCTCGGTTTCGCCGATGCCGCCTGCGGCTACCGGGCCACGCGGCGCGACACCTGGCAGCGCCGGGCCGCTTCGCGCATCGCCAACCGCATCCGGCATGCCGTGCTGCGCGATGGCATCCGTGACACCGGTTGCTCGCTCAAGGCGATCCGCCGCGATCACGTGAGGTTCCTTGTTCCCTTCAACGGCATGCACCGCTTCATGCCCGCGCTGTTGCGCAATGCGGGCCTCTCGCTGGCCGAGGTCCCCGTCAACCACCGCCCGCGCCTGCGCGGCGATTCCAAGTACACCATCTCGGGCCGCGCCCGCCGCGGCGTCTTCGATCTCATCGGCGTGGCTTGGCTGCTTTCGCGCCAGCTGCGCTTCCCACGCGAGATCACCATGATTGCTCCCAAGCCGTGAGACGAAGTGGCTTCGCTTCGTTCAACCCCGTTTCCCGATGAACAGCGAAATCCTTCGCCTGAGCCTGGGCGGTATCGAAGTCATGATTACCCCTTGGAAGCTGGTCGGGTACCTTGGCGTCCTGATCTTCGGCGGTCGATGGGTGGTGCAACTCGCCGCCTCCAAGCTGGCCCGGCGCCCCGTCGTGCCCGGATTGTTCTGGTACATGAGCCTGCTCGGCAGCTTGCTGCTCCTCGGCTATTTCGCCCTCGGCAAGAACGACTCCGTGGGCGTGTTTTCCAACCTCTTTCCGGCCTTCGTCGCTGCCTACAACCTCATCCTGCACCGGCGCCACGCCGGCCTCGCCGATCGGGCCGTGCATGCCGCGGTCGGATCGACCGCGGGTGAGCCGACGGCGGGTGACGTCGCCATCCGACCGTCATGACCGGCGGCCCGGCGGCAGACGAAAGCACCTGGGAACGGCGCCTGGTGTGGTTGATCGGCGGCGTGGCCCTCGTGCGGCTCGCCTTTCTGTTCTCGGTCGACATCGATCTCGCGCCCGACGAGGCCTACTACTGGGACTGGGGCCGCGAGCCGGCGTGGGGCTATTTCAGCAAACCGCCGATGATCGCCTGGGTGTATGCCGCCGCCCGCATCCTCGGTGCCGACACGACGTTCTGGATACGCCTGCCCGCCGTGATCCTCGGGATCGGGACGTTGACCTTCGCGGGCCTGCTGGTCCGGCGCATGGCGGGCCCGCGCACCGCCTGCTGGAGCGTGCTTCTGCTCGCGCTCGCGCCCGGCAACATCGTGAGCAGCCTCGTGCTGACGATCGACGCGCCCCTCCTGTTCTCATGGACCGCGGCGCTGTGCGGGCTGTGGATGGCGACGATGCCTCGCCGGGACGGCAGTCGCACCCCCGCCTCATGGTGGCTTTGCGCCGGAGCCATCGGCGCGGGTGTCCTCAGCAAGCAGATGATGTGTTTTTTTCCAATGCTGGCGCTCGCCTGGCTCGCGCTGGAGTCCGCCGGGCGCCGGCACCTGCGCGACTGGCGAACGTGGGCCGCGTTGGTCGTGCCGCTGGCGGCGCTGATTCCGGTCTTCGCGTGGAACGCCCGTCACGACTGGATCATGGTGCATCACACGGCCGGACATTTCGGCGCAAAGGCGTGGTCGCTCGCGCGCGGCTTCAGATCGTTCGGCGAGTTCATCGGCATCGAGATGGTTCTCGTCGGACCCGTGATCGCCGCCGCTTTTGTATTCGCCGCCTCCCGCATCGTGCGGGCCTGGCATGCTGCGGAGCCGGCTGATCGCTTCCTTTGGATCTTCAGCGTGCCGGCATTGGCCGTGGTCGTGAGCATGAGCCTGTTCCAACACGTCCAGCCGAATTGGCCGGCGGTGTTCTGGGTGGGCGGTTCGCTCCTCGCAGTGCGCTTTGTCGTCGCCCCGCAGCATTCCCGCTGGCAGCGGTCGGCCCTTTGGAGCGCCGGCGCATTGACCGCGCTCGTGTTGCTCCTGCCGGTGCTGATTCCCCTCACCGGCCAGGCGATGAGCAAGACCGATGTGCTCGCGCGCCTGCGCGGCTGGCGCGACTTCGCCGCCCAGGTGCAGGAGATCAGGGGCCGGTTTGCGTCTGATGGCCGGCTCCCCGATGTCTGGGCAGCGACCGAACGCGGGGTGGTCAGCGAACTTGCCTTCTATTTTCCCGATCAGCCGCGCGTACGCCGCTGGTCGGTCACCGGCCGCGTGGCGTCGCAATACGAGATCTGGCCCGCGCCCGCACCGGACGGCCGCGACTGGCTCATCCTCACCCGTGTCGCGGATCCCGGGGTGCCGCCAGGGCTGGCCATGCGTTTCAAGTCCATCGAACCGGCCGGCGAGGTGGTCTACGGGCCCGACACCCACCGCACCCGGCGCTATCTGGTCTGGATCGGGCGCGAGTACGTGAGGACCGGCGAAACGCCCCAGCCGCGAGTGCTCGCCCGCTGGAGTGCGGCTGGCAGCAGCATCTTCGCGCTCGACGCGACGATTCATGATTGTGTCGGTCGTATCCACACCATGGGTGCACCGGATGGGGTGTTCGAAGGGTTGGTGCACGACACGAGAAGATGAGTCTTCCCTCTGAGTCGGCCTTCGGCCGAAGGAGCCCGCCTGCTCGCTGGCGGCGGCTCATTCGAATGGCGCAGCGCTGTCCCGAGAACTGGTTCGGACAGCAAATGGCCCAGTTGGTCCGGCTGCTGGTTCTGAAAACCATCGCGCTGCCGGTCGACCTGGAGATTGGCGCGATCCGGATGCGGTGCCACATGCTCGACAACTGCTCCGAGAAGAAGTTTGCCTTCATGCCTTGGCGCTTCGACGGGAGAGAGCGCGATTTGCTCGTGCGGTCTCTGCCGCATGACGGGGTGTTCGTCGATATCGGAGCCAATGTCGGCATCTATACGTTGACTGCTGCCGTCCACCTTGGCGCGAAGGGTCGAATCGTCGCGTTTGAGCCAAACCCTCGAACCTATGAGCGACTCTGCTTCAATGTGAATGCGACTCGCCGGGGAACGTCGCGATGGCCGCGAATCAATGTGCTCCCGGTCGGCGTGGCCGACGAGGAGCGGAGGGTGGATTTGCATCTCGATGCCGGCAATCTCGGCGCGGCGAGCATTCTTTGCGCGAGAGTTCGTTCCGCAGGTACAGTTCACATACGGTGCCGGCCCCTGATGGCAGTGATCGCGGAGCTGTCGATCTCGCGCGTCGACGCCCTCAAAATAGACATCGAAGGCGCCGAGGATCTTGCGCTGATGCCTTTCCTCGCAAGTGCCAGGGCGGAACAATTGCCGGTGCTTCTGATTGTTGAGAATTCCGAACGGCACTGGCGGCTGGACCTGCCTGGTGCGCTCGTGGATTCCGGGTATACCGAGGTCGTGCGAACGCGAATGAACACCGTGTATCGCAGGGATGCGGTGGTCGCGAGAGTGCGGAGGTGAAAGCACCGTGTCGGCGTTGCGGCCGTGTCCTCGGGCTCGACGGACGAGCATGTCATGGCCGCGTATCGGCTGTATTGGTTCGATCGCAATGAGTCCCAAGCCCCAAAGCCTGACCCCGTCGCGTCGGAATCTCTCCCTCGGGCTTAACTTCAGACAACAAAACCATCATCTCAACCAGCCCGCCCGTTCCGCTCTCCACTTCTCAGGGAAGACCAGTTTGCGAACGATGTGCATCCGGCCTCCCCACCGGCACGAATCAACAGCAATGCTGGGTGCAAACATGTCCGCGGGCAGGGTTGACGGATTGGGTTTACTGAGTTGCGTCTCCCACAATTCTTCCGCCCACCGGGACGTCTCCTGCAGCGGAGACGGAATTTCCATGCCTCGCGCAGATGCACCCACTTCCAGCGACGCCGACTTGTTGCGGCTCTCTGCGGACGGTGACAAGGATGCGTTTTCAATCCTGTATGACCGTTTCTCGCGCCCTCTCTTCTCGTTGATCTTGAAAATCCTGGGCAACCCGACCGAGGCGGAGGACGTGGTGCAGGAGGTGTTTGTCGAGCTCTGGTCCAAGGCCATGGATTTCGATGGCACGCGCGCGCAACCCTTCACTTGGGCCGTCTCGATCGCTCGCAACAAGGCCATCGAGCGCATCCGCACCCGTACGCGTCGCGGTGGCATCCTCGAGCGGTCGGCCGACGACATCGCGGCCCGCTCGCTCAGCACCACCGCGGCCAATTCGCGGGATGCCGCGTCCGCCAGCGAGAGCGCGGAAGTCGTGCGGGAGGCTTTCTCCGATCTGCCGTTGGACCAGAAAACGGCCATCGAACTCGCATTCTTCGAGGGACTGACACAAGCCGAGATTGCGGACCGGCTCTCGCAACCCCTGGGAACCATCAAAGCCAGGATTCGCCGCGGCATGCTTCGCATGCGTGAGCGCCTGGCAGGCCGCGTATGAACCGCGAGCAACTCGAAGAGATTGCCGCCCTGCGCGCCCTGGGCCTGCTCGAACCGGAGCAGGAAGCCGCGTTGCAGGCACATTTGCGGGAGCATCCGCAGGACCGGGAGTTGTTGCACGCATTCGTCGACACCGCTGCCGATCTCGCGTTGTCGGTCCCGCAAATGGCACCTTCGCCCGCGTTGAAACAGCGCGTGCTGGATGCGCTGCCCGAGCGTCGGCCGCATCAGCACAGGGCGACTGCGACAACGCAAACGCCGGCAGCTGCCGAGACCGCAAGCGACATGGTGGCGTTTCGCTGGTTTCCGTGGGCCCTGGCCGCGAGTCTCGCGCTCGTTTGCGGACTGCTCGTGCAAAGCAACCGGAAGCTGCGCACCGAGGTCGCCGACCTCGAACAGCAAAGCGCGGTCGACCGCCTGCAGATCGCCGTCCTCTCCTCGTTGTTGCAGAATACTCCGGATGCGCGCGCCGTCTGTGTCTGGGACGAGGATCGCCAGGAGGGTATCCTCACGGTCGAGAATCTCCCGCCCGTGCCAGCCGATCAGGACTACCAGCTCTGGGTCGTCGACCCCGCCTACGCCAATCCCGTGGATGGCGGCGTGTTTAACACCAGCGCGGACGGCAGCTCGCGCTTTCAGTTCCATCCGGGGCAGACGATCTCCGCTGCCAACGCCTTCGCAGTCAGCCTCGAGCGCAAGGGGGGTGTGCCGAAGGCCGAGGGCCCGATGGTCCTGATTACGAAGCAATAGACAGATCATTGATCGCGCCTCGTCGCCGGCGGCTTGATCGCCTCGCGCCTCGCAGCTTGTCAGGTTGTGGTGGCGGAGACCGGGAAGACTCGAAACAAATGCCGCAGCGAACCCGCACGCGCGCGACGCGCGAAGCGAACACAGGTATCGTGCGATCACAGGTAGAGGCGCTGCAGCGGCTTCACGAATGTCGTCGTCCCCCTAAACGCGCGAAAGCGCCTGCGCCTCCTCGAAGAACGAGAACATGCCGCGGCTACGGCATTCTTGAGACGGCTCTTGCGGCGCGGGACTTGAGAAGGCACGCACGTTCGCTGCTGCCCACTTGGGGAGGCCGTTGTAATCCCTTCTGCTCCCCTTGACGGTGGCGATGAAAGCGACGACTGTGTCGCGAAGTACGCCGTCTCGGCAGCGCTTCGCCTGACTCAAAGGCGAGCGGCGCCGAGAACAACGGAGTCATGGCGATGATCGGCTGCACGACACCTCGTGTGCGCCACTGCACCGCGCAGGCCGCCGCCGGTGGGGTTGCCCGCACGGTAGCGACGGGTGAGGAGCGAAGGAGGATGCAGACGACGTGCGGGACTGCACCGCTCGGGGTGTGGGCGGGCACGACGTGTGTCACGTACTCCCGGTCGCACAACGGGAGCAACCGGAGTTGCCATTTTCCAGACTGTCAGCCGACCGGGATCGCCTTCCTGCGAAATCAGATGGTCCGAGTTCCGCATCCAAAAGCCCCGTTCATGCGAAAGAAGTCACGCGCGACACGACCACGTCGTGCACAAACTCGAAATCAATCTCCATGAAACTGAACGGAGTCCTCTCGTCACTTCTCGTGGCTGCATCCAGCGGCCGGTCAAAAGCGATTTCCTATCACTCAACACAACCATCCATCCGAAAAAACGACATGAAGACAACTACACCGATCGCCGTTCTCCTCCTGACTCTGGCCGGCGGAATCGCCGCGCACGCCGAACATCCCTGGCGGTACGACCATGTGGGGCTTTCCCTGCACGCCGGTTCGTTCGAACTGGACGGGCCAGCCGGGACCGAAGCGCCGGACGGGGGCGAGGAGGATTTCGACATGTACGGTCTGCGCGTCGAGGGGCATAAGCTCCTGAGCGACGTGTGGTACGTGCGCGGCGTGGCCGACCTCTCCCGCCTGGATGGGGATGCCGGGTTGGTGCAGGTGAATGCCAGCATCGGGACGATCCGAGCACTCAAAACGTGGAACACCTGGAACCTCGACGGCTACGCACAGGCCGGCGTGGAGTATGTGCGCACTTCCGACTTGGACAGGCTTGTGACCGGCCCGGATTTCAACGGAAGGGGCAGCGGCGACGAAGTTGGCGCCACGGTGGAGGTCGGCCTGAGCCTTGGCTTTCGGCCCGAGACCCGCATGGACCTCTTCGCCAAGTACCTCGCCTTGGGCGACGGGGGCGTCTCCTTCGGCGTGCGCGTCAGCCATGACCTGAATGAGACATGGACCCTGACCGGCGGCCTGGACGCCGTCTGGGTGGAGGACGTCACTCAGATCGACCTGGACTCCCAACGCTTCAGCCTTGGGGTGCTGCGAAAATTCTGACGCCGTACCCGGCGCGAGCACCATCCGCCTCCTGCTGGTCGAGGACTCGCCGCGTTCGCCCGCAACGTGGTGAGTCCCACGTCTTGATTGTTGACTGGCGAGGTTTCTGGGATCGCAGGTCCTGGCTGGAGTGGGATGGTGGATTTTGGTTTCCAGTCACGGCAACAGGTGCGTGCACTTGGCGCCGCGACGCGCGTGGAGTGGGTGAGTCAGGAGGCGAGACGTGGCCCATTCGGCCTGTCCCCTTCGGCCTGTCCGTTCGACCGCGGTTCTACTCGATCGCGTAGAGGTGGCCGTCGGCGCTACCGACGTAAACGACACCATCCACGACGGTCGGGGATGATAGGATCGATCCGAGCGAAAACAGGTGCGCGCCCGAAACGTACATGTCCTGGAAGTCGCGCGATGTGAACAAGATTGCCGGGTTGAATCCGCCCTCCGGCGTGAGCGCGCCTGCGATGTTTCGCTTCGCGGCTTCAGTTTGAAACTCCCAGGCGATCTTTCCCGCCGCGACATCCACGGCGTAAAGCTTGCCGTTGAAAGAGCCAACGTAAGCGAGGTCACCGGCAAGCGCGGGCGATGAGAACGCGGGAATCTGCAAGTCAACCTTGTAGATTTCCTGGCCGCTGTGCGCGTCGAGCGCGAAGAAGAACGCCGGGATCGAGGTGTTGCAGTAGACGCGGCCATCACGCACAACCGGCGAGGCGATGATCCAGGTGAGATGATACCTCCACGCCAGTGCCCCGGTGCGCGCATCGAGCGCGTAGAGATGCGAGTCCCGACAGCCGAAGTAGACGACTCCATCAGCCACGCACGGTGACGACGGGATGCCAGTCTGGTTGGAGTTCTCCGGATCATCGCCAGTCTTGAACTTCCAGCGCACCGCTCCGGTCGCGGCGTCGAGCGCATGAAGGTTGGTATCCCAGCTCCCGAAAAACACCGTGCCATCGACCACCGCCGGCGAGGAGTGCACGACGTCTCCGGTGGCGTACTTCCAGCGGAGCGATCCACCCGCCGCGTCGAGCGCGTAAAGATGGCCGTCACCACAACCAAAATACACGACGCCGTCGACCACGACCGGCGACGACTGGAAGACATCCCAGAAGTCGGGAATCACCTGTCCGCGGGGAAAGTAGCCGTGCAGGCCCTTGGCGGCGTAGCGCCGCTCGCCGGGAACCGCGAATCTCCAGAGTTCCCTGCCCGTAGCGGCATCGAGGGCGTGAAAGTTGCCCCCGTAGCTTCCGGCGTAGACCACGCCTCCGACGATCGCTGGCGAGCTGCGGACCGCCCCGCCTGTATCGAACTTCCACCTCTCCGCGCCGGTCGCCAGATCGACGGCATAGAGATGGCAATCGTCGCTCCCAAAGACAGCCATGCCGCCGACAAGCGCGGGCGAGGAGATAACCGGTCCACCTGTCTTGAAGGCCCATTTCACTCCCGTGAGCGACCGCGGCCCGGCACCGGCGTAGATGCCGCTATGCGCGGGATCGCCGCGAAACATGCCCTGGGCAGTGACCTCCTTCGCGAAAACGCAGGCGATCGCGACGAGAACGACGAAAACGACTTTCTGATTTCGGCCACGCCGGCCAAAACGCGCGGAGACAGGGGCTGTGTTTGGGGACATTCCAGAATGCGAAACACCGGGCGCGTGGCTTCCCCTTAGACCGACTGCGGTGGATACCGGGACTATTAGCAACGCGCCTGCCGATCATTAAGCCCAGCCAACGGGTCACGTCCCGACTCTTGAATCGGACGTGGCACATACGGCTCGGCTGATTCGGCTTCGAGCATCACCGCCAGCCGAGTGGGTGGTCCAAGGGGGAGGCAAGGGGAGATTCAAGGAGGAGAGGGATCGCAGTCACAGGATCCATCGTCCCCCGGGACGACGATCTGGCTGGGCCGTGCCGTCATCGGCTTCTGATGGATCAAAAGCGAGATAGTTGCGCGTCGCCCGAGGGTGCTGCCACGTCACGTAACCCCGATTGATCGTGCCCTCGGGAGCGCAGTTGTATCCCGCGGCCACGTGTGTCGTTGATCTACGTCGCGGCTCGGCCCGAGTTCTCTGAGCGAGCGCTCCGCGTCGACGCGATTCACCTCGGTTGGCTTTAAAGCCGGTATGATGTCGCTACGTTTCGACACCCGAATCCACATATGATCCCGCTGACTGATCGTCGAGAGAGTCGACCCTGATCGCGTCAGGTTCGGCGCTTGGGCTCAAGAGACTTGTCCCGCGCGAGGAGTGCTCTCGTGCGGGCCCGTGGCCCGATTGTGCATTCTGGTCTCGACCGCAGTTGTTGCCACCGCCGTGGCCGGGTGCAGCGCTGTCCAGGTGGTCCCGATACAGATGTCACGAGCGACCTTCGTGGACGGCTACATCCAGCAGTTCTACTTCAGTGAGGCGGCCGGGGGCATGACCCCGGATCTCGACACCCTTTCCGGTTTCGGCATCTCTTGAGACGGCTCAAAGGTGCGAGCTGACGAGCGAGCCGGCGGCGTCACGTCTTGTTCGCGACTCTGTCACGTTCCGCCTGCCGCGGGAGACCGGGGGAGGCTGTTCAGTCGTTGAACGTGGCGTAGGTGGTGTTGACGAACGCGTTGAGAAAATCTTCTGCGTTGTAGGGAAACCTCTGGGTGATCATGACGAGGACGGCATCCTCCTTCGGGTCGATCCAGCAGATCGTGCTGGCCGCGCCGTCCCAGCCCCACATGCCGTCGGAACCGAGCATGGTACTGCGACCGAGATCGGTGACCATTTGCACGACCAGGCCGTAGCCACGGTCCTCGCGGTCGAACGGATGCGGGTAGGCGAGATGGGCGATGTGATTCCGGCTCATCAGTTCGACCGTCTTACGGCTCAGGATACGCGCCCCGTCGAGCTCGCCACCGTTGAGCAGCATCTGGGCGAAGCGCGCGTAGTCACCCGAGGTCGAGAAGAGTCCGCCACCGCCGCTCTGGATGCCGGTGCCATCGGGCCTGGGATTTCCCACGGGAAAGGGAGAGGCAGCGACCAGTGTGCCCGAAGCGTCGGTCGTGTAGATCTTGGCGAGCCGGTCGAGCTTCTCCTCCGGTACCCAGAATCCTGTGTCACGCATACCGAGGGGCTTGAAGATGTGTTCCTCGAGATAGCGGTCGAAGCGCTGACCGGACGCCCGTTGCACGATCGCTCCCAGCAGATCGATGGCGATCCCATAGCGCCAGCGTTCGCCGGGATTCTCGAGCACGGGCAGCGTGGCGACGCGTTCGATGAAACCATCGAGGCTGTCAGCGTCCCACACGCGGGCGCGGCGGAAGAGTTCGATCGCGACCTCATTGCCCGCAGAGTAGTCCGCATCGTAGTAGTAACCCGCGGTCTGGTTGAGGAGGTGAAGGACCGTGATGGGTCGGGTCGCCGGTTCTAGCTTCGGTGCATCGACCGTGCCGCCGACGAGGATCTGGCGGTCCTTCAGCTCGGGCAGGTATCTGCTGATGGGATCGCTGAGCTTCAGTTTATCCTGCTCGAGCAGCGTCAGGATGGCGACGGACGTGATGACCTTCGAGTTGGAGTAGATGCGGACGATCGTATCTTTCTCCATCGGCTTTTTCGCCTCGAGGTCGCGCCAGCCGTGCGCGTGCCAGTCGACGATCCTGCCATGGCGCGCGAACAACGAGACGTATCCAGCATACCGGCCCTCGTCGACGTAGCGGTCGAGGGCCTGGTGGGCCACTTCGATCCGCTGCGCGGAGACGCCCAGGTCTGCCGGAACTCCGATCGGCAGCGGCCAGTCGTTCGCACCCGCGCGGAGCGGCAGCGCGAGCGTCGTGAGGATAAGGAGGGTGGGGAAGGGTCGGGGCGAGGACATTGGGAAACGATAGGCGAGTCTGGCCGGTGAGTGCTTGGTCTGCGAGACCCGAGGTGCGCAGAGAAGTTATACGGTTCGACCGGATGCCGGCCTGACTCGGGCGAATCGATGGGCCATCAAGTCAGACCCCCTTCGCTTCAACCCTCACCTGCATCCCCGGCAGGCTCCCGACGAAGCCAGCGCCTGAAGAAGAAGACCCATCATGGCACACTGGAAAAAGGCGTACCGAATGAACTGCTGGGCCCCTGGGGATGGTGACGGTACATACGTTTCCACCCCTCCAGATTTGCCCATGAAGATGAAGCCCCAAAGATTCCGCTACTCCGCGCTCGGTTTTTTCCTTCTGTCCGTTCTGCTGTTGCCCTGCATCGAGGCGGCGCCACCTGCCCCCCAGGCGGCGCTGCAAATAGAACTCACGTCGGCCGGTCAGGCTTATGATCGGAAGATTTTTGGCCAATTCATCGAGCACTTCCACCGCCAGATTTACGGCGGCATTTTCGAACCGGGCTCGCCGCTGGCCGATGCGCGTGGATTTCGCACGGACGTCATTGCCGCGCTGCGCGAGCTCAACGTGCCGGTCGTGCGCTGGCCGGGCGGATGTTTTGTCTCCTCCTATCACTGGTTGAACGGCGTGGGCCCCACGCGCACACCCGACTACGACAAGGCGTGGCATGTTGAAGATCCGAATACGTTCGGCACCGACGAATTCATCGCCTGGTGCCGGCTGATCGGCGCCGAGCCATTCATCTGCACCAACGCGGGAACGGGCACGCCGGAGGAAATGAGCGACTGGGTCGAGTACTGTAATCTGGAGACGATGGGCCGGTTCGCCAGGCTCCGCATCGCCAACGGCCACCCCGAACCGTACCGCGTCAAATACTGGAGCATCGGCAACGAAAATTACGGCTCCTGGGAAATGGGCGCCAAGACGGTGGACGAGTGGGGGTACTTCGTTCGCGAATCCGCGAAGCTCATGTTCAACGTCGATCCCTCCATCCAGCTTTTTGCCGCCGCGCTCCCCGATCCGAAATGGACCGTCCCGCTTCTCGAGCGCGCCGGCGAACATCTCAGCTTTGTATCCATCCACGGCTATTGGGACCCGCTCTGGCGCGAAAACAACCCGCTCGACTACGCCGCCTGCATGCGCCTCACTACTGCACCCGAGAAACAAATCCGGCAGACGATCGAAATCCTCAAGAGCACGGGCTTCGAGAACCGCATCAAGATCGCCTTCGACGAGTGGAACCTCCGCGGCTGGCACCACCCCGGGCAGGGCGACCGCGTTCACGGCCAGGACGTCGCCGCGCGCGACAAGAACGACCTCAACGCCACCTACACCATGGCCGACGCGCTGTTCTCCGCCTGCTTTCTGAATTCGTGCCTGCGCAACAGCCAACACGTCGTCATGGCCTGCATGGCGCCCGTGGTGAACGCGCGCGGACCGCTTTTCGTTCATCCAGGCGGTATCGTGAAACGCACGACGTTCCATGTGCTTCAGCTCTACGCGAGTCTTCTTCAACCCCACGTGCTGCCCGCCACGCTCTCGGCTCCCGCGTTCGATTCCACCGATCCACAGGTGCCGGTCGTCGATGGCATCGTGACCGCCAACGCCGACAAGACCCGCTTCACGATCGCTCTCGTCAACAAACACGCCACGGACGCCGTCGAGTGCGACCTCGGGCTCGGTGCGATCGACCGGACGGCAACCGCCACGTTCCTGTCCGGCGACTCTCCTGATGCCTTCAACGATATCGCCACCCCCGACCGCGTCGTTCCCGTGACGCGCGACATCTCGATCCGCGGCGGTCGCGTCACTGTACCCGCGCACACGCTCCTGATCGTCTCCCTCACTCGTTAACACCGCCCTCGTTGCGGGATGCCTCGCGCCCAGCCCGTCCCTTCGCCTCCCCGTTCGACCTAACCCTGCCGGCAGCTTCCCTGCAGAAGTCGTCGTCGCGATTGCGACTGCCGCCTCAATTCTCGTTTACCCCAATCGACCATGCCCCGCTTCGTTATTTGGTTCCCTTCCACCGCCCTGGCCCTGGCCCTCGTCCTCACCGCCCGCGCCGCCGCGCCCGCCCCAGTCACGCTGTTCGACCTGGCGGACGTCACCCTCGGGCCCGGCCCGTTCCGCGAGGCGCAGCAGCGCGACCGCACGTACCTGTTGTCGCTCGAGCCTGACCGGCTGCTACACACCTTTCGCCTGAACTATCGGTTGCCGTCGGACGCCGCTCCTTACGGCGGCTGGGAAGCGCCGACGGTGGAACTGCGCGGCCACACGCTCGGCCATTACCTCACCGCGTGCGCGCTGATGTATCGAAGCACCGGTGACGAGGCGTTCCGTCAGCGCGTCGACACAATCGTCGCGGCGCTGGCGCAATGCCAGGCCGCGGCGCCGAGCGCCGGCTACCCTGCCGGTTACCTGTCGGCTTTCCCGGAGTTGTTCTTCGACCGCCTGGAGAAGGGGGAAAACGTCTGGGCGCCGTGGTACACCTTGCACAAACTGCTCGCCGGCCTGGTCGACGCCCACGAGCTCGCCGGCAGCGCCCAAGCCCTGGAGGTGGCCACGCAGATGGCCGGCTGGATCGGCGGGCGGGTCGACGGCTTGAGCCGCGAACAGATGCAGGCGACCCTGCGCACGGAATTCGGCGGCATCGGAGAGGCGCTGGCGAATTTGTATGCGGTAACCCATGACAAGCGGCACCTGCGCCTCGCCCAGGCCTTCGACCAGGACGCCATCTTCGATCCGCTCGCCCGCGGCGTCGACCAACTCGACAATATCCACGCCAACACGCAGGTGCCGAAAGCCATCGCGGCGGCCCGCGAGTATGAACTCACCG
Source organism: Verrucomicrobiota bacterium (assembly GCA_023399155.1). Lineage (GTDB taxonomy): Bacteria > Verrucomicrobiota > Verrucomicrobiia > Opitutales > Opitutaceae > JAEWQP01. The sequence continues at coordinate 35,643 of JAEWQP010000038.1, read as the reverse complement.
GCGAACCGCGCTACCGGCGGATCGCCGAAACGTTTTGGGAGCGGGTCGCCCTGCACCGCTCATACGTCATCGGCGGGCACGGCGAACGTGAGTTTTTCTTCCCGGTCGACGATTTCGCGCGACACCTAAGTCCGGAAACCGCCGAGACCTGCAACACCTACAACATGCTCAAACTGACCCGGCATCTGTTTGCCTGGCAACCGGACGCCGCCCGCATGGATTTCTACGAGCGGGCGCTCTACAACCACATCCTCGCCTCGCAGGATCCGGCGCTGGGGACGTTCGTTTACCTGATGGCACTGGAACCGGGGCATTCCAAAACCTACTCCACCCCGGAGAATTCGTTCTGGTGCTGCGTGGGCACCGGCATGGAAAACCACGCGAAGTATGCGGACACGATCTTCGCCCGGGACGCCGCGGGTTTGTTCGTCAACCTTTTCATTCCCGCGACGCTGCACTGGCGTGAGCGCGCCGTAAGGCTGGTGCAGGAGACGACTTTTCCCGAAGAAGACGTCACGCGCCTCACCGTGCACAGCGCCCAGCCTGCCGCCTTCGCTTTGAGGGTCCGCCATCCGGCTTGGGCCGCAGGTCCGCTCGGCGTGACGATCAACGGCGAGGCTGTCGCGGCCACCAGCTCGCCGGGGTCTTACCTGGAGCTGCAGCGCAGCTGGCGTGAGGGTGATCGCGTGGAGATTCGCCTGCCGATGAAGCTGCGCACCGAAAGCCTGCCCGGCAGCCCGGACATCGCGGCCATCCTGTACGGGCCGATCGTCCTCGCCGGCAAGCTCGGCGTCGTCGATCTCCCAAGCTCGTATACTCCCGACCAGCGCGACCGGGTCAACGTCCCGCACCCGGCCGCGCCCGCGTTCGTCACCGACGACGCCGACTGGCTTCGCCAGGTCGAACTCGTCTCCCGTTCCCCGCTGGTCTTTCGCACGCGGGGCCTCGCGCGACCGCAGGACGTGACGCTCGTGCCCTTCGCCAGCGTGCACCACGAACGCTCCGCCGTGTACTGGCGCCTGCAGACTCCGAGCAGCTGGCAGCAACGCCAAGACCTGGCCACCGCCACCGAAAAGTCGTGGGCCGCGGTACTGGCGCACGCCATTGATCACGTCCAGGTGGGCGAACCCGGTGACGAGGCCGCGCATGGCTACGTCGGCGACCCAAACTTCTCCGGATCGCTCGGAGGTCGGACCTGGCGATACGCGCTCCATCACAAAGGATTTGGCTACGAGCTGCAGAAGGGCGGCGCGAACGGGCCGCTTTCCCTCGTCTGTGCCCTCGACGGCCGCAGCCTCACGCTCAAGTACTCGATCATCGTCAACGGACGTACGTTTTCCGGTCCGGTGCCTCCGGCCGAACATGCCGGGACGCTCTATATCCACCGTCTGTCATTGCCCGAGGATCTGCTCGCGGGCCGCGAATCGGTCAGCGTCCGCATCGAAGCCGACGACACCTGGGACGCCTCAACCGCAACCGTCTTTGGCCTGGCGCTCGTGCGAGAGTGAGTTGCGCCGGACGGCGCTGGCGGGCGTAGTTGCTTTTGCCTGACGATAACGCGAGGAACAGGTCTTTTCCCATTGCTGATCTTCGGCTCAACCCCACGTGCTGCCCGTCGCTCTCTCGGCTCCCGCCTTCGATTTCACCGACCCGCTGGTGCCGGTCGTCGATGCATGCGAGCGGCCATGACTTTTCTGAAGCCGCTGTAACAGCGATCACCGTCCCCTTCATTTTTTCGAAACACCTCATGATGCTTAACCTCCGCAGATGCATGGCTTGTGTGGTTGCTCTTCTCGGCGCGGGTGGAACAGGCGCGGGATCCCCGCCCTCGGAGCAAGGTACACGCTGGATCGCCACGACCGCCGCTGCGCCTTGGCAGGATCGTTCCGCCGAGGTGGTGGTCGGTAACGTTGGAATTGGGAAGGAGGCCAACTTTTCCGTCAACGTGGAGACCACCTATCAGACCATCGAGGGATTCGGCGCCTGCTTCAGCGAGCTGGGCTGGTCTGCGCTCAGCGCGCTTTCCGAAGCGGATCGGGCCACGGTGATGCGCGAACTATTCGCCCCTGGCGAAGGGCTAGGTTTGTCCTTCTGCCGCGTGCCCATCGGCGCGAACGATTTTGCCCTGGATTGGTACTCGTACGATGAGACGGATGGCGACTTCGCGTTGAGTGACTTCTCACTCGCGCGTGACGAGCAGGCGCAGATTCCATTCGCGCTCGCAGCGAAAGCGCTCCAGCCGAACCTGAGGCTCTGGGCATCGCCGTGGTCGCCGCCCACGTGGATGAAGCGAAATCGTCACTACGCGATGGCGCTGCCGCGGCCGGATCAACCGCCGAACGGGCTGGGACCCGATCAGGTCGGCCGGGAAGGAGAGGACATGTTCATCCAGGACCCGAAGTATTTCGAAGCGTACGCGCAGTACTTCCGGAAGTTCGTGGACGGGTGGGCGAAGCACGGCCTGCCAATCACGTTTGTGACGCCGCAGAACGAATTCAATTCAGCGCAGACGTTTCCGAGCTGCTGCTGGACGACGAATGGACTTGCGCGGTTCATCCCCTACTTGGGCAAGGCTCTCGAGGGTTCGGGCGTGGAGATCTATCTCGGCACGATCGAACGGCCGTCACCCACGATGTTTGAGGACGTCTATCAGGATCCAGCCGCGCGACCCTGGATAAAGGGCGCAGCGTTCCAGTGGGCCGGCAAGGGCGCGATCCCGTTCGTGCATCGCGACCATTCTGAAATCAGGATGGTTCAATCGGAGCAGGAATGCGGCGATGGCCGAAACGACTGGCGCTATGCCCGATACACGTGGTCGTTGATTCGCCACTACTTGTCTCATGGTGTCAGCGTCTATGACTACTGGAACATCGCGCTTCCAGAAGGGGGTGTGAGCACCTGGGGCTGGAGCCAGAATTCGTTGGTCACCGTCGATATGACGGAGCGCACGTTCGCCCGCACCTTCGAGTACTATGTCTTTCGCCATCTCACGCAGTTCGTTGAACCGGGATCGGTCCGCATTCAGGCGCAAAGCTGGACCGGCTATGAGAACGAACTCGCGTTTCGCAATCGTGACGGCTCGGTGGTGGTGATCTGCCAGAACGATCTCGCGCAGCCTTTGCCCGTCAACTTCGCGGTCGGCGCTCGTATCTTCTCGGCGCAATTGCCGGCGGACTCCTTTAGCACCTTCGTCATCCCGGCGGCTGGCGGAACGGTCAAAAAAAGCAACTCGGACTCGTGACACAGCCGGAGATGTCGTCGGATTGGAGGCGGCTTTTTCAGCCATGCGAGGTAGCGGACGCGTTGATACGTCTTACTACCGGGGTCAGACTCGGTGTCGTGAAACCTGCCCTCAGCGGCTTCGTCCCGGACGACATCGTCGGAGCGGGCTTATCCTGCGCCGGGAGAGTGGATCAAGGGCAGGGGCGTCCGGCTCCCGACGCCCCACAGCTCGCCGCTCGTCTCCCTGTCGCTGGGCCTCCCGGTCGTGCAAATTGATCGAGTTAGTCGGCTGTCTGTCGGCGGGCTTAGCTCCTCGCCGCAAATCCGTGTCCTGAGCCTGGATTTGGCGTGAATCGATGCCCGTTTTATCCGATCAAGACTTTGCGCCGTGCGCTCCTTCTCCCATACGATGCTGTTCGGTTCCAGGGGATGGGCGGGGCGCCGCCGTCACAGATCGCTTTTCGTGATCGCGGTCGCCGGTCTGTTGGCCTTGCCGTATCCGGTTTCTGGAGCTGAACCTGCCGCAACCGCACCGTCATCGTCCCAACGCGTGCGTGGGCTGCCGCTGGCACGCACCTTTGCCTTCGAGGAAATCGGGGACGTCTCGGCGGGATTGATCCTGAGCGTCGATCCGTTGGGCCGTCTGGCGGCTCTCCAGCAAGGCGCGTTTGTCGTGTTTGACGAGAAGAACTGGTCCGAGATCCTCGAGAAAAGGAATCTCGACCGGAATCTGAACCAGATCGCACGTGGTCGCGACAACTGCACCTTTTACGGCGGCAGTGGAACCTGGGGCAGGATCGAATACCTTCCGAGCGGGTCTGTCTTTCCCAAATCATTGCGTCCTCCAGATGTTCCTGCCTGGGTTTCGAACACGGCCTTTGTTTGGGTTGTGCCCACGCGTCGTGGCGTGGTTTTCGCCGGGGAAGCCGGGCTGGTCTTCCATGAGATAGCGACCGGCAACTCGACCTTCGTCGCTGTTCCCGAACTGGCCCATGTTTTCACCCTGGGCGACGAGGTATTCGTGTCGTCATTTCTGTGGGGATTGCGCCGGTTCGACGAGACCAAGGGCGTGATTGTCCCGCTTCCCAACCTGCCCGCGCTTTCGTCGACGATCGATCGGTCGACGCCGTGGGATGCGAGCCAGGTGCTGGTGGCGACCCGGGAAGGCGTCCTGGGGTTGTTCGATGGGAAAACCATCACCCGGTTGCAGACTGACATCGATGCGATGCTCGTGACGGGTCTCGCACTGATCCGGCAACTCGAAGACGGGCTGTTCGCCGTCGTCCTCGAGACCGGAGGTATGTATATTCTGAATGCGGAGGGTCGGGTCGTGATGACCTGCGGGGCGGAGCAGTTCGGCGCGATCGGCGATGTTTGCATTGGCGAGCCCGGTGTTCTGTGGATCTCGTCAACGCAAGGAATCGCCAAAGTGCTCTACCGGTCTCCCGTGACGGTATTTGACCACCGTCTAGGCCTGACGCTTCGCTGGCCGCGCGTCCTCGGCCATGCCGGACGCCAGCTGGTCCTCTCCGAGGGGAGACTCTATGCGCCAGTTCCCGGCGCTCCGGGAGAACCGACACACTACGAGGAATGGGCCATTCCAATTCCAGACGGCATCTGGGCGGCGGCCTCGTCAAACCGCGGGTTGTTGCTGGGTAACCACAGAGGACTCTTTTTCCGCGACGACACCACCGGAGCGGTGGAACATCCGATCAAGGACATGAACGTGAAGCAGATCGCGGCGAGCGATCCCTTCACGCAAACATTCATCCTCATCAACGAGCACGAACTGGCGGTGGTGCAATGTATTGACGGCCGCTGGCAGGAAGTCGCCCCGCGGGAGATGGGCATCGGGATGCCCTCGTCGCATCTTTCGGCCGCCCCGAACTCGATCTGGTGCGAGCTGGGTGTTCGCCGTGTCGGGCGAATCACGTTCCGTGACGGTCGGCTGCAGGCGCGCGTCTTCGATGAGTTTCCGTTCAGGTCGACGGTATGGGTCAACCTCGGCCACATAGGCAGCACTGTCATTTTGACGCTGGCGGCGCATGAACGGCTCTATTTTGACGAGAAACTGGATCGATTCCGCGACGCGCCCGAGCTGGAGGCACTCGTCAACGGATCGTCCTATCTCGTCCTCCGTCCGCGGCAGGACGAAAACGGAGTGATCTGGATGCCGCACACGCGCGGTGTCTACCGCTTGCTCCCGGAGGGCGATGGCTATCGCGCGGATCTAACCTCACTGAGTGCCATTCGCGACAACTACCCGGTTGTCGACATCATCGATGGCTACAACATCTGGGTGCGTGGAAACCGTTCGCTCCTGCACGTCGACACGCAGGTTCCGCCGCTTCCCGTTCCCAACCTGAAGCCTGTACTGACGCGGGTGGTCGATGCTCGCCGTGACCTTGAGATCTACAATCCGCTGCGGCCGGACGCGGGTTCATTGAGTTCTCTTCCGTATGCAAGCAACAGTCTCAACTTCCATTTCTTCCCCGGCACAAGCACGTTGCTGCAGTCTCCCGCCTATCAATTCAGCCTCGAGGGGTACTCTGATGACTGGTCGCTCCCAACTCGGGACTCCACGATCAGCCTGACACAGCTCAGGGAAGGAAGTTACCGCATGACGGTAAGGCTGCTCGAGTCAACCGGACCCATCGGTGAGCCGACTACGTTCAGCTTTGCCATCATGCCACCCTGGTACCGCACGTGGTATGCCTTTTCCGGTTTTGCCCTTGGGATCGGGATCATTCTCTTCGCCTCCAGCCGATGGCTTGTTCGGCGCGAGAAGGTCCAGAATACCCGCCTCGAATCACTCGTGAGCCAGCGCACGCGCGAACTGGATCGCGCCAACGATCAACTGCGCGCCTCGGTGGAAGAGGCGAAGGAGGCCACACGCGCGAAGAGCCAGTTTCTGGCGACGATGTCGCACGAGATCCGCACCCCGATGAACGGGGTGATCGGCATGAGCAATGTGCTGCTCGACACCCGGCTGGATCCGGAGCAGCGCGAGTTTGCCGATACCATCCGCCACAGTGCGGAGAGCCTGCTTAACATCCTCAACGATGTCCTCGATCTCTCGAAGCTCGAGGCGGGAAAGCTTCGGCTTGAAACGATCGATTTTTCCCTCCGCGAAGCAGTCGAGGAATCGCTCGATCTGCTCGCGCCCCGCGCTGCGGTCAAGGGAATCGAGCTCGGTTCCCTGATCGCGTCGAACGTGCCGGAGCAGGTGCACGGCGATCCCTGCCGGATTCGACAAGTCCTGCTCAATCTTATCGGCAACGCCATCAAGTTCACCGAGAGCGGTGAAGCGGTCGTGCGGGCCTCGCGCCTCCCTGAGGAACCACCCGGAGATCAGCGCATCTGGGTGCGGATCGAGGTGCAGGACACAGGAATCGGCATCGCTCCCGAGGCCCAGGTGCGGTTGTTTCAGCCATTCACGCAGGCAGACAGCTCGACCACGCGACGCTTTGGCGGCACCGGTCTCGGCCTCGCCATCTGCCGGCAGATCGTCGAACTCATGTGCGGCACGATCGGGGTGCAGAGCGAGCCCGGCTGCGGCACCACGATCTTCGTCAACCTTCCCCTCTCAGCCGCGGAGGAACAACCCCGGCCGTCCGACGAACCGGTTCGGGACGCCGCGCGGATCATCCGCGCGCTCGCGGTCCAAGCCAACCCGACTGTTCGGAAAACCCTCGAACATCATGCTGCTGCATGTGGGATGCGCGTGATGTTTGTTCCGAGTGGCCGCGAAGCATGTGAGCAGGTTCGCGAGGCCATGCTGCAGCATGAGCCATTCGACCTGGCTTTCGCCGGCGTCGACGAGCCGCCGATCGACGGCGTCCCGTTCGCCCGGGCGATTGGCGAACAGGCCCATCCTTCGCGGCTCCCGACGGTCTTGATCTCCTCGGCAACGCGACGACTCAGCACCGAGGAGGTCGTGGAGCGAGGTGCGGTCGGCGCCATCGCGAAGCCTATCCGGCGGACTGATTTCGTGCGCGTCACGGAAAGGGCGCTGCGACCCGAATTGGCCGGAGCCCCCATGGCTGGATCACACCCTCAGCAACGGACCTCTGATACCGGATCGAGCAGCACCGAGAACGGGCCGCTGCCACCCTTGCGGGTGCTTGTTGCGGAGGACAATGTCGTCAATCAACGCCTGATACAGCTGCAGCTGAAGAAACTTGGTCTCACGGCCGACATCGCGGCCGATGGCGTCAAGGCTCTGAACGCCCTCGAGCAGACGCACTACGATGTTGTTCTCATGGACTGTCAGATGCCGGAGATGGACGGGTACGATGCAACACGACATTTGCGTGCGAGCAGTCGCCACGCGAGGGTGAGGGTGATTGCCATGACCGCCAATGCGATGGAGGGCGATCGTGAGAAATGCCTCGCCGCCGGCATGGACGACTATTTGGCCAAGCCCGTTCGCGAGGCTGAGTTGCGCGCCGCGCTCATGCGGGCCGCAACCGACGCCTGCGACGGGGTACGCCCTGATTGTTGACTAGAGAGGCCGTGCAACTGCACGTTCCGTCCGACTTGCGAGTGGTGGATTCCGACGCTCCTTCACAGCGACTCTCGGCGCACTTGGCACCGCGACGCGCGTGGAGTGGGTGAGTCATGAGGCGAGACGTGCCGCCCTATTTCCACCCTTGCGCACCTTGGCTCGCGCGCCCGGCCCTGGCGCGAGGCGCTTCTCGAACCAATGAGCGGCATATCGATTGTCATTGTACGCGGGAATCTCGCGGTAACCTGCCTGGCGATACAGCGCGATCGCCTCGGGCAGGTGTGCGCTCGTGTCGAGCCGGATCGCGTGACAGCCGCGGGCATATTCTTCCAACGCGGCGAGCAACCGACGCCCCACACCGCGTCCGCGAATCTCCGGGTGCACCCACATCCGCTTGATCTCGCCCACACCCGGCTCCAGGCGCTTGAGGGCACCGCAGCCGCGCGGTCGTCCCCCGGCGCGCACGATGAGGAACACGCTCAACTCCTCCGGGGCCGCGCTCACGCTCACAGCGGGATCGAAGCCGTTGGGGAAGCGCCGTCCGAGTTCTGCGAAGTAGGCGTTGAGACAGGTGCGCGCCTCGATCGAATCCGCCGGCCACGCCACGATCTCGAGCTTTGGATTGAGCAAGCGTTGCACTTCGGCGAGGGCGGAGCGCAGGCGGGCCTGCTCCTCCTGGCTCAAGTCACCCACGAGCGCGTGCGCCTTGGCGTCGGAGGCCACATCGAGCCGGTCCAGTTGTCGGCGTCCCTTCGCCGTCAGCTCGATCTGCTTCGCCCGCGCATCGGCCTTCGCCTGCCTGCGACGAATCAATCCCGCCGCCTCGAGCTCGGCGAGACGCCGGCTGAGGTACCCGGGATCGAGCCCGAGGTGAGTCTGCAGCCCGACCGCTTCGACGGGGCCGACTTGGGCGATCTCAAACAGCACCCGGCTTTGCCCGAGCGTCAGGCCGAGGCCCAGGTGGCGCTCGCTTAGGACGCCGACGGTCTGGGTGAAGAAACGATTGAAGACGCGCAACGCCGCCACAGTGGAACTCATGCCGGTGAGGCTATAGTTGACCACGGTCAACAAATAAAGCAGGAAGTGCGGATGGGCTGCGGAGGGCTCCTCGAGCCGTGGGCCAGCCAAAGACGTCAGTCTCGACGGCTCACAAACACGTCGATCGGCCGCGGTCAGATGCCAGAGCCGGGAGGCTCCCGATGCGCGGGACACCCGGAACATTGACCGGTGCTTCGTTCCGAAGGAGGCTCGCCGCATGGGACTGCTGACCTTCAGCATCAATGTCACGCTCGACGGCTGCGTCGACCACCAGGAGGGGCTTGCCGACGACGAGACACACGCCTTCTTCACCCGCCTGATGGACGAGAGTGGCGCGATGCTGTGGGGCCGCGTCACCTACGAGATGATGGAGAACTATTGGCCGGCGGTCGCGCGCGGCGACGTGGAGGCGCCGCCGGCCATGCGCGCGTGGGCGGTCAAGCTGGAGACCAAGCCAAAGTTCGTGGTGTCGTCCACGCGCAAGGACTTCGCGTGGACCCACAGCCATCACCTCGCTGGCGACCTGCGCACGGGCGTGCAGAAGCTCAAGGCCGCGACCCCGACCGGCGTGCTCCTGGGGAGCGGCAGGCTTGCGACCGAGCTGGATCGGTTGGATCTCATCGACGAGTACAGGTTTCTCGTCCATCCCCGGATCGCCGGCCACGGCCCGACTCTCTACCAAAGCGGGCTGCCCGCCACGCGACGGCTCGAGCTGGTCTCGGCCGCGCCGCTGCGCTGCGGCGCGGTGGCGATGCACTACCGGCGCGCGCGCTGACTCCGGGACAGACTCCTCACGCCTCGCGTATCCGAAAGACAGATATTTTGCGGAGATGCGCTATGCGTCGGGCGGACCGAGCGCAGCGGCAGCTGGACACCGTCCCCAGTGAGCCGCGGCTTGGCGAGCCTGCCCGCCGAAGCCTTGGCAACAGGGGGAGGCGACGCGCTACGCGAATCCAGTTTTCCGACAGCCTCTAGGGTGGGGCTTCACGCTTCAACGGGCGCTGGTTCTCTCCTGACTGCTCAGGTGCTGGCGCAGAAAGGGAAGCACGCGGGCATAGAAGCGTCCGTTCTCGCTCCAGTTTTCATCCCAGTAGGCACCACGATATTCCTCGGCGCTGTGGGCGATCCCAAACGTATCCAGGAGGCGCGAGAACGCCTCGGTGGCGTGGTTGTGATCCTGGATCGGATCGTAGCGGGACCAGTCGATGGCGATGGCGTGCAGTTTTCGCAGGCCGTCGGCATGGGCTTCGACTTGATGGGTGATCGAAAATCCGGCGATCTGGCGCCGAGCGTTGTCCGCGTGATACGTGAGGCGACCGTCCTCCAGTTCCATCAGGAAGTCGCAGAAGAAGGGAGGACGATCCGGATTGGGAAGGAAGGCCTGACTCATCGTGACGAAGATCTGGGAAATGTGCTCTCCCTGCAGATCGGCGAACGACTTCGCCTGATGGATCTTCTGCCAGTTGGGATACGCCTGGATCGGCAGCAACCCGGTGCCCATGCGCACCGGGTTCATGGCGTAAACGGAACCGAAGATCTCCGGGTAATGCATCGCCAGCAGCAATGCGCCACCGCCGCCCATCATCTCACCGACCACGGCACGGCTCCCGGCGCGGCGCAGTGTGCGGTAGTTCCGGTCGATCCAGGGGACGAGTTCCTCCACGGTATGGTCCAGCCAGCGTCCCGTCGCCGGGGTGTTTTCGTAGAGGCTACCGGTCGTCGGGGACGTGTAGTCGCCCACGACGAGGATGAACTCGGGCACGATGCCTTCCGCGAAACCGCGCTCGAGGAGTTTCACGAGCCTACCGTCCGCCAGCACCTGCTCCGGACCCTGAAAGACACTGTGACAATAGTAGACGACCGGATACGCCATGGCCGAATCGGCGTATCCGGGAGGCAGGTAAACGTGCGGGTGGCGGGTGACGTCGAGCCCCGTGCGCGTGCCATGGAGGATCTCCGAGACCAGCGGCGTGGTGACGACGGTGCCGTGCATCTCCGGGGCGGCATGGGTTGGACGGGCGCTGAAAAGGACGATGATGAACGCTGACAGCAGACGGTGCATGAATCGAATCATGGAAGGAACGAATGGTTCGCTTGATGTGGAGGCCCAGCCCCGTGCCGGCGACGTGCCGACCCGTGTGAGCCGCGCGCAGGGTATCCGCCCCGCACGCCTGCGTCGTCCGGTCCGGCCGGATCGAACGCCCGTGCGTCAGCTCGGCGTTCGAGGTGGAGCGCGACCTCCGGGCGCGCTTCGTGTGCCACGTCGCCCGCACTCGGCACTTCCGCCCCTGCACACTGGGGTCTCCGGTCGAATCCAAGCGGACTCGGTGAGGGAGTTTGGACTACCCACTCGGGTCCGCCCGATAGGCGCTCGGCGTCATACCGGTGTACCGTCGAAACGCCGTGTTGAAGGTCGACTTGGCGTTGAAGCCGACGGCGAGCGCGATCTCGAGCACGGTCTGCTCCGGCGCTTCCACAAGGAGCCGCTTTGCCTGGGCGACGCGGTGCCGGTTCACGAGATCGTAGAAACTCGAGTTCAGGTCCTGGTTGATGACCTGGGAGACATAGTGCGCCTTCTCGCCGATCTGCCGGCTGAGCGAGCGCAGGTTGAGCAGGCTGTCGCAATAGGTCTCCGGCGCGGCCAGCGCCGTCTCCACCTTGCGCCGGATGCGCGCGCGGGTCGGGGCGTCCAGGCGTGAGCGCGCATATTTTTCCTCCACCGCCGCAGCGGCCGGGTCCGCGATAGGCAGCGGGGGTGAGGCATCTTCCGGCTCCTCGACGGGTGGAGTGATCGACTCGTCAGCCGGTCGGCGACGGACGATCAGGTACATCGCACCCACTGTCACGCCGACATCGATCAGCGCGTACGCGAGATCGAGCCTGCGTCCTGCATGCGACATGCACTGCAGCGCCCGCGACAATCCCACCAGCCACGTCGTGAGCACGACCAAGAGCGGCCATTGCAGCCAGCGTGAGGCGGCGTCGGCCGCGAGCAACAGGCGCCGACTCTGCCACACATAGTAGGGCACCTGCGCGGTGAAGATCGCGACGCACCCCAGCATGCCGGCGCGGATCACACCCAGGTGCCACGGGCTGATCGGCTCCTCCGGATTCGCGTATCCAAGGCCGAGATGCGCGCGCTCCATCAGCGGGAGCAGCAGCACAAAACCTGCGACGATCGCACAGCGCTGGCCCCGGCTCAGACGGGCGATCCCGGGCCGGCAACCCTCCACGCTCTCCTTCACCGCCAGCCACAGACACGGCGCGACCAGCAGCGCCATCCCCATGCGCATGCCCAGCCAAAGCCCTTTCAGCGGCATGGTCGGGTGCATCATCGCCAGCTCGAAGGCGAACCCGAGCGTCGCGACCAGAATGAACGTGGTAAACCACGCCACCGGCCGTCCTGAGCGACTGCGCTTCTCACGGAGGATGCCGGCGGAAAACACACACAGCGCGATCGCCACTGTGTAGAGTGAGCTTTGGATGCCGGTCATGGTGCGGGCAATACGCTGGCGAACTGCCGCATGCGGGTCAATCGCGCGGGTGCGCCTCGGGCTTGAGATACGCGACGTCCGAGGAGGTCACGTCCCGGGAGGGAGGAAGGGTGACGTCTCGACTGCTGACAAGCGGGTGGGAGAATGGAGCAGGTTTGTTGGCAGGCGGGTGGGGTTCGGCGTCATGTGCGCGGTCGTCGGTCGTTTGCGTTTCGGTGCGTGGCGTGCACACTGGGGCGCCGCGGGAAACCTTCACATGAGACAATGCCTGCCTACGCCATAGCTTTGGTTCGCGAGACGCGATTCGGCCCCGAGATACGAGAATACCTGCAACGCATCGATGAGACGCTTGCGCCGTTCTCAGGGGAGTTTCGAATCCACGGCGGGCCGTACCTGCCGGTGGAGGGCACCTGGGCCGGCGACCTCGTCATGATCGAGTTTCCCTCGATGGAACTCGCGAAGGCCTGGTACGAGTCGCCCGGCTACCGCGCCATCCGCCCGCTGCGGATCAGCCACACCACGGGTGATGTCATTCTCGTGGAAGGAGTGCGGGCGGGGCACAGGGCGATCGACCTTCTCGGTTGAGCGGCCCGCACGCGGGATGATTGAGGCGACGAGGTCAGGTCGGGCGACGGGATCCGGCGACGGGGGCACGTCTTGATTGTTGGAGACGTCGTCGCGACCGCGTGTCTGTGCTCTCCGCTATTTGGGTTTGCGACTGGCGCCCCAGATCAACCACACGGCGAGCACGACGATGAGGATCAGCCACCAGAGGTAGCGGATCTCGCGGGCTCCGAGTTCAACAAAGCGCAGGACGGGCGGGAAGAGAAGGCAGAGCGTCACGATCACCGCGAGGAGCACGGCGAGCTGGATTCCGGCACGCAGGCGGGGAGTCATGGCAGACCTCGCTGGAGAGATGTCCTAGCGCCGCGGCGCGGGCGTGGGCCTGCCCGCCGGCGCAGGTGTCGCGCGCTGGAGTTGATCGAGCTGCAACAACAGGTTCGCACCGCCGTCGGCCCCGACGACGAGCGGCGAGCGGCCGTTCCACGTCTGCACGACCTGGAGTTTGAAGAAGCTGGGATTCTCCCTCAGCGCCTGGCCGCGGATCGCGATCGCCTCCGCTTCTCCCTTGGCGATGATCACCGCGGTGTCGGCCTCGATCTGCGTCTGGATCTGGGTGAACTTCGCCCGCTCGGCCTCCTGCTCCTGAACCATCTTCTGCTCGATCGCGGATTCAAGTTCTGGAGACAAGGTGATGTCGTAGAGCACCAGGTCGACGATATCGAGAAACCCGTCGCCGATCTTGCGGCGCGCGAGTTCCAGCGCCTTGGCTTTCACTTCCTCGCGTTTCTTCACGAACATCTCCGCGCTCTGCACGGCCGCCGCCTCCTTCAGCGCTTCCAGCACGCGCGGTGCGATCAGGTTGTCGAACGGCTCCCCGGCATATTCCTGGAAGATCTTCACCACCGACTGCTCGGGCACGCGGTAGAGCACCCGCAACTGCACCTTCACCTGCTGCAGATCGGAGGAATAGCACTCCGCAGGCAGCGAGCGTGTCTGCTGGCGAATCGAGATCTGTTCGATGTGCGTGATGAACGGCTGTCGGAAACCGAAGCCCTCCGGCTGAAAATCAGCCGCCACTTTGCCGAGCGTCACCGACACGCCGCGATGGCCCGGCTGCACCACGTACGTGCCGGCGGTCAGCGCGACGATCGCGACGAAGACCAGCAGCGCGATGCCGATGATTTTGCCCAGGTGGGCCGGGCGTTGAAACTCCACTCGGTTGGACCGGTACTGGTTCATGGGGTGGGCGACGGTTGGCTGAATGATTCGAGATTTCCGAGAGGGAGGATCATGCCCGAGCCGGTGGCCTGGGGCCCGACGACGAGCGGAGTGACGCCATCCCAGCGCTCGACGATCTGCAGTTCGATGACGCCGGGATTCTCGCGCAGCGCCTTGCCGCGAAGGCTGATCGACTCAGCCTCGCCCTTGGCCCGGATCACGGTCGTGTTGGCCTCGATCTGCGCCTGGTTCTGCTTGAAGCGCGATTTCGCCGCCTCCTGTTCCTGCACCATCTTCTGTTCGATCGCGCGTTCGAGTTCGCCGGTGAGGCTGATATCCTCGAGCACGATGTCTTCGATGATGAGAATCCCACCGACTTTGCTCCGCGCGAGTTCGAGGGTGCGGGTCTTGATTTCCTCGCGCTTCTGCACGATCAACTCGGCGGTTCGCTGCGCCGTCGCTTCCTTGATGCTTTCAGCGACACGCGGTTCGATCAGGCTCCCGAACCGATCGCCCTGAAAATCCCGATACAGCTCGACGACGGACGCCTGGGGCACGCGATAGAGGACGCGCACGGCGATCTTGATCTGCTGCAGGTCGGCCGAGTAGCAATCGGCGGAGAACTGGCCCGTTTGCTGGCGGATCGAAATGGGAATGATTTGCGTCACAAAGGGCGGCTTGAAGCCGAAGCCCTCGTCTTTGAAGACGGTCGAGACCTGGCCGAGCGTCACGGACACGCCGCGATAACCGGGCTGGACGGTATAGGTGCTGGACGAAGCGGCGAGCACCAGAATCAGGATGATCAGCGCACCTGCGATCCATCGGACAAGGGCAGCGGGAGTCATAGGTGAGGACGGGAGTGGAGTTGAACGGTCCTGGGCAAAACGCCCTTCGCCGTACGATGTGTGGCACGCTTCGGGCGGCGGGCGAGTGAGTCAACAACAACGGCAGTGTTCCTGTGGCGAACCGGGCGAAGGCGGGGTGAGGAGTCCGGAACGGGGCGATGCCCAGCGGTCAGGCGCGGTCGCCTGCCGTGGGCTGTACCAGGTCCCACGCGTTGCCGTAGAGGTCGACGAACACGGCGACAGTTCCATAGGGTGCAGTCTTGGGATCGCGCACAAAGGCCACGCCCTGGTCCCGCAAGCGGCGATAGTCGCGCCAGAAGTCCTCGGTGTAGAGGAAAAGAAACACGCGACCGCCGCTCTGGTTGCCGATGCGAGAGGCTTGCTCCTCGTTCGCGGCGCGCGCGAGCAGGAGGCCGGACTCCCGCGCGCCCGGCGGCTGCACCACGACCCAGCGCTTGTTTTGTTCGGGCACATACGAGTCTTCCACGAGCGTGAAGCCGAGCTTGCCGACGTAGAACGCAAGCGCTTCGTCGTAATCGCGCACGACGATGGAAACCAAGCCGAGATACTGGCGCATCCGCCCAAGATGAGCGTCGACCGAGCGGAGTCAGCCAGTTTGCTGGCGAGTTGGCGGAGGGCGGCGTCGCCCGATGCCTTGTGCCGCTGGGTGTTCAGACGCTCGCGCGGCAACAGCTCTCCGGCAACGGCTCCAGCCCGTCGATGCCAGGCGAGCCGCCGCCCTGTGCGCTTGCTCCGTTCTCACTCCGCGACATTGTTGTGATTATGAAGCGGTTTCTACTCCTCCTCATCGCCCTGCCGCTGGTCGCCGGGGCTCAGAACCAAGACAACGCGGCCGACCTCTCCAAGGTCATGCCGTCAGACAATCAGGGCTGGGACGAAGCGCGGATCCTCGAAACCGCAGAGGCGCGTATCCAGCAGCACCGGACGGGCGCGGCCGAGATCCGGGTGCTGGGCAGGGACGGCAAGCCTCTCGCCAACACCGCCGTTCGCGTCCGCCTGGTGCGCCATGAATTCTTGCTCGGCTGCAACGCTTTTCCCCTCGGCCCGGTTCTCAAGCGGGGGTTGGACCCGGCGGCGCGGCAGACCTACGGGGAACGTTTCGCCGCGCTGCTCAACTACGCGACGCTGCCGTTCTACTGGTCCTACTACGAGCCGGAACCGGGGCAGACGGGGGAGGCCGACGTCCGGGAGATGGCCGCCTGGTGCCGCGAGCGCGGCATCGCCGTGAAGGGACATCCGCTCGCCTGGCACGAAACGTTTCCCGTGTGGGCGAAGGAGTTGCCCGATGACGAGGTGCGCCGCCTGCAGACGGAGCGCATCACCGACCTGGTCCGCCGCTTCAAGGGGACCGTCGACAGATTCGACGTCATCAACGAGGCGACCGTCAGTGCGAAATTCGACAACGCCATCGGCCGGTGGGTGAAGGAGCGGGGGGCCGCCAACCTGTCCGCGGATTTCCTGAAACTCGCGCACGAGGCGAACCCGGACGCGGAGCTGCTCTACAATGATTTCAATGTATCCGCCGACTTCGAACAACTCGTCGCCGATTTGCTGCAGCAGCAGGCGCCGTTTCACGCCGTGGGCATCCAGAGCCACATGCACAAGGAGTTGTGGCCGGTGGAGAAACTCTGGACGGTCTGCGAGACGTACGCGCGGTTCGGCAAGCCGCTGCACTTCACCGAGCTGACGATCCTCTCGGGGCGCTTCAAGCCGAAGGACGACAACGACTGGCACACGGTGCACACGGACTGGGACACGACGCCGGAGGGCGAACAGCGCCAGCTCGAATACGGCCGGAAGGTCTACACCGTCCTCTTCAGCCATCCCGCCGTCGACACCATCACCTGGTGGGATTTCTCCGACCGGAATAGCTGGGCCGGAGCGCCTGCGGGCCTGCTTCGGAAGGACATGAGCCCGAAGCCGCTCTACGACTGGCTCGTGGAGGCGTTTCACCAGACGTGGTCCACCGATGTCGTCGTGCAGAGCGACGCCTCCGGGACGGTCCGGCTCCGCGCGTTCTACGGCGACTACGAACTCACGGCGAAGGATGGCACCGGCGGCAGCCTGGGATGGAAGGTGTCCTTCGCGAAGCAGGGCCCGGCGCGACTGCAGGCCGAGCTGCGCTAGACGCTGGGCGGTATCGTCTCCGTGGAGGCGCGCCGTGTAGCCGAAGAGTGGTTACACGGCTTTCAGAAAATGGGCCAGACCGAAGGCCGAGGTCGGTCGTGGCTTCTCGGTGCAGCACCCGAACGCGACGTATCGTCAGCGGCCGGCCTTCAGCAGGAGCATCGTTTCCTCCACATTGACGGCGAGGCGCTTCTCGATCGCCGTGCGGATGAGGTTCCAATCCTCGAGCGTGTATTGAGCGATGCTGTCTTTCCATGTCACGGGGATCGACTCACAGGAGGCCTGACATAGGGCCTCGGGAACAACGGCCGTCGTTTCTCCGTGCGCTCGGGGTCCGGTTCTGACTGCGTTCCCTAGGTTCATCATCGCTGCATGCCTGACGCCCGGGACGACATCCATGCCAGGATCGACGCGGTCTATCGCGCGGACGCGGGCCGCATTCTGGCGTCCCTCGTGCGCCTCCTCGGCGGCTTTGAGCTGGCGGAGGACGCGATGCACGACGCGTTTGGTGCGGCCATGAAGCAGTGGCCGGAAACGGGTTTTCCGGACAACCCGCGGGCGTGGCTGATCTCGACGGCGCGATTCAAGGCGATCACCACGCTGCGACGCCGCTCGCGTTTCGATGCAGCCGCGGACAGGATCGCGGACGTCGTGCATGGTGCGCCTGCCGGGGAGCCGCTGGATCTCGACGCCGACGAACTGCCGGACGATCGGCTGCGACTCATCTTCACCTGCTGCCATCCGTCCTTGGCTCCCGACGCGCGTGCGGCGCTCACGTTGCGCGAGGTGTGTGGGCTGACGACCGAGGAGATCGCGCGCGCCTTCCTCACCACGCCGCCCACGATCGCGCAACGGATCGTGCGGGCCAAGGCGAAGATCCGCGACGAACGGATTCCGTATCAGGTGCCGTCGGGAGCGGAATTGGCGGAGCGACTCACGGCGGTGCTCGCCGTGGTCTATCTGCTATTCAATGAAGGGTATTCCGCCTCATCGGGGCCAGCGCTCACGCGGGCAGAACTGTCGAACGAGGCGATCCGGCTCGGGCGCATTCTGGTCGAACTGCTCCCGGAGCCGGAGGCGCTCGGGCTGCTCGCGCTCATGCTGTTGCACGAATCGCGTCGCCCCGCGCGAGTCGGCATCGACGGCGACCTGGTGTTGCTCGAGCACCAGGATCGATCGATGTGGAACCGGGAGCACATTCGGGAAGGTATCGGGCTCGTCGAGCGGGCGCTCGCGACGCGACGCTTCGGATCGTACACACTTCAGGCGGCGATCGCCGCCGTGCACGCCGAGGCGGATTCGCCCCAGGCGACGGATTGGCGGCAGATCTGTGCGTTGTATGCAGCACTGCTCGACATGCAGCCATCGCCGGTGGTCGAGCTGAATCGGGCGGCGGCGGTGGCGATGCACGCCGGTCCTGCGGCCGGGCTGGCGCTGATCGACGCGTTGCTGGCCCGTGGGGAACTCGCGGACTACCATCTCGCCCATGCCGCGCGGGCCGACCTGCTCCGCCGGCTCGGACGGCTGGACGAGGCTCGCGTCGCCTATGCGCAGGCCCTGGATCTTGTGCAGCTGGAGCCGGAACGACGGTTTTTGGAGATGAGATTGCGCGAGCTCGGCCAGGGCAGACGAGAGCCGTTGGACACAGAAGACACGGGGGTTGGTGCCGAGGCTACCGAGCACTGAAAGAACGCGGCTCCCTGAACGCATCGTCTCGTGAGCCACTCGATGAATGCGTGATTTTCGTTCTGCAAGGAGCGCTTTGTGCGCTCCTCGATCTCCCTCTGACTGCCAAGCCGAAGCCTTGGCGAAGGCTGGTGCCCTCAGTGACCTGATGGAACTGCGGCAGATTGGCTGAACTATTTGCGTGGCCGGTGTCGAAAACAGGCAGGGCCGTTCGACCAGCGTATGTTCCTGCCCCACGTCGGGGCGCCACCTATCAACTCACATGACCTATGAAATTCATCTGCCTGGGCTACGTCGATCCCGCCTACTTCCCCTCCATTCCTGAAGCCGAGATGAACGCGATGATGGATCGCTGTTTTGAATACGACAACGAGCTACGCGCCAAGGGGCACTTCCAGGGCGGGCACGCCCTGCAGCCGCCAAACACCGCGATGACCCTGCGCTCCGTGAACGGACGCGTCGTGGTCACCGACGGCCCCTTCGCCGAAACCAAGGAGCAACTCGGCGGCATCATGATCCTCGAGGCGCGGGATTTGAACCATGCCATCGATTTGATCTCCCGACACCCCGGACCGACCTTTGGGCCGTGGGAAATCCGCCCGGCCGCGGATCTGGATGAGATGATGCGCCAGAGCGAAACCCGTCGCAGCGCAGCGTCTGCGTGAGGCCAGCGTTGCAGGTGCTGGGTTCAGGCCAGAACGGGTCAGGCGCAGCTCTTCGCTGCGCCACCCGCCTGCCCGCCGCCCGCCCGTCGGCACCAGGATCCTCCTCGCTTCTCACAGGTGACGCGGGACCGGATCGCCGGGCGTGCGGGCAAGCATCACCTGGAGCAGCGTTGCTCGCTCGTCACGGCTTGGCTTTCAGCAGCACGCACGCTCCGCCGCCGGGCGCGAGTTCGAGGCGCACGGTGTCGTTGGGCGAGAGCCGACGCGTTTCCGCGCGGTAGTCCTCGGCGTGCGTGCGGTAGTCGGAGTTCGGGCCGTCCTGGATGATGAGGGCCTCGTAGTCTCCGGCCGGCAGAAATGAGAGCGGCACCTCGAGTCGGCGCGGCGACTCGTTGGTGGCGGCGCCGATCAACCACGCGCCATCCGCCGCCTGGCGGGCCATCACGATGTATTCACCGATCTCGCCGGCGAGTGTCATGCTCTCGCGCCAGGGCATCTGCTGCGCCGCAAGGAAGCGCAGCAACTCCGGGTGCTTCCGGTAGTACTCGGGAATGTCCGGGATGATCGTGGCGCCGGAGAAGACGATCAGCGTGCGGGCCGCCTCGGCGGTGAGCGTGGACGGCACGGGCACGCCATGGTCCACGCGACCGGCCTGGGTGAGATCGGCGAGGCCGTTGTTCATGTCGAGTGGACCAGCAAGCATGTTCACGAACACGCTTGTCGCGAAGGTCCTCGGCTGGAAAACCTTGTGGCCGTCGAGCTGTGCCTGGCAGAACTCGCGCGTCACGGCATTGGGCCACGTGCGCATCTGGCCGTAGGGGTGGACTGGATAGTCGTGGAAGTTGCAGAGCAGCCTGTTCTTCGCGCACAGGGCGGTGATCAGCCGCGTGCGCTGGTTTTTCTCCTCCGGCGATCCGTTCATGAAACCGTATTTGACGCCCGTCGCGCCCCATTCGCCGTATTGCTTCAGCGTTTCCTCCAGCGGAAACCTGCGACCGCCCACGTCGTTCAGATACAGCCAGACGCCGACGTTCCTTTCCTTCGCATAGGCGATGATCGCCTTCACTTGCTCCACCTTGCCGCCCTTCACCGGATCGGAGTCCTGGCCAAATTCCGGCCCATACCAGTTGGCATCCAGCACGAGATGCGGCATGCGATTCTCCGAGGCGAAGTCGACCATCCGCTTCCACGACGTCAGCGACATGTCGTAGTGGAAACCGTCGACCTGCGCCCCGTTGATGCGCCAGTCCCAGACCGCCACGCCGGGTTTGACCCAGGAAAAATCGCTGTCGGCGGGTGGCGGTGGATTGAGCAGTTCGATCAGGTGGGAGTCGACCAACGCGACGGGTGTGCGGCCGAACATGACGACCCGCCATGCAGTCGTAGGCTTCGAGTTGATACGAAGTGTGCTCTCGCCCCGCGTGGACCCCAGCAGCAGCGGTTCGCCTTCGGAAAGATCGGCCTCGTGCAACGCGAGGTAATCGCCGCGATCGGTGCGCATCGTCGCCACAGGAATCCGCTCGCCCTCGGCGGCGCTTAATTTTTCCGGGCCGATGTTGTGATTCTCGCCGTTGGTGTACCACGCGGTGTAATCGCCAGCGAAGGCGAACTGGGTGGCTTCAACCCCCGTCGGCGCCTCACCCGGAAAGACGTAGCGGAAAGCCACGCCGTCATCGTAGGCACGGGCCTGGATCTGATAGGTGCCGAGGTCGAGCGTGGCCTCGTGGTAACGGTCGGGCACGATGGCGCGCTTGCCCCAGACGGGTTCCCACACGGTGTCCTCGGCCCGACGTTTGACGCCGCTGAAGCGTCCGCCGGTGAAGCCGACCGGCGACGGGGCGATGACCGCATGTCCATCAACCGCGAGCGCGTGGGTCACGCCACCGTCGGCCGCGATCTCGAACGTCAGCGTGAGGTGGGCGCCCGGCGACTGCACGGCGACCGTTTCCGCGAGGGAGGTCGAACTGCAAAGCAGGGCGGCGACGCCGAGAAACAAAAAGCGCAGAGTCATGGTTGGATGAGCCTGAATGATATCAGAAAGGAGGTATCCGTGAAGGGAGTGTTCTGCCTGGGACAGCGACTCCCAAGCGGCTACGAGTTCTTGAGGGCAATGTGGGACGGCGGACCTCGCAGGCTTTACGGAGGCCCGCAGGATGACGATCCGATAAATGCACACGCGCTTCGGGCCATGCCGGTGCAGGCATGGGCGCGGATCCTCACCACCCCCCCGCGGTGAGGTGAAACGGTGTCGCTTCGAGAGTCGGGCGTTCGGGGCGGTGTCCTGATGTGACATCGGGCTTCGTGGCGCTCGCGCGAAACTGGCGTCGAGGCGCGGTCGCCCGGAGTCTCCTCGTCCTGGCCAGGTCGCGACGGGTCGCCTTGGGTTGACACGACCAGCGTTTGGCGTCGCGTGAGACCAGGTCGATCCTGCCCGTGATGCCGGGAGGGTGGGTCGCGTTTTTCCTGCGTTTCCCCATGCACATCTCGCCGTTGCTCCTTGCCGCCCTGTATTTGACGACGATCGCTGTCGCGCAGATTCCCGACACCGATCGTCCGTTTCACAACGGGCCCGGCGTTTTCCGCTTTGCCATCGTCGCCGACCGTACTGCGGCGCCGAGGCCCGGTGTGTTCGAGGATGCGGTGGGCAAGGTCGTCCAGTTGCAGCCGGAGTTTGTCTTCTCCGTCGGCGATCTGATCGGTGGATACACCCGTGATCCGGCACGAGCGCACGCCGAGTGGGACGCGATGGAGTCGATCATCGGGCGGCTGCCGATGAAGTTTTTCTACGTGGCCGGCAACCACGACATCAGCAATCCCGAGATGCTCGCGGTGTGGAAGGAGAGGCGTGGCGATCCCTGGTACAGTTTTGTGCACGAGAAGGTATTGTTTCTCATCCTGCACACCGAGGAGATCCAGCGCGGCGGGATCGGCCGGGAGCAGGCGGAATTCGTGCGCCGCACGCTCGCCGAGCATGCCGACGTGCGGTGGACGCTTGTGTTCATGCATCGGCCGTTGTGGTTCTATCCGGAAAGGCAGGGCTACGACGCGGTGGAAGCGGCGCTGGCGGGCCGGCACTACACGGTCTTCTCCGGCCATCACCACCAGTATCTCAAGGGCGAACGCCAGGGCATGGCCCATTACATTCTCGCCACGTGCGGCGGCAAGAGCGGGCTGCGCGGCCCGGAGTATGGGGAGTTCGATCACATCACCTGGGTGACGATGACCGACAACGGCCCGGTGGTGGTGAACCTCGCGCTCAGCGGCATCATTCCACACGACATCGTGGAAGAGCAGGTCGAACCCGCGTCGGGCGAATAGGTGGGCGCAGCGCTCCCGGGCCGTGGGGCAAGTGACGGCGGTCGCGCGCGGGTTGATGTGAGGCAGGGATTCACACGTCCCTGGCCGGAACATCGCGCGAGCGGCTTTATGGGCCCGATGCTGTCGCTGGCAGGTCGGTCATGGCGACGCCATCTGAAACAGGCACGAATTCGCGATGACCTGTAACGTCGGTCAGCTCCCGGCATCGAATGATAGACAGGCACACTCCGTCTCTCAATCAACCCACGCAAGTCATGCACCCCCGAACCATCGTCACCCGTCTCGCGCTCATCGGCGCGGGCGTTGCCCTCTCTGGCGCGTTCTCCGTCCACGCGGGAGGATCACCGCGCCTCGGCATCGCGGATGCCCCATCTGAGTTTGACCGCACTATCGCGCAGAACCTGGCCGGGCAGTTTCTGAGCGGCCGTCAGATATTCCGCTACGAGACCTTCGGTGACGAGGCGTTCTGGGGCGGAGCGCTCAGGCTGCACGAAGCCCTGGCGGGAGCGGGCCTCGGGGGCGTCGGACCCGGCGTGAGCCCGGCCACGGCGCTCGCGGTGGGTCTCAAGGTCGATGCGGAATCCCTGCCGTCTTCGCTCCGCAGGCAGATCCGGGCCGGCAAGGTCGATCTCGAGGATCCGGCGACCACGCTGGCGTTGTTGAAGCTCAACGCCGTGGTCGGCGTGACAGGCTTCTTTGCCGAGGATGGTCGCCTCAAGTCCATGGGCATCCAGTGCGCTTTGTGCCACTCGACCGTCGACAATGCATTCGCGCCAGGGATCGGTCGTCGTCTGGACGGATGGCCCAACCGCGATCTCAATGTGGGCGCGATCATCAGCCTCGCCCCGGACTTGTCGCCGTTCACTGATGCACTCGGTGTCGATGCCGACACCGTGCGCGAGGTTCTCGCGAGTTGGGGGCCGGGGAAGTTCGACGCCGCGTTGCTGCTCGACGGGAAAGCCTTCCGTCCCGACGGCAAGCCCGCGGCGACTCTCCTGCCGGCCGCGTTCGGCCTCGCGGGCATCAACCTTCACACCTACACGGGCTGGGGTTCGGTCGCGCATTGGAACGCGCTGGTCGCCAACCTCGAGATGGGTGGACGCGGGACCTTCTACGATCCGCGCCTCGCTGATGCGGAGAAATTCCCCATCGCCGCGACACTCGGCCTGGATAATGTGCGCAGCGATCCCGATCTCGTGACCTCAAAGCTGGCGGCGCTGCACGTCTATCAGTTGGCGATTCCCGCGCCGCGCCCGCCACGGGGAAGTTTTGATCCGCGTGCGGCGCGGCGCGGCAAGGAACACTTCAACGGGAAGGCGCAGTGCGCGACCTGCCACGTGCCGCCGCTATTTAGCGAGCCGGGCTGGAACATGCACACGCCCGAGGAGATCGGGATCGACGACTTCCAGGCGCAGCGCTCTCCCGACGAACGCTACCGCACGACGCCCTTGGCCGGATTGTTCGCCCGCGCGAAAGGTGGGTTCTACCACGACGGGCGCTTTCCGACCTATCGCAGTGTCGTCGACCACTATGACGCGCACCTCAACACGGGCCTGACTGACCGCGAAAAGGATGAACTCGTGGAGTACCTCAAGTCCCTGTGACGCGGGCCGCATCGGAGCGTCGGCGTGAAGCTCGCAAAGCGTCACGCGTATTAACCACGGTGGTTCCCTTGGCGCCTTTGCGTCTCTGCGCGATACAAGTCTGAAAAGGTCGACGATGGAGTCGCGCAGGGAGAGTACGTTGGGTCTTTCGCGCCAAACAGCGACCAACGCCTGAAGCGAGGCTCGCGCCCGGCCGCGGTGCGGCCTCGAGACGCCAGGGCGCAAAGGTTCTGGAGCAGAAACGAACGAGGACGAACCGAAGGGCATGGAACGCATCCTGGGGCAGGAGGCGGCAAACGTCTGATCGCCGACAGGCGCAGCGCCTACTTTTCGGAGTGCGCCGGATTCAGGGGCGCGGCTTGTCCTCGTTTCCGTCCGTGGCCGCGGCTCCGCCCCGGGTTCAGCTCAAACCTTTGGCGGCGAGGAGCGCAGCCAGTTCAGCCTCATCGGGCTGGCCGGGAACGGAGTTGAGGAGACTGAGCACTTTGAGACGGTCATCGGGACCGCAGCTCGAGATCTCGACCATCCATTCTTCAGTCTTGTCGGCCGCGACGATCACCTCGTCGGACCAGGCAATGACCTCGGCCGCGTCGATCGCGCCCTGGGTGATGCCTTTGCTGTAGTACTCGGCGCGCGTGCGATAGTTCATGAAGCGGCAACTCTTGGCAGGCCGGCGCAGCTGCCAAGGGTGAAATGCCGGTGGTCCGAACCAGCCCCGACGAGATTCGCCAGAGGTGGTCATGGCCTGTTCAACAACCACGGGCTCTTTGCGATGACTGCGTCGTGTAGGCACTATCGGCGGTCGCGCCTTCGGATGATCCGTGCCGTCATCGGTAACGATTTTCCTGTTACGGCTCTAGCGGTCTCCCGTTTCTCCCTCACGACGGAGCCTGACGTAATCAGTCAACGACGTGCTGCCGCGAACTGGGTCGGACGGGAAGTCGGGCTCGTCGATCGTGACACCGGTCATCTTTGCGTATGAGCGCGCCGCCGGTTCGGAGAAGCCGAAGTTCCGAAACGTGGCTTCCCATGGCTCGCGGGCGACGACCTCCACGACGACGGAATCGCGCCGAGAGACCACGTTGGACTTCTCACATCTCTCCGCGACGAGTTCCCGAAGAGAGGTTCGCGCCCGGCCGCGGTGCGGCCCTCAAGACGCCACGGCGCGAAGGCTCCGGAGCAAGCAAGCACGAGGACGAACCGAAGGGAACGAAACGCATCCTGGGGGAAGGGCCAACGTCCGGATCGCGGACTGACGGCGTGCGGACTTTCCGGAGGCCGACTGTGTCAGGGGCGAGACCTATCCCCGGTCTGCATCTCCCCGATTTGGTCCGTGGCCACCCAGAACACGTCGCTCTGCTTTCCGTCGTGACGCACGAAGAACAAACAGCGGCCGTCTCGAGAAAACGTGGGGGCATACTCGTTTGCCGCGGTGTTGACGTCGCCTCGTACCGGAACCGGCTTTGCCCACACCCCTCGCGAATCACGCGAGGACATGTAGATATCCAGGTGAGGCTCGCCATGCTGCGCCGAGGCGAACACCAAGAGCCGACCATCCGTCGACAGGCATGGATCGAACTCAGGACCCGGAGTATTGCATGGGGCTCCCAGATTCACGGCACGCACCAAGCCCTCGGGGTCTGTCTCGACCTGGTAGAGGTCGAAATCACCGTATCCACCCGGGCGATTCGACGTGAAGATGATGGTGCCGTCGGAGCTTTGGTTGAAGTAGAACTCGACAGCGTTCGAGTTGACCGGCTCGGCCAGACGGGCCGGTTCGCCCCAGCCGGATTCCGTCCGTTCGACGACCCAGAAGTCGCGCGCGTCTCCGGTGGCCCGGTCCCGACCGTCGGCCGTGAAGTAGAGGCGCTGGTTGTCGTCCGACACGAACGGCTCGTGGCACACGGCGAATGCCGCGCCGAACCCGACCGCCTCGAACGCCGACCATCCGTCGCTTCCGCGGCGTGCCACAAGAAGCCTTGGGCGGGAGAAAGTCGCATCCGTTTCGGTGAGGTAACACTCCCGGAGATCGGGAGAAAACGCGATGCGCGCCTCAAAGCGATCCGGCCGGGAAACGACATCCGGTGCGAAAAGCTCTGCACCGTTTTCGGGAGGATTGAAACCAAAGGAGTCGAGCGATGCCTGCAACTCTCTGCTTTCGACCGAAGAGGGCGCTGCGTCCGCGTCTCCCTGAGTAACTGCAATGCCGGAGATGATGAACCCGGCGATCGCGCTGATCGCACCAAAAGAACGACAAACACCGGGGGCGATCGGCCGGGGGAATTGGGGTCGGATCATCGGCGGAATCCCCTGCAGCGTCCATGCCACGGCCCGCTGCGGGTAGCCAAGTCTCAGGACCAGATGGCGATAGCGCCTCGCGATCCAAAGACCGCTCCGCGGGACCGTTCCGATTGTGGGACGGGCCGGTCCCGGAAGCGAGAGGCTGCCCGACAGGGGACTCCCGGACGCTAGTACGACCTGAAACGGCTACGGCAGATCCGGCCGGACCGAACCGCAGGCTCCGCTTTTTCACTGCTTGCAGCGCATGATCAGGGCTGCTCCTTCCTTGTGAGCGCGGCGGCGGCGTTGCCGGCGACGACCCAGCTGGCCGAGCCGGCCACGACGGCCTCGTGCTCGAACCAAAGGAAACCAAAGTCGTCGAGGGATTCCGGGAAATCGGGCTTGATGATGATGTATCCGGGAATCACTGCGCCGGGAATGTAGGCGCGGTCTCCGCGGTTGAAGCTGTAGGTCTGCATCTGCGAGACCGTGCCCACGCCGGCGACGTACGACGTGCTGGACACCGGATGGGTGCCGAGGATGTAGTTCACGGCGCGGAGGGTGTATTCCGGGCTCACCAGCTCAGGAAAGGCCTTGTGCAGGAAATACATTCGTATCGCCATGTCCACGACAGCGCCCGATCCGCCCCAGGTGCGCAGGCTCGGAGGGACGCCAAACGGGGTGGCGTTCAGCTCCTTGTCCAGCCCATCCATGTAGGTCTTCACCGCTTCTCGGAGCTGGCCTTTCTCGCTGGAGTCCAGATACGGCAGGGCCCGGACGGCCCGCCAACCATGGAGGTCCATCTGTTCAGGGGTGATCATCTGCGGGAACAACTCCTTCAGGCGGGACTTGTAGGGTTCGCCGCCCTTCGTCGCGATGGTCAGCTCCAGCGCCGCGGGCCAGTCCATGCCGACACCAAAGCGGCCGCGACCGGAGTCGACCGGAGGCGTGGTCGCGGTTGGCGGCGTGGCCGGGCTGGTCGTCCCGCCTTGCGTCCCTTGAGCGCCTGTCACCGCGCCCTGCGATGCCGCCAGCACACCACCTGCTCCTTCCGGGTCTCCGCCGAAATGCGACCGGGCCGGGAAAGGCGTCGGGTTGGTTATTTCGTCGTTCCATGCCTTCATGGCCGTTTCCAGGCATTCCTTCGCTGTGGCATCATCCCAGCCCTTCAATGTATCGGCCGCGGCCGCGAGCGCCGCGATCGCCTGCCACTGGAAGAACGGGTTGGTCGTGGAGAAGATCCAGCGATCATCCGGCCTGCCGGAGTAGTCGCCCTTCACCTCGTTGGGACCCAGGTTGGGATCATAGATGCGTCCATCGGTCTTGGTCGCTCCGTCGCCAAGGTGTGTATACTGGCGCAGGTCCGGCTCGTGCGTGCCGCGGATCGAATGGCCAAAGGCGCGGAACTGCGCCAGGATGTAGACGGCCCCGTGCTTCACCTGCTGCACCGCATCCGGGACGCCATCGGGCCGATGCAACTCCACCTCGCGCGCGGCTTCATTGACCATGATCTGGTCGTAGGTGAGATCGAATTCCCGATACGCCAGCGCA
Organism: Verrucomicrobiota bacterium; assembly: GCA_023399155.1. Lineage (GTDB taxonomy): Bacteria > Verrucomicrobiota > Verrucomicrobiia > Opitutales > Opitutaceae > JAEWQP01. The sequence continues at coordinate 7,503 of JAEWQP010000038.1, read as the reverse complement.
AGGTTCTGGATCACGTTTAGCTGCGCAGGTTCCTCGAGGTCGAAGTCGCCGGCATCGTACCAGCCGCCCACATTCATTCCGGGGATGTGATCGCCGCCCTTGTACTTTCCATCCGTGGCCGTGGCCTGGTTCCAGCCATCGAACTGCTCCCCGACGACTGGCGCCAGCCGGGCATCATCCAGGTGCGAGGCGCCGTGCCACACCCGGTAGCCTTCGCGAACGGAGACGTGATCCATCTGGATCGCGATGTGATGACTCAGGCTGGGTTTCCAGATGTTGGCGTAGGCGTCTTTTGCGATGGGGAAGGTCGACGTGCGCTGATCGGCGTACTCGATCACGTAGAGGCCCGGGTCCCGGACCGGGGTGAAGTCAAAATGCGAATACACGTAGCGAAGCCACGGGGTCGACGGCGTGATCGGGGCCTCGAACACCGGCTTGTATGACCCGTCCTCCATGAGGCGGAGCACTCTGGCCGTCTTCGGGCCGGTGTAGTTCGGGTCGAGTTCGAGCACCGCCACCTTGGAGAAATCAGGCGCATACCCGACCTGGCTGTGCGCGATCATGGGCGGCCGTGTCCAGTTTGGGATCACGTCGGGCCGGATGTGCCAGACGATCGCGTCCTTGGTCTTGCCGGTGGGGATCAGTGATCGCAGCACAAACCAGCCGTTTTGCGCGCGGCTGCGTCCGTCGAACAGCATGAGGTCGGCCGTATCCGACGTGACACTCACCCGTGCGAGCGGGTCGTTGACCCCGAGGGTGATGGTCCTGCCCGTGGCAAACGGGAGAGGCTGCGTGTATCCCTTGGCCTTGTCCCAGTCCTCGAGATAGTACGCCTTTTTCGGTTCGTCGGCCAACGGCAGCACGGTGATCATCGGATCCCCGGGCGTCCGCGGGAAGATGCCGGCCTGGGTTCCATCGACGAGGTAGGCCTTGCCCATGTAGATGGAGGGCAGGAACTCCACGTTGAGGCCCGCGCGCCCGGCCAGATTCTCCGGCAGCGGCTTATCGAGATGGATGCTGACCCTCACGCCACCGGCCTCTGCTGCGACTTCGAGGGTGTAGCTGAGATCGAACGTCGGGAAAGCGAGGTCGGCGGTGAGCCGGTTGTTTGCCTTGTCTGCCTCGCGCCCGGCGAGCGTAGCCACCAAGTCCCACTGCTCGGGTGTTGGCATCAGGCGCACGTCGCCATTCGTGGCGATGCGCTGGCCGTGGAGGATCATCTCCATCGCCGTGTTCTTCTGATCCACGAAAACCGGGTGGTACGTGCTGTCGTAGAGGAACACGCTGAAACCTTGCGCATCGAGGTAGTTCTTATCCGTGACGCGCATGGCGACATCGGCACCGAACAGGTTCAGGGCTGGGGCAAGTGCCGCGAGGAGACACACGCGAATTGGGGTGACCATGGCCGCGATGAAACTGCTCCCGGGCGTGAGCTCAATAGGCGTTACCGACTTTGCTGCGCTCTCTATTGCGCGCGCCTCGCGGCCGGGCTTCCGCCCGACCGCACACCTTGGTCGCGTCGATGGGATGGGTCGGGATGAGGTGAAAAGGTGGCGATGCCTGTGTGAGGTGGGCGGTCGGGGGCGTGGCGTGAGTATTCTGCGGGTACGCGTGTGCATCTGGCGCGAGTTGGCGCGGATGCGGACGCCGGGTGGCTCGGTGCACCGAGTCCGAGGGTGGGGCGCGACCTTCGGGCCTGCTTTCCGATCCCGCCGCTTGAGTAATCCGCGCGGAGGTCGGGTGAGCGCCGCGAGCGGATCGCCCGTGGCCAGCCGGTGCGCGGCTGAGGAGAGCAGGGAATCCATCCTCGCCAGCGTAGAGCGCCTGCCGGTCCGGGCACCAGCCGCGTTCGCGGGCACGCGTCAGCGGGTCATCGCGTGCCGGCCGAGCGAACTTCTGAAGAGGATTGCACTTCGCGCGCCTGGGCGAACGCCTGGTTGCGCGAAACGCGCAGCCTCGACCTTTCGGAGGCCGTGGTGTCACGAGTCGAGACCTGTTCGTGTCTCGGCTGTTTGATCAGGGTCTTTCCCTTGGCGCCTTTGCGTCTTTGCGCGATGCAACTCGGTGAGGTCGACGATGGAATCGTGGGGGGAGAGTGTGTCGGATGTCTCGCGTTTCCCCGCGCCCAACTCCTGAGGAGAGGCGCGCGCCCGGCCGCGGTGCGGCCTCAAGACGCCAAGGCGCAAAGGTTCGGAACTAGAAGGCACGAGGACGAACCGCAGGGCACGAAACGCGTCCTCGGGCAGGAGGCGGAGGAAAGTCTGGTGGCGCGAAACGCGCAGCCTCGATCTTTCGGAGGCCGTGGTGTCACGAGTCGAGACGTGTCCGTGCTTCGGCTGTTTGATCAGGGTCTTCCCATGGCGCCTTGGCGTCTTTGCGCGATGCAACTCGGTGAGGTCGACGATGGAATCGTGTCTCGCGTTTCCCCGCGCCCAACTCCTGAAGAGAGGTTCGCGCCCGGCCGCGGTGCGGCCTCAAGACGCCAAGGCGCAAAGGTTTGGGATCAAGCGGCTCTTGGGCTCGCGATCTCACCAGCAAACTTCGGTGTTTCCTTTGGGCGGGCTGAACCACCGGTGTCCCACACACCACCCGGATTATTCCGGCAAGGGCTGAGGTTTACCCGGCGCGTATCCGTCCGGCACAGCGAAAAGCTCTGCCTCCTGCGGTCCGTGTTTGATGTTTCGCAGTTCGACCGTACGGGCATCGCCCTGGGTCTCCACCTTGACGGGACACCCGATGCCTCTCGTCAGCCAGCCTGTGATGATGACTTGTCCCTCTTTGGATACCACCACCTTCCTGCACTCGAGGCCGCCGATCGATTCGGTACCTTCCAATCTCGCGTCCTCTGTCTGGCGGTAGTAACTGAAGGCGTTGAACGGATTGATCGACCGGCTGAGTTCCTCCTCGAAGCGTGCCTCGAGGTAGACTTTCTCCGATGGCACGAGAACGCGCATGACACCCGTCGCGCCATCGACAGTGATGATCCGGGTCTGGCCATCCTCGACGACGTCGAAACGGTAGCTTCCGTCCTGATAATGGAATGGGCACGTCCGGGTCTCACCGGCTCGCGTCTCGACCAATTCAGCGGAGAACGAAGCGGCGAGACCAGGTATGGCCAACCGCGAAAACAGCAGCAGCAAGAACAGTCCGCGAACCGTTGTCTGAGTATTCATCGCAAGAAACCCTGCACCTTCGGGGTAGCTCGTCTCCGTTTCGGGGGGGCGCGGGCACGAGCAGTTATGAGTCGCCTCAGATAACCGCAATGGATCGGAGGGGTCAACGGGGATCGCCGCCGGTGGCCACGAGCAGGTGTGGTTCATTCATTCTGTGTCCGGCCCGTCGCAGGCTGCGTGCTCGCGGGCGCACGCGAGTTTGCAGCCTGCGAGCAGATCGATGGCAGGCGCCGCACAGACTTGGGCACGCCCGCCCTGGTCTCATCGGTGTGACTCACCTCTTTCGAAACCTGATCCGAGCCGACGTCAGTGAACGAAGGTCCTCTGCGCCTTGATCGTTTCCAGCCGGTCGTGCAGCTGTCACGTTGACTGTATTCAGTCGCTGGTTACTCTGAGCGCAGCACCGCCATCGGATCGACGCGGGTGGCGCGCCGAATTGGCAGCCAGCAGCCGAGCAGCGCCATAGGCAACACGATCGCGGGCACGGCGAGAAACACCACCGGATCGCCGACGCTGATTCCATACAACAGTCCGGCAAAAAGCCGCGAGATACCCAGACCCGCGAGCAGACCGACGGCCAGGCCGATCACGACGAGGCGGAGGCCCTCCCGGGTCACCAGCCGCACTACGCCGGCCGGAGTGGCACCGAGCGCGATCCGGATGCCGATCTCGCGGGTGCGGCGCGACACGGCGAACGAAACCACGCCAAACACCCCCAGCGCCGCGAGCAGCAGCGCGATCAGCCCCTGGCTCCCCGCCACGAGCGCGCCGAGCCGCGGCAGCATGAGCGCGCTGGGGCTGCGCGCCATGTGGTCGTCGAACGTGCGAAGGTCCGAGACCGGCAGGTCGGGATCCATCTCGCGCACGACCTGTTGCACGCTGGAAGCGAGAAGAAGAGGATCGGACTCGGTGCGCACGACCAGCCTGATCCGTCCCTGGTAGCGCTGAGCGAGTGGCATGAACAGCAGACGCTCGGCGGACGATGTCATACTCCCGAAGCGCGCGGGACCCAGCACCCCGACCACCTCGATGCCAGGAGGCCGCTGGCTCATTTGCAGCCGCTTGCCGATCGCACTCTCGTCCGGCCAGAGGTGGCTGGCGAGGGCGCGGCTGATGACCGCCACCGGCGGGTGGTCGGCATTGTCGTGTTCGGTGAACCCGCGACCTTCGGCCACGGTGAGGCCAAGCGCCTCGATGTAGTCGAAATCCACCGACTGGGCGATGGTGGGCTCAAATTTCGCTTCCTTGCGGACCGGCTCGCCCTCGGCGCCGACATCGCCCCGACTCCCCATCACCGTTTCGAAAGGCACAAACTCCCCGATGGTCACGCGCGATACGCCTGGCAATGCCCCGACGCGTTTCCGTACCCCGGCCCGAAACACGACGCCCGCCTCCTGCGTGTAGCGCTGTCGTCCCAGATCCAACGAGGCGACCAGCAGTCGGGTCGGCTCGAACCCGAGTTTCACCTGCGACAATTGGTGCAGGCTGCGGACTGCCAGTCCGGCGCACACGAGCACGACGCTCGAAGCGGCCACCTGCCCCACGACGAGCAGGCTGCGCCACGGGTGTCGCGTGCGCGTGGCATTCGGCGATCCACCTTTCAACAGCGGCAGGATATCGATCCGCGTGGCCCGCAGTGCAGGGAGGAGCCCGGTGAACAGCCCTGTCGCGGCCGACGCCAGGAGCGTGAAGGCGATCAGCCGCCAGTCGAAACCCATGGGGGCCCCAGGCGGAAACCCAGGTGGCGTGAATTGTCCATCGATGGCCGGCTGCAGCGCACGGGAGGCGACGGTGCCGACGAAACCCGCGAGGAGGGCGAGGAGCAGACTTTCGGCCAGCAGATAGCGCAACAGGCGGCCGCGGGAGGCACCGAGCGCGCCGCGCAGGGCGAGTTCACGTTCACGATCGGCGGCGCGCGCGTAGAGCAGGTTCGCGACGTTGGCCGCGGCCACCGCCAGCACAAGCAACGACAACACGACGAGCGCAGCGAGAATGAACGGGGCGGCCGTCGCGACATGCGGCGAGGGCCGACTGCGATTCTCGGGCAGTACGACCATCGAGGTCCCCTCAACGTGATAGTCGGGATGGGCCGCGAGGAGACGGGACATCATCAGATCGGCCGCCGCGCGGGCCTGCGCGACAGACGCGCCGGGTTGCAGCCGTCCGACCATGAAGCCGGCCGCATCTCCGCGGCCGAAGATCATTCCCGCCTGGGCCGGCATGATCTGCGGGTGCATCGTGATCGGCACGAAACCGCTGATCCCAGCGCCCCAGACTGCGCCCACGAAACCGGGTGGGGTCACGCCGACCACCGTGAACGACACCCCGTTGAGTTTGACCTGCTGACCGACGACATGCGGGTCGGCGCCAAAGTGCGCCCGCCAGCCCGCATCGCTGAGCACCATGATGGGATCGGCGCCCGCTGAATGCCCTTCGGTCGGCAGAAACAGCCGCCCGAGCTGCGGGTTCACACCCAGCACGGAGAAGTAGTTGTTGCTGGTGGCGTGCACCCACGCGCGCTCGATGCCGCGCCCGGAGCGGCTCAGATGGACCTCCTCATTCTTGTAGGTCATCAGTCCGGCGAAGGCCTGAGCCAATTCGGGCGTCTCCGAACCGCCGTCGTCGACCTGTCGCCTGAAGTCAATGAAGTCTGGATACGAGAGGGGCAGGTTGTACCGGAACTTCGGAAGGGTTTGCGCGATGACAACCAGCCGATCGGGATCGGTGGCGGGCAGCGGTCGAAGCAACAGATCGCTCGCCATGGAAAAGATCGTGGTGTTCACGGTGAGTCCCAAGGCGAGCGTCAGCACGGCGACCGCGGCGAATCCCGGGTTCTTCGCCAGTATCCTGGCGCTGCACTGCAGGTCGCGGAGCAGGTCGCCGAACCAGCGGCCTCCACGGGCATCCCGCTCTCGCTCCTTGACCTGCTCGACTCCCCCGAAGGCACGCTGTGCGGCAAAGCGCGCATCGCGGGGCGACATGCCGCGGGCCAGGTTTTGCTCGGTCTCGCGGTCGAGATGGGCGCGCAGCTCTTCGTCCATCTCGTGGTCGAGCTTCGCGCCACGGAAGAGGGCGAGGAAGCGGCGGAGCAGGGTTCTCATGGGGTAACTCCCGGGTTCGGTTCGACAAGCCTCAACGGCTTTTCCTCTAGGGCGCGCGCATCACCGTGGCGATTGCGGCGCAGAGGCGGTCCCATGCCGAGGTCTGGTCTTCGAGTTTCTTGCGGCCGGTCTTCGTCAGCTCATAGAACTTGGCGCGGCGGTTGTTTTCAGATGTGCCCCACCTGGCTTTGAGCCACCCGCGGCGCTGCATCCGGTAAAGCGCGAGGTAGAGCGAGCCCTCCTCGATCTTGAGCGCGTCCTCCGAGAGCACGTGGATCTTCTGGGCGATGCCCCAGCCATGCTGGGCCCCGCCGTGCAGGACACGGAGGATCATCATTTCAAGGGTACCCTGCAGAAGGTCGATCTTGGCCATGGTCGTTTCTTTCCCTAGTTGACATAGGGAACAAGAGACTTCGTCCCCTATTTCAGCAAGGGAAGTATTGACGGGAGCGGCGGATTGCCGGAGGGCTGATACGGTCGATAAACGTTGCTTCACGATCGGTCGCTTCGTCGAGGATCCGGCTACGGGGTTTCTGGCGTAGGGAAAATCTGGGCACGCGAGAGCAGAGGGCAGAAGCTCGACCGGGTGCCTTGTCGCGGGACCGTGATTCCTGACGCGTTTCAAGCGAGGCCGCACTGCGGATCGCTCGCGTCGCCCCGCGCCCAACTCGTGAGGAGAGGCGCGCGCCCGGCCGCGGTGCGGCCTCAAGACGCCAAGGCGCAAAGGTTCGGGATCAAGAATGCACGAGGACGAACCGGACGGCACGAGACGCGTCCTCCGGTAGGATGCGGGCGAACGTCTGAAGTGCCAGTGGCGCAGGGCCGACTTTGCGGAAGCCGTGGTGTCACGAGTCGAGACGCGTCCGTGTCTCGGCTGTTTGATCAGGGTCTTCCCTTGGCGCCTTTGCGTCTTTGCGCGATGCAACTCGGTGAGCTCGACGATGGAATCGTGGAGAGGAGAGTGTGTGGGATGTCTCGCGTTTCCCCGCGCCCAACTCGTGAGGAGAGGCTCGCGCCCGGCCGCGGTGCGGCCTCAAGACGCCAAGGCGCAAAGGTTCGGGATCAAGAATGCACGAGGTCGAACCGCAGGGCATGGAACGCGTCCTCGGGCAGGAGGCGGGCGAACGTCCGGATTGCGAAACGCGCAGCCTCGACATTTCGGAGGCCGTGGTGTCACGAATCGAGACGTGTCCGCGTATCGGCTGTTTGATGAGGGTCGTCCCTTGGCG